>NZ_JAGIBG010000010.1 GCF_017744435.1 Pseudomonas sp.
CAGACGACAGTCGGCGCTGGGTTTTGCTGTTTCTGTTTCCTACACCGGCCTCTTCGCGGCGGTTCGGCGCGAAGAGGCGCCCGCTCCCACAGGGATATCGCCGCCCTTGAGGGCAGTGCAGTACCTGTGGGAGCGGGCGCCTCTTCGCGCCGAACCGCCGCGAAGAGGCCGGTGTAGGAAACAGAAACAGCAAAACCCAGCGCCGACTGTCGTCTGCACTGAACCAAAAATAGGTATTTGAAGAGAGAAAATGGCAGGGGCGGCTGGATTCGAACCAACGCATGGCAGGATCAAAACCTGCTGCCTTACCGCTTGGCGACGCCCCTGTATCGGATGCAGCTGATGCTGCCCTGACAATTCCAACTGAGTGACAACTGGGTTGTTGTCTTGGAATGCGCGGCACTTTAACACATAGATTCGCCCTGTAAACCCCCAACGTGAAAAAAAATGCTTTAAAACAGCAAGTTAGTGCTTCCGAGCGGTTTTCATGGCCCGTCAGGGCAACCACCCGTCGTTTTTCCACCGCCTCGCCTCAACACAATCGCATTCCTCCCTTCCAATCAGATAAGCGAACTGCATTGACCAAGGAGGACACCATGCCCGTTTCCCACGACCTCTACCAGGACCTGCACTACCCGCGCGAAATCGTTCAGCAGCGGCGCCAGCAGGACAAGGCCCTGGACCGCCTGCTCGACGAGTACATGGACATCGACAACCAGGTGCTGGCCGCCGAATCGATCTCGGCCGGCAATTTTGTCGACGAAGACCTGCGCCACCTGAAAGAACGCCGGTTGACCGTGAAGTACATGATCGAGCGCCAGCTGGAGCGCAAGGCCTGAGCTAACCCTTCAGCAACGCCAGTGTGCGCAAGTCCGGTTCACCGCCATAGAACTGCACCAGGCCAAGCGGGAACAGCGGATGGTCAGGCGCCGCTTGGCCGAACAGGGTCAGGCACGAGCGCAGCTTGAGATCGTCGGGGCTGCCGAGGATCTCTCGGGCGCTCTTGTCGCTGTGCTGCACCAGGGCGGTCACGCAGGCTTCCAGCCGTGGCCCCAGCACTGGATGAGCGAGATAGGCACGGGCCTCGTCGAGGCCGGACAGCGCATAACGCTCGGCCATGATGCTGTGGCCCAGGCCGTCGAGTTGCGGGAACACGAACCACATCCAGTGGCTGCGCTTGCGTCCGGCCTGAAGCTCCTGCAGGACCTGGTCGTACACCCGGTCCTGGGCTTCAACGAAACGTTCGAGCTTGAAATCGGCAGGCATGGCCACGACTCCTCTACTTGGCTCATCCTCCTAGCCTACGCCTGTTCGACCGACCTATCGCGCCAGCCGATCATTGCCCGGCACTTTATCTATTGGTCACAATGGCCGCCCTCGGGCAAGCTGCACGCTGCCCTGCCTTTGCCCAAGGAGCTCAGCTTTTGTCTGCCTGGATCCCTTCCCCGCTGCGCCAGCTCGGCCAGCGCTTGCGTGGTGCGTCATCCCACCAGAGTGAACTGCTCGGCTGGTTCGAGGACAAGGCGCACAGCCGTGGCTATCAGCTCAGTGACGGCCAGCGCCGGGTCATCGACAGCATGGCCGGGCAGCTTGCGCATCTTGAGGGTGGTCAGTCACGCAGCCTCTATCTGCATGGCTCGGTCGGCCGCGGCAAGAGCTGGCTGCTCGATGGCTTTTTCCAGGCGGTACCGGTAGCGGCCAAGCGGCGCCTGCACTTCCACGACTTTTTCGCCCGCCTGCACCAGGGCATGCACCAGCACCGCCTGCTGGACGATGCCTTGGGCGCCACCCTGGACGAACTGCTGGGTGACTGCCAGGTGCTGTGCTTCGACGAGTTCCATGTGCATGACATCGGCGATGCCATGCTGCTCACCCGACTGTTCAACGCCCTGTTCGCCCGCGGCATCTTCCTGTTGGTGACGTCTAACTACGCACCTGAAGGGCTGCTGCCCAACCCGCTGTACCACGAGCGCTTCCTGCCGGTGATCCGCCTGATCAACAGCTCGATGGACGTGCTTGAAGTCGGTGGCGACACCGATTTTCGCAGCTTGCCGGCCAACCGCGAGCACCAGCGCTTTACCCAGGGGCACTATGTGTGGCCGGGGGATGCGGCGCAGCGTCAGGCGCTGAAGGTGCCGGATGAACAACCGGTGGTGCTGGAGGTGAACAAACGGCCGTTGCGCGCCCTGGCCATTGATGGCCGACGCGTGGTGCTGGCCTTTGACGACCTGTGCGAGAAGGCCACGGCAGTGATCGACTACCTGGTGCTGGCCGGCCAGTACGACGAGTGGTTCATCGATGGGCTGGATGATCTGTCGGAGTGTTCGCTGGCGGCGCAGCAGCGCTTCGTCAACCTGGTGGATGTGCTGTATGACCAGGATCGGCAGGTGACCGTGATCGGGCGGCGACCACTGGAAGAAAGCCTCGGCGGGCCGCTGGCCGACCTGATGCGGACCCGGAGCCGGTTAGGGCAGCTGCATCAGGCTGGACCCGAAAGCTTTATTGCCTGACCCGGCCTCTTCGCGGCTAAAGCCGCTCCCACAGGGTCAGCGCCGTCCCTGTGGGAGCGGCTTTAGCCGCGAAGTGGCCGGAACAGGTCAACCCATCAGCCAGCCCTTGGCAAATCCGCCAGCACCGCCTCGATCTCCCCGAGCACCGCCGGGTCATCCAGGGTCGAAGGCGGCACATACGCCTGCCCATCGGCAATCTTGCGCAGCACCGCCCGCAGGATTTTCCCCGAGCGGGTCTTGGGCAAGCGCTTCACCAGGCGCACCCGGTTGAAACACGCCAGCGCGCCGATTTCCTCACGCACGCTGCCCACCAGTTCCACCAGCAACTGCGCCTCGGCAATGCTCTCGCCATCCTTGAGCACCACCAGCGCCAGCGGCACCTGGCCCTTGATCTCGTCATGCACACCGATCACCGCACACTCGGCCACCGCCGGGTGGCGGGCGACCAGGTCTTCCATCTCGCCCGTGGACAGCCGATGCCCGGAGACGTTTATCACGTCATCGGTGCGGCCCATGATGTAGACGAAGCCATCCTCGTCCAGGTAGCCGCCGTCACCGGTGTGGTAGTAACCCGGGTAGGTCTGCAGGTACGCCTGCAGGTAGCGTTCATGGTCGCCCCACAGGGTCTGGCTGCACCCCGGCGGCAGCGGCAGGGCAATGACGATGGCGCCTTGTTGATCAGGGCCCAACAGATGTCCGTCATCATCCAGCACGCGCACGTGATAACCCGGCACCGCACGGTTGCTCGAACCCGGCCGCGCCGCACTGCCCGCCAGCCCCACGCAAGGCGCGGTCACTGGCCAGCCGGTTTCGGTCTGCCACCAGTGGTCGTGCACCGGTTTGCCGGTGACCCGTTCCAGCCACTCATGGGTGCTGGAATCGAGCTTTTCCCCGGCCAGGAACAGCTGGCGCAGCGAGCTCAGGTCATGCTTGCGGATCAGTTCGCCATCCGGGTCTTCCTTGCGGATCGCACGCATGGCAGTCGGAGCGCAGAACAAGGCATTGACCTTGTACTGCTCGACCACCCGCCAGTAGGCCGAGGCGTCCGGCGTGCGGATCGGCTTGCCCTCATAGAACACCGTGGTGCAGCCGCTCATCAGCGGCCCGTAGACGATCAGCGAATGGCCGACCACCCAACCGACATCGGAAATGCCCCACCACACGTCCCCGGCCTGCATGCCATAGATATGACGCATCGCATAGCACAGGGCGACCGCGTTGCCACCATTTTCGCGGACGATGCCCTTGGGTTTGCCGGTGGTACCGGAGGTGTACATGATGTATAGCGGGTCGCCGGCATCCAGCTCGACGGGCGCCACCGGTTCGGCGCTGGCCAGCGCCTGCTGCCAGTCCAGGTCACGGCCTGGCTGCAGCTGCGCACGGGCCTGGGGCCGTTGCAGCACCAACACATTGCGGGGCTGATGGTGGGCCACCTGCAGGGCGCGGTCGACCAGCGGCTTGTACGCGATCACCCGGTCGAACTCCAGGCCACAGGACGCGGTGAGCAACAGCGTCGGCCGGGCATCATCGATGCGCAGTGCCAGCTCGTTGGCGGCAAAGCCACCGAACACCACCGAATGCACCGCGCCGATTCGTGCGCAGGCGAGCATGGCCATGGCCGCCTGGGGCACCATCGGCATGTAGATAATCACCCCGTCGCCCTTGCCCACGCCCAACTGCCGCAGCAGGCCTGCCAGGCGTGCCACTTCGTCGCGCAACTGGTGATAGGTGAAGGCCTGCTGCACACCGGTCACGGGGGAATCGTAGATCAGCGCCAGCTGCTCGCCGCGGCCCAGTTCGATCTGCCGATCGAGGGCCAGGTAACAGCTGTTCAGGCGGCCGTCAGCGAACCAGCGGTGGGTGCCGTCGGGGTTGTCCTGCAGGGTCAGCGAGGGCTTGCGGTACCAGGCCAGGGATTCGGCCTGTTCGGCCCAGAAGGCAGCAGGGTCGGCAATGGATTGGGCGTAGCTGTGCTGGTAGGTCATGTTGATGAAAACCCGGTACTTGTTGTTATTGAAGGGCGAAGAGTGAGTATGGCCCGCCACACCGGGGCCGCCATGGGACTAAAGTCACAACGGACCTGCAAATTTGCAGACAAGGCAAAATTGCCCCTGTCCATGACCCAGAATGGTGCAAAGCTTCTAGAATAGGCCACCCTCCCCGCCACAGAGCAGCTCATGGACATCGATCAGGCCCGAACCTTCCTGGAAATCGTGCGTTGCGGCAGCCTGGTCGCCGCCGCCGAACGCCTGTTCGTGTCGCAGACGGCCATCACCGCCCGCGTGCAACGCCTGGAGCAGCAACTGGGTTGCCAGCTGTTCGTGCGCAGCCGCAACGGTGCCAGCCTGACCAGCGACGGCGAGGCCTTCGTCAGCTATGCCAACCAGCTGGTGCAGACCTGGGAAGCGGCACGCCGCGACTTGCCACTGCCCGAAGGCTGCCAGCAAGTGCTGCATGTGGGCGCGGAAGTGAGCCTGGGTAACCCGATGTTGCTCGACTGGGTCGGCGCCCTGCACCGCGAGCTGCCCAGCCATGCCATCCGCAGCGAGGTGAGCGATGGCGAGTCGTTGCTGCGCAAGGTGGAAATGGGCCTGCTCGACGCCGCACTGGTGTACCAGCCGACCTACGGCCCAGGGCTGCAGGTGGAGCAGTTGATGGAAGAGAAGCTGATCCGCGTGCGGCGGGTCGATCAACCCGAGCCGTATATCTACATCGACTGGGGCGAAGCCTTCCGCCGCCAGCATGACGCCGCCCTGCCCGACTGCGCACGCCCGGCGCTGAGCTTCAACCTCGGGCCGTTGGCCCTGCAGTTCATCCTCGACCAGGGTGGCAGCGGATATTTCCGGACCCGCGTGGTACAGGCCTACCTGGAGACCGGCGTGTTCGAGCGCGTGCCACAGGCGCCGGAATTCACCTATCCGACCTACCTGGTCTACCCGCGCAAGCGCGACAGCGAGGCCCTGCAGCAGGCCATCGCGGTGCTGCGCCAGCTGGTGGCCGCCGGCGCCAGCGATTGGTCACAACGCTGGGACCCGGTTATCTGAGGCAGCGCTGGCAGCACTGAGCAACTGGCGCTTGAGGCCGGCGATCAGGTCGGTCTGGGTGACCACACCAACCAATTGCTCGCCGTCGAGCACCGGCAGGCAGTGCAGGCCCTGCTCGCACAGCAGCGGCAGCAGGCGCTCCAGCGGGTGCTGGCTGCTGACGCTGACCACCCGCCGGCTCATCACCTGCTCCATGCGCACCGCCTTGCGGCCGAACAGGCCACGCCAGCTGAACTGGCCGCGCTGCATGGCCGGGCCGACCAGGTCACTGAGGCTGACAATGCCCACCAGCTTGCCCTGCTGAAGCACCGGCAAGGTTTTCAGGTGGTGGTCGGCGAGCATCTTCCAGGCCTGCTCCAGGGTGGTGTCCGGTGTAGCGAACTGCACGTCGCGGGACATCACCGCCCCGGCAGTGATGCCGCCGAGGCTGCGCTGCAGCGCATGCTGCTCGGTGGCAAGGATGATGCGCTCCAGCTCGTCGCGGGTGACGTCGACAAATTCGCCCAACTCTTCCAGGGCCTGATCCAGGTCGGCGCCACGGATGCCCACGCGCTCGCTGGGCAGCGGGTCGTGGGTGTGGTGCAAGTCCTTGCGCGGCGCCACGCCTTTCGGATAGCGCACGCCTGTAAGGCGGTTGTAGATCACGGCCACGGCCACCAGGATCAGCGCGTTGAGCAGCACCGGTTCAAGCAGGTGATCGCCCATGGCCGTCAGCCCCGGGTCGGCCAGTACTGCGCTCACCGCCACACCACCACCGGGTGGGTGCAGGCAACGCAGCAAGCACATCACCAGGATCGAAACCCCCAGGGCAACGGCCGCCACCCACAGTTCAGGGCCGAAGCCCTGGCGCATGGCCAGGCCGACCGCAGTGGCCAGGGCATAGCTGCCAAGCACTGGCCACGGCTGCGCCAAGGGCCCGGAATGCACGGCGAACACCAGCACCGCCGAGGCCGCCAACGGGCCGAGCAGGTGCAGGGCAATGCCCGGGCCATAGGCCAGGCTGGTCAGCCAGCCGGCGAGGAACAAGCCGAGCAAGGCGCCGATACCGGCACGCAACCATTGTTTTGGGGGGATATTCAGGGGCGCTGGCAACAGCCGCTGCAGACGACCTTCGGAACGCATGGCAGACATTTAGGTAATCGGGATCTGTGGTTTTTCTGATTAAAAAGAAAGCCCAGCCGAAGTGGCCTGGGCCTCGCATTGCGGATGCAATAGCTCAAGGGGGCTCCGTCCGTGGAGAGATGGAAACCGCAGGGTTTCGTGTGGGGGATTGTGCCGGGCGGGGGGAGATTGGGCTAATTCAAAAAAATGCGGCTGTACTGCAATTTTTTTGCAGTGCTGAGCGGTAACGGCACTCTGCCTAACACTGCGTTCATGCGCTCCTCACCAATTAATGACATTTCAGCGTCTACGCTGCCGGCTCTTCAAGTAACTGCCGTGAATACCCGTGGCTCAAGCTTTTCAGTGGAGCAAGCGCATGAGGCAACAGCACGACCAACTGACCGCAAGCCTGAACCGGCGACGCCTGGTCGTCCCCATGCGTTACAGGTTGCTACTGGCTGTATCGGCGTTAATGGCGCTGGCGTCGTTGGCCTACCACTATTGGCCGCGTTCGCCTGTAAACCTCGCACAAGATGGCAACATGACCAGCACGGGGTTGTATGCCAGCTGGAAAGCAGGCGATGTGATCGTGCTGGTTCGGCACGGCGAGCGCTGTGACAGTTCAAGCAATGAGTGCCTGGGCCCCATGGACGGCATCACGGTCGTTGGCAGCGCTGTGTCGACGGCTGTCGGCCAGTCATTCGAACGACTCGGCCTGGAGAGCACCGACGTGTTCGCCAGCCCCACCACACGCACCGTTCAGACCGCGCAATCCATGTTCGGCCCCTCGGCGAGCACTCAGAGCTGGCTTTACGACTGCGATGAAACGCTGATCGATCAAGCCATTGCCCACAAGAAGGACAAGCGCAACCTGATCCTGGTTACCCACAGCGGCTGCATCAGCAAGATCGAGACGTTGTACGGCTATCCTCGCGCCCCTAAAAGCGAATACGCCAGTGCTCTGTTCATTGCTGTGAATAGCCAGGGCAAAGCATCTCTGCGCGGGATACTGAACCACGAGGACTGGGCAAACCTTCCCACTCCCATGCATTAGAAACACCGTTTCAAGCAAGGGTGGCATGCAGGCGCGTCCTCCTCCTGAGGCGTTTACGAAAAGTGCCTGCGCGAAGCTTCGTATAAACCCAGAGGGCCTGTCCCTTGTCTTCGGTCCATGGTAATGATCTATCGAGCACCCTTGCTGCTATGCCTCCTCGCAGTGCTGTTCTTTCTCGGCTTGGGCAACCACCAGCTCCAGAACTCCACGGAGCCCCGCGTGGCGGGCATCGCGATGGAGATGCACCTTAGCGATAACTGGGTGACCCCGACGTTGAACGGTGAGCCATTCCTGGAAAAGCCGCCGTTGAGCGTCTGGCTCGGTGCTTCGGCGATCGGGATGTGGGGCGCATCGCCGCTGACGGTCAGGCTGGCGTCGGCCTTTGCGGGACTGTTCTGCGTAATGCTGCTGTACACCATTCTGATACGCACCGGGCGCCCGGCAGCTGTTGCGTGGTGCGCTGCATTCATACTGGCGACCTCCGCCAGCTTCTGGGCCAACTCGCGGCAAGTGGGCGAGGACGCACTGTTGACGCTTGGCGTGACGACGGCGTTGATGGCCTACTTCCACGTAAGCCAGCGTGCGCGATCCGGTTCTTCAAACCTCGGCTTGTGGCTATTGTTCACGTTGGGGATTGTGATATCCACCTTAAGCAAAGGCGTTCTGGGGCTGGCGATGCCAGGCGTAGTGATTTTCGCCTGGCTGATCTGCGAAAGCGTACAGCAGAAACGGTGGGTGGCCGGGGACTGGCTCCGTCCGGCGATGTTCACCCTGCTGGCGCTGATACCGCTGTCGATCTGGTTGTACTTTCTCTACCAACAGGGCGGTACAAAGGCACTTGAGGATGTGCTGTGGAACAACAGTGTCGGCCGTTTCAGTGGCTCATTCGTGGAAGCAGGTCATTATGAGCCCTTCTATTACTATGCAGCCAAACTGCCTGAAGCGTTCTTGCCTTGGAACCTGCTGGTTTATATCGGCCTGTGGCATTTTCGCAAGCAGCTAGTTGCCAATCGTCACTTGATGTTTTTCAGCCTCTGGCTGTTCGCGCAGTTTTTCCTGCTTTCCCTGGCCTCCAGCAAGCGCATGGTGTATCTGATGGCACTGACACCTGCTGCAGCAGTGATCGCGGCAGAGTATGTGTTTGTACTGGGAACACGACTGCGTGAGCGCAGTGCCCAAGCGGGCTATGCAGCATTTTTGACACTCAACCACAAGGTACTGACCGCGGCAGGGGTCGCGCTACTGACGATCGGATACGTGATGGCAGCGTTATGGCTGGTCCCCAGAGCGGACACGCAGTTGTCGTACTTGCCATTGACGGAGGAGATCCACACCCTTCAGCTCGAAGGACGCAAAGTTGCGTTGTTCCAACCCAGCGAACGCCTGGCCGGCGCCAGTGTCTTCCACAGCCAGAGCCTGCTCGATACGCTGACGTCAGAGCCGCAGCTGATGGCCTTTCTGAACAGCGCTCCGGTGAATGTTGCCATCATGGAACGTTCATCAGTTCCCCTGCCACCACTTGTCGTTATCGACAGTTTCAAGGTGGGGGGCCGCGTTTATGATTTCGTCGCTGACGTTGATTCGGCTGGGAACAACTGACGGGGCCAGAGTCCCAGCCATGGAATACGAAGTTTGCCGGGCAGAACGGTTTCTGGGCCTTGGCTAGCGCAACTGCAATTGGCGGACCTACCTTGCAGCACTAGCGAGCCTTGCGCGGTAGCTCGATGCTGACCCGCAACCCGCCCAGTGAGCTTTCCAGCAGCGCCAGCTGCCCACCCCAGGCCTCGACGATATCGCGCACGATCCCCAGCCCAAGGCCATGCCCATCGACCTGCTCGTCCAGCCGCGAGCCGCGCTCCAGCACTTGCAGGCGCTGGCTTTCGGGAATCCCTGGGCCATCATCATCGACCCACAACTGATAGCCCTCGTCCGTCGGCGCAATCCCGAGCCGCACTTCGCTGTCGGCCCACTTGCAGGCGTTGTCCAGCAGGTTGCCGAGTAGCTCCAGCACGTCTTCGCGGTCCCACGGCAGCAGCAGCCCCGGCGGCACATCGCGCGCGAGCAGCAAGCCTTCGCCATGGATCATACCCAAGGTTGCCAACAAGCCCGGCAGCTCGGCATCACAATCGAACTGCGCCCCCGGCAAGGCATCGCCCGCCAGGCGCGCCCGGTTCAGCTCGCGGGCCAGGCGCTGCTGAATTTGCTCCAACTGCTCGCGCAGCTGCGCCTGCACCTCCGGGAGGCCTTGCAAGCGCTCGCTAGACGCCAGGCTGAGCAGCACCGCCAGCGGTGTCTTCAGCGCATGGCCGAGGTTGCCCAGGGCATTGCGCGAGCGGCGCAGGCTGTCTTCGGTGTGGCTGAGCAAGTGGTTGATCTGGTCCACCAGCGGTGCCAGCTCGCTGGGCACCTCGGCATCGAGCTGCGAGCGCTGGCCTTGCTGCAGCTGGGCGATCTGCTGGCGCGCGCGCTCCAGCGGGCGCAGCGAGCGGGTGACGGTGATGCGCTGCAGCACCAGCACGATCAGTAACGCCACCAGGCCCATGCCCAGGCCGATCTGTTGCAGACGACGGAAGCCCTCACGCACCGGCGAGTAGTCTTGCGCCACGCTGATCGAGATGTCCTGGCCCAGGCGCCGGTAATCGGCGCGCAAGGCCAGCAGTTGCTGCCCTTCCGGGCCCAGCTCGTGGCTGTCGGACAGCCCCGGCGCGGCCGGCCTGGGCATGTCCAGGTCCCACAGCGAGCGCGAGCGCCAGGTGCCCTGCTCGAAATCGATACGGAAGTAGTAACCGGAGAAAGGTCGCTGGTAAGCCGCGGAGATGCGCCGCTCATCCAGTTGCAGGCCATTGGGCCCGCGCACCAATGCCACCAGCAGGTTTTCGCTCTCCTTGCGCAGGCCGTTTTCCAGGTAGCGCTGCAAACCCGCTTCGAACAGCCACAACGTGAGCTGCGCGAGCACCACCCCGACCATTACCAGCACGGCGACCAGGCCCAGGCTCAGACGCGCCTGGATGGATTTCATCCGCCGCTCCCGGCATAGATGTAGCCTTGCCCGCGGCGTGTCTCGATGACGCTGCGGCCCAGCTTGCGCCGCAGGTGGTTGACGTGCACCTCCAGCACATTGGAATCGCGCTCGGTCTCGCCGTCGTACAGGTGCTCGGCCAGGTGGCTCTTGGACAGGATCTGCTGCGGGTGCAGCATGAAATAACGCAACAGGCGAAATTCCGCCGCCGTCAGCTGGACATCGACACCGTCACGGCTCACGCACTGGCGGCTTTCATCCAGGTGCAGGCCTGCAGCTTCCAGCGTTGGCTGGTTGGCCAGGCCCCGGGCACGGCGCAGCAGCGCCTGAATGCGCAGCTGCAATTCCTCGGGGTGGAAGGGCTTGCTCAGGTAATCGTCGGCCCCGGCTTTCAGGCCTTCGATCCGCTCTGCCCACGAGCCTCGCGCCGTCAGGATCAGCACCGGCGTGGCCAGGCCGCCGGCACGCCACTGCGCCAGCACTTCCAGGCCCGGCAAGCCCGGCAGGCCGAGGTCGAGGATGATCAGGTCATAGGGTTCGCTCTGGCCCTGATACACCGCGTCTCGGCCATCGGCCAGCCAGTCCATGGCATATCCCTGGCGCTGCAGGCTGGTGGTCAGTTCGTCGGCCAGGGGCACGTTGTCTTCGACAAGCAACAGGCGCATGTCAGTCGTCTTCCTCGTCTTTGAGCAGGGCACCGCTGCTGGCATCGAGCTTGATCTCGCGCACCACGCCGTCGTTGGTCAGCAGCTCGACTTCATATTCGT
Source organism: Pseudomonas sp. (assembly GCF_017744435.1). Lineage (GTDB taxonomy): Bacteria > Pseudomonadota > Gammaproteobacteria > Pseudomonadales > Pseudomonadaceae > Aquipseudomonas. The sequence continues at coordinate 11,496 of NZ_JAGIBG010000010.1, forward strand.
AGCGGCCGTCGTGTTCTTCCAGCTCGGCCTCCAGCAGGCGCGCCCCGGGGTAACGCCCCAGGGCGGTTTCCAGCAGTTGTTCGAGCGGCAGGATGACGCCCTTCTGGCGCAGCTTCAGGGCCTGGTCCTGGTCCAGGTCGCGGGCAATGGCCAGGGAGCACACGGCCAGCAACGACAACGCCAGGTATCGCGCCGGCCGGGGTAAGTGGATCATCAGCTGTCCCGCTCGTCCTTCAGCACTTCGCCGGTCTTGGCATCCAGGTCGACATCCCACTCGACGTTCTGCGTGTCGCGCAGTTCGACCTTGTAGATATAGCGGCCGTATTCGTCTTCCAGCTCCAAGTCGGTGACGGTGGCGCCTGGGTGCTTGGCCACGGCGGTGGCCTTGAGTTCGTCCAGCGACTTGATGGTCTTGGCATTGACCAGTTTGACCACTTCGTCCGGCTGGACGTCCTTGGCGAAAGCGGCATTGGCGCCCAGGGCAAGGGCGGCGGCGGTGAACAGGGCAGTCAAGGTTTTCATGGTGGCTCTCCTGAGCGACGTTCAAGTTGTCTACGGGGTTAAGACTAACCAGCGGTCCTTAATTCAACCTGAAAACAGCTGGCGCCATGATAGCGCAGCTGTAACGCTATCAAGCCCCTATAATGACCGGCTTGTTACTTGCGAGATCCGTGATGAGCGCCATTCACATCAAATACCCTGCACTCACCTTCAAGGCTGGCCAGCGTGCGCTGCAGCAGATTCGCGAACGTGGTTTGCAGGCGGCCGATGTGGGCGTGCTGCCAGGTGCTGCGGGCGGCCCCAAGCCTTTGGGCATCCAGGGCCTGGACCTGGCACTGTTCGGTGAATGGCTGCCTTCGGCACCACGGCAACGCGCGCTGATCGGCGCCTCGATCGGCTCCTGGCGCTTCGCCAGCGCCTGCCTCGACGACCCGGTCGCCGGCCTCCGCCGCCTGGGCGAACTGTATACCGAACAGGACTTCGCCAAGGGCGTCACGCCCGCCGAGATCAGCCGCAGTTGCCAGCGCATGCTCGACGACCTGCTGCAGGGGCGCGACGGGCAAATCCTCGCCAACCGGCACTACCGCCTGAACATCCTGGTGGTGAAGAGCCACGGCCAGCTCGCGCACGACCATCGTGGTCGCCTGGGCATGGGCCTGGGTTCGGTGATCGCCAGCAACCTGCTGGGGCGCTCGCGCCTGGCCCGGCACTTTGAACGGATCATCCTGCATGATGAGCGCAGCGTGCCGCCACTCGATGCGCTGACTGACTTCCCCTCGCGCTGCCTGCCACTGGACCTCGCCAACCTGCGCCAGGCCCTGCTCGCCTCGGGCTCGATCCCGATGGTGATGGAAGGCGTGCGTGACATTCCCGGCGCCGGTGCTGGCACCTACCGCGACGGCGGCCTGCTCGACTACCACCTCGACCTGCCCTACCGCGGTGACGACCTGGTGCTGTACCCGCACTTCACCGACAAAGTGGTGCCCGGCTGGTTCGACAAGGCATTGCCCTGGCGCAAGGGTGACGCCACGCGCCTGCAGAACGTGCTGCTGATGACGCCCTCGCCGCAGTACCTGGCCGCCCTGCCCTTCGGTAAGCTGCCGGACCGCAACGACTTCAAGCGCTTCATGGGCGACGCGCCGAGTCGCAAGCGCTACTGGTACAAAGCCATTGCCGAAAGCCAGCGGCTGGGTGACGAACTGCTCGAACTGATCGCCGCCGGGCGGTTGCACGAACGCCTGCAAGCCTTGTAGCGGCCATGCTGGTAGACTGCGCGCATTATTGATTCACACAGAGTTATGACGCGTGGAAATTTTTAAAGAGTTCACCTTCGAGTCGGCCCACCGCCTGCCCCACGTTCCTGAAGGGCACAAGTGCGGCCGCCTGCACGGCCACTCGTTCAAGGTCGGCCTGCACCTGACCGGCCCGCTCGACCCGCACACTGGCTGGATCCGCGACTTCGCCGAGGTCAAGGCGATCTTCAAGCCGATCTACGAGCAACTGGACCACAACTACCTGAACGACATCCCAGGCCTGGAAAACCCCACCAGCGAAGTGATCGCCAAGTGGATCTGGGAACAGGTCAAGCCACTGATGCCGGAGCTGTCGAAAGTGCGCATCCACGAAACCTGCACCAGCGGCTGCGAATACACCGGCGACTGATACTCATGGGCGTGGGCCTTTGTGGATGATTTTCATGGAGACCCGCCCTGGTGTGCCGCCACCGGTATACAAGTAGGGGCGACCGAACTGCTTGTAACGGTTCATCGGGTAACCGCTAGGTGCAATGAAGCGCAAATTGCACACGAGTTGATTCTGTACCAGCCCCAAAGAGGGCAACCCCTCGATGCGCCACATCCGGGAACGGTGATACCAGTTTTCGATCACCCGTTCCTGCCCGGCATCGTGGGCACAGTCATACATCCCGACGTATCCCGCAAGGTTGTCATCCTCCATGAGAAACTGCCGTCTCTGGAACTTATCGTCCACGGGGCGAATTTCGTAGTATTCCTTGGCCCCTCTGCGGTACAGGCCAAACCATAGCATCACGCAACGGACGTGCGTTGCCACGCTCCTGATCGGAGCCCTGGATGAGGCAATCTTCGAGCCCTCGGGCTCAGTGCGCACCCAGCCATCCTCACCATCGCCGCTGTAGAACTGCACCCAGATCGGCGCCAGCTGCGGCGCGGCAAAGTCCCAACTTTCCTGGCTCAGGGGTGTGCTCGAAAGCTGCCACCAGCATTCAGCGTAGAAGGAAGAGTCAGGGTCATGGACATAGACGTTTTTCATGGCTCGCTACCTGGCAATGGTCAAGCGAGTACGCTATGCCAGGGCAGTACCTGCAAGCAGAGGGAAGTCGATCTAGAGCAGGTCGCCCTTGAGAAAGGCCGGTGCGATGTAACGCTGATAATGGGCTTCGGACAACAGGAAGAACTCACGGTCAATGGCGTCACGCAGTTGCGGCAACTCCCAATCGCGAAACTCCGGCAGCAGCACCATGCCGTAGGCTTCCAGATCACGGATCATCCGCGCCCCACGGGCGATCAGCTGGTAGGCCCAGCAGTATTCCGACTGTTGCTCGACGAAGCGGATCGAACGCTGCTGCAGCTGCTGGCGCAGCAGGCCTTTGTCGAACACTTCGAGCTTGGCCATCATCACCTGCACCAGCAGTTGCTCCAGACGCAGCCAGACGGCACGCTTCTGCTCGTCGTCATAACCGTTCCAGTTGATCACTTCGTGATGGAAACGCTTGCAGCCACGGCATACGGTGTCCCCGTAAACAGTGGAACAGAGGCCGACACAAGGGGTCTTGATGGACTGGTTGGACATTGAAAACAACGGCTTGGCGGTGGAACACGGGGTCATGTTAGCCCTTTGTCTAACCAGGGTCACCCGTTAAAGTCATGATCGCTGCCTTACCTTCGGGCATTTTTTGCCGTAGAATCATCCCGCCTTTTCAAGGCAACAATGTCCGTTGGAAGCTGTTTTCAAAGCGTCACGAGCACAGTTCATCCGGTAGAACGGCGTTGGCCCGGGCCATGCATCCCTCGCATGCCCGCGCCAGCCCTCATCAGCTCCCGTTCTGCAGGCGTAAAACTTTGAAAGCAGCTTCTGTAAGGATTCTTTGCGACTCTGGCTGGGCGGCCCACAAAGCCGTGGCAGCGCATGGGTGCATTGAATGCTGGATGAGCGTCCCGGACTCCCTTTAGGGACCACTGATGAGGGTAATAACTGTGCTTGAAGCCTACCGCAAACACATCGAAGAGCGTGCCGCCCTGGGTATCGTGCCCCAGCCGCTGAACGCCGAACAAACTGCAGGCCTGGTCGAGCTGCTGAAAAACCCGCCAGCCGGCGAAGAAGCCTTCCTCGTAGACCTGATCACCAACCGCGTTCCACCAGGGGTCGACGAAGCTGCCTACGTCAAGGCCGCTTTCCTCTCCGCCGTCGCCAAGGGCGAAGCCAAGTCGCCACTGATCGACCGCAAGCACGCTGCTGAACTGCTGGGCACCATGCAGGGCGGCTACAACATCGAGACGCTGGTCGCGCTGCTCGACGACGCCGAACTGGGCGCCGTCGCGGCCGAACAGCTCAAGCACACCCTGCTGATGTTCGATGCCTTCCACGACGTGGCCGAAAAGGCCAAGGCCGGCAACGTTCACGCCAAGGCCGTGCTGGACTCCTGGGCTGCCGGCGAGTGGTTCACCTCGCGTCCGGCCATCGCCGACAAGTACACCCTGACCGTGTTCAAGGTGCCTGGCGAAACCAACACCGACGACCTGTCCCCTGCTCCGGACGCCTGGTCGCGCCCTGACATCCCGCTGCACGCCCTGGCCATGCTGAAAATGGCCCGTGACGGCATCGAGCCGTCGCAGCCAGGTTCGGTCGGCCCGCTGGCACAGATCGAAGCGGTCAAGGCCAAGGGCTTCCCGGTAGCCTACGTCGGTGACGTGGTCGGTACCGGTTCCTCGCGTAAATCCGCCACCAACTCGGTGCTGTGGTTCTTCGGCGACGACATCCCTTACGTGCCGAACAAGCGCGCCGGTGGCTTCTGCTTCGGCACCAAGATCGCCCCGATCTTCTACAACACCATGGAAGACGCCGGCGCCCTGCCGATCGAATTCGACTGCACCAACCTGGCCATGGGCGACGTCATCGACGTTTACCCGTTCAAAGGTGAAGTGCGCCGTCACGGCAGCGACGAGCTGGTCACCGAGTTCGCGCTGAAAACCGAAGTGCTGCTGGACGAAGTCCGCGCTGGCGGCCGTATCCCGCTGATCGTCGGCCGTGGCCTGACCGAAAAAGCCCGTGCCGAACTGGGCCTGGGTGCTTCCGACCTGTTCAAGAAACCAGAGCAGCCAGCCGACACCGGCAAGGGCTTCACCCTGGCGCAGAAGATGGTAGGCCGTGCCTGCGGCCTGGCAGAAGGCCAGGGCGTGCGCCCAGGTGCCTACTGCGAGCCGAAGATGACCACCGTCGGTTCCCAGGACACCACTGGCCCGATGACCCGCGACGAGCTGAAAGACCTGGCGTGCCTGGGCTTCTCCGCTGACCTGGTAATGCAGTCGTTCTGCCACACCGCGGCCTATCCGAAGCCGATCGACGTCAACACCCACCACACCCTGCCAGACTTCATCCGCACCCGTGGCGGCGTGTCGCTGCGTCCGGGCGACGGCATCATCCACAGCTGGCTGAACCGCATGCTGATGCCTGACACCGTGGGTACTGGTGGCGACTCGCACACCCGCTTCCCGATCGGCATCTCGTTCCCGGCCGGTTCCGGCCTGGTGGCCTTCGCCGCCGCCACCGGCGTCATGCCGCTGGACATGCCAGAGTCGATCCTGGTGCGCTTCAAGGGCAAACTGCAACCAGGCATCACCCTGCGTGACCTGGTGCATGCCATCCCTTACTACGCCATCCAGAAGGGCCTGCTGACCGTCGAGAAGAAAGGCAAGAAAAACGCCTTCTCCGGCCGCATCCTGGAAATCGAAGGCCTGGACGACCTGACCGTCGAGCAAGCCTTCGAGCTGTCCGACGCCTCGGCCGAGCGTTCCGCTGCCGGTTGCACCATCAAGCTGCCAGAGAAGGCCATCGCCGAGTACCTGCAGTCCAACATCACCCTGCTGCGCTGGATGATCGGCGAAGGCTACGGCGATGCCCGCACCCTGGAGCGTCGCGCCCAGGCCATGGAAGCCTGGCTGGCCAAGCCTGAGCTGCTGTCGGCTGACGCCGATGCCGAATACGCCGAAATCATCGAAATCGACCTGGCCGACGTGAAAGAGCCTGTGCTCTGCGCGCCGAACGACCCAGACGATGCCCGCCTGCTGTCCTCGGTACAGGGCGAGAAGATCGACGAAGTGTTCATCGGTTCGTGCATGACCAACATTGGTCACTTCCGCGCTGCCGGCAAGCTGCTGGACAAGGTCAAGGGCGGTATCCCGACCCGTCTGTGGCTGGCTCCGCCAACCAAGATGGACGCCCACCAGCTGACCGAAGAAGGCTACTACGGCATCTACGGCAAGGCCGGTGCGCGCATGGAAATGCCAGGCTGCTCGCTGTGCATGGGTAACCAGGCACGTGTGCAGACCGGTTCGACCGTGGTCTCCACTTCGACCCGTAACTTCCCGAACCGTCTGGGCGACGCCACCAACGTGTACCTGGCCTCGGCCGAGCTGGCTGCCGTCGCTTCGATCATCGGCAAGCTGCCGACCGTCGAAGAGTACATGCAGTACGCCAAGGACATCGACAGCATGGCTGCCGACGTCTACCGCTACCTGAGCTTCGACCAGATCGCCGAGTTCCGCGAAGCGGCTGCCAACGCCAAGATCCCGGTGGTTCAGGCGTAAGCATCGGTTGTAGGCTGTAAAACAAAGCCCCGGCAGAAATGCCGGGGCTTTTTTGTCTCCTGTGCTGGCCTCTTCGCGGGACAAGCCCGCTCCTACACAGGCAATGCAATTCCTGTAGGAGCGGGCTTGTCCCGCGAAGAGGCCAGCACAGGCAACCTCAGATCACGAACAGATCTACAAACCTGTGCACCGCCATCTGCTCCAGCTGCTGCTGGTCCTTGCACAACTCGAAAATCTGCTGACACCGCTGCCGCACAAAACGCGTCGCCAGGTTTTCCCTGAACTTGGCCTCCAGCAACGGTATCCCCTCCTCCCGCCGCCGCCGATGCCCGATCGGATACTCCACCGACACCTGCTCGGTGCTGCTGCCATCCTTGAAGAACACCTGCACGGCATTGGCAATCGAACGCTTGTCCGCCTCCAGGTATTCGCGGCTGAAGCGCGGGTCTTCGACCACCTCCATCTTCTCGCGCAGGCGATCGATGCTCGGGTGGTTGGCATGGAAGGCATCTTCATAATGCTCGGCCACCAGGCGACCGAAGATCAGCGGTACCGCCACCATGTATTGCAGGCAATGGTCACGGTCAGCGGCGTTGGCCAACGGGCCGCGCTTGGAAATGATGCGGATCGCCGATTCCTGGGTGGTAATGACGATGCGGTCGATTTCATGCAGGCGGTTACGCACCAGCGGGTGCAGGGTGACCGCCGCCTCGCAGGCCGTCTGGGCGTGGAACTCGGCCGGGAAGCTGACCTTGAACAGCACATTTTCCATCACATAACTGGCCAAGGCTTGCGGCAGGCGCAGCTCATACTGGCCGGCTGGCTTTACCGCCAGGTCCTTGTTGGTGTGACTGAACGAGACGTCATGGAACCCCCACTGCGCCGCCGTCAGCACCCCGGGAACGCCCATTTCGCCGCGTAGCGCGATATCGGCCAGGCGCACGCCGCGGCTGGAGGCGTCGCCAGCCGCCCAGGACTTGCGCGAGCCGGCGTTGGGCGCATGGCGATAAGTGCGCAGCGCCTGGCCATCGACGAAGGCATGGGACAAGGCTGAAAGTATCTGCTCGCGGTTGGCACCCATCAGCCGAGCGCACACGGCGGTCGAGGCCACCTTGACCAGTATCACGTGATCGAGGCCGACACGATTGAAGGAGTTCTCGAGCGCCAGCACGCCCTGGATCTCGTGGGCCATGACCATGGCTTCGAGCACCTCGCGCATCAGCAGCGGTGCTTCGCCACTGGCCACCCGCTTCTGTGACAGGTGATCGGCAACCGCCAGGATGCCGCCAAGGTTGTCCGAAGGGTGCGCCCATTCGGCGGCCAGCCAGGTGTCGTTGTAGTCCAGCCAGCGCACGGTGCAGCCGATGTCCCACGCCGCCTTGACCGGGTCGAGGCGATAGGCGGTACCAGGGACACGCGCGCCATTGGGTACCACGGTGCCTTCCACCAGCGGGCCGAGGAGCTTGGTACATTCAGGGAAGCGCAGGGCCAGCAGGCCGCAGCCGAGGGTGTCCATCAGGCAGTTGCGTGCGGTGTCCAGGGCTTCAGGGGATTCGACCCGGTATGTCAGGGCGTAGTCGGCGAGGGTTTGCAGCACCCGGTCGTAGTCCGGGCGGTCGTTCAAGTCCACGTTGGCGCTCATAGCCAGCTCCCTTCAGAATTGCCGGGGCTGCGATGCAGCCCTTCGCGGGCTTGCCCGCTCCCACAGGGATCACACTGACCTTGAAAGTTGTGCAATACCTGTGGGAGCGGGCGTGCCCGCGAAGGGCCGCAAAGCGGCCCCATCAACTAAAGCCGAGCGCCAGTGGTGCGTTAGAAGCTATCGCCAGGCACGCGAACCCAGCCCTCCATCAGCACGCGAGCACTGCGGCTCATGATTGCCTTGGTCACCGTCCACTGGCCATCCACCTGGCGCGCCTCGGCCCCGACCCGCAAGGTGCCGGACGGATGACCGAACCGCACGGCACTGCGCTCGCCCCCGCCCGCAGCGAGGTTGACCAAGGTGCCCGGAATGGCCGCAGCGGTACCGATGGCCACGGCTGCGGTACCCATCATCGCGTGGTGCAGCTTGCCCATGGACAACGCACGCACCAGCAGGTCGATGTCACCGGCCGCAACCGCCTTGCCACTGGACGCAGTGTAGGTGCTCGGCGGCGCAACGAAAGCCACCTTCGGCGTGTGCTGACGCCCGGCAGCCTGGTCGACATGCTCGATCAGGCCCATGCGCACGGCGCCATAGGCGCGGATGGTCTCGAAACGCTGCAGCGCCTTTGGATCGCCGTTGATCGCATCCTGCAGCTCGGTACCGGTGTAACCGATGTCGGCGGCATTGACGAACACGGTCGGGATGCCGGCATTGATCAAGGTCGCCTTGAAGGTGCCGACACCTGGCACTTCCAGGTCGTCCACCAGGTTGCCGGTAGGGAACATCGCCCCACCATCGCCATCCTCGTCGGCGGCTGGATCAAGGAACTCCAGCTGCACTTCGGCGGCCGGGAAGGTCACGCCGTCGAGCTCGAAGTCGCCGGTCTCCTGCACCTCACCTTCGGTGATCGGCACATGGGCGATGATGGTCTTGCCGATGTTGGCCTGCCAGATGCGCAGGGTGGCGATGCCGTTGCGCGGAATGCGCGCCGGGTCGACCAGGCCGTTACTGATGGCGAACGAGCCGACCGCCGCAGACAGGTTGCCGCAGTTGCCGCTCCAGTCGACGAAGGCCTTGTCGATGGCGACCTGGCCGAACAGGTAATCGACATCGTGCCCGGGCTTGATGCTCTTCGACAGGATGACCGTCTTGCTGGTGCTCGACGTGGCACCGCCCATGCCGTCGATCTGCTTGGCATAAGGGTCGGGGCTGCCAATGACTCGCAACAACAAGGCGTCGCGGGCCGGGCCTGGGACCTGGGCCGTTTCCGGCAGGTCCTGCAGGCGGAAGAACACGCCCTTGCTGGTGCCGCCACGGATGTACGTGGCGGGGATTCTCACTTGCGCTACATGTGCCATGTTCAAGTCCTGTTCAAGCGGTCGCTTCAAGGAAGTCCTGGGCAAAGCGCTGCAGCACCCCGCCCGCCTCATAGATCGACACTTCCTCGGCAGTGTCCAGGCGGCAGGTCACCGGCACTTCCACACGTTCGCCATTGCGCCGCGTGACCACCAGGGTCAGCGTCGCCCGTGGCTTGCGCTCGCCGAGCACGTCATAGGTCTCGCTGCCGTCCAGGCCCAGGGTCTTGCGGTCGATGCCCGGCTTGAACTCCAGCGGCAACACGCCCATGCCCACCAGGTTGGTGCGGTGAATGCGCTCGAAGCCCTCGGCGACGATCGCCTCGACACCGGCCAGGCGCACACCCTTGGCCGCCCAGTCACGGGACGAACCCTGGCCATAGTCGCCACCGGCGACGATGATCAGCGGCTGCTTGCGCTCCATGTAGGTCTCGATAGCCTCCCACATGCGCGTGACCTTGCCCTCCGGTTCGATGCGCGCCAGCGAGCCCTGCTTCACGCTGCCGTCGTCCTTGCGCACCATTTCGTTGAACAGCTTGGGATTGGCGAAGGTGGCGCGCTGCGCGGTCAGGTGGTCACCACGGTGGGTGGCGTAGGAGTTGAAGTCCTCTTCCGGCAGGCCCATCTTCGCCAGGTATTCACCTGCGGCGCTGTCGAGCAGGATGGCGTTGGACGGCGACAGGTGGTCGGTGGTGATGTTGTCCGGCAGCACCGCCAGCGGGCGCATGCCACGCAGGGTGCGCTCGCCGGCCAGGGCGCCTTCCCAGTAAGGCGGGCGGCGGATATAGGTGCTCATCGGGCGCCATTCGTACAGCGGCGCGACTTTCGGCCCGCGGTCTTCCTCGATGGCGAACATCGGGATGTAGACCTTGCGGAACTGCTCCGGTTTGACTGCCGCACGCACGACCGCGTCGATTTCTTCGTCGCTCGGCCAGATGTCCTTGAGGCGGATTTCCTTGCCGTCGATCACGCCCAGCACGTCCTTTTCGATGTCGAAGCGGATGGTGCCGGCAATCGCGTAGGCCACCACCAGCGGCGGCGAAGCGAGGAACGCCTGCTTGGCATAAGGGTGGATACGCCCGTCGAAGTTGCGGTTGCCCGACAGCACGGCGGTGGCGTACAGGTCACGGTCGATGATTTCCTGCTGGATCTCCGGGTCCAGTGCGCCGGACATGCCGTTGCAGGTGGTGCAGGCGAAGGCGACGATGCCGAAACCCAGTTGCTCCAGCTCCTTTTCCAGCCCCGCTTCTTCCAGGTACAGCTGCACGGCCTTGGAGCCAGGTGCCAGCGACGACTTGACCCAGGGCTTGCGGTTGAGGCCAAGCTTGTTGGCGTTGCGCGCCAAGAGGCCGGCGGCAATCACGTTGCGTGGGTTACTGGTGTTGGTGCAGCTGGTTATGGCGGCGATGATCACCGCGCCGTCGGGCATCTGCCCCGGCACTTCTTCCCAGGCACCGGCGATGCCCTTGGCCGCCAGGTCGCTGGTAGCGACGCGGGCGTGCGGGTTGGACGGGCCGGCCATGTTGCGCACCACGCTCGACAGGTCGAAGCTCAGGGTGCGTTCGTATTCGGCCTTGGCCAGGCTGTCGGCCCACAGGCCGGCGACCTTGGCGTAGGTCTCCACCAACTGCACCTGCTGGTCATCGCGGCCGGTCAGCTTGAGGTAGTCGATGGTCTGTTGGTCGATGGCGAACATCGCAGCGGTGGCGCCGTATTCCGGGGCCATGTTGGAGATGGTGGCACGGTCGCCCAGGGTCAGGGCGCGCGCGCCTTCGCCATGGAACTCGAGGTAGGCGCCGACCACTTTCTGCTTGCGCAGGAATTCGGTCAGGGCCAGCACCAGGTCGGTGGCGGTGATGTTCGGTGCCAGCTTGCCGGTCAGCTCGACGCCGACGATTTCCGGCAGGCGCATCCACGAGGCACGGCCAAGCATGACGTTTTCGGCTTCCAGGCCGCCGACACCAATGGCGATCACACCCAGGGCGTCGACATGCGGGGTGTGGCTGTCGGTGCCGACGCAGGTGTCCGGGTAGGCCACGCCGCGGTCGCTGTGGATGACCGGCGACATCTTCTCCAGGTTGATCTGGTGCATGATGCCGTTGCCGGGCTGGATCACGTCGACGTTCTTGAACGCCTTCTTGGTCCAGTTGATGAAATGGAAGCGGTCTTCATTGCGGCGGTCTTCGATGGCGCGGTTCTTCTCGAACGCCTGCGGGTCGAAACCACCGCACTCCACGGCCAGGGAGTGGTCGACGATCAGCTGCACCGGCACCACCGGGTTGACCTGGGCCGGGTCACCGCCCTTGTCGGCGATGGCATCACGCAGGCCGGCGAGGTCGACCAGGGCGGTCTGGCCGAGGATGTCATGGCATACCACGCGAGCCGGGAACCACGGGAAGTCGAGGTCGCGCTTGCGCTCGATCAGCTGGCCCAGCGAGGCGTCGAGGGTGGCCGGGTCGCAGCGGCGTACCAGGTTTTCGGCCAGCACGCGGGAGGTATACGGCAGGCTGTCGTAGGCACCGGGCTTGATGGCCTCGACGGCAGCGCGGGCATCGAAGTAGTCCAGGGCTGTGCCTGGCAGGTTCTTACGGAATGCAGTATTCATCTTGGAATCAGGCTCGGTCACAGGATTCGGAAGGTTGCCCCGCTTCCACACGGGAAGCGGGTTGCCTCTCTTTATCTAATCAGCGCTGTTCGATCGGCACGAACTGGCGCTGTTCGACGCCGACATACTCGGCGCTCGGGCGGATGATGCGGTTGTTGGCGCGCTGTTCGAACACGTGCGCAGCCCAGCCGGTCAGGCGCGAGCAGACGAAGATCGGGGTGAACAGCTTGGTCGGGATGCCCATGAAGTGGTACGCCGAGGCATGGTAGAAGTCGGCGTTGGGGAACAGGCGCTTCTGCTCCCACATGGTCTTGTCGATGGCTTCGGAAACCGGGTACAGGACCGTATCACCGACCTGGTCGGCCAGCTGCTTCGACCAGCCCTTGATCACCTCGTTACGCGGGTCGGACTCTTTGTAGATCGCGTGGCCGAAGCCCATGATCTTGTCCTTGCGCTCGAGCATGCGCAGCAGCTCGGCAGTGGCTTCCTGCGGGCTCTGGAAGCGCTCGATCAGTTCCATTGCCGCTTCGTTGGCACCACCGTGCAGCGGGCCGCGCAACGAGCCGATGGCGGCGGTAACGCAGGAATACAGGTCGGACAAGGTCGAGGCGCAGACCCGCGCGGTGAAGGTCGAGGCGTTGAACTCGTGCTCGGCGTAGAGGATCAGCGACACGTTCATCACCTTGACGTGCAGCTCGCTCGGCTTCTTGCCGTGCAGCAGGTGCAGGAAGTGGCCACCGAGGGTGTCCTCGTCGCTGGTGCAGTCGATGCGCACACCGTGGTGGGTGAAGCGGTACCAGTAGCACATCACTGCCGGGAACAGCGCCAGCAGGCGGTCGGTCTTCTCGCGCTGGGCGTCGAAGGTCAGCTCGGGCTCCAGGGTACCCAGCACCGAGCAACCGGTGCGCATCACGTCCATCGGGTGGGCATCGCGCGGGATGCGCTCGAGCACTTCCTTCAGCGCCTGCGGCAGGTCACGCAGGCCCTTGAGCTTGCGCTTGTAGTCGGCAAGTTCCGCCTTGCTTGGCAGCTCGCCGTACAGCAGCAGGTAGGCGACTTCTTCGAATTCGGCACCGGCGGCCAGGTCACGGACGTCGTAGCCACGGTAGGTCAGGCCGGCACCGGCCTGGCCCACGGTCGACAATGCGGTCTGGCCGGCCACCTGGCCGCGCAGGCCAGCGCCACTGAGTACTTTTGCTTCGGCCATGGTGTTTCTCCTTTCTTGAATTTGTTATAGGAAGCGATCTGGCTAATCCGGGAGCGGTGCGCTCAACCTTTCTTCTGCGCGAACAGCGCGTCGAGGCTCTGCTCGAAGGCGTGGTAACCAATGGCATCGTAGAGCTCCATGCGGGTCTGCATGGTGTCGATCACGTTCTTCTGCGTGCCGTCGCGGCGCAGTGCGGTATAGACGTTTTCAGCCGCCTTGTTCATGGCGCGGAACGCCGACAGCGGGTACAGCACCAGCGACACGTCGACCGAGGCCAGCTCTTCGGTGGTGTACAGCGGCGTGGCGCCGAATTCGGTGATGTTGGCCAGGATCGGTGCCTGCACCCGATCGGCAAAGGTCTTGTACATCGACAGTTCGGTGATGGCTTCCGGGAAGATCATGTCGGCGCCAGCCTCGATGCAGGCGGCGGCACGGTCCAGGGCGGCGTTCAGGCCTTCCACCGCCAGAGCGTCGGTGCGCGCCATGATCACGAAGCTGTCATCGGTACGGGCGTCCACCGCCGCCTTGATACGGTCGACCATTTCCTGCTGGGTGACGATTTCCTTGTTCGGGCGGTGGCCGCAGCGTTTCGCGCCGACCTGGTCCTCGATGTGGATAGCCGCAGCACCGAACTTGCACATCGAGCGCACAGTGCGGGCAACGTTGAAGGCCGACGCGCCGAAACCGGTGTCGACATCCACCAGCAAGGGCACGTCGCAGACGTCGGTGATGCGGCGCACATCGGTCAGCACGTCATCCAGGCCACTGATGCCCAGGTCCGGCAGGCCCAGGGAGCCAGCGGCAACGCCGCCACCGGACAGGTAGATGGCCTTGAAACCGGCACGCTTGGCCAGCAGTGCATGGTTGGCGTTGATCGCGCCGACCACTTGCAGGGGATGTTCGGCGGCAACGGCGTCGCGGAAACGCTGACCGGGGGTGCTCTTCACAGTCATTTCTCACCTCGTGGGCTGTTGTTGTTGGCGTCCAGGTAGTGACGCTCGATGTTGCGCTTGGACGCGCCGATGTGGCGGCGCATCAGGAGTTCGGCCAGTTCGCCGTCACGGTCGGCGATGGCATCGAGAATGCGGTGGTGTTCGGCAAAGGCCTGGCGCGGCCGGTTGGGCGTGGCGGAAAACTGGATGCGGTACATGCGCACCAGTTGGTACAGCTCACCACAGAGCATCTTGACCAGGGTCTGGTTGCCACTGCCCTGGATGATCCGGTAGTGGAAGTCGTAGTCGCCTTCCTGCTGGTAATAGCCAAGCCCGGCCTGGAACGCGGCATCGCGCTCATGGGTATCGAGCACCCGGCGCAGCTCGTCGATGTCGGCCTGGCTCATGCGCTCGGCCGCCAGGCGGCAGGCCATGCCTTCCAGCGATTCGCGGATTTCGTAGAGTTCGATCAGCTCGGCGTGGTTGAGCGACACTACCCGCGCGCCGACATGCGGCACGCGCACGAGCAGGCGCTGCCCCTCCAGCCGATGGATGGCCTCGCGCAGCGGGCCGCGGCTGATACCGTAGGTACGCGCCAGCTCCGGTTCGGAGATCTTGCTGCCCGGGGCGATGTCGCCCTTGACGATCGCCGCCTGGATACGTCGGAAGACATTCTCGGACAAGGTTTCCGTTTCGTCTGACTCGACGGGGCTTGGGGTGGTGAGGTCCAGCATATTGTCGACACCTTGCTAATCGCTTGAGCAGAAACTAGCGAATCAGAGGCGCACAGTCAAAGACAAAATGAATATTGTCGACAATCGTCTAAGAACGAACTTACCCAGTGATGGCGTTGTCAGATCGCGGCACGCTGGCGTCAAGACGTCGGCGTGATAGAATGCCGCGCCTCCAACGGGGTATCGATAGTGTATTTGTCATCAATTCATGTTGTTGACAGATGAACGAGGAAGCTTGCGCAGTCGTTGCCAGTCACCGTTGCCCCGAACCCCGCACAGTTCAGCACCGCGCCAGGATTATGAGACTTACACCTGTATTATTGCTGTTATGCCTCACCCTGCTGCCGGCCCTTGGCCAGGCGGCGGGCAAGACCGTGTACGGTCTGAACGAATACGCCCGGCTCGGCGACCTTGACCTGGAAGTGGCCGCCAAGCTCGACACCGGGGCCAAGACCGCGTCGCTCAGTGCCCGCGACATCAAGCGCTTCAAGCGCAACGGCGAAAGCTGGGTGCGCTTCTACCTGGCCATCGACGCCGCCCATTCGCACCCCATCGAACGCCCCCTGGCGCGCGTGAGCAAGATCAAGCGCCGCGCCGGCGACTATGATGCGGAATCCGGCAAGGCCTACACCGCCCGCCCGGTCATCGAACTTGAAATCTGCATGGGCCAGGCCCGGCGCACCATCGAAGTCAACCTCACCGACCGCAGCGCCTTCCAGTTCCCGCTGCTGATCGGCTCGGAGGCGCTCAAGCACTTCGACGCGCTGGTCGACCCAAGCCTTAAATACGCGGCCGGCAAACCTGCCTGTGCCACCGACGCTCCCAAAGCAGAGTAACCCCGATGCGCTCTCTTACCCTCCATCTGAAAGTCCTGATCACCGTGCTGGTGTTGCTCGGCGTGGCGGTCACGGCCTATCAGATCTTCGTGCTCGGCATCCCGGTGACCGAGGACGAGACCGACGACTTGTGGAACATCGACGCCAAGGTCGAGTTCGTCGCCAGCTCCAAGGACCCGGTCAAGATCCAGATGTTCGTGCCGCCGCTGAACCGCGACTACGTCAGCCTCAACGAGAGCTTCATCTCCAACAACTACGGGGTCAGCGTCAACCGCGTCGACGGCAACCGCAAGGTGACCTGGTCGGCGCGCCGCGTCAGCGGCAACCAGACCCTGTACTACCGCCTGGTGCTGACCAAGCGCTACAGCAACGAAAAGTCCGCCATCAAGGGCCCGACCTTCCGTGACAGCCTGGCCATCGACGGCCCCGAGAAGATCGCCGCCGAAGCCCTGATGGCACCGATCCGCCAGCACTCGGCCGACGTCGAGACCTTCGTCAGCGAAACCATCAAGCGGGTCAACAACCTCAACGACGACAACGTCAAGCTGCTGCTGGCCGGTGACACCTCGCCAATGAAGAAGGCCCAGGTCATCGACCTGCTGCTGTCGATTGCCCATGTGCCGATGGAAAAGGTCCACACCATCCGGCTGGTTGCCGATACACCCCAGACCCCGGAGCTGTGGCTGCGCAGCTTCAATGGCAACGACTGGCTGTACTTCAACCCGGACACCGGCGAACAGGGCCTGCCAGCCGACCGCCTGCTGTGGTGGACGGGTGACGACAACCTGATCACCGTCGATGGCGGCAAGAAGGCCAACGTCACCTTCAGCATGAACAACAGCGAGATGAACGCCATCCGCCTGGCCAAGCTGACCGACGAGAACACCGACGCCGACTTCCTCGAGTACTCGCTGTACGGCCTGCCACTGCAGACCCAACAGACCTTCATGATCATGGTGATGATCCCGATCGGCGTGCTGGTGATCCTGATCCTGCGCAACCTGATCGGCATCCAGACCCTGGGTACCTTCACCCCGGTGCTGATCGCCCTGGCCTTCCGCGAGACCCAGCTGGGCTTCGGCATCGTGCTGTTCACGGTGATCACCGCGCTGGGCCTGTCGCTACGCTCGTACCTGGAACACCTGAAGCTGCAGATGCTGCCGCGCCTGTCGGTGGTGCTGACCTTCGTCGTGGTCCTGATTGCCGCCATCAGCCTGTTCAGCCACAAGCTGGGCCTGGAGCGCGGCCTGTCGGTGGCGCTGTTCCCGATGGTGATCCTGACCATGACCATCGAACGCCTGTCGATCACCTGGGAAGAGCGCGGCGGTGGCCATGCCATGAAAGTGGCAATCGGCACCCTGTTCGCCGCCTCCCTGGCACACCTGCTGATGATGGTGCCGGAGCTGGTGTACTTCGTCTTCACCTTCCCGGCCGTGCTGTTGATCCTGGTGGGCTTCATGCTGGCGATGGGTCGCTACCGCGGCTACCGCCTGACCGAGCTCGTGCGTTTCAAGGCATTCCTGAAGAAGGCTGACGCCTGATGTTTGGCCTGATCAAGACGTGGAAAGCCCTGGAGGCCCGGGGCATCATGGGGATCAACCGCCGTAACGCGGACTATGTGCTGAAGTACAACAAGCGCAGCCTGTACCCGATCGTCGACGACAAGATCATCACCAAGGAGCGTGCGCTCGCAGCCGGCATCCATGTGCCGGAGATGTACGGCATCATCGAGACCGAAAAGCAGATCGAAAAGCTTCACGAGATCATCGGCGGGCGCAACGATTTCGTCATCAAGCCGGCGCAGGGCGCCGGCGGTGACGGCATCCTGGTGATCGCCGACCGCTTCGAGGACCGCTATCGCACGGTGTCGGGCAAGATCATCAGCCACGAGGAAATCGAGCACCAGGTGTCGAGCATCCTCACCGGCCTGTACTCGCTCGGCGGCCACCGTGACCGTGCGCTGATCGAGTACCGGGTGACCCCGGACCAGATCTTCAAGAGCATCAGCTACGAGGGCGTGCCAGACATCCGCATCATCGTGCTGATGGGCTACCCGGTGATGGCCATGTTGCGCCTGCCGACCCGTCAGTCCGGCGGCAAGGCCAACCTGCACCAGGGCGCCATCGGCGTGGGTGTGGACCTGGCCACTGGCGTGACCCTGCGCGGCACCTGGCTGAACAACATCATCAGCAAGCACCCGGACACCACCAACGCGGTGGACGGCGTGCAATTGCCGAACTGGGACGGATTCATGAAGCTGGCCGCCGGCTGCTACGAGCTGTGCGGGCTGGGCTACATCGGCGTGGACATGGTGCTGGACCAGGACAAGGGGCCGCTGATTCTCGAACTCAACGCCCGCCCCGGCCTGAACATCCAGATCGCCAACGACACCGGGCTGACCCAGCGCACCCATGCCATCGAGGCGCACATTGAAGCGCTGGCCAAGGAAGGCATCACCGAAGATGCCGAGCAGCGGGTGCGGGTGACCCAGAACCTGTTCGGGCACGTGCATCCGCGTTGAGCCCCAGGGGCTGCTGCGCAGCCCCGTCCAAACACGATGTTTGAATGTCGCAACAAAGCTAGGCGCATTTCCTACACAGGTCTACAATCGCCCTCCTCGCTTTTACATCGCCGTCCACACTGATGCCGACCTGTACGCTCCACCCCCTGCCCTATCAGCCCGACCCCGCCGCTTACTTCGCCCGCCTGCGCCAGGCCCCCGGCGCGATCCTGCTCGACAGTGCCCGCCCCGGCGCCGAACGCGGCCGCTTCGACCTGCTCAGCGCCTGGCCCGTGCAACACCTGCAGGCCCAGCCCGACGAGGACGGCCGCGCCTTCCTCGAACGCCTGCGCGCCAGCCTGGCGCAACTGGGTGAAGCACAGCTGCCCACCGGCCTCGAGCTGCCCTTCGCCGGCGGCCTGATCGGCTACCTGAGCTACGACTTCGGCCGCCGCCTGGAACAGCTGCCCAGCCTGTCGAGCGACGACCTGGCCTTGCCCGATGCGCAGCTGGGCCTGTACGCCTGGGCAATGGTGACCGACCACCTGCTTGGTACCAGCCAACTGGTGTTCCACCCGAGCCTGGGGCCTGCAGAGCAGCTGCGACTGACGGCATTGTTCGAAGCTGTCGACACTTCGACGCTCGGTGATTTCCAGCTGCTCGCCCCGATGCAGGGCGACCTGCAACCCGAGCAGTACCAGGCCGCCTTCGACCAGGTGCAGCGCTACATCCAGGCCGGCGACTGCTATCAGATCAACCTCACCCAGCGCTTCCGCGCCCCCTGCCAGGGCGACCCGTGGCACGCCTACCAGGCCCTGCGCCAAGCCTGCCCGACGCCGTTCTCCGGCTACCAGCAACTGGCGGATGGCAGTGCACTGCTGAGCTTCTCCCCGGAGCGCTTCATCCGCGTCAGCCAGGGCCAGGTGGAAACCCGCCCGATCAAGGGCACCCGCCCGCGCTCGGCCGACCCTGCCGAAGACGCCCGCAACGCCGAAGAATTGCGCCACAGCGCCAAGGACCGCTCGGAAAACCTGATGATCGTCGACCTGCTGCGCAACGACCTGGGGCGCACCTGCGAAATCGGCTCGGTGAAGGTGCCGGAGCTGTTCAGCCTGGAAAGCTACCCCAACGTCCACCACCTGGTCAGCAGCGTCACCGGCCAGCTGGCCCACGACAAGGACGCCCTGGACCTGATTGGCGACAGCTTCCCGGGCGGCTCGATCACCGGCGCGCCGAAGATCCGCGCCATGCAGATCATCGACGAGTTGGAACCCACTCGCCGCGCGCTGTACTGCGGCTCGCTGCTGTACGTGGACGTGCGTGGCGAAATGGACAGTTCCATCGCCATCCGCAGCCTGCTGGTCAAGGATGGCCAGGTCAGTTGCTGGGGCGGCGGCGCAGTGGTGGCCGACTCGAACTGGCAGGCCGAATACGAGGAATCGATTGCCAAGGTGCGGGTGCTGATGGAAACGCTGCAGAGCCTTTGAGGCTCATCGCCAGGCGTCTACCCCGCCATTTTTTGTTACCATCACCCCATTACGAGCGCACAGCGCCACAGCCAAGATGGAAACCGCCTGATGAGCCAACCCTTCGACGTCGCCGCCCTGGCCGCGACCTATGCCAACAAGTCCCCACAGGACATCCTCAAGCTCGCCTTCGAGCACTTTGGCGACGACCTGTGGATCTCCTTCAGCGGCGCCGAGGATGTGGTGCTGGTCGATATGGCCTGGAAGCTGAACAAGCAGGTCAAGGTATTCAGCCTCGACACTGGCCGCCTGCACCCGGAGACCTACCGTTTCATCGACCAGGTGCGCGAGCAGTACAACCTGCCGATCGAAATCCTCAGCCCGGATCGTGCCAAGCTCGACCCGTTCGTCAAGGACAAAGGCCTGTTCAGCTTCTACAAGGACGGCCACGGTGAATGCTGCGGCATCCGCAAGATCGAACCGCTGCGGCGCAAGCTCGCCACCGTCAGCGCCTGGGCAACCGGCCAGCGCCGTGACCAGAGCCCAGGCACCCGCAGCCAGGTGGCAGCACTGGAAATCGACGGTGCGTTCTCCACGCCCGAGCGCACCCTGTACAAGTTCAACCCGCTGGCGCAGATGACCAGCGAGGAAGTGTGGGGTTACATCCGCATGCTCGAACTGCCGTACAACAGCCTGCACGAACGCGGCTTCATCAGCATCGGCTGCGAGCCTTGCACGCGCCCGGTGCTGCCGAACCAGCACGAGCGCGAAGGCCGCTGGTGGTGGGAAGAGTCGACCCAGAAGGAATGCGGGCTGCATGCCGGCAACCTGATCAGCAAGGCCTGATTCGCAGG
The DNA here is from genome assembly GCF_017744435.1 of Pseudomonas sp. Taxonomy (GTDB): domain Bacteria; phylum Pseudomonadota; class Gammaproteobacteria; order Pseudomonadales; family Pseudomonadaceae; genus Aquipseudomonas. The sequence goes on from NZ_JAGIBG010000010.1 coordinate 31,974, forward strand.
CAAACAAAAACCGGCCCGAGGGCCGGTTTTTTCGTTTCTGCCGTACTCAGTGCACCGGCAGCTCGACGCCTTCGAACAGCTCTTCAAGCTCCTGCTTGTTGTGGCACTGAATGGCCTTGGCCATCACTTCACGGGTCAGGTGCGGTGCGAACTTCTCGATGAAGTCGCACATGAAGCCACGCAGGAAGGTGCCACGGCGGAAGCCGATCTTGGTGATGCTGGCTTCGAACAGCTCGCTGGCATCCAGGGCCACCAGGTCGCTGTCGAGCTTGGTGTCGACCGCCATCTTGGCCACGATGCCCACGCCCAGCCCCAGGCGCACATACGTCTTGATCACGTCGGCGTCAGCGGCGGTGAACACCACTTTCGGCGTCAGGCCACGGTGGTTGAAGGCTTCGTCCAGCTTCGAACGGCCGGTAAAACCAAACACGTAGGTGACGATCGGGTATTCGGCAACCGCTTCCAGGGTCAGCTTCGGCAGCTTGGTCAGCGGGTGACCTTGGGGCACCACCACGCAACGGTTCCACTTGTAGCACGGCATCATGATCAGGTCGCCAAACAGCTCCAGCGCCTCGGTGGCGATGGCGAAATCGACGGTGCCGTCGGCCGCCATTTCCGCGATCTGCATCGGCGAGCCCTGATGCATGTGCAAGGCCACTTCCGGGTACTGCTTGATAAAGCTGCTGATCACCGGTGGCAGCGCATAGCGTGCCTGGGTGTGGGTGGTGGCGATGGACAGCGTGCCCTTCTTCTCGTTGGAGAACTCCTGGGCGATCTGCTTGATGCTCTCGACCTTGCGCAGGATCTCGCCAGCGGTGTTGATGATGCGCTCACCGGCCGGGGTTACGCGGGTCAGGTGCTTGCCGCTGCGGGCGAAGACTTCAACACCCAGCTCGTCCTCGAGCAGGCGGATCTGCTTGCTGATCCCCGGCTGCGAGGTATACAGGCTCTGCGCCGTCGCGGAGACGTTGAGGTCATGGTGCGCCACTTCCCAGATGTAGCGCAGTTGTTGAAGCTTCATAGGTTTCCCTCGAATCGGCGGTAAGTCAGCGGCAGCAGGCAGCGACGAGATATAACTATATTAGTGGTTCTCGAAATAAAACTAGAACTATTTTGTTACACGCGCCTCCGAACTAGCCTACTGCCAGCTTCACGATTTCCTACGTCCAAGGTGCTGCGAGAGGGGCACCATGTACACTGGCACTGGCGACAGCTGCAGCAACCGCACCGCCGTCCGCCCGATTGGTACATCCACCCCGGCACCGGCGGTGTGGCTGCCGAAGATCAGCAGGTCGACGCTCAGCCGCTGTGCCTGTTCGAGGATGACCTGCGCCGGGTCACCCTGGCGCACCCGTACCGCCTTGATCAGTGCCAGATCTGCGTCCTCGCCCAATTCGTCACGAAAGTTTTCCAGCACCCGTTGTTCGATGTTGGCCATTACCGTGTTGACGCCTTCGCTGTGCAATTCATCCAGCGTCTGCTCATCGAGGTAACTCTGCAGCAGGGACTCGGCGAACTGCCCCATGGGCTCCACCGCATGAATCACGTAGAGCTCTGCGCTGAAGGCGCGAGCCAGGGTCAGGGCGTGCTGCATGACAAAAGGCGCGTAGACACCGAGGTCGGTGGCGTACAGCATGGAGCGGATCATTCGACCTCCTCGACTGCCGTTGCGGCAGAGCAAGCTTCAGCTTAGCAGCGCACCGGACCCGCGCTTTGCCGTCCGGCGCACTGCTGATGCGGCCTGCAGAGGATTCAGCCAGCCCGGTTGGCGTGGTCGATGAAGGCCAGGGCCTGATACAACATTTGCATTCGCGGCAGACTGCAGCCGGCCGCCTGTGCACGAGCAATCGGCTCGGCATAGATCGCCTGCAGTTCCAGCGGGCGCTGCTGGGCATGGTCGTGGTACATGCTCGGCCAGTAATCGGGCATCTGTTCGGTCATTCGAAACAGCTGCTCGGCATAGCCCGCTGGCAGCTCATGCCCGCACGCGGCGGCACCTTGCACCACTTCGGCCATCAGCGCCTGGATCAGTTCACGACTGTCGGCATCGGCCATCAGCGGCGTGGTACTGGCCCCCAGCAACACCGAAAGGCCGTTGTACGGCACGTTCCACACCAGTTTCTGCCAGCGCGCCTGGCCGAGATTGGCCATGGCCTGGGAGTCGATGCCCGCTGCACGAAACAGCCCGGCGCCCGCTTCGACGATCGCCGCACCGCCATCTTCGGCCGGCCCGCTGTGATAGCCGAGATTGACCGCACCCAGCGCCTGGTGACGAATCACCCCTGGGGCCTGGCGATTGACGCAGATGAAACACAGGCCTCCCAGTAAATGCAGGTTGCCCGGCAGCGCCGCCCTCAACTGCTCCTCCACGCCGAGGCCATTCTGCAGCAGCACCACCTTGGCATCGGCAGCGGCGGCCTGGACGATCAGTGGTGCGAGCCCGGCATTGCGGGTTGCCTTGGCGCCCACCAGCAGCCAGTCGCAGGGCGGCATGTCGGCAGCGCTGGCGTAGGCATTGACCGGCATCTGCAGCGTGCCATGCACGGCATGCTCGAGTTTCAGGCCCTGTTCACGCACCACGTCATACTCGCTGCGCAGCAGGAAATGCACATCGAAACCGGCGCGTGCCAGCATCAGCCCATAGAAGCCACCGATAGCACCGCTGCCGATGATGCCGATACGCGGTTTGCGAGGGTTCATGCTGCTCTCCATCTCTTATTCTGATGCGCATTTCTACACCGTTTGCGGCTTTCTGCGCACCCTGAATGCAGTTCAAGCCCCTTGCGCCAGGGAAAAACCCTGCACTGCGTGGCTCAGGCCATTGTCGCGCCCCCAGTAACGCGCTAAGGTTCTGCTCCCCGCTGCGAACATTATTGCTGCTGGGCCGCACGGGGATTGCTGGCGGCCGGCACCCGTGACCTGACGAGTAACACGATGGCTGATTTACCGATCGACGACCTTAACGTTGCTTCCAACGAGACCTTGATCACCCCCGATCAGCTCAAGAAGGAAATCCCCCTCAGCGCCAAGGCCCTGCAGACCGTGACTGCCGGCCGCGAAGTGGTGCGCAATATCCTCGACGGCAAGGACCATCGCCTGTTCGTGGTGGTCGGCCCCTGCTCCATCCATGACATCAAGGCCGCCCACGAATACGCCGAGCGCCTCAAGGTGCTGGCCGAGGAAGTGTCCGATACGCTGTACCTGGTCATGCGTGTGTACTTTGAAAAGCCACGCACCACCGTTGGCTGGAAAGGCCTGATCAACGACCCGTACCTGGATGACTCGTTCAAGATCCAGGACGGCCTGCACATTGGCCGCCAGCTGCTGCTGGACCTGGCCGAAATGGGCCTGCCGACCGCCACCGAGGCACTCGACCCGATCTCCCCGCAGTACCTGCAGGACCTGATCAGCTGGTCGGCCATCGGCGCCCGCACCACCGAATCGCAAACCCACCGCGAGATGGCGTCGGGCCTGTCTTCGGCGGTCGGCTTCAAGAACGGCACCGATGGCGGCCTGACCGTGGCCATCAACGCCCTGCAGTCGGTGTCCAAGCCGCACCGCTTCCTCGGCATCAACCAGGAAGGCGGCGTGTCGATCGTCACCACCAAGGGCAACCCGTATGGCCACGTGGTGCTGCGTGGCGGCAACGGCAAGCCGAACTACGATTCGGTCAGTGTCGCCCTGTGCGAACAGGACCTGGCCAAGGCCAAGATCAAGGCCAATATCATGGTCGACTGCAGCCACGCCAACTCCAACAAGGACCCGGCCCTGCAGCCACTGGTCATGGAGAACGTCGCCAACCAGATCCTCGAAGGCAACCAGTCGATCATCGGCCTGATGGTCGAAAGCCACCTGAACTGGGGCTGCCAGTCGATCCCGAAAAACCTCGACGAACTGCAGTACGGCGTGTCGATCACCGATGCCTGCATCGACTGGTCGGCCACCGAAAAAACCCTGCGCAGCATGCACGCCAAGCTCAAGGACGTGTTGCCACAGCGCAAGCGCAGCTGAGTTTCAGCGCAATGAAAAACGCCGGGCATTGCCCGGCGTTGTTGTCTCTGGCGCCTGGCCCGTTCAGACCTTGCTCGAATGGCGCTGCTGACGCTCCATGTAGCGCTCAACGTACGAACAGGAAGGGATCACCGTGTAACCCATCTGGTCGGCGTACTCGAGGGCCTTCTCGGTCAACGCTGCTGCGATCCCGCGGCCACGCAGGGCGTTGGGCACGAAAGTGCGATAGATGTCCAGCGTCTGCTTGCCCAGGTCCATGTACGTCAGGTAGGCACGATGACCGTCCACGTTGGTTTCGAACTGATGACCGGCCTGGTCATGGTGGATGGTCAGCGCTTCACTCATCACTACTCCTCGCAGGCCTTTCTGGCAGACCCTTACCTTAACCGATGTGGTTTTATCCGGCGGAGGAACCTCAACGCCACCTCTTGCCCCTTGGACCCCTTGCCGACAGCAATCGTTCGACCGGATCGGGCACTCCCAAATAGTAGGCGCCGCAAGCGGGATTACTCAAGGTGGCCAGCGTTAAAAAGTAGCAGGAAGCCACGCCAGTGGCCTTGCCCTGGCACGCCCTGCAACAGCAACCGGATGTTGTTGTGCTTAAGACGCTGAGGGACAGTTAAAGTCACCGTTAGTTCAACAAAAAAGTTCCTGTACTACAATCGCTTGCGCCCGCTACACGGTTTTTTCACAAAACCCCCGCAAATCTTGTCGGTGTGACCTCGCGCAACATTTTTTTTGCAGTTCTTGCGCTCTGTCAGTTTACTTACTACAAGTAATGGGTACTATGTACGCCGGCCAGTTTCTCTTTTCCGAGAGATGGCTATTTAATAGAAAGTCCTTGAAGGGGAACACGATGAACAACGTTCTGAAATTCTCTGCTCTGGCTCTGGCCGCAGTTCTGGCTACCGGTTGCAGCAGCGTATCCAAAGAAACCGAAGCTCGTCTGACTGCGACTGAAGACGCAGCAGCTCGCGCTCAAGCCCGTGCTGATGAAGCCTACCGTAAGGCTGACGACGCAATGGCAGCCGCTCAGAAGGCTCAGCAGACCGCTGACGAAGCCAACGAGCGCGCTCTGCGTATGCTGGACAAAGCCAGCCGCAAGTAATAATCCTCACGGATTGTTATGGAGCCGACCCACTTGTGGGTCGGCTTTTTTATTGCCTGGACAAAAGCCCTACTCCGGAAACGAAGAGGCCCGCAGCAGGCTGTTGACCTGAGCGGGCCCCGGGGGTGCTGCAAAAGCGTTACTGCAGTTCGGGCGGGATGCTCGAAACCATAGGTGCGGCACCCTGGTTATTGACAGGCACGGCAATTTCCACCGGCATACCGTCTTCCGCGGCAACCACGTCACGCACCATGTCCCAGTTCATGCGCAGGTTGTTGGCCAGGTCTTCACGCTTGAGCAAGGCATTGATGACCGCCGTATGCTTGTCGACCACAGATGGGTTGCCATGATCGTCCAGCGGCGTGTGCGCCTCTAGGTAAACCTTGCCGCCACTGATGCCGAACTTGTAAGGCTCGTTGATGATGCGCACCGGCGTCCCCACCGGCACCATCTTCGACAGTTCCAGCACGTTGTTGTTGAGCATGCGGAAGCAGCCATGGCTGGTGCGCATGCCGATACCGAACTTCTTGTTTGAACCGTGGATCAGGTAGCCCGGTACACCCAGGGTGAACTTGAACGGCCCAAGCGGGTTGTCCGGGCCGGCAGGCACGACGGTCGGCAGGATGTCACCGTCTGCAGCGTGCTCGGCACGGATCGAGGCGGGTGGAGTCCAGGTCGGATTCGGCGTCTTCGCGGTGATCTTGGTCATCGCCACAGGCGAGCCCCAGCCCTCGCGACCGATGCCCAGCGGGAAGGTATGCACCACATTCTGCCCTTTCGGGTAGTAATACATACGGTACTCGGCCAGGTTGATGACGATGCCTTCACGCGGCCCCGGCGGCAGGATGTAGCGGGTCGGCAGGATGATCTCGGTACCGGCGCCCGGCAGCCATGGGTCGACACCCGGGTTGGCGGCGATCATTTCCAGGTAGCCGAGGTCGTTGGCAGTGCCGATGTCGGCAAAGGTGTCTTCGTACTTGGCCTTGATCGTCTGGACCTGGCCAACGACGTCTTCACCGGGTGGTGGCAGTGGCAGCTCCAGCGCAGCAGCGGGGCCCGCTACCAGCAGGGCGGCCAGGGACAGGCAACGGGTGACGGCGGGAAAGCGCGGCAACATCCGGTAAATCCTTCGAAAGGTAGTCAAGAATCACGATTGTACACCCGCCTCGCTGCAAGCGGGAGGCATTGGCGCCTTGCAAGCGTTTCAGATGATGAAAGGTGCACTCAATTGCGCACCTGCAATTCACCTCAGAGCTCGGGCCAGACCGGCCGCATGCCGCGGCGCTGGGCATCGAGAATCGCCCGGCACAGGTCGCACAGGCGCCCGTCACGGTAGATGCTGCGAGGCACACCGGACCAGCGTGGCTGCGCAGGCAGCAGGCCGCCGCACAAGGTACGGTCGACCGGCACGCCGAGTTCGAGTTGACGGGCCACGAGGTGGACGCGGATTTCCTGGCAAGCGAACAGGTCGAGCTGCTCATCGGGCTCGATCAGTTGATAGGCAAACAAGGACCAGGCAGGGCGCGGCATCGGGGGCTCTCGAAACGGGGGGCGCAACATTAGCCGAAAGCCGGCCCCGTTTAAAGCGTCACAACAAGGGTTTTATCGCCGGCCAGGCATTTTCCAGCAAACGCTGCTGGGCACCCTGTGCCGGATGGATGCCATCGGCCTGCATCATCCCCGGTACTCCCCCTACCCCTTCGAGGAAGAACGGCACCAGCGCCACCTGTTTTTCCGTTGCCAGCTGTTCATAGACGTTGGCAAAGGCCGTGGTATAGCGCACGCCATAGTTCGGTGGCAGGCGCATGCCCAGCAGCAGCACCTTGGCCCCTGCCTTGCGGGCACTCTCGATCATCGAGGCAAGATTTTGTTGCAATTGCTGCGGAGGCTGCCCACGCAGGCCATCGTTGCCTCCCAACTCCAACACAACCAGGCTCGGCTTGTGTGCTGCAAGCAGCGCCGGCAGCCGCGCCTGGCCACCTGCACTGGTGTCGCCACTGATCGACGCGTTGACCACCTGATCGTCGAAACCTTCGTCCTTGAGCCGGGTCTGCAACAAAGAGACCCACCCCTGGCGGGTATCCAGGCCAAAACCGGCGCTGATACTATCGCCGACAACCAGCAATGTTCCCGCTGCCGCGCTCTGGGCCAGGCAATACAGGGCCAGACCGGCACTCAACCACCACACTCGCATCGGATTCTCCATGGGCCCCAGCATTCTCGTTGCGCAGAACCTTAGCAAAGTGGTCCCCAGCGCGGAAGGTGACCTGACCATCCTCCATGCCCTCTCCCTCGACCTCGCCCAGGGCGACAGCCTGGCCATCGTCGGCGCCTCTGGCTCGGGCAAGTCGACCCTGCTCGGGCTGCTCGCCGGCCTCGACCGCCCCAGCGCCGGCCAGGTCATCCTCGCCGGTCACGACCTCGGCCCACTGGACGAGGACCAACGCGCCAGGGTTCGCGCCGAGCATGTCGGCTTCGTCTTTCAGTCGTTCCAGCTGCTCGACAGCCTCAACGCCCTGGAGAACGTGATGCTGCCGCTGGAGCTGGACGGTCGGCGCGACGCTCGCGAGCACGCCCGCACCCTGCTGGAGCGCGTCGGCCTGGGCAAGCGGCTGACCCACACTCCGCGCCAGCTTTCCGGCGGCGAGCAGCAGCGAGTCGCCATTGCCCGCGCCTTCGCCGCACAACCGGCAGTGCTGTTTGCAGACGAACCCACCGGCAACCTCGACAGCCATACCGGCGAGCGCATCAGCGACCTGCTGTTCGAGCTGAACAAGGAGCGCGGCACCACTCTGGTGCTGGTCACCCATGACGAGCGCCTGGCCCGGCGCTGCCGCCGCCAGATCCGCCTGGACGCAGGCCGCCTGGTGGCGCCGGTGGAGGCCTGATGAAGCATATGCCGCTGTCCCGCCTGTGCGGCCTGGCCTTGCGCCAGCTGCTGCGCGACATCCGCGCCAGCGAAGTGCGCGTACTGTTCTTTGCCCTGCTGGTGGCGGTCGCCGCCAGTACCGCCATCGGCTATTTCGGCGCCCGCCTGAATGGCGCGATGCAACTGCGCGCCAGCGAGTTCCTCGGCGCCGACCTGGTATTGCAAGGCAGCGCACCGGCCCGTGAAGAACAGCTCAGCGAGGGCCAGGCACTGGGGCTGCGGCATGCCCAGGTGGTGGAGTTCACCAGCGTGGTGGGCGGCGATGCCGGCATCCAGCTTTCGAGCATCAAGGCGGTCGACGGTGCCTATCCATTGCGCGGCCAGGTGCGCAGTGCCGCCACGCCCTATGCCGAGGAAACCCCTGGGGGCGGCCCGGCACCTGGAGAAGCGTGGGTCGAACCCCGCCTGCTCGCAGCCCTGGGGCTGAAGATTGGCGACAGCATCGACGTCGGCATGAAGACCTTGCGCATGAGCCGCGTACTGACCTACGAGCCAGACCGCGCCAACAACTTCTACAGCCTGACACCGCGGGTGATGATGAACCTGGCCGACCTGCAGGCTACCGGGGTCATCCAGCCAGGCAGCCGGGTCACCTACCGCGACCTCTGGCGCGGCGATGCCGAAGCCCTCGCGCAGTACCACAAGGGCGTGGACAAGCACCTTGCCGCCAACCAGCGCCTGCTCGACACCCGCGATGGTAACCGGCAGATCGGCGGCGCCCTGGGCAAAGCCGAGCGCTACCTGAACATGGCCAGCCTGGTCGCCGTGCTGCTGGCGGGCGTCGCCGTGGCGCTGTCGGCCAGCCGCTATGCTGCGCGCCGCCTGGATGCCAGCGCCTTGCTGCGCTGCCTGGGGCTGTCGCGGCACCAGGCGCTGGGTTTGTATTGCCTGCAGCTGGCGATGCTTGGCCTGGTCGCCGCCCTGGCCGGCGCCCTGCTCGGCTGGCTGGCACAACTGGGCCTGTTCCGCCTGCTGCATGGCCTGCTGCCCAGCGAAGTGCCCGCCGGGGGCATGGTTCCGGCACTGGCCGGCATCGCCACCGGCCTGGTGGCCCTGGCCGGCTTTGCCTTGCCGCCGCTCGCCGCTCTGGGCCAGGTACCACCGCTGCGCGTACTGCGCCGTGATCTGCTGCCCGTGCCACCGAGCAGCTGGCTGGTGTATGGCGCCGCCCTGCTCGCCCTGGGCCTGATCATGTGGCGCCTGAGCCTTGACCTGCTACTGACCTTCGCCCTGCTGGGCGGCGGCCTGATCGCAGCGCTGCTGCTGGGCGGGCTGCTTTTGCTCGGCTTGCAAAGCCTGCGCAAAGCCCTCGCCGGCGCGCCACTGGCCTGGCGCCTGGGCCTCGGCCAGCTGCTGCGCCACCCGATGGCCGCTGCCGGGCAAGCCCTGGCCTTTGGCCTGATCCTGTTGGCCATGGCCCTGGTTGCGCTGCTGCGAGCAGAGTTGCTCGACAACTGGCAGGCACAACTGCCCAAGGACGCTCCCAACCATTTTGCCCTGAACATCCTGCCCACTGACCGCGAACCGTTCGCCCAGCGTCTACACGATGTGAATGCCAACTCGGCACCGCTGTATCCGGTAACCCCCGGCCGTCTGATTCAGATCAACGACCAACCGGTGCAGCAGATCGTCAGCAAGGATTCCGCTGGCGAGCGAGCCGTGCAACGCGACCTCAGCCTGACCTGGGCGGCCGACCTGCCTCAGGGCAACGTGCTGAGCGCAGGCAGCTGGTGGCAAGCGTTGCCTGGCAGCGATGAAATTCCCGGCGTGTCGGTCGAGGCCGAGCTGGCCGCCAGCCTCAAGTTGCAACTGGGCGACCTGCTGACCTTCGACATCGGCGGCGAGCAACGTCAGGCGCGCGTCAGCAGCCTGCGCAGCGTGCATTGGGACAGCTTTCAGCCGAACTTCTACATGATCTTCCAACCGGGCACCCTGCAAGGGCTGCCAACCACCTACCTGACCAGCTTCTATCTGGCCCCAGGCCATGACCTGGATGTGGTGGCGCTGTCTCGGGCGTTTCCGGCGGTGACCATCCTGCAGGTCGATGCCTTGCTCGAGCAGCTACGCAGCATCCTCGCGCAGGTCACCCTGGCGGTCGAATATGTATTGCTGTTCGTGTTGGCGGCGGGGCTTGCCGTGTTGTTCGCCGGGTTGCAGGCAACGCTCGACGAGCGGATTCGCCAAGGCGCCTTGCTGCGGGCCCTAGGAGCCGCGCGCCCCTTGTTGGTCAAGGCGCGGCGCATCGAGTTCGGTTTGCTGGGGGCGGCTAGTGGTGCCTTGGCGGCGCTGGGGTGCGAGTTGATTACCCTGGTGCTGTATCGCTATGCATTCGACCTGCAGTGGAGCCCGCATCCGTGGCTGCTGGTGTTGCCGCTGGCCGGGGCGTTGCTGGTGGGTGGGGCAGGTGTTTTGGGCACTCGACGAGCGCTGAATGCCAGCCCACTGGCGGTACTACGGGAAAGTTGATAGCGCCTGTGCTGGCCTCTTCGCGGCTAAAGCCGCTCCCACAGGTACATCACCAGCTTCCAGTCCTGCGCTGTACTTGTGGGAGCGGCTTTAGCCGCGAAGAGGCCAGCACAGGCAATATTGATTCATTGCCCGTAGTGAATGTTGTTCACATACCAGGTCGCCTGACCGGTCGGTGTATTTACCAGCACTTCATCGCCCTCCTCCTTCTTGAGCAGGGCCCGGGCCATCGGCGAGTCGATCGAGATATAGTCGTTACGGCCATAAATCTCGTCATACCCGACAATGCGAAACTTCATGGTCTCGCCGTCATCGTTCTCGACTTCAACCCAGGCACCGAAGAACACCTTGCCTTCCTGCTGTGGCGAGTAGGCGACCACCTTCACATCCTCGAGGCGCTTGCGCAGATAGCGGACCCGACGGTCGATCTCACGCAGCAGCTTCTTGTTGTACTGGTAGTCGGCGTTCTCGCTGCGGTCACCCAGCGAAGCGGCCCAGGTCACTTTCTGGGTGATTTCCGGGCGATACACCCGCCACAGGTGATCCAGCTCCTTCTTCAGGGCCTCGTGACCTTCCGTGGTGATGATATTGGTGCTCAACGGCGCGCTCCTCAGCGTCGGGTAATCAGGCCCTGACGCGCGATGCGGGTAAGCTGGCCAATGACTTCGGCTGCGTCTTCTCGGGCGGGTGCCTGGATCACCGCCAGGTCGAAGCGATCGTTGCCGAACTGTTCCAGGCGGCAGGCATCTTCGGCGAACTGGATGAGAAAGGCGCGGGCCTGACCCTTGCGGCGCGACAAGCCTTCAAGGTGACGCAAAAGTGTGGGCTGATGCTGGCCACCGAGCAGGATGCGCGGTGTACGGGACGCCTGGCTGGCAGGCAATGGGCTCAAACAGACACTGGTACGTGGACAACTCATGGAGTTTCTCTCCGCCTCGCGAATCCCGCTGGGCAGCGGTGGGAGGCGTCACCGAACCAGCGCTTTAGCGGTATTTCGGATGACCCGGAGAGGGGGCCAGTCCTGCGCCCCGCAAGTAGCTGTTTAAATCGGCGCAGGCGGTATGCTAGAGCGACAAGCCGCAAGCTGCAAGCCCCAAGCTGAAATGCGTTCGGCTTGGGGCTTGCAGCTTGCGGCTTTTGATCTGTCAGCGGGCGATCAGGCGGTCGAGGGACAAGCGGCCCGCGCCTTCGATCAGTACCGCCACGGTGCCGGCCAGCAGCGCCAGGGCGAACTCATAGCCGTTGTTGGACATGAACAAGCCGTTGTTGATGTGCACCGAGAAGATCGCCACCACCAGGGTCACCGTCAGTGCCAGTGCTGCCGGGCGCGCCAGCAGGCCGATCACCAGGGCCAGGCCGCCGAAGAACTCGGCGCTACCGGACAACAGCGCCATCAGGTAGCCCGGCGCCAGGCCGATGCTTTCCATCCATTGGCCGGTGCCTTCCAGGCCGTAGCCGCCGAACAGGCCGAACAGTTTCTGCGCACCGTGCGCCATGAAGATCACACCGACCAGGATACGGATCACGCTGAGGCCCAGGCCAGCGCGGGTGGAGAGCAGTTTGCTGATTGCGTTGTTCATTGCGAAGTTTCCTTGAAACCGGGATGTTGAGTTGGGATGGGTGCCATCATAATCAATTCATGCGATATGAAAATCGCAAAAAACCCAACACAACAATCGACAAAATCGATTTGTCAGCGACTGACCACACGCTCCAGTGCCGGGCGTTCGCGATTGAACGCCAGGAAGTACTTGTTGACGCTGTTGACGAAGTTGACCGGCCCCATACCGACCTGCTCCATGGCGATGCGCTCGGTCTGGAAGAACCACTGGTTACCGTTGAGGCCGCGCTTGCGGGCCTCGGCGCGCATGGCCTGGACCCGTTCCGGGCCAAGGTTGTAGGCTGCCAGCACAAATGCCATGCGCTCGCGCTCGTTGATCTGCGGGCTGGCGAAGAACTTGCGGCGGATCAACGCCAGGTAGCGCGCACTGGCCTGGACATTGCCATCGACTGAGCCGGTGTCGCTGATCCCCACCCGTTGCGCTGCCGACGGGGTGATCTGCATCAGCCCGTGTGCCCCGCCGCTACCGCGTGCTGCTGGGTTCAGGGTGGATTCCTTGAAGGCCAGGGCCGCCAGGTTCAACCAGTCGATCTGCTGCGCCTCACCATGTTTCTGCAACACCGGGCGCAGTGCGTTCAGCCGCTGGCGGTCCTTGCGCGCCAGCGGATTGTGCACACGGTACTGGCGCCGGTAGATGCGCTCGAAGGCCGCATCCTGGTTTTCCGGCGCATGGTAACCCTGGAGAAAGCGATCAACCGTGGCCAGCAGCATGGTCGCATCACGCCGCACATACCAACGCATGGCCTGCGCCTGCCCCAGTTGCACCCGGGTGTCCAGGCGCAGGTTCGGCATGACCCTGGCCCAGCGCTGGGCGATCGGGCGCTCCACCATGGTCAATGGATAGATACCGGCCTGGACCATCTCCAGCACATCTTCCACCGCCAGGGTCGAATCGACCCATTCGATCTTGATCGGCGCCCGCTTGCGCAGCGCCAGCTGCTGGTTGATCTGCTGGATCACCGCCCCCGCCGCGCTGGCGCTGGTCAATGCCACCGTACGCCCGGACAGCTGCTCAGCGCGGGTATAGCTGCGCTCACCCTTGCGCCCGACCAACAGCAAAGGCACCTGGTCCAGCACTGGCGCACTGCTGTTGACCCCGCCGGTCACGGCCGGGTCGAGCAGCTCGCCCGGTGCAGCCAGGTCACCCTCACCGCGCTGCAGGGCCCCCAGCAGCTGCTCCTTGGCCCGTGGAATGATCTTCAGGCTGATCTGCTGGCCATCACCGGCCCGGGCGTTGAGGTAATGTTCGAGCCCACGCAAGCGGTAATACTCGATACCCACCGGCTCGCCCTTGATCTCACCGGAACTGTTGCGGCTCTGGTTGACCAGCACGCGCAGCACCTTGGTACTGCGAATCTGCGGCAGGTCACGGGCGGAGTTCACCGGCACGTTCTGCTGTGGCCCCGGCAGCCGCGCATAGGCCGGACCGACCGTGGTCAGCCCAAGCGTCAGCAACAGGGTCAGCAGGTATCGCAGCATGCGAAATCGTGTCCGTGGTCGGTGGGCGGCAGCCATGGTGGTACGCGCGGTCGTGAGAAATGACGGCAAAAGACCACGGCAAACGCCTGAAGTTCTTGGTTTTTTCCGAATATCACGCTTTTTGCTATGCTGGCCGCCCCGCGGCACGAGGTAGCACCATGCAACTGATCGATATCGGCGTCAACCTGACCAACAGCAGTTTCCACGACCAGCAGGCCGCCATCGTCGAGCGCGCCATCGAGGCCGGCGTGATCCAGATGGTCCTGACCGGCACCAGCCTGGAGGTCAGCGAGCAGGCGCTGGAGCTTTGCCAGCAGCTCGATGGCGACGGCCAGCACCTGTTCGCCACGGCCGGCGTGCACCCGCACGATGCCAAGTCATGGGACGGCAACAGCGAGCGGCAACTGCGACAGCTATTGGCTGAAGCACGGGTGCGTGCCGTGGGCGAATGCGGACTGGATTTCAACCGTGATTTCTCCCCTCGCCCGCTTCAGGAGAAAGCCCTGGAAGCCCAACTGGCAATGGCGGCCGAACTGCGCCTGCCGGTATTCTTGCACGAGCGCGATGCCAGCGAGCGCCTGCTGGCCATCCTCAAGGATTACCGCGACCACCTGCCAGCCGCCGTGGTGCATTGCTTTACCGGCGAGCGCGAAGCCTTGTTCGCCTACCTGGACATGGACCTGCACATCGGCATCACCGGCTGGATCTGTGACGAGCGTCGTGGCACCCACCTGCATCCGTTGGTGAGCAACATTGCCGAGGGCCGGCTGATGCTGGAGAGCGATGCCCCCTACCTGCTGCCACGCAGCCTGCGGCCGAAGCCGAAAAACGGCCGCAACGAGCCGGCATTCCTGACCGAGGTGCTGCGCGAAGTGGCGCTGCATCGCAACGAGCGCATCGAGCACTGCGCCCAGCACACCAGCGCCACGGCCAAAGCCTTCTTCCAGCTTCCTTGACGCATGTCATGAACCGTTCTCGAGTGCGCGGGCACAATGATGGCACCTTGCCAATAATGTTTCCGCTCAACTCAGAGAAGACCTACCCATGGGTGCCTGGCTTAGCAATATCTCCCTGAAGTACAAATTCTGGGCCGTCAATGCGGTGGCCTTCGTCACGACCTTGCTGCTGGTGCTGTATGCAGTGCACCTGGAGCAACGCGCCCGCGCCGATGCCGCGCAGGCCCAGGCGCAAGCCCAGGCCGAGCTGCTGGCCGCCTGGCCCACCGGGCAGACCCTGCCCCGCCAGGCCAATTTGATCACCTGGCAACCCGGCCAGACCCCGACATACGCGGGTGAAAATCTCGAAGCCCTGGCCAATGCACAAGGCTGGGTAGCCCTGCCGGCCGCCTGGATCCTGGGCGACAACCCGCTGCGCGGCGCCCAGGTGCTGCGCCATGGCGAGCAGCAACTGGCCGTGCTGGCAGCCGCGCCCAGCCTGCGCCAGGTGTTCTTCGACCGTTTCAGCAACTATGCCTTCTGCGTGCTGATCCTGATGCTGGCGATGCTCGGTGCCTCGCAGCTGCTGATCCGCTTCCTGCTCAGCCAGCTCAACACCCTCAAGGACGTGATGCTGCACGTGGAAAAGACCGGCGACCTGTCGGCCCGCGTGCCCCTGGCCTGCGGCGACGAGGTCGGCCAGATGGCCGGCGCCTTCAACGCCATGCAGACCACTTACCACCGCGTGGTCAGCACGGTCGCCCACACTGCCGCACAGCTGGACTCCGGGGCCGCGCGCCTGGCCGCGAGCATGAACGACGTACGCCATGGCATGCTCGGCCAACAGAGCGAGACCGACCAGGCGGCCACGGCGATCAACGAAATGTCGGCCACCGTGCATCACATTGCCCAGCATGCTGGCGCCACCCGGGACTTGTCGCAAACCGCCGACACCCTTGCCGGCAGCGGCAAGGAAGTGGTCAGCCGGGTGCAGGATTCGATCTCCGGGCTTTCCAGCGGCGTTCAGCAAACCGCCGAAATGATCCGCCAACTCGCCGATGACAGCCAGAAGATCAACAGCGTGGTCGGGGTCATTCACAGCATTGCCGAGCAGACCAACCTGCTGGCACTCAACGCCGCCATCGAAGCCGCCCGCGCTGGCGACCTGGGCCGTGGTTTTGCCGTGGTTGCCGATGAAGTGCGCAACCTGGCCAAGCGCGTGCAGACCTCCACCGACGAAATCACCCGAATGGTCGCCGACCTGCAGGCCGGCACCCGTGACGCAGTGGAGTTCATGCAGGAGAGTTCGTACAAGGCCGACGACTGCGTCCGCCAGGCCCAGGAGGCCGGCGCGGCACTGGCCGAAATTACCGGTGCGGTCGCCCAGATGCGCGAGAGCAACACGCAGATTGCCGTCGCCGCCGAGCAGCAGAGCCAGGTGGCCGAAGAAATGAACCGCGCAGTGGTGAGCATCCGTGATGTCACCGAAGAGACCGTGCAGCAGACCGTCGGCTCGGCCACCACCAGCAGTCAACTGGCGGCCCTTGCCGGTGAACTGAGCAAGGCCATTGGCCAGCTCAAGCTATAGTCGCCATAGCCAGCCTCGATTGGCCCCGCAACCGGGGCCGCACTAAGCTTTGGGCATGCCTGAAACGAACAGCGCGACGAACATCGCGAGGACCTGCCCATGAGCAAACGACTGCCCAACCTGCACGCCTGGCAATGGCGTGGCTACCACCACAATCACCGGCACCCGACCAACCTGGTGTTGCACCTGATTGCCGTGCCGCTGTTCATCCTCGGTGCCCTGCTGGTGCTGTCAGGCCTGTTCGCCCTGGACCTGGGCCAGATCGCCGTCGGCGTCATTGCCCTGATCGCCGGCCTGGGCCTGCAGCGCCACGGGCATCGCCTGGAAGCCGAACAGCCGGAACCGTTCGCCAACCGCAAGGACGCCGTGCAGCGGCTGCTGACCGAGCAGTTCATCACATTCCCCCGCTTCGTCCTCAGCGGTGCCTGGTGGAAGGCCTGGCGTGAACGGCACAAGCACCGGCGCTGATGATCAGGCGAACACCGTGACGGTTTGCCGGCTCAAGGCCAGCAGTTCCCCTTCTGCACTCCACAATGCCGCCGCCGCATGGCCGTAGCCGTCACGCGCATGTTCGGTCTCGACACGGTAACGGCACCAGTCCAGCGTGGACAGTTTCGCCGTCGGCTGGATGAATTCGATGGTCCAGGTCAGCGTACTGCCCGCTGCTGGCTGCTTGAGGAACGGCAACAGGCTCGGTGGCCAGGCGTCCACCAACGCCAGCAGGTGCGCCTCGTTGACCTGCTCTTCGGCAACATCGCGCAAGCGCACCCAGCCGCCCATATGACGCGACGAGTTGCCGCTGAACGGCAGGCCGCCCACCGCCCAGCGCAAGGCGACATGGCGCATGAACTCCGGGGTGACGCCCTTGATGTAAGGCAACTCCGGTGCCGCCTGTTCAAGCGGTTTCATCTCCACGGCGGGTGCAGCCGCAACATCGACCATCGATGGCCGACCCGCACCGAAGTTACCCTGCACCAGCGTCACCACCTGACCATTCTGAATGGCACGGCCCAGCAGCGTGCTGACCGCCTTGCCCTCCCGCAGCACCTCGACCTCGAATCGAATGGGCACATCTGCTGCCGCCGGGCTGACGAAGCTGATGGCCAGCGAGCGCACCGGGCGATCATCGGTGAGCTTCAGGCGCATGCTTTCATGCACCATGGCCGCCATCAGGCCACCGAACACGGCGCGCCCCTGGGCCCAGCTGGGCGGAATGCTGACCGCGTCAGGGTTTTCCCGCACGGCGGCGAGCAGTTGGTTGAAATTCATCGGCCGGCTCCTGGCTCTTACCTGTAGCAAAAGGACCACCAATACTAGCCAGCAACCCCCGGCCGATCAGCCCGCATATCGGTCATTTGCCGGGCTAACGCCGCTTGAGCGCGGCCTGCAGCGCATCAAGGGTGATATCGGACGTGCGCTCGGCCTCGTGCAGCTCCTGCTCCCAGTCGACCTTGCAAGGCGCCAGGTCGGGGTGATCCTTGGCCTGCAGCAACCACTGCAGGCGGTCATGCCAATCACCTAGATCGCCCTGGGCCCTCTTCAACAAGCGCTGCAGTTTCTTGCCAGCATGATCGAGCTGCGGATACGCCTCGTCGCCATAACGCGCCCGTTTGATCAGCAGGCGCAAGCGATGCCGATCATGGGCGGGGTCCTGCAGGGCCTCACGTAGCTTGTGCCACTGTTTGACCAGGCGCTTGTCGATACGCGTGTCCAGCGACTTGGCCAGCCCCTCGCGATCCGCTGCCCGCAAGAACAGCGGGAATGCATCGACGATTGCCAGCACCCGGGTCAGCTGCGGGCTGGCGGCAACGCTGGCGAATGTCCTGTCGCGCCCGGCCAGGCGTCGCTGCCCGGCTTCGGCATGGCCGCGCCCGATGAGCTCGGCGGCCAGCACCTCACGATCACGCAGGGGCGTGGTCAACGTACCCAACGACTTTGCCGCCTCCTCCAGTTGCTCCACCCCAGGCAGCCCCTGCAGCGGCCGCAACAGGCTGCGCAGGCGCCGCAGGTTGGTCCGCAGGTCGTGCAGGGCCTCGCTGTCGGTATTGGCAGCCAAGCGCTCACGGCAGGCCAGCAGGCGCACCTGCAGGGTCAGCAACTGGGCAACGACATGATCGAGCATGGCGGACATGTGACGCTCCTTGGTCAGCGCCCGGCGCGCGACTCACGAATGTAGAAGCGGGCCTTTTCGGCTTTGTGGGTGCAGCCTTCGTACCCTTCGAACTGCTGCTGCGTCTTGGCTCCGGTCAGCAGAGACAGGGCCTTGGAGTAGCTGACGGTGCCGGCAAACCCTTCGGCCTTGGCCAGGTCCAACTCCTTCCAGGCGGCATCCAGCTGAGTCGCGCAGCTTTCGCGGTAGGCCGTCTTGCCCGCGCAGCCGGCTAGGGCCAGGGCGATCAGTGGAAGGCAGATCCAGGCTTTCATCAGTAATACCTCAAAGGTCAAAAGAGTGGCTGTTCGACGCCTGTGCAACTGAAAAGTGCCCGGCTCGATATGCTTTGCTTAGAGTAGTTCAGCACGCTCTGGATTGAAGCACAGGCAGCGATGAGTGCATTGTAGGACCATGGTTGTACCAGCCGGGGAAAGTTCATGAGCAAACGCGTGGCATTGGTGTTGGGATCGGGAGGCGCTCGTGGGTATGCCCATATCGGCGTAATCGAGGAAATCGAACGGCGCGGCTACGACATCGCCTGTATCGCTGGCTGCTCCATGGGCGCGGTGATAGGCGGTATCTACGCGGCGGGCAAGCTCGAGGAATACCGCAACTGGATCGAAAGCCTGGACTATCTGGACGTGCTGCGCCTGGTCGACGTCAGCTTCCGCCTCGGCGCCATTCGGGGTGACAAGGTGTTCGGGCAGATTCGCAAGATCGTCGGCGACATGAACATCGAGCAGCTGCGCATCCCTTACACGGCGGTAGCGGCCGACCTGACCAACCAGCAGGAGATCTGGTTCCAGGAAGGCTGCCTGCATCAGGCCATGCGTGCTTCGGCGGCAATTCCGAGCCTGTTCACACCGGTGATGCAGGGCAACCGCATGCTGGTCGACGGCGGCATTCTCAACCCCCTGCCGATCGTACCGGTGGTGTCCAGCCACTGTGATCTGATCATCGCGGTCAACCTCAACGCCACCAACCAGAAGCAGTACCAGCTGCCGGTGATCGAGCGGCCCGCAGCCTTCAAGATGCGCTTCGACGCCCTGCTGAGTTCACTCGGGTCGCGCCTGCCGTTTCGGCGCAAGCCTGCCGAAGAGCTGATTCGCATCGAGCAGGAGATTGTTGCCGAAGGGCTGGCGCCGCCCAACCCGTGGCTGGCCGACACGGCCGACCCTGAGTCCCAGCAACCCGCCGCAGCGCCCGAGCGTGAAGGCGCACCGAAGTCGGCGACCGGCTCGTTCATCATCGACAACGTCGGGCCGGCCTCGCTGCTCGACCTGATCAACCAGAGCTTCGAGGTGATGCAGACGTCACTGGCGCAGTACAAGATTGCCGGGTATCCGCCGGATGTGCTGATCAACGTGCCCAAGCGGGTGTGCCGGTTCTTCGAGTTCTACAAGGCACCGGAACTGATTGCCCTGGGGCGGGAGATTGCGCGGGATACGCTGGATAACTATGAAGGTGTGAAGCGCTAGGCCAGTACAGGCAATAGAAATGAAACAGGCCGCATTAAGCGGCCTGTTTCATCATGCATCCATCACTCAGTAACGGGTGATGTCGGCAGTGCCTTCCAGCTGCTTGCGGTAGGCCGCAAAGTCCTGCTGGCCAGCACGCGATGCGAGGTAGCGGCGGATCTGCTGCTTCTCTTCGTCGCTGGCGGCGGCACCTTCGTTGACGCCCTTGAGCTGCAGCACGACCAGACTGCCGTCGGCCAGGACCACGCTACCGTACACCGGCTTGTCCTTGGCTTGCGGCTTGGCCAGGCGGAACAGCGCCTGCAGCTCGGCCGGATCAATACCGTCCTGACCACGGGTCACGGCTTCGTGAGTCTTCCATTCCTGACCGTCGTGAGCACCAGCGGCAGCGATGGAACCGTCACGCAGGCCGGCAATCAGCTTGTCCGCCTTGGCCTTGAGCTCGGCAGTCGCCTTCTCCTTGGCCAGGTGTTCGCTGATGTGCTTGGCCACGGCTTCCAGCGGCAGTTGCTCCGGCTTGCGGTGCTCCTTGACGCGCAGCACCACGGTGGTTTCCGGGTCCAGCTCGATGGCGGTGCTGTTGGCACCTTCATCCATCACTTCTTCGGAGAACGCAGCCTGGATCACGCCACGGTTGGCGGTGATGCCCTCGCCGCCTTCGCGGCCGAACGGCGCGGAAGTCTGCACCTTGAGGTTCAGGTCCTGGGCCGGCTGGGCCAGGTCGGAAGCCTCGTAAGCAGCATCCTGCAGCTGCTTGCTGGCGTCGACGTAACGCTGCTCGACCAGCGGGGTCTTCAGGTCGCGGGTCAGCTTGTCCTTCAGGCTGGCGAAGCTCGGTACTTCCGGCGCCTGCTTGCCCAGCAGCTTGATCAGGTGATAGCCGAACTCGGTACGCACCGGGGCCGACACCTGGCCGTCGTTGAGCTTGTACAGGGCGTCTTCGAAGGCCGGGTCATACACGCCTGGGCCTGCGAAGCCGAGGTCACCGCCATTGCTGGCAGAACCTGGGTCCTGGGAGAACTCCTTGGCCAGCTTGGCGAAATCTTCACCCTTGGCCAGGCGCTGCTCGATCTCTTCGGCCTTGGCCTTGGCCTGGGCGTCGGTGACCTTGTCGTTGACCTCGATGAGGATATGCGCGGCATGGCGCTGCTCGGCGAGGTTGGCTACTTCCTTCTCGTACTGGGCCTTGAGCTCTTCGTCGGTGACCTTGACCTGGTCGAAGAATGCCGACTTCTTCAGCTCGATGTAGTCGATGACCACCTGGTCCGGGGTCATGAACTCCTTGGCATGCTGGTCGTAGTGCGCCTTGACCTCGTCATCGCTGACCTTGACCGCCGCCGGGTTGGCCTTGAAGGTCAGGGAAGCGAAGTCGCGGGTCTGGTTTTCCAGGCGGGCAAAGGCGTCGACCTGCTGGTCGGTGACGAAGCTGCTGCCGGCGATACCGGTACGCAGCTGGCCGATCAGCATCTCTTCCCCGA
This sequence comes from Pseudomonas sp., assembly GCF_017744435.1. Lineage (GTDB taxonomy): Bacteria > Pseudomonadota > Gammaproteobacteria > Pseudomonadales > Pseudomonadaceae > Aquipseudomonas. Next base: position 53,219 of record NZ_JAGIBG010000010.1, read on the forward strand.
GCATGTCGCGGAATTGCATGCGGCCATAGCCCATCTGGCGGATGACCTGATCGAAACGATCGGCGCTGAACTTGCCATCGACCTGGAATTCCGGCGTCTGCAGGATCACTTGATCCAGCGCGGCTTCGGAGAAGGCGAACTTGGCGTCTTCGGCACCCTGCAGCAGCAGTTTGCGATCGATCAGGCCTTTGAGCGCAGACTCGCGCAGCAATTTGTCATCCAGCAGCGCCGGGTCGAAATCCTTGCCCAGCTGTTGCATCAGCTGACGGCGCTGCATGTCGGCGGCCTGGCTCAGCTCGTTCAGGCTGATGGTGTGGCCGTTCACCTTGGCCGCGTCCTGGCTGTGGGTGGCGGCCTTGAAAATGGCTTCGAAGCCGGTCAACGCCATCAACACGACGATGAGGCCGATGATGGTCTTGGCAATCCAACCTTGTGAATTGTCCCTGATATTTTGCAGCATGCGTCCCCCAGAAACGGCTGTACCACTGCGTCGACAACCGCGGAGCGTGGGTAGAATCCTGATAAAAGAAAGGCGCATCCGAGGATGCGCCTTTTCTTAGCAAACGTGTCAGGCGGGAACGTTTGCGGCCCGCCATCAGCGTGCTCGGACCTGGCCAGGCCGGGCCCGGCTGAAAGAGACGACTTAGTTGACGGCGTCTTTCAGGCCTTTGCCTGCCTTGAAACCTGGAACCTTGGCAGCAGCGATCTTGATCGCCTTGCCGGTTTGTGGGTTACGGCCGGTGCGCTCGGCGCGCTCTTTGACCGAGAAGGTACCGAAGCCAACCAGAACGACGTCGTCGCCTGCTTTCAGGGCGCCAGTCACGGAGTCGATCACAGCGTCCAGAGCTTTGCCGGCGGCAGCCTTGGAAATGTCAGCCGATACAGCGATAGCGTCAATCAGTTCCGACTTGTTCACTCTAAGTCCCCTTATTTCTCTATTGAGTTTGTTTCTAAGTATGTAAAGAAAAGCTTATGAAACGTGTGCCGGGTGGCAGCTTGACAATAGCGTGCCGCTTTATAGCAAGGCCCCGAAAAAACTGTCAAGGAAAGCCCCCCAGCCAAAAACTACTAGTGCGTGCTGATTCTTTCCTTAGCATCGCCGTCGCGCTTGTCATCTTTCGCGACAATCTCCGGAGCCACATCTGGCAAGGGCTCCGGGGCGTATTGCAGCGCAATTTGCAGGACTTCGTCAATCCATTTGACCGGTTTGATCTGCAGATCCTGTTTGATATTTTCCGGAATTTCCTTCAGATCGCGAACATTCTCCTCGGGAATGATCACCGTCTTGATCCCGCCACGGTGTGCCGCCAGCAGTTTTTCCTTCAATCCGCCGATGGCCAGTACCTGGCCACGCAGGGTGATTTCACCGGTCATGGCCACGTCGGCGCGTACCGGAATCTGCGTCAGCGCGGACACCAGCGCGGTGCACATGCCAATACCGGCGCTCGGACCGTCCTTCGGCGTGGCACCTTCAGGCATGTGGATATGCACGTCGTGCTTCTCGTGGAAGTCGGCGGCAATCCCCAGGCTGCGGGCGCGGCTGCGGACCACGGTCTGCGCGGCGGTGATCGATTCGACCATGACATCACCCAGCGAGCCGGTCTTGATCAGCTGGCCCTTGCCAGGGATGACCACCGACTCGATGGTCAGCAATTCGCCGCCCACCTGGGTCCAGGCAAGGCCGGTAACCTGGCCGATCTGGTCCTGCTGCTCGGCCAGGCCGTAGCGGAACTTGCGCACGCCGAGCAGGTGCTCGAGCTGTTCGCTGGTGACCTTGACCTTGACCTGTTTCTGCCCGGTATGTTCCTTGACCACCTTGCGGCAGACCTTGGCGATCTGGCGCTCAAGGCCACGCACACCGGCTTCGCGGGTGTAGTAACGGATGATGTCGCGAATCGCCGAGACGTCGATGTCCAGCTCTTCGGCCTTCAAGCCGTTGGCCTTGACCTGCTTGGGCGTCAGGTACTTGACCGCGATGTTGATCTTCTCGTCCTCGGTGTAGCCTGGCAGGCGGATGACTTCCATGCGGTCGAGCAGCGCCGGTGGAATGTTCATCGAGTTCGAGGTGCACAGGAACATCACGTCCGAGAGGTCGTAATCGACTTCCAGGTAGTGGTCGTTGAAATTGTGGTTCTGCTCCGGGTCGAGCACTTCCAGCAGCGCCGAAGCCGGGTCGCCACGCATGTCGCTGCCCATCTTGTCGATCTCGTCGAGCAGGAACAGCGGGTTGCGCACACCCACCTTGGTCATCTTCTGGATCAGGCGGCCAGGCATCGAACCGATGTAGGTGCGACGGTGCCCCCGAATCTCGGCCTCGTCACGCACGCCGCCCAGGGCCATGCGCACGAACTTGCGATTGGTCGCGGCAGCGATCGACTCAGCCAGCGAGGTCTTGCCCACGCCAGGCGGGCCGACCAGGCATAGCACCGGGCCGCGGATCTTCTTCACCCGCTTCTGCACGGCAAGGTACTCGAGAATCCGCTCCTTGACCTCTTCCAGGCCATAGTGGTCGGCATCGAGGATCTCTTCGGCCTTGGCCAGGTCCAGACGCACCTTGCTCTGGGCCTTCCACGGTACCTGCACGAGCCAGTCGAGGTACGAGCGCACCACGGTGGCTTCGGCGGACATCGGCGACATCTGCTTGAGCTTGTTCAGCTCGGCCTGGGCCTTGGCCAGGGCATCTTTCGGCAGACCAGCGGCTTCGATGCGCTTTTTCAGCTCTTCGACTTCGTTGTGGCCTTCGTCACCATCGCCGAGCTCCTTCTGAATGGCCTTCATCTGCTCATTCAGGTAGTACTCGCGCTGGCTGCGCTCCATCTGCTTCTTGACCCGGCCACGGATACGTTTCTCGACCTGCAGCAGGTCGATTTCGGCATCCAGCAGTGCCAACACATGCTCGACACGGGTCGCCAGGTCGACGATTTCGAGGATTTCCTGCTTCTGCTCGATCTTCAGCGCCATGTGCGCGGCCATGGTATCGACCAGGCGACCAGGTTCTTCGATGCTGTTCAGCGACGACAGCACTTCGGCGGGGACTTTCTTGCCCAGCTGCACGTACTGCTCGAACTGCGACAGCAGCGTGCGCACGAAGACTTCCGACTCGCGCTCGGCGGCGTCGGTTTCGTCGATCAGGGAAACTTCGGCACGGATGTGCCCTTCTACTTCGGTGAAACGCTCCACCGCACCGCGCTGCTCGCCCTCGACCAGCACCTTGACAGTGCCATCGGGCAGCTTCAGCAGTTGCAATACGGTAGCGACGGTACCGACCCGATACAGGGCGTCTTCGCCTGGATCGTCATCGGCCGGGTTCTTCTGGGCCAGCAGCAGGATCTGCTTCTCGCCCGTCATCGCGGCCTCGAGGGCTTCGATGGACTTCTCACGCCCCACGAACAGTGGGATGACCATGTGCGGATAGACGACGACATCGCGCAATGGCAAAAGAGGCAAGTCGAGGGTGGTCTTCATGATTTCGCCTCTACAGCGGCCTTATGGCCGGAAACCGGTGGAAATGATGCTTGGACCTAATGTGGGGGCACGCTTGGGAAATTACAAGCGCTTGCATAGGAAAAGCAGAAAGGGGCCCGTAGGCCCCTTTCTTGCTTGCTGCCATCACCCGGCATTGACCTGAAATCAGGCGTCGGGCGCGGCCTTGGCTTGCGGCTCGCTGTTCTCGTAGATCATCAGCGGCTGCGAAGTGCCTTCGATGACGCTCTCGTCGATCACCACCTTGCTGACATCCTTCTGCGAAGGAATTTCATACATGGTGTCGAGCAGCACGCCTTCGAGGATCGAACGCAGGCCACGGGCGCCAGTCTTGCGCTCCAGGGCCTTGCGTGCGACGGCCTTGAGGGCGTCGGTGCGGAACTCGAGGTCCACGCTTTCCATCTCGAACAGCTTGGCGTACTGCTTGGTCAGGGCATTCTTCGGCTCGGTGAGGATCTGCATCAGCGCAGCCTCGTCCAGCTCGTCGAGGGTTGCCAGCACCGGCAGGCGGCCGACGAACTCAGGGATCAGGCCAAACTTGACCAGATCGTCCGGCTCGACTTCGCGCAGCGATTCGCCAACCTTCTTGCCCTCTTCCTTGCTGCGTACTTCGGCGCCAAAACCGATGCCACCCTTGGTGGAGCGGTTCTGGATGACCTTTTCCAGGCCGGAGAAGGCGCCACCGCAGATGAACAGGATGTTGCGGGTATCAACCTGCAGGAACTCCTGTTGCGGGTGCTTGCGGCCGCCCTGCGGCGGAACCGAAGCAACGGTGCCCTCAATCAGCTTCAGCAGCGCCTGCTGCACGCCTTCACCGGAAACATCACGGGTGATGGACGGGTTGTCCGACTTGCGCGAGATCTTGTCGATCTCGTCGATGTAGACAATGCCCATCTGGGCCTTTTCCACGTCGTAGTCGCACTTCTGCAGCAGTTTCTGAATGATGTTCTCGACGTCCTCACCCACATAACCGGCTTCGGTCAGGGTGGTGGCGTCAGCAATGGTGAACGGTACGTTCAACAGCCGTGCAAGGGTTTCGGCGAGCAGGGTCTTGCCCGAGCCGGTAGGCCCGATGAGCAGGATGTTGCTCTTGCCGAGTTCGACTTCGTCGCCCTTCTTGTCACGCTGGTTCAGGCGCTTGTAGTGGTTGTACACCGCTACCGACAGCACCTTCTTCGCGCGCTCCTGACCGATGACGTACTGGTCCAGGATGCCGCTGATTTCTTTCGGCGAAGGCAATTTGTGCGCGCTGCTCTCGGCCTGGGCTTCCTGCACCTCCTCACGGATGATGTCGTTGCACAGGTCGACGCACTCGTCGCAGATAAATACCGAGGGCCCGGCAATCAGTTTGCGCACTTCGTGCTGGCTTTTGCCGCAGAAGGAGCAATAAAGCAATTTGCCGCTGTCCTCGCCGTTACGGGTGTCAGTCATTCGATCGATCCAATCCGGTAGGCTTGCAACACAAGATGAAGGCAATTGCGGGCTTTTTCAAGTCCGCAGGTAGGCGCTTTCCGCACCTACCTGCTCTGGCACCTGGGTTCAGGAGGCCAGTTGCCGCTTGTCGTACACCGAGTCGATCAGGCCGTACTCGGCCGCGCGCGAGGCGCTCATGAAATTGTCACGCTCAGTGTCACGCTTGATGGTCTCGAGCTCCTGGCCGGTGTGGTAGGCCAGCAGCTCGTTCAGGCGCGCCTTGATATTGAGGATTTCCTGGGCGTGGATCTCGATATCCGTGGCCTGGCCCTGGAAACCGCCCAGTGGCTGGTGGATCATCACGCGCGAGTTCGGCAGGCAGTGACGCTTGCCCTTGGCACCCGCGGCCAACAGGAATGCGCCCATGCTGCAGGCCTGGCCGATGCAGATGGTCGAGACGTCCGGCTTGATGAATTGCATGGTGTCGTAGATCGACATGCCAGCAGTCACCGAGCCGCCTGGGGAGTTGATGTACAGATGGATATCCTTGTCCGGGTTTTCCGCTTCAAGGAACAGCAGCTGCGCCACTACCAGGTTGGCCATGTAATCCTCTACCGGGCCAACCAGGAAGATCACTCGCTCCTTCAACAGGCGCGAGTAGATGTCGTAGGCACGTTCGCCACGGGCGGACTGCTCGATAACCATCGGGACCAGGCCGCCTGCGGCCTGGATGTCAGAGCTCTGCTGAATATAAGAATTGCGGGACATGTCCTGCGCTCACTCCCAAATAGTCATGGCTTGAATACGCACAAGCCAGCTCGAAGGCTGGCTTGTGGGGGTTTCCTACGAGAGAAGCCTGTTACTCAGCGGCGGCAGGAGCCTGTGCTGGCTTAACGGCATCTTCGTACGAGACCGACTTGTCGGTCACAGTCGCTTTCTGCAGAACAGTATCTACAACTTGTTCTTCCAGCACAACCGAACGAACTTCGTTCAGTTGCTGGTCGTTCTTGTAGTACCAGGAGATGACCTGCTCAGGCTCTTGGTAAGCCGAAGCCATTTCCTCGATCATCTCGCGAACCTTGCCTTCATCTGGCTTCAGCTCGAACTGCTTGACCACTTCGGCGACGATCAGGCCCAGGACCACACGACGCTTGGCTTGCTCTTCGAACAGCTCGGCCGGCAGTTGCTCAGGCTTGATGTTGCCACCGAACTGCTGAACAGCCTGGACGCGCAGACGGTTGACTTCGTTTTCCAGCAGGGCCTTTGGCACTTCGATCGGGTTGGCGGCCAGCAGACCGTCCATGACCTGGTTCTTGACCTTGGTCTTGATCGCCTGACGCAGCTCACGCTCCATGTTCTTGCGAACTTCGGTGCGGAAGCCTTCCAGGGTCGATTCCTTGATGCCGAACTGGGCGAAGAACTCTTCGTTCAGCTCTGGCAGCGCAGGGGCCGATACGCTGTTGACGGTGATGGTGAACTCGGCGGCTTTGCCAGCCAGGTCCAGGTTCTGGTAGTCCTCTGGGAAGGTCACGTTGACAACGCGCTCTTCGCCAGCCTTGGCGCCCACCAGGCCATCTTCGAAGCCAGGGATCATGCGGCCGGAACCCAGTACCAGCTGGGTGCCCTTGGCGGAACCACCGGCGAACACTTCACCGTCGACCTTGCCGACGAAATCGATGTTGACCTGGTCGTCGTTCTGCGCAGCGCGCTCGACGGCCTCGAAACGGGTGTTCTGCTTGCGCAGGACTTCCAGCATGTTGTCCAGGTCGGCGTCAGCCACTTCGGCACTCAGGCGCTCGACGTTGATCGACTCGAAGCCGGCAACGGTGAACTCTGGGAACACTTCGAAGATGGCAACGAATTCCAGGTCCTTGCCCTTCTCGAAGGACTTCGGCTCGACAGCCGGAGCGCCAGCCGGGTTCAGCTTCTGCTCGACGATGGCTTCGTAGAAGGAAGCCTGGACCAGGTCACCGAAAGCCTCTTGACGGGCATCGGCCTCGAAACGCTGACGGATCACGCTCATCGGCACCTTGCCTGGGCGGAAGCCCGCGACCTTGGCGCGCTTGGCAGTCTGTTGCAGACGCTTGTTGACTTCGTTCTCGACGCGCTCGGCCGGAACGGCGATGGTCATGCGGCGCTCGAGAGCGGAAGTGTTTTCAACAGAAACTTGCATGGATATTCCTCGTTGCACAGACGTTAGCCGGCGATAGCCCGACTCCAGAATCAAGGGCAAACATTCTAGTGAGTCACGCACCAGAAGTCACCCCACCCGGGACGACGGGAAACCACGCCGGTCGATTAACTTGCATGGCCCGCACGGTAAAGTGCCGAGCCTCTTTATATAGAGGGCCGCATACCTCCCAACGGGTGGCACACAACCGAAATACCTTGTCAAACAACCGCCAGCTTGAAAGCGACCCGCCTATTCAGGATCGATCTCGTTGAACTGGCAGTACTCTTCCCACTCCACACCCAGCGCTTCAGCCACTTCACGATGGGTTTCCAGGCGCATGGCCTGCAGTTGCTCTGGGCTTTCGGCAATCAACTGCAGCGCCAGCTCCCAGGGCTGAATCCCCTGCTCATCGGCGGCATCCTCGAATGCCCACTCGATCTGCTGGGCCTGCTCACGCGCATCCAGCTCACGGATTTCCTCGAGCAGCTGCGGATTGGCTTCGGCAAAGCGCTGCAACGCCAGGGCCTGGCGGGCTTCTTTTGCAATCATCGGGGTGTTCCTCTGCCGGCCAAATGGGCCGGTGTTTCAACCGGCTGAAATCTAACAGCTTTTATTGGGGTATCACCAGAGGATTACAAGGGGGGAGATTGAGTTGTGGCTGCGAAGTTTTTGGCTTGAGGCCTTCAGCGCCTGTGAGGCTCGATTTCGCAGGCGCTGAAAGGCTCAAGTCATACACCCCAGAAACAACAAAGGCGCCTGATCTCACGATCAAGGCGCCTTCGAAAAATATGGGGTGGACGATGGGAATCGAACCCACGACAACTGGAATCACAATCCAGCGCTCTACCAACTGAGCTACGCCCACCATATTGCGGTGTTTCAGTGTTGCGATACAGCCTTACAGAAGCATGGTGCGGACGAAGAGACTCGAACTCTTACAGCTTGCGCCGCTGGAACCTAAATCCAGTGTGTCTACCAATTTCACCACGTCCGCGTAACGCTTAAAACAAAGGCGCCAGATCATTCAATCAAAGGCGCCTTCGTCGAATATGGGGTGGACGATGGGAATCGAACCCACGACAACTGGAATCACAATCCAGCGCTCTACCAACTGAGCTACGCCCACCATATTGCATTACAGCCTTACTTGCTTGCCCAAGCTGCCTAAATGGCGCACCCGGCAGGACTCGAACCTGCGACCATCCGCTTAGAAGGCGGATGCTCTATCCAGCTGAGCTACGGGCGCTTAAGCTTGAAGCCTAACCGAACAAGCTGTTAACAGGTAACTGCTAAACCACTCATTCTGCCCGACCTCGCCAACCAGTGCTAGGCTGTGCCCGACAAGTGCGGCGAATCTTATAGGCGAGCCCCCAGGTCGTCAACACCTTTCTCCAAAAAATTTAAATTATTTAAGGGGTTAGGGGATTTGCCCGACCACCCGCCTTTGCCCTTGGGCGATGTCGTGCGAGAATGCGCCCTCTTTATTGTTCCTTTCTCGATGGTTAATCACGCGTCTATGACTGCACACCTAATCGATGGCAAGGCGATCGCCGCCAACCTGCGCAAGCAGATCGCTCAACGTGTCGAGGAGCGTCGCCAGCAAGGCCTGCGCACGCCGGGCCTGGCGGTGATCCTGGTCGGCACCGACCCCGCCTCCCAAGTCTATGTCTCGCACAAGCGCAAGGACTGCGAAGAGGTCGGCTTCATCTCTCAGGCATTCGACCTGCCCAGCGAGACCACGCAGCAAGCGCTGACCGAGCTGATCGACCGCCTCAACGACGACCCGGCCGTCGATGGCATCCTGCTGCAACTGCCGCTGCCAGCGCACCTGGATGCCTCGCTGCTGCTCGAGCGCATCCGCCCCGACAAAGACGTCGACGGTTTCCACCCGTACAACATCGGCCGCCTGGCCCAGCGCATCCCGCTGCTGCGCCCGTGCACGCCCAAAGGCATCATGACCCTGCTGGAAAGCACCGGTCAGGACCTGTACGGCATGAACGCGGTGATCGTCGGTGCGTCCAACATCGTTGGCCGCCCGATGGCGATGGAGCTGCTGCTGGGCGGTTGCACCGTGACCGTCTGCCACCGTTTCACCAAGGACCTGGCCGGCCACGTCGGCCGCGCCGACCTGGTGGTCGTGGCTGCCGGCAAGCCTGGCCTGGTCAAGGGTGAATGGATCAAGGAAGGCGCCATCGTCATCGACGTCGGCATCAACCGCCAGGAAGACGGCAAGCTGGTCGGCGACGTGGTCTACGAGACCGCCCTGCCGCGCGCTGGCTGGATCACGCCGGTTCCGGGCGGGGTCGGGCCGATGACCCGCGCCTGCCTGCTGGAGAACACGCTGTATGCAGCCGAAGAGCTGCATAAGTGAGTAAAAACGGCACCTTTCGAGGTGCCGTTTTCATTTGCGCGATCAGCTGAGGAGTTGGGCAACGGTCGTACCACGCCTTACAAAAGATTGCCTGATGGCGGGTAGAGGTTCTCCTCAGCCGATTCTGCTGCCACCTGGCAGAAATCAGCCGCCCCCGCTGTCGCCAGCCCCTGCTTCAGCCAGCATCCCAACGCTGCGCGTCTGACAATATCTCCACAGCCCTTACTGGAGCGTCGCCGCAAGGAGACCCGTCAGACCCGCTACATCGATGTGCAAGACCTCGCCCGCCTGGTCAACCGCAAAGGCCTGCCCACCTGCCTGGTGGAGATGGCCGAGTACATCCGCCAGGACTACCTGCGCTGGCCGGCCTTCGAGAAGTGTGCACGGGTGGCCAACCACTCGCCCGACGGGGTCATCGAGCTGATGCCGGTGTCCGATGCCAGCCTGTACGCCTTCAAGTACGTCAACGGTCACCCGAAGAACACCCGCCATGGCCTGCCCACGGTAATGGCCTTCGGCACCCTGGCCGACGTCGACACCGGCACCCCGCTGCTGCTAAGCGAGATGACCCTGACCACGGCGATTCGCACGGCTGCCACCTCGGCACTGGCGGCACGTTACCTGGCGCGTGAAGACAGCCGCAGCATGGCGCTGATCGGCAATGGCTCGCAGAGCGAGTTCCAGGCCATCGCCTTCAACACCTTGGTAGGTATCGACGAAATCCGCCTGTACGACATCGACCCGACGGCCTCTGCCAAGCTGGTGGCCAACCTGGCCGGCCGCCCCGGCCTGAAGCTGAGCGTCGCCAGTTCGGTTGCCGAAGCCGTGCGCGGTGCCGATATCGTCACCACGGTCACCGCCGACAAGGCCTATGCGACCATCCTCACGCCGGACATGATCGAGCCGGGCATGCACCTGAACGCCGTGGGTGGCGACTGCCCGGGCAAGACCGAACTGCACCGCGACATCGTCGAACAGGCGCGGGTGATCGTCGAATACGAGCCACAGAGCCGTGTCGAGGGCGAGATCCAGCAAATGCCTGGCGACTCGCCGGTGATCGAGTTCTGGCAAGTGATCGCAGGGCTTGTGCAAGGCCGCGAGCATGCCGAGCAGGTGACCCTGTTCGACTCGGTCGGCTTTGCCCTCGAAGACTACTCGGCGTTGCGCTACGTGCTGGACAGCGCACGCATGCTGGGGATCGGCCAGGACATTGCACTGGTGCCGATGCTGGACAACCCGAAGGACCTCTATGCGCTGCTGCAACCGCGGGTAGTGGGGGTTCGCGCGATGCTCAAGGCAGACAGCGCCTGTGCCTGATACACCCCGGGGTCGCGCAGCGCCCCGGTTTGCGCCTACCCTGTCCATGCCCACTTTCGAAAGAAGCCCTGCGCATGGACACCAAGGACGCCAACGCCCCACCCCTGGACCGTATCGACGAAGCCATCCTCGAAGTGCTGCGCCACGACGGCCGCATCACTTTCGAGAAGCTCTCGACCCTGGTCCACCTCACCCCGCGCCCCTGCCTGGAACGGGTGCGCAAGCTCGAACGCCGTGGCGTGATCCGCGGCTACGGCGCGATCATCGACCTGCAGAAAGTCGCGCCCGGCGTGTCATTGCTGGTGCTGGTGGCCCTGTCCAACCAGAGCGGCCGCGCCGCGCAAAAGGCCTTCGAAGCTACCCTGCTGGCGTGCCCGGAAGTCTATGAGTGCCAACTGATCAGCGGCCATTTCGATTACAGCCTGCGCCTGCGCTGCCGTGACATGGAGCACTACCGGGTGCTCAGCGAAAGCTGGATGAACGACGACGCACTGCACATCGACAAACTGGTGGCGCACCCGGAGCTGGCGTCGGTCAAGTGCATGGCGCCGCAGATCGGGCGGTAACCCGGTAACTCCACCGCAGCGTCACGTTGAATAGGCTCGCCGTTTCCTTGCAATGGAGTACGGCCCATGCCTCAAGCCCACTCGACTCACCTCGCATCCATCCAGCGGCGCATGCCTCAATGGCTGACGTCGTGTACCCCACAGCAACGCAAGCAGCTTGAGCGGCGCATACGCGACAGCCATCGCGCCAGCCACCAGTTGCGCCGGCAGCTCGCGCCGCTGCAAGCACCCGAGGCATTCTGCCGCGCACTGTTGGACGACGCGCTGGCTTACTGGTTTGCCGACCGGGAACTGCCCGACGTCGATCAGGGCTGGTTGTGGCATGGGTCACTGCAGCGCGACATGTCGTGGCTGGAAGCTGCCATGCAGAATTTCGATGAAGGTGCCCCTCTACGGCTGTACCTGCACAAGGATGCACCGGCGGCTACCGACATCGATGCCAATCGCTTCGTGAAGGCGATCCGCAACCTCGACCTCGGCCGCCGCTACCAGGACCACCTGGCCGACCTGCTCGGTACCAGGCTCACGGCACAGCTGCTGCAAGACCAGGACCGTGCAGCCTTCGCCGCCGACTTGAGCCTGGCCCGACTGCGCGGGCACATCGACAGCCGCGCAGAGTCACTGGGCGAAGCGGCACTGGCGGGCACAACGCTGCTCGCTCGCCCCGACGGTAGCCAGCACGCGTTTGTATGCAGTTATCTGAACCTGCTCGACTGCCCGCTGAACGGGCCGTTGCTGGTCAGCTCAGAGGCAGATGCCGACAACCAGCCCTGCCTGCTTTACCTCCCCGGGCACCCAAGCGGAGCCATGCGCCAGTTTTCTTCTCTCGCGGAACTGGGCCGCAATCTCACTCAGATGCTCTGGCACGATGATGAAAGGCGTGTGATCTTGCGTTATGTCAGCCATGAACACCAGCCCCAGTTCGCCACAAGGCTGCGCGAAGCGCTGTTTCCCCGCTATCCCTACGCCACCGTGCAGCCAGGTACACCGGTGCTGGAAAAAGGCCAGCATGTCAGCTGGATTACCCGGCTTTTCCCCAACCCTCGCCACTTGTGGCAAGAGACCCTGGACAAGAACGCACGGTTGCCCTGGAGCGCTTCAGCCTGGCGCAAGGACTGCTTTGCAGAGCGCACACGCACCCTGCTGGAGCGCAAGCTACGGGATGCTGCCAGTATCGTGGTGCCGACCGAGCAACGCGACGCAGCGGCGCTGCGCGAGCGCATCGAAAACTGGCTGCAGACCGGGCTGAATGTGCTGAATGTCGCCAGTTTATTCATTCCGGGCCTGGCCGAAGTGATGCTGGGAGTGGGTGGCGCCCAGCTGATCGACGAGTTCCTCGAGGGGGTGCATGCCGCCAATGAGCACGACACCGACGCGGCTGTCGCCCACTTGTTCGCCGTGTTCGAGAACTTGGCACAATTTGCCGCACTGGGTGCCGCCGGGCGCTTTATCGAACCCCCAGGGCCATTGCACCAATGGCTGCGCGTTGGCCAGGGTGATGGCGAGCGCCTGTGGCACGGCGACCTGTCAGCGTTCGCCCAACCTCGCCCATGGCCTGCGGATACCCCGATGACTGCCGACGGCATGCATGAATGGCACGGGCGGCACTGGTGGCAACACCAGGACCAGGCATTCGCCCTGGAGCGTGAAGCCAAGAGTGGCTGGCGCCTGGCGCCGGGCAAGGGCCATCGCCACCAGCCCAGATTGCTCGGCAACGGTGCAGGCAGCTGGCTGCTGGAGCACGAACGGCCATTGGCCTGGCGCAGCCCGTACCTGGCGCGTCGCCTTGGCCCCTCCAGTGCTGGCCTGGACGACACTGCCCTGGCCCACGCCCTGCGTAGCTGCGGCTACGATGACTCCGCCCTGCGTCGGCTCCTGCTCGATCACCGTCCACTGCCCGCGCTGTTGCTGGATAGCCTTGAAGGCTTTGGCGCCAAGCCGTTGCCGTTCGTTGAAAGCGGCGACAGTGCCGTGCTGGCAAGAGATTTTCCCTCGCTCAGCCCACGCGCCCGCAACGAGATCCTGACCAATGCGGCGTCACGCGACGTGGCTCGCCTCAAGCAGAGCGGTCGCCTGCCGCTGACCATGGCCGAGCAAGCCCGGCTGTATCTGCGCGAAGCCCGGATCAATCGCGCACTGGGCACGTTACGGCAAGTGTCGGCCAGTAGCAGCGATCGCGATGCGCTGGTTTTTGCCAACCTGCCACGCTTGCCGGGGTGGACCGGCAACATTCGCCTGGAACTCGTTGAAAACGGCCGCCTGATCGACGCGGCCGGCAAGTCGGGCGCCACGGTAAAACGCGTGCTGCGTAGCAATCATGGCTACCAACCGGTCGATGAGGCCGGGCAAACCCTGGGCAATCAGGATGAGCTGCTGAATGCCCTCCTGCGTGCCCTGCCAGACCGCGAGCGGGATGCACTGGGGCTGGCCATCGACGATGCGCCACGCTTGCGCGATGCCCTGTTCGAACAGGCCTGCAGCGACCGTGAAGCAGCCGCGCACGACCTGGGCATGGCGCCGCTTCGCCCCCTGTACAACCCGCCCAGCCGATTGCCAGGCAGCCAACGCATTGGCTACCCGCTCAGTGGCCGCAGCCGAGGTGTGCTGACGACCGATGAACTGTTCGATCAACTCTACCCGGCAGGTGACCTGGAGGAACGCCGACTGTTGCGTCAGCGCCTGCGTCACGAAGCCGGCCATGGGCCAGGGGCATTCATGCGCCTGCTGGAACGCCTGCGCAGCGATTATCAACGCCTGGACACCGAACTGCAGCACTGGGTCGAACATGGCCAGGGGCAACAGCGCGCTGCACGCGAGCGTCAGGCCCAACGCCTGCGCCACGCGTGGCGCCGGGAAAATCCCGAAGACCCTAGCAGCGCGATCGATTTCGTCACCCTCGATATCGACGCGGCGCAGCTGGACTCATTGCCGGCCATGAGTGTAACCCTGCCCCACGTTCGTCAGTTGCGGATCAGTGGGCTGGTCGATCATGCCAATACCCGGCTGGATGATTTTCTCAGAGCCTTCCCCCAGGTCCGCCACCTGGACCTCGAAGACAACGCCCTGCGCGCCCTTCCTCCAGCACTGAGCGAACTCCGTGAAATACAATCGCTCGACCTCTCGCACAACCTGCTCGATCTCTCCCAGGAAGCCGACCTCGCGACGCTGACACGCCTGACCAACCTCCAGCGCCTCAACCTGTCGCAATGCCTCCAGGACCTCCCGGTCAGCACCCTGCAACGGCTTGCCAGCCTCCCGGCGCTCTCGTTTTTCCAGGCTGACCTGAACACGTTGAACTTCGCTGTGGAGCACTTCCAGGCACTGCAGCGCTGGCCGAGCCTGACTCACCTCGAACTGGGCCGCAACGAGATCGTGCTCACCGAAGCCAGCCGCGCGGCACTGGCCGGGCTGAATCGGCTGCGCCTGCTTTCACTGCGTTACAACCCGCTGGAACTCGCACCGGACCTGACCGGCTGGACAGCACTCGAGCAACTCGACCTGGAACGCACGCTGATCTTCGAGTGGCCCCCTGGGCTGACCTCGCTGATGAACCAGCAGCCGCTCAACCTGCACGGCATCGACCTGAGCCTGAACGAGCTCAGCGATGCGCCAGCCTTGCGCGATACCGCGTTCGCCCGTCGGCTCCGCGAAGGCGACCAGGAACTGACTTACGCTTTCGACGACAACCCATTCAACGACCTGGCCTTGCAGCGCCTGGAAGAAGCCGGTCTACCTGCCCAGCAGGAAGACCCTGATGCCGAAGACTGGTCTGCCGGCTGGCCTGGCGCACTGCGTGCACACCTGGCCGAGTTCTGGATGGACCCAAACTGGCAGCCTCTGTTTGACCTGTACCAACGACTGCCCAGCACCGAGGCATTCCGAACCAGCCCAGCCGCCATGGACGAGCGCATGCGCCAGGTGTTGCAGACCTTGGTTGACGGCGCACGGCACGATCAAGCCGGCACGGGTTTTGCCGAACTGCAACAGCAGATCAACGACCTGCTCCTGGACGCTGGCCAGGAGTGTGTCGACCAAGCCAGCCTACTGTTCCAGCAAGTCGAGACAGAAGTCACGCTCTGGCAGTCGGTAGCCCATGCAACACCTGGCGCTAGCAACGAACAGGTCGCCATCGACAGCGCCGCGAGCCTGATGCGCCAGCGTTCGCTCGACGAGCATATCGGCGAATTGTTCAACGCACGACGCGCCAGGCGCCGGGCATTGGGCGATGCCGGCAATAACGCTGAGCGCGAGGCGGCTCCGGCATTGTCGAGGCACGACGATTTGAGCGATGCGCAACTGACCGAGGCGGATTTCCTGCTGGATGAGCTGGAAATGGCCTTGTACGCACGCATTCGCCTGCAGCAGCGGTTGCGGCTGCCCGCACAACCGGATGGCATGCGCTTCGAGTACCTGGCGCGCCTGAGCGACGCGACCCTGCAACGCCTGGAACAGGCCGTGTGGTCGGAGACGACTGCGGTACATATGAATGCCTGGGTCAGCGATCAACCCTTCTGGCAGCGCTGGCTGCAGCGTCTGCATCCACAAGCATTCCAGCGGTTCGACCTGCAGTGGGAGGGGGCTTCGGAGTATTTCGACACGCTCAATGACAGCGCCGCCGAGGCCGGTGCTTATAGCGGGCCCGAGGTCCCGCCGGGCTATATCGCCAGCCTGGAGCAGCACATGGGGCAGATTGCCTGGCGCCGCGCAGGTGTGCTGCAACGTGTCGACCTGTCCAACGACAGTGACCTCTACCTGCGGGCGTCGGAACTGTTGCTGCAAAGTCGCCGACAAGCGCGTGAAGCGCTCCTGGCCGGTCTGACCGCGAGCATGAGCGAAGCCAATCCGCGAGCGTTCGCGCCCGACGTTTAAGCCACCCGCCCCCGTGTCGTTTACCCGGCACGGGGCCATCCCCGCCCTGGAACCCTGGCAAGCTGATTGCATCGGCTGACCAGGCGTTGACCCCGTCCTGAGCTGATTTCGTCGGACCGCCTGGGGCGGCAGTATCGCTCCATGCACCGAACTAGAGCCCGATCGGCGCCAATGCCTCGTAACTGGTCAGACCGGTAAGGCCAAAATCCCTTGCAATGTCGGATTTTTCGCGGTTTTATGATCCGGCGCTGAACAAACCGGTAAGACCACAACAATAATGAAGTCCTGCGCTCTTTCGCCCCGTGCGGCACCGAAGCAAGGACACCGATCAGAGATCACTCCCATGCTCAAATGGTGCTCGCGTTCGATCTTCCTGCAAGTCGTGCTCGGCCTTGCCCTCGGCATCGCCTGCGGCCTCAGCTTCCCCGAAGTCTCCCTGCAACTCAAACCCCTCGGCGATGGTTTCATCAAGCTGATCAAGATGCTCATCGGCCTGATCGTCTTCTGCGTGGTGGTCAGCGGCATCTCCGGTGCCGGCGACCTGAAGAAGGTCGGGCGCATCGGTCTGAAATCGGTGATCTACTTCGAGGTGCTGACCACCATCGCCCTGGTCATCGGCCTGGTGTTCGCCTTCAGCTCCGGCATCGGCAGTGGCGCCAACATCCACCTCGATCAGCTGTCCAGCGCCGACGCCAGCAGCCTGGCCGAGCGTGGCCAGCACATCCATGGGGCCACGGCGTTCTTCATGGACCTGATTCCGACCTCGGTGGTCGGTGCCTTCGCCGACAACAACATCCTTCAGGTGCTGTTGTTCTCGGTGCTGTTCGGCAGCGCCCTGAATCTGGTGGGTGAATCGGCCGCGGGCATCTCACGGCTGATCAACGAGCTGAGCCACGTGATCTTCCGCATCATGGGCATGATCGTGCGCCTGGCGCCGATCGGTGTGTTTGGCGCCATCGCCTTCACCACCAGCAAGTACGGCCTGGAGTCGCTGCAGCACCTGGGTGGCCTGGTGGCGCTGTTCTACCTGACCTGCGCCGGCTTCGTGCTGGTCGTCCTGGGTACCGTGATGCGCGTGTCGGGCCTGAAGCTATTGCCGTTCATCAAGTACCTGCGTGAAGAGCTGACCATCGTGCTTGGCACCGCGTCGTCCGACGCCGTGCTGCCGCAGATCATGCGCAAGCTGGAGCACCTGGGCATCGGCAGCTCCACCGTCGGCCTGGTCATCCCCACCGGCTACTCGTTCAACCTCGACGGTTTCTCCATCTACCTGACCCTGGCCATCGTGTTCATCGCCAACGCCACCAGCACGCCACTGGCGATGACCGACCTGCTGACCATCCTGCTGGTGTCGCTGGTGACTTCCAAGGGCGCTCACGGCATCCCAGGCTCGGCGCTGGTGATCCTCGCCGCGACCCTGACCGCCGTGCCGGCGATCCCGGTGGTGGGCCTGGTACTGGTGCTGGCGGTGGACTGGTTCATGGGCATTGGCCGGGCACTGACCAACCTGATCGGCAACTGCGTGGCCACCGTGGCCATCGCCCGCTGGGAAAAGGACATCGACCTTGAGCGCGCGCAGAACGTGCTCGATGGCAAACCCGGCTTCGCCCATGCACCGCGCAAACAACCCAACGCCCATCAGCAGGAATTCTGAGCCCGCGTGGCCGGCGTTTTCGCCGGCCTTTTCAGGAGCAAACCGTGATCAGCTCATCGACCGTCGTCACCTCCGTGGTGGAAAAACTGCGCCAGGCCCTGGCCCGCGGCCAATGGCGCTCCGGCGACATGTTGCCCGGCCAGCGCGAACTGGCCGAACAGCTCGGCATCAGCCGCCCCAGTTTGCGCGAAGCAGTGACCGTGCTGGAAACCCTCGGCCTGGTGCGCTCGCTGCCGGGCAAGGGTGTGCTGGTGCTGGATGCCGAGGCCGCAACCCAGGACCCGGCCAGCGAAAGCGCCGCAGCGGCCAGCCTGGCCGACGTGCTGGAGCTGCGCTACACCCTCGAACCGTTCATCGTCGGCCTGGTCGCGCAATCGGCCAACAACCAGGACATCGGCCAGCTGCGCCTGACCCTGATGGACATGCGCGAAGCCTTGGAAGCCGATGACAGCGAAGCTGGGGTCAAGGCCTACATCGCCTTCCACGAGGCGCTGTTCGCACTGACCACCAACCCGATCTTCCAGAGCGTGGTGCAGCAGACCGGCAACGCCCTCAAGCAGAGCGCCAGCATGCTGCGCAACTCGCCCGAGCACCTGGCCGCGCGGCTCAAGGAAAACGAAGCCGTGGTGCGCGCCATTCGCGAGCGCAACAGTGCCCAGGCCAGCGCCCAGATGCGCCAGCACATCCTTGCCGAAGGCCAGCGCATGGGCATTCAACTCAACATCCCGGACGACCAGCCCGGCCAATGACCCCAGGAGAGCGACCATGACCGCCTGCGCCCAAGCCGCCCCCCGCCTGCCTGCCCTGCTCGCCGCCGGCGAGACCCGCCTGTCGGCCGAGCAGATCTACCCGCGCCTGTTCGACGCAATCCTCGAACAGCGCCTGCCACCTGGCAGCCTGTTGCCCGAACAGGCCCTGGGCAATGCCTTCGGGGTCAGCCGCACCGTGATCCGCCGGGTGCTCGGGCGCCTGTCGGATCAGCAAGTGGTGGTGCAGCGTCCCAGCCACACCGCGCACCTGGCCGCCCCCGATCCCGAGCAGGCGCGTCAGGTGCTCAGCGCCCGGCGCCTGGCCGAGACCACCCTGATCAGCCTGGCCGCCCAGCGTGCCCGGCCAGCGCACGTTCGCCAGCTGCGCCAACTGGTCGACCGCGAGCGCCAGCACCACGAGCGCGGCGAGCGCTGCGCCGCCATCCGCCTGGGTGGCGAATTTCACCTCAAGCTCGCCCAGGTCGCGGCCAATGAGCCGCTGGCGCGGTTTCTCAATGGCCTGGTGCCGATGACCTCGTTGATCATCGCCCGTTATGAGTCGCCTTGCTGTGATCACTGCGCCTGGGAGGAACATGCCGCGATCATCGATGCAGTGGAAGCCGGTGATGCGGCGGCGGCGCTGGCGTTGATGCATGAGCACCTCGACCGCCTCGAAGACAAGCTCAACCTCGATTGAGCCGGGGCCGCCGTGCGGCCCCCGGACCGTGACCCTATACTCGGATAACCACCCAGCCTCTATCCCCCGGGAGGCCGCCGAGTGAGCCCACGCCTGTTGATCATGCTGTGCCTCTTGCTGGCCATCGCCGGCTGCGCCGGCAGACGCCCGCCTGCCCCGCCCCCGCCGGCGGTGCTCGACCCTGCCGCCTGGCAGCGTATCGACCAGGAGCTGATCGAGGCTTCGGTCGGCGCCGCTGGCTCCGCCAACGACTATGCGCGGCGCTCGATGCGAGTGTGGAAGGAGCAGGTGCAGCAACGCACCGAAAAAGACTTCATCCCCTGGTTCACCGGCTACTGGACCCAGCAGTGGCTGACCATGAAGGTGGCCTGGTACAAGCTCGACAGCGGCGAGGGCCGCGAGCCTGCGGAAAAGCGCCTGGCACTGTACCTGCAGGAGCAGTACCACCAACGGGTCATCGAACCGGTGGCCGAACAGATCAACCCCGAGGGCATCCGCGACCGTGCCTGCGAGCTGTATATACAGTTGTTCGGCCAGCAACTGCCCGCCATCATCCAGCGCTACAATGCCGCCCCAGAGCAAATCAGCCAACGCCTGAACCGCATCCCGGCCATCCACCTGGGGCCACCGCCCGCCCGCAACGCCTCGCTTTATGAGTTATTGCGGGCGAAGTCGCTGGAACAGCAGCCGGCCTGGCTGGCATTGCGCGACCATTTGCACAAGCAGGCCGCCAAAGGCCCCGGGAAAACTGACGCGGGCTTGTCGTCCGTGGCGACGGATGCCAGCGAAAAAATCGGCGCCACGCTGGCCCCGCGCGGCATCGCCAGCGCCGTGGCAAGCGCCGTGGGCAAGGTGGCCGGGGCGATGATTTCGATTGTCTCGACCGGCTACGGCATCATGGCCCACAACCGTGACCAGCCGCAGATGATCGAGCAGTTGCGGGTGATCCTGAATGTCGCGCTCAACCAGGAATGGCAGGAGCTGATGGAGAACCGCCAGAGCGGCGCCCTGGCGGGGGTGTATTACCTGTCAGGGCAGGTCGAAGACAGCCTGCTGGCGACCCTGCCCCAGCCCTCGATGGAACAGCAGACCGAACAGCGCCAGCCACCCGCAAGACAGGAGCCTCTTCTGATTCGCTTGCCGTAGGCTCCTGTTCCGGCCTCAGGCAGTGGCCATCGCCGAAGTCGGCAAGCCAAAGATCCGGTCGAACGCCCAGTTGTAGGCGAAGGTGTAGCACGGGATCAGAACGATGAACGCCAGGTCCACCAGAAACGCCTCCAGCAGGCTCATGTCCAGCCACCAGGCTATCAGCGGAATCAGGTACACCACCAAGGTCAGCTGAAAACCGACGGCATGCGCCACCCGCCGCGCCACGCTGCGCCCACGCTTGGTCTGGCGGCTCTCCCAGTACTCGAACAGGCTGTTGTAGATCAGGTTCCAGAGCATGGCGATGGTGGTGATCATCACCGCCAGCGGCCCGGTGTGCGAAGCCTGGGTGTCCGACAGGTAGGCCAGCCCCAGCGTCGACATGCACAGGCCGATCAGTTCATAGAAGGTCACGTAGACCAGTTTGCGTTTGACGCCCTGCACGGGTTACCTCATGTGTAGAAATGCGATGAGGCGCAAGGATGATTCAATCCGCTTGACAGAAAAAGTCAGCAGCTTTCAGATTGACTGACAGGAGGCTGCCATGAACTTTTCCAGCGACAACATCCAGCTGTTTCTCGCCGTGCTCGACCGCGGTTCGTTTTCCGCCGCAGCACGCGCCCTGCAACGCGTGCCTTCGGCGGTGAGCATGGCCATCGGCAACCTTGAAGCCGAACTGGGCTACACCTTGTTCGAGCGCGGCCCACGCGAGGTTCGCGCCACCGCTCAGGCCCTGGCACTGGAGCCCCATGCGCGGCTGATCGCCGAACAGCTGGGCCTGCTGCAGGTGCACGCGCTGGAGCTTTCCCAAGGACTGGAAAGCAGCCTGACCCTTGCCGTGGTCCCGGATATCGACCATCGCCCGCTGCTGGCGGCCATTGCCAGCCTCGGTGCACGCTACCCGCTGCTCGACATCCAACTGCTCAGCGCCCCACAGGAAGAAGCCCTGCACCTGCTCGACAGTGGCCGCGCCGACCTGTGCCTGGCCTTTGCCGGCCTGCAGGTCGATGCCCGGCGCAGTTTCCAGCACATCGGCATGGAGTCGCTGGTGGCCACCTTGGCGCCGGCCCACCCGGCCCTGCGCGAGGGCCGGATCCACTACCTCGAAGACCTGGTCAATGTGCGCCAGATCCTGGTCCGCAGCCGTGACCTGCCACTGCTCGACCCACGCCCGCTGATCGGCGCCACGCACTGGTCCACCGACAGCTTCGACCTGGCCCTGCAGATGGTCGAAGCCGGCCTTGGCTGGGGCGACCTGCCACTGGCCCGGGTGGCGCCACTGGTCGATGCCGGGCGCCTGGTGCGCCTGCAGTTTCGCAACACCCGCAACGAACTTCAGCTGCCGATCCATGCGTTCTGGCGCAAGCAGCAGCCCCTGCGCCAGGGCGCACGCCTGCTGATCGACCTGTTGGCCACTGGCTAGCTCACCGTCCGTCGACCGGGACAGCAAAAAAATAGGTAAGTGTTTCAACCTTTTACCGGCCAAGCCGATATGCCAGGAGACAGGCCCCGCCATCGCGCCACAAGCGCGCGGCGCCCTCCCCTCCATGGCTCAAGGTCTCGAAACATGAACCTGAAATTTCGCCACAAGATCCTCCTCAGCGCCTGCGGTGTCGTGGTGCTGGCCTTTGCGCTGTTCACGCTCTACAACGATTATCTGCAACGCAACACCCTTCGCCAGAACATCGAATCTTCCGTGCAGCAGGCCGGCGCGCTGACTGCCAGCAGCGTGCAGAACTGGATGAGCGGGCGCATTCTGGTGCTGGAAAACCTGGCGCAGGACATTGCCGAACAAGGGGCAGGAGAGACCCTGGGCGGGCTGATCGAGCAGCCTTCCTACACGCGAAATTTCCTTTTCACTTACCTGGGCCAGGCCAACGGCGTGTTTACCCAGCGCCCTGACACGCAGATGCCGGCCGGCTACGACCCCCGTCAGCGGCCGTGGTACTCCAGTGCGGCCAGCGCCGGCCAGACCGTGCTCACCGCACCGTACCAGGGCGCCGTCGGTGGCCTGATGGTGACCATCGCGGTACCGGTGAAAAGCAAGCGCAACGGCGAGCTGATCGGCGTGGTAGGTGGCGACCTGACCCTCGACACCCTGGTCGAGATCATCAACTCGGTCGACTTCGGCGGCATCGGCCACGCCTTCCTCGCCGACAGCAGTGGCCAGGTGATCGTCAGCCCGGACAAGGACCAGCTGATGAAGAACCTCAAGGACATCTACCCGGGCAGCGGCCTGCGCGTGACTGCCGGCATGCAGGACGTCACCCTCAACGGCGAGGAACGGCTGATCTCGTTCGCCCCGGTCGCCGGCCTGCCATCGGCGCAGTGGTACATCGGCCTGTCGATCGACAAGGACAAGGCCTACGCCGCCATCAGCCAGTTCCGCACCTCGGCGATCATCGCCATGCTCATCGCGGTGGTCGCCATCGCCGTGCTGCTGGGCCTGCTGATCCCGGTGCTGATGCGCCCGCTGACCACCATGGGCCGCGCCATGCGCGACATCGCCGAAGGTGAAGGCGACCTGACCCGCCGCCTCGACGTGCAGCACAAGGACGAGTTCGGCGAACTGGCCAGCTCGTTCAACCGCTTCGTCGAGCGTATCCACACCTCGATCAGCGAAGTGTCCTCGGCTACCCGCCTGGTGCACGACCTTTCGGAGAAAGTGGTCAACGCCTCCAACGCCTCGATCATCGGCTCCGAAGAACAGAGCATGCGCACCAACAGCGTGGCCGCGGCGATCAACCAGCTGGGCGCCGCGACTCAGGAGATTGCCCGTAATGCGGCCGACGCCTCGCAACACGCCAGCGGCGCCAGTGACCAGGCCCATGGCGGCCGTGAAGTGGTCGAGCAGGCGATCAATGCCATGACCGCGCTGTCGCAGCGTATCAGCGAGTCGTGCGAACAGATCGAAACCCTCAATGCCAGCACCGACGAGATCGGCAAGATCCTCGACGTGATCAAGGGCATTTCCCAGCAGACCAACCTGCTGGCGCTCAACGCCGCCATCGAGGCCGCCCGTGCTGGTGAGGCCGGGCGCGGCTTTGCCGTGGTTGCCGACGAAGTACGCAACCTGGCACACCGCACCCAGGAATCGGCCGAAGAAATCCACCGCATGATCACCAGCCTGCAAGTAGGCTCGCGCGAGGCGGTGCACACCATGAACACCAGCCAGGTATCGAGCGAACAGACCGTGCAGGTGGCCAACCAGGCCGGCGAGCGCCTGGCCAGCGTGACCCAGCGCATCGGTGAAATCGACGGCATGAACCAGTCGGTGGCCACGGCGACCGAGGAACAGACGGCGGTGGTCGAGAGCCTGAACCTGGACATCACCCAGATCAACGCGCTGAACCAGCAAGGGGTGGAGAACCTCAACCAGACCCTGCAGCATTGCGATGCCCTGGCGCAGCAGGCCGGGCGCCTGAAGCAGCTGGTGGGCAGCTTCCGCATCTGATGCAGCGCCCCTCGTCGGCGCTCGCCGACGAGGGGGTTGCGCGCTAGGCGACCACCGCCTGGCCACTCCTGCCCCGCCGCACCCAGGCCAGCAACACCGCCGCCATCAGCACGAAGCCCAGATAGCCGAACAGCGGATACACCTCGCCCACCAGGCTGATGAACCCCACCAGGCTGCAAACGAACGCCGCCACCCCGGTGACCACCGAACCCCAGCGGAACTTCGCCGTGCCCGCTGGCAACAGCCGCGACAGGAACGAGAACAAGGTGCCCACCGCCGTGTTGACGATCATGCCGAAGATGATCAGGCACATCACCCCACCCAGCAGCGGCGACACTTCGTTGGCAATCGACAGCATCGGCATGGGCAAGTCGGCCACGCTGTCCAGGCGCGACAACAGCCCGCTACTCATCACCAGCATCAGCAAGCCCAGCGCAGCGCCCCCGAGCAGGCCGCCCCATACTGCGGCCTTCTCGCCCTTGGCCGAGCCGCCGAGGATCGCCAGGATCGGTGCACCGGCAACGATGTTGTAGGACACGTACAGAAACGCCCCGAGCAACCAGTGCCGGGTGCCCGCCTGTTGCTGGCTGGCCAGCTGGTCGAGCGCGGCAAGGCTCTGCCCCCGGGTGAACACCGCGTACAAGGCAATCGCCGACGCCACCAGGATCAGCAACGGGGTAATGGCACCAATGGCGACGATGACCTTGCGCACGTCCAGGCACACGATCGCCACCACCAGCAGCGTCACCAGCACGCTGCCGGTCAGTGCCGGAATGCCGAACTGCTGCTCCAGCAATGCACCACCACCGGCCAGCATGACCACGGTCACGGCGAACATGAAGAAGGTGATCAGCCAATCGACGAACAAGCCCAGATGGCGCCCGCAGATGGCCTGGATCACATCCTTGTGCGAGGTGGCGCGCTGGCGGTTGCCCAACCCGGCCAGGGCCATGCCGAGGAAGGTGAACAGCGCCGCGCTGACCAGGGCGCCCAACAGCCCCCAGAGGCCGAAATCGACGAAGAACAACAGCAGTTCCCGCCCGGACGCAAAGCCCGCCCCCACGATCACGCCGACGAAGGCCCCGGCGATCTTCAGTTGCTCTTGCATGTGAACCTCTGGTTATTGTTGTTGTGGCCCCACAGGGCTTGCCCGCGAACCGCGGCTGGCTCAGCCTTCGCCGACGAATGCCTGCACTTCGATCTCCACATCCACCCCCAGCGCCAACGCCGACGCCACGGTCGAACGCACCGGCAGTGCGGCGCCGAAGAACGCCTTGTAGACCTCGTTGAAACCGGCGAAGTGGTCCATCGACGACAGCCACACCGTCACCTTGACCACCTGGTCGAAGCGCGCCCCACAGGCCTCCAGGCTCTCGGCGATGCGCTCGCAGGCGGCGCGGGTCTGGGTCTGGATATCACCGCGTACCACCTCGCCAGTGCTGCTCATCGGCACCTGGCCAGACAGGAACAGAAAACCGCCGGCCTTCACCGCACGGGAAAACGGGAACGGCAGGCTGCTGGGGAAACGCTGGATCTGATTGCTCATGACAAACTCCTTTCAGGGTTACTGGAAACGTGCCGGGGACAGGCGCTCGGGCGCCACCCCCTGGGCGGTCAGGCTCGGGCACAACGCTTGCCCGAGCAGCAAGTCGGCGGCCAGGCGCGAAGCACCGGCCGCCGACTGGATACCATAGCCACCTTGCGCCGCCAGCCAGAAGAACGCCGGCATCTGCGGGTCGAAGCCAATCACCAGGTCGCCGTCGGCGACGAACGAACGCAAGCCCGCCCAGGTATGGCTGGGGCGGCGGATGGACAGCGACGTCATGGCCTCGATGTTATAGATGCCCAAGGCGATATCGAGCTCCTCGGGCGCGGCATCCTGGGGCTCGACCGGGTCGGCATTGGCCGGTGAGCCCAGCAGCTGGCCGGCGTCAGGCTTGAAGTAGAAGCTCTCGTCGACACCGATTACCGCAGGCCAATGGGCAAAGTCCTGATCGCCCGGGCCGGGGAAGGTGAACGCGCTGCGCCGGCACGGCTGCAGGCCGACGCGCGCTACGCCACACTGCTCGGCCACCCGGTCAGCCCAGGCTCCCGCGGCATTGACCAGGGTGTGCGCCTGCAACTGGCTGCCGTCGGCCAGCTCCACCTGCCACAGTTCATCGACGTAGCGGGCCCGGAGCAGTTCGGCGTTGCAGCGCAGTTCGCCACCGGCAGCACGGTAGCCACGCAGGAAGCCCTGGTGCAGGGCGTGCACATCCAGGTCCATGGCGCCCGGCTCATGCACCGCACCGGCCAGGTTGTCGGCGTTCAGGCTGGGGACCAGCGCCAGCGCCGTGTCGCGGTCGAGCAGGCTGACCGCAGTGCCGTTGGCCAGATTCTGCGCGTGGGTGTGCTCAAGCAGCTCACGTTGTTCATGGCTGGCGACATACAGGCAGCCACGCGGTTCGAGCAACGGGTGCTCGCAGAAGCCGGCGGGTGGCGCCTCGTAGAAGGCTCGGCTGGCGCGGGTCAGGGCCTGGATCTGCGGGGTCCCGTAGGCCTCCATGAACATCGCGGCCGAGCGCCCGGTCGAGTGGTAGCCCGGCTGCGCTTCGCGTTCGAGCAACAGCACGCGGCGCTCACCGGCCAGGCGATAGCCCAGCGAGGCGCCAGCGATGCCGGCGCCGATGATCAGGGTGTCGTAGATCTGGGTCATGCACGCTCCTGCTGCGCAAATTATCATTTATGAGAATTCTAATATATGAGAATTTCGGAACATGCAAGCGCGCGAGTTAAGATGCGCGACCCATGACGTATGCCGAGAGCCACGAATGCCTGATGCCCGCCCCGCTGCCCTGCCCTTGCTAGACCGCGCCGAAGTCGGCGGGCGCCTGCGCCAGGTTCGCAAGGCACGCCAGATGACCCTCAAGCAATTGTCCGAGCTCAGTGGCGTGCCGGTGTCGACCTTGTCGAAGATGGAGCTGGCACAGGTTTCGGTGAGCTACGAAAAACTGGCCGCTGCCGCGCGCGCCCTGAATGTCGACATTGCCCACCTGTTCCGCGCCAGTGGCGCGGTGGCGGAGGCCGTAGCGGCGCCAGTGACCGTGGTGGTCGACTCGTTGCCGGCCGCCGCCGGATATTCCACTGGCACCTACGATTATCACCCGATCGCCGGGGCCTTTCCGGAACGGCGCATGACCCCTGCCTACGCCCGCATCATCGCTCGCGAACGCGGCCAGTTCGACGATTTTATCCGCCATCCGGGCCAGGAGTTCGCGGTGGTGCTGAGCGGCCGGGTGCGCATCGAATTCGAAACCGGCGAGGCCGTCAGCATCGGCCCGCAGGAAACGGCGTACTTCGACAGCCAGGTGGGGCACATCTACCTGTCGGAGAGCGAGGATGGCGGCGATGCCCATGTGATGGTGGTGATGACCGAGCGCTGAGGCCGGTTATAACCTAATAACGAACAAGTCTATTTGGCTATAAAAACTCCCTATATGCTGGCACCCATCCGATAACGGGCAAAGCTGGGCAGTCGAGTAGCGTATGGATGTAGGATCTTTCGGTTTCACCATTGCCGGACTGGTTGTGGGTTTCATCGTCGGCATGACCGGCGTCGGCGGCGGTTCGCTGATGACCCCGATCCTGCTGTGGTTCGGCATCAACCCCGCGACTGCCGTGGGCACCGACCTGCTGTATGCCGCCATCACCAAGGGCGGTGGCATCTGGGTACATGCGCGCAACAAGAACATCGACTGGAAGATCACCGGCCTGCTCAGCCTCGGCAGCGTGCCGGCGGCAGCCCTGACCCTGTGGTTCCTCAGCACCCTGCACACCGACACCACGGCGCTGAACGCCATCATCAAGCAAGGCCTGGCAGTGGTGCTGATCCTCACTGCGCTGGCGATCCTGTTCAAGTCGCGCCTGCAAGCGTTCGCCAGCCGTCACGCCGGTGATCATTACCACCTCAGCGACCGCAGCCTGAACACCCTCACCGTACTGACCGGCGTGGTGCTGGGCGTGATGGTCACCCTGACCTCGATCGGCGCTGGCGCATTGGGCACCGTGGCGCTGTTCCTGCTCTACCCGTTCCTGGCCACCCGCCGCCTGGTCGGTACCGAAATCGCCCACGCCGTACCCCTGACCCTGGTCGCCGGTATCGGCCACGCCGGCATGGGCAACATGGACTGGTCGCTGCTGGGCTACCTGTTGCTGGGCTCGCTGCCCGGCATCTACCTGGGCAGCCACCTTACCGGGCGCATCTCCGACCGCGTGCTGCGCCCCTGCCTGGCGACCATGCTGCTGCTGATCGGCTACAAACTGGCGTTCTGACCCGGCAACCGGCGCTTGCTCAGCCCAGGCGCAAGCGCCATTGCCCGGTAAAGCTCAGCTCGACCCGTGACAACGGCAGCACATCGATTCGCTGGGCGGCAGCCAGCGGGCACGCCAACACCTTCACCAGTGCAGCGCGAATCACCCAAGGGTGAGTCACCGCCAGCCACTCACCCGGCCTGTCGAAGGCCATCAACCAGGCCCCCACACGCTCGCACACCTGCGCGAACGACTCACCGCCATGGGGTGCGCTGAACGGATCTTCCAGCCACTGGGCCAGAGCACGGGGTTGCTCTGCTTGCAACTGCTTCAGCGGCAAGCCCTGCCAACTGCCCAGGTCGCAATCGGCCAATGCGGGCTCGACCTGCGCCTGTGCTGCGGCCCAGTGCGCGCTCTCGCTTGCACGCCGCTCCGGCGCAGTCAGCAGTTGCACGGTGGGCTCGATGCCCAACGGCAGGTCAGGCAAACGCAAAGGGCCGTCGTCGGGATGCGCCAGGCGCCCACTTTTCTGGGCTTGAGTCAGGGCATGGCAGAGCAAGGTCAGGTGTACGGCTCTCACTTGGGCGTTCTTCATTGCGAGTCGGGTTGACTGGTTTACCACGCTGGCGGCAGTTTTACCGCAATAACGTCTTGGCAGGGCGGATCGCACGGGGTGCGGACATGCTGCGCTTTCGGCAAGCCTTTGCCAGGGTGACGGCCGGATGAGCGAACAGGAAACCATGCGCCTGCCGGAAGGTAGGTGCAATCGAGTGCCAGACACGCCTATACTTCATTTGACGAAAAAAACCAGTCAATTGACGGAGGCGTGATGAGCACTTCAATCGCCCAGCGGCGTCACGAAAAAGCCAAGGAAGATGTGCGCAGTTCTGGCATCGACGAATTCTGGGCATTCAGCGCCGGCCGCAATGCACTCAGGGAGTCGGAGCGGCTGGTGCAGATCAAGCGCGGCTTTTCTGCCCACCTCTTCCGTGCCGTGCGCTACACCTTCAACCTGGAAGAACCCAGTCTGGCATTGTTGCTCAATGCCTCGATCTCCACGCTGGAGCGGCGCGTTCGGGAGCATGAAGTGCTCGATACCGTTGCCTCCGAACGCCTGGACCGCATCGCCTCGGTGTCCCATCAGGCCGAGGAAGTCTTCGAAAGCCGTGACACGGCTGCACAGTGGCTATCGAAGCCGAACAAGGCCCTGGGCGATGTTGCGCCGATCCTGCTCTGCGAAACCGAAATCGGTGCCAAGCAGGTACGCCGGGTACTGCAGGCCCTGGAATGGGGTGGGGTTGCCTGATGCGGGGGTGGCGAATAGCGAAGGCAAAACGCGCCACTGACTTGAGCGGCAAGGGTGCGGCCATCGAAGGCGGGCGCTGGAACGATCAGGACGTACCCGCCGTATACATGGGCATGACGCCGGCAATCTGTTGCCTGGAAACCTTTGTACATGCGGCGGGCGAACCCACCGTTCCCCTGAAGATCACCTGCTTCGAGCTACCTGCGGATACTTCGCTGTATCTGCAGGTCGATGCGGCGGACCTGCCCGAAGGTTGGGCCAGCCTGCCTGCCGACCGCCCAAGCATGGACTTCGGCACTGCCTGGCTGAAGTCGAACAGCCACCTTGGGCTGATCATCCCATCTGCCATCCTGCCGCTGGAACGCAACATCGTGATCAACCCCAGCCACCCAGCGGTGAGCCAGATCCAGGTGGTTGAAATGTACGATTTCATGTACGACCCACGGATGTTCCAAGTCGGCGCCCACAACCAGTGATGCCCTGCCCATGCTCCCAGCCGCGCTGATCTTCGTGTTCACCCTGACCCTGGTCATCTGGCAGCCCAGGGGCCTCGGCGTCGGCTGGAGCGCCAGCCTCGGCGCCATGCTGGCGCTGTTGTTCGGGGTGGTCACGCTGCACGACATCCCCACCGTCTGGGCGATCATCTGGAATGCCACCGCCACCTTCATCGCCCTGATCGTCATCAGCCTGCTGCTGGATGAAGCGGGTTTCTTCGAATGGGCCGCACTGCACGTGGCGCGCTGGGCACGGGGTGACGGGCGGCGGCTGTTCGCCTTCATGGTGCTGCTGGGGGCCGCCGTGTCAGCGCTGTTTGCCAATGACGGGGCAGCGCTGATCCTCACCCCAATCGTCATGTCGATGCTGTTGGCGCTACGTTTCTCCCCCGCTGCGACCCTTGCCTTCGTCATGGGCGCCGGCTTCATTGCCGACACCGCCAGCCTGCCACTGGTGGTGTCGAACCTGGTGAACATCGTTTCGGCAGACTACTTCAGCCTGGGTTTCAACGCTTATGCGTCCGTGATGGTGCCAGTCAACCTGGTGGCGGTGGCGGCCACGCTGCTGGTGCTGTGGCTTTACTTTCGCCGCGACATTCCCACCCGCTACGCCAGCAAGGACCTCAAGCTGCCGGCCCTGGCCATCCGCGACCGCGCCACCTTTCGCGTCGGCTGGGTGGTACTGGTGGGCTTGCTGGCCGGGTTGTTCGTGCTGGAGCCACTCGGCATCCCGGTCAGTGCGGTGTCCGCCGCTGGCGCCCTGGTGCTGTTCGCGGTTGCCGCACGCGGCCACGTGATCATGACCCGCCGGGTGCTGCGCGAGGCGCCGTGGCACATCGTGGTGTTTTCGCTGGGCATGTACCTGGTGGTCTACGGGCTGCGCAATGCCGGCCTGACCGACTCGCTGACCCACGTGCTGAACGACCTTGCCGGGCACGGCCTGTGGGCCGCCTCTCTGGGTACCGGGTTGATAGCCGCGCTGCTGTCCTCGGTGATGAACAACCTGCCCAGCGTGTTGATCGGCGCATTGTCGATCCAGGCCAGCGAGGCGCACGGCGTGATCCGCGAGGCGATGATCTACGCCAATGTGATCGGCTGCGACCTGGGGCCGAAGATTACCCCGATCGGCAGCCTGGCGACCTTGTTGTGGCTGCATGTACTGGCGCGCAAGGGCGTGAAGATTGGCTGGGGGTACTACTTCAAGGTTGGCGTGCTGCTGACCGTGCCGGTGTTGCTGCTGACCTTGGCGGCGCTGGCAGTGCGGTTGAGCCTTTGAGATCGCCGGGGTCGCTGTGCGGCCCATCGCAGCGGCCCCGGCGATTTCGAAGCTAGCGCGCAACGACTTGCCTGCGTAGCTCATCGGCAAAGAACCGGACTGCGGCCGAAGGCTCACCCAGGCTCTGACGCAGTTCGATGATGACATTACCCAACGCCGGCAGCGCCGCGTCACCGGTCTCCAGTATCTGCCATCCCGGCCGAATCAACGGCGTGGACGTTGCCGCAATCGCCAGCCCGCTTTCCACCGCAAGCTGCACGCCAGTAACACCGGTACACTCGAAGGCCACTTCGTAATCGATCAGGCTCGCGCTCAACGCCGAAAGAATGTGCCGGCGATACCCGCAACCATGGGGGTAGAGCGCCAACGGCAAGGGCGCGCTGCGGTCCAGCTCGAAACCTGCCGCCCCCACCCAGTGCAGCTGATCGCAGCGCAGTACCTCGCCGTTGCCATCCGCCGCCCGCTGGGTGACCAGCGCCAGGTCCAGCTCGCCAGCCTCCAGGGCGGCGAACAGGTTCTGGCTGATGTCGTTGCGGATCTTCAAGCTGACCTTGGGGTAACGCTGGGTGAACTGCTGAATGACCGGTGGCAAGAACGCACTGGCGTAGTCGTCCGGAATACCGAAGCGCACGGTGCCGCACACCTCGCCTTTGGTGAAGTGCGCCATGGCCTCGTCGCTCAGCGCCAGCATCCTGCGTGCATACTCCAGCATGCGTTCACCGTGGGCCGTGAGAACCGTGCTCTGGTGCCCCCGTTCCACCAGCCGCTCCCCCACAAGGTCCTCCAGTTTCTTCAACTGGATGCTCACCGCGGCCTGGGTCTTGTGCAGCCGTTGCGACGCCACCGAGAGGTTCTTGCTTTCGGCGATGGTCTTGAAGCTGTGCAGCAACGCAAGGTCGAGAAGGCGCACGGAAACTACCTCGGCGGAAAAATGAACGCTGCCCGGCATTAGGCAGGCATGAAAAAACGCCTGTCAAACCCGTCTGCGCCCTGCACCTGCCCAGCAACGACTGGCTGCCTGCGGCTTAAATTTTTTTTATGCCGTGCTTATTTTTTATTCGATATCCGCCTGCTCCGCCCTTGGCTAGATTGGGCCCGTCGACGGTGTGTGACCGCTCACCACCGATGCCCCGATTGGCTTGGCCGTGTGTGCCGGAGAAGAACAATGAAAGCCGAATTTGACTATGTGATTGCCGGTGCTGGCTCGGCGGGTTGCGTGCTGGCGCGTCGGCTTTCCGATGCGGGCCACCAGGTCCTGCTGCTGGAGGTTGGCCCCTCCGACAAGTCGTGGATCATCCGCATGCCTGCAGGCCTGCGCTCGGCGTTCAAGCCGACGTCGAAGTACAACTGGTGGTACTACACCGAAGAACAGACCCACCTGAACAACCGCAAGATCCAGCAACCCCGTGGTCGGGTGCTCGGCGGCTCGTCGTCGATCAATGGCATGACCTGGCTGCGTGGTCACCCGCTCGACTACGACGGCTGGCAGGCACAAGGGGCAGAAGGCTGGAGCTGGGCTGACTGCGCGCCCTACTTCAAGAAAATCGAATCCAGCCCGATCGGCGGTATCCACCGTGGCGACAGCGGCCCCATCCGTGCCCAGCGCCAGGAACAGCTGAGCCCGCTCAATGCCGCATTCCTGGAGGCGGGCCAACAGGCGGGCTTCAGCCTGACGGACGACGTCAACGGCTATCGCCAGGAAGGGGTTTCGCGCTTCGAGATGAGCGTGCGTGATGGCATTCGCAACAGCGCTGCCTATGGCTATATCCACGCGCTGGGCCAGCACCCCAACCTGACCCTCTGGCTGGGCTGCGAAGTGCAGAAGATCAACTTCGAAGGCACGCGGGCAACTGGCTTTCGCGTCGTCTACCAGAACCGTGTGATCGATGTCCGTGCGCAGCGCGAGAGCCTGCTGTGCTGCGGCGTGTTCGGTTCTGCTCAGCTGTTGATGCTTTCGGGGATCGGCCCTGCCGATCACCTGCGCGAGCACGGCATTGCCACCCGGTTGAACGTGCCGGGTGTCGGCGAAAACCTCCAGGACCATTTGGAATGCCATATCCAGATGGAAACCAAGGAACCGGTATCGCTGAACCGCGAACTGCAGTACCACCGCATGCTCTGGGCCGGCTTGCAGTGGTTCGGTTTCAGGAAGGGTGTGGCGGCGGTCAACCAATGCCACGTCGGCGCCTTCCTCAACAGTTCGCCGAGCACCCCGCATGCGGATATCCAGTTCCACTTCTTCCCGGTGTTTTTCGACAAGAACTGGATCCCGCTCAGCACCACCTACGGCTACCGCATCGGCGTAGGCCCGATGCGCCCGACCAGTCGCGGCTCAGTGAAGCTGCGCAGCGCCAGGGTCGCCGACCCGCTACGGATCGACCCGAACTACATGGCCACCGAGGAAGACTGGCGGGTGATGCGCGAGGCCATGCGCCTGGGCATCGCCTTCGCCGAGCAGCCCGCGTTCAAACGCTACAACCATCGCGAGGATACCCCGGGCCGCCACATCCGCTCTGGCAAGGCGCTGGATGCCTTCATCCGCGAAGACGCCGCCAGCGCCTACCACCCCTGCGGCACCTGCAAGATGGGTAGCGACAATGACCCCATGGCCGTGGTCGACAGTCACCTACGGGTCAGGGGTATCGAAGGCCTACGGGTGATCGATGCGTCGGTGTTCCCGACCGTGCCCAGTGCCAACATCAATGCCGCCACCATCATGCTGGCGGAAAAAGCCAGCGACCTGGTGCTGGGCAAACCGGGGTTGCAGCCTGAAGCCCTGCCCTATCACAGCCAGCTCAAACCGGGCTCTCGACACAAGGCGTCGGCGTGAACGTCGCAGGAGCAAGACAATGACCACCATCATCAAACGCCAGGCCACCCCCGAAGAGCAGCAGGCCAGCCAACACTGGGCGCTGTGGGAAAGCGGCGAAACCGACCGCTTCGCTTACCAGTACGACCAGGATGTGCAGTTCGTCGTGCAAAGCGGCGAAGCGGTCATCCACAGCCCAGGCAATCCGCCGGTCGCCATTGCCGCCGGCAACCACGTGACTATCCGTAAAGGCGTGGATGGCCTCTGGGCCATTCGTACACCGGTGGTCAACCGCTACCAGTACCTCTGACTGTCACGCCAGCCAGGACGGCTGAACGAACAACAAGGGACAGCGCCAATCATCAATCTGCCAAACCCGACTATTACAAGAAATGGAGATGCCCGATGATCCTGAATCTCGTCAGAACCCGCACCGTGTGCCAATGGGCAGTGGGTATTGCATTTGCCTCGCTGGCCGCCCTTGGCCAGGCCGAGGACAAGAAACCTGTGGTGGTCGGCTGGGTCAACTGGGCCGACGCCGAGATCACCACGAAACTGGCCAAGCTGGCCCTGGAAGACCAGCTCCAGCAACCGGTGAAACTGGTCATGGCCGATATCGGTATCCAGTTTCAGGCGCTGTCTGCCGGCAAGGTCGACATGATCCCCATGGCCTGGCTCACGTACAGCCACAAACCGTTCTGGGACAAGTACAAAGACAAGCTCGAAGACCTAGGCGTACTGTACGAAGGCCGCCTGGGCCTTGCAGTACCCACCAGCATTCCGGAAAGCGAAGTCAAAAGCATCGAGGACCTGAACAAGCCGGAGGTCCGCGAAAAGTTCGCCGGCAAGATCCTCACCTCGGAAGTCGGCAACGGCCAGTACAAGACCGCCACCCGCGCCATCGCCGACTACAAGCTCGACGGCTACAAGCTGGTGGCCTCATCCGAAACCGGCATGCTCAACGAATTCGACCGCCAGCTCAAACGCGGCCAATGGGCGCTGCTCAATGCCTGGAGCCCGCACTGGATGTTTTCCACCTGGCAGCTGCGCTACCTGGATGACCCCAAGGAGGTCTACGGCAAGGCCGAACAGATTCACGCCATTGCCCGCCAGGGCTTCAGCAAGGACTTCCCACAAGTGGCCACGTTCTTCGCCCACTACCAGATCCCGCTCAAGGACCTGGAAGGAATGATGAAACAGGCACGCGAGACCTCTGCCGATCAGGTCGTGGCCGACTATTACGCTGCGCACAAGGCCACCTTCAGCGCCATGTTCCAGTTGGCAGCGGGGCAACCATGAAGCGTGCGCAAACCTCCATTGAAGACGTGCCCCTGAACCGCTTTCACCAACGCCTGACCGTTCGCTCCGGGGGCGGCTCATTCGTTGATGGCTATGTCCTGAGCATCATTGGCGTGGTGATGTTGCAGATGTCCTCCGCCTTGCAACTCGATGGGTTCTGTGAAGGCATGATTGCAGCCTCGGCGCTCCTGGGCATCTTCTTCGGTGGTTTCATCGGTGGCTGGCTGACGGATGTTTTCGGCAGAAAACGCATGTTCCTGGTTGGCCCGGTGATCTTCGTGCTGGCCTCTGTCGCCCAATGCTGGGCGGATACGGCGCTGGCGTTATTCATGCTTCGGCTGTTGATCGGTGTGGCGGTGGGCATCGAGTACCCGGTGGCAACCGCCCTGCTGGTGGAGTTTCTGCCCAGGCAGTACCGCGGGCCCAGGTTGGCGGCGTTGGCGTTGCTGTGGTTTGCCGGTGCGGCCTGCGCCTATGTGGTGGGCGAACTGATCCTGCGCAGTGACGCTGAGCAGGCCTGGCGCTGGGTGTTGGCAAGTGGCGCGGTATTGGGCGCCCTGCTGCTCCTGATACGCCTGGGCACCCCGGAATCGCCGCGCTGGTTGCTGAGCAAGGGACGCCGCAACGAGGCGCAGGCGATCATCAAGCAGGTCTATGGCCGCGCGTTCTCGCTCGCCAACCTTCCAGAGCAGGCGCAGGAGCGCAAGCTGCCGCTGCGTGCCCTGCTGCACTCCGGCTACGGCAAACGGATGATGTTCGTGGTGGTGTTCTGGACCTGCTCGATCGTGCCGGTGTTCTCGGTCTACGCCTTTGCGCCCAAGGTCCTGGCGGCGCTCAGGCTGACCGGTGACTTCGGCTCGATCAGCTCCGTCGCCATCACCCTGTTCTTCGTCATCGGCTGCCTGATCGCCACGCGCCTGATCAATACGGTGGGGCGGCGCAACATGCTGATCTGCAGTTTCCTGTTTTCCGGCATGGCGTTGCTGGGCCTGGGTGCCTACAACAGCAGTTCGAGCGGGCTGATCCTGCTGTTCTTCTCGCTGTACGCGCTGTTCATTGGCGGTGCTCAGGTACTGACGCTGGTGTACCCGAACGAGATTTTTCCCACGGAAATGCGCTCGATGGCGGTGGGGATCGGGACGTCGTTTTCCCGGGTGGGGGCGGCTGCCGGGACGTATCTGGTGCCGGCTTCGCTCAGTGGCATCGGGGTGGCCAACACGATGTATGCGGCGGCGGTGATTACCCTGATCGGCCTGGTGGTTTCGTGGCTGTATGCGCCAGAGACCAATGCCTTGAGCCTGCGCGAAGCGGCTGCGCTCGACTGAAAGCTGTCACGGTTCCTGTGGGAGCGGGCTCACCCGCGAAGAATCCAACACGGTGCATGGCACCGGCTTCGCCGGTGTTCGCGGGTAAACCCGCTCCCACAGGTACAGCGCGTGCCTTGAAAAAGTACTTGAAGTGCTCAATCCACGTAGTAGAACCAGCGGATTCAAGGATTGACCCGCCACAACCCGGCCATTTGCGTGGTAAACCCCGCACTCATCAATTCCCTGCGCATCGCCCACTGCGCCGCCGCCGGCACCGCCGCGCTGCGCAGTGTCCCCCTCCCCCAGCGCCCGTTGACGCCGTCGATCACCTGCATGACCCGCTCGGCCTTCACGCTCTGCATCGGCGCAAACAGATCGCCCGTCACCTCCCCGCGCTGGCACAACTCCATCAGCAACACCTCGGCCTTGCTGTAGCGAAACCCCTCGCGATACACCCGCTCCACCGCCTCCAGCGCCATGCGTGTCAGCAGCCGCTCATCATCGGTCGGGTACGGCAGCTGCACCACCACGCCGTTGGCGTAGCGCGGCTCTTCGGGGTTGAACATGCCGGTGCGGATGCTCACCCGCATCCGTTGCGCCAGCGAGCGCTGCTTGCGCAGTTTTTCCGCCGCGCGCATCACGTAGGTGGCCACCGCCTCCTTGAGCGGTGCGAGCTCGGTCAGGCGCTGGCCGAACATGCGGCTGCAGCAGATTTCCTGGCGTGGCGGGGCGACCTCCTCCAGCTGCAGGCAAGGCGTGCCGGCCAGTTCGCGGGCGGTCTTTTCCACCACCACGCTGAAGGTCTTGCGCAGCAGGCCGGGGTTGGCGCGGGACAGGTCCCAGGCAGTGCGGATGCCCATCTCTTGCAATTGGGCCGTAAGGCGTTTGCCGATGCCCCAGACTTCGGACACATCACAGCGTTTCAGCACCCGCTCGTAACGCAGCGGATCACGCAGATCAACTACCCAACCGCTCTGCACCGACCAGCGTTTGGCTGCGTGATTGGCCAGCTTGGCGAGGGTCTTGGTACCGGCGATACCCACCCCCACCGGAATGCCGGTGTGCTTGAACACCCGGGCGCGGATGTCCCGGCCAAGGCGCTCCAGGTCGCCGGGCATGCCGGCCAGGTCGGCAAAGGCCTCGTCGATGGAATACACCTCCAGCGCCGGGACCATGCCCTCGATCACCGTCATCACCCGCTGGCTCATGTCGCCGTACAACGCATAATTGGAGGAGAACGCCACGACCCCGTGCCGACGCAGCAGGTCTTTCACCTGAAAGTACGGCTGGCCCATCTTCACCAGCGGTTTGGCCTCGGCACTGCGGGCGACGATGCAACCGTCGTTGTTGCTGAGCACGACGATGGGCGTGCGCTGCAGGTCGGGGCGAAACACCCGCTCGCAGCTGGCGTAGAAACTGTTGCAGTCGATCAGGGCAAAGACAGGGATGGGGTTCATCTGGCAGCATCAACAAATACTGTATTTATATACAGTTAACCACAACCTCCCACCGATGCCTCCCGCCACTCATCCGATTTGCATCCCGCGTACGAACTCCTACAGTTTCGAACTGTGACAACCGCGCCGAGGCTCCCGATGCGCAGCGCCGAAAAAACCGAGCACAGCACCACCGCCAAGGCCCTGCCGAAGATTCCCCGCAGCGTCTGGGCGCTGGGCTTCGTGTCGCTGTTCATGGACATTTCCTCGGAGATGATCCACGCCCTGCTGCCGCTGTACATGGTCACAGTGCTCGGCACTTCGGTGGTCGCCGTCGGCTTCATCGAGGGCATCGCCGAGGCCACCGCAGCGATCACCAAGGTTTTCTCCGGTGCGCTCAGCGACCGCCTCGGCAAGCGCAAGCTGCTGACGGTGCTGGGCTATGGCCTGGGCGCGTTGACCAAGCCGGTGTTCCCCATGGCCTCCGGGCTGGAATGGCTGACGGCGGCGCGCTTCGTCGACCGTATCGGCAAGGGCATCCGCGGTGCCCCCCGGGATGCGCTGGTGGCCGATGTAACTCCGCCCGAACTGCGCGGCGCGGCCTTCGGCCTGCGCCAGACGCTGGACACCGTCGGCGCATTCCTCGGCCCGTTGCTGGCGATCGTGCTGATGTGGCTGACCGCGAGCCATTTCCAGACGGTGTTCTGGGTGGCGGTGATCCCGGCGTTCGTTGCCGTGTACATTCTCGTTGCCTTCGTCCGCGAGCCCGAGACGGCGCCCAGCGCGCGGCCGGTGCGCTCGCCGCTGGCGCTGCATGAGCTGGTGCGACTGGGCCCGGCCTACTGGCGGCTGATCGGCCTGGCCATGGTGTTCACCCTGGCCCGTTTCAGCGAGGCATTCCTGCTGCTGCGCGCTCAGGACATGGGCCTGGCGCCGTTGTGGGCGCCGGCGGTGCTGGTGCTCATGGCCCTGGCCTATTCGCTGTCGGCCTACCCGGCTGGCGCGCTGTCCGACCGCGTGGGCCGCCGTGGCGTGCTGATGATCGGGCTGGCCCTGCTGATCGCCGCCGACCTGTTGCTGGCCCTGCTGCCAGGCTGGGCCGGGCTGGCGCTGGGGGTTGCCGCCTGGGGCCTGCACCTGGGCTTCACCCAAGGCGTCTTCGCCGCGCTGATCGCCGACAGTGCGCCGGCCAACCTGCGCGGCACGGCATTCGGCCTGTTCAACCTGCTGACCGGGGTGGCACTGCTGGTCGCCAGTGTGGTGGCCGGGCTGCTGTGGGATGGCGCGGGGTTCCAGGCGACCTTCCTGGTCGGGGCGGGCTTTGCCGGTGCCACCCTGGTCGGGGTGATGCTGCTGCGCTAAGCCGGCTCAGGCTGCCGGGTCATGGCTGCGCACACTGAAGGTCACCACGCCCCAGATCATGAAGTCGTCACCCTCCATGATGTAGCGTGGCGCATAGCGCGGGTTCTCCGAGCGCAGCAGCACTTGCCCGGCAACGTGCTGCAGCCGCTTGCACAAGGGCTCGCCGTTGACCGCGGCAATCACGATATGGCCATGGCGCGCCTCGATCGAGCGGTCGACCAGCACCAGGTCGCCATCGAAGATACCAGCCCCCTGCATGCTGTCGCCGTCTATCCTGACCAGATAGATGTGCGGTGCGCGCAGGTTGAGCAGCTCGTCCAGCGAGATGGGCTGCTCCATGTGGTCGGCGGCTGGCGACGGAAAGCCAGCCGGGACACGGAACAGATAGCGCGGCACGGCAACACTGCCGCCCGTGATGGGACCCAGGATGGAAGTCATGCGACGGCCTTGATATTAAACTGTATAGATATACAGTAAACGCCGTAGCGAGTATCCGGTCAATTTCGCCGTAGGATATTTCGACAAGTGGGGGTACATGCCATGTGCGGACGCTTCGCCCAGTACCAGGGCCTGGCCGACTACCTGCGTGAACTGGACGCCGAGCAGGACGTGATCAGCGGCTACGACAACGTGCCGATCGGCCGCTACAACGTCGCCCCCGGCAGCCGCGTGCTGATCCTGCATCACGCCACCGATGGCCTGCGCATCGACCCTTGCCATTGGGGTTGGGCGCCGTTCTGGGCCACGGG
This sequence comes from Pseudomonas sp., assembly GCF_017744435.1. GTDB lineage: Bacteria > Pseudomonadota > Gammaproteobacteria > Pseudomonadales > Pseudomonadaceae > Aquipseudomonas. The sequence continues at coordinate 93,439 of NZ_JAGIBG010000010.1, forward strand.
TAAACGGCCGGCGCCGATCAACGCGCGGGTCGAGACGGTGACCACCGGCAAGTTCTTCAAGGCCCTTTGGCCGCAAGGGCGGGCCTTGGTGATGGCCGATGGCTGGTATGAATGGGTGGCCGACCCACAGGACCCCAAGCGCAAACAGCCATATTTCATTCGTTTGAAAAGCCAGGCGCCGATGTTCATGGCGGCGCTGGCCGAGGTGCATGCGGGGCTGGAGCCGAACGAGGGAGATGGCTTCGTGATCATCACCGCCGCCAGCGATGCAGGGATGGTCGATATCCATGACCGCCGGCCCTTGGTACTGAGCCCGGAGCATGCGCGGGCATGGATCGACCCTGAGGTACCTGCCGAGGAGGCCGAACGCCTGGCGCGGGAGCAGTGCTTGCCGGTGGAGGCGTTCGAGTGGTTTGCGGTGGGCAAGGACGTGGGGAATGTGCGTAATGACGGGGCTGAGCTGATCGTTATGCTCGATGCCGAGCATCAGCCCTGAATTTCGGTTGTCAGTGCCGGCCTCTTCGCGGGTAAACCCGCTCCCACAAGTACATCACAGAGTTCAAGACCTGCGCGATCCCTGTGGGAGCGGGTTTACCCGCGAAGAGGCCAGCACTGACAATACACCTGCCGCAGGTTAAGCCAGAACCTCTTGCTGCCGCAGCGCCCAGCCGCCCTGCCCGTCCACTTCCAGCCGGTGGGTATGGAAGTCGGCCAAGGTACTGCGATGCCCCACGCTCACCAGCAAGGTCTCGGGCATCTCTTTGCGCAGCAACGCATACATCGCATGCTCCAGCCCTTCGTCCATCGCCGAGGTGGACTCGTCGAGGAACACCACCTGCGGCCGGTTGAACAGCACCCGGGCAAATGCCAGGCGCTGCTGCTCACCGACCGAGAGAATGTTCGACCAGTCGCAGTTCACTGCCAGCCGCTCGGCCAGGTGTGCCAGGTTGACCTCGCGCAAGGCCTGCTGCATGCGGGCTTCATCCTCCGGCTGGCTGTCGGCCGGGTAGGCAATGGCGGTACGCAGGTCGCCCAGCGGCAGGTATGGCCGCTGCGACAGGAACAACGCCTGGGTACCCAACGGCCGCCGGACTTCGCCCTCGGCATACGGCCACAGGCCCGCCAGGGCGCGCAGCAAGGTGGTCTTGCCACTGCCCGACGGCCCTTTGATCAGCAGCGCCTGGCCACCGTGCAGGCGCAGGTCGAGGTCGGCGATCAGTGCATGGCCGTCCGGGCGCAGCACCTGCAGGCCGATGATGTCCAGCGCCCGTGGCTGGTCTTCGGTCAACACCCGTGGCAGCGTGCTGGCCTGGTCGTTGGCATCGAGGAAACCGGTCAGACGGTCGAGGGTGGCGCGGTACTGGGCGAAGGTGTCGTAGGACTCACGGAAGAACGACAGCGAATCCTGCACCTGGCCGAACGCCTGGGCGGTCTGCATCACGTCACCCAGCTTGATTGCGCCGCTGAAGAAGCGCGGTGCCTGCAGGATGAAAGGGAACACGACGGCCACCTGGCTGACACCGAGGTTGAAGCCGCTGAATTTCAGGTTCCGGAACACCAGTGCCCAGACATTGACGATCAGCGCACCGAAGCGCCCCAGCAGAGTTGCCCGTTCGACCGGCGCACCCTGGTAGAAGGCGATGTTCTCGGCGTTCTCGCGCAGGCGCATCAGCGCATAACGGAAGTTCGCCGTGAGTTTTTCGTTGAGGAAATTCAGGCGGATCAACGGCTGGCCGAGGCGGAAGGCGATCCAGGTGGCGATCAGCACATAGATGTAAACCGCAAACACCATTGCCCGGGGAATCTCGTACCCCGCCACCGTCAGCGGCGCCGACAGGCCCCAGAGGATGCCGGTAAAGGCCACCAGCGAGACCAGCGCGCTGACCGCACCCAGGGCCAGCGACACCGAGTTGCTGACGAACGCGCTGACGTCCAGTTCGATACGCTGGTCGGGGTTGTCCACCGGCTCGGCGAGGAAGCGGCCGCGGTAGTAGGCATCGCCTTTCATCCAGTCGCCGGTCAGGCGCTCGGTCAGCCACACCCGCCACTGGATGCTGAAGGCCTGGGTCACGTAGAAGGTGAACAACGAACGCAGCACATGGATGGTGGCCAGCACCGCGAACACCCCCAGCAAGTACCAGAAGGCGGTCTGGTCCAGCGCCTGCAAGGCGCTGTAGAAACCGTTGTACCAGAACGAGAACAGCACGTTCAGGCGCACCGAGAACAGCGTCAGTACCAGCAGCAGGCCAAACAGCAGCAGCGGGCGCCAACTGCGCCGGAAGGTGAAGTACGGTCCCGCCAACTGCCAGAACTGGCTGCCCCAGCGCGTGTAGCGCACGGCCAGGGAAGCAGCAGCGGTGAAGCCGATGAGGGTGATGAACGAGGCGATTGCAAGCCAGCTCAGGCTCTCTTGCAGGGCCTGGTGCCAGTTCATGTCCATAGGAAGCGTCCGCGAAAAATGTAGGAATATTCGCGAGCGTAGCATTGCCCTAGGATTCTTCAGACATAGATGACGGACATTTCATTTTTTCCTGTACCAGCCCTTTCGCGGGTAAACCCGCTCCCACAAGATATTGCGCAGGGTTCGGACCTTGCGCACCACCCTGTGGGAGCGGGTTTATCGAGGCGTCGAACCGCCGCGAAGAGGCCGGTACAGGCCAGCGCTAAGCCAAGGCCTCCACCACCTTGGCATCCAGCCCTTCCTGACCATGGTCGGCAATCCACTCCCCCAGCTGCCGGCGCATGGCCGGTGTCCAGAAGCTGTTCAGATGCTGCCTCACCCCCTGCACCGCCAGCGCCCGGTTTGGTTCGCTGTCGAAGTAGTGGGCGATCTGGTTGGCCATCTTGACCAAGTTGTCGCTGCTCATCGGCGCACCTCGGCTTTTTCCGCAGTGCGGCGCTCCTGGAGCAGGCGCCGCTGTTCGTCACTGAAGTCCTGGTAGCGCTTCTGCCATTCCGACGGGTGGAACACCTTCACCACCTCCACCGCCGTGACCTTGTATTCCGGGCAGTTGGTGGCCCAGTCGGAGTTGTCGGTGGTGATCACATTGGCACCGGACTCGGGGAAGTGGAAGGTGGTGTACACCACCCCAGGGGCTACCCGCGCACTGACCTTGGCACGCAGCACGGTCTGCCCCGCACGGCTGCCGATACCCACCCAGTCGCCGTCGCGGATGCCACGGCTTTCGGCGTCGCTGGGGTGGATCTCCAGCCGGTCGGCATCGTGCCAGGCGGTGTTGCCGGTGCGCCGGGTCTGGGCGCCGACGTTGTACTGGCTGAGGATGCGCCCGGTGGTCAGCAGCAGCGGGTAGCGGCTGTTGACCTTCTCGTCGGTCGGCACATAACCGGTCAGCATGAAGCGCCCCTTGCCGCGCACGAACTGGTCGATGTGCATGGTCGGGGTGCCGTCGGGAGCGGCGTCGTTGCACGGCCATTGCAGGCTGCCGTGGCGGTCGATCTCGGCATAGCTGACGCGGTGGAAGCTCGGCGTCAGGCGGGCGATCTCGTCCATGATCTCGGACGGGTGGCGGTAGTTCATCGGGTAGCCCAGGGCATTGGCCAGGGCCACGGTAGCCTCCCAGTCGGCCTTGCCGGCCAGCGGCTCCATGACCTTGCGCACCCGCGAGATGCGCCGCTCGGCGTTGGTGAAGGTGCCGTCCTTCTCGAGGAACGAGCTGCCCGGCAGGAACACGTGGGCGAACTTGGCCGTCTCGTTGAGGAAGATGTCCTGCACCACCACGCACTCCATGGCGCGCAGGGCAGCGGTGACGTGCTGGGTGTTGGGGTCGCTCTGGGCGATGTCCTCGCCCTGGCAGTACAGCGCCTTGAAACTGCCATCCAGCGCCGCCTCGAACATGTTGGGGATGCGCAGGCCCGGGTCAGGCTGCAGGGTCACGCCCCAGGCCTGCTCGAACTCGGCGCGCACGCCTTCGTTGGAGATGTGCCGGTAGCCAGGCAGCTCGTGGGGGAACGAGCCCATGTCGCAGGAGCCCTGCACGTTGTTCTGCCCGCGCAGCGGGTTCACCCCGACCCCTTCGCGACCGATGTTGCCGGTGGCCATGGCCAGGTTGGCGATACCCATCACCGCGGTACTGCCCTGGCTATGCTCGGTCACCCCCAGGCCATAGTAGATCGCCGCGTTGCCGCCGGTGGCGTACAGCCGGGCAGCGGCGCGGATCTGCTCGGCGGGCACACCGCAGACGGGCCCCAGGGCTTCCGGGGTGTTTTCCGGCAGGCTGACGAAGTCGCGCCAGCGGGCGAAGTCCTCGGTTTCGCAGCGGGCGTCGATGAAACGCTGGGCCAGCAGGCCCTCGCTGACGATCACGTGGGCCAGGGCGTTGAGCATGGCCACGTTGGTACCCGGGCGCAGCTGCAGGTGCAGTTCGGCACGGGCGTGGGGCGAGTCGACCAGGTCGATGCGCCGTGGGTCGATTACGATCAGCCGTGCGCCCTGGCGCAGGCGGCGCTTGAGCTGCGAGCCGAACACCGGGTGGGCGTCGGTGGGGTTGGCGCCGATCACCAGGATCACGTCGGCCTGCATCACCGAGTCGAAGCTCTGGGTGCCGGCCGACTCACCGAGGGTCTGCTTCAGGCCATAGCCGGTCGGCGAATGGCACACCCGGGCGCAGGTGTCGACGTTGTTGTTGCCGAACGCCGTGCGCACCAGTTTTTGCACCAGGTAGGCTTCTTCGTTGGTACAGCGGCTGGAGGTGATGCCGCCGATGGAGTCGCGCCCGTACTTGAGCTGGATGCGGCGGAACTCGCTGGCGGCGTAGGTGACCGCCTCATCCCAGCTGACTTCCTGCCACGGGTCTTCCAGGCGCTTGCGGATCATCGGCCTGGTGATGCGGTCGGGGTGGGTGGCATAGCCCCAGGCGAAGCGGCCCTTGACGCAGGCGTGGCCGTGGTTGGCGCCGCCGTTCTTGTCCGGGACCATGCGCACCAGTTGGTCGCCCTTCATCTCGGCGCGGAACGAGCAGCCAACGCCGCAGTAGGCACAGGTGGTGATCACCGCACGCTCGGGCTGGCCAAGCTGGACCAGGCTCTTTTCGGTGAGGGTCGCGGTCGGGCAGGCCTGCACGCAGGCGCCGCACGACACGCATTCGGAGGCCAGGAAGTTGTCGCCGCCGGCCGCTGCCACCCGCGACTCGAAACCACGCCCGGTGATGGTCAGGGCGAAGGTGCCCTGGATGTCTTCGCAGGCGCGCACGCAACGGCTGCAGACGATGCACTTGCTGGGTTCGTAGTCGAAATACGGGTTGGAGGTGTCCTTCTTCTCCGCCAGGTGGTTGGCGCCGTCATAGCCGTAGCGCACCTCGCGCAGGCCGACCTGGCCGGCAACGGTCTGCAGTTCGCAGTTGCCGTTGGCCGAACAGGTCAGGCAGTCCAGCGGGTGGTCGGAGATGTACAGCTCCATCACATTACGGCGCAGGTCGGCCAGGCGCGGGGTTTGCGTGCGCACGACCATGCCTTCGCTGACCGGTGTGGTGCACGAGGCCGGGTAGCCCCGCATGCCGTCGATTTCCACCATGCACATGCGGCACGAGCCGAAGGCTTCGAGGCTGTCGGTGGCGCACAGCTTGGGGATGCTGGTGCCGAGCATGGCGGCGGCGCGCATCACCGAGGTGCCGGCCGGCACACTGATGCTGCGGCCATCAATGTTCAGGCTGACCTGTACGTCGCTGTCGCGGGCCGGCGTGCCCAGGTCAGTTTCAGGATCGAAGTAGTTGATCACTGTGCGGCCTCCGTGGTGGTCAGCCCGAAATCGGCGGGGAAGTACTTGAGGGCGCTGGCCACCGGGTAGGCGGTCATGCCGCCCATGGCGCACAGCGAGCCGTACTGCATGGTGTCGCACAGGTCGCGCAGCAGCAGGGCCTGGTCATGGCGCTCAGTGAAGTCACTGGTCGCGATCAGCCGGTCGACCACCTCCATGCCACGGGTCGAGCCGATCCGGCACGGGGTGCACTTGCCGCAGGATTCCTCGGCGCAGAACTGCAGGGCGAAGCGCGCCATGCTGGCCATGTTCAGGGTATCGTCAGCCACCACCACGCCGCCGTGGCCGAGCATCGCGCCCATGGCGGCGAAGGCCTCGTAGTCCAGCGGGGTATCGAAGTGGCTGGGCGGTACCCAGGCGCCGAGCGGGCCGCCAACCTGCGCAGCCTTGAGCGGGCGGCCGCTGGCAGTGCCGCCGCCGTAGCCTTCCACCAGTTCCCGCAGGGTCAGGCCAAAGGCGCGTTCCACCAGGCCGCCATGGCGGATATTGCCGGCCAGCTGGAACGGCATGGTGCCCAGCGAGCGGCCCATGCCGAAATCGCGGTAGAACGCCGCGCCCTCGGCCAGAATGGTTGGCACCGAGGCCAGGGTGAGCACGTTGTGCACCAGCGTGGGCAGGCCAAACAGGCCTTCGAGCGCGGGCAACGGCGGCTTCGCGCGAACGATGCCGCGCTTGCCTTCGATGGATTCGAGCAGTGCGGTTTCCTCGCCGCAGATATAGGCACCGGCGCCCACCCGCACGTCCAGGTCGAAGGCCTGGCCGCTGCCGGCCACGCTGCTGCCGAGGTAACCGGCGTCGCGGGCGATGGCGAGCGCCTGGTTGAGCACGCGGATGGCGTCGGGGTATTCCGAACGCACATAGATGTAACCTTTGTCGGCCCCGACGGCGAGGCCGGCGATGATCATGCCTTCGATCAGCAGAAACGGATCACCCTCCATCAGCATGCGGTCGGCGAAGGTGCCGGAGTCGCCTTCATCGGCGTTGCACACCACGTACTTCTGCTCTGCCTTGGCGTCGCGCACGGTGCGCCACTTGATGCCGGCCGGGAATGCCGCACCGCCACGTCCGCGCAGGCCGGAATCGAGCACGGTGGCGACCACCGCGGCGCCGTCCAGCGCCACGGCCGTCTCCAGGCCCTTGAAACCGCCGTGGGCGCGGTAGTCGTCCAGCGACAATGGGCGGGTGATGCCGGCGCGGGCGAACAGCAGGCGCTGCTGGGATTTCAGGTAGGCGATTTCTTCGACCGGGCCCTGCGCCAGCGAATGGCCGCCGGGCTCACCGGCCAGGGCGTCAAGCAGCGACGGCACGTCTGCCGGGGTGACCGGGCCGAAGCCCAGGCGCCCTTCGCTGCTCTCGCATTCCAGCAGCGGCTCCAGCCAGTACAGGCCACGCGAGCTGGTGCGTTGAACCTCGATGGGCAGCTGGCGGCGCTCGGCCTCGGCCTTGATCGCATCGGCGACCTGATCGGCGCCGACTGCACGGGCGACCGAGTCACAGGGGATGAACAACTTCAGCATGTTTCGTCCTCCAGACAACCGTTCACCAACGCCCGCAGGCTCTCGGGGGTGAGCCGCGCATGCACCTGGCCATCCAGCTCCAGCGCCGGCGAGCAGGCGCAGGCGCCCAGGCAGTACACCGGGCGCAGGCTGATGGCACCATCGGCGCTGGTGCCGTGGTCATCCAGCGCCAGCTGTTCGCGCAGTTGCGCGGCCAGGGCTTCACTGCCACGGCTCTGGCACGATTCGGCGCGGCACAGGCGCAGGATGTGGCGGGCAGGCGGCGTAGTGCGGAAGTCGTGATAGAAGCTGATCACCCCGCGCACCTCGGCGAGGCTGAGGTTGAGGGCATGGGCGATTTCAGGGACGGCAGCTTCGGGGATGAAACCGACAGCGTCCTGGAGGGCGTGAAGGATCGGCAACAGCGCGCCGGGGGTGTCCTTCTCGCGGATCAGGATGCTTTGGATTACCGGCAGGTGAAGCAGTTCATCAGGCATACAGCGGACCTCGGCATCACGGACCCTGCCTGAATTGTTATGGAGGGCGGGTGTCCGGCGTGTTCTGCTGCGGCACACCGGCCACGTCACGGTGGCGTGGGCGCGGAGGCCTCCTTGCCGATGGCCGTGCGTCTGCGCGCACTGGACTCATGGGCATCCCACAAGCATGGCACTTGTGCTGCCGGAAGGTTGTGTGCGAGCGACCAGGCGCATCCTGAAACCGACCTGAGGATTCATGCGGGTGGTCCTGACCTCCTCAGCCGATCACCACATGGGGCAAGAACCGCGAACTGTCCTTGGTAATCAACGAATCATCCTCACGGATGCCAATCCCCGAGGCCCTGCCTCCAATCACCCAGGACCCGATCAAGGTATAGCTGTCACCAAACTTAGGCAGCGGCGCAAACCCCTGCAGGATATATGGCGCATCATCGTATGGCCCGTCCTCGAAAACCCGCTCCCCCTCGGCGGTGCGGATCTCCACATTAGCCCCTTCCCGCGAGAAGTACGGCTTGCGTACCCAGCCCTTGGGCACCGCTAACTGCGGGCTGTCGTCGACAAAGGCCGGCAACAGGTTCGGATGGCCTTCATGCCACTCCCAGAGCAACGGCAGAATGCCTTTGTTGGAAATCAACGCCTTCCAGGGTGGTTCGACGAACTGCGTGTCGCACCCTGCAATCGCCTGGCCGAAATCCTCGTGGAAGATGTGCTCCCAGGCATGCAGCTTGAACAGCCGCTCAATTGCCCGCCCCTGCAGGTCGACGAAGCGGCCCTCACCATCCAGGCCTATGTCCTCCAGGTCGATATGCCGGGTGCGGATACCGGCATGCTCGGCCATCTTGCGCAAGAAGTCGGTGGTGCCGCGGTCCTCCAACGAACCGGAGATGGTGGAAAAATGGAACTCGCCATGCCCCGGCATCGCTGCAAATGCCTGCACCAGGTCTTCGGCCAGGGTATTGAACTGGCTGGCCTCGGCGGGCAGAACGCCCCGCTGGATCTGTTCCTCCAGCCAGATCAGCTGGAAGGCCGCCGCTTCATACAACGAAGTGGGCGTGTCGTAGTTGGCTTCGATCAACTTCGCCGGGCCGTTGCCGTCATAACTGAAGTCGAAGCGCCCGTAGAGGTGCGCCTGCCCTTCCTGCCATGAGCGGCGCACCAGATCGAAGAAGGCTGGCGGGATCGCCAGACGCGCCATCAGTGCTTCGCTTTCGACGATGCGCCCTACCGCGTCCAGGCACATCGCATGCAGCTCTGCGGTCGGGGCGTGCAGGTCATGCACCACCTGGGCCTCGCTGAACTGGTAGTACCCACGTTCGTCCCAGTAACGTTCACCGCCGATCGTGTGAAAGGCAAAGCCCTCGCGCAGGGCTGTCGTGCGCCAGTCGGGACGCTCCGCCAGTTCGACCTTGCGCATGCCTATCCCCCGAAGTAACTGCCGGACCTGCCACCCCAACCGCTGCGCGCAGTGGCCTGGCCGCCAAAGCCACCGCGCGTGACCGAAGCCGAGGTCGCCGAACGCGATTCGTTGCGGCTCGAGCCGCCGTAGCTGCCGCCCCCTCCTCCGCCACTCGAAGAACTGCTGCTCTCTTCGTCCTGTTTCACGCGCTGAATACCACCCATGGCACCATAGCGCTGGCCAAGCAAGCCATGCCGCTGGCCTGCACCGTCGCGGTAGGCATACAACGGTTGCGCGCTGTAGTGACGGCCGGCGCTGTTGCCCATCTGCGCAAGCAGCATGCCGGCCACCGCGGCAGTGGCCACATGGCCATAGCCTCCGCCCTGGGCATAACCCGCGTCGAGCTGAGACTGCGTCACCTCAGCGCTGGTCTGCAGCTCGAAGCCACTCATGCGCGGCATGTAGCGGCCACCAACAGTGATCTGGCAACCGTCCGGGGTGAACTGCGCCTCGCACTCCGCCTTGGTGAAAAACGTCGGCGCATTGCGCTGGTAATCTGCCAGCGCCCGCTTGAAGGCATCGTTGCAGACGGGTTCCGGCACATTGTCGGCGACACAGGCCGCAACGCTGTCGTAATTGCTTTGCTGGGTGACCGTGTACAGCTCTTCCTGCGGGCCGCAAGCGGTCAGCGCCAGCGGCAACGAGCCGGCCAGCACCAGCTTGACGGAGCTGCGTCGAATAGGGGGCTTCATGGGGGCTCCTTGCACTTCAGGCCGCCGGGGTCATACAGGCCGAGTTGAGAAAGCCCACGCTGATTGCCACGCTGGCGGCGTATATGGCCGCAGCCAGTTCACCGTTGGCGATGCGCCTGGACAGGTCGCGCAGTACCAGGCTGGTGAGGCCAAAAGCGAGCAGCTGCACCACTGCCGCGATCACCACCCAGGCGACGAAGTCGAGAATGCTCACGCTGTAGGCGATGATGTTGCTGGCCGGCAGCGAGAAACCGATCAACGAGCCACCCAAGGCGATGGCGGCTGCCGGATTGTTTTCGCGGATCAGTGAAAACTCGCGGTGGGGCGTGAGGCGCGTGTAGATGAACTGGAACAGCCAGAACAACAGCAGTGCCACACTGATATAGAGGATGAAACCGGTCACTGCCGAAGCATTGAGTGACAGGCGAAGCGCGTCGAGCATGGTGAATCCTTGTCAGGTTACGTTGAAGTCCGTGGGGAACAGGGTGACGCCCAGCGAGGTGGTGAAGGTGAGCGCGCCGTGCTCATCTTCTTCGAGGGAAAACAGCAGGAATTCGCGACGGTCGAGCAGGCCCGTGTCGCGAGCATAAAGCATCGACAGGTGCTGGATGCCATAGCGCGCTTGCGGGCTGACCACCTGCTCTTGGAACTGGACCAGCTCAGCCTGCCCTTGGGCCTGGCCCCATTGGCGCGAGTAGAGGCAGCCATCATGCGTGTAGATCGGCAGGCCGACCTTGGACAGGCAGCCGACCAGATACTGCCGGTGTGCGTCGTCGCGCACGGCGATGGCGCTGTGGTAGCCGAACAGCACGATATCGCCCGGCTGGCTGCCGTGCATCAGCACTTGCAGCCAGTAATCTTCGTTGTCCAGGTAGTAACGCAACAGACGTACCGACTGGCCAAGGTCGACCTCGCCGCAGGCCCACACCGTTTCCCGGCCGGGAAACTGGAGCTCCGAGTAACCGTCGAACAGCGGTTCGAGCGTTCGGGCAGGCGTGAAGATACTGCCCTTGCGCAGGCCGAAAGGTGGGTTGGCCCGATTGAAAAGCGACATCGACTACTCCCTGGGGTCGCGGCGTTCCTTGCTGGGGGCGACACCTTAACGGGTTTCACCACCAGGGCCAACACTGATGGTATGAGCATTCTTGTCGCTGGAAATGTGATGTTACTACCTCATCGCCGGCTTGCCGGCGATCCCCCCGAGTATTGCGCAGCTCAAGCGACAGCCTGCACCTCTGCCTTCTCTGCCTCCAGCGCCCTCACCAATGGCAATACCTGCTCACCGAAGTACGCCACCTCCTCCTGGAAATGCAGGAAACCGGACAGAATCAAGTCCACACCCACTGCCTTCAACGCCACGATGCGCTCGGCAATCTGCCGCGGCGTGCCAATCAGATTGGTCTTGAAACCGTCGTTGTACTGCACCAGGTCCTCGAAGCTGGACGTGGCCCAGTTGCCCTCGCCTTCCGGGCTGGCGGCGCCGGCATGCTTCACTTCATGGCCGAAAGCCTTCACCGCCTCGGGGTTGGCCTTGTCGATGATCTCCTGCAACACCGCCCGCGCCTGTTCCTCGGTATCGCGCGCGATAATGAAGGCATTCACCCCGATCTTCACCGAATGCCCGTTGGCGGCAGCCTTGGCGCGGATGTCATCGACCTGCGCCTTGATCCCTTCGACCGTATTGCCGTTGGTGAAGTACCAGTCCGAGACCCGCGCCGCCATGTCCCGCGCTGCCCGCGAACTGCCGCCCTGGAAGATTTCCGGGTGCGGCTGCTGCAACGGCTTGGGCTTGAGGTTGTAGTTGCGAAAGCGATAGAAGTCGCCGTTGAAGGTGAAGTTGTCTTCGGTCCAGATGCCCTTGAGCGCCCGGATGAATTCCTCGGAACGGCGATAGCGTTCGTCATGGTCCAGCCACGGCTCGCCAATGGCGTGGAACTCGCCCTTGAACCAGCCCGACACGACGTTGATGGCGACACGGCCGTTGGTGAACTGGTCGATGCTGGCCAGCTGCTTGGCCGCCAGCGCCGGGTTCCACGGGCCCGGCAGAATGGCGGCGATGACCTTGAGTTTCTCGGTGGCCGCCAGCAACGCGTGGCTGATGGTGACCGATTCGTGCTGGTTGTCGGCGCCGTAGCCTGCGGTGAAGCGGATCTGTGACAGGGCGTAGTCGAAACCGGCGCGCTCGGCGATCTGCGCCAGCTTGCGGTTGTAGTTGATGTCCCAACTGGTGCGCTGCTCGATGGTGCTGACCACCAGGCCACCACTGACGTTGGGGACCCAGTAGGCGAATTTGATCGGTTGCTGGCTCATGCAGGTGCTCCTTGGCAGGACTTGAGAGTGTCCAGGGAGCGGAGCAGCAACCGTGCCAGGGTGAAAATGCCATGCAGGTCAGAGACTTGGTCGAAAGGGCTGATGGTCTGCCCTGCAGGCTGGCGGAGCAAGCTGCTGAACTGCTGTTGCCCGGGCAACAGTGTTTCAGTGGTGCTTGAGCATCCCCAAGTGCGCATCGTCCATCAGTGCTTTGGCCATCTCGCACAGGTAGTGCGAGGCCCAGACCAGCGCGGGTTCGTCGTCCATCACGCCGATGAAGGAGGCGCGGCGCGAGCAGTCCATCAGTACAGAGGCTTGCGCCATGGCGTGGTCGCAGCAGTTGCCGGGTTCTACGCGGAACAGGCGCTTGCCTTTGGCCACGGCTTCCAGGCAGGTGGCCGAGCCGACGGTGACGCCAAGCCTGGCGGTTGCTTCGGGGAGTTCCTTGTCCATTCTCAATCCTCTTTACTTACTGAGGCTGATGACCTCTTCGCGGGTGAACCCGCTCCCACAACTACTCTGTCGGGCCTGAGCCTTGTGCAGAGTTTCAGACCTTGCGCGATCCCTGTGGGAGCGGGTTTACCCGCGAATGCGTTTGCCCGGACAACCTGTTTATACGAGCCATCAGCCGAATGAGCCGGCGCCTCAGTGCAGCGTGTGCCCCTGCCGAGGCCGCTTCAACTGCACCTGCGCAATTGCCGACTCCAGCAACGCGCGCACGGCCTCCATCTCATGGATCATCGACAGGGTCATGACGGTGGCGGGCGACTTGGGCAACGTGGTAACGGTCTGCTGGGCCAGGGCAAGTCCGCAGAGCAGGTATTCGGTGGCCTCGACCAGGGTGTCTTCGAGGTAGTGGGAGGCGTCGGGGGTGAACGGTGGATCAGGAACAATCTTGAGCATGGTCGTATCTCGAGGCGTTGTGAGAGAAACCACTGCCCATCGCTTGCAGAGAAATGGGTGGCGGCTGCATACGGGCCTGCAAGACCGAGGCCTCAAGAATCCCGGCTGACCATAAGGTCACCCATACGCAGCCACCATTGAACACGGTGAGCACGAATCCTGAGGCTTCGACAGGCTTGCAGACCTGGCCATTGAATTTGCAACGGCACCGCCAGCCTAGGGAGCTCACTTTCCCACCGCAATGCCCCAAAGACTGATTCAGACGCGTCCTACAAACCAGAGGAAAAATCTGTTTCTTCATTCGTAGGAACCACCCACTCCCCGCCCTCTCGTAATGCTTTGTTAAGATTTCTTCCATATTTAGTTAACGTAATTTTCACGATCCGCCCTCTAGCCTCTCTGCCTTTCCGGCAGCCCCATCCTTTTCTGGCTGCCGCCATGGTTCTACGAGGCACACGTGGCAAACACCGCATCCCCATCCGCGCCCAAGCGCGTGGACTGGGCCGGCCTGGGCTGGCTCCTGCTGTTCTTCTGGTACTTCTCCGGCGTCACCCAGGCGCTCCTGCTGTTCAGTGGCACCACCGGTTTCGCCGGTTTCCGCGATGCCCTGTTCCTCAGCACCCTGTGGTTCGTCCCGGTGCTGCTGCTGCCACGCCTCACCCGCACCCTCGCCGCCGTCATTGGCGTGGTGCTATGGGCCGCCTCGCTGGTGGGTTTGAGCTACTTCGGCATCTACCACCAGGAGTTCTCGCAAAGCGTCATCTTCGTGATGTTCGAGTCGAACACCGCCGAAGCGGGCGAATACTTCAGCCAGTACTTCAGCATTGGCCTGATGCTCGGCCTGCTGGCCTACACCGTGGGCGCCGTACTGCTGTGGACCCGTGTGCGCCCGGTCACCCTGCGCCTGCGCAGCCGTATCCCGGTGGTGGTGCTGTTGCTGGCCGCCAACCTGGTGCTGCCGTTCTACAAGCAGATGGTCACCCAGGAACGCAACTTCGCCGATGCCATGGAGAAGGTCCAGCAGCGCATGGAACCGGCCGTACCGTGGCAGCTGGTGGTCGGCTACCGCCAGTACCTGCAGCAGTTGAACAACATGCAGAAACTGCTGGCACAGAACGCTGCCCTGCCACCCCTTCAGAACCTCCAGGACAGCAGCGGCGACGCCCCGCGCACCTTGGTGCTGGTACTCGGCGAGTCGACTACCCGCGAGCACATGCACCTGTACGGCTACAACCGCGACACTACCCCCAACCTGGACGCCCTGGCCGCCGCCGACAAGAGCCTGACCGTGTTCCAGAACGTGGTCACCCCGCGCCCCTACACCATCGAGGTGATGCAGCAGATCCTCACCTTCGGTGACGAAGAACACCCCGACCGCTTCCTCACCGATCCGTCGCTGATCAACCTGATGAAACAGGCAGGCTACAAGACCTTCTGGATCACCAACCAGCAGACCATGACCAAGCGCAACACCATGCTCACCACGTTCTCGCAGCAGACCGACGAGCAGGTGTACCTGAACAACCAGCGCAACCAGAACGCCAGCCAGTACGACGAAGTGGTGCTGCCACCGTTCGAGAAGGCCCTGAAGGACCCGGCGCCGAAGAAGTTCATCATCGTCCACCTGCTGGGCACGCACATGGACTACCGCTACCGGTACCCGGATGCCTATCAGCACTTCACCGATCGCAAGGGTGCGCCGGCTGCGCTGACCGATGACCAGGTGGAAACCTACAACTTCTACGACAACGCGGTGCGCTACAACGACTTCGTGGTGTCGAGCCTGATCAAGCAGTATTCGGCGGCCACGCCCAACGGCTTCCTGCTGTACCTGTCCGACCACGGCGAAGACGTGTACAGCTCCGGCAACCACGACCGCCTGGGCCGCAACGAAGGCGCGCCGACCCGGCCGATGTACACCGTGCCGTTCCTGCTGTGGACCTCACCGAGCTGGCAGGCCGAACACCCACGTGACCTGCAGTCGATGGCCAAGCGCCCTTATAGCAGCTCGCACCTGATTCATACGCTGTCGGACCTGGCGGGCTTGAGCTATGACAAGTTCGAGCCGGCCAAGAGCCTGGTGAACGCGCAGTTCACGCCAACGCCACGCTGGATTGGCGACCCGTACCGCAAGGATGGGTTGCATGAGTTCGACCAGCTGCCGCAGGACACGGCGGAGCAGACTCAACAGACCGCGGCCAATTCCCAGCAGTAGCGAGCGGACGGATACCCACCGCTCTGACGGCTGATGGCGAGGTCCCTGATCGCGCCATCGGCCTTTTCTTTGTCCGGCTGCTGCGCAATGCGTGCCAGCAGCTTTACTTGAAATCAATACAGCGTCTGAACGCACGGCAGGGAAAAACACCATGGGCGAATTCGAAGCATTCAACCGCTCCCTCTTCCTGCTGATCAACGGCGGCAGTGACACGCCGCACTGGCTGATCCAGCTCGCCATCGGCATTGCTGCCGGCCTGATCTACCTGCTTCCCGTGTTGCTGCTGGGCTTCTGGCTGTGGGGCACCCGGGGGGAGCGCCAACTGGTGCTCAAGGCAGCGTTGGTTACCGTGATCGCATTGCTTGCCAACCAGCTCCTCTGGGCAATCTGGCCCCATCCCCGGCCGTTCATGATCGGGCTGGGGCATACGTGGATGCTGCACGCACCTGATTCGTCTTTCCCCAGCGATCACATGACCGTGTTCGGCTGCATCGGTTTGACCTTGCTGCTGGATGGCCTGTCGGGCTGGGGCGTGATCATTCTGCTGACCGGGCTCAGTGTCGCCTGGGCGCGGGTGTTCCTGGGCGTGCACTTCCCGCTCGACATGGTCGGCGCGATGGTCGTTTCGCTGTTGGTTTACGCAGGGTTCTCGCCACTCTGGCGACGTATCGGCCAGCCTGTCACCGATCTGGCGGAACGGTGTTACCGCAGCCTGATGGCGGTGCCGATCAGGGCGGGTTGGCTGCGGGGCTGAGGTAAACTGACATTGCGTCGCCATCCTGGCAGTGGGCAGGCACACGCCAGCCACTCTTGGTAAACTAGGGCAACTTTTCCTGAAGGCCGATCTGCGAGGTCACTGACCGCGCCATCGGCCTGAAGCGGCGGGACGGTTCAGGCCCGGTGGTGCTTGGGTTCGTGGTTCAACAGGGAGATTACATGATTTTTTCTCAGCTAATTGACGCCGCCCCCGAAGTACAAACTGAAATACGGCTTCTGAGAAACCAAGAAGAAGTCCGTAAATATATGTACACCTCCCATGAGATCTCGCTGCAAGAGCATGAGAACTGGCTGAAATCGCTGCAGGGCAATGCGCGCCAATCTGTATTCGTGGCAATCCATGATGACAAAGCCGCAGGCGTGGTTTCCCTGAACGCGATTAACACCACGCAAAAAACGGCCGATTGGGCTTTCTACTTGGACACCGAACTGCAAGGCCAAGGGTTCGGCAGCTTGGTGGAGTTCTGGATGCTTGATTATGCATTCGATGAAGCCGGCTTGGAAAAGCTGAACTGCGAGGTACTTGAGACGAACCCCTCAGTGGTAAAGATGCACCAGAAATTTGGCTTTACGATAGAAGGGGTCCGCAGAAAAAACATCCTCAAAGATGGCAATCGTATCGACGTAGTACTGCTGGGCATAACGAAAGATGAGTGGACTGCTCACCGCCCCTCAATTGAACCGATTATCGCTCGTTTGAAACGAAAGTCATGATTTTAATCAGCGTATACGAATCCGAAAGTGCTCCCCTTACGCTTTATGAGCTCCTCAAGAAGCGCTCAACCACTCACTCCATCAGCCACAATGCCGTGCCTGAGTATGCGGAACATGAGTTATTTGTCCAGTCCAAGCCATACCGATACTGGTATCTGGTAACACTGGACGGCACGACCATTGGATCAACCTACATAACCGAAAATAATGAAATCGGCGTATTCTTAATAGATGAATTTTCTCACCTTCAGTCCGATTTGCTGGGCAAAATGGTTAACAACCATGAGCCTCTGCCTGCGGTAAAATCGAAACGAGTGGGCCAATTCAGCATCAACTCCAACCCAGGGAACGCTTCGCTGATCTCTGCGATCCTCTCAACTGGAGGGGTGCACGTGCAGAACTCTTATCTTCTTAGCAAGGCAACGAAGTCAAAGCCCGAATAAGTCGCGGGGCCGCCTGCCTAGTCACTGCCTGATAATTTCAGGCACGCGTGCCTGGCACAGCGCAATCACTGCTCGATCACCTTCGTCGCTCGCGCCGGATGTCCGGGTGGTCGTTGATGCTGATCATTACCCTGCCCTTGCACCGGCGCATAAAGTCGGCCATACGCTCGTACGCTTCGAAGGGGAAGTCGACGCCATAGCCGGCGGTCTGCCAGTACGTCGGGTCCATGCAGAAGAACGTGTGCGCTCGATCGTAGCGCTCAGCGCAGGCGAGCCAGGACAGGTTCTCGACGTAGGTGCCGGCGAGGCGCTGCCAAGCGGCGGACAGATTCTCCTCGATGCGCAGCAGGTTGATGGCCGGTCCAGTGGTGGAGGTACCGAACGTCTGCCCCGTGACCTTGTCGCCGAAGGCATGCTGCTGCAGGTAGAAAAACCGATTTTTACGATGCAAAGGATTGTCAGCTTTACGCTTTGCCTACTCGCAGTTGGCGTAACACATGCAGAAAAGAAGCTGCAGGTGATTGATGAGCTCCCCACCTTCCAATGGAGGCGCCAAGGTTTGATATGAAATCGGCGCTCCATCGCCAGCCAGGCTGTAGGCAGGCACACGCCAGCCACCTTTGGTAAACTAGGGCAACATTTTCCAAAGGCCGATCTGCGAGGTCACTGACCGCGCCATCGGCCTTTTTCCTTGTTCCGATCGTTGCCCTAGACCCCAATGCCCCTAGAACAGACCACGAACCCAAGCACCACAAGGCCTGATCCGTCCCGCCGCTTCAGCGTTGCGCCGATGATGGACTGGACGGATCGTCATTGTAGGTTCTTCCTGCGCCTGCTCTCCAAGCAAACCCTGCTCTACACCGAAATGGTCACCACCGGTGCCCTGCTGCACAACGACGCCCACCGTTTCCTGAGCCACGACGTCTCCGAGCACCCGCTGGCCCTGCAGCTGGGCGGCAGTGTGCCAGCCGACCTGGCCGCCTGCGCCAAACTGGCCGAGGAAGCCGGCTACGACGAGGTCAACCTCAACGTCGGCTGCCCGAGCGACCGGGTGCAGAACAACATGATCGGCGCCTGCCTGATGGCCCACCCGGCACTGGTGGCCGATTGCGTGAAGGCCATGCAGGATGCGGTATCCACGCCGGTGACGGTCAAGCACCGCATCGGTATTAATGGCCGCGACAGCTATGCCGAGCTGTGCGATTTCGTTGGCCAGGTGCGTGAGGCCGGCTGCCGGAGTTTTACCGTGCATGCACGGATCGCGATTCTCGAAGGGCTGTCGCCGAAGGAAAACCGCGAGATCCCGCCGCTGCGCTACGACGTGGCCGCGCAGTTGAAGGCCGACTTCCCGGACCTGGAGATCGTGCTCAACGGCGGGATCAAGACCCTGGCGGAATGCCAGGCGCACCTTGAGACCTTCGATGGCGTGATGTTGGGGCGCGAGGCGTACCATAACCCTTACCTGCTGGCCGAGGTGGATCAGCAGCTGTTTGCCAGCGAAGCGCCGGTAGTGAGCCGCAGCGAGGCACTGGAGCAGTTGCGGCCTTATATCGTGGCGCATATGGAGAGTGGTGGCGCGATGCATCACATCACCCGGCATATTCTGGGGCTTGGCCAGGGGTTCCCGGGGGCACGACGGTTCCGGCAGTTGTTGTCGGCGGATATTCACAAGGCGGCGGAGCCGCTGAAGGTGTTCGATCAGGCGGCGGAGTTGATGCAAGGGCGGTGAGGTTGCCTGGGCGTACCAGGGAACCTCGCGCCAGCTGCTGACTCGAATCATCACCTTCGGCAATTCCGCCCCGCCCCACTGGCCTCTTGAGCGCCCGTCGGGCCTCGGGTAATGTCGAGTAAATGCACAGGACAGAGCACGCCCATGACCTCCAAGCTGGAACAACTCAAGCAGTTCACCACCGTGGTTGCCGACACCGGGGACCTGGATGCCATCACCCGTCTCAAGCCGGTCGATGCCACCACCAACCCGTCGCTGCTGCTCAAGGCCGCCGCCATCCCGGGCTATGCCGAGCTGCTCAAGCAGGTGAAGGCCGATGCCAAGGGCAATGTCGACCTGGCCTGCGACCAGTTCGCCGTGGCCGTGGGCGCGGGCATTCTCAAAGTCATTCCGGGGCGTATTTCCACCGAGGTGGATGCACGCCTGTCGTTCGATGAGCCGGCACTGCTGAACAAGGCACGCCAGCTGATCGGCCTGTACGAAGCCGCCGGAGTGTCGAAAGACCGAGTGCTGATCAAGCTGGCCTCCACCTGGGAAGGCATCCGCGCCGCCGAGAAGCTGGAAAAGGAAGGCATCCAGACCAACCTGACCCTGCTGTTCTCCTTCGCCCAGGCCCAGGCCTGCGCCGACGCTGGCGTGTTCCTGATTTCGCCGTTCGTGGGCCGTATCTACGACTGGTACAAGAAAAGCACCGGCCAGGACTACGTCGGCGCTGAAGACCCGGGCGTGCAGTCGGTCACGCGCATCTACAACTACTACAAGGCCAATGGCTACGACACCGTGGTCATGGGCGCCAGCTTCCGCAATCTCGGCCAGATCGAACAGCTGGCCGGCTGCGATCGCCTGACCATCA
This sequence comes from Pseudomonas sp., assembly GCF_017744435.1. GTDB lineage: Bacteria > Pseudomonadota > Gammaproteobacteria > Pseudomonadales > Pseudomonadaceae > Aquipseudomonas. The sequence continues at coordinate 113,297 of NZ_JAGIBG010000010.1, forward strand.
GCCCGGACCTGCTGGACAAGCTGGGCAGCGACCAGGGCGAACTGCCGCGGATTCTCAAGCCAGGCAATGCCGGTGAAGCCAAGCAGGTGCTGAACGAAAGCCAGTTCCGCTGGGCGATGAACGAAGATGCCATGGGCACCGAGAAGCTGGCTGAAGGTATTCGCCAGTTTGCCCGGGATCAGGAAAAACTCGAGAAGTTGATGGCTGAAAAAGCCTGATACATCTAAGGTTTGCCAGGCGGGCGGGGAATGTTCAGCATTTCCCGCCCGTTTTGTTTCAGCGGGTTGTGAACGCGTCCTGAACTCAAAGGCCAAATGACCTCATCCCCATTGCCCCTCGTACTCGCCGGCCCAGTACTGCGCCGCCTCGAACCGCAAAGGCTGGCCATCTGGCTGGTCGGCAGCCAACCCCTGCAACCTGAATTCATCCTCGACGGCACCGCCAAGGTCGAGTGTCAGGTCGTTGCTGTCGGCCAGCACGCCTTCATTCACCTGCTGGACATTCACTTCGCCGAGCCTCTGCCACGCAACGTCGCCATCGAGTATGACCTGCTGCTCGACGGCCAGGGCATTGCCGGCTGGGCCCCGCACCTGCTCTACCCCGGCAGCCATCGCCCCAGCCTGGTGCTGCGCGACCGCCTTGACCAGCTGCTGCACGGGTCCTGTCGCAAACCGCATCACCCGGCCGCCGACGGCCTGCTCTGCGCCGACCGCTTGCTACAGGCCTGCCAACGACCGGAGGACCGCCCCGCCGTGCTGTTGATGACCGGCGACCAGATCTATGCCGACGACGTCGCCGGCCCGATGCTGCGCGCCATCCATTCGCTGATCGAACGCCTGGGGCTGTTCGACGAAGCGCTGGATGGCGCGGTGGTCGCCGACAGCCAGGCGCTCTACCGGCATCCGGCCAGCTACTACCACCGCGCCGACCTGTTGCCCGCACAGGCACGCAACGAAACCCTGCGCGAACGCTTCTTCGGCGGCAAGCGCAAGCCGATATTTTCCTCCAGCAATGCCGACAACCACCTGGTGACCTTCGCCGAGGTCATGGCCATGTATCTGCTGGTGTGGGCACCCGAGCCCTGGCGCCTGGTGAACCTGGGCATGCCTACTGGCCTGAACCAGCAAGACCAAGCGCGCTACCGCGAGGAGCTGCCGCTGATCGAGGCCTTCGCCGCCAGCCTGGGCGACGTGGCGCGGGTAATGGCCCACCTGCCCTGCCTGATGATCTTCGACGACCACGACATCACCGACGACTGGAACCTCTCGGCGCAGTGGGAAGAAACCGCCTATGGCCACCCCTTCTCGCGGCGGATAATCGGCAATGCGTTGCTGGGCTATCTGCTGTGCCAGGCCTGGGGCAACGACCCGGATGGCTGTAATGGGCTGGTCGGGCAGTGCCAGACGCTGCCCCGGCAGCAGGACGAACTGATTGGTGAATTGCTGCGTTTCCAGGGCTGGCAGTACAGCCTGCCCAGCGAGCCGCCGTTGCTGGTGCTGGACACCCGCACACGCCGCTGGCGCAGCGAGAGCGACCTGGGCAAGCCATCCGGCCTGCTCGACTGGGAAGCGCTGTGCGAGCTGCAGCAGGCGCTGCTGGACCACCCCTCGGCAATCATCGTGTCACCGGCACCGATCTTTGGCGTCAAGCTGATCGAAACCGTGCAGAAGGTGTTCAGCTGGCTGGGCTATCCGTTGCTGGTGGATGCCGAGAACTGGATGGCCCACCGTGGCGCGGCGCAGGTGATCCTGAACATCTTCCGCCATTCGCGCACGCCGGGGCACTACGTGATTCTCTCGGGCGATGTGCACTATTCGTTCGCCTATGAGGTGCTGATTCGCCATCGCCAGCGCAGCCCGCACCTGTGGCAAGTGACCAGCAGCGGGATCAAGAACGAGTTCCCACGGCGCTTGCTGGACGTGCTGGACAGGCTGAACCGCTGGTTGTATTCGCCACGCTCACCACTGAACTGGTTCACCAAGCGCCGGCAGATGGAGGTGGTGCCACGCACGCCCAGCCGCAGCAAGGCCGGGGAGCGACTGTGGAATGGGGCGGGGTTGGGCCAGGTGCTGTTCGATGAGCAAGGGCGGCCGGCGCGGGTGTTTCAGCTGAGTGCGGATGGCAGTGAGGCGACCGAGTTTGTGCAGCGAGAGTGACTGCCTGGTGGCGTTGTGGAGGCCTTGCTGGCCTCTTCGCGGCTAAAGCCGCTCCCACAGGGATATCACCCGCCTTGAAGCCTGTGGCGTGCCTGTGGGAGCGGCTTTAGCCGCGAAGAGGCCAGCAAGGCCTCCACAACGCCACCAGGCAGTCACTCTC
>NZ_JAGIBG010000011.1 GCF_017744435.1 Pseudomonas sp.
AATCAGGCTGAGCGGCAGGAACAGCTGGAGGCGCTGGTTTCACAGATCTGATTCAGCAGGCCTGGCCTCTTCGCGGGCACGCCCGCTCCCACAGATATTGCACAGTTTTCCAGTACTGTATGGTCCCTGTGGGAGCGGGCGTGCCCGCGAAGAGGCCAGGCCTGCTGAATCAGATCTGTGAAACCAGCGCCTCCAGCTGTTCCTGCCGCTCAGCCTGATTGAGCTTCGCCCCTGGGTTGAGCGTCGACCACTGCGGATGCGCCCGCGCCTTGCTCAAGGCCTCCGGCAGCTTCCCCTCACGCCAGGCCTTCTCATCCAGTTCGCCCAGCCGGATACTGTCCTGTGCCGCATGCCCGCGGCCATCCAGCGCCACCATCAACTGCTGCTGACGCAACGCCAGCAGCCGCAGCACCGTGTCATCCACCGTCAGCTCGCGCTGCCCCTTCAGCTTGCCCATCAGCCGCGACCCATAGTTGCGTGCCGTCTGCAGCGCGCCACCGGCAATTGCCCCCGCCAACGCGGCAGCGCCGAGGGTCAGGCCGCCAACCAGCAGGTCAACGCCGGCCCCGGCTGCAGCCCCGGCTGCCACGCCGCTACCCAGGCGTACACCCAGCAACTTCAGGGTCTCCGGATTGAACAAGTCATCGCCCCAGCGCCCGTCCAGCAGTGGCAAATCACCGGCGTTGGCATCTTCACGGCGGAAGGCATACAGCTTGAGCAGCGCCTCCACGCAACGCTGCTCGCGTTGGCGTACATCCTGGCGCAAGGCCTCGATGGCCCTGGCTTCAGCTGCCGGCTCGGCCTCGACGCTGCGTCGGCAGGCGGCGCAGTCGAGCAGCAGCTCGGCGATTAGCCGCTTGCCACTGTGTTGACGCGCCAGGCGCTGGGCCTGCTGGTCTTCGATCAACCGTTGCAGGGACGGTCGGGCGTCTTCCAGCAGCAGCGCCAGGCTCTCGTACAGACGGCGTTCGCCATCCTCTGGCGGGGCCACACTGTCGAACCGCACCAATGCGTGAAGCCCAAGCCGGGCAAGGGCTTCACGCCATTCCGGCTCGCGGTGCTGGCTGCTGGCGACGAAATTGAGCACCGGCAGCAGCGGCTTGCCGCAGCTGGCCAGCACTTCCAGTTCGTCGCGGTACTTGGCCAGCACCGGCTCGCGGGCGTCGATCACATACAGGCCGGCATTGCTGGCCAGCAGCTGGCGCAGCACCTTGGCTTCCTGCTCGAAGCGCTGGCGTGCCTCGCTGCCTTGCAGGAAGCGTTCGAGGCGGGCCGGGCCGTCCAGGCGTTCGCCGGGGCGCTCCAGGCGCTCGAGGTAGTCGAGCAGGGCGATGGCGTCTTCCAGGCCGGGGGTGTCGTAGAGTTCCAGCAGCGGTTCGCCGTCCACCGACAGCCGCGCGCCTTCGACATGGCGGGTGGTGCTGGGGCGGTGCGAGACCTCGCCGAAGCCGACGTCGCGGGTGAGCGTGCGCAGCAGCGACGTCTTGCCGACGTTGGTGTGGCCGACCACGGCCAGTTTCAGCGGCTCAGTCATGGCCATGCTCCAGCCAGGTCAGGGGCGATGTGTCGGCATGGGGCAGGCCGAGGCGGTCGAGGGCGTCGTGCCAGTCGCCCAGGCGTTCGGCGTCCAGAGCCTGGCCGGGGGCAGCCTGAAGCAGCCAGATGCGCGTGGCGCCGGCATTGCGTGCCAGCTCCGCGAGCAGTGCCAGGCTGCCGCGGTCGGGTGAGCGGCGTGGGTCGCAGGCGATGGCCAGGCGCGCCGGAGGGAAACGGCTGAGCTGTTCGAGCAGCTTGTTGCGTGATTCGCGGCTGTCGAGCACACCGGCGTCGGTTACCGCTTTCGGCAAGGCGGGCGGCCAGGGGCGTTGGTCGTCGAGTTCGAGGCCTACCAGCAAGGCGCCGCTGCTGCCGCTTTCCAGCTGGCCGGCCTGAAACTGCGGCAGGGCATCGGGAGCGGCGTCCTGTACGCCGATGCGTTCGCTGCGCGGCATCAATGCATCGCGCAGTTGCGCGTAGCCGGGCAGGCTGAGGTCCAGCACCAGCTGGGCATGGCCCTGGCGCCAGCGCCACAGGCACAGCCCGGCCAGCAACAGACGCGGCAGCAGGCCGTACACCAGCACCACGCCGAGCAGCCAGCTGGCCCAGGCCTGGCGGGCGGCATCCAGGGCGGGGAAGGTGTCGCCACTGGCGCGGATCATCGCTTCATCCGGCACGGCGAAACCGAGCAGCGAAGGCAGGGCGCCGAGGGCCTGGGTCAGGTGGATGAACGGGTCGGCGGCCAGCAGGGTGGTTTCCCAGACGAAGCCGTAACGGCGGGTTGCCAGCAAGGCCAGCAGCATGCTCAGGGCGGCGACCATCGCCAGCAGCCACAGGCCGTGCACCAGCACGCCGAGCAGCCAGCGATTCAGGCGTTGGCGTTGCAGCAGCACCAGCAGTGCTGGCGCCAGGTGGGTGGCCTTGGCGTCACGGGCGAAGCGCTCGCTCATCCATAACCACAGGCGACCCAGGCTGGCGCCGTGCTCGCCGCTCAAGGCAAAGCCCACGGCCCAACCCAGCAACATCAGCAGGTTCAACCCGAGCAGGCTGCCCAAGGCCCAGAACACGTTCACCGGTCGCTGCCCATCGCCCAAGGCGGCGAAGGCCAGGCCTGCGCCGCTGAACACGGCCAGCAGCATCAAGGCTAGCAGCGCCAGGCGGGCGCCCTGCTTCCAGTGGCGCAGGGCAGTGGTCATGCCGTCGCGTTCGGCGAGGAACAGCGCACGGGTTTCGATGCGTGTTGCCAGGTCACCGCCCAATTGGCGGGCGTGGCGGTTGGCCTCCTGGTCGTCCAGCAGGCCGGCGTGTTCCTCGCGCAGGCGTACCGCTTCGGTGAGCCAGCGCTTGTCCAGTGGAGTCGGTGCAGTCACAAGGTCTTCCATTGCGTGGTTCAGGGCAGAAGCATAACCCACACGCCCGGTGCTATCCTCGCTGGCATGAATACATCACTCCCCCTCAGCCTGATTGCGGCTCACGCCGAGAACCGCGTGATCGGCATCGACAACTCCATGCCCTGGCACCTGCCGGGGGACTTCAAGTACTTCAAGGCCACTACCCTGGGCAAGCCGATCATCATGGGGCGCAAGACCTGGGATTCGCTGGGTCGGCCGTTACCAGGGCGTTTGAACATTGTGGTCAGCCGGCAGGCGGGCCTGGAACTGGCCGGGGCCGAGGTGTTTGCCTCGTTGGAAGCCGCAGTGGCGCGGGCCGAGCAGTGGGCGCGTGAGCAGGGCGTTGGCGAGCTGATGCTGATTGGCGGGGCGCAGCTATATGGGCAGGCGCTGGAGAAGGGGCTGGTGAGCAGGATGTACCTGACGCGGGTGGAACTGGCGCCGGAGGGGGATGCGTGGTTCCCGGAGTTTGATGAGGGCCAGTGGAAATTGATGTCGAGCGAGGCTCAGGCTGAAGAAGGCAAGCCTGCCTATCACTTCGAGGTTTGGGACAAGGTTTGAGATTGCTGGGGCTGCTTTGCAGCCCTTCGCGGGCACGCCCGCTCCCACAGGGCCGATGTGGGAGCGGGCGTGCCCGCGAAGGGGCGCACAGCGGCCCCAATTATCGTCAGGTATGGCTCAACTCGGCATGCTCATCACCGGCCAGCACGTCCTTGTCGGTCTCTTTCAGCAGCTGGCTGGTCACCACGCCCGCAGTCATCGACCCATTCACGTTCAACGCCGTGCGGCCCATGTCGATCAGCGGCTCCACGGAAATCAGCAGCGCCACCAGCTCGACCGGCAAGCCCATGGCCGGCAGCACGATCAGCGCGGCGAAGGTCGCACCGCCACCGACGCCAGCCACACCCGCCGAACTCAGCGTCACGATCGCCACCAGGGTCGCGATCCACAGCGGGTCGAAGGTATCGATGCCCACCGCTGGCGCCACCATCACGGCCAACATGGCTGGATAGAGGCCTGCGCAGCCGTTCTGGCCAATGGTGGTACCGAACGATGCACTGAAGCTGGCAATCGACTGCGGCACGCCCAGGCGGCGGGTTTGCGCCTCGATGTTCAGCGGGATGCTGGCGGCGCTGGAGCGGCTGGTGAAGGCAAAGGTCAGCACTGGCCAGACCTTGCGGAAGAAGCGCAGCGGGCTCACACCGGTCACGGCAAGGATGATGCCGTGGACCACGAACATCAGCGCCAGGCCCAGATACGACACCACCACGAAGCTGCCGAGCTTGAGGATGTCTTCCAGGTTCGAGCTGGCCACCACCTTGGTCATCAGTGCCAGTACGCCGTAAGGGGTGAGCTTCATCACCACGCGCACCAGGCGCATCACCCAGGCCTGCAGGGTATCGATGGCCGACAGGGCGCGCGCGCCCTTCTCGGCGTCGTCCTCGATCAGCTGCAGCGCGGCCAGGCCGACGAACACGGCGAAGATCACCACGCTGATGATCGAGGTCGGCTTGGCCCGGGCCAGGTCGCCAACCGGGTTGCTCGGGATGAACGACAGTAGCAGCTGCGGGATGTTCAGGTCGGCAACCTTGCCCACGTAGTCGCTGTGGATAACCTGCATGCGCGCGCTTTCCTGGGCGCCGGCCACCAGGCCTTCGGCGCTCAGGCCGAACAGGTTGGTCAGGACAATGCCGATCAGTGCGGCAATGGCGGTGGTCAGCAGCAGGGTACCGATGCTCAGCACGCTGATGCGGCCCAGCGACGAGGCGTTGTGCAGGCGGGCCACGGCGCTGAGGATCGACGCGAAGATCAGCGGCATGACGATCATCTGCAACAGGCCGACGTAGCCGTTGCCGACCAGGTCCAGCCAGCTGATGGTGGCCTTGAGTACCGGGTGGCCGGCGCCGTAAAGGGTGTGCAGGGCCAGGCCGAACGCGACGCCTAGTGCCAGGCCCAGCAGGACCTTCTTGGCCAGGCTCCAGTCGGTGCGGCGGGTTTGCGCCAGGCCCAGCAGTAAGGCCAGGAACGCCAGCAGGTTGAGAGACAACGGCAGGTTCATTGAAGCTCCAGGAAAAAGCAGAAGAGGCATCGCCTCTGGTGAGCGATTGCGAACGGAAATGCTAACAGCCTGAAAACAAACGAATTTATACCCAAAAGTAATTTGCTTAGTCGTTTATGGAATAACAAGTTGTCGCGGATAGCAATGAACACGGCGTTTAGAGCTGCATGCAGGTCGTTGTGAGGGGCTGCAAACGGAGAGTGTTGCACTAGCGTTTCCAGGTCATTTCAGGAGATCCGCACATGAAGTTCGCTCCGAAAGCCCTCGCCCTCGGCTTGTCGCTGTTGTTCAGTGTCGAAAGCTTCGCCACCGAGCTCAAGCACTGGCCCACCGATGCAGCCAAACAGCTCGACGTCATGATTGCCGCCAATGCCCACAAAGGTAACTACGCGGTGTTCGACATGGACAACACCAGCTACCGCTACGACCTCGAAGAAGCGCTGCTGCCATTCATGGAAAACAAGGGCCTACTGACCCGCGACAAGCTCGACCCGTCGCTCAAGCTGATCCCGTTCAAGGACACGGCCGAGCACAAGGAAAGCCTGTTCAGCTACTACTACCGCCTGTGCGAGATCGACGACATGGTCTGCTATCCGTGGGTAGCCCAGGTGTTTGCCGGCTTTACCCTCAAGGAGCTCAAGGCTCAGGTCGATGAGCTGATGGCCTCGGGCAAGCCGATCCCTAGCACTTATTTCGAAGGTGACCAGGTCAAGGCCATCGAGGTGCAGCCGCCAAAGGTCTTCACCGGCCAGGCCGAGCTGTACAACAAGCTGATGGAGAATGGCATCGAGGTCTATGTGATTTCGGCGGCGTCCGAAGAGCTGGTGCGCATGGTCGCTTCCGATCCCAAGTACGGCTACAACGTCAAACCGCAGAACGTGATTGGCGTCAGCCTGTTGCTCAAGGATCGCGCCAATGGCCAGCTGACCACGGCGCGCAAGCAGATCAGCGCCGGGCAGTATGACGCCAAGGCCAATGAAGGGCTGGAGCTGACGCCTTACCTGTGGACCCCGGCCACCTGGATGGCAGGCAAGCAGGCGGCGATCCTGACCTACATCGATGAATGGAAGAAGCCAGTGCTGGTGGGGGGCGATACGCCGACCAGCGACGGCTACATGCAGTTCCATGGCGTGGATGTGAACAAGGGCGGCATCCACCTGTGGATAAACCGCAAGGCCAAGTACATGGACCAGTTGAACGGGATGATCGCGAAGAACGCGGCGGCACAGGCCAAGGAAGGGTTGCCGGTGACGGCGGACAAGAACTGGGTGATCGTGACGCCGGAGCAGATTCAGTAGTTGATGTGTCAACTGTACTGGCCTCTTCGCGGGCACGCCCGCTCCCACAGGTATTGCACAGCTTTCCAGTATTGTGCGATCCCTGTGGGAGCGGGCGTGCCCGCGAAGAGGCCGGTACAGGCAAAAAAAACCGGCGCTCAGGGCGCCGGTTTCTCTTTTACGCGGTCAGAACCTCACAGCCCTTCGAGCATCGCCTTGTTACGCACAGCACCTTTGTCGGCACTGGTCGCCAGCAGGGCGTAGGCCTTCAGAGCGGTGGTCACCTTGCGTGGGCGGACTTCAGCCGGTTTCCAGCCTTTCTTGTCCTGCTCGATACGGCGGTGAGCCAGCTCTTCGTCACTGACCAGCAGGTTGATCGAACGGTTGGGGATGTCGATCAGTACCTTGTCGCCGTCGCGCACCAGGCCGATGGCGCCGCCAGCAGCAGCTTCCGGCGAGGCGTGGCCGATCGACAGGCCCGAGGTACCGCCCGAGAAGCGGCCATCGGTGAGCAGGGCGCAGGCCTTGCCCAGGCCCTTGGACTTCAGGTACGAGGTCGGGTAGAGCATCTCTTGCATGCCCGGGCCGCCTTTCGGGCCTTCGTAACGGATGATCACGATGTCGCCGGCCTTCACTTCGTCGGCGAGGATGCCGCGCACGGCGCTGTCCTGGCTTTCGAAGATCTTTGCGGTACCTTCGAACACGTGGATCGACTCGTCGACGCCGGCGGTTTTCACCACGCAGCCATCCAGCGCGATGTTGCCGTACAGCACAGCCAGGCCGCCTTCTTGCGAGTAGGCGTGCTCGAAGCTACGGATGCAGCCGTTTTCACGGTCGTCGTCGAGGGTTTCCCAACGGGTCGACTGGCTGAACGCGGTCTGGGTCGGGATGCCGGCCGGGCCTGCCTTGAAGAAGGTGTGCACGGCTTCGTCATCGGTCTGGGTGATGTCCCACTTGGCGATGGCTTCTTCCATGCTGCGGCTGTGCACGGTCGGCAGGTCGGTGTGCAGCAGGCCGCCACGGGCCAGCGAACCGAGGATGCTGAAGATGCCGCCAGCGCGGTGCACGTCTTCCATGTGGTACTTCTGGATGTTCGGCGCCACCTTGCACAGCTGCGGCACCTTGCGCGACAGGCGATCGATGTCGCGCAGGTCGAACTCGACTTCGCCTTCCTGGGCTGCAGCGAGCAGGTGCAGGATGGTGTTGGTCGAACCGCCCATGGCGATGTCGAGCATCATGGCGTTCTCGAACGCCTTGAAGTTGGCGATGCTGCGCGGCAGCACCGACTCGTCGTTTTCCTGGTAGTAGCGCTTGCACAGCTCGACGATGGTGCGGCCGGCGGTGAGGAACAGCTGCTCGCGGTCGGCGTGGGTGGCCAGGGTCGAACCGTTGCCCGGCAGGGCGAGACCTAAGGCTTCGGTCAGGCAGTTCATCGAGTTGGCGGTGAACATGCCGGAGCACGAACCGCAGGTCGGGCAGGCGCTGCGCTCGTACTCGGCGACTTTCTCGTCACTGGCGGTGGAGTCGGCGGCGATGACCATGGCGTCGACCAGGTCCAGGCCGTGGCTGGCCAGCTTGGTCTTGCCGGCTTCCATCGGGCCGCCGGAGACGAAGATTACCGGGATGTTCAGGCGCAGGGCGGCCATCAGCATGCCGGGAGTGATCTTGTCGCAGTTGGAGATGCAGACGATGGCGTCGGCGCAGTGGGCGTTGACCATGTACTCGACGGCGTCGGCGATGATCTCGCGGCTTGGCAGCGAGTACAGCATGCCATCGTGGCCCATGGCGATACCGTCGTCGACCGCGATGGTGTTGAATTCCTTGGCCACGCCACCGGCGCGTTCGATCTCGCGGGCGACCAGCTGGCCCAGGTCCTTCAGGTGCACGTGGCCCGGCACGAACTGGGTGAACGAGTTGGCGATGGCGATGATCGGTTTCTTGAAGTCTTCGTCCTTCATCCCGGTGGCGCGCCACAGGGCGCGGGCGCCGGCCATGTTGCGGCCTTGGGTGGAAGTCTTGGAACGATAATCAGGCATGAAACACTCCTGGCGGCTTAATCAGGTCACAAAAAGGGGAGTGAGCTTCTCTTGTCCTTTGTACCGCAGGCCGGTTGCCACTGGCACGGATGGGGCCGAAGACCGCGCGGGATCGCCGCGTGCTTGGCCAGAGCTCATAAACCCGCCGGGGATGACTGGCGATGAATAGGCCGATTCTACACCGCTGGCGCGGCGAGGGAATGAAGATGTGTCTGGACGGTGGTTTGGGAGGGATTCCCGGCTGCTTGTAGGACGCTTCTGAAATGCCACCTGCGGGGCAGACCTCGCCAGTTGTGCTGGCTATCATCCGCCGCGCCGCATGTGCGGCTTCACGAGAAATCACTTCAATGGACCTTCCCAGTTTCAGTTCACTGCGAACTTGCAAATTGGCACTGAGCGCGCTGTCGGCAGGGCTTGCGAAGGCTTGAACCCCTGAGTTCGAGGCTCGCGGGTGCCTGCGTCGGCGCCTGGAGACTCGCATGTACTCTATCTGCACGAACTGCATCCGCTGCAAAGAACCACTCTCGCATCGCCAGACCAGCGAAGCGCTGGAAAAGCTTCGCCAGGAGGCAACCGAAGACTTCCACAAAGGTGCATCGATCACCAATCACGTCGGTAACCTGCGCAATGCCACTGTCGGCCTGCTGTACCGCAAGCGAGTGTTGTGGCTGGTACTGCTGGTGTTCGGCAACCTGTTTTCCGGCGCCGGTATCGCAGCTTTTGAAGAAACCATCGCCGCGCATATCGTGCTGGTGTTCTTCCTGCCTCTGTTGGTGGACAGCGGGGGGAACGCCGGGGCGCAGTCGGCCACCTTGATGGTGCGGGCGCTGGCGACAGGGGAGGTGGTCATGCGCGACTGGATTCGCATGCTGGGCCGCGAATGTGGCGTGGCGTTGGCGCTTGGCGGCACCATGGCCTTGGCGGTGGCATCGCTGGGGGCACTGCGAGGTGGTGCTGACATCGCCTTGATCGTTGCCAGCAGCATGCTGGTGATCGTGTTGATCGGCAGCCTTATCGGCATGAGCCTGCCGTTCCTGTTCACTCGCGTGAAGCTCGACCCGGCTACCGCCAGTGGCCCATTGGTGACCTCGATCGCCGATGCGGCGGGGGTACTGGTGTACTTCGGGATCGCGTCGCAGGTGCTGGAGATCTGATACCGGTCTGGGGCGCATGGCGCCCCGGACCGTGCGGATCAGCTGTTGGGCAGCAACCGGCAGGTGATGCTCTTGATGTAGCGGGTTTCGGCGATGGCCGGGTGCACCGGGTGGTCAGGGCCTTGGCCGCCGCGCTCGAGCAGCTGCAGGTTGCGGTCCAGGTGGCGAGCGCTGGTCAGCAGGATGTTGTGCAGATCGTCCTCGGGCAGGTGCATCGAGCACGAGGCGCTGACCAGGATGCCGTCCTTGCTCAGCATGCGCATGGCCTGTTCGTTCAGGCGGCGGTAGGCCGCTTCGCCGTTCTTCAGGTCTTTCTTGCGCTTGATGAAGGCGGGTGGGTCGGCAATGATCACGTCGAAGCGCTCTTCGGCGGCCTTCAGTTCACGCAGGGCCTCGAACACGTCGCCTTCGATGCAGGTCAGCTTCTCGCTGATGCCGTTCAGCGCAGCGTTACGCTCGACACCATCCAGGGCAAAGCCCGAGGCATCCACGCAGAACACTTCGCTGGCGCCGAACGCACCGGCCTGCACACCCCAGCCACCGATGTAGCTGAACAGGTCGAGCACGCGCTTGCCTTTGACATAGGGGGCCAGGCGCGCGCGGTTCATGCGGTGGTCGTAGAACCAGCCGGTCTTCTGGCCTTCGCGTACCGGAGCTTCGAACTTGACGCCGTTCTCTTCCAGCGGGACCCAGTCCGGCACTTCGCCGTAGACGGTTTCGACGTAGCGCTGCAGGCCTTCGGCGTCGCGGGCGGCGGAATCGTTCTTGAACAGGATGCCACTAGGCTTGAGCACCTGGACCAGGGCGGCGATCACGTCGTCCTTGTGTGCTTCCATGGTGGCCGAGGCCAGCTGCACCACGAGGATGTCGTAGAAACGGTCGACCACCAGGCCTGGCAACAGGTCTGAATCGCCGTACACCAGGCGGTAGCACGGCTGGTCGAAAAGCCGCTCGCGCAGGGACAGGGCGACGTTGAGGCGGTGCACCAGCAACGACTTGTCCAGCGGCAGCTTGATGTCACGCGACAGCAGGCGGGCGCAGATCAGGTTGTTCGGGCTCAGGGCGACGATGCCCAGCGGCTTGCCGTTGGCAGCTTCGAGCACTGCCTGCTGGCCGGCCTGGAAGCCTTGCAGCGGGGTCGCGGAGACGTCGACTTCGTTGCTGTAGACCCACAGGTGGCCGGCGCGCAGGCGGCGGTCGGCATTGGCTTTGAGGCGAAGGCTGGGCAGGGACATGACGTCGCTCCGGGAAAAAAGAGCGGGATTATAGCCTGTTGCCTGCCTGCGCGTCCCTTGTAGGAGCGGCCTTGTGTCGCGAAAGGGCCGCGCAGCGGACCCGGCAATTTCCGCTGCGGAGCTGAAAACCTGGGGGTGCTTCGCACCCCTTTCGCGACACAAGGCCGCTCCTACAGGGATTCACGGATTGGTCTCGATGCGCGCTAGGGGGGTAGAATCCCGTCGTCCTTCACGAGTGTGCACGCATGTCCCAAGAACTCAGCGCCGAACAGATCCAGCAAGCCTTGCAAGGCATCACCATTCCGCCGCAGCCGCAGATCATGGTCGACCTGCAGTTCGAGCAGTACATGCCTGATCCGGATCTGGAAACCATCGCCAAGCTGATTTCCCAGGACCCTGGCCTCGCGGGCGCCTTGCTCAAGCTGGTCAATTCACCGCACTTCGGCCTGTCGAACAAGATCGGCTCGATTCAGCGTGCAGTGAACCTGCTGGGCAGCCGCTCGATCATCAATCTGATCAATGCGCAGTCGATCAAGGGCGAGATGAGCGACGAGACCATCGTCACCCTCAACCGTTTCTGGGATACCGCCCAGGACGTGGCCATGACCTGTCTGACCCTGGCCAAGCGCACCGGCATCCAGGCGGCCGACGAGGCTTATACCCTCGGCCTGTTCCACGATTGCGGCGTACCGCTGATGCTCAAGCGCTTCCCCGAGTACATGCAAGTGCTCGAAGACGCCTATGCCAAGGCCGGTGAGGAAATGCGCGTGGTCGATACCGAGAACCGCGCCTTCAACACCAACCATTCCGTGGTCGGCTACTTCACGGCCAAGTCCTGGCGCCTGCCGGAGCACATCAGCGCGGCCATCGCCAACCACCACAATGCCCTGGCGATCTTCCGCGAAGACTCGTCGCGCAATACCCAGAGCCAGTTGAAGAACCTGCTGGCGGTGTTGAAGATGGCCGAGCACATCTGCGCCTCGTACCGTGTGCTGGGCAACCAGAACGTCGACCATGAGTGGAATGTGGTCGGCCCGCTGGTGCTGGACTATATCGGTTTGTCGGAGTACGACTTCGAGACCCTGAAACAGAATATTCGCGAGCTGGGCGGGCACTGATCCATGCCGGAATTACCTGAAGTCGAAACCACCCGGCGCGGGATTGCGCCCCACCTGGTAGGCCAGCGCGTCAGCCGCGTGGTGGTGCGAGACCGGCGGCTGCGCTGGCCGATCCCCGAGGACCTCGACGTGCGGCTGTCCGGGCAGCGTATCGTCAGCGTCGAGCGTCGGGCCAAGTACTTGCTGATCAATGCCGAGATCGGCACCTTGATCAGCCATCTGGGCATGTCGGGCAACCTGCGCCTGGTGGAGCTGGGCTTGCCAGCGGCCAAGCATGAACATGTCGACATCGAGCTGGAGTCGGGGCTGATGCTGCGTTACACCGACCCGCGGCGGTTCGGCGCCATGCTCTGGAGCCTCGACCCGCTCAACCACGAGTTGTTGCTGCGCCTGGGGCCGGAGCCGCTGACCGACCTGTTCGACGGCGAGCGGCTGTTCCAGCTGTCGCGTGGGCGCTCGATGGCGGTCAAGCCCTTCATCATGGACAACGCGGTGGTGGTCGGCGTGGGCAACATCTACGCGACCGAGGCGCTGTTCGCTGCCGGCATCGACCCGCGCCGCGAGGCGGGCGGGATTTCCCGGGCGCGCTACTTGAAGCTGGCGATCGAGATCAAACGGGTGCTGGCGGCGGCCATCGAGCAGGGCGGTACGACCTTGCGCGATTTCATCGGCGGTGACGGGCAGCCGGGGTACTTCCAGCAGGAATTGTTCGTCTACGGGCGGGGCGGGATGCCGTGCAAGCTGTGCGGCACGGCCTTGCGCGAGGTGAAGCTGGGGCAGCGGGCGAGCGTGTTCTGCCCGCGCTGCCAGCGCTAGCCGCCTGCGCTCAGGCCTTGCCGGTGATGCGGCGGTACTTGGCCATCAGCTCGTCCTGGGTTTCCGGGTGCGCTTCATCCAGCGGGATGCAGTCGACCGGGCAGACCTGCTGGCACTGCGGCTCGTCGTAGTGACCCACGCACTGGGTGCACAGGTTCGGGTCGATCACGTAGATCTCTTCGCCTTGGGAGATGGCCTCGTTCGGGCACTCGGGTTCGCAGACGTCGCAGTTGATGCAATCGTCGGTGATGATCAGGGACATGGGGACTCCGGCCGGGGCGCATCGCCCGGGCATGTTCAACGCTTTGGGCACAATTGTGCCGCATTCACGCCCGCAGTGCACGCGGGCGCGATGATCAGGTGCGCAAGGTTACTTCTTGAAGCGTTCGGTCAGCGCCTCGGCCACCACAGGATGGACGAACTTGCTGATATCTCCGCCCAACGCGGCTATTTCCCGCACCAGCGTCGAGGAAATGAACGAATAGCGCTCCGAAGGCGTGAGGAACAGGCTTTCGACGTCGGGCGCCAGTTGCCGGTTCATGTTTGCCAGCTGGAATTCGTATTCGAAGTCCGACACCGCGCGCAGGCCGCGCAGGAACACGTTCGCGCCCTGTTCCTTGGCGAAGTGCGCCAGTAGTGACGAGAAGCCGATGACTTCGACATTGGGCAGGTGCTTGGTGACCTCACGGGCAAGCTCGACCCGTTGTTCCAGCGGGAACAGGGGGTTTTTCTTCGGGCTGGCCGCCACCGCGATGATCACGTGGTCGAACAGGCGCGAAGCGCGCTCGACCAGGTCGCCATGGCCTTTGGTAATGGGGTCGAAAGTACCCGGGTACAACACTCGGTTCATCGCGTCATCCTGGCTGGAGTGCGTTGGGGAGTCGGATGGTAGCGCAGCGATTGCGCCCGGCCAAGTCATGCGGCCGGCTGATGGCACTATAGACAGGGCGTGTATTTGTTGTCATGCACTCTGTGCCAGGCGGGTGACCAAGGCCTCGGTCAGCCGGGCACTGATGGCGTACACCGACAACTGCGGATTGGCGCCGATGCTGGTGGGGAACAGTGAACCGTCGTGGATCGACAGGTTTTCCAGCTGGTGATGGCGGCCGAGGCTGTCGCAGACCGCCTGGCGCGGGTCGCTGCCCATTGCGCAGCCTCCCATGACATGGGCGCTGCCCAGCCGGGTGCGGAACGGTTCCAGGCGCAAGGCGTCGATCATGCGCTGAACTTCTCCCAGGTTGGAGGCGGCGCCGGCGTCGCTGTGGACCGGCGTGACCTGCGTGGCGCCTGCAGCGAACTGGATTTGCGCCATGCTGTGATAGGCGCGACGCAGGCCGTCGCGCAGGTAGTCGGTGACCGGGTAATCCAGCACGGGTGAGCCGTCACCGCGCAATTCCACCGCCCCGCCTGTACTTTCGGGGTGAAAACCGTCCCGCAACAGGGCCAGCATCACGTGAGTGTGCGGCAATTCGGCCATGCGCCGGGCATTGTCGCTGCCGTATCCACCGAGCAGGGTGCTGGCCAGGGCCGGGTGCAAGGGCGGTACTTCCAGTTTGTAGCCCACCGGCCCTTCGACGCCGTCCTGCCACTGGAAGTGATCGCTGTAGATCGACTGAGGCGCGCCGTAATACGGGTCGATACGGTCATTGAAGCGTGCCGCGCTGAAGTTCACCAGGTGCAGGAACGTCCGTTTACCCAGGCGGCCATGCGGGTCTGGAGCCTTGGAACGCAGGAGCAGGGCTGGGCTGTTGATACCACCCCCGGCAACGATGTAATGGCGGGCGCGCACGCTGATCTGCCGGCCAGTGGGGTGTACGCCTTGAGCATCCAGCGCCTGGCACTGCAGCCGGGCGATACGTTCGCCATTGTGATCGAAGCGTTCGGCGCGGGCGAGGTAGAGCAGTTCACCGCCCTTTTCGAGGGTCGCCGGGATGCGCGTGACCAGCATCGATTGCTTGGCATTCACCGGGCAGCCCATGCCGCAGTAGCCGAGGTTCCAGCAGCCACGCACGTTGCGCGGGATCACCGCCCAGCGGTAGCCAAGTTGTTCACAGCCGCGCCGCAGTACGTCGTTGTTGGCGTTCGCCGGCATCGCCCAGGGCGTGATGCCCAGATCGTGCTCGATGCGCTCGAACCAGGGTTGCATGTCTTTCTCTCCCAGGCCCGTGACGCCATGCGCTGCGGCCCAGTGCGCCAGCGTCTGCGGTGGCGTGCGAAAGCTCGAGGTCCAGTTGATCAGCGTGGTCCCGCCGACGGCGCGGCCTTGCAGGATGGTGATGGCGCCATCCTTGCTCATC
Organism: Pseudomonas sp.; assembly: GCF_017744435.1. Taxonomy (GTDB): domain Bacteria; phylum Pseudomonadota; class Gammaproteobacteria; order Pseudomonadales; family Pseudomonadaceae; genus Aquipseudomonas. The sequence goes on from NZ_JAGIBG010000011.1 coordinate 14,920, forward strand.
CGCCCCAGGCCTTCCTGATAGAGGCTGGCGTAGGCCTCGTTTTCCAGCAGGTGGAAGTCGCTGCTGGTCTTCAACGGGCCTTCTTCGATCAGCAGCACCTTGTAGCCTGCTGCGCTGAGCATCTGCGCGCTGGTGGCACCGCCGGCTCCGCTGCCGATCACGGCAATATCGGCCTCCAGCGTCAGGTCCTGCTCCAGGCGTGAGCCGTCATGGGTGATCCAGCCGCGTTCGAGGCCTTGGCGAAACGGGTCGGTTACTGGCATTGAGGATGCTCTTGTTGTCAGATCTTGGGTGGGCCGGGGTAGCCGCACGCGGCCCAGGCTTCCGGGCGTTCGTACCAGGCCATTTGCAGCAGCTGCAGCAGCGAGGAATGGCCCATGCGCAGCAGGTTCAGCGAGCTGTCCTGCCAGCGCTGCAGAAAGGCCGTTACCTGCGCGCTGCCGGCCTGCTCCCAGGCACCCCAGACCCCGGTCAAGGGGCCGCGGGTCAGGGGCAGGCTGAGCACATCGAACAATTGCCGGGTGAGCTTGAGCATTTCCGGCGACAGCGCTGCCAGTTTGTGGTCGAGGCTGTGCAGCACCAGCTCGTCGTTGGCCGAGGTGCCGGCGAGCACCACCGGGATCAGCGCAAGCAGGGCTGGCAGGTCATCGTCACGCAGCACGTGGTAGCCGGCGGCGGGCGTTTGCGCGCTGCAACCAACCAGGCTGGCGGTGCTCAGGAAAAGGCTGGCGCCGAGGCTGAAGCGCAGCAGGTCACGGCGCTGCATCAGCGGATGAACAGCTTGTAGACCAGGCGCTGCAAGGCCTTGCCATAGGGCGGGTAGATCAGCCGCGCGGCATTCAGGCGCTGCTTGGCCAGCACCGCCTTGGCCTTGCTGAAGGTCAGGAAACCTTCATGGCCATGGTAATGGCCCATGCCAGAAGGGCCGATACCGCCGAATGGCAAGTCGTCCTGGGCCACGTGCAGCAGCGTGTCGTTCAGGCACACGCCGCCGGAGTGGCTGTGTTGCAGCACGTGTTGCTGCTCGCTGCGGTCGTAGCCGAAGTAGTACAGCGCCAAGGGGCGAGGGCGCTGATTGATGTAGGCCAGGGCCTCGTCCAGGTGATCGTAAGGCACCAGCGGCAGCAACGGACCGAAGATCTCGTCCTGCATCACCTGCATGCTGTCGTTGACCCTGGTCAGCAGGTGCGGCGGCAGGCGCCGGCCCTGGCGTATCTCGTCCGGGTACAGGTCGAGCACCTGGGCGCCCTTGCCGCGGGCATCGTCCAGCAGGTGCTGCAGGCGCTGCAACTGCCGTTGGTTGATGATGGCGCTGTAGTCGGTGTTGTCGGCGATGCGTGGGTACATGCGCTGCACGACCTTGCGATACGCATCGGCGAAGTCGTTCAGGCGCTCGCGCGGCACCAGCACATAGTCGGGTGCGACGCAGGTCTGGCCGGCGTTGAGGGTCTTGCCGAAGGCGATGCGCTCGGCGGCGGCGTCCAGTGGCACGCTGGCCGAGACGATGGCGGGCGATTTGCCGCCCAGCTCCAGAGTCACCGGGGTCAGGTTTTGCGCGGCAGCCAGCATGACCTGGCGGCCGATGCTGGTGGCGCCGGTGAACAGCAGGTGGTCGAAGGGCAGGCGGGCGAACGCCTGGCCGACTTCGACTTCGCCCAGCACCACGCTGACCAGGTCCTCGGGAAACACCCGTTGCAGCAAGGTTTTCAGTGCCTGCGCGCTGGCCGGAGTGGACTCGCTGAGCTTGAGCATGACCCGGTTGCCGGCCGCCAGGGCGCCGGTCAGCGGGCCAATGGCGAGGAACAGCGGGTAGTTCCATGGCACGATGATGCCCACCACGCCCAGTGGCTGGTACAGCACGCGAGCGCTGGCTGGCTGGAAGGCGAGGCCCACGGCGCGCCGGGCCGGGCGCATCCAGCGCTGCAGGTGGCGCTCGGCATGGCGAATGCCCTGCACCGACGGTAGCAACTCGGCCAATAGCGTTTCGTCGGCACTGCGGCCGCTGAAATCGGCATCGATTGCGTCAATCAATGCTTGCTGGTCCTTGAGCAATGCCTCGCGCAGGCTTTTCAGCCACTGCCGCCGCTGTGCCGCTGGCGGCATGGGGTTGCCGGCAAAGGCCTGGCGCTGAGCGGCGAACGTCGCTTCAAGGTCGGTGTCGGAATGCACAGGAGGCAAAGCGATGGGCGAGGTCACGGCGGTCTCTCGTCTGGGCTTGAAGTCCCTAGAGCCTATACTCTAATTCGTACCATGGTGCGACTTTTTTAACAGGGGTGAACGGTGCACCCGCAGTGTGATTCACCGTAAGATGACCCATTATCGAAAGCCCGCAGACTGGGAGCTGAGCATGGCCCCGCGCATGAAGACCCGAGAGCGCATCGTGCAGAACAGCCTGGAGTTGTTCAACCAGCAGGGCGAACGCAGCGTCAGTACCAATCACATTGCCGCACACATGGAAATTTCGCCCGGCAACCTGTACTACCACTTCCCCAACAAGCAGGCGATCATCGCCCTGCTGTTCAGCCAGTACGAAGAGCTGGTGGACAGCTTCCTGCGCCCGCCGCAGGGTCGCGTGGCCACGGTCGAGGACAAGCGCTTCTACCTCAAGGCGCTGCTCGCGGCGATGTGGAACTACCGCTTCCTGCACCGTGACCTGGAACACCTGCTGGAAAGCGACCCCGAACTGGCCGCCCGCTACCGGCGCTTTTCCGAGCGCTGCCTGCGTCAGGGCCAGGCGATCTATCGCGGCTTCGTCGATGCCGGGATCCTGACCATGGAGCCTGCGCAGATCGAGTCGCTGACCATCAATGCCTGGATCGTACTGACCTCATGGGTGCGTTTTCTCAGCACTACGCGTGAACATTCCGCGCATCTGGGTGAAGAAGCCTTCAAGCGCGGCGTCTATCAGGTGCTGGTGCTGGAACTGGGTTTCGTCACCCGTAACGCCCGCAGCGCCGTGGACGCCCTGTGCCAGGAATTCCACGTTCCGTTCAATCAGGCCCTGGAACAGTAACCAGGGCCTTCGAGCCATCGATCAGGAGATTGTCATGCCCCTTGCGCAATTGATCACCCCGCAACAGCTGGCCGAGCGTCTGGACTCGCCCAAGCTGGTGATCCTTGATTGTCGTTTTGCCCTGGAGGATGTGGATTACGGCCAACGCAGTTATGCCGAGGGGCATATCGCCGGGGCGCATTTTGCCGACCTGGAGCGTGACCTGAGCGGGCCGGTCAGCAAGGGCCGCACCGGCCGCCACCCGTTGCCGGACCCGCACCGGCTGGTCGAGCGCCTGCGCGAGTGGGGCCTGGACGACGACAGCGAAGTGGTGCTGTACGACGATGGCCCTGGCGCCTTTGCCGCCCGCGCCTGGTGGTTGCTGGTCTGGCTGGGCAAGCGCAGTGGCGTGGCTATCCTCGACGGTGGCCTCAAGGCCTGGCATGCGGCGCACCTGCCACTGAGCCTGGATGCGCCGGCCAAACGCGAGGGGACGTTCAATGGCGAGGCGGACGCCAAGCTGCTGATCGACGCCGAGCACCTGGCCAAGCGCCTGGGCAGCCCTGACCTGACCCTGATCGATGCCCGTGCATTGCCGCGCTTCCGGGGTGAAGTCGAGCCGATCGACCCTGTGGCAGGGCATATTCCGGGCGCCCAGTGCGCGGCCTTCAACGAGAACCTCGGTGCCGATGGGCGATTCCTGGCACCGGAACAGCTCAAGCAGCGCTTTGCCGAGAAGTTGGCCGGACGTGCCCCGGAACAATTGGTGGCCTACTGCGGGTCAGGCGTCACGGCTTGCCATAACCTGTTTGCCCTGGCGCTGGCGGGGTATCCGTTGGGCAAACTGTATGCTGGGTCGTGGAGCGAATGGATCAATGATCCCAAACATGGTGTGGCGATTGGCGAATAATCACTGACCGTCGACCAGCCATTGCGGAATCCGCCGCTCCAGGTAATAGCCCGGATTCCGCAGGCTGCCGTCGACAAACCCCACATGCCCGCCCCGCTCATGCAGCTCGAACTGTGTCTGCGCTGCCAGTTCGCTGGCCGTCGGCAGGCTGTGGCCGAACACGAACGGGTCGTCGGTGGCATGGATGATCAGCGTCGGCGTGCGGTTTTCACCCAGATAGAACCGGCTCGATGAGCGGCGATAATAATCGTGTGCATCGCTGAAACCGTTTAGCGGCGCGGTGACCTTGCCGTCGAAGTCCCAAAAGGTCTTCAACCTGCCCAATGGCCCCAGTCGGTCGAGCGCGGCCAGCCCCTCGTGATGCCCGCGGTCGCGGAAGTGCCGTTGCTTCAACTGCACGTAGGCCATCATCTCGCGCATGAAATGCGCCTGATACACCTTGGAAAAGCCTTGGCCGATGCGGTCGGCGCACTGATCCAGGCGAAACGGCACCGAGACCGCCACAGCCGACTCCAGTTGGCTTGCCGTGCCACTTTCCCCCAGGTACTTGAGCAGCACATTGCCGCCCAGCGAGTAGCCGACGGCATGCAGCGGGGCCAATGGCCGCTGGGCACGCAGGTGTGCGACCACTTCGGCCAGGTCTTCGCTGGCGCCGGAATGGTAGCTGCGCGGTAACAGGTTGGGCTCACCCGAACAGCCGCGCCAGTTGACCGCCACGCTGGCCCAGCCGCGGGCCTGCAGCGATTGCTGCAAGCCTTTGACGTAGGGAGAACGGGACGATCCGGTCAAACCGTGAAGCACCAGTACCAGCGGCGCATCCGGGCTATGTGGCCCATGCCAGTCGAGGTCGAGGAAATCGCCATCGGCCAGCCACAGGCGTTCACGGCTTCGTTCCAGCTCCGGCAACTTGCGCCACAGTGGCCCCCACAGGGTTTGCAGGTGGGGGTTGGACAGGCCGATGGCCGGGCGGAATGTGGCGGTGAGACTGGGCATGCTGGGCGACTCATGATGTGCCTGCGTAGAGTGCCATGAAACGCCGCCACTGTACCTGCGCTATTGGTCGGGGGCTGGCAGAGATTGCTGCTCGACGCTTGGGCCGACACTGACCTTTACGATGTAGCTTAGGTCGAGATGGCGCTGCATGGCGGCGCGGACATCTGCCTGGGTCAATCTGTTGATGCGCTCGAGGTAAGTGTTGAGATGATCGTCAGGTTGGCGTTGGTGGGTAAGCTCCGAAAGCAATCCCGCCAGGCGCTTGTTCTGGGCGACACCACGCAGCAATTGCCCTTCCAGTTGTTTGCGTGCCACTTGCAGTTCGGCCTGGGTTGGCCCTTGCTCGATGAAATCGCGCAGCAGGGTTACCACCAGTTCCTGAGAACCTTCCACGTGCGTTGGTGCGACTTCCCATTCGACGCTGAACAACCCGCCCGCGCGCAATGGCGATAGGCGGCTATGCACGCCGTAAGTGAGGCCGCGGCGTTGGCGCAGCTCCACCATCAAGCGCGATTCGAGCCCTTCTCCGAGTACATTGCTGGCCAGCTCCAGGGCCGGGAACTCCGGATCATTGGCGGGCACGTTCAGGGGAAGTACCAGCAGTGCAGCACTGCTCGCGCCAGGCTGTTCGACTTTCAGGGTCGCGCCGGTGGCGGCCGGGACCGTTGGCAGATCTGTTGCTGACCAGCCCTGTGGCAGAGCCACGCTGATCTGACGTGAGAGTGCTTTAGCCTCAGAGAGGGAAAGGTCTCCGACCATGACCATCTCCAGGTTGCTGGCGGAATAGGCGCGTTGGTGGAATGTGCGCAGATCGTCTGTAGTAACCGCCGTTACACCCTGTTTGGTGCCGCCCAGTGGGCAGCCATAAGGATGGCCATTGAACACGTGGCGGAAGGCTTCGTTACGCGCCCTCAATACGGGATGACGGTCGCGTGAAGCGCTGCTCTGCAGCAACTGCTGTTTGATCTTGTCCAGAGCAGAGGGAAGGAATGCCGGCTGTGCCACGAGGTTAGTGAACAGCGCCAGGGACGGCTCCAGTACGGCCTTGCTGCTCAGGCTACGCAGGCTCAGCGTCGCATGCTCCAGGCGAATCTGCTTTTCGGTATTTGCACCCAGGCGTTCGAGATGCTCGGCCTGCTGGGTGGCCGTGTACTGCTGGCTACCTTCATCGAGCATGTACAGCGTCAGTGCTGCCAGGCCGGGGTGCGCAGTGTCCTGGACTGTGCCGGCCCTGAACCTCAGTACTACATCGACGATAGGCAGTCCGCGGGCTTCGACGAATTTCACGGTTGTGCCCGCTTCCGTGGTCCAGGCTTGCACCTGAGTCAGGATGGGCTCGAATTGATCAAGGTCGAGTCCCTGGGCAGAGACCAGGCCGCCGTAGATGCTGTTTTGGGTTGCAGTCGAGTCATGCATGAGCGCTCTCCTTGTCGTGCATAAACGTAATGGCAGCGCGGGAATCGGTCAGAAACTCAAGGGCTGCCAGTCCGACCTGCTCGGCTGTCACGGCTTCGATGGCCAGTCGCTCATCGTCCAGTGCTACCGGGTCCAGGCCGCAGGCGGCCTGTTTGCCAATGGCCTGGGCTTGCTTGTCGATGTCGTCCCTTTCGAACACCTGCCTGGCCAACAGGCGTGCCTTGGCACGTTGAAGGTCTTGCCTGGAAGGTGCCGACTGGCGAAACGCTTCGATTTCCAGCAGCAGCCTTACCGCTGCTACTTCCGGCGTTACCTGCGGGCTGCAAAAGGCGTAGAGCGCCAGCAGGCTGTCACCGCGCTGCCAGGGTTCGTAGGATGAGCGCAGGCCCAGCAAAATCGGGTCATCCAGAACCAGTCGTCGCTGCAGGATGCTGCTGTGTCCGTCAGCAAGCAGATCGGGCAGTAGCCGCAATGCGTAGGCTTGCTCGGCAGACCGGGCGGTACATTGGCTGGGGAGGTTGAAGCTGAGCAGGGTGCCTGTGTAAAGGCCGTGCAGGCGCAGTGTCTGATGGCGTCGAGCTTGTGCCGGTGGTGTGAAAGTGGTCCGGCGTGTCGGCAGGCGATGGGCGGAAATTGATGCAAAGTGTCGAGTAACCAAGGTTTGCAGTTGTAGCAGGGTGATGTCGCCCGCGACTGCCAGCGTGGCATTGTTTGGGTGGTACCAGCTCTGGTACCAGGTTCGGGCAGCAGCCGGGGTCAGGTGCTCGAGGTCAGCCTTGTGGCCAAGGGTTGGTGTGCCATAACCGTGGTTGCCGTAGGCCAGTGACTGGTGATGTTCCAGTGCCAGAGACAAGGGGGCGTTGTCGACGTCTTCTCGGCGTTCGGCCATGACCACGCCCAGTTCGCGAGCAAAAGATGCGTCGCTGATCGTGGCGCTGGTCATGACGTCGGCCATGGCCTCCAGGGCGATCTCGAGCCGACTGCCTGGCAGTGTCAGCGGAAAGGCCGTGGCGTCGGCGGAGGTGAAGGCATTCGGGGCGCCGCCGAGGCGGGTCATGGCGGCTGAATATTGGCCATTTGTCAGTTTGCTGCTGCCTTCGAACAGCAGATGTTCCAAGGCATGGGAGAGACCGGTATGGCCTGCTGGCTCGTCGCTCGAACCGACGTGATACCAGAGTTGCGCACTGACCAGCGGTGCACGATGGTCTTCGCGTAGGTAGATACGCAGGCCGTTGGCAAGGGTGAACGATTGTACAGTGCTGCCTTGGGTTGGCGGAGAAGGGTGTTCGATCATGGTTGAAGTGCTCCTGCGAGATCTTGGGAGCAGCTTCAACCATGCTGACGGCGGGTTTGCGGTAACTAAATACGGCTTACGGCGGAATCAGCCCCGTTGCCACAGTGCGTAATGCACCTGGCCGGTCTTCTTCTCGCGGTGCAGGCGCCAGTTGCCGGGCATCGGCAGCGTCGACGGGGCGGCCTCGCTTTCGGTGTAGACCCACGCCTGTTCGCGCAGCCACTGGTTCTGTTCCAGCAGGTTGCAGGTGTTGGCCAGCAGGTCCTGGTGGAACGGCGGGTCGAGGAACACCACGTCGAACTGCTGCTTGGCCGGGTTCTGCAGGTAGCGCAGGGCGTCGGTCTGCAGGATCTGCCCGCGTGGGCAGCGCAGGATCTCGAGGTTGTTCTTCAGGTTGCTGATGGCCGCCGGGTTGCTGTCCAGCGCCACGGCATTCTCGGCGCCGCGGGACAGCGCCTCGAGCACCAGGGCGCCACTGCCGGTGAAGGCATCCAGCACCTGGGCGCCTTCGATGTAGGGCGCCAGCCAGTTGAATACGGTTTCACGCACGCGGTCAGGCGTAGGGCGCAGGCCTTCGCCTTCCGGTACCGCCAGGCGGCGGCTGCGCCACTCGCCGGCGATGATGCGCAGGTGACCCTGGCCCTTGCTTTGGCCCTGCTGCGGGCGGGCGGGAGGGGTGGATCTAGGCATTAGTGCTCCGGTACGCCGAGCGGCTGCTCGGACGGTTTGTCAGTGGGGGCAGGCAGTGGCTTTTGTGGCACTTTCGGGCCAACGGTGACGATCACCAGTTTATCGGCAGACAGGTGCTTGTTCATCGCCGCCTTGACCTGTTCGACGGTCAAAGCCTGGGACTGCTGCATGAAGTCTTCCAGCCATGTCAGTGGCAGGTTGTAGAAACCGATCGCGCCCAATTGGCCGACGATGCTGGCATTGCTGGCATTGGACAGCGGGAAGCTGCCGGCCAGTTCGCGCTTGGCATCGTCCAGCTCCTGCTGGGTCGGGCCGCCCTTGAGGTAATCGGCGAGGATGTCCTGGACCAGCTTGAGCGTGCCTTCACTGAGTTCGGCACGGGTCTGCAGGTTGATCATGAACGGGCCACGTACCTGCATTGGGCTGAACACCGAGTACACGCCGTAGGTCAGGCCGCGTTTTTCGCGGACTTCACTCATCAGGCGGGTGCCGAAGGCGCCGCCGCCGAGGATCTGGTTGCCCAACGACAGGGCCGGCCAGTCCGGATCCTGACGGTCGATACCGAGTTCGGCGAGCATCAGGTGAGTCTGCTTGCTCGGGAAGTCGATATGGGTAACGCCGGCCTTGGGCTCAACCGGCTGGGCTGGTTTGGCCAGTGCCGGGCCCTTGGGCAGGGCAGCGGACACCTGGGCGGCGACGGCCTCGGCTTCTTCGCGGCTGAGGTCGCCGACCAGGGCGATCACTGCATTGCCAGCGGCATAGGCCTTGGCGTGGAAGGCGCGCAACTGCTCAAGGGTGATGCCTGGCACGCTCTCGGCGCTGCCATCGCTTGGCTGGGCGTAAGGGTGGTCGCCGTAGAGCTTGCTGAACAGGGCCTTGCCGGCGATCTTGCCGGGGTTCTGCTTCTCGTACTCGAAACCGGCCAGCAGCTGGTTCTTGATGCGTTTCAATGCATCTTCCGGGAAGGTCGGCTTGCCGGCCACTTCGGCGAACAGCTTGAGGGCTGGTTCGCGCTTGTCCTTGGCGCTCAGGCTGCGCAGCGAAGCCACGGCCATGTCGCGGTAGGAACCATTGCCAAAGTCGGCACCCAGGCCTTCGAAGCCTTCGGCGATGGCGGTCACGTCCTTGCCGGCCACACCCTCGTTGAGCATGGCGTTGGTCAGGGTGGCCAGGCCAGGGATGTTGCCGTCCTGGCTGCTGCCGGCGGCAAAGGTCACGCGCAGGTCGAACATCGGCAGCTCGCGGGCCTCGACGAACAATACCCGGGCGCCTTCGGCGGTGGTCCAGTTCTGGATGTTCAGCTGGCGCCGGCTGGGCGCCTTGCCATCCAGCTCGGCCAGCGATTGCAGGGTATTGGCCGGGCGCGCGGCGCTGCTATCGGCCTCGGAATGGGCCGGGCGGGCGAGCACGGCAGCCACGGCCACCACCAGCGCGATGATGCCCGTGCCGATCAGGGTGTAGCGTGGTGCGCTGCGATCACTCATGAGCGGACTCCTCGGGCAGTACATGGGCAACGCTCAGGCGTTCGCGGGTGAAATAGGTGCGTGCAGCGTTTTGCACGTCTTCCGGGGTGACGCGCTTGAGTTCGTCCAGTTCGCTGTCGATCAGCTTCCAGGACAGGCCGACGGTTTCCAGCTGGCCGATGGTGGTGGCCTGGCTGCTGATGGAGTCGCGGTCGTAGACCAGGCCAGCGATGACCTGGGCACGCACGCGCTCCAGTTCTTCGGCGCTCGGCGGGGTGGTCTTGAGCTCGTCGAGCAATTGCCAGACGCCTTTTTCGACGTCGGCCAGGGTCTTCTGCTTCTGCACGTTCGGCGTGGCCGAGATCAGGAACAGGCTGTCGCCGCGGGTGAAGGCGTTGTAGCTGGACGAGGCGCCGGCCACCAGCTCCTGGCCACGTTCCAGGCGTGCCGGCATGCGCGCGCTGTAGCCGCCATCGAGCAGGGCCGAGATCAGCCGCAGGGCGTGCACGGTGCGTGGGTCCTTGGCGGTGGCCAGGCCCGGTACGTTGAAGCCGTAGATCAGGCTCGGCAACTGGGTGCGCACGTGCAGGGTCAACTGGCGCTGGCCTGGCTCGGCCAGTTCCAGCGGCAGTTTGGCGGGGGGTACGGCGCGCTTGGGAATGCTGCCGAAGTACTTCTGTGCCAGTCCTTTGACTTCATCGGCGGTGACATCGCCGACCACCACCAGGGTGGCGTTGTTCGGTGCGTACCAGGATTCGTACCAGTGGCGCAGTTCCTCGACCTTCATGCGTTCGAGGTCGGCCATCCAGCCGATGGTCGGGGTGTGGTAGCCGCTGGCCGGGAAGGCCATGGCGCGGAACAGCTCGAAGGCCTTGGAACTCGGTTGGTCATCGGTACGCAGGCGGCGCTCTTCCTTGATCACCTCGATTTCGCGGGCGAACTCGTCGGCAGGCAGGCGCAGGCTGGCCAGGCGGTCGGCCTCCAGCTCCAGGGCCACCGGCAGGCGGTCGCGGGCCAGCACCTGGTAGTAGGCGGTGTAGTCGTCGCTGGTGAAGGCGTTCTCTTCCGCACCGAGGTCACGCAGTATGCGCGAGGCCTCGCCGGGGCCGATCTTGGCACTGCCCTTGAACATCATGTGCTCCAGGGCATGGGACAGGCCTGTCTGGCCCGGGGTCTCGTAGCTGGAGCCGACCTTGTACCAGATCTGCGAGACCACCACCGGGGCACGGTGGTCTTCGCGCACGACCACCTTGAGGCCGTTGTCGAGGATGAATTCGTGGGTCGGTTGCACGTCGGCGGCAAACACCGCAAGCGGCAGGCAGAGCGTGCTGAGCAACAGGCCAGCGGCGTGGCGGGCTAGAGCATTCATACGGTGATTAACCTGTTCGGCGGCCCGCTGGTTTAGCGTCGGCGGGCCAGGAGGTGCTAGGATACTGATCCGGTTGCCTGGCGACCATGCCTGTCGCCGTTCTGGCCCGCAGGCCCTTTAAGACAAAACATTGCGCATGAACCAGTCGGATTCAAAATAGTCTGTTCTGCGTTTAGAGAATTTCCGATGTGCCAGCTGCTGGCCCATCGCTACCCTGAGATAGCCGTCTTCCATGTTTGGTTCCAACGACGACAAAAAAGCGCCGGCCGAGGCTGGCGAGAAAAAAGGCCTGTTCAGCTGGTTTCGCAAGAAGCCGCAGCAACCTGTCGCCGAACAGCCTCAAACGCCTGAGCCACAAGCGCCCGAGGTGCAGCCGGCCGAGCCGGTAGCGCCGCAGCCTGCAGCCGAGCAGCAGCTGGTCGAGGCGCCGCAGCCTGCACCGCCTGTGTCCACGGTGGTCGAAGCGCCTGTGCCAGAGCCGGTCGCTTCCCAGCCAGTGCAGGCGCCTGAGCCTGAGCCGATTGCCTCTGCGCCGCTGGTCGCACCGGTGCCTGAACCTGTCGCCTCCCTGCCTCTGCAAGCAGCACCGGTCGAGGTTGCCCCGGTGGTCGAGCATGCCGCCCCTGTCAGCAACCTGGTGCTTCCGGTCGCCGAAGAGCCTGTGGCGCTGGTGCCGGACCTGGAGCCGAAGGCGCCGCCGGTGATACCGGAACGTCCTGCACCGGAGCCGGTGGTCGTGGCCCCGGTCGCGGCCCCTGCGCCCGCCGAACCGGAACCAGCCCCCGTGGTGGCTGCCCCGGTTGCCAGCGAGCAGTCCAAGCCTGGTTTCTTCGCCCGCCTCAAGCAGGGCCTGTCGAAGACCAGCGCCAGCATCGGCGAAGGCATGGCCAGCCTGTTCCTGGGCAAAAAGGTTATCGATGACGACCTGCTCGACGAGATCGAAACCCGCCTGTTGACCGCCGACGTCGGCGTCGAGGCAACCTCGGCCATCGTCCAGAACCTGACCCAGAAGGTTGCCCGCAAGCAGCTGGCTGACGCCGACGCGCTGTACAAGTCACTGCAGGAAGAACTGGCCGCACTGCTGCGCCCGGTCGAGCAGCCGCTGAAGGTCCAGGCGCAGAACAAGCCCTACGTGATCCTCGTGGTTGGTGTGAACGGTGCCGGCAAGACCACCACCATCGGCAAGCTGGCCAAGAAGCTGCAGCTGGAAGGCAAGAAGGTCATGCTGGCTGCCGGTGACACCTTCCGTGCCGCTGCCGTTGAGCAGCTGCAGGTCTGGGGCGAGCGTAACCAGATCCCGGTGATCGCCCAGCACACCGGCGCCGATTCCGCCTCGGTGATCTTCGACGCCGTGCAGGCCGCCAAGGCCCGTGGTGTCGATGTGCTGATCGCCGATACCGCCGGCCGCCTGCACACCAAAGACAACCTGATGGAAGAGCTGAAGAAGGTCCGCCGGGTCATCGGCAAGCTCGACGCCGAGGCACCGCACGAGGTGCTGCTGGTGCTCGACGCCGGTACCGGGCAGAACGCCATCAGCCAGGCCAAGTACTTCAACCAGAGCGTCGAACTGACCGGCCTGGCCCTGACCAAGCTGGACGGCACTGCCAAAGGCGGGGTGATCTTTGCCCTGGCCAAGCAGTTCAGCATCCCGATCCGCTTCATCGGCGTCGGTGAAGGTATCGACGACCTGCGTACTTTCGAAGCCGAGCCGTTCGTCAAGGCTCTGTTCGCCGAGCGAGACTGACCATGATCCGATTCGAACAGGTTGCCAAGCGCTACCCTAACGGCCATGTCGGCTTGCATGAGCTGAGTTTCCGGGCGCGCCGGGGCGAATTCCTGTTCGTCACCGGGCACTCGGGCGCGGGCAAGAGCACCTTGCTGCGCCTGCTGCTGGCCATGGAACGCCCGACCAGCGGTAAGCTGATGCTGGCCGGGCAGGACCTGGGCCAGATCAGCAATGCGCAGATCCCGTTCCTGCGCCGGCAGATCGGCGTGGTGTTCCAGAACCACCAGCTGCTGTTCGACCGCACGGTGTTCAACAACATCGCCCTGCCGTTGCAGATTCTCGGCTTGTCCAAGGCCGAGATCGCCAAGCGCGTGGATTCGGCGCTGGAGCGCGTTTCGCTGTCCGACAAGGGCGAGCTGTTCCCGGCCGACCTGTCCACTGGCCAGCAGCAGCGGGTCGGTATCGCCCGCGCCATCGTTCACCAGCCAGCCCTGCTGCTGGCGGACGAACCCACCGGTAACCTCGACCCGCGCCTGGCTGCGGAGATCATGGGTGTGTTCGAGGACATCAACCGCCTGGGCACCACGGTTCTGATCGCCAGTCACGACCTGGCACTGATTGCGCGCATGCGCCACCGCATGCTGACCCTGCAGCGCGGTCGTCTGATCGGCGATGGGGAGGCCGGGCAATGAGCACTACACGTACACCAAAGGTTTCCGAGCGCGTTGCGCCCAAGGCTGCCGACCCGCAGCCGGCCAAGAAGAAGGGCGGCGATCACGACGACGACGGCCCGGACTTCCGCACCCTGCTGCACGCCTGGCTGGAAAGCCATCGTGCCAGTCTGGCCGATAGCCTGCGACGCCTGGGCAAGCAGCCGATCGGTAGCTTCTTTACCTGCCTGGTGATGGCCGTGGCCCTGAGCATGCCCATGGGCCTGTCGCTGCTGTTGAAGAACATCGAGGTGCTGGGTGGCTCCTGGCAGCGCGCTGCGCAAATTTCGCTATACCTCAAGCTCGATGCGGGCAGCCAGCAGGGTGAAGCCCTGCGCGACGACATCAGGCGCATGCCGGGCGTCGCCGACGCCCAGTACGTAAGCCCCGGGCAGGCCCTGGAAGAGTTCCAGCAGCAGTCCGGGCTGGGCGAAGCCCTGCGCGAGCTGCCTGATAACCCTTTGCCCGGTGTGGTGGTGGTGACCCCGACCGAAGTCGACAAGCCGGCCCTGGAAGCCCTGCGTCAGCGCCTGTCGGAGCTGCCAAGGGTGGAGAACGCACAGCTGGATCTGGTATGGGTGGAGCGCCTGGCTGCAATCCTCAAGCTGGGCGACCGTTTTGTCTTCGGCCTGGCAGTGATGCTGATTTCTGCGCTGCTGTTAGTAATCGGTAACACAATTCGTCTACATATCGAAAACCGCCGTATCGAGATCGAAGTGATCAAGCTGGTAGGCGGCACCGACAGCTACGTACGCCGGCCCTTCCTGTACATGGGCGCCTTGTACGGCCTGGGTGCGGGCGTGCTGGCCTGGGCCATCCTGGCTTTCGGCCTGAACTGGCTGAACGAGGCCGTGGTAGGGCTGTCCGGGCTGTATGGCAGTGACTTCGCCCTGGGCGGGGTGCCGGCGTCCGATGGTCTGTCGCTCTTGATCGGAGCGGTGCTGTTGGGGTATATCGGTGCATGGATCGCCGTCGCTCGCCACTTGAACGAGCTGGCGCCGCGATAGTTTTTACGTGCCAGCATTGACATTTTCTTCACGATGGAACTTGTACGGTCGTTCCGGGTCAATGTTGGCAGCGCTCACAAGGCGCGAGTTTTGTAAGTCGGAGGTTCTTGAATGACCACATCGTTGCAACCTGCCTATGCCCTGGTACCCGGTGCAAACCTGGAAGCCTACGTGCACACGGTCAACAGCATCCCGCTGTTGTCTGTCGAGCAGGAGCGTGATCTGGCCGAGCGTCTCTACTACGAGCAGGATCTCGAGGCCGCTCGGCAAATGGTGATGGCCCACCTGCGTTTCGTTGTACATATTGCGCGTAGCTATGCAGGCTACGGGCTGGCCCAGGCCGACCTGATCCAGGAAGGCAACGTCGGCCTGATGAAGGCGGTCAAGCGCTTCAACCCGGAAATGGGTGTGCGCCTGGTGTCCTTCGCCGTGCACTGGATCAAGGCAGAGATCCACGAATTCATCCTGCGCAACTGGCGCATCGTCAAAGTGGCCACCACCAAGGCCCAGCGCAAGCTGTTCTTCAACCTGCGCAGCCAGAAGAAGCGTCTGGCCTGGCTGAACAACGACGAAGTGCATCGCGTGGCGGAAAGCCTCGGCGTCGAGCCCCGTGAAGTACGCGAGATGGAAAGCCGCCTGAGTGGCCAGGACATGGCCTTCGACCCGGCAGCCGAAGCGGATGACGACAGCGCCTTCCAGTCGCCAGCGCATTATCTGGAAGACCACCGCTACGACCCGGCTGTGCAGCTGGAGGATGCCGACTGGAGCGACAACTCCACCAGCAACCTGCACGAAGCACTGCAAGGCCTGGATGACCGTAGCCGCGATATTCTCTACCAGCGCTGGTTGGCGGAAGAAAAGGCCACGTTGCATGAGCTGGCTGACAAGTATAGCGTGTCGGCTGAGCGTATTCGCCAGCTGGAGAAGAATGCGATGAACAAGGTCAAGGCGCTGATCACCATCTGATCAAGCCTGGCTGCATTGAAAAGCCGCTGACCCGAGAGGGTGAGCGGCTTTTTTGTGGAGGCTCATGGCCTGCGCGAGCTGTCCAGTTGCATCAGGTAGCTGGGCCCGCCCAGCTGGCTCATCTGCCGGCGAATCCAGCCTGCCCGGCTGGCCACATAGGCGCTGGGCCGGCTGGCACTCCATTTGATCGGGCTCGGCAGCACGGCGGCCAGCTGAGCGGCCTGCTGGCGGGTCAGTCGGCTGGCATCGACGCCAAAGTGATAACGCGCCGCAGCCTGCGCACCGAACACACCTTTGCCCCACTCGGCACTGTTCAGGTAGACCTCGAGAATCCGCTCCTTCGACCAGAACAGTTCGATCAGCGCGGTGAACCAGGCCTCCAGGCCCTTGCGGAAATAGCTGCGACCCGACCACAGGAACAGGTTCTTGGCCACCTGCTGAGTCAGGGTGCTGGCGCCACGAATGCTGCCGCCACGCTCGTTGTACGCCAGCGCCGCCTGGATGGCCGGAATGTCGAAGCCCCAATGGTTGGCGAACTTCTGGTCCTCACCGGCGATGACCGCCACCTTGAGCTCGTCGGAGATGTTTTCCCACGGTTCCCAGTCGCGCTGCAGGTCGATCGGTTCGCCACTCACCCATGATTGCACCTTGCGCTCGAGCATCAAGGCCGTGCCAGGCGGTGGTACCCAGCGAAACACCAGCACCAGCACGATGCTGCCGGCAGCGAACCAGAGCAGGGCGCGGACGAGGCGGCGGATAATGGATGACAGCATGGCGATGGCTTGGCCGGACCGGTGGAACGGGCCATTATACAGACCCGATACCAGGAGTCGTCCCATGCTTCGCAGCTTCCTCATGCTCGCCGCCTTCTTCGGCTTTACCGGCGTCGCCCTGGGCGCGTTCGCCGCACATGGGCTGAAGAACCGCCTGACGGCCGATTACCTGGCCATTTTCCACACAGGGGTGACCTATCAGCTGGTGCATGCCCTGGCGATCTTCGGTGTCGCCGTGCTGTCGGCGCACCTGCCGGGGCGCCTGGTCGGCTGGGCCGGCGGTCTGTTCGCCCTGGGGATCGTGCTGTTCTCCGGTAGCCTGTACCTGCTGACCCTCAGCGGCCTGGGCAAGCTGGGTATCATCACCCCCATCGGTGGCCTGTGCTTCCTCGCTGGCTGGCTGTGCCTGGGTCTGGCTGCCTGGCGCCTGGGCTGACCAAACGGTCCACAATCGCGACTAATGGCGTGCAGCGCCCTTGGGTTCGTGCGTGGATCGGCGCTAGAATGCGGGCCCCAAAGAACTATGGTGGCCGTGCGCATGCGCATTCAACTGAACGGTGAACCTTACGAATTACCCGCTGGCGAAAGCGTCGCGGCCCTGCTGACCCGCCTGGAACTGACCGGGCGCCGGGTAGCGGTGGAACTCAACCTGGATATCGTGCCGCGTAGCCAGCACGACAGCACGCAGCTGAACGAAGGCGACCAGGTCGAAGTGGTCCACGCCATCGGTGGCGGCTGAGCCCGGCCCGGCGATTCACCTGCAAGCCCAGCAATCTTTTCCCGAGGAACAACGATGAGCAACGTTCGTAGCGACAAGCCCTTCATCCTGGCCGGGCGCACTTTCCAGTCGCGCCTGCTGGTCGGCACCGGCAAGTACCGTGACATGGAAGAAACCCGCCTGGCCACCGAGGCCTCGGGTGCCGAGATCGTCACCGTGGCCGTGCGCCGGACCAACCTTGGCCAGAATGCGGGCGAGCCGAACCTGCTCGACGTGCTGTCGCCCGACAAGTACACCATCCTGCCAAACACCGCAGGTTGCTTTGACGCTGTCGAGGCGGTGCGTACCTGCCGTCTGGCCCGCGAGCTGCTCGATGGCCACAAGTCCCACGAGTCGCGCACCCTGGTGAAGCTGGAAGTGCTGGCCGACCAGAAAACCCTGTTCCCCAACGTGATCGAAACCCTCAAGGCCGCCGAAGTGCTGGTCAAGGACGGGTTCGACGTGATGGTCTACACCAGCGACGATCCGATCATCGCCCGCCAGCTGGCCGAAGCCGGCTGCATCGCGGTGATGCCGCTGGCCGGCCTGATCGGCACTGGCCTGGGCATCTGCAACCCGTACAACCTGCAGATCATCCTGGAAGAGTCCAAGGTGCCGGTGCTGGTTGACGCCGGTGTGGGTACTGCTTCCGACGCCACCATCGCCATGGAAATGGGCTGTGAAGCCGTGCTGATGAACTCGGCCATCGCCCACGCCCAGCAGCCGGTGCTGATGGCCGAGGCCATGAAGCACGCCATCCTGGCTGGCCGCATGGCCTACCTGGCCGGCCGCATGCCGAAAAAACTTTATGCCAGCGCCTCTTCGCCGCTGGATGGTCTGATCAAGTAAGAGCCCCTGATGACTGACTCGCAAGATACGCCGATCTCCGCCGACGGCGACCAGCGCCCACACCGCCGCATCAAGAGCTTCGTGATGCGCGCCGGGCGCATGACCGAAGGCCAGCAACGCGGCCTCGACCAGGGCGGCCCGCAGTTCATCCTGCCGCTGGCTGACAGCCCGGTGGACTACGACCAGGTGTTCGGCCGTTCGGCGCCGCGCACCCTGGAGATCGGCTTCGGCATGGGCCATTCCCTGCTGGAAATGGCCGCTGCCGCGCCTGAGCAGGACTTCATCGGTGTCGAAGTGCACCGTCCGGGTGTTGGCGCGCTGCTCAACGGCGTGCTGACCCAGGGCCTGAAGAACCTGCGGGTGTACGACTGCGATGCGATTGAAGTGCTCAACCGCTGCGTGGCCGACAACAGCCTCGACCGCCTGATGCTGTTCTTCCCTGACCCGTGGCACAAGGCGCGTCACCACAAGCGCCGCATCGTCCAGCTGGAGTTCGCAGAATTGGTGCGTCGCAAGCTCAAGCCTGGTGGCGTGTTCCACATGGCCACCGACTGGGAGCCGTATGCCGAGTACATGCTGGAAGTGATGAGCGCCGCCCCGGGTTATCGCAACCGTGCTGAAGACGGTACCTACGTGCCGCGCCCGGAAGAGCGCCCTATCACCAAGTTCGAACGCCGCGGCGAGCGGTTGGGGCATGGGGTGTGGGATTTGAAGTTCGAGAAGGTGGATTGATTGGCGAATTGAGCCTTTCGATACGCTGAGGCTTGTAGAAATGCAGGCGAAAAAAACCGCTCTGAGAAAGAGCGGTTTTTTTATGGGAGCGACAGGACTGAGTATCCTTCGCTCAGGGGCTTCACCGAAAACACTCACATGGTCAGCCGATCATAGGTAGCCTCAGATGGCGCGTCAATGATCAGCAATATTCAGCATCATGTGTGACGGAGCTATTAACAGCTTTGGCATTACATCCCAAGTGTGATCGCGCTGCTCCTGTGTGGATGAGAATCGGTGATGGGCCGGGTAGGAGAAGAATTCTGCTTTCCGGCCCCTTCGACACGGCCTGAGAACCGTGCCGGTGACTCTGCTCGAAGGGCCATTTACCTGGCCACTTCACTGAAATCATTCACATGGTTTTCGAAGGCATCGAAGCGCCGGTTAGATGCTGGAAGATTGGCCCGCCAACACGGAGGCCAAGGCTTATGAAGCGTTTGCTTGATGCGCTGAGCCGCGTCTGGAAGCTCATCCGGATCTTGACTGTGCTCAAGTCCGCCCGGGATTTCATGCGCGATCACTTCGATGACGCCCAGTAAGGGCTAGTCAGGTGGTAGGGCTGCCCTGGTTCCCCGGGGCAGCTTTTAGCAGGTTCACCCGCGGCGGTCAGCCACCACGCCAATCAACACCAGCACCACCAACAACACTGGCGCCAGCGCGTAGTTGTTGAACTGCCCCAACCCCTTCACCACCCACGGTGTGGCATAGATCAGCGCCGCACCACTGCCGATCATCACCAGGGCAGCCATCACCGGCACCCGCAGCGCGCCCGCCAGGGCACCCAGGCGCTGGTCCACCCAGCCTTTGATATCGGTGCCGAACAGCACCAGCAGGCAGCCTACCAGGGCCAGGGAAATCTCAGACAGATTGCTGCGGCTCCAGCGGGAAACCGTGGCGAGCAGATCAAGTACCAGATCCATGGGTCATCCTTAGGTCAAGAAATACTGCAGCAGGTCATTGAGGAACAGCTGGCCGCGCGGCGTGGCCACCAGTCGATCCGGTTCGACCTGCAAAAGGCCCTTTTGTTCGGCTGCGCAGCGGGCTTCGGCCAGCTGCGCCAGGGGCAGCCCGGTGCGCTGGGTGAACAGCTCAGCTTCCACACCATCGGTGAGGCGCAGGGCGTTCATCAGGAACTCGAACGGCAGCTCGTCCACCGGCAACAGCTTCTCGCCGGCCTTGAACGGCTTGGCCAGGTTCAGGTAGTCCTTGGGCAGGCGGGTCTTCCAGGTGCGCAAGATACGGCCATCGGCAAAGGTGAGCTTGCCGTGGGCACCGGCACCGATGCCGATGAAGTCACCAAATCGCCAGTAGTTGAGGTTGTGCCGTGCGGCACGGTCAGCCTGGGCATAGGCCGAAACTTCATACTGCTTAAAACCGTTGGCCGCCATCAGCGCCTGGCCGGCTTCCTGGATGTCCCAGAGGATGTCGTCTTCAGGCAGCTCCGGCGGTTGATTCCAGAACACCGTGTTCGGCTCGACGGTCAGCTGGTACCACGACAGATGGGTCGGCCCGAGGTCGATGGCCTGGCGCAGGTCGCCCAGGGCGTCGTCCAGCGACTGGTCGGGCAGGCCGTGCATCAGGTCCATGTTGAAGTTGTCGAAGCCGGCCGCACGCGCCATGCCAGCGGCACGGATTGCTTCATCGCCATTGTGGATGCGCCCCAGCGCTTCCAGTTTGGCCGGCTGGAAACTTTGCACGCCGATCGACAGGCGGTTGATGCCGGTCTGCCGGTAGGCCTTGAACTTCTCTTGCTCGAAGGTGCCTGGGTTGGCCTCGAGCGTGATCTCGATGTCCGCTGCGAACGGGATACGCTGCTCCACGCCCCGCAGCAGGCGCCCCAGGGCATTGGCACTGAACAGGCTCGGCGTACCACCGCCGAAGAAGATCGACGACAGGGTCCGGCCCTGCACGGCGGCCAGCTCCAGGTCGAGGTCGGTCAACAGGGCGTCGACGTAGGCCTCTTCCGGCAGCTCAGGCCCGGCGGCATGGGAGTTGAAGTCGCAATAAGGGCATTTGCGTACACACCACGGGATGTGGATGTACAGCGCCAGCGGCGGCAGGCTGGAGAGCGCCACCGCGCCAGCTTGGGACAGCGTTGCGATCATGCCAGGCCCAGACGTTGACGCAGCAGGGCCATGGCGCGGGCGCGGTGGCTGAGCTGGTTCTTATCCACAGGGGCGAGGTCGGCGCTGGAGCACTTGCGCTCCGGTACCCAGAACAGCGGGTCGTAGCCGAAGCCATGCTCGCCGCTGGCCTCGAACAGGATGCTGCCGTGCCACAGGCCTTCGCAGAGGATCGGCAGCGGGTCATCGGCGTGGCGCACCAGGGCCAGCACGCAGACGAACTGGGCGCCGCGCTGCTCTGGCGGCACGTCCTTCAGGGCTTCGAGCAGCTTGGCGTTGTTCGCCGCGTCACCCTTGCCATCGGCATAACGCGCCGAGTAGATGCCTGGCGCGCCGCCGAGGAAGTCCACGGCCAGGCCGGAATCGTCGGCCAAGGCCGGCAGGCCGGAGATACGCGCAGCGTTGCGGGCCTTGAGGATGGCATTCTCGACGAACGACAGGCCGGTCTCTTCGGGCTCTACCTGGCTGAACTCACCGATCGAGCGCAGCTGGACCGACTGGCCGAGCATGGCCTGGAGTTCCTTGAGTTTGCCGGCGTTGTGGCTGGCCAATACGAGTTGCTGGAAATTCATCATTCGCCTGGGAACACTTCCTGGTTGAAACTGAGTTGATGGCTGACCCCGCCGGTCTCGACGTTGAGGTCGAAGGTCAGGGTCTCGGCCTGCTCGATCTTGAACTGGGCGATGTAGTACACCGCGCCCTGGTCGGTTATCTGCTTGAACGACAGCGGGCTGGTACGCCCGGTCAGGTCCTTCACCGTGCCGCTGACCACCGCCATGGCGGGCTTGTCGGCCTTGAGCACGGCGATGTTGAGCACGCCTTGGTTCTTGCTGCGGTTGAGCCCGGTGGCAGCGGCAATGTCCGGTTGCAGCATGCTCGAGGTGAAGGCGCTGTAGTGCACCGTCACGTCGCCGAAAACTTCCTTGCGCTCGGGTCGGGCGGCATCGGCCGCCATCACTGGCAGGGCCAGGCACAGGCTGATCAGGAACAGGGCTAGGCGACGCATGGTGCGAATCCTCCGGTGGGCGTCAGACTGCCAGTTGATGCTCCTGCAGGCCCGGGCTGCTGACGCGATAGATGCCGATTTCACCTAGAAGATTAGGCCAAAGCCGCCCACCCCACCCGTTACGGTGCAAGTGGTCGACGGCCAGGCGGTCAAGGACCTTGGCGCGGCGCTCATGGCACAGCTCTTCGAAGTCGGCAAAGGTGCAGAAGTGGATGTTCGGCGTGTTGTACCAGGTGTACGGCATGAAGTCCGAAACCGGCATGCGACCCTTGGTGGCCAGGTACCAGCGGCAGCGCCAGTGGCCGAAGTTGGGGAAGGTGATGATGCACTGGCGGCCCACCCGCAGCATCTCGTCGAGGATGCGGTCAGGGTACTCCACGGCCTGCAGGGCCTGGGTCATGATCACCACGTCGAAGCTGTTGCTGGCAAAGTTGCCCAGGCCCTTGTCGAGGTCCTGTTCGATGACGTTGACGCCCTTGGCCACGCAGGCGGCGATGTTGTCGGCGTCGATCTCCAGGCCATAGCCGGTGACCTGCTTGCGATCACGCAGCGAGGCCAGCAGCTCGCCACTGCCGCAGCCCAGGTCGAGTACCCGGCTGCCGGCGGGAATCCAGTCGTGGATGATTTCCAGGTCGGCTCTCATGCTGTCCTCAGATGGCGATGCGGTTCATGTAGTTCGCGAAACCCTGCATGTAGCGAGGCGTGGGGATCAGGAAGGCATCGTGGCCGTAAGGCGAGTCGATCTCCAGATAACAGACGTTCTTGCGGGCCGCCATCAGGGCGTCGACGATCTCCCGCGAGCGGGCCGGCGAGAAGCGCCAGTCGGTGGTGAACGACATGATGCAGTAATCCGCCTTGACGTTGGCCAGGGTGGCGGCCAGGTCGCCACCGTTGGCCGCGGCCGGGTCGAAATAGTCCAGGGCCTTGGTCATCAGCAGGTAGGTGTTGGCGTCGAAACGGCCGGAGAACTCCTCGCCCTGGTAGCGCAGGTAGCTCTCGACCTGGAATTCGACGCTGTGGAAGTCGTAGTTGAGCTTGTCGCTCTTCAGCTCACGGCCGAATTTCTCACCCATCGAGTCGTCAGACAGGTAAGTGATGTGGCCGACCATGCGCGCCAGCATCAGGCCGCGCTTGGGGATCACGCCCTGGTCCTGGAACGAGCCACCGTGGAATTCGGGGTCGGTGAGGATGGCCTGGCGGGCCACTTCGTTGAAGGCGATGTTCTGCGCCGACAGCTTGGGTGCCGAGGCGATGTCCACGCAGTGGCGCACGCGATCGGGGTAGGTCATGGTCCATTGCAGGGCTTGCATGCCGCCCAGGCTGCCACCGACGATGGCCGCCCACTGCTGGATACCCAGGCGATCGGCCAGGCGCGCCTGGCTGTGCACCCAGTCTTCCACGGTCAGTACCGGGAACTCGGCGCCATAGGGCTTGCCGGTGGCCGGGTTGATGCTGCTCGGGCCGGTGCTGCCATTGCAGCCGCCGAGGTTGTTCAGGCTGACCACGAAGAAGCGGTTGGTATCGATCGGCTTGCCGGGGCCGATGCAGCTGTCCCACCAGCCCGGCTTGCGGTCGGTGGCGGCATGGTAGCCAGCGGCATGGTGATGGCCGGACAGGGCATGGCAGATCAGCACGGCATTGCTCGCGCTGGCGTTCAGGGTGCCATAGGTCTCGTAGACCAGCTCGTAGCTGTTCAGCGAACGGCCGCAGGCCAGGGCCAGCGGTTCATCGAACCGGGCAGTTTGCGGTGTAACCAGACCGACGGAATCTTCGGGAAGGACAGTGGACATCGACCCTGCTCACGCTTGACGGAGGCGTAAGTCTAAAGAGCGCTACCCCCAGCGGCAAGCAAAGGCTTGCCGCCAGGTGCGCACGGGGTCAGATCATCCGCCACAGTTCCTGTGGCATGCCGGCATAGGCGGCCAGCGGCGGCATGACGAACGACTGGATCACCTGGATCGCCAGGAAGGCGAAGATCGGCGAAATGTCCATGCCGCCCAGGTTGGGCACGATGCGACGGAACGGTGCCAGCACCGGCTCGCTGATCTGCCAGGCCAGCTCGGCAGCCGGGTTGTGGCTGTTCGGTGCGACCCAGGAAACGATCACCATGACGATCATCGCCACCCAGAAGATCTTCAGGAACAGCGAGGTGATGCCGATGATGGCCCACATCAGCAAGTGCAGGACGTCGCCGAAGGTGCCGTAGGTGACCATCAGCACGAAGCCCATCAGCAGCGCCTGGATGACGATCGCCAGCAGCAGCGACGAAGTGTCCAGGCCACCGATGCTGGGGATTACCCGGCGGATCGGCTTGAGCAGTGGCTGGGTCGCGCGCACGGCGAACTGGCTCAGTGGGTTGTAGAAGTTGGCCTTGACCAGCTGCAGCA
This sequence comes from Pseudomonas sp., assembly GCF_017744435.1. Lineage (GTDB taxonomy): Bacteria > Pseudomonadota > Gammaproteobacteria > Pseudomonadales > Pseudomonadaceae > Aquipseudomonas. The sequence goes on from NZ_JAGIBG010000011.1 coordinate 39,122, forward strand.
CGAAGCGCAGCAGGACGATCACCAGGTACAGGCTGACCAGGGTTTGCACCACGAAGATCGCGGCGCCGGACAGTGCATTCATCAACAGCTCCTTATTTGCCCAGTTGTTCGGCCAGCTCGGCGGAACGCTTCGACGCCGCTTTCAGCGCCTGCTCGACGATGGCTTCGAAGCCATTGCCCTGGAACGACTTGATCGCCGCCTCGGTGGTGCCGGCTGGCGAGGTGACGCGGCGGCGCAGCTCTGCGGCGTCGACATCACTGGCCACGGCCATGCGCGCAGCGCCCAGGGCGGTTTGCAGGGTCAGTTGCGAGGCGGTTTCGCGTGGCAGGCCCAGTTTTTCGCCAGCAGCGGTCATCGCTTCGATCAGCAGGAAGAAGTAGGCCGGGCCACTGCCGGAGACCGCGGTGACGGCGTCCAGTTGTTGCTCCTGCTCCAGCCACAGGGCAGTGCCGACGGCCGACAGCAGCTGCTCGGCCTGCTGGCGTTGCACGGCGGACACTTCAGCGGTGGCGTACAGGCCGCTGACGCCCTGGCGCAGCAGCGCTGGCGTGTTGGGCATGCAGCGTACCACCGGGCGGGCGCCGAGCCAGGTCTGCAGGCTGGCGCAGGTGATGCCGGCGGCGATCGAGACGATCAGCTGGCCAGCTTGCAGGTTCGGCTTCAGTGCCTCGCACACGGCCTTCATGACCTGCGGTTTCACCGCCAGCACGATCACGTCGGCACCGGCAATGGCCTGGGCGTTGTCTTCGAACGCCTCGATGCCGTGTTCGGCCTGGACGCGGGTGCGGGTCTCGGCGCCGGGGTCGCTGGCACGGATCTGCGCCGCGTCCAGGCCTTGGGCACGCAGGCCGCCGATCAGGCTGGCGGCCATGTTGCCGGCGCCGATAAAGGCAATACGTGTCTTGCTCATGTCAGGTCCTTGAAGGAAAGAGTGAGTAAAGCATGGAATCAGACGGGGCCGTAATAGCGCGCACCGAACAGGGCGGTGCCGATACGTACCCAGGTCGCACCTTGAGCGATGGCCGCTTCCAGGTCGTGGCTCATGCCCATCGACAGGGTATCCAGGCCAAGCCCCAGGCTTTCCTGCAGCTGGCGCAGGCTGGCGAAGGCGGCCTCCTGGGCGGTGCGGTCTTCGGTCGGCTCGGGGATCGCCATCAGCCCGCGCAGGCGCAGGTTTGGCAGTGCTGCCACGGCCTTGGCCAGCGCTGGCAGGTCGGCCGGGGCGCAACCGGACTTGCTGTCTTCGCCGCTGACGTTCACCTGCAGGCAGATGTTCAGCGGCGCCAAGCCCGCAGGGCGCTGTTCGGACAGGCGTTGGGCGATCTTCAGGCGGTCCACGGAGTGTACCCAGTCGAAATGTTCGGCAATGGCTTTGGTCTTATTCGACTGAATGGGGCCGATGAAGTGCCAGATCAAGGGCAGGTCGCGCAGTTCTTCCTGCTTGGCCAGGGCTTCCTGCAGGTAGTTTTCACCGACATCACGCACACCGGCAGCGTGGATTTCGCGTACGGCGCTGGCCGGTTTGGTCTTGCTCACGGCCAGCAACTGGACGCTGGCCGGGTCGCGTCCGGCAGCCTGGGCGGCGCTGTGGATGCGTGCGGCGAGGGCGGAAAGGTTGTCTGCTATGGTGGACATGGATCAATGCCGTCGGCTCTGGAGATCTTCGGCATTCTACCTGCTTGATGGCTATTGGGGAGTCTCATGGACGTGACCGACCTGTTGGCCCGGGCCGTGGAGGCAGGGGCAAGCGACCTGCACCTGGCAGCGGGCGAGATACCGATGTTGCGCGTGGATGGCGAGCTGCGGCGCATGGCGCTGCCGAGCGTGACGCCGGCAGCGTTGAGCGACGCACTGGCGCCGCTGCTCGATGAGAGCCAGTGCCGGCAATGGTTGCAGGGCGATGAGCTGGATCTGGCACTGGAGTTGGCATCGCTGGGGCGTTTTCGTCTCAATCTGTTTCGGCAGCTGAACGGCCCGGCAGCCACGCTTCGCCTGATTCCGAAACGTATTGCCAGTGTCGATGAGCTCGATCTCGAAGAAGTGTTTCAAGCCGTTGCGCAGCACACGGATGGCCTGGTGCTGGTGGGTGGCCCGACCGGTAGCGGCAAGTCGAGCACCCTGGCGGCACTGATCGACCGGCTCAATCGTGAGCGGGCGCTGCATGTCATCACCCTCGAAGACCCCGTTGAAGTTATCCACAGTAGCCAACGCAGCCTGGTCAACCAGCGTGAGATTGGCCGGCATTGTCGCGACTTTGCCCAAGGGCTGCGCAGCGCCCTGCGTCAGGACCCGGATGTGATCATGATTGGTGAACTGCGCGACCTGGAAACCATCCGCCTGGCGTTGCGTGCTGCGGAGACCGGGCATCTGGTGCTGGCCACGGTGCATACGCGGTCGGCGGCCAGCAGCATTGACCGGCTGGTTGAAGTGTTTGCGGCAGAGGAGAAACCGTTGGTGCGGGCGATGCTGGCGGAGTCGTTACGCCTGGTGGTGGCGCAGGTACTGGTCAAGCGAGTGGGCGGCGGCCGGGTGGCGGCGCGAGAAGTACTGGTGGCGACGCCGGCGGTGCGCAATCTGGTGCGTGAGGGGCGGATGGCACAGTTGTGTTCGGTGATGCAGGCGGGGGCGGCTGAGGGGATGCGGACGATGGAGGGGGCAATGCAGAAGCTTAAGGGGAAAGGTTTGATCAGGGATTCATAGTGCCTGTTCCGGCCCTTTCGCGGGCAAGCCCGCGAAAGGGCCAGGAAAGCGCTGATAGGATCAGCGCTTGGCCAGGCTCAGCTGTTGCTGCTCTTTCGGCAGCACCCGCTTGGCAACCACATAATGCTGCTGCCAGTAAGGCTTGCTCAGGCTGTCGATGCTCACCCGCTTGCCGGTGCGCGGCGCATGGATGAAGCGGTCGTTACCCAGGTAGATGGCAACGTGATTGACCCGACGGCTCTTGATGTTGAAGAAGATCAGGTCGCCTGGCTTGAGGTCGCTCTTGGCCACTTTCATCCCGTGGCCCTGGGCCATGGCGTTGGACGTACGCGGCAGGTCGACGTCTGCCACGTCGTTGAAGGCGTACTTGACCAGCCCGCTGCAGTCGAACCCTTTTTTCGGGTTGCTACCGCCCCAAACATAAGGGGTACCGAGCACGTTGACCGCTCGGCTGAGCACATCGCTGCTCTGCTTCGGCGACATCGCTGCAACAGCAGGCAGGTTGTGGCCCTTGCCCGAATAGTTCGAGCGTGCGTGCAGCGCGGACTGCTTGGCGGGCGCATGTTTCACCGTGGCATTGCTGGTGTAACCGGTGAAACCATTGGGAAGACGTTGCTCACGATTGGTGGCGTGGGCGGCCAGGGGCAATAATAGGCAGAGGGTCAGCCATGTCTTGAAGAAAGGCGGCATAGATGAAGCTCTTTTAAATGTTATGTGTGTGTTGGCGCGCAACTTTATAACAGCTTTTTGCTCCCTTTCAGGGCCGTTGGTCGATTGTCATGCTGCCGTACGTCGGGCTGCGATGAAAAAGTCACATTTTTGTTTAGAAAATTTTCGGATAACCCACGAGGGCTATGAATGAACAGTTATCAGCAAGGGGCGCCATATCACGACACCCACAGCAAGGTCATCGGCTACCTGCTGTGGATATTCGGCTTTACCGGCTCGCACCGTTTCTACTACGGCAAGCCGATCACCGGGACGATCTGGTTCTTTACGCTGGGGTTGCTCGGCATCGGCTGGCTGATCGACCTGTTCCTCATTCCATCGATGGATCGTGAAGCGGACATGCGTTTCCAGTCCGGCCGTATCGACTACAACATTGCCTGGATCCTGCTGACCTTCCTGGGCATCTTTGGCGTGCACCGCCTGTACCAGGGCAAGTGGATCTCGGCGATCATCTACTTCTTCACCGGCGGCCTGTTCCTGGTGGGTGTGCTGTATGACTTCTGGACCTTGAACAGCCAGATTTCCGAAGCCAACGCCCGCGGCCGATAGGGCGTCAGGCGCCCACAAAAAAGGCCTTGTCGCGCTGTGCGGCAAGGCCTTTTTCGTTACTGGCGGGTCTGTCGCTGCTGCAGTAGCAGGTTGCTGAACCCGGCCCCCGCCAGCTGTTTCTGCGCGACGGTCAGTTGCTCGCGGTTGCTGAACGGCCCGACCAGTACGCGGTACCAGGTCTCTTCCTTGACGGTACCCGACTCGACCTTGACCACCTGGCCGAGCAAGATGATCTGCGCGCGGACCTTGTCAGCATCGGCCTGCTTGCGGAACGAGCCAGCCTGCAGGAAGTACTGCGTGGTCGCCGCTGGTTTGATCACCGGTGGCGCGGGTGGCGGTGTCTGCCCGAGCAATGCGGCCTGGGCGCGAGCGGTGTCGATTTTTGCCGCTTCAGCCGGCGTTACCGGAGTCACCGGCTGCGCAGGTACTGGCGGCGTTTTCTCCGGCACGGCCTCAGGCGGCACGATCACCTCGGACTCCGGCAGCAGCGTGTAGAAGTCGTATTTCGGCTTCACCGGCGGCTGTGGCGTTGCTGGGGTGGTCGACTTGCTGGCCTCGGCCACCTTCTCCGGCTTCTGCTGCTCGGGCTTGGTGCGCTTGATGTCACCGCCACCGGGTTCGAGCTTCATCAGGAAGACGATGAACGCGCCGACCGTCAGGCCGACCGCCAGCCATACCCAGCCCGGGATCGGCTGCTTGGCTGGGGCCGTCTGACGGCTGGCGCCGCGTTTGGGAGCGGGTTTTTTCTTGGCAGCCAACTTACATGCGCTCCAGGGTTTCCAGGCCGAGCAGCTCCAGACCTTGCTTGAGGGTGCGACCGGTCAGGGCAGCCAGGCGCAGGCGGCTCTGCTGCTGTTCAGGGGTTTCGGCGGCGAGGATCGGGCAATTCACGTAGAAGCTCGAGAACAGGCCGGCCAGGTCGTACAGGTAGCTGCACAGCACGTGTGGCGTGCCTTTGTCAGCGACGCTGTTGAGGATCTCGCCAAACTGGGCCAGGCTCGCGGCCAGGTCCTGCTCCTGGGGGGCTTGCAGCACGATGTTGCCGTCGACTTCGTCGAAACCCTTGCCCAGCTTGCGGAACACCCCGGCTACGCGGGTGTAGGCATACAGCAGGTAAGGTGCGGTGTTGCCTTCGAAGTTGAGCATCTGCTCGAAGTTGAAGCTGTAGTCGCTGGTGCGGTGCTTGGACAGGTCGGCGTATTTCACTGCGCCGATACCGACCACTTCACCGATATGGCGCAGTTCGTCTTCGGTAAATTCCGGGTTCTTTTCCTTGACCAGCGCGTAGGCGCGCTCCTTGGCCTCGGTGAGCAGGTCGATCAGCTTCACGGTGCCGCCGTCGCGGGTCTTGAACGGGCGTCCGTCGGCGCCGTTCATGGTGCCGAAGCCCATGTGCTCCATCTGCATCGGGTGGCCGACGAAACCGGCGCGGCGGGCAACTTCGAACACCTGGTTGAAGTGCAGGGCCTGGCGCTGGTCGACGAAGTACAGGGCGCGGTCGGCCTTGAGCACGTTGCTGCGGTAGCGCACGGCAGCCAGGTCGGTGGTGGCGTACAGGTAGCCGCCGTCAGCCTTCTGCACGATCACCGGCAGGGGCTCGCCTTCGCTGTTCTTGAACTCTTCGAGGAACACGCATTGGGCGCCTTGGTCTTCGACCAGCAGGCCCTTGGCCTTGAGGTCGGCGACCACGTTGGCCAGGTCGGCGTTGTAGGCGCTTTCGCCCATCACGTCGGCCATGGTCAGCTTGACGTTGAGCAGCTCGTAGGTCTTCTGGCAGTGCGACAGCGAGATGTCCTTGAAGCGCGTCCAGAGGGCCATGCACTCCGGGTCGCCAGCCTGCAGCTTGACTACAAGGCCGCGGGCGCGGGTGGCGAACTCTTCGGACTCGTCAAAGCGCTTCTTGGCGGCGCGGTAGAAGTTTTCCAGGTCCGACAGCTCGTCGCTGGTGATCGGGTTTTCTTCCAGGTAGGCCAGCAGCATGCCGAACTGGGTGCCCCAGTCGCCCACGTGGTTCTGGCGAATCACCTCGTCACCGAGGAACTCCAGCACACGGGCGACGCTGTCACCGATGATGGTCGAACGCAGGTGGCCGACGTGCATCTCCTTGGCCAGGTTCGGTGCCGACATGTCGATCACCACCTTCTGCGCCGGGCCGGCCTTGCGTGCGCCCAGGTGGTCGTCGGCCAGGGCAGCATCCAGGCGGTTGGCCAGGGCATCGGTGTTCTGGAAGAAGTTCAGGAAGCCTGGGCCGGCGATCTCGACCTTGCTGATGTCGGCGCTGACCGGCAGGGCGTTGATCAACTTTTCGGCCAGGTCGCGCGGCTTCATGCCGGCCGGCTTGGCCAGCATCATGGCGATGTTGCTGGCGAAGTCGCCGTGGGTCTTGTCCCGGGCGTTTTCCACCTGGATCGCCGGCGACAGCCCTTCAGGCAGCACACCGTCGGTGACGAGTTGGGTGAGGGCTTGCTGGATCAGCTGGCGAATGGTGTCTTTCATGGGGATCTCTTTTCGACCGCAAGCGCGGTGGAGCGCCTGGATGCGCAGGTGGAAAAACTGGGCATTATCCGTTGCCGGGGGCGGGTTGCCAACCTTTGGGGCAGAAGCTTAATAAAGGTCGACCGGGTCGACATCCAGCGACCAGCGTACCTGGCGCCCGCTCGGCAGTTGCTCCAACACTAGCAACCAGGCACTGATCAGTCGATGCAAGGGTGCCCGGGTGTTGGCCTGAATCAATAGTTGCGCCCTGAAACGCCCGGCGCGGCGCTCCATCGGCGCAGGTACCGGCCCCAGCAGTTCGATGCCGGGCAGGCGCTGCTCGGCGACCAGGCGTTCGGCGGCGGCGCAGGCTTCGTCGAGGAAGCTTTCAGCCTGGCCGGGCTTGTGCGCTTCGGCGCGCAGCAGGGCAAGGTGAGAGAACGGTGGCAGCCCGGCATTGCGGCGTTCGTCCAGGGCCTGTTCGGCAAAGGCGAAGTAACCTTGTTCGGTCAGTTGCACCAGCAGCGGGTGGTCGGCCAGGTGCGTCTGGATGATCACCTTGCCGGGCTCTTCGGCACGCCCGGCCCGGCCGGCCACCTGGACGATCAGCTGGGCCATGCGCTCGCTGGCACGGAAGTCGCCGGAGAACAGCCCACCGTCGGCATCGAGAATGGCGACCAGGGTCACCCGCGGAAAGTGGTGCCCCTTGGCCAGCATCTGGGTGCCGACGAGGATGCTTGGCTGGCCACGCTGGATAGTGGTGAACAGGTTGTGCATGGCGTCCTTGCGCGCCGTGCTGTCGCGGTCCACGCGCAGAATCGGGTAATCCGGGAACAGCACTTTCAAACGCTCTTCGGCGCGTTCGGTGCCAGCGCCAACGGGCCGCAGGTCGACGTGGTTGCACTGCGGACACTGGTGCGGCAGGCGTTCGTCGTAGCCACAGTGGTGGCAACGCAGCACGCCAGAGCGCTGGTGCACGGTCATCCGGGCATCGCAGCGCGGGCATTCGGACAACCAGCCGCAGTCATGGCACAGCAAGGTCGGGGCAAAGCCGCGGCGGTTGAGGAACACCAGGACTTGCTGGCCGGCCTCCAGGGTCTGACGGATGGCCTGCTGCAACGGGCCACTGATCCCGCTGTCCAGCGGCAGGCTCTTCACATCCAGGCGCAGCATGCGTGGCGGGCGGGCGCCACCCGCGCGCTGGTTCATGCGCAGCAGGCGATAGCGGCCGGTGAGCGCGTTGTGCAGGGTTTCCAGCGAGGGTGTGGCGGAACCGAGCAGGATCGGGATGTTTTCCTGATGAGCACGCACCAACGCCAGGTCGCGGGCGTGGTAGCGCAGGCCTTCCTGTTGCTTGTAGGAACCGTCGTGCTCTTCGTCGATGATGATCAGGCCGGGGTTCTTCATCGGCGTGAACAGCGCCGAACGCGTGCCGATGATGATGTCGGCCTCGCCGTCGCGGGCGGCCAGCCAGGCATCGAGGCGCTCGCGGTCATTCACGGCCGAATGCAGTAGGGCGATACGGGCGTTGAAGCGCTGCTCGAAGCGCGCCAGGGTCTGCGGGCCGAGGTTGATCTCGGGGATCAGCACCAGTGCCTGCTTGCCGGCTTCAAGGGTTTCGCGGATCAGTTGCAGGTACACCTCGGTCTTGCCGCTGCCGGTGACGCCGGCCAGCAGGAAGGCGCCGAAGCCTCCGAAGCCTTCGCGCACGGTGTCGAAAGCCTCGCGCTGTTCTTCATTGAGCGGCAGTTCCGGCTGCGCCAGCCAGTGTTCGTGGCGGTGCGTCGGCAGGTGGCGGCGTACTTCCAGCTGAACCAGCTCCTTGGCCAGCAGCAGGTCGAGGCTGTCCTTGTTCAGGTTGAGCTTGCTCAGCAGGCTGTGCGCCACGCCGTGTGGGTGCTGGGCCAGGGTCTTGAGGGCGTCGCGCTGGCGCGGGGCGCGGGCAATGCGCGGGTCTTCCAGGCGTGCGCCGGGCGCCACGTGCCAGAAGCGCTCCTGGCGCATTTCGGCAGGTTCGCCCTGGCGCAGCAGCGTGGGCAGTGCCCAGCTCAGCGTGTCGCCAAGGCTGTGTTGGTAGTACTGGGCGGTCCACAGGCACAGCTTGAACAGCGCTGCCGGGATCGGCGAAACCGGGTCGAGCAAGGCGCTGGCGGGCTTGAGCTTGTCGGCAGGCACTTCGCTCTGCTCGCACACCTCGACCAGCACACCGATCATTTCGCGGCGCCCGAAAGGGACGCGGATGCGCATGCCCGGAGTCAACACCTGGCGCGCCATGCTCGCTGGCGCCTTGTAGTCGAACAGGCGGCGCAACGGGGAGGGCAGGGCAAGGCGCAGGATGACGTCGGACACGCGGCAGGTCTCAGAGGGTGTTTCAAAGAATGGCGAGCCTAGCAGACGACGGTCGGTGCAAGCGACAACTTGCGTTGGCGCGGTGCTCTGGTATTATTCGCCGCCTAATTACGTGCGGTATTCAACAATAGGTGTTGGGTGGCGGCACGCAGCTCGAGGAAGTGACCATGAAAGAAGGTATCCACCCGAACTACGAAGTAGTTGCAGTCACCTGCAGCTGCGGTAACAAGTTCGAAACTCGTTCGACCCTGGGCAACACCCTGGCGATCGACGTTTGCAACCTGTGCCACCCGTTCTACACCGGTAAGCAGAAAGTCCTGGACACCGGTGGTCGCGTACAGAAGTTCGCCGATCGCTTCGGTATGTTCGGTACCAAGAAGTAATCATGCGCATGGCGAATCCTTCGGGTTTCGCGTTGTTGCTGAAAAAGGCGCCCCTTGTGGGCGCCTTTTTTGTGGGCGCAATCTGGCAGCTCCCGGCCCTGGCGTTCTGCCCGCTGCCCGACAAGCCGCAGCAGGTAGCGGTGCGCCAGGTGGTAGATGGCGACACGCTGCGCCTGACCGACGGTCGCAGTGTGCGCATGATCGGCATCAATACCCCGGAAATCGGGCGCAAGGGTCGCACCAGTGAGCCCTACGCCGAGGCTGCCAGGCAGCGCCTGCAGGCATTGGTCAAGGCCAGTGACGGGCGCGTCGGGCTGGTGCCGGGTGTCGAGGGCAAGGACAAGTACGGCCGCACCCTGGCAAACATCTATGGGCGTAATGGCGACAATCTTGAGGCACTACTGCTCAGCGAAGGGCTTGGCTATCGCGTAGCGGTTGCACCCAATGTGCGCCTGGCGGGTTGCCAGCAAGCCGCCGAGCGGGTGGCGCGCGAGGCGCGTGCCGGGTTGTGGCGCAACTCGCCAGTGCGCAGGGCTGCGGATGTCCGGCAATCCGGGTTCGCCATTGTCGCCGGCACCATCCGTGGCATCGAGCGCAATCGTGGCGGTATCTGGCTCGAACTGGATGACACCGTGGTGTTGCAGATTCCCGCTCGTCTGCAACGCACCTTCCCCGACCGCTTCTTCGCTAACCTCAAGGGACGCCAGGTCGAGGCGCGCGGCTGGGTGCTGGATCGTTCCCGCAAGGGTGGGCTCAAGCCAGGGCAGCGACGCTGGGTGTTACCGCTGACCGATCCCGGGATGCTGGAGCGTATTTCAGGCTGAAAAGATGTAGACAGTTCGCTATCAGATTGTACACACTGTGAGTCGAATGCCCCCGTGCGTGATAGCTTAAAGTCGTAGGCCAAAGGCCTTGACACAAGTGACTGACCAGTCTTGTGGCTCCCCGGCTCTTTGCGTATCCTCGGCGGTCCGTCAGAACAGTAAATAGCGGAATGCCCACCATGTCAGACCTGAAAACCGCCGCTCTCGAATACCACGCTCAACCTCGTCCGGGGAAACTGAGCGTCGAGCTCTCCAAGCCCACCGCCACCGCCCGCGATCTCGCCCTGGCCTACAGCCCAGGCGTTGCAGAACCCGTGCGCGAAATCGGCCGTGATCCTGAGCTGGCCTACAAATACACCGGCAAGGGCAACCTGGTCGCGGTGATTTCCGATGGCACCGCCATCCTCGGTCTGGGTGACCTCGGCCCACTGGCCTCCAAGCCAGTAATGGAAGGCAAGGGCGTTCTGTTCAAGCGTTTCGCCGGTATCGACGTGTTCGACATCGAAGTCGACTCGGAAAGCCCGCAGGCTTTCATCGACACCGTCAAGCGCATCTCGATCACCTTCGGTGGCATCAACCTCGAAGACATCAAGGCGCCAGAGTGCTTCGAAATCGAACGCACCCTGATCGAGCAGTGCGACATTCCGGTATTCCACGATGACCAGCATGGCACCGCGATCGTCACCGCGGCCGGCATGATCAACGCCCTGGAAATCGCCGGCAAGAAGCTGGAAGACGCCAAGATCGTCTGCCTGGGTGCCGGCGCTGCCGCCATCTCCTGCATGAAGCTGCTGGTCAGCATGGGCGCCAAGGTCGAAAACATCTTCATGATCGACCGCAGCGGCGTGATCCACGCTGGCCGCGACGACCTGAACCAGTACAAGGCTCAGTTCGCCCACGCTACCGACAAGCGCACCCTGGCTGACGCCCTGGACGGTGCTGACGTGTTCGTAGGCCTGTCCGGCCCGAACCTGCTGAGCCCGGAAGGCCTGAAGTCGATGGCGGCCAACCCGATCGTGTTCGCCTGCTCGAACCCGGATCCGGAAATCTCCCCAGAGCTGGCGCACGCCACTCGCAACGACGTGATCATGGCTACCGGTCGTTCCGACTACCCGAACCAGGTCAACAACGTACTGGGCTTCCCGTTCATCTTCCGTGGTGCCCTGGACGTTCGCGCCAAGCGCATCAACGAAGAAATGAAGATCGCCGCCGCCATCGCCCTGAAAGACCTGGCCAAGCTGCCGGTTCCGAAGGAAGTCTGCGAAGCCTACGGCGTTGAAGGCCTGGAGTTCGGTCGCGAGTACATCATTCCGAAGCCTCTGGACGCTCGTCTGATCACCGTCGTCTCCGACGCCGTGGCCAAGGCTGCCATCGAATCCGGCGTGGCTACCCTGCCGTATCCGAAGCACTACCCGCTGAACAGCGTGGATGAAGTGTTCAACGGCTGATCACTGCCGTAACGACACAAAAAAGCCCCGGCTCGCAAGAGCCGGGGCTTTTTGTTTGCCTGTTGAATCTTGGGGCGCAAAGCGCCCCCGGCATTTGATCAGGTCAGAACAGATCCATCGGCGCTGCTTCGTCCGCTGGCAGCGGGCTGCCCGGCGCAGTGCCGTTGCCCAGCTCATCCACCGACGGTGGAGAGTCCTCGGCCTTGAACAGCTCGAAGTAGGCATCTGGCGTGCTTGGCGAAGCGGCACGGCCGCTGACCGGGTCGACCCGCAAGCTGAGGATGCCTTCCGGTTCAGCCGGTGCATGGCTTGGCTTGTCCTTCAGTGCCGCGCCCATGAAGCTCATCCAGATCGGCAGCGCCGCAGTGCCGCCGTACTCGCGGCGACCGAGGGTCTCCGGCTGGTCGAAGCCGACCCACACGGTGGTCACGTAATCGGCGTTGTAGCCGGAGAACCAGGCGTCCTTGGATTCGTTGGTGGTACCTGTCTTGCCAGCCAGGTCGGTACGGCCCAGGGCCAATGCCCGGCGGCCGGTACCGCGTTTGATCACATCCTGCAGCATGCTGGTGAGGATATAGGTGGTGCGACCATCGATGATCTGCTCGGCGATAGCGGGCGTCTGCGGTGGTGGGGCGATCTGGCCCAGGGCGGACGGCGCCTCGCCAGGCAGGGCAGCGGTGCTGATCGGCTGCTCTGGTGCCGCGAGGCCGGCATGGTCTTCGGCGCCTTGCGGCACGCGTGCCGGGTTGGCGGTGAACAGGGTCTCGCCGCTGCGGCTCTCGATACGATCGATCAGGTACGGATTGATCTTGTAGCCACCGTTGGCAAAGGTGCTCCAGCCCGTGGCGATCTCCATCGGCGTCAGGGTTGCAGTGCCCAGCGCCAGCGAAAGGTTGCGCGGCAGGTCCTGCTTGTTGAAGCCGAACTTGGCGATGTAGTCGATGGTACGGTCCACGCCCATGGCCTGCAGCAGGCGGATCGACACCAGGTTGCGCGACTTGTACAGCGCTTCGCGCAGGCGGATCGGGCCGAGGAAGGTGTTGGTGTCGTTCTTGGGTCGCCACTCATTGTTCTGGTACTGGTCGAAGAACACGATCGGCGCATCGTTGACCAGGCTGGAAGCGGTGTAGCCGCTGTCCAGTGCCGCACTATAAATGAACGGCTTGAAGCTGGAGCCTGGCTGGCGCTTGGCCTGCATGGCACGGTTGTAGTTGCTCTGCTCGAACGAGAAGCCACCGACCAGGGCGCGGATGGCGCCGTTGTACGGGTCGAGGGTGACCAGCGCGCTCTGCGCGCCGGGTACCTGGCTGAACTTGAGCTTGCCGTCATTCAGACGCTGCAGGCGTACCAGGTCACCCACCTGGGCAACGTCGGCAGGCGACTGCGGCGCACGGCCTTGGGAGTTGGTGTTGATGAACGGGCGTGCCCACTTCATGGTGTCCCAGGCAACGATTTCTTCTTTGCCGTCACGGGTCAGCACCTTGAGGCCGTTTTTCTCGACCTGGGTGACGATGGCCGGCTCCAGCGCACCGAGGTTGCGCTGCTTGCTCAGCTCCTGCAGCCAGGCGGCGTGCGTCTTGCCCGGGAAGCGTGCTTCCGGGCCGCGATAGCCGTGACGCTCGTCGTATTCGGTAAGGCCGTTGAGGATGGCCTTGTTAGCCATTTCCTGCATGTCGCTCGGCACGGTGGTGGTGACACGGAAACCTTCGGTGTAGGCGTCGCTGCCATAGCGGCCAACCATTTCGGCGCGGGCCATCTCGGCGACGTAAGGCGCGTTCACTTCAGGCGTCGGCACGTGGTAGCTGGCATTCAGCGGTTCGGCCAGGGCGGCCTGATAGCTTGCCTCGTCGATCTTGCCGAGCTTGTACATGCGACCGAGGATCCAGTCACGGCGCTCTTTGGCGCGTACCGGGTTGGCCAGCGGGTTGAAACGCGACGGTGCCTTGGGCAGGCCGGCGATCATCGCCATCTGCGCCAGGCTCACGTCACGGATCGACTTGCCGTAGTACACCTGCGCGGCCGCATCGATACCGTAGGCGCGGTTGCCCAGGTAGATCTTGTTGACGTACAGCTCGAGGATTTCGTCCTTGGTCAGCTCACGTTCGATCTGCAGGGCCAGGAGAATCTCGTTGGTCTTGCGTGAGAAGCTGCGCTCGCTGCTGAGGAAGAAGTTCTTCGCCACCTGCATGGTGATGGTGCTGCCACCGGTCTGGATGTGACCGGTTTTCACCAGCTGGGTCGCGGCGCGCATCAGGCTGCTCGGGTCGACCCCATAGTGATTGAGGAAATTGTCGTCCTCGGCTGACAGAAGCGCCTGAATGAACTGTGGCGGAATTTCCGCGAAACGGATCGGCGAACGGCGCATTTCGCCGAATTCGGCGATCAGCTTGCCATCGCTGCTGTATACCCTCAGGGGGATTTGCAACTGAACGCTTCTGAGCGAATCGACCGACGGCAGGTTGGGGCTAAGATACAGAAACGCACCGCTCACACCGAGTACGAGCGCGCAGATGACTGCGACAAAAGACCACCAGAAGAACTTCAGCAGGCGTATCAAGGCTTTTCGGTGTCCAGATTGAGAGGTGAATTGCGCACGGGGCCGGCGGACGAAAAAACGCTGGGCATTATAAGCATTTTTCGCCTCGCCGGGTGACCGGCCAGGCGGCCCGCTGCACCGTCTGGCCGGTCAGGCCCGGCAATGCGGCGGTTCATGGTTGTAACAAGGAAGTCGCTATGCTTGGACGTTTTGGCAAGGATGCCAGTTCACTACTAGGGGTGGAAATCGCTTCCGACTCCATACGTATCGCACAGCTGCGGCGCCACAGGGGGCGCTACAAGCAGCTGGTCTGGGCGGTCGAGCCGTTTGCGCCTGGCAACGGCTGGCAGGACCCAGATCGAATCGTTGCTGCCCTGCGCAGCGCTTATCGGCAATCTGGCAGCCGCCAGCGCCGGGCCGCCGTGGCGCTGCCGGCCTCGCAAGTGATCTGCAAGCTGTGCCAGCTGCCAGCCAGTCAGGCTCCGAGTCAGATGGAGGCTCAACTGCTGGCGGATGCGGACCGGCTGTTTCCCTTCCCCCTTGAAGACCTGGTGCTGGACTTTCAGGTGCTGGGTGCCTCGTTGCTACAACCCGGTAGCCTGGATGTCCTGGTCGCGGCCAGCCGTCAGAGCGCATTGCAGCCGGTGCAAGCAGCATTCGAAGCCGCGGGGTTGGAGCTGGAGGTCGCGGAAGTGGACAGCATTGCCTTGCGCCGCCTGATGCCAAACCAAGCCAAAGGCCCGGCAGCGCTGCTGCGTATCGAGCCGGGCAGTTCGACGCTGCATGGCTGGCTTGGCGATACGCTGCCATTACGACGGGAATTGCTCTCGGGCGTGCTGCCTGATCTGCCTGGTGATGTTTTCGCTGAAGGGGCGGGGCCGGAAGAAGTGCTTGTCGTCGGCGCTCCTGCGATCGGGCGAGGCTTGCACAGTCGACTGAGTGAGCGCCTCGGCTTGCCGTGCCGGCCATTGCCGCCTGTGGCTGGCGTGGATTGCAGTGAGGGCTGCATGGCCTTGGCTTTTGCACTGGCAATGGGGAGCGTGCGCTGATGGTGCGTCTGAACCTGATGCCGTGGCGAGAGCGGCAGCGCCTGGCAGCGCTCCGGCGTTTGCGCCTGATGTTG
This sequence comes from Pseudomonas sp., assembly GCF_017744435.1. GTDB lineage: Bacteria > Pseudomonadota > Gammaproteobacteria > Pseudomonadales > Pseudomonadaceae > Aquipseudomonas. Next base: position 54,239 of record NZ_JAGIBG010000011.1, read on the forward strand.
GTGGGGGCGGCAGTCGTGGCGTTGTCTGCGGTGCTGCTGATTGACCAGCTGGCCCGGCAGCGGGCTCATGAGCAAGCCGTTGCAAACAATAGCCAGCAAGCTGCAATCGATGTGCTCGAGGTGCAGAGGGCCGAGCATGATGGTATCAGGCAATCCTATGACGCAGTGCGTGTGCAGGCTGCGGCGTTGGCTGGCTTGCGTGTCGAGCAGGGGCTGGTGACAGCCGTGTTTGCGGATCTGGAGCGGGCGCTGCCGGAGGGTGTTCAACTGCTCAGGCTCGAACTGCAAGGCTCACGGGTGAGCATGGTCGGTGTGGCCGCCTCCGGGGCAGTCGTGGCGCAGCTGATGCGTGAGCTGGAGCGGTCTGCCGTGATGCGTGAACTGGAGCTGAAAAGCCTGAAGAGTCAGCCGGGTGGCGATGAGTTTCTGTTGTTGGCCCGCCTGTCGGCGCTCTGGTCGTGAATCTGCTGCAGCCAGGCGCATGGCTGGCCCTCATCGAGCGCTCGAGTTTACTTCGCCGCGCGCTGCCAGTCGCCATTGGCCTCATCCTGTTTGGGCTCGGCTGTCTGTTTCGTTTGCCGCAATGGCTGCAGCTTCAGGAGGATGAACTCGCCAGGCAAGTTCGCCTGCTGCAGGCGCATGAAGCCAAGGCTGCCGAGGTGCTGGCGCTGATGCAGATGCGCAAGGCCCTCGATGATGAACGGCAACTTTTGCAGGATGCTCGCTGGCGTCTTGCCGGCGGGGCCGACATGAGCGATCTGCTCGACCAGCTGGCGGCCTCTGGGCATGCCCATGGCCTGCACTTCGAGCGACTCGATGTGCTTGATGAGGTAAAGCAGCCCGGCTACTGGCAGACACCCTTGGACGTGCAAGTAGTTGGACACTATTCGGGGCTGCGGATGTGGCTGGACGACTGGCTTGGTCAGGATCGTCTGCTGCGCGCCGAGGGGTTGGAGTTGGCACCTGCCGATGACAGGCCTGGTCTGTTGCGCCTTGGCATGCGCGTGCATGCCTATCAAGCTGACGGAGCAGTGCCCGAGCCTTTGTCCCTGGCTGATACACCCGCTCGAGGTGAGGTGCTGCCGGTGGTTCTCGATCCGTTTTCCGCCTGGGCGAAGCGCACTGCGCTGGCAGGGCTTGCCAGCGTTCCGCTGGCGCAGCTGCAGATGGTCGGCAGCCTGCAGCGGGGACAGCAGCACGAAGCATTGCTGTTGGCGGCAGGTCGCTTGTATCGCGTGCGTCCCGGTGATCGGCTGGGGCGTGATGGCGGTGTCGTGGTGGCAGTCGGCGAACGGCAGCTGGATGTGCGTGAGCGACTGTTCGTGGGGGGCGTGTGGCGTGAACGCACGGTAATGCTGACGCTCAGGAAGCGCGTGACAACGGAGGCCTCGGAAGGTGATGAAATGGCTGTTGAAGTGGGTGGTGATGGCGTTGATACCCAGCCAGTGGTGCATCGCGGCGCCCTATCGGGGTGAGCCCATCTCGTTGAACTTTCAGGATGTCGAGGTGCGTTCGGTGCTGCAGGTGCTGGCTGACTACGCCGGGATCAACCTGGTGGCCAGTGACACGGTGCAAGGCAATGTCACCCTGCGGTTGCACGATGTCCCCTGGGATCAGGCGCTGGAACTGGTCCTGCGTAGTAAAGGGCTGGCTCGGCGCGAGGAAGGAAATGTGCTGCTGGTGGCACCAGCCGCCGAATTGGCCGAGCAATCCCGCGGCACGCGTATCGGGCAAGAGCTGGATGCGCAGTTGCAACCCTTGCGGCGTGAGTTGCTGCCCATTCATCACGCCAAGGCTTCCGACCTTGCAGAGCTGCTGCTGGCGACCCTGGCGGATGACGGCATCCTGACCGGGCGTGGCAGCCTGAGCGTCGACGCTCGCACCAACACCTTGGTCGCGCACCAGCCTGCGGAGCGCCTTGCCGAATTGCGGCAGTTGGTCGCTCAGCTTGATGTGCCGGTACAGCAGGTAGAGATCGAGGCGCGCATCGTTGAGGCCAATGTTGATTATGAGAAAGGCCTGGGCGTGCGCTGGGGGCGACAGCTGTACGGGGAAGCGCCGCAATTGGGCAAGGACCTGTTTGTCGACCTGGGCGTGGAGCGGGGCGGCGCCAGCATCGGAGTTGGCTTGTTGCGTGGCGGCGTGCTGCTGGATCTGGAACTCAGCGCCATGGAAAAGAGCGGCAACGGCGAAATCATCTCCCAGCCCAAGGTGGTCACGGCCGACAAGGAAACCGCCAGGATTCTCAAGGGTACCGAGGTGCCTTATCAGGAAACCAGCAAGAGTGGCGCCACCTCGGTTGCCTTTCGCGAAGCCTCGCTGTCGCTGGAGGTCACGCCGCAGATCACCCCGGACGGCAAGGTCATCATGACGGTCAAGGTGACCAAGGACGAGCCGGACTTCGTCAATGCCCTGAACGACGTGCCGCCGATTCGCAAGAACGAGGTCAATGCCAAGGTCCGTGTGGCGGACGGTGAAACCATCGTCATCGGTGGTGTCTACTCGACCACGCAAAACAATGTGGTCGACAAGGTGCCATTTTTCGGCGATCTGCCGTATGTTGGGCGGCTGTTTCGACGCGATGCATTACAAGAGAAAAAATCCGAGCTGCTGGTCTTCCTGACTCCGCGTATCATGAGTGACCAGGCGATTGCTGTGAGTCGTTGATTCTGTGCGAAATTTGATACTTGTAGGGCCCATGGGTGCTGGCAAAAGCACCATCGGGCGCCTGTTGGCCAAAGAGCTGCGCCTGCTGTTCAAAGATTCCGACAAGGAAATCGAACTGCGAACCGGCGCCAATATCCCGTGGATCTTCGATAAAGAAGGCGAACCGGGCTTCCGTGACCGTGAGCAGGCGATGATCGCCGAGCTCTGCGCACTCGATGGCGTGGTCGTGGCGACCGGTGGCGGCGCAGTCATGCGCGCGGAAAACCGCCAGGCGCTGCACGAGGGCGGTCGGGTCATCTACCTGCACGCCTCGGTGGAGCAGCAGGTCGGGCGCACGGCGCGCGATCGCAACCGCCCGTTGCTGCGTACCGCCAACCCGGAGGCGACCCTGCGCGCCTTGCTGGAAGCGCGCGACCCGCTCTATCGCGAAATCGCCGACCTGGTGGTGGAAACCGACGAACGGCCACCGCGCATGGTGGTGCTCGATATTCTTGAGCGCCTGCAGCAGTTGCCGCCCCGCTAAGCCGGGACTATTCTCGGCCAGCGCCGAGGCGAGGTTCAACGTTACCGCGCGGGTCGAACAGCCGGCGCCGCGCCCAAGTACATTGTGGGGATACATGCAGACACTTAAGGTCGACCTCGGCGAGCGTAGCTACCCGATCTACATTGGCGAAGGCCTGCTGGACCAGGCCGAACTGCTGGCGCCGCATATCCGCGGGCGGCAGGTTGCCATCGTTTCCAACGAAACCGTCGCGCCTCTGTATCTCGAACGCCTGAGCAAGACCCTCGGCGCCTACTCTGTGCTGCCGGTGATCCTGCCCGACGGCGAAGCTCACAAGAACTGGGAAACCCTGCAACTGATCTTCGACGGCCTGCTGACCGCGCGGCATGACCGCCGTACCACGGTGGTCGCCCTCGGCGGCGGTGTGATCGGCGACATGGCCGGCTTTGCGGCGGCCTGCTATCAGCGCGGCGTCGACTTCATCCAGGTGCCGACCACACTGCTGTCTCAGGTCGACTCCTCGGTGGGCGGCAAGACCGGCATCAACCACCCATTGGGCAAGAACATGGTCGGTGCCTTCTATCAGCCCAACGCGGTGCTGATCGATACCACCAGCCTCAAGACCCTGCCCGAGCGCGAGCTGTCGGCGGGCCTGGCCGAAGTGATCAAGTACGGCCTGATCTGCGACAAGCCGTTCCTTGCCTGGCTCGAAGACAATATGCAGGCCTTGCGTGCCCTGGAGCCCACAGCGCTGACCGAAGCGATCAGCCGCTCCTGCGCGGCCAAGGCTGCCGTGGTTGGCGCCGATGAGCGTGAGTCCGGCGTGCGTGCCACGCTGAACCTGGGCCATACCTTCGGCCACGCCATCGAAACCCACATGGGCTACGGCGTATGGCTGCACGGCGAGGCCGTGGCGGCAGGCACGGTGATGGCCCTGGAAATGTCCATGCGCCTGGGCTGGATCGACCAGACCGAGCGTGATCGCGGTATCCGCCTGCTGCAGGACGCAGGTTTGCCGGTGGTGCCACCACAGGAAATGACCCCGGCGCATTTCATGGAGCACATGGCGGTCGACAAGAAGGTGCTCGATGGCCGCCTGCGGCTGGTGCTGCTGCGCCAGTTGGGCGAAGCCGTGATCACCGACGACTATCCGAAAGAGATTCTTCAGGCCACGCTGTCGGCGGATTACCGCGCGATCGTGGCCCAGCTTTGAGGTTGTGACAGCGTAATGACCAGTTTGCATGCCGATGAGGCGTTCCTCGAACATTACCAGTTGAGCCACGATCCGTTCGCACCGCGTGTGCCCGGCTTCAAGTTCTTCCCTGCCCAGCGCAAGCCGGTGCTGGGCCAACTGCATCACCTGGCCCGCTACAGCCAGCTGATGCTGGTGGTCACCGGCCCCGTGGGCAGCGGCAAGACCCTGCTGCGCCAGGCCCTGGTGGCCAGCACCAACAAGCAGTCGGTGCTGAGCGTGGTGGTGTCTGCCCGCGGCGCCAGTGACGCCGCCAGTGTGCTTGGCCAAGTGGCGCAAACGCTGGAAGTGGCCCAGCCTGAAGTGCAGGCGATCCTGAACAAGGTGGTGCAGCTGGCACTGACCGGGCAGGAAGTCTATTTGCTGGTGGACGATGCGGAACAACTCGACGAGTCGGCACTCCAAGCGTTGCTGGAACTGGCGGCAGGGCTACCGGAAGGGCGCCCGCACGTGTTCCTGTTCGGCGAGCCTTCGCTGATTGCCGGGTTGGACGAGATCCAGGTCGAGGAAGAGCGCTTCCACGTCATTGAACTTGCCCCCTACAGCGAGGAAGAAACCCGCGAGTACCTGGAGCAACGCCTGGAAGGCGCTGGCCGGGGCATCGAGGTGTTCACCCGTGAACAGCTAGTCGATATTCATGAAAACTCCGACGGATGGCCTGGCAACATCAACCAGGTCGCCCGCGATACTTTGATCGAAGCCATGATCGCCAGCCGTACCACGGTCAAGCGACCATCCATGGGGTTCAAAATGCCTAAGAAACACGTACTCGCGCTGTCCGCTGTCGTCGTGGTCGCCGTAGGTGCTGCGGTTCTGATGCCCAAGAAAGGCGACAAGGCTCCTGCCGAGGCGCCGGTGGCCCAGGCCCAGTTGCCGCTGGGCGAGGGCAAGCCAGGTGGCGCCCAGTCGAACAACGGCAACCCGGCCATCGAGTTCTCCGGCCAGTCGCAGCCGATGCCACTGCCGTTGGTGGGCCAGTCCCAGCCAGTCATGCGCGAGCCGCTGGCTCAAGCGGCCGGCATGGGTGACGGTGAAGAAGGTAGCCCGGCCGGCAACACCGCCTTGCAGCCTGGCAATCCACCGACCGTGACCACGATTGCGCCGCCACAGGGCGTGCCTGCCGGCCCGGCGCCGAGCATGGCCCAGGCTACCGCGCCAGCACAGCCGGTTGCGCCTGCGCCGAAACCTGTCGCTACCCAGCCGGTCAAGCCGGTTGCGCCTGCCAAGCCAGTGCCGGCACCGACCCAGGTCGCCGTCGCCAAGCCTGCCGCCAAGCCGGTAGAAAAACCGGTCGCGAGCGCCAGCGCCAGTAGCAGCGGCGGCTGGTACTCGGGCCAGAAGCCAGGCAACTATGTAGTGCAGATCCTCGGCACCAGCTCCGAGGCGTCGGCCCAGGCCTTCGTCAAGGCGCAGGGTGGCGACTATCGCTACTTCAAGAAAAACCTGCAGGGCAAACCCCTGTACGTGGTCACCTACGGCAACTTCGCCAACCGCGACGCAGCGGTTGCGGCAATCAAGAACTTGCCAGCGAAGGTCCAGGCTGGTAAACCTTGGCCACGTACCGTTGCCAGCGTCCAACAAGAGCTGGCCTCGGCCCGCTGACACCTGCCGGGCGGCATCACCCCCGCCGCCCAGTTGCTGAGCGATTAACGACATTCGAATAGCCTGCTGCGCCTGAGCGCGGCAGGCTTTTCTGTCCCAGACTGCCGGCCACAAGCCTCTGTTGCAGTCATGGCTGAAACGCTTCAGACTCGAGCCAAGCCGCTATCACGGCGCATGGCGCAAAAACATTCAAAATTGCGACATAAATTTTCAATGGTGAGACATGAAAATTTGTGGGTATGACTGTCGCTGTGCAACAATGGTTTTCCATGGCCACCGCAAAAAGCTGGCGTTTGATCGGCGTGGATGGTAAGTGGTTGTACATAAAAGAGATTTGCCTCCGGTTGAGAGGTGAACCTGGTGAGAAAGTGTCTATGAAAACAGGTCTGTACCATCCCGAAGAATTCAAGGACAACTGTGGTTTTGGCCTGATCGCCCATATGACGGGCGAACCGAGCCACCACCTTCTGCAAACCGCCATGCAGGCACTGACTTGCATGACCCACCGCGGCGGTATCAACGCCGACGGCAAGACCGGTGACGGTTGCGGTCTGCTCATGCAGAAGCCCGATCAATTCCTGCGGGCCGTGGCCCAGGAGCACTTCGCCGTCGAGCTGCCCAAGCAGTACGCCGTCGGCATGGTGTTCTTCAACCAGGACCCGGTCAAAGCCGAAGCTGCCCGCGCCAACATGGACCGCGAAATCGTCGCTGCCGGCCTGAAGCTGGTCGGCTGGCGCAAGGTCCCGATCGATACCAGCGTGCTCGGCCGCCTGGCCCTGGAGCGCCTGCCGCAGATCGAACAGGTGTTCATCGGCGGTGAAGGCCTGAGCGATCAGGAATTCGCCATCAAGCTGTTCAGTGCCCGTCGCCGTTCGTCCGTGGCCAACGCCCACGACGCCGACCACTACATCTGCAGCTTCTCGCACAAGACCATCATCTACAAAGGCCTGATGATGCCGCGCGATCTTGCGGCGTTCTATCCAGACCTGGGTGACGAGCGCCTGCAGACCGCGATCTGCGTGTTCCACCAGCGCTTCTCCACCAACACCCTGCCGAAATGGCCGCTGGCGCAGCCATTCCGCTTCCTCGCCCACAACGGCGAGATCAACACCATCACCGGCAACCGCAACTGGGCCATGGCCCGTCGCACCAAGTTCGCCAACGACCTGATCCCCGACCTCGAAGAACTCGGCCCGCTGGTCAACCGCGTCGGTTCCGACTCCTCGAGCATGGACAACATGCTGGAACTGATGGTCACCGGCGGCATCGACCTGTTCCGCGGCGTGCGCATGCTGGTACCGCCAGCCTGGCAGAACGTCGAGACCATGGACGCCGACCTGCGCGCCTTCTACGAATACAACTCCATGCACATGGAGCCGTGGGATGGCCCGGCCGGTATCGTCATGACCGAAGGCCGCCACGCGGTGTGCCTGCTCGACCGTAACGGCCTGCGCCCGGCGCGCTGGGTGACGACCACCAATGGCTACATCACCATCGCCTCGGAAATCGGTGTGTGGGGCTACCAGCCTGAGGAAGTCCTGGCCAAGGGCCGTGTCGGCCCGGGCCAGATCCTTGCCGTGGACACCGAGACCGGCCAGATCCTCGACACCGACGCCATCGACAACCGCCTGAAGTCGCGCCACCCGTACAAGCGCTGGCTGCGTCAGCACGCCCTGCGCATTCAGGCGACCCTGACCGACGACCAGGGCGTGGCCAGCTACGACGCTGACCAGCTCAAGCAGTACATGAAAATGTTCCAGGTCACCTTCGAGGAGCGTGACCAGGTGCTGCGCCCACTCGGCGAGCAGGGCCAGGAAGCGGTCGGCTCGATGGGTGACGACACGCCGATGGCCGTGCTGTCGCAGCGTGTGCGTTCGCCGTACGACTTCTTCCGCCAGCAGTTCGCCCAGGTGACCAACCCGCCGATCGACCCGCTGCGCGAAGCGATCGTCATGTCCCTGGAAATCTGCCTGGGCGCCGAGCGCAACATCTTCCAGGAGTCCCCGGAACACGCTTCGCGGGTGATCCTCAGCTCGCCGGTCATCTCGCCTGCCAAGTGGCGCTCGCTGATGAACCTGGAGCGCGAAGGCTTCGACCGTCAGCTGATCGACCTCAACTATGAAGAGAGCGTCGGCCTGGAAGCAGCCATCCGTAATATTGCCGACCAGGCTGAAGAGGCCGTGCGCAGCGGCAAGACCCAGCTGGTGCTGAGCGACCGCTACATCGCCCCGGGCAAGCTGCCGGTGCATGCATCGCTGGCTGTGGGTGCCGTGCACCACCGCCTGACCGAACAGGGCCTGCGTTGCGACAGCAACATCCTGGTCGAAACCGCCACTGCCCGCGACCCGCACCACTTCGCCGTGCTGCTGGGCTTCGGTGCCTCGGCCGTGTACCCGTACCTGGCCTACGAAGTGCTGGCCGACCTGATCCGTACCGGCGAAGTGCTGGGCGATCTGGACGAAGTCTTCAAGTACTACCGCAAAGGCATCTCCAAGGGCCTGCTGAAGATCCTGTCGAAGATGGGCATCTCCACCATCGCCTCGTACCGTGGCGCCCAGCTGTTCGAAGCCGTGGGCCTGGCCGAAGAAGTGGTCGGCCTGAGCTTCAAGGGCGTGTCCAGCCGCATCAAGGGTGCGCGCTTCGTCGACCTCGAAGGTGACCAGAAGCTGCTGGCAGCCGAAGCCTGGAGCGCGCGCAAGCCGATCCAGCAAGGTGGCCTGCTGAAGTTCGTCCACGGTGGCGAATACCACGCGTACAACCCGGACGTGGTCAACACCCTGCAGGCCGCCGTGCAGCAGGGCGACTACGCCAAGTTCAAGGAATACACCACGCTGGTCGACCAGCGCCCGGTGTCGATGATCCGCGACCTGCTGAAAGTGAAAGTGGCCGACGAGGCCCTGCCGCTGGATCAGGTCGAGCCGCTGGAGGCCATCCTCAAGCGCTTCGACTCCGCCGGTATCTCGCTGGGCGCATTGTCGCCGGAAGCTCACGAAGCCCTGGCCGAGGCGATGAACCGCCTGGGCGCGCGCTCCAACTCCGGTGAGGGCGGTGAAGACCCGTCGCGCTACGGCACCATCCGCAGCTCGAAGATCAAGCAGGTGGCCACCGGCCGCTTTGGCGTGACCCCGGAATACCTGGTCAACGCCGAAGTGCTGCAGATCAAGGTTGCCCAGGGCGCCAAGCCCGGCGAAGGCGGCCAGCTGCCTGGCGGCAAGGTCAACGGCCTGATTGCCAAGCTGCGCTATGCGGTACCGGGCGTGACCCTGATCTCGCCACCGCCGCACCACGACATCTACTCGATCGAAGACCTGGCCCAGCTGATCTACGACCTCAAGCAGGTCAACCCGCAGGCCCTGGTATCGGTCAAGCTGGTGGCTGAGGCCGGCGTTGGCACCATCGCCGCCGGCGTGGCCAAGGCCTATGCCGACCTGATCACCATCTCCGGCTACGACGGTGGTACCGGTGCTTCGCCGCTGACCTCGATCAAGTACGCTGGCGCCCCGTGGGAACTGGGCCTGGCTGAAACCCACCAGACCCTGCGCGGCAACGACCTGCGCGGCAAGGTACGGGTACAGACCGACGGTGGCCTGAAGACCGGCCTGGACGTGATCAAGGCCGCCATCCTCGGCGCTGAGAGCTTCGGCTTCGGCACCGCGCCGATGATTGCCCTGGGTTGCAAGTACCTGCGCATCTGCCACCTGAACAACTGCGCCACCGGCGTAGCCACGCAGAACGAGAAGCTGCGCAAGGACCACTACATCGGCACTGTCGACATGGTGATCAACTTCTTCACCTTCGTCGCTGAAGAAACCCGTGAGTGGCTGGCCAAGCTGGGCGTGCGCAGCCTCGGCGAGCTGATCGGCCGTACTGACCTGCTCGACGTGCTGCCAGGCGACACCGAGCGCCAGCAGTACCTGGACCTGACTCCGCTGCTGGGCAGCTCGCACATCCCGGCCGACAAGCCGCAGTTCTGCGAAGTCGACAAGAACCCGCCGTTCGACAAGGGCGAGCTGGCCGAGAAGATGGTCGAGATGGCCCTGCCGGCGATCCGCGATCAGGCCGGTGGCGAGTTCAGTCTCGACATCTGCAACTGCGACCGTTCCATCGGTGCCCGTATCTCTGGCGAAATCGCCAAGCTGTACGGCAACCAGGGCATGGCCGACAAGCCGGTCACCTTCCGCTTCAAGGGGACTGCCGGGCAGAGCTTCGGCGTGTGGAACGCCGGTGGCCTGAACCTGCACCTGGAAGGCGACGCCAATGACTACGTCGGCAAGGGCATGACCGGTGGCAAGGTGACCATCGTGCCACCGGCCGGCAGCCCATTCGCTACCCAGCACAGCGCCATCGTCGGCAACACCTGCCTGTACGGCGCCACCGGCGGCAAGCTGTTCGCCGCAGGTACCGCAGGCGAGCGCTTCGCTGTGCGTAACTCTGGCGCCCACGCGGTTGTCGAGGGTACTGGCGATCACTGCTGTGAATACATGACCGGTGGCTTTGTCTGCGTTCTGGGCAAGACCGGTTACAACTTCGGTTCTGGCATGACTGGCGGCTTCGCCTACGTGCTCGACATGGACAACAGCTTCGTCGACAAGCTCAACCACGAGCTGGTGGAAATCCAGCGCATCAGTGGTGAGGCGATGGAAGCCTACCGCAGCCACCTGGCGCGGGTCCTTGGCGAATACGTGGAAGAGACCGGCAGTGAGTGGGGGCGTGAGCTCTTCGAGAACCTGGACGACTACGTGCGGCGCTTCTGGCTGGTCAAGCCGAAGGCGGCCAACCTCAAGCAACTGCTGTCCAGCACCCGTGCCAACCCGCAGTAAGAACAGCTGCAAGTGACGGCCCCGTGCGCGGGGCCCGTCGTGCTCAAGTGATCGTCTTGCAGCTTGCAGCCTGAGGCTGGCAACTGCGGTAAAGAGGTTTTGAAAAATGGCTGAACGTCTGAACAACGACTTCCAGTTCATCGAAGTGGGCCGCAAGGACCCGAAGAAAAAGCTGCTGCGCCAGCGCAAGAAGGAGTTCGTGGAAATCTACGAACCGTTCAAGCCTGCGCAGTCCGTGGAGCAGGCACACCGCTGCCTGGGCTGCGGCAACCCCTATTGCGAATGGAAGTGCCCGGTGCACAACTTCATCCCCAACTGGCTGAAGCTGGTCTCCGAAGGCAACATCCTGGCCGCGGCCGAACTGTCGCACCAGACCAACACCCTGCCGGAAGTGTGCGGCCGCGTATGCCCGCAGGACCGCCTGTGCGAGGGTGCCTGCACCCTGAACGACGGTTTCGGTGCGGTGACCATCGGCTCGGTGGAGAAGTACATCACTGACACCGCCTTCGCCATGGGCTGGCGCCCGGACATGTCCAAGGTCAAGCCAACCGGCAAGCGCGTCGCCATCATCGGTGCCGGCCCGGCTGGCCTGGGCTGCGCCGACGTGCTGGTACGCGGTGGCGTGACCCCGGTGGTGTTCGACAAGAACCCGGAAATCGGTGGCCTGCTGACCTTCGGCATCCCCGAGTTCAAGCTGGAAAAGACCGTGCTGAGCAATCGTCGCGAAGTCTTCACCGGCATGGGCATCGAGTTTCGCCTGAACACCGAGGTGGGCAAGGACATCACCATGGAACAGCTGCTCGCCGAGTACGACGCAGTGTTCATGGGCATGGGCACCTACACCTACATGAAGGGTGGCTTCCCGGGCGAAGACTTGCCTGGCGTGCATGACGCGCTGGACTTCCTGATCGCCAACGTCAACCGCAACCTGGGCTTCGAGAAGTCGCCGGAAGACTTCGTCGACATGCAGGGCAAGAAGGTCGTGGTGCTGGGCGGTGGCGACACCGCGATGGACTGCAACCGCACCTCGATCCGCCAGGGCGCCAAGTCGGTGACCTGTGCCTATCGCCGTGACGAAGCCAACATGCCGGGTTCGCGCAAAGAGGTGAAGAACGCCAAGGAAGAAGGCGTGAAATTCCTCTACAACCGCCAGCCCATCGCCATCGTTGGCGAGGACAAGGTCGAAGGCGTGAAGGTGGTCGAGACACGTCTCGGCGAGCCGGATGCCCGTGGCCGTCGCAGCCCCGAGCCGATCCCGGGCTCCGAAGAAATCCTGCCGGCCGACGCCGTGGTGATCGCCTTCGGCTTCCGCCCGAGCCCGGCACCGTGGTTCGAGCAGCATGGCATCCAGCTGGACAGCCAAGGTCGCGTGGTGGCCCCAGAGAAAGCCAAGTTCAAGCACCAGACCAGCAACCCGAAAGTGTTCGCCGGTGGCGACATGGTGCGCGGTTCGGACCTGGTGGTGACGGCGATCTTCGAAGGCCGCAACGCCGCCGAAGGTATCCTGGACTACCTCGAAGTCTGATCCATCGCATTCGCGGCTAAAGCCGCTCCCACAGGGATCGCGCAGCTTCAAAGGCAGCGTAGAACCTGTGGGGGCGGCTTCAGCCGCGAACACCGGCGAAGCCGGTGCCACCCTTCGCAGCACTTTTTGTATACAAAATCGTTTGACCTATGGCACCCAATAGACAAAACGCATGGCCTTGACCGTGCCTTTTGCGCTGGCGTCTGAGAAAATGCCCGCACTATTTTTCCGGATGCCGACATGACTGCCCTGAAGAACGATCGTTTCCTGCGTGCACTGCTCAAGCAACCCGTAGACGTCACCCCTGTCTGGATGATGCGCCAGGCCGGCCGCTACCTGCCGGAGTACCGCGCCAGCCGCGCCAAGGCCGGTGATTTCATGAGCCTGTGCATGAACCCGCAGTTCGCCTGCGAGGTAACCCTGCAGCCGCTGGACCGCTACCCGCTGGACGCGGCGATCCTGTTTTCGGACATCCTCACCATCCCGGACGCCATGGGCCTGGGCCTGTACTTCGAAACCGGCGAAGGCCCGCGTTTCAAGAAGGTCATCAGCACCCCGGCCGATATCGAAGCGCTGCCGATCCCTGACCCGCAGAAAGACCTCGGCTACGTGATGGACGCGGTCAGTACCATCCGCCGCGAACTCAATGGTCGCGTGCCACTGATCGGTTTCTCCGGCAGCCCGTGGACCCTGGCCACCTACATGGTCGAAGGCGGCTCGTCGAAAGACTTCCGCAAGACCAAGGCGATGGCCTACGACAACCCGCAAGCCCTGCACCTGCTGCTAGACAAGCTGGCCCAGTCAGTCACCAGCTACCTCAACGGCCAGATCCTTGCCGGCGCCCAGGCGGTGCAGATCTTCGATACCTGGGGCGGCAACCTGTCGGCAGCGGCTTACCAGGAGTTCTCCCTGGCCTACATGCGCAAGATCGTCAGCGGCCTGATCCGCGAGCACGAAGGGCGCAAGGTGCCAGTCATCCTGTTCACCAAGAACGGCGGCCTGTGGCTGGAAAGCATCGCCGAAGCCGGCGCTGATGCGCTGGGCCTGGACTGGACCTGCGAGATCGGCGACGCTCGCCGCCGCGTTGGTGGCAAGGTGGCGCTGCAGGGCAACATGGACCCGACCGTGCTCTACGCCAAGCCCGAGGCCATCCGCCAGGAAGTGGCGCGCATCCTCGCCAGCTATGGTAAGGGCACTGGCCACGTGTTCAACCTCGGCCACGGCATCACCCCGGAAGTCGACCCGGAACACGCAGGCGTATTCATCAACGCCGTGCATGAACTGTCGGCGCAGTACCACCAGTAAATGCGCTGAAACGAACAGCCCGGCCAAGTGCCGGGCTTTTTGTCGCACTGACTTGAGCGCCCTTTCGCGGGTAAACCCGCGAATGGGCCTCAAGCCGTTTTCGGTTGAAGCTTGCTCAGGTGCAGTGCCACCAGCAACGCCACTGCCAGCAGGCTACCGATGAACAAGCCGATCCCGTTCCACCCCCACTGGTGCCAGAACACCCCACCGGCCGTACCGGCCACGCTGGACCCTGCGTAATAGCTGAACAGGTAAAGCGACGAAGCCTGCCCCTTGGCCTTCAGCGCGCGGCGGCCGATCCAGCTGCTGGCCACCGAGTGCGCACCGAAGAAGCCGAAGGTGAACACCAGCATGCCGACGATCACCATCGCCAACGGGGTGGCCAGGGTCATCAGCAGGCCGCCGGCCATTACGACGATACTGGCCCAGAACACCTTGCGCCGGCCCAGCTTGTCAGCCAGTGCGCCGACTTGCGCCGAGCTGTAGATACCCGACAGGTAGACCACCGACAGCAAGCCGACCAGCGCCTGGTTCATGTGGTAAGGCTCGGCCAGCAGGCGGTAGCCGATGTAGTTGAACAGGGTGACGAAGGCGCCCATCAGCAGGAAGGCTTCGAGGAACAACCAAGGCAACCCGGCATCCTTGAAGTGCATGACGAAGCCGTCCAGCAGGCTGCGAGGGCTCATCAACTGCGGGCGGAAATTGCGCGATTCGGGCAGCACTTTCCAGAACACCAGCGCAGCCACCAGGGCCAAGCCGCCAATGGTCAGCATCGCCGTGTGCCAGCTGACGAAGTCGATCAGTACCCCGGTGATCAGCCGCCCACTCATGCCGCCGATGGCATTGCCGCCGATGTACAGGCCCATGGCCAGGCCGATGTGCTGCGGGTGGATTTCTTCGCTCAGGTAGGTCATCGCCACCGCCGCCAGGCCACTCAGCGACAGGCCCACCAGGGCGCGGGTGGCCAGCACCAGCTCCCAGCTCGGCATCACCGCGCTGGCCAGGGTCGACAGGGCAGCACAGACCAGGGCAAAGACCATCACCGGTTTGCGGCCGATGCGGTCGGAGATCGGGCCGGTGATCAGCAGGCCGAACGCCAGCATCGCAGTGGACACCGACAGCACCAGGCTGCTCTGCGCCGCGTTGATGGAAAACTCCTTCGACAGCAGCGGCATCATCGGCTGCACGCAGTACAGCAGGGCGAACGTGGCGAAGCCGCCGCTGAACAAGGCCAGCACGGTTTTCATGAAGGCGGGGGTGCCTTTCTCGATCCACATTTCGTTCAGGGGGGCAGGTTCTGGGCCGGCAGGAAGGGGGGCTACAGCAGTTTTCACGGGCGGTACCTCTGGCGCAATGAAAAAAGCATATAGCTGGCTAATGATTAGATCCAATATATTGTTCGACCTATTTGAGACGTTTAGCGACCTGATTGGAGCCGATCATGGAACTGCGCCATTTGCGTTACTTCATCGCCGTTGCCGAAGAACTGCACTTCGGCCGCGCGGCCCAGCAACTGGGCATCTCCCAGCCGCCATTGAGCCAGCAGATCCAGGCGCTGGAGCAGGAATTGGGTGCGCGCCTGTTCGAGCGGACCAATCGTCGGGTCGAGCTGAGCGAGGCGGGTCGCCTGTTCCTTGAAGAGGCGCGCCAGGTGCTGGCGCAGGTGGAGAAGGCGGCCGATGTGGCGCGCCGTGCACAGTTGGGTGAACTGGGCGAGATGAAAATCGGCTTCACGTCGTCGGCGCCGTTCACGTCGAAGATCCCCAAGGCCATTCATGCCTTTCGCCAGCGCTTCCCCGCAGTGCACCTGAACCTCAAGGAAATGAGCAGCCGGGATGTCGCCGAAGGGGTGTTCGACGAATCCATCGAAGTCGGTCTGATGCGGCCGATGCCGCTGCCGGAAGGCCTGGTGGCTACCGAGCTGTTCCGCGAGCCGCTGGTGGCAGTGATCAATGCCTCGCATCCGTTGGCGGAAGGCACGGAACAAGGCGTGCACATGGCCGCCCTGGCCCATGAACCGTTCGTGTTCTTCCCGCGCAGCTATGGCAGCGGGTTGCATGCGCAGTTGTTGAGCCTGGCACGCCAGGCCGGGTTCAGCCCGCACTTTGCCCAGGAAGCGGGGGAGGCGATGACCATCATCGGCCTGGTGTCGGCGGGGCTTGGGGTCTCGGTGCTGCCGGCATCGTTCAAGCGCATGCAGATCGAAGGCGTGGTGTACCGCACGTTGCTGGATGAAGGGGCGATGTCGGCAGTGTGGCTGGTGCAGCGCGAGCGCGGTGGTTCGGCGATGGCCCGGGCGTTCGCCGAGTTGCTGACGGGACTGATGGCGGCCTGATCCGGCGAACGGGCAAATGGCACTGGCCATTGCCGCTGCGCCGCCACATACTCGGGCATTCGTTGATACACGGAGGTCAATCATGCGGCGCGTGGTGTTCAATCAGAAAGGTGGCGTGGGCAAGTCGAGCATCGCTTGCAACCTGGCGGCAGTGAGCGCCAGCGAAGGTTATCGGACCTTGCTGATCGACCTGGATGCCCAGGCCAACTCGACCCAGTACCTGACCGGCCTGACCGGCGACGATATCCCCATGGGTATTGCCGACTTCTTCAAGCAGAGCCTGTCCAGCGGACCGTTCAGCAAGAAGAACAAAGTCGACATCTACGAAACCCCGTTCGACAACCTGCACGTGGTCACCGCCACGGCAGAGCTTGCCGACCTGCAACCCAAGCTGGAAGCCAAGCACAAGATCAACAAGCTGCGTAAGTTGCTCGACGAGCTGGACGAGGACTACGAGCGGATCTACATCGACACGCCACCGGCGCTCAACTTCTATGCGGTTTCCGCACTGATCGCCGCTGATCGCGTGCTGATTCCCTTCGACTGCGACAGTTTCTCGCGCCAGGCGCTGTACGGCCTGCTGGCCGAAATCGAAGAGCTCAAGGACGACCACAACGAAGACCTGGTGGTCGAAGGCATCGTGGTCAACCAGTTCCAGTCCCGCGCCAGCCTGCCCCAGCAGATGCTCGACGAACTGCTGGCCGAAGGGCTGCCGGTGCTACCGGTGTACCTGGGCAGCTCGGTGAAGATGCGCGAATCGCACCATGCCAACCTGCCGCTGATTCACCTGGAACCGCGGCACAAGCTGACACAGCAGTTTGTCGAGTTGCATTCGCTGCTCGAAGAGAACGCTTAGACCCCTTGGCTACGCAACCACTCCAGCAACGACTGGAGTGGAAACGCCCCGGCCTGGCGGCTGACTTCGCGGCCGTTCTTGAACAGGATCAGGCTGGGAATCGAGCGGATACCCAGCTGCCCGGCCAGGTTGCGGTTGGCTTCGCTGTCGAGCTTGGCCAGGCGGCAGCGGCCGCTGAGCTGGCGGGCAGCCTGTTCGAAGGTCGGGGCGAAGGATTTGCATGGGCCGCACCAGTCGGCCCAGACGTCGATCAGCAGCGGCAGGTCGCCCTTGATCTGGCTGGCGTAGTTGGCTTCGCTGAGTTCGAAGGGTTGGCTCAGCAGCACGTCCTGTTTGCAGCGGCCGCATTTCGGCGCGTCGCCCAGGCGTGCCGCCGGCAGGCGGTTGAGGCCGTTGCAGTGGGGACAGGGGATTACCAGTGGGTCGGACATTTGGGTTCCTTGAACATTAAGAAGAACAGCTGATTTCCAGGTGCTTGCCCCACTCCGGCGGGCGCTCTGCATAGGCCTGCATGCCGGCTTGCTCCTCGAACGGCTTGCTCAGCACCTGGTGCAGGCGTCGCACCTCACTGTAATCCCCCGCTTCGGCCGCTTCGATGGCCTTCTGCGCCAGGTAGTTGCGCAGCACGTACAGCGGGTTCACCGCATGCATGCGCTCACGACGGCCTTCGGCATTGCCTGCCTCTCGTTCGCAGCGGGCCAAATAATCCGCGCCCCAGGCATCGAACCCGGCGAGGTCGATGAAGTCGTCGCGCACCGCCTTCAGCGCCTCGGCGGCGGGCTGGTCGCCCAGCTTGCGGAAGAACAGGTTGTAATCCACACCGCCGCTCTGCATGCGCTGCAGCAGGCGTTCGACCAGCGCCATGTCGTCGTCTTCTGCGGTGGTCAGGCCCAGGCGCCGACGCATCAGGTCGAGGTAGTGCGCCTGATACAGCGGCAGGAACAGGCCCAGCGCTTCCTTGAGCGATTCCACCTCGATCACCGTGGTCAGGGCCTGGGCCAGGGCGCTGAGGTTCCAGTGGGCAATCGGCACCTGGTTGGCGTAGCTGTAGCGGCCACGGTCGTCGGAGTGGTTGCAGATGAAGTTGGCGTCGAAGTCGTCGAGGAAGGCGAACGGGCCGAAATCGAAGGTGATGCCGAGGATCGACATGTTGTCGGTGTTCATCACCCCGTGGCAGAAGCCATAGGCCTGCCAGCGGGCGATCAGCTCGGCATTGCGCTCGACGATGGTGCGGAACATGGCCAGGTAAGGCTGCTCGGCATCGCGGCATTCGGCGTAGTGCTGCTCCAGCACGTGGTCGATCAGCGCGCGCTGCTGTTCCGGCTGCTTGGTGTAGTAGAAGTATTCGAAATGCCCGTAACGCACATGGCTCTGCGCCAGGCGGGTGAGCATTGCCGCGCTCTCGCGGGTTTCGCGCCACACCGGGGTGCTCGAACCGATCACGCACAGTGCCCGGCTGGTGGGGATGCCGAGCGCGTGCAGGGCCTCTGAAGCGAGGAACTCGCGGATCGACGAGCGCAGCACGGCGCGGCCGTCGCCCATGCGCGAATAGGGCGTCTGGCCGGCGCCCTTGAGGTGCAGGTCCCAGTGCTCGCCCTGGTCATTCAGCACTTCGGCCAGCAGCAGGCCGCGGCCATCGCCCAGGCGCGGGTTGTAGGAGCCGAACTGGTGGCCGGAATAGACCATCGCCCGCGGGTCGGCCTCTTCCCAGAGCTTGTGGCCGCTGAACAGCTCGGCGAACACTGGTTCATTGGCCTGGGCCGGGTCGAGGTCGAGCAGGGCCATGGCCGACTCGCTGGCCACCACCAGGCGCGGCTCGGCAATCGGCTCGGGCAGGACCTGGGTGGAGAACGCATCGCCCAGGCGGGCGAAGCGATTGTCGAAGGTGAGTTGGTCGAGGGCTTTCACGGGCTGCTCCTGGAGATCGGTGCCAAGGGGCCGCTTTGCGGCCCTTCGCGGGTAAACCCGCTCCCACAGGTACAGCGCTGTTCTCAAGACCGGCGCGGTCCCTGTGGGAGCGGGTTTACCCGCGAACGAGGGCGGAGCCCTCGCAGGGGATTTGCACAGGATAAAGTATTCGAGCCCGTTCAGGCCGAAGCAGTGCCATCCGGTTTAGGTTGCTCCATCGGGATCAACTGCTGCTTGCCACCTTTCGGGTCCATCAGGAACACCTCGACCTGGCGTACCGAGATCTTGATGTTGTGGGCCTTGAACTCACGATTGATGTAGCGGTTGATCTCGTCCAGCGTCGGGTTGCGGTCACCGAGGTCACGCACGTGCATGCGCAGCTCGTGGTCCAGCGAGCTCTCGCCGAAGTTGAGGAAGTACACGATCGGCTCCGGGTCCTTGAGCACCCGCGGGTTCTCGTGGGCGCCCTTGAGCAGCAGGTCGCGCACCAGGTCGAGGTCGGAGCCGTAGTCGATGCCCAGCTTCAGCGTCACCCGGGTGACCGTGTCGGTCAGCGACCAGTTGATCAGCTGGCCGGTGATGAAGGTCTTGTTGGGGACGATGATGTCCTTGCGGTCGAAGTCGGTGATGGTGGTGGCACGAATGCGGATCTTGCTCACCGTGCCGGACAGGTTGCCGATGGTGATGGTGTCGCCGATCCGCACCGGGCGCTCGAACAGGATCATGATGCCGGAGATGAAGTTGGCGAAGATCTCCTGCATACCGAAGCCCAGGCCCACCGACAGCGCGGCCACCAGCCACTGCAGCTTGTCCCAGCTCACCCCGAGGGTCGACAGGGTGCTGACGATGCCGACGCCGACGATGGTGTACGACAGCAGCGTGGTGGTGGCGTAGGCGCTGCCCTGGGCCAGGTTCAGGCGCGACAGCACCAGCACTTCCAGCAGGCCCGGCAAG
This sequence comes from Pseudomonas sp., assembly GCF_017744435.1. Classification (GTDB taxonomy): domain Bacteria; phylum Pseudomonadota; class Gammaproteobacteria; order Pseudomonadales; family Pseudomonadaceae; genus Aquipseudomonas. The sequence continues at coordinate 73,965 of NZ_JAGIBG010000011.1, forward strand.
TTGCCGGCCAGGGCGAAGGTGATGCCGACGATCACCAGCGCACCGAGCAGGTCGCCGAGGCTGATCGGCACCATGCTGGCGGCGGCGCCGGTGCCGCTGGTGTACTCGTAAAGGGTGAAGTTGTTGAGGTAGGCGAATACCGAGATCAGGTCCGACCAGACCCAGTACAGGCCGGCGATGAAGCCGCCGAGCAGGGCCAGGCGGATCAGGCGCAGCGACTGCTGGTTGACCTGTTCGATGTCCAGGGTCGGTTCTTCGGTGATGACTTCGCCATCCAGCCCTTCCTTGGCGGCCTGGCGCTTGCTCAGCGCGCGCTGGTAGGCCAGGCGCCGTGCCGCCACCGACAGGCCGCGGACGAAGGCGGCCTCGATCACCAGCCAGAACAGCAGCAGGTAGAGGGTGTAGATCAGTCGGTCGGTCAGTTTCAGCGCGGTGTAGTAGTAGCCGAAGCACACGGCCACGAACAGCGCGATCGGCAGGGCGGTGAAGGCCACCCCGACCGCCCTGCGGAACAGCGACGTGTCACGGTGCGCCGGGCTGCTCAGCAGCAGGCGGCTGAGCAGCCAGGCCATCAGCGCGTAGCAGGTCAGCACCACGCCGATGCCGAGCACGTCGTCGGCCAGGGCAGAAGGTTGGTGCTCGGCGACCGCCACCACGCCGACCAGCGCCAGCACCACGGTACCCAGCCGGCGCACCCAGCCCCGCAGGAACTCGACCTGTGGCTTGTGCCAGCGGAAGTGGATTTCCGCCACGCCACCGGGGGCGAGGATGCGGTAGGCGGTGTAGAACACCAGCCAGGCCTGGGCCAGCTGCCACAGCGCCGCGCCGAGGTTGGCGTTCTGCCCGCGGGCGTCGATCTGCAGGGCATAGCTGCACAGCGCCAGGCCCAGGCTCACCGGCATCGCCAGGAGGATGTTGATCAGGATGGCCTGGGGGGTGTGCCACTGGCTGTCACGGCGGAAGTGGCCGATGTCCTGGTGCACCTTGCCCAGCCGTTGGTAGAGGTACTTGCGCCGCCACAGCAAGGCGCCGATCGCCAGCAGCAGCGGCAGGAACAGCAGCGGCCGCTGGCTCAGGCCGTCGGCGAGTTCCTTGATGCCCGAGCCCCAGGGCAGGCTGGCGACCTGTTCGGGGAAGCGTTCCGGTACCAGGCGCAGCCAGTCCCAGTCCAGCGGCTTGTTGCTGGGGATCCAGAACATCTGCTCGTCGAGGGTGTTGCGCAGGCCCTGGGCAGTGCCCAGCAGTTGCTTCTGGTTGAGCTGCAGGGTGATCGATTCGTTGAGCAGTGCCGACAGCTCGCGGTTCAGGCGTTCGAGCAGGTCGCTGCGGGTGATTGCCACGTCCAGCAGGGCCTTGCGCAGTTGCGGCGTGACGTCTTCCTGCGGCTGGTTGGCCAGCAGCTTGTCGACGTAGGTCACCGGGTTGCTCATCTGCTCGCGCTGCTGGTTGATCTCGAACTGGTAGAGGCGGATATCAGCGATCTGGTCGGCCAGGTCGCGGTCGACCCTCAAGTGCGGCAACGCCTGCTTCTGCTTGTAAAGGATCTTCGACAGCAGCAGGCTGCCCTTGAGCACGTTGATCTGCTCATCCAGCGCCTGGTCGGCCTGGGTCAGGCTGTCGAGCTGCTGCTTGGTGCGCAGGTTCTGCTGGGTCAGCTCGTTGAGGCGGTCGGTGCTTTTCAGCAGGTAGTCGGAGAGCTTGAGGTTGGCCGCGCTCTCGGTGGCCAGCAGGCTGCTGCCGCCAGCCTTCTGCGCTTCGATCGACTGCTGGGTAACGGCTTGCTGGGACTGGGCCAGGCGCTTTTCGTTGATCAGCGTCTGCAGGTCCTGGATTTCCTGTTCCAGGCGCGCGGCGCGCTCGATCAGCAGGTCGTGCCGGGCGTTGCCGAGGTCTTGCAGCAGGCCGTTGCCGGCCAGTTCCTGGCGGCGCAGCAGGGTCAGCGCGTTGAGCGAGGCCAGCTCGGCATTGAGCTGGTTGCGCTGGTCGGCGTTGATCGGCTTGCCGCCGTCCTTGCCGCTCTTGAGGCTGTTGTTGATCTGCTGGGTACGGGTCTGGTTGTTGCTGATTTCGGCCTGGGCGCGCTCGGGGCGGGTCTGCGAGTTGATGATCAGGCTGTTGGCCTCGGACAACGCCTTCTGCAGCTCGCCCTGCTGGGTGTTGCGCTCACTGAGCATTTGCTCGAGCTGCGGCACGGTCAGGCTGGCATAGCGCTGGGCGACCGGCTGCGGCTTGCTTTCCTTGAGCTTGGCCAGTTCTTTCTGGCTGTCGCTGGTTTCCTTGGGCGCGCTGGTCAACTGCTGCTTGAGCGCGGCAAGTTTCTTCTCGCTGTCTTCCTTGCTGTTGAGCAGGCTCAAGGTCTGCTCAAGCACCTGCTGCAGGGCCTTCTGGTCGGCTTCGGGCAGCTTGCGCTCGGCGATCTTGTCGAGGCTGTTCTGGATGCTGGCGGTGGTCGGGGTTTCCGCCGCGTTGACCGCGAAAGGAAGGGACAGGCACAACCCCAGCAGGGCTGTGCGAAGGTACACGCGCAAGGACATAGGCAGACTACTTGTGGATCAGGCAGAAACGGAGTTTAGAGGAACAATCCTGGTCCGGGTCGCGTTCCCTCGGGGAATCTGACGCCGACTTTCTGGATCTTGTTCCCGTCCATGGTCGCCACGGTCCAGATCGTGCCGTGCCAATCGACCTGGTCACCTACTACTGGAGCGCCTCCGACCTTCTGTCGGATGAACTGCGCCAGCGGCATTTTCGCGTCCAGGCCGTCCAGCTTGAGACCATAAAGGGCGGCCACCGCGCCCAGCTCGGCATCGCCTTCGAGCACGAAGTCGCCGAAGAAGCGCAGGTCCAGACCACGCTGGGGTGCCTGGCTGAACAGTTTGCCCAGCGCCGGGAGGTTATGTTCGTGGCCGATCACGCAGAGCATGTCGCCGACTTCCAGTACCGTGCTGCCGGACGGGTGCAGCAGTTGCTCGGCGCGGAACAGCGCGGCGATGCGGGTGCCTTCAGGCATTTTCAACTCGCGCAGGGCCGCACCGATGCACCATTTTTCCGCGCCCAGGCGGTAGACGAACAGCTCCCACTCGCTGGTGACGTGCACTTCCAGCGCCGAGCGGGAAATCGGCGCCGGGTCTGGTGGTACGGTGACTTTCAGCAGCTTGGCCATCCACGGCAGGCTGGTGCCCTGCACCAGCAGCGACACCAGCACGATGAAGAACGCCAGGTTGAAGAACAGCTGGGCGTCCGGCAGGCCGGCCATCAGCGGGAACACCGCCAGAATGATCGGCACCGCGCCGCGCAGGCCAACCCAGGAGATGAAGCCTTTTTCGCGACCATGGAAGGCCTTGAACGGCAGCAGGCTGGCGACCACCGACAGGGGGCGCGCCACCAGGATCATCCACAGCGCCAGGCCCAGTGCGGGCAGGGCAATCGGCAGCAGGTCGTGGGGCGTGACCAGCAGCCCCAGCACCAGGAACATGCCGATCTGGGCCAGCCAGGCCATGCCGTCGAGCATGTGCAGGATGCCGTGGCGGCTGCGGATCGGCTTGTTGCCCAAAACCAGGCCACACAGGTAAACGGCGAGGAAGCCGCTGCCGTGCAGGGCGTTGGTCAACGAGAACACCACCAGGCCGCCAGCGACCACCAGGATCGGGTACAGGCCACCGGCCAGGTTGATGCGGTTGACCAGTTGCAGCATCAGCCAGCCGCCACCCAGGCCAACCAGGCCGCCGATGCCGAATTCGCGCAACAAGTGGCCCAGCAGGCTCCAGTGCAGGCCGGTCTGGCCGCTGGCGATCATGTCGATCAGGGTCACGGTAAGGAACACGGCCATCGGGTCGTTGCTGCCCGATTCGATTTCCAGCGTGGCGGTCACCCGTTCGTTCAGGCCTTTGCCGCCGAGCAGCGAAAACACTGCCGCGGCGTCGGTAGAGCCGACGATGGCGCCGATCAGCAGGCCCTGGATCAGGCTCAGGTTGAACAGCCAGGCGGCTACCATGCCGGTGAGCCCGGTGGTGATCATCACGCCGACGGTGGCCAGCGACAGTGCCGGCCACAGTGCCACACGGAAACTCGCCACCCGGGTGCGCAGGCCACCGTCGAGCAAGATCACGGCCAATGCCAGGTTGCCCACCAGGTAGGCGGTCGGGTAGTTGTTGAAGATGATGCCGCCACCGTCGACACCGGCGACCATGCCGACGGCGAGGATGATGACCAGAATTGGGATGCCCAGACGCGACGACAGCGAGCTGACCAGGATACTTGCGCCCACCAGCAATGCGCCGATCAGAAACAGGCTGTTGATGGTGCTGGCATCCAAAGGCAGGTACTCCGGGATATCGCGGGAAGAGGGTGACTCGCAAGTCGCGTGCCAAATGATTCTAACCTGATGAATTGGCAGCCTGTAAAGCGTTTCTGCAGATGAAAAAAAGGCACCGCGGTGGGTGCCTTTTCGGGTGTTGCCTGGGAGGGCCCTTTCGCGGCTAAAGCCGCTCCTACAGGTACTGCACAGATTTCAAAACCTGTGCGAACCCTGTGGGAGCGGCTTCAGCCGCGAAGAGGCCGGGGCAGGCTTACGCCTGCTTCACCTCACGCATCGCCTTGCCCTTCACCGGTGCACCGTTGGCCACGTAGTACTTGGCGGTGCTGCGCGGCAGCGGCTTGCGGTTGCGGATCTTGTCCGAGATCTTCTCGGCGATCATGATCGTGGTGGCGTTGAGGTTGCCGGTGATGATGATCGGCATGATCGACGCATCGACCACACGCAGGCCTTTCATGCCGTGCACGCGGCCTTCGCCGTCGACCACTGCCATGTCATCGGTGCCCATCTTGCACGAGCAGGATGGGTGGAAGGCGGTTTCGGCGTGCTCGCGGATGAACTTGTCCAGTTCCTCGTCGGTCTGCACATGCTCGCCCGGGCTGATCTCGCGACCGCGGTACGGGTCCAGCGCTGGCTGGGCCATGATTTCGCGGGTCAGGCGGATGCCGTCACGGAATTCCTGCCAGTCCTGCTCGGTGGCCATGTAGTTGAACAGGATGCTCGGGTGCTGGCGCGGGTTCTTCGACTTGGCCTGGATGCGGCCACGGCTTGGCGAGCGCATCGAGCCCATGTGCGCCTGGAAACCGTGTTCCTTCACGCCGTTGGAGCCGTTGTAGTTAATCGCGACCGGCAGGAAGTGGTACTGGATGTTCGGCCACTCGAACTCAGGGCGGGTGCGGATGAAACCACCGGCCTCGAACTGGTTGCTGGCGCCGATACCGGTACCGTTGAACATCCACTCGGCGCCGATGGCCGGCTGGTTCCACCACAGCAGCGATGGGTACAGCGACACGGGCTGGGTGCAGGCGTACTGCAGGTACAGCTCGAGGTGGTCCTGCAGGTTCTCGCCGACGCCCGGCAGGTCGTGCACGACCGGGATCTCGAGGCTTTCCAGCAGGGCGCGTGGGCCGACACCGGAGCGCTGCAGCAGCTGCGGCGATGCGATGGCGCCGGAGCTGACGATCACTTCCTTGCGGGCACGGGCTTCAACGCGCTCTTCGCTGTCGCCGACCAGGTAGGTCACGCCAACGGCACGCTTGCCGTCGAACAGCACACGGTCGCTCAGGGCGTGGGTGACGATGGTCAGGTTCGGGCGCTTCTTGGCCTGGTCCAGGTAGCCGCGGGCGGTGCTGGAACGGCGGCCGTTCTTGGTCACCGAACGGTCCATCGGGCCGAAGCCTTCCTGCTGGTAACCGTTGAGGTCTTCGGTACGCGGGTAACCGGCCTGCACGCCAGCTTCGACCATGGCGTGGAACAGCGGGTTGTTGCCGGCTTTCGGCGTGGCCACGCTGACCGGGCCGTCGCCGCCGTGGTAGTCGTTCGGGCCGATGTCGCGGGTTTCGGCTTTACGGAAGTACGGCAGGCAGTCCAGGTAGGTCCAGTCTTCCAGGCCTGGCAGCTCTGCCCAACCGTCGAAGTCCTTGGCGTTGCCGCGGATGTAGCACATGCCGTTGATCAGCGACGAGCCACCCAGGCCCTTGCCGCGGCCACATTCCATGCGGCGGCCGTCCATGTGCGGCTCCGGGTCGGTCTCGTAGGCCCAGTTGTAGCGGCGGCCCTGCAGCGGGAAGGCCAGGGCGGCTGGCATCTGGGTGCGGAAGTCGAAGCGGTAGTCGGGGCCACCGGCTTCCAGCAGCAGCACGGTAACGCCGGCGTCTTCGGTCAGGCGGGTAGCCAGGGTGTTACCGGCGGAGCCTGCTCCGACGATGATGTAATCGAATTCTTGGGACATGGGAGTACCCTCGTGTTGGCGGTGATCAGGGAGCGGAAACGCCCGTGCGCAGTGGCACGGGCGTGGCTGGACAGGGCCTTAGAAGACCGAGTTGTAGCCGCCCAGCTCGACCTGGACCGACTTGATGCGAGTGTATTGAGCCAGCGAGCTGACGCCGTTCTCACGGCCGACGCCCGACTGCTTGTAGCCGCCAACCGGCATTTCGGCTGGCGATTCGCCCCAGGCGTTGATCCAGCAGATACCGGCTTCCAGCTGGTGGATGATGCGGTGGGCGCGGGAGATGTCGTTGGTGCAGACACCGGCGGCCAGGCCGTAGTCGGTGTCGTTGGCACGGCGGATGACTTCTTCTTCGGTCTCGTAGGTGAGGATGCTCATCACCGGGCCGAAGATCTCTTCCTTGACGATGGTCATGTCGTCAGTGCAGTCGGTGAACACGGTCGGGGCCACGAAGGCACCGTTGGCGAAGTCACCGGCAGTCAGACGCTCGCCGCCGCACAGCACGCGGGCACCTTCTTCTTTACCCTTGGCGATGTAGCCCAGCACGCTTTCCATGTGCTGGAAGCTGACCAGTGGGCCGAAGTTGGTGTTCTCGTCTTCCGGGTTGCCAACGCGGATGCGGGCAACGCGTTCGGCGATCTTGGCTTCGAAGGCCGCCTTCATTTCAGCCGGGATGAACACGCGGGTGCCGTTGGTGCAGACCTGGCCGGAGCTGTAGAAGTTGGCCATCATGGCGATGTCGGCGGCCTTGTCCAGGTCGGCGTCGGCGCAGATGATCAGTGGCGACTTGCCGCCCAGTTCCATGGTGACTTCCTTGAGCGACGAGCTCGAGGCGCTGGCCATGACCTTCTTGCCGGTGGTGGTGCCGCCGGTGAAGGAGACTTTCTCGATGCGTGGGTGCTCGGTCAGCCAGGTGCCGACTTCGCGACCGCTGCCGGTCAGGACGTTGAACACGCCGTTCGGCAGGCCGGCTTCGGTGTAGATCTCGGCCAGTTTCAGGGTGGTCAGCGAAGTGACTTCCGAAGGCTTGAAGATCATCGCGTTGCCAGCGGCCAGGGCCGGGGCGGATTTCCACAGGGCGATCTGGATCGGGTAGTTCCACGCGCCGATGCCGACGGTGACGCCCAGCGGCTCGCGGCGGGTGTAGACGAAGGACGATTCGCGCAGCGGGATCTGCTCGCCTTCGATGGCCGGTACCAGGCCAGCGTAGTACTCCAGCACGTCGGCGCCGGTAACGATGTCGACGTAGCGGGTTTCCGAGTACGACTTGCCGGTGTCCAGGGTTTCCAGCATGGCCAGTTCATCGTTGCGCTCGCGCAGGATGTCGACGGCGCGGCGCAGGATGCGCGAACGCTGCATGGCGGTCATCGCAGCCCAGACCTTCTGGCCGCGCTCGGCGCTTTCCACGGCCTTCTCGACGTCGGCCTCGGTGGCACGTTGCACGTGGGCGAGGACTTCGCCGGTAGCCGGGTTGATGGCTTCGAAGGTGGCATCGCTGCCAGCGTCGACGTAAGCGCCATCAATGTAGAGTTTTTGCGTTCCGAAACGGGCCATAGTGTCCTCGCAAGTGCAGTGTGTGGTTGGCTGCGCGTCACGCTCCTGCCGGGTTGGCAAGCGCCGTGCGTGCTTGATCAGCGGCCTGGTCGGTTGTGTCCAGGGTGTGCTGTTTAGCCAGTTGTAGATCCATGTATTCGTATGCAATCCGTACTGCCTGGTCGGTGTCGAATGCATCTCCCGACAGGGCACCACGCAGCCACAGGCCGTCGATCAGGGCCGCCAGGCCGCGGGCTGCCTTGCGCGCATGGTAGAGCGGCAGGGCGCGGCGGAACTGGCAGCACAGGTTGGAATACAGGCGGTGATCGTTGATCCGCTGCAACCTGTGCAAATCGGGCTGGTGCATGCTGGAAGCCCAGAAGGCCAACCAGGTTTTCATTGCCGGGCCGTTCACCTGGCTGGCATCGAAGTTGCCCTCGATGATCACTTTCAGGTGGGCACGCGGGCTGTCGTCCGTCAGGGCCTGGCGACGTGCTCTAACGCCTTCGTTGAGCATGTTCATGATGTAACCCATCGTCGCTGCGATCAGGCCGTTCTTGTCCCGAAAGTAGTGACTGATGATGCCGTTCGACACACCGGCCAAACGGGCAATCAGCGCAATGCTGGCGTCACCCAGTCCGACCTGATCGACCGCCTGCAATGTGGCTTCGATCAACTGCTGGCGGCGGATGGGCTGCATACCGACCTTGGGCATCTTGCTATCTCCTCAGGCCTGCGAGCAGACGACAGGCGGCTGACTCGGCGAAGGCCAGTCTATTTTGTTTTGATTGAACGTTCAATCAATAAAGAATAAGCTCTGCGACAATTTGTGCCATTGACAGTTTTTCACGCTGTCGAGAAGGCACTGATTGACACCCCAGGAAATCGCGTAACCCCCGGAATACAAGGCGTTGACGGGCATGAGCGATGCGAAATGCAGATTCTGCCGTACGGTCACTGGCCCTGCGACAGGCCCTTGGAGCGGGCGGGGTGATCTGTGACGAATGCGCGCACCTCAGCTGAGGCGTGGCATTTTCAGCAGGCCACCTGTCTGTTTTTTTGCAACGTATCGATTCGGGATCGCGGTTTCCAGGGTGCTTTTATAACACCTGATGCAGTGGGGGAATTCCACCAATTGCTCGGGAAAGACTGATTAGCCTCCACAGCCGTACTGCCCGGAGCATTCGTGCAATGAGTTCTGCCTCACTTACCAAGCCCCCCGCCGAGAGGGTACGGGTCAACCGCGTGGTGTTCTTCACCTCCGCGCTGATGATCCTCGTTCTGACTGCCTTGTTGATCGCTGTACCCGAAACCGCCGGCCAGGTGCTGGGCGTGGCCCAGAAATGGCTGACGCGCACCTTCGGCTGGTACTACATGCTGGTGATCGGCGGCTACCTGCTGTTCGTCATCTACCTGGCCTTCTCCGATTACGGCAAGCTCAAGCTTGGCGGCAAGGACGACCAGCCTGACTTCAGCTACGGCGCCTGGGCCGGCATGCTGTTCTCCTCCGGTATCGGCATTTCGCTGCTGTACTTCGGCGCGTCCGAGCCGCTGGACCACTACTTCAATCCACCAGAAGGCACCTCTGCCAGCCTCGAGGCCGCGCGCCAGGGCCTGCAGCTGACCTTCCTGCACTGGGGTCTGCATGGCTGGGCGATCTACGCCCTGGTCGGCCTGGCCGTGGGCTACTTCGCCTACCGCCACAACCAGCCGCTGGCACTGCGCTCGGCGCTGTACCCGCTGGTGGGTGAGCGCTGGGTCAAGGGCGCTGCGGGCAATGCCGTGGACATCTTCGGCATGTTCGTCACCCTGCTGGGCCTGGTGACCAACCTGGGCATCGGTTCGATGCAGGTTTCGTCCGGCCTGGAATACCTGTTCGGCATGGACCACAGCAAGACCAACCTGCTGGTGGTGATCCTGGTCATGGCCGGCGTGGCCACCGTGGCGGCGGTATCGGGTGTGGAAAACGGCATCCGCCGCCTGTCCAACCTGAACATCATGCTGTTCAGCGGCCTGCTGATCTTCGTCCTGCTGGGCGGCGAGACCCTGCACCTGCTCAACGGCTTCGTGCAGAACGTCGGCGACTACCTGAACGGCATCGTGCTGAAGACCTTCGACCTCTATGTGTATGAAGGCGAAGCGGGCAAGTCCGAGCGCTGGCTGGGCCTGTGGACCGTGTTCTACTGGGCCTGGTGGATCTCCTGGGGCCCATTCGTCGGCATGTTCATTGCCCGTATCTCCAAGGGCCGTACCGTGCGCCAGCTGGTCAGCGGCGTGCTGCTGATCCCGCTGGGCTTCACCCTGGCCTGGCTGTCGATCTTCGGCAACACCGCGCTGGACCTGGTGATCAACCAGGGCGCCGTGGAGCTGGGCAAGACCGCCCTTGAACAGCCGTCGATGTCGATCTACCAGCTGCTGGAATACTTCCCGGCGGCCAAGATCGTGATCGGTGTGGCGGTGTTCGTCGGCTTCGTGCTGTTCCTCACCCCGGCCGACTCTGGCGCGGTGATGATGGCCAACCTGTCGTGCAAAGGCGGCAAGGTCGACGAAGACGCCCCGCACTGGATGGTGGTGTTCTGGTCGGTGGTCATTACCCTGGTTACCATCGGCCTGCTGTTCGCCGGCAACTTCGAGGCCATGCAGACCATGGTGGTGCTGGCGGGCCTGCCGTTCTCGGTGGTGCTGGTGCTGTTCATGTTCGGCCTGTACAAGGCCATGAAGCAGGACGTGGCCGTCGAGCAGGAGCGTGCCGAGCTGGCCGCCCGTGGCCGCCGCGGCTTCACCGAGCGCCTGAGCCAGCTGGACCTGCAGCCGACCCAGGCCGTGGTGCAGCGCTTCATGGACAAGCAGGTCAGCCCGGCACTCAAGGAAGCCGCCACACAACTGCAGACCCTGGGCTTCGAAGTGGAGACCCGCGTCGGCCAGTCGCGCAACATGATGGGCCTGCGGGTGATGATGGACGAGGGCAACCCGTTCGTTTACGAAGTGAGCCTGGACGGCTACATGGCCGCGCCGAGTGAAGCACCGGTGGAAGGCGAGCCGGAAGTGCGCCAGCGCTTCTACCGCGCCGAGGTGTACCTGCACGATGGCAGCCAGGAGTACGACCTGATGGGCTTTGCGCCGGAGCAGATCGTGCGTGATGTGCTGGACCAGTTCGAAAGCCACCGCCAGTTGTTGGGCCGTGTGTACAGCTGACTGCTCTTGAGGCAAACAAAAAAACCGCTCCTGTGAGCGGTTTTTTTTATGGGGCTAACTGCCTCTCGAAGTAGAACCGTCTCCTGTGGGAGCGGGTTCACCCGCGAAGCAGACAACGCGGAGGATGGCACGGGCTTAGCCCGTGTTCGCGGGTAAACCCGCTCCCACAGGGATCGTGCAGCCTAGGGTTTGCGTGTTCTTCTAGCGGTTGGCATAGCGGCCATTCTTGCCATGCCCCGGCATCGCCAGGTTGCTGCGCACGGCAATCATCTGCTTGAGCCTTATGAGCTCGATACCCTGGCTCTTGAGCCTTGGCAGCTCACGCTCGAGCACTTCCAGGGTCTGTGGATAAGGGTGCCCGATCAGCACCGCCGAGCCCTGCTTGCGGGCCAGGGCGATGCCCTGCTGCAACTGCCCGGTAATGGCCTCGGTGGTGCGCACGTCGTCGAGGAACACATCCCGCGACACATGCGCCAGCCCCTGGGCCTGTGCCTCGGCCGCAGCGACCGTGGCCGCGCTGGTGCGGCTGTCGACGAAGAACAGGTGCCGGCGTTGCAGCTCACCCATCAACCAGGCCATCGGCTCACGCTGGGCGGTCATGCGGCTGCCCATGTGGTTGTTGATGCCAGCGGCATACGGCACCTTGGCCAAGGCAGCGTCCAGGCGTCGCGCCAGCTCTTCGATCGGGATGCCTGGGTGCCAGGCATAGGGCCCGGTGGCCGGGTCCATGGGCATGTGCAGGATTACCGTCTTGCCGGCCTTGTGGGCCTGGCGGGCGAAGTCGGTGGCATGCGGGGTATCGGGCATGATCGCCATGGTCACCGGCCCGGGCAGGGCCAGCGTTCGGCTGTCGCGATCGGCGCTCTGGCCCAGGTCGTCGATGATGATGCTCAGGTAGGCCTTGCCGGCCGGCGCCGCTTGCGCGACCCCGGCCATCAGGCAGAACAGCAGACACAGCAGATAACGCATGGAGTGGATCAGTCGCCCTTGGTGATGTTCAGGCCCTTGAGCAGGCTCAGGGCCTGGCTCAGCTGGTAGTCACTGTCCTGCGGGCGCTCGGTGCGCTTGCTGCTGCCGGTCGGGCGGTCGGCGCCGCCGTTGCCGTTGCCCAGGTGGCCCTGCAGGTCGGCTTCCTTGAAGGTGTCGTTGTCGCTGGCATCGGCGGTCAGCTTGGCCGGGCGCACCTCGATGTCGGGGACGATGCCCTGGGCCTGGATCGAGCGGCCGTTGGGCGTGTAGTAAAGCGCGGTGGTGAGCTTCAGCGCACGGTCGTTGGCCAGTGGCAGCACAGTCTGTACCGAGCCCTTGCCGAAGCTGTCGGTGCCCATCAGCACGGCACGCTTCTGGTCCTGCAGGGCGCCTGCAACGATTTCCGAGGCCGAGGCACTGCCGCCGTTGATCAACACCACCAGCGGCACGCCTTCGCTGGCGTCGGCCGGGTCGGCATAGAAGCGCAGCTCGGAGTTGGCGATGCGGCCCTTGGTGTAGACGATCAGGCCCTTGGTCAGGAAGTGGTCGGCCACTTCCACTGCCGACTGCAGTACGCCGCCGGGGTTGTTGCGCAGGTCGAGGATCACCCCGCGCAGCTTCTTGCCGTTGTCCTTGCGCAGCTTGGCCAGGGCCTTGCCGACTTCGTCGCCAGTCTTGACCTGGAACTGGGTGATGCGAATGTAGCCATAGCCGCTCTCCAGCAGCTGGCTCTTCACGCTCTTGACCTGGATCACCGCACGGGCAAGGGTCACGTCGAACGGATTGCCGCCGTCGCGCACCAGGGTCAGGGTGATCTTCTCGCCAATCTTGCCGCGCATCTTGTCGACCGCTTCGGTCATGGTCTGGCCGCGGGTAGGTGCACCGTTGATCTTGACGATCAGGTCGCCGGCCTGCACGCCGGCACGCGAGGCTGGGGTATCGTCGATCGGCGACACCACCTTGATATTGCCGTCCTCCTGGCCCACTTCGATGCCGAGGCCGCCGAATTCGCCGCTGGTGCTTTCCTGCAGCTCCTGGAAGTCCTCTGGGCCGAGGTAGGCCGAGTGTGGGTCAAGGTTGCTGAGCATGCCCTTGATGGCGTTTTCCAGCAGGGTCTTGTCGTCCACGGGTTCGACGTAGGCGGCCTTGATGCGGTCCATGACCTCGGCAAAGGTGCGCAGCTCTTCCAGCGGCAGTGGCGCCTTGGCAGTCACCTCTGTGGCTGGCACGGCGGCAGTCTTGGCTGGCGAGGCTTTCGCCGGCTCCGCGGCGCTGGCCAGGGGCGCACCGATCGCCAACGCGATGGTCAGGGCCAGCTGGGTGAGGCGAGGCGAGTGCAGCATGTCGAACGAACTCCTGATCCTGTAAACGCTCCCTGCGGAGCATCGGCGCAGCGCCTGGCGCCATGCCGTATGTAATGTGTCAGCCGCGGCACCACTGCGAAGGGTCGGTAGGCCGGCCCTGCTGGCGGATGGCGAAGTACAAGCCTGCACTGTCCTGGCCACCGCTGTCGCCAACGGTGGAGATGGCCTCGCCGGCCTTGACGATGTCGCCGGCGCTCTTGAGCAGGCTCTGGTTGTGGCCGTACAGGCTCAGGTAACCATTACCATGGTCGAGAATGACCAGAAGTCCAGCGCCACGCAACCAGTCGGCAAACACCACGCGCCCGCCGTGCACCGCGTGTACCTGGGTGCCGGGGCTGGCGCTGATCATCACGCCGTCCCACTTGGCCCGGGCATCGCTGCCGCGTGCGTCACCAAAGCGTGCCAGCAATCGACCATTGACCGGCCAGGGAAGTTTTCCCCGTGCCGCAGAAAATGCACCGCCGTAGCTGGCGCCGTCACTGGAAACCAGCGGGCCGAGGGTGGTGCGAGCCTTTTTCGGCGGCTCGGCTTCTTCCTTGTCCGCGCGGGCGGCCAGGGCTTCCTGCTGGCGGCGTTTCTCGGCTTCCTGCTGGGCGAGCAGGGCTTTCTTGCGCGCTTCTTCGGCTTCGCGGGCCTGGCGGGCCAGGGTTTCTTCGATGGTCTTGAGCACCTTGGCCAGGTCGGCCTGGTCCTGTTGGCGGGCCTGCAGCTTCTGGTCGCCGTCTTTCACGTCGCTGTTGAGCTTGGCCAGGACCTGCTGGCGCTTGCCACGTTCGGCGTCCAGCGCCTGGCGGCGGGTGTCGAGGTCAGCGCGTTGGGCCAGCAGTTGTTCCTGCTCGCGGGAAATGTTCTGTTCGACACTGGCCAGTTGGCGCAGGGTCTCGTTGAATGCCTTGAGCTGCTCGAGGCGCGCTTTGCTCAGGTAGTCGTAATAGGACAGGGTGCGCGCGAATTTCTCTGGGTTCTGCTGGTTGAGCAGCAGCTTGAGGTATTCCTCGCGGCCGTTGTTCTGGTAGGCCGAACGGGCCTGGATGGCGATCAGTCGTTGTTGTTCAACGCGGGCGCTCTGGAGTTTTTTTTTCTCGGTATCAAGGCGCTCCAGCTCGCCCTCGGTCTTTTTTAGTTCTTGTTGCAGGGCCTCCACCTGCTTCTCCAGATTACCGATGTCGGTTTCAGTGGCCTTGAGGTCTTTTTGTACGCCGGCCTTTTCTTCCTGGAGCTTGCCCAGCGTCTTCTTGAGCTCGGCAATGTCCTGGCGGGTGGCGTCCAGTTGCTGCTGGGTCTGTGCGCGCTCATCGGCAAAGGCCGGGCTGAGCAGGCAGGACAGGGCTAAAGGGATCAGGGCGCGTAGCATGGGGTTTGGCGTACCAAGGATGGAGACTGGCCTAGTATGCCCGTGCGGGCAGGCAAAAAAAACGCCTCGCTGCGGGGGCAGCGGGGCGTTTGTCCGGAATTCGTGTGCAAAGGGGCTGCAAGGCGGCCCCAGCACACCGAATCAGGCGTCGACCAGGATCGAAGTACCGGTCATTTCTGCCGGCTTTTCCAGGCCCAGCAGTTTCAGCATGGTCGGCGCCACGTCCGCCAGCACGCCGCCTTCGCGGACTTTCACCTTGCGCTTGCCGACATAGATGAACGGTACCGGCTCGCTGGTGTGCGCCGTGTGCGCCTGGCCGGTGCACGCGTCTTCCATCTGCTCGACGTTGCCGTGGTCGGCGGTGATCAGTGCTTCGCCGTCGACCTTGTCCAGTGCCTCGACAATACGCCCGACACAGGTATCCAGGGCTTCGACTGCTTTGACGGCAGCCTCGAACACGCCGGTGTGGCCGACCATGTCGCCGTTGGCGTAGTTGACCACGATCACGTCGAAACGCTGCTGCTCGATGGCTTCGACGATGCGGTCGGTCACTTCAGGGGCATTCATCTCGGGCTGCAGGTCGTAGGTGGCGACCTTTGGCGACGGGATCAGGATGCGCTCTTCGCCTTCGAACGGCTCTTCGCGGCCACCGGAGAAGAAGAACGTGACGTGTGCATATTTTTCGGTTTCGGCGATGCGCAGCTGGGTCTTGCCGTTTTTCGCCAGGTACTCGCCGAGCACGTTGTTCAGGCTGGACGGGGCGTAGGCTGCCGGCGCGGCGATTTTTGCCGAGTACTGGGTCAGGCCGATGTAGGCGGCCATCTTCGGCAGGCGGGCACGCGGGAATTCGTTGAAGTCCGGTTCGACGAAGGCGCGAGACAGCTCGCGGGCGCGGTCGGCGCGGAAGTTCATGAAGATCACGGCGTCGCCGTCTTCGACTTTGACCGCCTCGCCAATGCGCGTGGCCTTGACGAATTCGTCATTCTCTTCGCGGGCATAGGCGGCTTCCAGGCCTGCCAGCGCGGTGTCGGCGGTGTAGTCGGCAACGCTGTCGACGATCAGGTTGTAAGCCGCGCTAACGCGGTCCCAGCGGTTGTCGCGGTCCATTGCGAAGTAGCGGCCGATCAGGCTGGCGATACGGCCCTTGCCGAGCTTGGCGAAGGTCGCGTCGAGCAGTTCTATCGACGATTGGGCGCTGCGTGGCGGGGTGTCACGGCCATCGAGGAAGGCGTGCAGGTAGATCTTCTCGGCACCGCGCTGAGCGGCCAGTTCGGCCATGGCGATCAGGTGGTCCTGGTGGCTGTGCACACCACCGTCGGACAACAGGCCGAGGATGTGCACGGCCTTGCCGGCGCCCGCAGCCTTGTCCACCGCGCCGGTGAGCACCGGGTTCTGGAAGAACTCGCCATCGCGGATGGCCTTGGTCACCCGGGTGAAGTCCTGGTAGACGACGCGACCCGCGCCGAGGTTCATGTGACCGACTTCGGAGTTGCCCATCTGCCCGTCCGGCAGGCCGACATCCATCCCTGATCCGGAAATCAGGCCATGCGGCTTGGTAGCGCGCAGGCGGTCATAGACCGGTGTGTTGGCGGCATAGATGGCGTTGTATTCGGGGCTTTCGCTGTGGCCGAATCCATCCAGGATGATCAGGACCAGGGGTTTGGGCGTACTCGTCATCAATCAAACTCACGGTTGTTCAAAGATGATAAAGACACGCATTTTAGGGCAAATGCGCCATCAACGGCGAATAATCGTCCTCTTGCCCGACCGGCGCGGACAACCCGGTAACATGAAGGTACTTTTACCGCCGACCCTTCGGGCTTTGGTGGTACTGGGGGGCTGTGTATACTGGCCGGCATTTTCAATCGCCTGGAACACCGCTGATGGTTGCTCACCTGATTCAATTCGCGACAGATCACTACATCCTGGTGGCGATCTTCGTGGTTCTGCTGGTTGCACTGCTCGTCAATGAACTGCGCCGCGGCGGCCAGAGCCTGAGCAACGGCCAGCTGACCGCGCTGGTCAATGCCGACAAGGCACTGGTCATCGACATTCGTCCTTCCAAGGAGTACTCCGCCGGCCACATCGTCGGTGCGCTGAACATTCCGCAGGACAAGATCGCCAACCGCATGAGCGAGCTCGAGAAGCACAAAGAGAAGACCCTGATCGTCGTCGACGCGATGGGCCAGCAGTCCGGCGCGGTCTGCGGCGAGCTGATCAAGGCCGGTTACACTGCCGCCAAACTGAGCGGTGGCGTTTCCAGCTGGAAAGCCGATAACCTGCCCCTGGTGAAGTGATATGAAGCCCGTCATCGTCTATTCCAGCGACTACTGCCCCTACTGCATGCGCGCCAAGTACCTGCTCGAGAGCAAGGGCGTGGCCTTCGAAGAAATCAAGGTCGACGGCAAGCCGCAGGTTCGCGCCGAGATGAGCCAGAAGGCCGGCCGTACTTCGGTGCCGCAGATCTGGATCGGCAGCACCCACGTCGGTGGATGCGATGACCTCTTTGCCCTGGAGCGCGCGGGCAAGCTCGACGCGCTGCTGGCGGCCTGATTTGCACTGCATTCAAAAACATTAGGATTAAGGATCTGCCATGACTGACCAACAGACCAACGGCGCTGCTGCAGAAGACAACAGCCCTCAGTTCTCCATGCAGCGTATCTACGTGCGTGACCTGTCGTTCGAAGCCCCGAAAAGCCCGCAGATCTTCCGTCAGACCTGGGAGCCGAGCGTTGCCCTGGACCTGAACACCAAGCAGAAGGCCCTGGAAGGCGACTTCCACGAAGTGGTGCTGACCCTGTCGGTGACCGTCAAGAACGGCGACGAAGTGGCCTTCATCGCTGAAGTCCAGCAGGCTGGCATCTTCCTGATCAAGAACCTCGACGCTTCGTCGATGAGCCACACCCTCGGCGCGTTCTGCCCGAACATCCTGTTCCCGTACGCCCGTGAAACCCTGGACAGCCTGGTGACCCGCGGTTCGTTCCCGGCCCTGATGCTGTCGCCGGTCAACTTCGATGCCCTGTACGCGCAAGAGCTGCAGCGCATGCAGGAAGCTGGCGAAACCCCGACCGTGCAGTAATTCTGCCGGTATCAAAAAAGCGCCTCTCGGGGCGCTTTTTTGTTGCCTGTACCGGCCTCTTCGCGGGCACGCCCGCTCCCACAGATACTGCACAACCTTCAAGTTTTGCGCGGTCTCTGTGGGAGCGGGCATGCCCGCGAAAGGGCCGGTACAGGTTAGAGATCAGCTACCGGCAAAGCCGTTCTGCCGCCAGGCCTCATACACCGTCACCGCCACGGTATTGGACAGGTTCAGGCTGCGGCACCCTGGCCGCATCGGCAGGCGCAGGCGTTGCTCGGCCGGCAGGCTGTCCAGCACGTCGGCCGGCAGGCCGCGGCTCTCTGGCCCGAACAGGAACGCATCACCGGGCTGATAAGCCACCTCATGGAACGGGTGCGAGCCCTTGGTGGTGAAGGCGAACAGCCGTGGATTGCCCAGGCTTTCCAGGCATCCGGCCAGGCTTTCGTGGCGCTTGAGCGTGGCATA
The DNA here is from genome assembly GCF_017744435.1 of Pseudomonas sp. Classification (GTDB taxonomy): domain Bacteria; phylum Pseudomonadota; class Gammaproteobacteria; order Pseudomonadales; family Pseudomonadaceae; genus Aquipseudomonas. Next base: position 92,184 of record NZ_JAGIBG010000011.1, read on the forward strand.
CTCGTGGTAATCCAGCCCGGCACGGCGCAGGCGCTTGTCGTCCAGTTCGAAGCTGATCGGCTCGATCAGGTGCAGGGCGCAACCGCTGTTGGCGCAGAGGCGGATGATGTTGCCGGTATTCGGCGGAATTTCTGGTTGAAAAAGGATGACGTGAAACATGCACGGCTCCAAACGTGAAGATGACGAGCATTCTACCCCCGAACCCGACCTGCGTTCGAAGGCCTGGCCGCGCATGCTGCTATCCCTGGCGCTGTTCGGCGTATTGGTAGGCCTGATGATAGGCCGCCTGACTGCCCCGGATGAGCATGTGCTGGAGCAGGTTGAAGTGGTGCAGGATGGCCTGGACCTGTGGTTCAACGAAGAGCCCAAACTGCATGGCGAAAATGTCGAAGGTACCGTGGCGCTGTTGTTCGAGGCCGAGGGCAAGGCGCAGCGTGGTCAGTTGGACCTGCAGGGCAAGCCGGTCGGCTGGCGTTTGCAGAAGAGTGACAAGGGGCTGTTGCTGACGGTGATTGCCGCGCGCCCTCTGCACGGCGAATGGGCCGGTGCAGAGGACGCTGGGCGTTGGCGGGTGCAGGTGAAACTGCACGAATAAAAAGGGGATATCTCGGCCTGCCTGTACCAAGGTCCCCAAAAGGGCTTACAGCGAATTAAAGAGGGGATGGCCCGGCCTGCCTGTACCGAGGTCCCCGAAAGCGGCGTTACTGCAAATAAAAGAGGGGTCACCCGGCCTGCCTGTACCAGGGCCCCCGAAACTGGGTATGTATTAGCTATTGCAGGGGGCGTGCCAGTTTTGCAAAGCCTGTGAATACTGGGCTTTCAGGGTGATTTGGCCGGGTTTTGAGGGGATTTGTGCCTTGGGGAGGTGCGTCGGGCACAGGATCGGTGCATCGGGGCTGAAATGGCTGGGGCCGCTGTGCGGCCCTTTCGCGACACAAGGCCGCTCCTACAGGGGATTGCAGTCTTCCTGTAGGAGCGGCCTTGTGTCGCGAAAGGGCTGCAAAGCAGCCCCGGGGATGTTACAGGTGCACCGCTAGATCAGTGGTCCTCACCCTCATCATCATCCCCGCCATCCACATTCATCCCCAGCTCCTTGATCTTGCGGGTCAGGGTATTGCGCCCCCAGCCCAGCAGCACCGCCGCATCACGCCGGCGCCCGGCGGTGTGCTTGAGCGCGGTCTCGATCATGATCCGTTCGAAGCTGGGCACGGCGCTGTCGAGCAGGTTCGACTGCCCGCGCGCCAAGGCCTGGTCAGCCCACTGGCGCAGGGCCTGTTCCCAGTTGGTCACCGGTGCCGCGTCCTGTGGCAGGTTCAGCAGCTCCGGCGGCAGGTCGCCGATCAGTACCTCGCGGCTGGAAGCCATCACGGTGATCCAGCGGCAGGTGTTCTCTAGCTGGCGCACGTTGCCTGGCCACGGCAGGTTGCGAATGAACTCCTCGGTTTCCGGCTTGAGCAGCTTCGGCTCGACGGCCAGTTCCTGGGCGGCACGGCCGAGGAAGTGACGGGCCAGCGCCGGGATGTCCTCGCGGCGGTCGGCCAGGCGTGGGATATGAATGCGGATGACGTTGAGGCGGTGGAACAAGTCTTCACGGAACTTGCCGGCCGTCACCAACGACTCCAGGTTCTGGTGGGTTGCCGCGATGATGCGTACATCGACCTTCACCGGCACGTGACCGCCAACGCGATAGAACTCGCCATCGGCCAGTACTCGCAGCAGGCGGGTCTGGGTGTCGGCGGGCATGTCGCCGATCTCGTCGAGGAACAAGGTGCCGCCGTCGGCCTGCTCGAAGCGGCCGCGGCGCAGGTTGGCCGCCCCGGTGAAGGCGCCTTTCTCGTGGCCGAACAGCTCCGACTCCATCAGGTCCTTGGGGATGGCCGCCATGTTCAGGGCAATGAACGGCGAGGCGGCACGCGGGCTGTGACGGTGCAGGGCGTGCGCCACCAGCTCCTTGCCGGTACCGGACTCGCCGTTGATCAGCACGGTGATATTGGAGTGGCTCAGGCGGCCGATAGCGCGAAACACCTCCTGCATCGCCGGCGCTTCGCCGATGATTTCCGGGGTGCGGGCCAAGGCCTGCGGTACATCGAGGCCTTGCTGCTCTTGGGCGTGCTGATTGGCACGCTTGACCAACGACACCGCTTCGTCGACGTCGAACGGCTTGGGCAGGTACTCGAAGGCACCACCCTGGTAGGACGCCACGGCGCTGTCCAGGTCGGAATGGGCGGTCATGATGATGACTGGCAGGCGCGGATGCTGTTCGCGGATCTGCGCCAGCAAGTCAAGGCCGCTGGCGCCGGGCATGCGAATGTCGGAAATGATCACATCCGGCTGCTGGCGGGCCAGGCGGCCCATGACGCCATCGGCGCTGTCGAAGCTCTGGGTGGTCATGCCTTCCTGTTGCAGGGCTTTTTCCAGGACCCAGCGGATGGAGCGATCATCATCGACGATCCATACGGTTTCACTTCGGCTCATGAGGCGGTGGCTCCTTGTTCCAGGGGCAGGAAGATCGAGAAGGCGGTGTGCCCTGCGTGGCTTTCACACTCGATCAGGCCCTGGTGCTGGCTGATGATGTTCTGGGTAATGGCCAGGCCAAGCCCGGTACCGTCCGGGCGCCCACTGACCATGGGATAGAAAAGCGTGTCCTGCAATTCCGCAGGGATGCCCGGGCCGTTGTCGATGATCTCGATACGCGCTGCCAGGCGATGGCGCACATGGCCGATGGTGAACTGGCGCACGGCGCGGCTGCGCAGGGTGATGCGGCCCAGGCGCAGCTCGTTCTGCGAACTGATCGCCTGCATCGCGTTGCGCACGATGTTCAGTACGGCCTGGATCATCTGCTCGCGGTCGATCAGCACGTCCGGCAGGCTTGGATCGTAGTCGCGCACCAACGTGATGCAGCCCTGGCTTTCGGCTTCGACCAAGCTGCAGACCCGCTCCAGCACCTCGTGAATGTTGGTCATGGCCAGCGACGGCAACTTGTTCGAGCCGAGCATGCGGTCGACCAGGTTGCGCAGGCGGTCAGCCTCTTCGATGATCACGTTGGTGTAGTCGCGCAGGCCCTCATCGGGCAGTTCGCGAGCCAGCAGCTGTGCGGCGCCACGGATACCGCCGAGCGGGTTCTTGATCTCGTGGGCCAGGCCACGCACCAGCATCTTGGTGGTTTCCTGCTTGCTCAGCTGGGCTTCTTCCTTGGTGATGCGCAGCAGGCGATCACGCGGGTGCACCTCCAGCAGCAGCAAGGTATTGCCCTGATGCAGGATCGGCGTCACGGCATAGTCGACGGTAATGGCCTGCCCGGTCAGCGAGGTCAGTTGCGCTTCACGCTTGGTGAACGGGTGCGCCTGTTCCACGGCCTGGCGCAGCGAGTTGAGCGCCTCGGTCGATTCGGTGAACAGCTCACTGATGAACTGCCCGTGGCTGCGCTGGCCGCTGACGGCCAGGAGCATTTCTGCGGCCGGGTTCATGTATTCCAGGCGCAGCTCGGCATTGAGCAGGAGCGTGGCGGTGGTCAGGTTGTCCAGAAGCAGACGGTGCTGTGCATCGCTGATGGTCATAAGGCGTCGTTGACCTCTTTTGGCGCTAGTCAGGCATGGCGCGGCCACGGCCGGGCACGCGGTGGATCCGCTGATGCCAGTCTCTGTCCAGGAAAATGCAAGAAACAAACCAAGGCTCCGAAAAGAAGCGGAATTGCCTGATAAAGACCTGGAATTGCGCTTATTCGGACCAGATTGCCCTGATTTATCGTTTCAAGTGACCTGTTTTGGGTTGCAGAACGAGGCGCTGGGTGTGTTCATGCACCAATATAGAGCATTGCTGCGCTCAGCGTTCCGCGCACAGTTGTGCGGTTGCGCGGACCAGGGCCGTGTGTCGGAGTGGGTCGCTGGCATACCTGGCCAGGGCGTCGGTCAGCTGGCGAGGGCAATCGTGCAGGGGCTTGCGGTCCAGATGGGCAAGTTCGAACAGCAATGTTGCCTGGAGCATGTCCAGGCGTGGACGCAATTCTTTGTCCAGGTCCCTAGCCTGCTGAGGGGGGCGTTGCCCCAGAGCGGTCCAGCGGTCGATCAGGCCGTACTGGACGATTTTGTTGGCTTCGATCTGGTCGGCGAAAAAGGCCGCTGCCCGCTCGCCAGTCAGGCCGTAGTCCTGGGCTGCAGCTTGAACCTGCTGAATGACCTCTCGCTCCCGTGAGGGCGCTTCGACAGGCAGGCCATTGTCCCACTTGTGAACGGCCACCGAGTAGGCCAGGTCCAGGCGCTGCCCGACTGCCGTGAGCAACGGCTTGAGTTCAGGTTGTGAGGTGGAACAGCCGAGAAGGGTGAAAATGAAGCACAGCAAAAAAGGCATCAGGCGCATGGCAATCTCCTTGTGGTCGGAGATTTGATTGTGGGCAGTCAGGCAGCCATTGCTTGTAGGAAGCATCTGAAACGGATGGGCGTAAAACAAAAAACGGCCTTCAGAAGAAGGCCGTTTTCGGTGATTCAGATTGGCGCCAGGCGCCAGTCAGATCAGCAGCTGTAGTACAGCTCGTATTCCAGCGGGTGTACGAAGGTGCGGACCTTGATTTCTTCTTCGCTCTTCAGCTCGATGAAGGCATCGATGAAGTCGTCGGAGAACACGCCGCCCTTGGTCAGGAACGCACGGCCTTTATCCAGCTCTTCCAGAGCTTCTTTCAGGCTGCCGCAAACTTGCGGGATGTCCTTGGCTTCTTCTGGCGGCAGGTCGTACAGGTTCTTGTCGGCAGCATCGCCTGGGTGGATCTTGTTCTGGATGCCGTCCAGGCCAGCCATCAGCAGGGCCGCGAAGGCCAGGTACGGGTTGGCCGATGGGTCCGGGAAGCGTGCTTCGATACGGCGGGCTTTCGGGCTGCCGACGTAAGGAATACGGATCGAGGCGGAACGGTTGCGAGCCGAGTAGGCCAGCATTACCGGAGCTTCGAAGCCTGGAACCAGACGCTTGTACGAGTTGGTCGACGGGTTGGTGAAGCCGTTCAGGGCCTTACCGTGCTTGATGATACCGCCGATGAAGTACAGGGCGGTTTCGGACAGGCCGGCATAGCCTTCACCGGAGAAGGTGTTCTTGCCGTCTTTCCAGATCGACATGTGTACGTGCATGCCCGAGCCGTTGTCGCCGTACAGTGGCTTCGGCATGAAGGTGGCGGTACGGCCGTAAGCGTCGGCAACGTTGTGCACGACGTATTTCAGGGCCTGTACTTCGTCAGCCTTCTTCACCAGGGTGTTGAACTTGACGCCGATTTCGTTCTGGCCGGCAGTCGCCACTTCGTGGTGGTGAACTTCAACGGTCTGGCCCATTTCCTCCAGAGCGTTGCACATGGCGGTACGGATTTCGTGGTCGTGGTCGAACGGCGGAACCGGGAAGTAGCCGCCTTTCACGCCTGGACGGTGGCCTTTGTTGCCGCCTTCCACGTCAGCGTCGGACATCCACGAGCCTTGCTCGGAGAAGATCTTGAACATCGAACCGGAGATGTCCGACTTGAACTTCACTTCGTCGAAGATGAAGAACTCTGGCTCTGGGCCAGCGAAGACGGTGTCACCGATGCCGGTGCTCTTCAGGTACTCTTCGGCGCGCTTGGCGATGGCGCGTGGGTCGCGATCGTAGCCCTGCATGCTCGACGGGTCGACGATGTCGCAGGTGATGATCAGGGTTGGTTCTTCGGTGAACGGGTCCAGGACGGCGGTCTCGTCGACCGGCATCAGGATCATGTCGGACGCTTCGATGCCTTTCCAGCCAGCGATGGAGGAGCCGTCGAACATCTTGCCGACTTCGAAGAAGTCTTCGTCCAGCGCATCACGCGCTGGCATGGTCACGTGGTGCTGAACGCCTTTGGTGTCCGTGAAACGCAGATCAATCCACTTGACGTCATGATCTTTGATGAGTTGAACCGACTTCGACATGTTGTCCTCCGGATGGTCTAGGGCGCGGTGGGCCGCTGCCCTGGAAAAAGGGTGTTGCCGGGCGCGGATAGTCGGCCAAGCTTACCTGCCTCACAAGGGAGCAAATTGCATGCCAGTGCCCGAAAATGGCGAGGGCGAGATAAAAGGGGGCGTTTGCGGGCATTTGCTGGGGTGGCAGCGGACAAAAGTGCACCCTTAGGAGGCAGGGATTCAGGGTGATGCACCAAATAAGTGCGCGGCTCGAAAGCTGTGCTTTCTTTGAGGGCCCTTTCGCGGGTAAACCCGCTCCCACAGGGATCGCACAGCGCTGGAAACTTGTGGGGTCCCTGTAGGAGCGGGTTTACCCGCGAAAGGGCCGGAACAGGCGGCACAAAAACCGACCCCTGCATTTATCTGAAAGCTTCTGATCAAAAGTTGGTCAAATCCTGAGCAATTTCCGCTATAATTCGCGCCCCTCATTTTCGGCAGGCCCTGCGCGCGCTGTTAACCCAATGAAACTTATCGTCAAAGTCTTCCCAGAAATCACCATCAAGAGCCGGCCGGTGCGCAAGCGCTTCATCCGCCAGCTCGGCAAGAACATCCGCAACGTGCTCAAGGACCTTGATCCTGAGCTCGCGGTCGATGGTGTCTGGGACAATCTCGAGGTGGTCACCCGCGTCGAGGACGAGAAGGTCCAGCGCGAGATGATCGAGCGCCTCACCTGCACCCCGGGCATCACCCACTTCCTGCAGGTCGAGGAGTACCCGCTGGGCGACTTCGACGACATCGTCGCCAAGTGCAAGCAGCACTTCGGCCACCTGCTGGCCGGCAAGCGCTTCTCGGTGCGCTGCAAGCGCGGCGGCCATCACGACTTCACCTCGATGGACGTCGACCGCTATGTCGGCAGCCAGCTGCGCCAGCAGTGCGGCGCCGCCGGCATCGACCTGAAGACGCCTGAAGTCGTGGTGCGCATGGAGATTCGCGATCAGCGCCTGTACGTGATCCACAACCAGCACAACGGCATCGGCGGCTACCCGCTGGGTGCCCTGGAGCAGACCCTGGTGCTGATGTCCGGTGGTTTCGACTCCACCGTGGCGGCCTACCAGATGATGCGCCGCGGCCTGATGACCCACTTCTGCTTCTTCAATCTCGGCGGCCGTGCCCACGAGCTGGGTGTGATGGAAGTCGCCCACTACCTGTGGAAAAAGTACGGCAGCAGCCAGCGCGTGCTGTTCATCAGCGTGCCGTTCGAGGAAGTGGTTGGCGAGATCCTCAACAAGGTCGACAACAGTTACATGGGCGTGACCCTCAAGCGCATGATGCTGCGCGGTGCCGCGCACATGGCCGACCGCCTGCAGATCGACGCGCTGGTTACCGGCGAGGCGATCTCCCAGGTCTCCAGCCAGACCCTGCCGAACCTGTCGATCATCGACTCGGCCACCGACAAGCTGGTGCTGCGCCCGTTGCTGGCCAGCCACAAGCAGGACATCATCGACCAGGCCACCGAAATCGGCACGGCCGACTTCGCCAAGCACATGCCGGAGTACTGCGGCGTGATTTCGGTGAACCCGACCACCCATGCCAAGCGTCACCGCATGGAGCACGAAGAAAAGCAGTTCGACATGGCCGTGCTGGAACGTGCCCTGGAGCGTGCCAAGTTCATCTCCATCGACCACGTGATCGACGAGCTGGGCAAGGACATCGAAGTCGAGGAAGTGGCCGAGGCGCTGCCAGGCCAGATCGTCATCGACATTCGTCACCCCGATGCCCAGGAAGACGAACCTCTGGCGCTGGAAGGTATCGAAGTCCAGGCCATGCCGTTCTATGCGATCAACAGCAAGTTCAAGCACCTGGACCCTACGCGCCAGTACTTGCTGTATTGCGACAAAGGTGTGATGAGCCGTTTGCACGCACACCACCTGCTCAGTGAGGGACATGCCAATGTGCGTGTTTATCGTCCGACATAAGACGCCAGGGCTGTATGGCGGCAGCATCCGCCATCGCCCTCCCGACCATCGGGCCCGCTGAGCCTCAAACCGTACATATTCGCCGCCTACACTGGCGGCAACCGAATCCTCTGATCGAGATACAGTTGTGATCGAAAATCTGCGTAACATCGCCATCATCGCCCACGTTGACCATGGTAAAACCACCCTGGTCGACAAACTCCTGCGTCAGTCCGGCACTCTGGAGCGTAACGAGCTCAACGACGAGCGCGTCATGGACTCCAACGACCAGGAAAAAGAGCGCGGTATTACCATTCTGGCGAAAAACACCGCCATCAACTGGAACGGCTACCACATCAACATCGTCGACACCCCCGGCCACGCCGACTTCGGTGGCGAGGTTGAGCGTGTAATGTCGATGGTCGACTCCGTGCTGCTGCTGGTCGACGCCCAGGATGGCCCGATGCCGCAAACCCGCTTCGTGACCAAGAAGGCTTTCGAAGCCGGCCTGAAGCCGATCGTTGTGATCAACAAGGTCGACCGTCCGGGCGCGCGTCCTGACTGGGTTCTGGACCAGATCTTCGACCTGTTCGACAACCTCGGTGCCACCGACGAACAGCTGGACTTCAAAGTCGTCTACGCCTCGGCCCTGAACGGCATTGCCGGTCTGGACCACACCGCCATGGGCGAAGACATGACCGCCCTGTACCAGTCGATCGTAGACAACGTACCGGCGCCGGACGTTGACCGTGACGGCTCGTTCCAGATGCAGATCTCCGCGCTGGACTACAACAGCTTCCTCGGCGTTATCGGCGTTGGCCGTATCGCCCGTGGCCGCGTCAAGCCGAACACCCCGGTTGTCGCCATCGACACCAACGGCAAGAAGCGTAACGGTCGTATCCTGAAGCTGATGGGCCACCACGGCCTGCACCGCGTCGACGTCGAAGAAGCCCAGGCTGGCGACATCGTCTGCATCAGCGGTTTCGACGAGTTGTTCATCTCCGACACCCTGTGCGCCCCGGACGCGGTAGAAGCGATGAAGCCGCTGACCGTTGACGAGCCGACCGTTTCGATGACCTTCCAGGTCAACGACTCGCCGTTCTGCGGTAAAGAAGGCAAGTTCGTCACCAGCCGTAACATCAAGGACCGTCTGGACAAGGAGCTGCTGTACAACGTTGCTCTGCGCGTTCAGGAAACCGATTCCCCTGACAAGTTCAAGGTATCGGGCCGTGGTGAGCTGCACCTGTCCGTTCTGATCGAAACCATGCGCCGTGAAGGCTTCGAGATGGCCGTAGGCCGTCCTGAAGTAATCATCCGCGAAGTCGACGGCGTGAAGCAGGAGCCGTTCGAGAACGTCACCATCGACATCCCTGAAGAATCCCAGGGCAAGGTCATGGAAGAGATGGGTCTGCGTAAAGGCGACCTGACCAACATGGTGCCGGATGGCAAGGGCCGTGTGCGCCTGGAGTACAACATTCCAGCCCGTGGTCTGATCGGTTTCCGTAACCAGTTCCTGACCCTGACCAACGGTGCAGGCATCCTGACCTCGATCTTCGATCGCTACGACACCATGAAGTCGGGCCAGATGTCCGGCCGTCTGAACGGTGTTCTGGTTTCGGTCGAGACCGGCAAGGCACTGACCTACTCGCTGGAAACCCTGCAGGCTCGCGGCAAGCTGTTCGTTGAACACGGCCAGGAGATCTACAACGGTCAGATCATCGGCCTGAACAGCCGTGATAACGACCTGGGCGTGAACCCGACCAAAGGCAAGAAGCTCGACAACATGCGTGCTTCGGGCAAAGACGAAGTCATCGCCCTGGTTCCGCCAGTTCGCCACACTCTGGAACAGGCTCTGGAATTCATCCAGGACGACGAGCTGTGCGAAGTGACGCCTAAGTCGATCCGTCTGCGCAAGAAGATCCTGGACGAAGGCGAGCGTACCCGCGCTGCCAAGAAAGCCAAGAACTGAGTTAGCTCAGGCTGAATGAAAACGCCCCCGGTCGAAAGGCCGGGGGCTTTTTTTTTGTCTGGGGCAAGGTTTTGTAGGCAGAGTCTCAAGCTGATGTAAGTTGAGTCTTTTAGGGTGGGTCATGCCTTGTGAGCGGGCGCCGGGAAACCTAGCGTGATGTGCTTTCTTATCCAGGAAACGCAGCCATGAAGTACCGATTTGCACTGGCCATCCCTTGCCTGATGGCCAGTTTCCATGCCCTGCAGGGCTGTAGCGGCCTGCGCCCGCAGGAAGTCGTTCACTGCCACATCGGCAATGTGCGCCAGACACCTCTGGAGGCCGTACTGCTCGAACAGGCCTCTGAACCTGGCTACGAATTCCGTCGCCTGCAGATGGTTTCGCAGGTGTGGGAGCCAGTGCCGGTGGTTGAACCACGTCGCTGGGAGCACGATGTCGAGTTGCACATGCCGCGCAATGCAGTGCCCGGCAAAGCCTTGCTGGTGGTGAACAACGGCGTGCGGCACGGGCCGGCGCAGTCCCCGGACTATACCCGCGAAGCCTTGCGCGAAGTGGCTCTCAAGTCGCAGATGGCGGTGGTCATGATCAGCGATGTGCCCAACCAGTACGTGACCTTCAGTGATGTCGAGAAGCCCCTGCGCGAGGATGACGCCGTGGCGCATACCTGGGCACATTCGCTGCGCGGTGCCGCACCGGAACTACCCCTGCATGTGCCGATGGCTGCGGCGGCGAGCCGGGCGATGGACCTGGCCGAGCTGGAACTGGGGAAGCAAGGGCTCACGGTGAACAGTTTCATCATCACGGGGGCCTCCAAGCGTGGCTGGAGCGCGTGGCTCACGGCGCTGGCCGATGAGAGGGTGATGGCCATCGTGCCTGCGGTAATCGACGTGGCGGACACCTCGGACATGCTGGCTGGGTTACGCAAGCGCTATGGCGGTCACTGGCCCTTGGCATTGGGCTCCTACCAGCAGGCCGGTGTGCTGCAACAGCTGGGCACCCCGGCATTCGAGCGGCTCATGGCGATGATGGACCCGATGCAGTACCTGGGCGAGGAGGGGCAGCGCCTGGCGATTCCCAAGTACCTGGTGTCTGCCAGCGGCGATGATTTCTTCGCGCCCGACCCCGTCACCGATTATCAGCAACGCCTGCCAGGCCAGACCAGCCTGAGAGTGTTGCCGAACTCGGACCACGGCGGGGTGCGTCAGCAGGTGATCAGCACCTTGGTGCCGGTGGTAACGCGCCTGCGCGATGGCAAACCACTACCGAGCGTGCAGGTGTCAGAGGGTGGGCAGCCTGGGCTGATGGCTGTCGACTTCTCCGAGCCGCCTGTGGCAGTGAGAGTGTGGACGGCAAGCAACAGCCAGGATCGCGACTTCCGCTATGCCTGCGGGGTGCGCTACCAGTCCGAGACGCTGACGCCCCAGCAACACTTCACCCTGCAACGCACGGCGCCAGCTTCGGGGTGGCAGGCGCAGTTCGTCGAAGCGAAGTTTGCTGATGGCTTCATCGCCACCAGCCCGGTCAGCGTGCTGCCGCAGACATATCCCGCGCATCCGCCGACGGATCACGGTGGTGCTTGCCGCAGCTTCCCGGCGGGCAGTGCGTGAGGCGCAGGCTCAGTGCGGCATGCCCAGTTCGGAGGCTTAGTCGCGGGCGTCCTGGCAGGGGATGCCTGCGCAGACCTGGAACAGGGGTTGTTTGTGCTCTTCGCCCTGGTAGAAGCAGGTTTTGCCGGGGGTGGTGTGGTTGTTTTCGGTCATTGGTTTTTCACCCGGGGTGTTGTTGTGGATGGCACCGGCTTCGCCGGTTTCGCGGGCTCGCCCGCTCCCACAGGGGATGTGCAGTGCCCACGGCCGGCGCCGTACCTGTGGGAGCGGGTTTGCCCGTGAAGCGGCGAACATTAATGCGTGCTGCCGGCACGCTCCAAGGCGAGCGACAAGGCATCCGCCTGCCCCCAGGCCAACTGCATGGCCCGCAAGCCATTAACCAGCGTCTCCCGCGTGCGGTCATCCTTGATGCCGTCGAGGGCGCGGTGGCTGTGGTTGTAGGCGATCATCAGGTAGTGGGTGATGTTGACCACGACGTGGTCGGGGGGGACGAGGTTTTCGCAGATGGCGTGGGTGAGGGTCGTGCCGTCTGGGTGGTCGAAGTGGTGGGGTGGGTCGGGGACTAGCTTTTTCATATCGGCTCCATGTGATTCATGTGCCACCCGTCCGTTTCCACACATTGGGGTGACAGCTGTACACGGGGTGGAAAACCAGGCACATGGCAAACCCGGTAGGCTCGAAAGCCTCCCGTGTACAGCTGTCATGACGACAGCCTCCATGTTGAATTGCCGAGGTTTCCACACCTCGATCGCTGAACTATTCAGCGACCTGGAAAGCCTAGGGGGACAGGTTTCCAGTAACAATCAGACGCGAGTCGACAGGGTTTGTAGGGTATTTCGCAGGGGGCGATATCACCAGCTCAGATACGTAGGAATTATCTGAAGACATTGTGGGATACCGAGGGGAGGACACAGCTTCTGTGGGAGCGGGCTTGCCCGCGAACACCGGCGGAGCCGGTGCCAGACACCGCGGTGCCTGCTTCGCGGGCAAGCCCGCTCCCACAGGTCAAACAGGGGCTTCACGTATTGCGCTATGCCTGCAGAGGGCAGCTAATCACCGCCCAACCACCTTCGGCTTGTAAGCACAGTACCCCGGCCGCGGTCCGACCTTAGGGTGGTTGCGGCAGGTATCCGGGCGCTTGTCATAGATGGTGCACAGCCGGCTCTTGCGATCCAGGTACATGCAGTCATCGTTGCTCATCCGGGTCAGGGTGAAAATCCCCGACTTCTGGTTGAAGCGCTCGATGATGCCTTCCTTCTGCAGGCGCTTGGCCACGTTCTTCGGCGGTTCGTCTTTTTCGAACTCGTCGACCACGCCGATGCGGATCAGATCCTTGATCTTCACCTCTACCGGCAGGGTGCAACAGGTCGAATGGCAGCCATGGCACATGTTGCTGGTGTAGCGCTGCCAGGTCTCCAGGCGGTCGACTTCGGCCGCGGCGATCAGGGTCGTTTTCATCGTTATGGGGGTGAATCACGGTCTTGGGGCGCGCGATCATACCGGAATTGTTCAATTTATGAACAACCTTTTGACCGAATGCGCAAACGTTCATGAAAACCGCGAACACTGGCTGTCGCTCTTGGTCGAAGCGTCTAGGCTCAACAGTCTCCCTCCGCTTTCGTCAACTTGCCCGAGGATGCCGCATGTCCCAGGAACCTAAAGCACGTGACGCCGAAGTCGCGGATTTTCGCGCTGCTGTACTGGATAAGCTGACCTACGCGGTCGGCAAGGACCCGGAGCATGCCTTCGATCACGACTGGTTCGAAGCCATCGCCCTGGCCGCGCGCGATCACATGGTCGACCACTGGATGGACCACACCCGCCGCGCCTATCGACGCAGCCAGAAGCGGGTCTACTACCTTTCCCTGGAATTCCTCATCGGCCGCCTGCTCTACGACAGCCTGAGTAACCTCGGCTTGCTGGATATCGCCCGGGACGCCCTCGAAGGCTTGAACGTCGATCTGGAGCGCATTCGCCTGCTTGAGCCGGATGCTGCCTTGGGCAATGGTGGCCTTGGCCGCCTGGCGGCCTGCTTCATGGAGAGCATGTCGACCTTGGGCATCGCCGCCCATGGCTACGGCATCCGTTACGAACATGGCCTGTTCCGCCAAGCGGTGGTCGATGGGTGGCAGCAGGAGCAGACCGAGAACTGGCTGGACTTCGGTAACCCCTGGGAGTTCGAGCGCGCCGAGGTGATCTACCCGATCAGTTTCGGTGGTAGCGTCGAAACCGTGCACGATACCCACGGCCAGCAACGCCAGGTGTGGTCGCCGGGCGAGACGGTGCGGGCCGTAGCCTACGACACGCCCGTGGTCGGCTGGCGCGGCGCCAGCGTCAACACCTTGCGCCTGTGGCGGGCGCGGGCGCTGGAGGAGCTGCACCTGGAGCGCTTCAATGCCGGTGACCACCTCGGTGCCGTCGCCGAAGTGGCGCGGGCCGAGAGCATCTCGCGGGTGCTGTATCCGGCCGACAGCACCGAGGCCGGCCAGGAGCTGCGCCTGCGCCAGGAGTACTTCTTTGTTTCGGCGTCGCTGCAGGATCTGCTGCGCCGGCACCTGAACATGCACCAGAACCTGCTCAACCTTCCGGATGCTGCCGCCATCCAGCTCAATGACACGCACCCGTCGATCGCCGTGGCCGAGCTGATGCGACTGTTGGTCGACCAGCACGAAATTCCCTGGGACAAGGCCTGGGAGCTGACGGTCGGCACGCTGGCCTACACCAACCACACCCTGCTGCCCGAGGCCCTGGAAACCTGGCCGGTGGCACTGATGGAGCGCATGCTGCCGCGGCACATGCAGATCATCTACCTGATCAATGCCTACCATATCGACAGCCTGCGGGCCAAAGGCCTGCACGACTTCGATGTGCTGCGCGCGGTCTCGCTGATCGAAGAGGACAACGGCCGTCGGGTGCGCATGGGCAACCTGGCATTCCTTGGCTCGCACAGCGTCAATGGCGTGTCGGCGCTGCACAGCAAGCTGATGAAGAGCACGGTGTTCGCCGAGCTGCACAAGCTCTATCCGCAGCGGATCAACAACAAGACCAACGGCATCACCTTCCGCCGCTGGCTGTACCAGTCCAACCCGCAGTTGACCGAGATGCTGGTCGAGGCGCTCGGGCCGGAGCTCAAGGACGACCCCGAGGGGCGCCTGGCCGGGCTGGTGCCGTTCGCCGACAAGGCCAGCTTCCGCAAGCAGTTCGCCGCCCAGCGCCTGCACAGCAAGCGTGCCCTGGCCAGCATCATCCAGGACCGGATTGGCGTCACGGTGAACCCCGAGGCGCTGTTCGACGTGCAGGTCAAGCGCATCCATGAGTACAAGCGCCAACTGCTCAACCTGCTGCACACCGTGGCGCTGTACCAGGCCATGCGCAACGACCCCGGTACCAACTGGGTGCCGCGGGTGAAGATCTTCGCCGGCAAGGCCGCAGCCAGTTATCACCAGGCCAAGCTGATCATCAAGCTGGCCAACGATATCGCCCGGGTGGTCAACAACGACCCGACCGTGCGCGGCCTGCTCAAGGTGGTGTTCCTGCCCAACTACAACGTCAGCCTGGCCGAAAGCATCATCCCGGCGGCGGACCTGTCGGAGCAGATCTCCACGGCCGGTTACGAAGCGTCGGGTACCAGCAACATGAAGTTCGGCCTCAACGGCGCGCTGACCATCGGCACGCTCGACGGTGCCAACGTCGAGATGTGCGAGCAGGTGGGTGCGGACAACATGTTCATCTTCGGCCTGACCGCGCAGCAGGTGGAGGCGCGGCGCAAGGCCGGGGACTTCGGTGCGAATGTGGCGATTGCCGCGTCCAGCCGCCTGAGCGATGTGTTGCAGGCGATTCGCAGCGGGGTGTTCTCGCCGGATGATCCATCACGCTATGCGGGGCTGATCGATGGGCTGGTGGGCTACGACCGGTTCCTGGTGTGCGCCGACTTCGATGCCTACTGGGACGCCCAGCGGCGGGTCGAGGAGCTGTGGCACACACCGCAGGAGTGGTGGCGCATGGCGGTGCTGAACACGGCACGGATGGGCTGGTTCTCCTCGGACCGAACCATTCGTGAATACGCCACCGAGATCTGGAAGGCTTTGGATTGATGTGAGGCCATTCGCGGGCTTGCCCGCGAATGGGCCCACAACCAGACCATCGGCCTGGCGCATGCTGAACTACCGACCTATTGTGCCGTCAGAGAGCCGTGGCGAGTCTCATCACTCGCTAGCCCGCAACTCTCCCTGTAAACTGCGGGGGTTTTCTCCCCCTATCCTTCGGAGCCATACATGTCCCGCGTTACCCTGAGTCGCTATCTGATTGAGCAGACCCGCAGCAACAATACCCCTGCCGATCTGCGCTTCCTGATCGAAGTGGTGGCGCGTGCGTGCAAGGAAATCAGCCATCACGTGTCCAAAGGCGCCCTCGGCGGCGTGCTGGGCAGCATGGGCACTGAAAACGTGCAGGGCGAAGTCCAGAAGAAACTGGACGTGATCTCCAACGACATCCTGCTCGAAGCCAACGAATGGGGCGGCCACCTGGCCGGCATGGCGTCCGAAGAAATGGACAACGCCTACCAGATCCCGGGCAAGTACCCGAAAGGCGCCTACCTGCTGGTCTTCGACCCGCTGGACGGTTCGTCCAACATCGACGTCAACGTGTCGGTCGGCACCATCTTCTCGGTACTGCGTTGCCCTAACGAGTACCTGAGCCAGAACGAAACCCTGAACGAAAACGCCTTCCTGCAGCCAGGCACCCAGCAGGTCGCTGCCGGTTACGCCATCTATGGCCCGCAGACCATGCTGATCCTGACCCTGGGCAACGGCGTCAAGGGCTTCACCCTGGACCGCGAACTGGGCAGCTTCGTCCTGACCCACGAGAACATCCGCGTGCCGGAAAGCACCGCCGAGTTCGCCATCAACATGTCCAACCAGCGTCACTGGGAAGCTCCGGTGCAGCGTTACGTGGGCGAACTGCTGGCAGGCGAGACCGGCCCGCTGAAGAAGAACTACAACATGCGCTGGATCGCCTCGATGGTGGCCGACGTGCACCGCATCCTGACCCGTGGCGGTCTGTTCATGTACCCGCGCGATGCCCGCGAGCCGAGCAAGCCGGGCAAGCTGCGCCTGATGTACGAAGCCAACCCGATGTCGTTCATCATCGAGCAGGCCGGCGGCGCCTCCACCAACGGTTACGACCGCATCCTCGACATCAAGCCGGATAGCCTGCACCAGCGCGTGTCGGTGATCCTCGGCTCGAAGGAAGAGGTTGAGCGCGTCACCGCCTACCACAAGGAGTAAGTCATGCTCGCACCTTGGCAGCCGTTGCTGGAGTGGTGGTTCGGTTGGGGCACCAGTCCCCAGGCCGTGGCTGACGAGAAGAGCACGCTGTGGTTCGGCAAGCATCACGATGCTGAAGCCCAGGCGCTGTTTGGCGACCTGGTCGAGCATGCCCTGGCGGGTGGGCTCGACGAGTGGCAGCAGAGCCCGCAGGGTTGGCTCGGTTTGCTGATCCTGCTGGACCAGCTGCCGCGCATGCTCTACCGCGACACGCCGCGCGCCTTCGAAGGCGACCGGCGGGCGCAGGTGGTGGCCATGCAGGGCCTGCAGAAAAACTGGGATTACCAGTTGCTGCCGATCCAGCGGGTGTTCGTGCTGCTGGTGCTGGAGCATGCCGAGGTGCTGGACTGGCAGAACCTGTGCGTCGAGCGTTACCAGGTGCTGCTGGAAGAGCAGCCCGGGGATCACCGGCGCTTGTTCGAAGGCTTCCTCGATTATGCCGAGCAGCATCAGCGGGTGATTGCCCGCTTCGGCCGCTTTCCGCACCGCAACCTGGTACTGGGGCGGCCGAGTACCAGTGAAGAGATGGACTTCCTGCTGGAGCCTGGGTCCAGGTTCTAGATCCTAGGGGCCGCATAGCGGCCCCAGCGGTTTCAGATCCGGAAGCTACCTACCAGGTGCTTCAACCGCTCGACCTGATGCTCCAGGTCGGTGCAGGCACGCAAGGTGCTTTGCAGGTTCTGCACCCCTTCCTGATTCAACGTATTGATCTCGGTGATGTCGACATTGATCGACTCGACCACAGCCGTCTGTTCTTCGGTGGCGGTGGCCACCGACTGGTTCATGCCATCGATCTCGCCAATGCGCTGGGTCACGCTGCCCAGGCGCTCGCCGGCCTGGTTGGCAATTCCCACGCTGTGGTCGCTGTGCTCGCGGCTCTGGTTCATGGTGCTGACCGCCATTTGCGCGCCGGCCTGCAGTTCCTCGATCAGGCGCTGCACCTGCTGTGCCGACTCCTGGGTACGGTGGGCCAGGTTGCGTACCTCGTCGGCCACCACCGCAAAGCCACGCCCGGCTTCGCCGGCACGGGCCGCTTCGATCGCGGCGTTGAGCGCCAGCAGGTTGGTCTGCTGGGAGATACCGCTGATCACATCGAGGATCTGGCCGATGTTGGCGGTGTGGGCATTGAGTGTTTCGATGTTGCCGCACGAGTCGCTGATCCGTGCCGACAGCTGGTTCATCACATCGATGGTGCGCCCGACCACTTGCTGGCCGTCCTCGGCCAGGCCACGCGCTTCGCTGGAATGTTGCGAGGCCAGTGCGGCGTTCTGGGCGATTTCCTGGGCGGCGGCGCCCAGTTCGTTGATGGCGGCCGCCACGCTGCTGGTACGGCTGGACTGCTGGTCGGCATTGTTGATCGAGGCATTTGAAGCGTTCACCACCTGGGCGGCCACGGCGTTGACCTGGCCGGTGGCCGAGGCCACTTCGCGGATCGACTCGTGAATGCGCTCGACGAAGCGGTTGAACGATTGGCCAAGGCTGCCGAATTCATCCTGGGCGTGAATGGTCAGGCGCCGGGTCAGGTCGCCTTCGCCTTCGGCGATGTCATGCATGGCACGGCCCATCAGGTGCAGCGGCTCCATCAGCATGCGAATCAGCAGGCCGAGCAGGGCGATGATGGCCACCACTGCGATCAAGGTGGCGACGATGGCGGAGGTGCGCAGTTCACCCAGCATGGCGAACGCTGCGTCCTGGTCGAGTACCAGGGCCACGTACCAATCCGCCGACGGCACACCGTCGACGTGGGTGAAGCTGATGAACTGCTTGTGGCCATCGACTTCGACTTCCTTCAAGCCGTTGCCGATGCGCGGCGTTTCTTGCGGGTAGACGTCGGCCAGGGTTTTCAGGGCCAGGTCGGCTTTGGGGTGGATGAGGATCTTGCCTTCGCCGTTGACGATGAAGGCATGGCCCTGGCCGTCGAAGTTCAGGGCGTTGATCAGGTTGCTGATGGTCTGCAGGTCGGTGTCGACGCCGCTGACGCCGATCAGTCGGCCCGCTTGCTGCACCGGGGTGGCCAGGGTGATCACCAGCTTGCCTGCGGAGGCCGAGATGTACGGTTCGGTGACGATGGTCTGACCGCTGGCGCTGGCCGCCTTGTACCAGCCCCGCACCCGCGGGTCGTAGTCGGCGGCGCGGTTGCCCACCGGTACCGACTGCATGCTGCCGTCCTGGCCACCAAAATAGGTGAGCTGGAAGTTCTTGCCGTACACCGGCAAGGCCAGGCTGCGCTCCAGGCTGGCTTTGCCCGGCCCATCGACGGCAACTTGCTGGGCCAGTGAGTCGAGCAACTGGATGCGGCTGTCGAGCCAGTTGCGGATGTTGCCGGCAGTGAGGTTGCCCAGGTCTTGCAGGTTGGTCTGTGTGTCGCTGCGCAGGGACTGGCGTTGTCGGTAGTCGTTGAACAGCACGAAACAGGTAAAGGCAACGGCCACCACGAGGGCGGCGGCCAGCAGGATCTTGTGGCTGAACTTGAGGTTCTTGGTCATTTTTTTGGTCTGCACAAGGCAAGGCATAGGAGGAGGCTGCGGCAATGCGCCACAGCGCGCTCGCTGTGTCGTCGCGGCGAGCCAAAACATTAATCGTTTGCGCAGGTCCAGCCGACCAACGGCGTACGACTAAAGCGGTGTCGCCAGGGAACCAGGGAGGGTTTTTCCCGTCGAAGATCACTGCAGGCCACTCGCCTGTGTCTATTTTCCAGGAGTGTCCCTTCATGTCGTTGCGTTCCCTCGCCCTGTTGTCCTTGTGCGTCGTCCTGACTGCGTGCAGCAAGATCAATCAGGAAAACTATTCCAAGCTCAAGGCCGGCATGAACAAGGCCGAGGTCGAGCAACTGCTTGGCACGCCCACCGAGTGCTCCGGCGCCCTGGGCATGAGCAGCTGCACCTGGGGGGACGAGAAGAGCTTCATCAGCGTGCAATACGCGGCCGACAAGGTGCTGATCTACTCCGGGCAGGGCCTCAAATGAGGCGTTTGCACGTACTGCTGGGGCTGTGCCTGGTCATGCTGCTGGGTGGCTGCGCCACCTCAGCCAACGACCCGCTGGCGCCGAAGACTGCCGGTGATGTCGACCTCAAGCGCTATCAAGGCAAGTGGTTCGAACTGGCACGCCTGCCGATGAAGTACCAGGCCGAGTGCGTGCAGTCCGAAGCGCATTACAACCTCAAGCCCGACGGCTCGTACGGTGTGCTCAACCGCTGCCGCACGATGGGGGATGAATGGCTGCGTGCCGAAGGGCACGCCCACATCCAGGAGCCGGGGCATACTGACAGGCTGTGGGTGGAGTTCGACAACTGGTTCACCCGCCTGGTACCGGGCGTGGCCAAGGGCGAGTACTGGATCCTGTATGTGGATGACCACTATCGCACGGCGATCGTCGGCAGCCCGGACCGCAAGTACCTGTGGATCCTGTCGCGCACGCCGACACTGCCG
This sequence comes from Pseudomonas sp., assembly GCF_017744435.1. Taxonomy (GTDB): domain Bacteria; phylum Pseudomonadota; class Gammaproteobacteria; order Pseudomonadales; family Pseudomonadaceae; genus Aquipseudomonas. Next base: position 112,350 of record NZ_JAGIBG010000011.1, read on the forward strand.
GTGTGGGAGCGCGAGAGCCTGATGTCCAAGGCCCGTCAGCAGGGCTATGACACCAGCCGCTTGATCTGGCGTACGCCGGACAAGCAGATCGTGCAGATGCATTGATAAGACGGGGCCGCTTTAGCGGCCCCTCTGCATTCAGCCCAGTAGCGCTCGCAACACGCTGGCAAATGCCTGTCGGCTTTCCTCTTCGTGGGCATGCTGCCCCTGGCGCACTACCCATTTGCCATTGACCATCACATCCCGCACCTGACGGTCGCCGCCCGCGAACAGCCAGCGGTTGAGAATCCCATCCCCCTCGGCCATGGCGATATACGGGTCCTGCCCATCCAGCACCAGCCAGTCGGCCCGCTTGCCTACCGCCAACTCGCCAACCTGCTGCCCCAGTGCCTGAGCCCCGCCAACCAGCGCCGCGTCATACAGCGTGCGCCCGACCATCGGCTGGTCGCCACGGTACAGCCGGTTACGCCGCTGATCCCGCAGGCGCTGGCCATATTCCAGCCAACGCAGTTCCTCGACCACGCTCAGTGACACATGGCTGTCCGAACCAATGCCCATGCGTCCGCCCTGGGCCAGGAAGTCCACCGCCGGGAAGATACCGTCGCCCAGGTTGGCTTCGGTGGTCAGGCACAGCCCGGCCACTGCGCCACTGCGCGCCATGGCGGTGACTTCGTCGGCTTCGGCGTGGGTGGCGTGCACCAGGCACCAGCGGCGGTCCACCTCGACATGTTCATACAGCCATTGCAGCGGCCGCAGCCCACTCCAGGCCAGGCAGTCGTCGACTTCCTTCTGCTGTTCGGCGATGTGGATATGAATCGGGCAGTGTTGATTGCCGGCCGCCAGCACCTCGGCGATCTGACCGGGTGTGACCGCGCGCAGCGAGTGGAAGCACAAGCCCAGTTGCTGGGCCGGTTGCGCTGCCAGCACCGGTGCCAGCTGCGCCTGCAGTTGCAGGTACTGTTCGGTGGAGTTGATGAAGCGTCGCTGCCCTTCGTTCGGTGCCTGGCCGCCGAAACCGGAATGGCTGTACAGCACCGGCAGCAGGGTCAGGCCGATGCCGCTGCTGGCCGCCGCCGCACTGATGCGTCGGGACAGCTCGGCCGGGTCGGCGTAGGCCTTGCCCGCCGGGTCTCGGTGCACGTAGTGGAACTCGGCCACCGAGGTGTAGCCGGCCTTGAGCATCTCGATGTACAGCTGGCGGGCAATGACCTGCAGCTGCTCCGGGGTGATCTTGCCGACCAGCCGATACATCAGTTCACGCCAGGTCCAGAAGCTGTCGTTGGGATTGCCCGCGACCTCCGCCAGCCCCGCCATGGCCCGCTGGAACGCGTGCGAGTGCAGGTTGGGCATGCCTGGCAGCAGCGGCCCGGCCAGGCGTTCGGCGCCGTCGGCCGAGGCGTCGGCTTCGATCCGGCTCAGCAAACCATCACTGGATACTTCGAAGCGGACATTACTGGCCCAGCCCGTGGGCAGCAGGGCGCGTTCGGCGAAATAGGCGGACATCGGCAAAAATCCTGTTATTGTTTAACTTGTATATACATATACAGGCGTTTGCCTGCCGGGTAAACTGCGGCAAGCTACCGCTCATTCCATTGCCTAAGGACTCAACGCCGTGCCGACACCTCCTGTCTCCGCGCTGGTTGCCCATATGGGCGAGGGCCCGGCGCCACTGTATGCCCGGGTCAAGCAGATGATCATCCAGCAGATCGAAAACGGCAGCTGGCCACCGCATCACCGGGTGCCTTCGGAGAGCGAACTGGTCAGCGAGCTGGGCTTCAGCCGCATGACCATCAACCGCGCCTTGCGTGAGCTCACCGCTGAAGGCCTGCTGGTGCGGATGCAGGGAGTGGGCACCTTCGTCGCCGAGCCCAAGTCCCGTTCGGCGTTGTTCGAGGTCAACAACATCGCCGACGAAATCGCCGGTCGTGGCCATCAGCATAGTTGCCAGGTGATCAAGCTGGCCGAGGAGGCCGCCGGTTCCGAGCGCGCCCTGGCCCTGGACATGCGGGAAGGGCAGCGGGTGTTCCACTCGTTGATCGTGCATTACGAGAATGGCGTGCCGGTGCAGATCGAAGACCGCTACGTCAACGCGGCGATTGCCCCCGAGTACCTCAAGCAGGACTTCACCCGGCAGACGCCTTATGCCTATTTGTCCCAGGTCGCGCCGCTGACCGAGGGCGAGCACGTGGTCGAGGCGATTCTCGCCGAACCCGAAGAGTGCCGCCTGCTGCAGATCGAGCGCGGCGAGCCCTGCCTGCTGATCCGCCGTCGCACCTGGTCCGGGCGTCAGCCCGTGACGGCGGCGCGGCTGATCCACCCTGGTTCCCGTCACCGCCTTGAAGGACGTTTCAGTAAATGACCCAGTTGCAGTTGCTGCGTGCGCAGGATTACCCGCGCATGCCCTGGAAGAACGGTGGCGGTTTCACCGAAGAGATCACCCGCGACAACGGCGAGGGGCTCGATGGCTTCGGCTGGCGCCTGTCGATCGCCGATATCGAAGAGTCGGGCGGGTTTTCCGTGTTCGCCGGCTACCAGCGGATCATCACCGTGCTCCAGGGTGACGGCATGCGTTTGCTGGTCGACGACCAGGCTAGCCGGCCGTTGCTGCCGTTCGATGCGTTCGCCTTCAGTGGCGAGAGTCAGGTCAGCTGCAAATTGCTCGGTGGGGCGATCCGCGACTTCAACCTGATCTATGCGCCGCAGCGCTATCGGGCGCGCTTGCAGTGGTTCGACGGTACCAGCCGGCTGTACAGCTCGGCGTCGACGGTGTTGCTGTTTGCGGCTAGCAATCAGGTTGAAGTGGCGATGGCGGGGGAAACGCACACGCTGGGTCTGTACGACTGCCTGCGGCTGGAGGGTAACGACGGGTTGCTGGGGCTGGATGTTCAAGGGCGGTTCTGCCTGATCGAACTCATTTCAAATTGAAATAGCTGGGGCTGCTGCGCAGCCCTTTCGCGACACAAGGCCGCTCCCACAAGTACGGCGCGATGGCTCAGGCTGGCGCTGAACCTGTGGGAGCGGCCTTGTGTCGTGAAAGGGGCGCGAAGCGGCCCCAGTGCTTTCATGAATTCAGAGGAGTGGTCCGATAAATTTGGTTGTCCATGCTTGTACATACAAGTAAAGATGTGTTTGTATATTGACCACGACACAACTGCCCGCGGACAACCGCCGAGGACCTTCCCGTGACCGACAACAACAAATACCGTGACGTTGAAATCCGTGCCCCACGTGGCAACAAGCTGACTGCCAAGAGCTGGCTGACCGAAGCGCCACTGCGCATGCTGATGAACAACCTCGACCCGCAGGTCGCGGAAAACCCGAAAGAGCTGGTGGTGTATGGCGGCATCGGCCGCGCCGCACGCAACTGGGCCTGCTACGACAAGATCGTCGAAACCCTGACCCGCCTGGAAGACGACGAAACCCTGCTGGTGCAGTCGGGCAAGCCGGTCGGCGTGTTCAAGACCCACAGCAACGCCCCGCGTGTACTGATCGCCAACTCCAACCTGGTGCCCCACTGGGCCAACTGGGAACACTTCAACGAACTGGACGCCAAGGGCCTGGCCATGTACGGCCAGATGACCGCCGGCAGCTGGATCTACATCGGCAGCCAGGGCATCGTCCAGGGCACCTACGAAACCTTCGTCGAAGCCGGTCGCCAGCACTACGGTGGCAGCCTGAAAGGCAAGTGGGTACTGACCGCCGGCCTCGGCGGCATGGGCGGCGCCCAGCCACTGGCGGCAACCCTGGCCGGTGCCTGCTCGCTGAACATCGAATGCCAGCAGAGCCGCATCGACTTCCGCCTGGAAACCCGCTACGTCGACGAGCAGGCCACTGACCTCGACGACGCTCTGGCACGCATTGCCAAGTACACCGCCGAAGGCAAGGCAATTTCCATCGCCTTGCACGGCAACGCCGCCGAAATCCTGCCAGAGCTGGTCAAGCGTGGCGTGCGCCCGGACATGGTCACCGACCAGACCAGCGCCCACGACCCGCTGAACGGCTACCTGCCAGCCGGCTGGACCTGGGAACAGTACCGCGACCGCGCACAGACCGAGCCGGCTGCAGTGGTCAAGGCCGCCAAGCAGTCGATGGCCGTGCACGTACAGGCCATGCTCGACTTCCAGAAGCAGGGCATCCCGACCTTCGACTACGGCAACAACATCCGCCAGATGGCCAAGGAAGAGGGCGTGGCCAACGCCTTCGATTTCCCAGGCTTCGTCCCGGCCTACATCCGCCCGCTGTTCTGCCGCGGCATCGGCCCGTTCCGCTGGGCGGCGCTGTCCGGTGATGCCGAAGACATCTACAAGACCGACGCCAAGGTCAAGGAACTGATCCCGGACGACGCCCACCTGCACCGCTGGCTGGACATGGCCCGCGAGCGCATCAGCTTCCAGGGCCTGCCGGCACGTATCTGCTGGGTTGGCCTGGGCCTGCGCGCCAAGCTGGGCCTGGCCTTCAACGAAATGGTCCGCAGCGGCGAGCTGTCGGCACCGGTGGTGATCGGCCGTGACCACCTGGACTCCGGTTCGGTCTCCAGCCCCAACCGCGAAACCGAAGCCATGCGCGACGGCTCCGACGCCGTCTCCGACTGGCCACTGCTCAACGCCCTGCTCAACACCGCAGGCGGCGCCACCTGGGTTTCGCTGCACCACGGCGGCGGCGTGGGCATGGGCTTCTCCCAGCACTCGGGCATGGTCATCGTCTGCGACGGTACCGACGAAGCCGCCGAGCGTATCGCTCGCGTGCTGACCAACGACCCGGGGACCGGCGTAATGCGCCATGCCGATGCCGGTTATGACATCGCCATCGACTGCGCCAAGGAGCAGGGCCTCGACCTGCCAATGATCACGGGCTGATCGCTGCGCTTTGAGTGATACTGAACACTAAGAGGGGCCTGCGGGCCCCTGACAGAATTGGAGTAGCGAAGTGACCGTACTGACCCTCAAGCCCGGCACCCTGACCCTGGCCCAACTGCGCGCCGTCCACGCTGCGCCCGTGCGCCTGCAACTGGACGCCAGCGCCGGCCCGGCCATCGACGCCAGCGTCGCCTGCGTCGAGCAGATCATTGCCGAAGACCGTACCGCCTACGGCATCAACACCGGTTTCGGCCTGCTGGCCTCGACCCGCATCGCCAGCCACGACCTCGAAAACCTGCAGCGCTCGCTGGTGCTGTCCCACGCCGCTGGTATCGGCGCGCCGCTGGACGATGCCCTGGTGCGGCTGATCATGGTCCTCAAGATCAACAGCCTCAGCCGTGGTTTCTCCGGTATCCGCCGCAAGGTCATCGATGCGCTGATCGCCCTGGTCAACGCCGAGGTCTACCCACACATCCCACTCAAGGGCTCGGTCGGCGCTTCCGGCGACCTGGCACCGCTGGCGCACATGTCGCTGGTGCTGCTGGGCGAAGGCAAGGCCCGTCACCAGGGCCAGTGGCTGTCGGCTACCGAAGCCCTGGCGGTCGCCGGCCTCGAGCCGCTGACCCTGGCTGCCAAAGAGGGCCTGGCCCTGCTCAACGGTACCCAGGCTTCCACCGCCTATGCCCTGCGCGGCCTGTTCCAGGCTGAAGACCTGTATGCCGCCGCCATCGCCTGCGGTGGCCTGAGCGTTGAAGCGGCACTGGGTTCGCGTTCGCCGTTCGATGCGCGTGTTCACGAAGTGCGTGGTCAGCGTGGCCAGATCGACACCGCTGCCTGCTTCCGCGACCTGCTGGGCGATTCCAGCGAAGTGTCGCTGTCGCACAAGAACTGCGACAAGGTCCAGGACCCGTACTCGCTGCGCTGCCAGCCACAGGTCATGGGCGCCTGCCTGACCCAGATCCGCCAGGCCGCCGAGGTGCTGGGCATCGAAGCCAACGCCGTGTCGGACAACCCGTTGGTGTTCGCCGCCGAAGGCGACGTGATTTCCGGCGGCAACTTCCACGCCGAGCCGGTGGCCATGGCCGCCGACAACATCGCCTTGGCGATCGCCGAAATCGGCTCGCTGAGCGAGCGCCGCATCTCGCTGATGATGGACAAGCACATGTCCCAGTTGCCGCCATTCCTGGTGGAAAACGGCGGGGTCAACTCCGGCTTCATGATCGCCCAGGTCACCGCAGCTGCCTTGGCCAGCGAGAACAAAGCCTTGTCGCACCCGCACAGTGTCGATAGCCTGCCGACCTCGGCCAACCAGGAAGACCACGTGTCGATGGCCCCGGCTGCTGGCAAGCGCCTGTGGGAAATGGCCGAGAACACCCGTGGCGTGCTGGCCATCGAATGGCTGGGTGCGTGTCAGGGGCTGGACCTGCGCAAAGGCCTGAAGACTTCGGCGAAGCTGGAGCAGGCGCGTCAGGCGCTGCGTCGTGAAGTGCCGCACTACGACCGTGACCGCTTCTTCGCACCGGACATCGAGGCAGCTGTCGAGCTGCTGGCCAAGGGCAGCCTGACCGGGCTGCTGCCTGCTGGTGTCCTGCCTAGCCTGTGATGCCCCCGGGGCCGCTTCGCGGCCCTTCGCGGCGGTTCGGCGACCCGACACGCCCGCTCCCACAAGAGTACCGAAGCCTTCAAGGCTGGCGCTGTACCTGTGGGAGCGGGCGTGTCGGGTCGCC
>NZ_JAGIBG010000012.1:0-77569 GCF_017744435.1 Pseudomonas sp.
CCCTAGGGGACGCCAAATGCGGGAATAGCTCAGTTGGTAGAGCACGACCTTGCCAAGGTCGGGGTCGCGAGTTCGAGTCTCGTTTCCCGCTCCAGTTTAAATACTGTGGCGTTCGCACGGTGCAGTGGTGGTAAGGGTCGTAAAGGTGCCTTACGCCGATTAGCGGTAAAGTTTCAAATTGCGGGAATAGCTCAGTTGGTAGAGCACGACCTTGCCAAGGTCGGGGTCGCGAGTTCGAGTCTCGTTTCCCGCTCCAAACAAAGAAAACGCCACTCTCTCGAGTGGCGTTTTTTTTTGCCTCAGATTTGCTATGACGCCGTGTCCACCAACGTGGCGTCGACGCTCGGAAATTTCAGCCAGCTGGTCTTGTCGTCGAACGTCACCTGTACATGAATACGGAACTGGTAACGGTGCGCAAGCTTCTGCAGCTCGGCCTTGGCGAGCGTACCAAGGGTGATCGGCCCAGTCTCGGCGGGCACTTTCATTTCGTTGGCAATTGGCAGGGTCAACGTACGGTTCACATCACTTCGATCCGTGCCTTCGATCCAGGCGCTGACGAACTGTGATGTCGCCATGTGCGTCCATGATCCCAGCGTGAAGGTGGCGGCTGTGCCGAGTTTTTCCAGGTTCAGCAGGCCGTTGTCGATCGAATCGGACTGCACGTATGGCAGGCCAGTCAGCCAGGAAACGCTGGTGCGATGGATCTGCGACGGTTTCTCGCCGATGACGCCAACCTGGTAGTGCACTTCAACAACCTTGCCCATGTGCGGCGCGATGTAGGCCTTGGGAATGTGGTACTCCCTCGCGCCGGGGCTTACCGGAGTGTCGGTCTGGTACGCATGGGCAGTGCCGGGCTCGCCCCAGTACACAGTGGTAACGGCCCCTTCCACCACCGCGTCGGCCGGTATCACCACGGTTGCGCCATTGGCGGCGTCCACCGGTTTGAGGCTGCTGGCAAACGCATTGCCGGAGGCTTCCTTGACCGTGGGTGGCGTTCTGGCGGTGACGGGAGTGCCTTTGAAGTTCAGGGCGACGCTCATCGAGCGTTGTACTGCCGTGCCGGCATAGTCGTGCACTTCATAGCGCGGGAAGTGCATGCCGCTGCTGGACTGGCGGATGAAGTCTGCCGGGAACACCAGCTGCAATGGCTTGCCCAGATGTGCTTTTTTCAGGTCCAGGCGGCCCACCAGGTCCTTGCCGGCAGGGTTCTGGCTCCAATACCACTGGACCACGTCGCCGACTGCTGCGCCCAGGTAAGGCAGGGTCTCGCCCTCGAAGCCGGGGGGGACTTCATCGTCACGCAATGGGGGGAGTGCACCCACCAGCTGCTGATCATTGTTCTGGAGGTAGGCATCAGTGAGTTCATCGTTCGGGACGGGAGGATTGAAGCGGAGCAAGGGCTCCTCTCCCAGAGAGGGCGGGGTTCTGTCGATGCTGAACAGCAGATCTCCCGACGGGGTCACGTCACCGTTGAACAACGTGACTTCGTAGTACAGCTTGTGCCGGCCATCCAGCAGATAGCGCGTCGGTATCTCGACGAACAGGTCGTCATCCGGGATATAGGCTGTCCATTGTTTGCTGGCGACCGGGGTCTTGATGGCCGCCTTGCCGTCAGCGGCATCGAACACCGGCTCCATGAACAATTCCAGGCCTTCCGGGTCTTCTTCCGATGGATCGGAAAACGCCCATCTGGAAAACTCCACCCGCAGCGGGGTGAAGGTGGCATTGAACGGCAGCTGGTTGCTCCGCCCGTCTTCAATGTCTGGGAGCAGGGCGGGGATACTCGGTGGCTGGTAGGGGGCCAGTTCCAGGCGCACAGTACTGTTCTTGCCGGTAGGTGCTTTCGAGGTTGCCATTGACGGTTCTCCATGAAAAAGGGGAGGGCCGTTGCCGACGCTCCCCATGAACAAACATCACCAGTTGTAACGCACCCCGAGATTCACGCCCCAGGGCTGCTCGAGCTTGCTGCCGTTGCTGTAGTCGAAATCGGCATGGGCACGCCATTTCTCGGCCCAGGCCAGCGCCACGCCGACGCCGACTTCGCCTCGGGAGCCGGAAAGGCTGTTGTTGAAGCGGTTGCCATTGACCTTGACCTGGTTGTCGTTGGCAAATTCGTGTACCGCGGCCACCCGCACATAGGGTTGGATCATGCGCCCGTCGGCGGCGATGATGGTACGCCCGACAGTGCTGCCCAGCTTGCCCTGCAAGGAATGCGTGTTGCTGCCTTCGGCGCGCATGCCGTTGTCCAGCTGGTAGTCCTTGCCTTCGATCAGCAGTGCCGACAGTTGCGCGAAGGGCTCGACGAAGAAGTCGTCAGCCAGTTTCAAGTGGCGACCGGTTTCCAGGGAAACACCCACACCGTGGTTGTCGTAGTCACCCTTGGTCTTCTTGCCGTCGCTCAGGCGTACGTCGGAACTGTTCTGGTAGCGGCTGAGTCGCGCCGTGGCGTCGAAGTAATAGCCATTCTGCGGGTCGAGCCAGGTACCGTAGGCGCCGACGTGGTAGCTGTCGACACTGGCCGAAGCGCCGCGGTCGAGGTTCAGGTCGGACTTGCTGTAGCCTGCGGTCACGCCGGCCAGCCAGTTGCCGTCGCCGATGGGCAATGGCGTGTCGGCACCGAACGAGAAGCCCTGCTGGACCTGCTGATAGGCCACCCCGGCGGCCGCCGAAACGTTGTACTTGTTGCCGAAGGTGCGTACCCAGCTACCGGCCTTGTTCTGGTCCAGGCGCACTTCGCCCATGCGGCTGCGCAGGCTGCCGAGCTCGCCGTACCAGATGGTCGGCGCGCTGTTGAACAGTGCCAGCACCGAGCCGGCGCCAGGGCTGACCACGCGGGGGCTCAGGTCCAGATACCAGTCATTGCCACCCTTGTTCACCAGGTCGTAGGAATAGGTGCCCAGGTCCACCGGGCCGCCTTCGAGGCTGAAGCGTGCATCGCCGCTGGCCGCATGCACCATGTGCAGGCTGCTCTCGGCCAGCGGGTCGCTGCCGCTGCTGCTGACGCGCAAGCTGTGGTCGCCCGTGGCGCTGCCGGTGATGTCGAGGAAGTCGGCCTGGCCGCTGGCGAAATCGCCTTGCATGACGAAGGTGCCGTTGCCGGACAGGTTGTCCACGGTCAGGGCATGGAACTCGGCTGGCTGGCCGAAGCGCACGCTGCCGCCGTCCATGGCCAGGTCGCCCAGCTTGCCATCGCCCACCATCACCCATTGGGCGCCGCTGTCGATGGCCAGCTTGCCGACGTTGTCCAGGCGGCCGGTGAGGGTGGCGGCGTTTTCCAGGGTCACCTCGGCATTGCCTCCCGCTGCCACGGTGATGTCACCGACCAGATGCGTGTTGCTGTCGCTGACTCGCAGCGCTGCCTTGGCGGCGTCGGCCACTTCGAGCAGCACGCCATTGCTGGCGCTGAGCAGGGTACCGTTGCGTGCTTCGATCTGTGCCGACACGGCCCTTCCGGCGCCGCGGCCGACGACGATGGCCGAGCCGTCACGGCCCTCGACCAGGCTGTTGTCCAGTATCAGCGTGGCTTCGCCCGTACCGGGTGCTTCGCGCATCCGCACGCCGTTCTGGCCGCCGCTGATGGTACTGTCCTTGGCCACCAGGGTGCCATTGAAGAATTCGGCACCGACACTATTGGCATCGGTGCCTCGCAGCTCGCTGCGTTCAAGCTCGACGCGGCTTTCGTTGATCACTGCGCCCCGGTTGCCACCGTGGAAGCTGCTGTCAATGGCCCGCACCAGGGCAGCACGTCCTGTACTGTCGGCATTTGCGGTCAGGGCCCGGCCGCTGGCGATCACCGTGGTCCGGTTGAGCAGGCCGTTGCCACCTACCAGGGCGACACCGATGGCGGATTGGTTGCCTGGCTCGACCTTGGAGTCATTGAGCACCAGCGATGCGCCAGATTCGACGTCAACGTAGAGCAGCCGGGTATCGTTACCGGTCAAGGTAGCGCCATTCATGACGCGGTAATTGTCCAGCGGCGCTCCAGGGCTGATCACGGTATCTTTGATGATATTGGTCTGGGCCATGGCCGGTGGGGCCAGCAGTAATGCGTTGACGAGTAAAGCCAGTCGGCTCGGCTGCAGTGAGGTAGAACGAGTCATGAGCGCACCCTGTTCGGTATTGGGTAAACAATGTGATCCGTGACACCTCCATCGGGGTTAAGGATCGGTAGGGTGCTGAGAGTAAATTCCCTCATTTCGTGAAAATGTAGGAAATGCCCTACATTAATTACCGATAAATCCTAACCTTAAAGGCATTGGGTAGCGGGCCGTGCCTGCCCAGGCACGGCCCTGCGTTTTATGATTTCCGAGGTGGCGGCAGTGGGCAGGAATCGCTGCCGGATGCCAGGCTGAGTTTGTGTTTGATCCACACGGAGCTGATCGAACCATCGTCCTTGGCGTAGCGGAACCTGGCGCGAGCCCTGATGTTGGGTGGAGCGAAGGTGGGCAGCAGACGATCCTCGTAAGGCTCGACGTGGAAGATGAAGCCATTGATGTTGCTGTCGTCCAAAGTGACAGGCCAGTCTGCGGCGGCGCCTGGCACGGGACGTTCGCCATCACTGTCGTTCGAGCCAATGTAGGGCTCCCAGAACATTCTCAGCGTGTCCCCCGCTGCAAGCTCGGAGCTGAGGTCCGGAATGCTGATCCTCAGGGAAAGCGGGCCGCCCGGGTTGTCAGGGTCGGCCAGTGAGCCGCAGTTCAGCCAGCCGCCTGGGTCGATACCTTCGAAGGCGGGTTGTGGCAGCAGCCTTTCCACCGCATCCACATTCACCAACTGCGTCACAGAGTGTTGCTCGTTGAGTGCATCCCGGCCCGCCCGGACTGTGTAGTAGACAGGCAGGACGGGGTTGTTGCCCGCCTGGTCAATGTATTTCCACGGGATTTCCACGGTGAACGGTTTGGGATCGGCAACGTCGACTTCGTACTGGGCCTCGCTGACCAGCATGCCATTCCAGTAGAAGTCGACGATGTAGCCATTCTGGATGTTGGAGAAAAGCGGGAATGTCAGCGTGGCATTCTGGTTGATGTCGAGGCGGGTCAGCACGTTGTCCGTGTTGGATATCTTGCCGCGGATGGTGGGGGCAACCAGATCGTCATTGACCGGATCGGGCCACGTTGGGTCCGGATCCGGCCGTTCCGGGCCGACAATGCTGAAGTCGACGTCGACATTGGTCGACAGGGCCGTATCCGGAAAGGCGACCTCGCCCCGTACTACCTGATAGCTGACCAAGGTGTCCTGCGGGCCGGCGGCAGCCGTGTATTCACCGCGCAGCACTGCCGGGGGCACATGGATGGAAATCGGGAACGGCCGGCCGGCCACGGTCTCCGGGACCAACCACGTACTGCCCCACTGCACTGCGATGCGATCGATGTCACGGGGGTTGTCATACTTTTCTATCAATACGATTACACGCTCGATGGCATCCTTGAGGTCGATGATGTTGTCGCGTTCGGCCAGTGGCACGCGTGGCGCTTTGAGATTCTCGGGAAGCAAGCCCAGCACCACATCCAGGGCGATGGGCAGCGACAGGCGGCTCTTGTTGCCAGCCTTGTCCCACAGGTAGTAAGCCACGAAGTAGCGGCCGTCGCCTTTGGCTCTGATGTTCTCGGTGGGGATCAGTATCTCGCGGCCGGGAGCGACCGTGCCCTTGGCTACCGGGTCATTGAAGTCATCGCTTTCTTCGGGCCAGCTGTCGAGGAAGTAAAGCTCGTAGATATCACCTGCGGCACCGTACGGATCGTCAGGCAGTACCCCGGCTACGCCAGTGGGGTTGGTGGCGAAATAGGTTTCGTCGATGACTCGTTGCGGGAATGTCACGCCTTCGGGCTGTATATCATGGCCCCAGGGCGGCACGCTGTCGCAGATGAGCTGTCGAGCTGGGGAAAATGCAGGGCTGCCGGCGAAGTTGACGTGGCGATAGCGTACGTGCAGGGTGCCATTGGCAGGCAGTTCGTTTAGCGGGATATACATGGGGTAGGGAAAGATCGAACTGTCTACAGGCCCGTTGAATATTTCAGTTGCCACGTCCTTGTAGCCGCTATCGGTATCGCCAGTCTTGGAAAGTTGCAGGTAGATGTATTCGGTATCGCCATCTTCCGGAAGCTGGATCCAGTTCGGAATTTTAACTTCAAGTGGGTGGTTCAGGGCGTTGCGGGCCAAGGTGCCGTCGCTTTCGTCGATGATGGCGTCAACAATAACGGGCGCGAGGGCGAGTGCCGACTGTTGGCGGTTCTCTCGTTCTTTGAGGCGTGCACGTTTGGCCTGTTCGCGTTGATGGCGGAATTGGGCTCGGACTTGTTCGGCAGTTTCTCGTTGATGTGATGGTGAAACTGATCTTTTCATGTTCAATGTCTCTTGGAGTTATGTGGCGAATTAGAGGCGTGATGTGCATATGCTTGCTATGTCATTGAATTGCGCTTCAATTAGTTCTCTTGTGTGCATTTCAAGATTGTCTAGGGGTGTCTGGATGGCTGCTTGAGAACCCGTGGAACTAGGCAGGAAATTATTTAATTCACCAAATCTTTGATTGTTACTTGCAACCTCCGTAGCTGCAACATCGTAGAAGCCGGTTCTGTTTCTTAAGGCTTGATGAAACTTGCTTAGTACAGACCTGGGAATAACACGCCCCATTCCCTTGAAGGCATTACGCACAGGCTTTGGAATCAGGCGAGCAAGTTTCGGCAACGACTTGACCCCGGATACAACCCCATACCCCAATGAAAGTACCGTGGCCGCAATCCCGGTCATCATGCTGATCTTGCTCGACTCCGGGTTCTGATTGGCTACCGCGTCAAAACCATAGGCAGTGGATGTCACGGTCAGCGCCGCAACCGTTATTGCCACAGCAGCCTTTGTGACCTTGGCGGCTGAGAAAGCGGCGGCCATCGCGGCAGTGCCTTTACCCAAGGCCGCATACAACGGAGAGGCGGCACCGTAGGTAGCCACGGTTGCAACAGTAATGGCGAGGAACGAGAACACCACCCCCAAGCCCGCGCCGATCCAGTCCCAAGGTGTGCCGCCACCCCCTGCGCCAGCCCCTTTGTTCGGGTCATCCTCATACACTTCGCGCAACCGCCCGCTCCAGCCGATGGCGGTATGCCCGGTGGGGTCGCGAAGGTTGATCGGGTTGCCCAGGCAGTAGGCGTAACAGTTCAACCCGCCATCGTCGAACGGGCTCAGCGCATCGGGGCTGTGGAAGCGCATCAGCACCGGGTTGTAAGCGCGGTAGCCATTGCCAAGCAGGTACCAGCCGCTGTCCGCTTCCAGCGCTTCGCCGTTGTAGCCCAGGCCGCCACGCAGCGGTTTGTCCTGCACATAAGGGTGTGCACCGTAGGCGCTGTAGCTCGCTTCGCGGCGGTCTGCGGCCAGGCTTTCGGCAATCACGCTGTGGCTGGCGCTGGTCTGCCACAGCAAGGGCGGCTGGCCATCGTTGCTCTGCTGCCCCAGCGGCCAGTCGCCGTGGTAGCAGTACAGGTTTTCGACGCCACCACGTATCGCCAGGTGCAGGCGATTGCCTTCGAATAACAGCACGGTCTCTGAACCACTGGCATCCATACGGGCGAGCAGGTGGCCGAAGCCGTCATAGCGGTACCGGCTGGCCTCGACCGACAGCAGCCGGTTGCGGCTGTCGTAGCTCAAGGTCTGGCCACGCTCGTCCTTGAGCAGGTTGCCATTGGCGTCGTAGTTGAAGGTCGGGTTGCCGCTGGTACGCGCCGGGGTGTACTCGATGCGCCGCAACTGGCAGGGGTCGTTGGCTGCATGGAAGTACCTGGCCCGTTCCATCGGAGAGTCATCGGCATACTGGGTGACGGTAAGGCTGATATTGTCGTAGGCGTCCAGTGTGAAGATCTGCGATTTGATTGGGCGACCCAATTCGTTGCGGGGGGCCTGCGGACCTGTGCAAGCGTGGTTATTCAGACGGCTACGAGCGTCGTAGGCGAAGGTTTCCTCCAGCAGGGCGTGGTCACCTTCGCTCAGTTGGCGACGCTTCAGCAGATTGTCAGGGCCCCACTCCTGGGTCTGCTTGCGCTGCGCAAGGCCGTTCTGATTCCAGGTCCTGCAGATTTCGCGGCTGCGGTGGTCGTAGGTGAATAGCGTCTGCAGGCTACTGTTGCTGCTGCGGTCAAGGGTGGTGGTGCGCCATTGCCGACCGAAATCATCATATTCGTGCCTGACTTCCAGCGCCCCTTGTTCCGTGGTTTGCACCCGGCCATAGCTGTCGTACGTGCTTCGAGTGACGATGGTGTCGGCCTCGTTCTTTGTTTCCAGCAGGCGATCATCCAGCGAGCTGACGTACTTGCGCGATTTTTGCGTGCCGCTGGGCCGGTCGTGCCAATGCTCGGCGATCACCTGATTGGCCAGGTTGTAGTCGTAGCTGCGACCGCTGTCGGTGTTGTTGGCGTTGGTCAGACGGGCGCTCACGTCATTGAATGCAAAGGTGTCGCGACCTTCGACGGTGGTAGTGGCGGTGGGCTCCGTGGTCAGCGCCAGTTCGTAGTCGAACAGTGTCGACACGCCCGCTGCATTGATGTGCTCCCGCGGCTGGGTTTCGCCCTGGTGGTAGCGCCAGTGCTCGGTACGTGGGCCTGTGCGGGTAATGCTCAAGCGGTCGAGGCCGTCGTAATGACGCAGGCCGATTTCGCTGCTGGGTTCATTACTGTTGACCGGGAACACCCAGATGCTGGTGGCCAGTTCTGCCTGGGTATGACGGGCGTAACTGCGCTCAATACGGGTACGGTCAGGCAGCAGTGTACTGGTCAAGCGCCCGAAGCCATCGTAGCTGTGGTGCGTGGAGTAGTTACGCTCATCCACTTCACGGGTGCAGTTGCCCAGGCCGTCGTAGGCGTAGGTGCGCAGGGTGACTTGCTCGCCCTTGTCGTCCAGCGCGAGCATGCGTTGCGGTTTCTCGAACAGGTTCTGCCAGGTCTGCGACCAGTCGCTGACTTGCGCGTCTTTGCCCGTCCCGACCTGAAGCCAGGTGGTGATCAACGGGCCATTCGGGTGTTCACGGCTGCCGAGGGGGTCGACTTCCTGATACGCGCGAACGGCCTTGGCGCTGATCTGCGCGTCATCCACGCCGATGGGGCCGATGGTGCAGCATGGCTCGCCCCAGTCGTCGTACTCGAAGTGCTGGGTCAGTGCGCGTTCACCCTGGCTGTTCAGCCAGTCGTAACGGGTTTCCGAGGCACGCTGGCCGCGCCCGTCATAGCGAATCACATGGGTGGTGTGCAGGCGTTCCGGGTAGCCTTCGTAGACATTGCTGCGCGCTTCGCTGACCACCCGTGCAAGCCCATCGAGCAGGGTAATGGTCTTGATGCCCCGGGCATTGGTGATTGTCTGGGTGGCCTGGGTGCCAGTGCCTGAGTACAAGGTGTAGGCATACTGGCGTGTGGCTCTGAACTTGCTGCCTGGTGCCACGGTTTCCTGGGTTACGCGCAGCAGGCGGTCATATTCAAAGTGGGTGTCCACACCGTTGGCGTCGCGGACCAACAGCTGTTTGCCGTGGAACAAGGAGCGTTGGTCAAGGGTGCTGCGACGGGTGTCATCGTAACCCAGCAGTACTTTTTCAGTCTGCAGGACCGTCTTGTCCAGGCCTGGTCCGTCTACACGGTCGTAGTGCCATTCCGTGGTTGTCTGCAGGCCGTTGCAAATCTGCTGCTGCAGGTAAAGCCGACCATGCAGGAAGGGGTCGGCGGCGGAATTTGCATAGTAATGATGTATTACGCGCAGCACCTGTTCGGTAGTGCCTTGCTCGATCAATGTCTCGCGACGCACGGCATGCCAAGCCTGCTTGTGCCAGTCATGGTCGGGGTTGCCTTCTTCATGCGCAGGGTCCTTGAGCCTTGGCAGCGTCTGGTAGCGATAGCGTTCGCACTGGGGCAGCGCCCCTGCCTCTTGCTCGGGAGCCGGTGTGGTGATTTTTTCCTTGAGGTGGCGAACGAACCCTTCCGGGTCGGCGGGGCAACCCTCTTCGCCATCGGCGGGATACCACTGATACTGTTCCACCACACCGTTGGCCAACTTGCGAATGCGCGGGTTGCCGTGGTTGTCATAGGTGGTTTCGACATGTTCGCTGCGTGATGGCCGGCTGTTGTCCAGCAACCGCCAGCGCCGGGTTTCCTTGAGTGGTAACTGGCAAATGGCGGGCAGGTCGCGGAAGTGGCGTTCGCCCATGGCGGGGTACTCGGTGAGCAGTTCGAACAGCGAATTCCCTTGCCGGGTGATCTCTGCCGTTTGCAGGTGAATGCGGTTGAAACGGCGTTCGATGCTGCGCACCAATTGCTCGTCGACCCACAGCTGCTCTTCGCTGCGATACTCGTAGTCGCCCAGGTATTCATAGAGATTGTCGCGACCGGAGTCATCCCAGCCGATATTGGTGCCGCTGCCAATGAAACTGTGCTGCCGGTAGGTGCCGTTCTGATCCTCAAAGCCATAGGTGAACCGCACATCGATGGGCTTTTGCTCGAAGCGCGGTTCGGTCAGGTGTCGAGTAACGCGCGGCAAGTACTTGGACTTGTCGTGTGGGAATGCGTGGCCATTATCCTGGTAGAACAGTTGCTCGATAGCGCCGGTCGGTGTGTAGATGGTATCCAGGCACAGATGCCCTTGCACGAGTCGATAGGTGAATTCCCATTTCCCTGCTGGCTCGCCTGGCAAGGTGATCTGCCTCACCCAGTTGTCCGTGCCTTCCAGCTCCATGCTGTAACGCGCCAGGGGTTGAGCACCCGCGTCTGCCAATGGGTGCAACAGAAATGCGACCTGGCTATTGCTGCGGGCGCATTGGAACAGCAACTCGCCATCTCCGTCCTTGATGGTTTCAATGATGTAGTGCTCGGCCACGAAGTGTTTATAGGTCAAATACAGCTTGTGGCCTTGAGGAGAGTGAAGCTCTACCGGCAGGGCCACGCCGCGGCTTGGCTGGCCTTCCAGCCAGCCCTGAAACTCAAGTATTTCCACCCACCCGGATCGGTGCATGATGCGCAAACGTCTGACCTTGTCCAGGTTATGTTTGCCTTGCTTGTACACATTGAAACTTGGCAGTTTCTGTTCACGGACAACCAGTTGTTGCCCGCTGGCGCTGTCTTCCAGCCGGAAAGACTCTCCGCTACTCAGCGACAGTACTTGATTGCCGGCCATGTATTGCGACAGGTTCAAGTTCCAGCCGGTGCCGTAGCCAGAATCACCCTGGTTCAAAGGGTTGAAGGAAAGTTGTAACTTCAACGGGTGTTCGAGTTGAGCATTGCCGTAAAGGTCCGGCAGTGTGATGGCCAACGTATATTGCCCGGTGCGGGGGTCGACTCCGCTCTTCATGAAACTCAGAAAGTTCATGGCATTGGAGTGCAGTGACAGATTGGAAGCCATACGGAACGGCCCTCTAATTGAAAAGGTAAAGATGCCCAGGGTTCGCGTGTGCAAAAGGCGGATGTCTAAAAAATAGCGTCAGTCGGCGCGAAGAGCACCTAGCATTTTTGCCAGTATTCGATGTGCCGCGCGGTCGTTAGAGTCGGGCCATACATTGGCGCACATGCTCAGCGAGGGCGTAATCATGCGAGGGCACAGCAAGGCACTTGAGTTGCCTTTTATTCCTTTACTAAACGCTGAAACGGAATCTATCGATCTCGCTGAACTCGGCGGGCTCGCCCTGGATACGCGCTTGAATGTGCCTGGGACGGACGTCGGTGACTTTATTCATATTCACTGGCGCGGGCGTACCGCCCTTGGCCAGGCGGTGGATATCGTCGAACGTTCGCAGGTCATGGATCTCGATGACCAGAAGCGAGTTGTTTACTCGATCCCCAACCGCATCATGCAAGATCTGGATGGCGGTGATGTCTTCTACTCGTTCGCACTCGATGGACCGGGCGGGGCACCTGCTGAAGAATCCCTGCGCCTGGCCTTTCGGGTCAATCGGCCTGTGGGCGTGTTGCCGCTGGGTATCGCCCAGGTTCGGCAGGCGCATGAACTGTGGATTGCCGTCGAGGACTTGAAGGGAGCGCCGGCGACAGTGGTGGTGCCGCCCTTTCAGGCAATGGCCGAGGGTGTCGAAGTGACCCTGCGATGGCAAGGTTACTTCGGCGAAGGCGATCCGTTCGTACCATACGAACCACCCTACAAATTGCAAGCCAAAGATGTGGGGAAGCCTGTCGTGTGGTCATTGCCCTGGGATCAGATTGCCATTCTTGAAGATGGCTTTGCAGAGTTGAGTTACCGCATTGTCCATGCCAATGGCAACGCCACCGAATCGGACTGGCAGCGCTACGAAATCGTGAAGGCCATGCCGCCCGTGGGCCCTTTGTCGCCAGCACCAGGCATCAAAGGGCACTCGGGAGGATCACTCGACCCTGATCGTTATCCGGACGGCATTGAAGTGATCATCCCCGTTGATCCGGATGCGCCGTTGAAACTGGGTGACCAGTTGGCCCTGTATTTCGAAGGTGGTGAACAGGTGGTGTACACCGTACGGGTCGACCAGACCACACTCGATAGCCAATACATGGCAATACACGATCAGCGCTGGGTCAGTGACAAGAATAACGTCGGCAAACCATTCTCCATCAGCTATGGCTATGCCGGTAAGGGCAGGGCCAGGCATTCGCAGCCTCTGGAGTTGGCATTACGCAGGCCGTTGTTCCTGCCATGGCCAATCGTTAAGGATGCAGAGCCTGACGGTGATGACAACCAAGGCGTGGTTTACCCAATTGATATACGCAGTGGCTTTGAGGTACGCATACCCGAGGCCGCGGTCATTGAGGGCGGTGATGTAAAGCTGATCTTGAAAGGGCATGAGACGCTGGAGTTTCCACCCACGGTTGGGGAGGCCCGTTTATTCAAGGTCCCGCCTTCTGCGATTCCGGCCAATTTGAACAAGCGTGTGTTCATTACCTACACGGTGACGCCACCAGGCGAATGGCCCCATGAGTCCGAGGAATACGATTTACGCTTTGCGGATTTTGGGATCGGCAGTTACCCGCGCTTGCAGAATGCCCAGGTGCGCAATGGCCAGTTGTCATTTGCCGAGGTGAAAGACCCCGAGGGTACAGTGTTCACGCTGGGTAGTTGGCCGTTCATGGCCGAAGGGGATTGCTTACCTATCGAGGCTACTTATGACGGTATTGCCGAACCGTGGGCGATGCGCGCCCCCAGGGTAACGCAGGAAGAGTACGAAGCAGGAAAAGTCGAAGGCAAGTTACCGTACAGATTTTTGTCAGACATGCGTAAAAAAGGACTGAAGCGATTTCGCGTGCAGCCCAGTCTCAGTTACGACGATGGAGCAACGTTCAGGAATTTCATTTTTGCAGATATTGACTTGGTCGACTGACGTTTACTAATGCGTCTAGGAGAAGTGTTATGGTTTCCCTGTCTCTTGCAAGTCTCTTGCAGTGGTTGCGTCTGCGCAGCCGTTTGTTCGGGTGGGATGCGATCGTTGCAATCGATCGTTCTAAAATCAACCGGCTGTTGAAGCAGGAGTACATACGTCGGTTTAATACCGCCAGTTACCTTCCACCGGTCAATGGTGAATTGAAGAGCGGCAATGAAACCAGGATCTTTATCCACGATTTCATGCTGGCGCACCCACGCCTGTCATTCGAAAATGCAGACCTCAATGATTCCAGGGCACGCCTGCGCATGGCAGTGACGGGTGGAGATCAACTGACCTTGCGCAAGAATGTGAGCGATTGGTATGTACAACGGCTGGACTGGATTGGTCCGTTGGCTGGGCCGGAACTGCACCTGGATCTGCGCCTGGATGACGCGCCTGGCCATGTTTCCAACGACGGTCGTATCCTCCTGGATTTGAGCAAGAGTGACAACTTCTCGCTGACATTTTCCAATGATGAACAGGAACGTGAGTTGGGCGGAAACTTTTTCAAGGAACTGTTCAATCAACTTCCTGCTGCGCAGCGCATCTGGTCGTTGGGCGAGATAGCCCCAGGCGCCCGCCCCCTATTGACGCCGAAGAAGTTCAGGTTGCGGACACAGGCCAAGCCATTGCCAAGCCTGGCCCCGGCGGCTAGCGAAAAGGAAGAGGCGGACGGTGCGGTGCTGGCATTTATCAATATGAAAGCCAGTCGCGACGGCAGCCTGCCGGATAGCAATTCTGACTTCCGCTACCTGATCCCCGACGATGCCGGGCAGGATTTTTCGGGTACTGTTCTGTTCAATGCACGACGTTTGATTATTCAACATTTGATAGAGAAGTTCTCCACGTTCATCAAGGATTCAGCATTTGTCATTGAATACGATGGGCAGGGCGGGGTAACAGGTGCCTACTGTGATGTCGGGCATATTGATGTTCCGGTAACAGGGGCGTATCACCGTGCGGGTTTTGACTACAAAGGCTTAAAACTGAACATTGAGATGCTGGCGGTTGTAGAGAAAACGATTATTCAGGCGGGTGCAGGTCAGTTGCGAATCGATTTTTCTGGCGACACCGGTGTCAGGATTTCTTGGGTGGCCACCAGTGACATGGAAGTGCGCCTTGTCAAGATGGTTTCTAATGATCAGTCGTATGGCCCGGAGGATTTCGAAAGCCTTTTCCCCGCGAAAAGGAGTCTCACCGTCAAGTGTTTTGTCGACTACGAATTAGTCGATCGCTTGGGCGGTGTTCTTGAAATGACTCGCCTGGAAATTGACGGGCTGGACGTAGAGATCAAGCCGCCTCCTGAAGTTTCCGACGCGCAGATTGAGCAAGCCCGTACGCTGTACGCTCAGGGCAACAGCTCACCCTCGCATGCGTCGACACGCGGTGAGGCGCTGGACCCTGTCGAGCTATTGCTGATTCTGTTTTACGTCATTCCTGCAATGATCATGATGCCGCCTTTGCAGGCCATGCGAACTGCCGCCGTGGAGCCGTTGCGCGTGAGGTTGGGCCGTGACCTGAACGTCGAAGAGGTGCTGGAGCCGCTGGTCAAGGAAACGCTGCGGTTGAGCTTCGGCAACAAGCTGGTGAGTGATCAGGTTCGTGGGCCAAAGGATGTCGCCATGTTCGGCAGGGTCAATCCGGACGGTGGTAGTTTTGAAGTCGTTCCGTTGGACCCCGTGCTCGAACCAGGCGGCAAGCTCCAGTTCAAGGTCGAGCCCGCCCGCAACGTGGATTGGCGAATCGAGGCATTGCCGTTCGACGCCCCGGACCTCGGCTCGATCGACCCAAAGACAGGGTGGTACAGCGCCCCGGCGGCCAGCGCGATCACCGCCGGATTCATTCAGGCTCGCATTACCGCGACGGATCCGCAGTCCAGAGTCACCGCTTCGGCCCTGGTGACCGTGGTCGATCATGCCATTGCCCTCAGCCCGATGCTTGAGGTCGTGGCACCAGGAGGAGCGGTCGAGTTGACGGCGGGTGCGCGCGAGACGGCCGATTTCGAGTGGTCATTCGTCAATCCGTTACCCCATGGGGCTTTGCGCGAGCCTGGCAGTACAGCCCGGTTCAATACCTACGTCGCGGGTGCGGATTCGCTTAAGGAGGCATTCAAGCTCGACCTGGTGAAAGTGCGCAGCAAAGGCAGTGGTGCTGAGCGAATCACCTGCCTGGTCACGCAAATGAAAAAGAAGAAGCCGATGCCGGTCACCACTGAAGAGTGGGGCAGCGGCCCTGTGAATGACTGGGTGCGCCTTGCCCTTTGGGTGGGAGGGCAAAAGCAGGAAGGGGTCGAGTGGACCGTGTTGTATGGGCCGGGGGACGCCAAGGGCGATCAGTACGAAGTCAGCCGCAACAGGCGTGACCGATTCGCAGTGGTCGCTGGGCGTGTCGACGATCCGGAGTGGGGTGTGCTTGAGGGTTTCATCATTCTGCCGTTGCCACTCGATGGGGCGGTCGAGGCCTATCAGGCGCAGTCCTCACTGGGTAGGCGTCTGCGCCTGACCAATCGAACTTTTGCCGGGGCCTCTTCGGCTCATGCCTCCCAACCGTGAATGCACTCGAGGAAATTACCATGTCAGGCACTTCTTTGTTGTCCCTGCTGGACTGGATGAAACGCAATCCGCATTTGTCGGAGTGGGATTTCATGCTTGCCCTGGCGCCGGCCGAAGTCGACACCCTGGTTCAGCAGCACCATAGACTGCAGATGAGCAAAGGGCGCGACGTAGCATGGGAGCGGGTCGAGATCAGGTTGGCTGCCAGCAGGCAGACCCATATCCTGAGCCACTACCGACTGGGTGCTCCCAACCTGGACTGGAGCCAGTCATCTTACGACAACCCACGGGTTGGTTTCAGCTTGCAGGCTGACGGCGGCATGCATGTGCTCAAGGACGATGACTTCGATGTGCTGGCCATCTCTGCACATGATGCGCTTGATGGTCTGCAGTTGCGCGGCCTTACGCGTTTCACCCATGAAGATCTGCGCCTGGGTCTGGACCTGAAGCAGCCAGAAGCGGAAAGCCTCGAGTTCGACCTGGGCGACAGCCTGCAGGAAAAATGGGCTGGCGGGGCATTCATGGCCGACTACCTGCAACACCAACTGGAGGACGACCAAGGGGTCTACACGTTGGCGGATGTGTCGACGGAAGCGGAAAACCCATTCTTGAGGTCCAGGACCATTGGTGCTCGCGTCATGGTGCGGGCCTCCGACAAGCGAGCGTCGCTGGTGCTGTTCGGCTCGCTGGAACGGGGGCCTGCAGGCGTCTATCCACCCGCGGGGTCGGATTTCCCCTTCCTGCTGCCGGACGAAATGGCCGAGCGCGCCCCGACGACGCTGCTGCTTTCCAGGCGTGTATTGCACCGTGCGGCTTACGCCTATGCCATGGACGCGATGCTCGGAAACGGAGCATTCAACTATGGCAGCACGCCCGAGGGGGCTTTGCAGTGGATGCAGGCCAAGGCTGGCACGCTGCAGGCCTTCGAATTGGAGCACATGGCCAGTCATTATCAGTTCAAGTCCGCCAGGTTCAGCCTGGAAGCCGGCGCGGGAGCTATCCCGCTGAAAGCCGAGTTCGATGAAGATGAAGTCAAGCTGCAATGGCAATCGAAATGCACGTTTGCCTTCATGTACAAGCTGCGTGACGGGGAGGGTTGGTTGCCGCTGTCCGGTACGTTCGAGTTTCGCCTGCATCATCGCTTCTATTTGTTCCGGCCTTCGACGGAAGAGACCGACGGTGGTCTGATCATGGGCGAAGTGGCATGGCCCTGGGCGACGCAGGCTGAAGTGAAGGTGCTCGAAGGGCTTCCTGCAAACCTTCCAGAAGCGTTGTATGACGAGATCGATCAGTTCGTCGGCCTGGTGCTCAAGCAGGCGTTGCTCGAAGGGTTGGCCGGCAAACTCACGGCCCGGGTTCCGGAAACGCTGCTACAGGGCCTCATCCTGGCGCAAGACGGCACATTTGCTGCCCAGGAGGTCGAATTTCCCCATGGGCTTGCCCTGTTTGGCACGATCGCCGGCAATGCAGCGGGCATTCAGATCCGTGACCAGGGCGTGCAGCTGGCACCTTTGCAGGAGCATACCTTCCAGGTCGTCTCGCCCTTCGCTGCGGTGACCTGGGGCCTGGAGAGCCTGCCCGGCAACGCCGGTGACATCGGCCAGATCGACCCCGATACAGGGCATTACCGAGCGCCTCCCGCCCATGCGCTGGGATACCGCCAGGCTCGCATACTGGTGGTCGCTACCGACAAACTGACCCGAGCCCGCAGCACAACGCTGTTGACCGTGCTGGCGCAGAGTATCAATGCCAACCCTCGCGTCCGTGTCTGTTCATACGGGGATCGACTGACCTTCACTGCTGGGGCGTTGGATGGGCGTGCGCAATGGCAGGTCGTCGAGCAGGACGGTAGTGGGCGAGTGCTACCCAGTGATGACGGTAGCCGCTGTACCTACATCGCGGGTGAGCAATTGGAGGAAGGCGGCTACCTGCTGGACAAGATCGAGGTGACCAACAGTGCCACAGGGGAAGTGATCCCGTTGCATGTTCTGGTCATGCAGGAAGCGCCAGGCCTGTACCTGGAGGCCCAGGCTCCTGATCGCGACGGTAGCGTGCAGTTGAAGGCGTACTTCAACGGCATGGACAAGACCGCACAGGTGCAATGGCGCCAGCAGGTCGGCGACGGTTACCTGGAGGACCATGGGTTGTACTGGCCTGCCGATGCAGGGTTGGCGCCATATGCCTTGTTTACTGCCCTGTTGGCTGACACACCTTTTGGCGACCTGCACGGGCACCTGCTGTTGCCTCTGGATCCGCGGCGTCCGAGTCGCCTTCGCCTTGCCCCGCAGTCGCCGGCCAATCCTTCCACGCACTCAATCTGAAGCTTCGCCAAGAGGATGAAACCATGTCCAATTCCATGGAAAACGTGCTGTCGCGCATGCGGGAGGCTTCGGTCACCCTGGGCTGGGGGGCCGTGGCGGTGTATAGCCGCGAGCGGCTCAACCGGCTGTTGCAACAGCAGTATTTCGAACGCCTGGGCGGCACCCGTGATTTACCGTTGTTGTCGCTCGATCTGACTACCAGGCCCGGGCGTGCTGCGGCGCAGCTGGGCGAGCGAGCCGGTGAGACGGCTACCTTGACCGCGATAAGTGCCCAACGCATCGGCACTTCACGGGTGCATGTGGCGCTGGATATCGATGCCGCCAGCGAACCCGAAAGCGAATGGATACCAGGGCCGTCGAGCGCCGTTCACTTGTCGGGGATCGAGTTCGGTACCCCGCTGCTGTCCTTCAGTACCGCTTCGCTGGAAGACTCTCGGGCGCGGCTGACGATGAACATCATTGCCGGGACCTGTACCACGACCAACAAGGATGGCGGCAAGCTGTTCTCGGTGTTCAACTTCAGCGAAGCCATGAACTACCAGCTGCAAATCGATGTGGACCTGGCAATGGTCAAAGGTTCGGTGGACCGGCGTGGCAGGGTGTTGCTGGATATCTCCAAGGGCAGCAGCCTGCGCTGCAACCTGTTTGCCGAGAACTACTCACTCAACCAGCAACTCATTGCCAGCCTGACCAAGTGGTTTGCCAACCTGCCGGCACGTTGCAGCGTGTTCGAACTGGGCAGCATCGATGTGGCAGGTTACCAGCCACTGACGCCAACGCATTTCATCCTCAGGACTCAGGCGGCCCCCGGTGCAGCGCTCATGAACGCTGCAAACTACGGCGATGGCGCGGTGCTGGTGTTCATGCGGGTGCGTGCCGACATCGATAATGGAGTGCCTCCTACGCGTGATTTCCCTTACCTGTTGCCGGATGGCGACTATTCCGCGACCCTGGTTCTCGCCGAACATCTGCTGGCGCAGGCCAGCGAACTGGACCTGGTGCTGCTCAACAGCCTGCTGTTCCCCGCCTCGCATGAATTCGTCGAGCGCGAGCGCCATACCCCCAGAGACCTCGCGGTGTTTGGCAACATCAACCCGTTACGTACCACGATGACCCTGCAGCCGAGCGGCAAGGTTGTCCACGCCGGCGAGACCGTGCAATTCACGCTTTACAATGGCCAAGGCAAAAAAGTCAATGCCAGCCGCTGGCGCATTGCCGGCCTGACCAATCACACGCTTGCCACGCAAGGCAGCATCAGTTCGAAGGGGCTGTACAGCGCGCCAGACAGCAGCCAGATCGGCCATGAAAGCCTGACGGTCGTGGTGACGGGCGAATTTGACGAAGGGGGCAAGACCTTTGTCGCTTCCGAGCGGTTGCAGGTGACTTTCGAGCGGTTGCAATTGATGCCAAGGGTGGTGAGTTTTGCCCAGAACCAGAAAGAGATCCACCTCAGCGCCTGGGAGAGTGGCTTTGAAAGCCGCATAGACTGGAGCCTGGCAGGCCCGGCGCTGGGTCAGCTGGGTAACGCTGGTGCAGGCAGCGCCGTGTTCAAGCCTTACGATGACACCTTGTTGCGGCCACTGGCGGTTCAACAGCTGCAGGCAGTGGGCAGTGAGCGGGGCACGGCCTCGCTGGTGATGGTCAATGCCCAGCAACTGCTGGGTATCGAGCCGCGTTTTGTGCCACGTCTGTACCGCCAGGACACCACGCAGCTGAAGGATACATCCGGCATGTTGTCGACGTTGCCTAGACGCTGGCGGTTGCTTGCCGGCACCGGCAGTGTCGATGGCGAGGGGCGCTTCACTGCCTCGGACGAGACAGGGACGCGCAGCAGTGTCGTGGCCTGCGAGGTAGTGAAAGGCGGTGTGCGCTATGCCACTGATTACAGCGTGGTACAGCAATCGCAGCTCAAGGAAGAGCCCACCTGGAAATCCTTGAGGGTCCATGACATCAAGGTTGTCGGTGGGCCGGATGCGGGCAGCAGGGGGGAGTTGTTCGGCAATGGTTTCCAGCAGTTGCTGGTGGAGGTCACCGTCGAGACGACGCCTGTCGGCGGCGTGCATTACCCTTTGAGCCTGAAAGAGTTGAACAGCATCGGCATCTACGAGCGGGATGCCGGGCAGCGCTTGCACGACCTCGAGGATGCCCAGGGCATCGAAGACGATGCGTACGCTTGGGCAACGCGGTCACTGCCCAATTACTTTGACCAAGCTGTTGGTTTGCCGGCGGGTACGCCTCAGGCGATGCCGCAGAACGATTTGCAGCAACACATGCGATTTTACCTGCATGCGAATTCCCCGAGCCACGATGCGCGAGTCTTCTACTCTGGATTGCAGTCTGACCAGCTCGAGTGGTTTTACTCGACCGCAACGAGTGACTTGAATTCTCGCATTAGCGTAACGGCCAAGCCGACGCCGGATTTCCATGATGATCTGTACACGTTCAAGGGCTATCGCGTGGACGGCGGGGGGACTCAGTTCGAGCTGCCAGCAGCGGACGATGATGAGTTCTATCTGCACCCGAATACG
This sequence comes from Pseudomonas sp., assembly GCF_017744435.1. GTDB lineage: Bacteria > Pseudomonadota > Gammaproteobacteria > Pseudomonadales > Pseudomonadaceae > Aquipseudomonas. Next base: position 20,762 of record NZ_JAGIBG010000012.1, read on the forward strand.
GTTGACTACTGGAAGCTCAAGTACCAAGGAGGAAGTTTTCTGACGTGCGAGCTGATCTCGTATTCCAATGACGAATTCCTGAACATTACCACCCTGAGTTGGGAGAATAAGCACGTTGCAGTTGAAGAGTTGAGCTTTACCGGTTGGGTTTTCAATGATGTCGTCAAGAAAGAAACGCCAACTCATGTTCAGTTTGGTTTTGAGGTGAGTCCGGGAGGTGGTGATCTGCCAACGCTTTACGAATACGTGGAGAAGTATTTGACACTTGAAGTCGATAATCGGGTATTTGAAAGTGGGTCGCTGGTGATCGTCAATCGCCGTGTCGATGATGTCCCGTATAGTAAATCAGTCACTTTTCCGGGCATGCCGCCCTATTTGCCGCCGGTAATAGGATTGGACCCCAAGCTCTACAGGCCAATAGCAGTGCGTTTACGTGACCGTTTCGGCAACTTGCATGAGCGGCAGATTTCTCATTTGCCGGACTCTATCGTCGGTCATCGTAATCACATGATGCACACCCGATTTGACAGTGCCAAACCACTGCACAGCGAACCTTTTCGTGTGGGTGCTCCTGAGGAGAAACAATCATGAGCCTGTTCAATAAAATGGCCGTTGCCATGATCGCCTGTGGCTGGCTGACGGCGAGCAATGCGGCTTCAGAGGTGAACACCAATACGGTGACAATCAGCTTCGCAAATAATAAAAGTGGTGAGCCCGGAAAGACCTGTTCCAAGTCGCTACCTTGGCATACTAATGATTATTTCAACCTGAGCAATATGGAGTGCGGGAATGATCAGGCCTATTATTTCAAGGTTGAAAATTTCCCGGCAGGGGCGCATTTGAAGTTGTCCTCGGACAAATGCAATAGTACTACGGATAATTTTGAATTTACCGTGAGGGGTACCAAGCATCCCTTTCAGATGGAGTGGATGAAAATCAGCGAAGTCAAGAACTACCAGGCCGGGCAAATGATCAAGCCCGGACTGAAACTGGTTGATCGCTACTTCAAGAATGGTGGCAGTTACGATGGCAAGCTGTCGTGCTTCTACTACTGGTATTGATGTTTTCAAACAATCCCTGATCTTTCAGAAGGTTTATCCTCATGAGTATCGACAAGACACTGCATTCAACCGCCTTCAGCTTCATGAGTTTCATTCAGGGTGGCGTCGACCGGAGAACCGGGCTGTGTACGATGTCAATTGCAATACCTGACCTGAAGTCGCACGCCCTTGCTGGCCCGTCGTTCAGGCTAGGGCTCAACTATAACCCGCTGAATACGGCGGACTCCGGATTTGGCAGGGGCTGGAACTTGGGGTTGACGCAGTATACGCCGCACAATCAGGTTCTTTCTTTGAGTACAGGGGAGTCGTTCCGTCTAGAAGACAGTGACCGTGCAGACAAGCGCCTGTTGATTCCTGAACAGAAAATCCCCAGTTTTCACGTGTACAAAGAGGGTAATGCCGGGCTCGGTGCAACCCGGCGCTTGCGTGTGGTTCACCGTTCCGGGCTCAAGGAAATCCTCGAGCTGCAAGGTGCTGGAAACAGTATCGGGCTGCCGGTGAGCATCCTGAACATGGGGTTCAAGCTGCAGCTTGATTACGTACCTTTTGGCAGCCGGCATACGTTGCTCTCGTCGATAAGCGAAGTTGACGAAGAAGGTGCTCTCACTCGCCTGCTCACGGTCGAGCGCACGTCTTCGGCTGTACAGATACTTGAGCACTCCGTTGCCGCAGGCGTGGTGCTGCGCTACGTGATGGGCCTGAGCGGTAGTGACTATCGGGTAAGCCAGATCACCTTGCCGACCGCCAACGCGGCCAACTGGGAGTTCGAATATCAGTACGACCCTAGTAATACCTATCTCTCTGTCACCCAGGTCCGAACCCCGACAGGAGCGAAGGAGGTATTCGAGTACACCGACGGTGGCCATCGCTTCCCCAGTGCTGCCCAACGAGTGTCGCTGCCACGAGTCAATCGTCACAAGACCTTCCCAGGAACAGACTTACCGAATCTGGGCATCCGGCATGCGTTGGTGGACGTAGGTTTCGAATACCAGAACACCGAGGCACAAGGGTGGGGGACCAATAACTTCCTCGGCGATGACAGTACGCCCTGGGGGGAAGACGACGGGCTGGACAACCTCTACAAGCGCAACGGTGCTTACCTGTACGGTTCGCTGGAGACACACTATGTCGAGGGTGAACCGGTAAGGGTCATCGAAAGGCGCTTCAACCGGTTTCACCTGCTCGCCGCCGAAATCACCCGCCAGGGCAATTCCCAGCAAGAAGCACTCAACACCTACCCGCTGGATGAAGAGAAACCGTTCGATCAACAACCGGCCAGCTTTCAACTGCCCACCGAAGAGCTGCAGCGCTGGCTGTTGCGGGACAATACGCGCCCACCGCGTACGCAGGTGGTACAGAACCGCTATGACAACCACGGTAACCTGGTTTGGCGTAAGCGGGTGGACGATGTGGAAGAGGAGCATCTGTGGTATCCGGAGCAAGGCGAAGCGGGTGCCTGCCCTCCGGATCCGGAAGGCTTTGTCCGTCATTTGAAGCAGACCACGGTCAAGCCTGCACCTACCGGGTCCGGCCAAGCGCCGACGTTGAGCACGCTTCGCACCTATATCAGTTTGTCGGCAGTAACAGATCGCGAGTACGACGCCAACGACCCTGACCATGCATGGCGAGCCTATGGTGGGCATGTGGTCGAGGGGGAAACACTGGGGGACGGCCGCCAGGCACTCGAATGGACGAATTTCACTTACTACGAGGACCCAGGTGATCCAGTGCGACACGGTCGCGTGAAAGAGCGTGAACTCAACTACCCGACCTCGGACCCCGAAGCCGTGTTGAGCACCTCGACCTTTTACAGCTATGAGATTGTTAGGGATGACATCTCTGACGAAGATGCGTTGGAGACCGTCGAACGGCTCGTGGGCTTCGATGATGAGTCGAAAACCATCACATCTCTGCACTCGTTGCTTCACGGCGAGCCGTTGCTCAATCATGACGATAACGATGTGAGAATTCGCTATGGGTACGATGCGCTACGGCGTGTCACATTCGAGACCGTCGATCCGGCAGGTGATAACGAGGCAACCAAGAAATATGAATATCATCTCTGTGCGCATGCTGCTGACGTAGCCGAGCAGGTTGTTTTCGATGTCAAAAATGTCAGGACCCGCAGCATTCTGGACGGTTTCAACCGTGTCCTGTACGAAGAGCGTGATGACAACGACAGCAAGCTGTACGCGGGTGCGCCTCGGCCGACTTTCCGGGCCTCTTACGATGCGCTCAGGCAAGAGGCATCGCGGACCGAAATCGATTGGCATGAAGCCTGGGTGCTGGAACTCGAAAGCCGGTTCGAGCACGACGATTGGGGCCAGCAGTCTTGCGAGATCGGCCCGGACGGTAGCCGCGACTATACCGTGATCGACCCGCTGGGGGCGCTGGACCATCGCGGGCCGATCATCACGGCCTGGCGCGTGGGGAGTGATGGCGGGGTAGGGGGCAGGACGCAAACCTGGATGAACCTGTTCGACGAGCCGGTGCGCGTCGAGCGCTACTACGAAGAGCAGGACGAGGCAGGTCGAACGGTCCAGCGTCGCGTCAGCCTGAAGCAGCTGGACTACGACGGTCTTGGTCGTCTGCATCGGGAGCGCGATGGCGAAGGTGTCACGGCACGCATCAACCTGTACGGCTACGATGCGTTCGATCGCCTGCTCGACCATACGTTGCCAGGCAATGCCATCGTGCAGCGTACCTATGCGGCACATAGTCGTGAGGACTGGCCGGTCAGTATCAAGGTCGGCTCGGTATTGTTGGGCGAGCAGACATTCGATGGGCTGGGCCGAAGAACGCATGCCATCACCGGTTATCGCGACCAGGAATTCAGGTATCGGCCAGGCGAACGACAACCGTACTTGATGATTGCCCCGGATAAACGAGAGGTGACTTATCAGTATCTGCCGGCCGTGGGTGAGGAACCTGTCCAGCGGCTGCTGGCGAACGTCGAGGCTCGCTACTTCTACGATCCGAAGAATGCTCGCCTGAATGAGTTCGAAGAGCCAGGTCATAGAGTCGAACGCAAGTATTTCACCCAGGGCGATTTGAAACAGGAAGACCGCTACATTGACGGTGAGCATTACACCATGCATTACGGGTACAGCTTCCGCAGCCGTATGCACTTCTATGTCGATGTTCTGCAACAGCGTCAGGCCTATGTCTACGATCGGTTCGGGCGCCTCGAACAAACCCGCCTGCACGAAGCGATTTCAGGGCGGCGGCGCCGTGCCGGCGAGCCAGGCCCCGAGTTGCTGCGATCAGACTTCGCCTATGACGAATTCGGCCGCACGAAGCGCTTCACTACACGCGATGTTCGCAGCGCCAGTCAGCTGGTTACCGCGTTGGAATACGATGGTTTCGATCGGGAAACGGTACGAAGCTTCGACTTTGGCGGCGATACGCTGCAGATTCTGACGCAGTGCTACGATCAGTTCGATTGCATTCAACAGCGCGTACTGTTGGAGTGCGATCGGGAGGCGTTCGAGGCACTGTCGGCGTGCCTGCAGGCCTGTGGCGAGGAAATGTGCGGGGATCTGTTGGCGTGCCTGGATGCGTGTGGCGCACCTTATCGTCTGCTGCGCGATGAAAGTTATGGTTACGACCTCCGTGGTCGCTTGACCCGTTATACCTGCAATGCTTTCGAAAGCGAGGATGATCCTGATAACCACTACTGGCCTGTCGACCCCTATGGCAAGAAGATCCAGGGGCAGACGTTCAGCTTCGATGACCTGGACAACATTACGCTGGTGCTCACCACGTTCGAGGGTGGGTTCAACCGGGCGCGCTATTTCTTCGGCGACCCGGTCAAGCGGCAGGATCCTGCGCAGTTGTTGCAGATCACCAATACCCATGCCGATTACCCGCCTGTGATAAACCTGGAGTATGACCCGAATGGCAACCTGACCAAGGATGACGCCGGCCGTACCTTGCTCTACGACGCCCTCAATCGCTTGACCCAGGTCACGCTCGTGGCGACCAGTGCCAATGCTCCAGGGGAGCATGTGGAGTATCAGTACGACGCGCAGAACATCCTGAGCGGAACCCGGCCTGTCGAGGCGAGGTCGTAGTCACAAAGCCTGCAGAGGGGGCCTCCATGGCCCCTTCGTTTCTATCGGTAGCGCACGATGAAGTTCAACTGTCCCTTGGCGATCCCTGCCCGTACAGCCCGACTGGGTTCGATCTGGTGAAAGCTTGCCTGGAGATTCAGTACCGTTGTGCCCTTGCTCAGCGGTGTCATGGGTTCTTCGGTGTTAAGTGGCATCGGGCTGCCATCGCCCTTGAAAACCTGGATACCGACGCCAGCGGCATCCGAGTCCTTGGTCAGGCCAAAGACGCTACTCTGGCCTGGACCGATCAAGGCATCCGGAGTCTTCAGCTCCAGAGTGGCGTACGTATTGTTATCAGGGTCGGTCTGACAGGCGGCGAGGGTGATGCGAAAATCGACCTTTGTGGTGGTATAGCCGACATGGGTGAACTCTGAACGGCTGAAGTCACCTAGTGGTACCGGATTGGGTGTTACCGGGTCGGTACCGATCGTGCAATGGGTCTGAATGACTTCACCTTTCAGGCGAAACTTGAAGGCATTGCCAATGCCGCCGAAGTCCAGGTTGCCTATGAACATGTCTCTGTCGATCTCATGATCGCCAGGTTCCAGTTCACCAGTCTTGACCAGGGTGACCTGATAGAACAACAACTGCAGCCTGAAGTCAGCCAGGCCGTGCCGCCGGTCGCGTATAGCGGTGAATGGCACCCAGGTATGGTCGTCTTCCGGTCGAAAACTAGGAGCTGCCTGGCCGTCGAACGGGCCGAAAAGCTGAATGCGCGCGCCGATGCCTTTGATGCCGGTCGGCAATACCTCGCCGTTCCCTCTGGTGCCTGGCAGTACCAACGGCGGGTGAATGGGGGTCATGCGAAATCGCATCACATCGGTGCCGTCGTTGTAACAGTTCAGTATCCTGTTTTCGAGGGTCGAAGCGTACAAGACCTGTGTTTTCCCGACTTCGGTACCGATACTTGCGTTCAGTGGTATGTAAGTGGGTGGGATCTTCGATTCGAACGTCACGGTAGCTTTTGACTTATCCTCGTAGAAACAGTATGACGAGGCGTCCGCCAGCGCCTGGCTGGCGGGCCATGTCAAGCTGAGCAGCACGCCCAGTGTCAGGGTGGCATGGGTAAACTGGATCATGTCGATTCCTTGATGCCGGCCGTGTTGCAGGTCAATGTCTGCAGGTAATAGCCTTCGGCAAAATGCATGGTATGTGGGTCGACGTGCAGGTGGCAGCGTTGATCATCCTGTTCGCCCCAGTTGAGGGTCAGCGTCTGGGCCCGGTCGACGGTACTCAGCAGTGTCAGGCCGGCCTGGCCGACCATGCCCAGTTGCTGGTCATCGGCGTCGAACACCAGGCTGCCGAACGGTACCGGTGTACCGTCGGGGTGCAGCAGGGTCAGTGCCCAGCGTGAAACCTGGCGAGCGTTGAACTGGTGCTTGACGATCGCACCCCGGCGCGGCACCAGTTGCGCCGTACCGTTGTCGATTTCCACGTTGGGGCCCAGCCGGTCGGTCTGCAGTACCAGGGTGTTGTTGCGGTAGGGTTGCAGATAGGGCACCAGGGCATAGCCCCGCTCGTTGGTGTGGCTGCCAGCGCTGTTCTGCACACCGACTCCGGCAACCCCGGGCACCTCCACCAGCCCTGCCGTATCGCCCAGGTAAGTGCCAAGCTCCAGGCCGCCGGCATGTAACAGCAGCGCGCCGCTGGCATTGAGTGAGAGGCTGCGATAGTCGCTGCCATCGGTCAGTCCTGTACCGAAGCTGCCATGCTCGGTCCTGTAGCCGAGCGCCAGGGCACTGGTCCGTCGATGGTCTTCATGCTGCGCCACGCTGGTGTTGTAGGTGAGCCGACCCTCGTCGGCACTTCCGCTCAAGCTGGCACGATGGCTGTATCCACGTTCCTGCTTCTGCATATCGTAAGTGGCATTGGCAGAGCGGCCGAAATTCAGTGGCATCGACAGGCTCAGGCCGAACTGGCGGTCACTACCGTGAGTGTCGCTAAGTGACTGCGAGGCGAACAGGTAGTAGCTGATGCCTGCGTGGTAGGTATTGAAACCCATCTGGTACTGGCGCTGGGTGCTGGCTTGTTGCCAGTAGTCCTGTTGCGACAGTGTCAGGCTCAGGCTGTGATGCTGACCGAGTCGCTGATGCACCGATGCTTCCAGGCGGCTGCGGCGGCTGCCCGTGAAGGTAGAGTTGCGGCTGCGCTGCTGCACGGCCTCGCTGAAATCCCGATAGCCTTCGGTCGAGTAGCGGTATCCGGCAAACCGCAGGTTGGTACCGGTGGAAAATGCCTTGCCGTATTTCAGCGCAAAGCTTTGGCCTTGCACGTCGTTCTGGCCGGCGATGTCGAGTTGGCTGTTGGCCTGGGTGATGTCGAACGACGCGGCGCCGAAACTGCCCAGGTCCTTGCCGACACCCAGGTTCATGGCGCGGTAGTACTCGCTGGCCATCAACCCACCGAACAACGTCAGGTTCCACTCCATGCCCCTGCTCAGGGTGGCTTGCCACAGCAACGGCTTGTCCAGGTCACTCGCTGGATTGTAGCGGCCAAGCGTGGCGCTGTAGCGCCAAATACCTTGGCGCTGCAGGTTGCTGAGGCTGGAGTACGGCTGGGTGAAGCGGCGCACCTGACCATCGGCTTCGGTCAGCACCACTTCCAGTTCGCCGTTGCCTGCGGTACCCAGGTCATCGATCGCATAAGGGCCGGGGCTGACGTAGGTGGCGTAGATCGGGTAACCGTTCTGCCACACCTCGAGCTTGGCGCGGGTCTGCGCCACGCCGCGGATGACAGGGGCATAACCCTGTAGTGCGTCGGGCAGCATGCCCATGTCCGAAGCCACGCGTACGCCCGTGATGGGGACGCTATTGAAAATGTCGCTGTCGGTGAACGTTTCGCCGAGGGTGAGATTGGCACGCGTGCCAGGCAGATCGCGCTGGGCATAGGTCTGCGCGCGCGCCCAGTTGCGAGTGCCGTTGCTGTCTTGTTGCCATGACTGGGTGGTGCGCAATCGCCAGTCGCCAAGGTTGAGACCGCCATTGAGGTACAAGGCTTCGTTGCTGTAGCGGCCTCTGTAACGGCTTTCCCCCTGCAGGGTAGATGCCTGGTAATTGAGAAATGCGGCATTGATACCGCTGTCCCAGCGTGATGGGTCGACATTGCCCGCGATATCACGGCGCATGGCGATCTGTGGTATCGAGATGGACAAGCGCAGGCTCCCGCTATCGAAGTCGACATTGGCGCCAGGCACTACCGATGCCAGGTCCAGGCACGTTTTTTGTGCGTCTTCGGGGGCAGCCAGTGCATCGAGACGCAGGCCCCAGTCGCCCAGCTTAGCGGCGGGCAGGCAGGGTTGCAGTTGGCCATTGGCATCGCCCTGAAAATCGAGCTCATGACGGCCGATAGCCTGTAGATTCACCATGACAGTCACTAGATAGCGGCCCGGTGCGAGATTTTGTTCGGTCGCCAGAAAATTCAGTGCCAGCGCGCTCTGTTCACTGTTATCGCGCAGAAAACCCGATTCGAAGCCATAGTCGACGTTCGCCTTCGCTGTCGGTATGTCGTGGAGGGCGACGAGGCTGCCAGCCAGGCACAGTAGTACGTGGCGCTGGCCGCAAGCAGTCGGCCAGCGCATTGGAAGAAGGGGCATTTGAACGACTCCTTACGTTCTGACGCGAGTCTCTAGCGAGTCGATTGAATCGGCCGGGTCAGGGGTTGGGTGTAACCGCCAAAATCGTTGATTACGGAAAAACTGATGCTGGAGCTTGCGTTCAAGGGAACATTGGCTAGCGCATAAGCCTGACGGGAAAGAGGGGGGAGCATCTGCGCGCTGTCGATCTTGTGGCCGCGGCCGTCGGTCTGTACCTTCAGACTGATGAACGTTATGTGGAAAGGGGTCGGGTTATTGATCACCAGTTGCTTCACCCCCTTACGCTCATTTATCGAGAATGTCAGCGACTCGAGCTGCTCGGTCGGCTTGCCCTTGAGCTGCTGCGGCCGGTAGAACAACTTGATGCGTGTGCGCATGGCAATACTGAGTTGATTGCCCGGCTCTGCACTGGCATGCGGAATTTCCTGCATGTTGAAGAAGAACAATGACTCGCGGTCCTGCGGCAAACTGTTCGGTAATACATTGATGCGCAGAAGCTGTTCACTTTCTGGACTGACCTTGAAAAAGGGTGGCGATGTCGCAAAGGGCACGACGGTGGTGTTGTCGTCAGCCTCTGTGTTTATCCAGGTCTGTACGGCGTAGGTGCTTTTGGAGGGGTTTCTGACAACTACGGAGGCACTGCGTTTGTCGCTGCTGACAACGATGCGGGTATTGTTCAGTGTCAAGGCAGCATGGCTGGTGGCAGAAAATATAAGCATCGACAGTGCCAGGCAGGCGCAAGCGCCGACACGAACGGAGAGCGTGTACATGAACTGTTTGATCATTGGGTAACTCGCTGCATCCAGGCGTATCGATCACGCCTGGATGATTTGACTAGTACCAGGAGGTACTGCAGTGTGCGCAGGATTAGCGGTAGTCGACGGTGTAGCGAACCTTGGCCGATGCGGGGCCTGCGGTGACGCCGGTGGCAGTGGAGCGGTAGTAGGCGTCGAAGCGCAGGTCAGTCGGGCCGGTAGTGTTCAGCACGTAATCAGTCGAGGTGCTACCCGGTCCGATCGAGGTGTTGGTGGCGTCCTTGATGACAATCGAAACGTTGGTTGCTGCGCCAGCAACGGGGTCGATCTTGAAATAGTTGCCGCTGGCGTCGGCAGCGCCATCAAACTTCACGAAGGCGTTGTTTTCGGTGATGCCGCAGACGCCTCTGTCGGGTACACGAATATTAAAGGAAGCACCACGGATTTCCATGTTCGCAGCGGTGAATCGACCCATGGGAATGTCACCCATGTTCACGCGGTCATTCACACTGCCGTCACCAGGGTTGACGATTTCGATAGGGCAAGTCTCTGGCGTGATACTACCTTCAAAGGCAATCGAACCACTGGAAGCGAAGGCGACGTTGCCCGCCAGGCCAGTAAGCAGGCCGAGGGATAGAGTAACTAAAGACTTCTTCATGACATAACCTGATTGATGGGTTAATTAGTTTCAGTGTGAGGCTTTGACAGGCTGTTTGCCTGTCGTTGCCTCGGTGCTGATTCTAGGTGTCATGAGTTTTAAGTTGCTGTAGGAATAGGCGGGGCCGCTATGCGACTTTTCACTTTGTTAATTCTTTTTTAATGTTAAGTAAGTGCGTGGATATGCGCCATGGCGTTACCAAGGCGCACGGGACCTACTCAGTGAGTGCTACCGGGTGCGGCTTGGCTCAGCAGCTGCTTTTCCTGGTTCCAGTCGAAGGGCTCGCCGTTGGATTCGGCCTCATGGCGACGCTCTTCCAGTTGCTGATAAATCGCGAGTTCTTCTTCCGGCATGAAGTGCAGGCAATCGCCGGCAAAGAACCACAGCAGGTCACGCGGCACCAGGTGGGCGATCTGCGGATAGCGCTGGATTACCTGGCAGATCAGGTCCTGGCCCAGGTACTGGCTTTCCAGCGGGTCTTGCGGCAACAGGGTCAGCAGTTCGTCGAAGCGTTCGAGGAACAGGGCGTGGCTTTCTTCCGGCACCTGCTCTGCCTCGCCCAGCGCCACCAGGATGGTGCGCAGGTGCTGGAGCAGTTGCAGGTGGTATTCCAGGTAGGGGTTGGCCATGGAATGGATCCTCGGTATGGCTGAAACGGGGGCGGAGTATACGCCGCCCCCCGTTTCTCGCGAAGGGTCAGCGCACCTTGCCGGGTTCGGCGAGCAGTTGCGCCTTGTCGAAGGCATCGACATCGATCACCTTGCGTCGTGCCTGTTCGGCAGCGTGCAGGCGCTGGCCTTCGCCGGGTTGCAGTACGCCTGCCTCTACGGCGGCGTCGATGCCGTGCTGGCCGGGGGCTGGCTGGACTTTGCCTTCCTTGAGTGCCTGGTGCAGGACCTTGCTCAGCGGCGCCGTGTCGTCGAGCAAGTCGCTGGCCCGTTGCAGTGCAGCGACAGGGTCGTCTTCTGCCAGCGGGCGGTAGCAGCCAGCCAGCAGCGCTTCCAGTGCCGGGTCGCCCTTGCGCCGACCGATCAGTTCAGCCACTTCAGCATCCAGTTCATCACTGGGGCCGGTGTGGCGACGGCCGAAGGGGAACACCAGCACCCGTAGCGCGCAGCCGACAAAGCGGTTGGGGAAGTTGTCGAGTAGGCGGTCCAGCGCGCGCTCCGCCTGGCCCAGGCTTTCTTCCATGGCCCAGCGCAACAGCGGCTGCAGGTAGTCGGGCGAGCCCTGGTCGTGGTAACGCTTGAGGACGGCGCTGGCGAGATACAGGTAGCTCAGCACGTCGCCGAGGCGGGCACTGAGGCGCTCGCGGCGCTTGAGCGCCCCGCCCAGCAGCATCATCGACAGGTCAGCCATCATCGCGAACGCCGCCGCCTGGCGGTTGAGGGCGCGGAAGTAGCCCTGGCTCAGGGCATCGCCCGGCACCTGCTCCAGGCGGCCCAATCCGAGGCCGTAGATCAGGGTGCTGGCCGCATTGCCGGCGGCGAACATGATGTGCTTCATCAGCAGATCATCGAACTCGACCAGCGCCTGATCGCGGTCTTCACGGGCGGCCAGGGCCATTTCCTTGAGTACGAAGGGGTGACAGCGGATCGCGCCCTGGCCGAAGATCATCAGGTTTCGCGAGAGGATGTTGGCGCCCTCAACAGTGATGAAGATCGGCGCACCCTGCCAGTTGCGCCCGAGGTAGTTGTTCGGGCCCATGATGATCGCCTTGCCGCCATGCACATCCATGGCGTGCTGGATGCATTCGCGGCCGCGCTCGGTCAGGTGGTACTTGAGGATCGCCGACAGCACCGAGGGTTTTTCGCCCAGGTCCACGGCCTTGGCGGTCAGCAGGCGGGCGCTGTCCATCAGCCAGGCGTTGCCGCCGATACGTGCGAGGGATTCCTGAATGCCCTCAAAGGCCGCCAGGGGCACATTGAACTGTTCGCGGATGTTGGCGTACTGGCCGGTGACCAGGCTGGTGTACTTGGCGGCGCCGGTACCGACCGCAGGCAAGGAGATCGAGCGGCCCACCGACAGGCAGTTCATCAGCATCATCCAGCCTTTGCCGAGCATGGCCTGGCCGCCGATGAGGAAGTCCAGCGGCACGAACACGTCCTTGCCGCTGTTGGGGCCGTTCATGAACGCCGCGCCCAGCGGCAGGTGGCGCTTGCCGATGTCCACGCCGGGGGTATCGGTGGGGATCAGTGCCAGGCTGATCCCCAGTTCTTCTTCCTCGCCCAGCAGATGATCCGGGTCGTAGGCCTTGAACGCCAGCCCTAGCAACGTGGCGACCGGGCCGAGGGTGATGTAGCGCTTTTCCCAGTTCAGGCGCAGGCCGATGACTTCTTCGCCTTGCCACAGGCCCTTGCAGATGACCCCGGTGTCGGGCATGGCGCCAGCGTCGGAGCCGGCCAGCGGGCCGGTAAGGGCGAAGCAGGGAATTTCCTCTCCACGGGCCAGGCGCGGCAGGTAGTGATTGCGCTGTTCATCGGTGCCGTAATGCAGCAGCAACTCTGCCGGGCCGAGGGAGTTCGGCACCATCACCGTGGACGCCAGGTCGCCGCTGCGGGTGGCCAGTTTCATCGCCACCTGGGAGTGGGCGTAGGCGGAAAAGCCTTTACCGCCATACGCCTTGGGGATGATCAGGGCGAAGAAACCACTCTGCTTGATGTGCGTCCAGGCTTGGGGAGGCAGGTCGAGGTCCTGGCCGATCTGCCAGTCGCTGACCATGGCGCAGAGCTCCTCGGTCGGGCCATCGATGAAGGCCTGTTCCTCTTCGGTCAGTTTCGGCGCCGGGTAGCTGAGCAGGGTGCGCCAGTCCGGGCGGCCACTGAACAGTTCGCCGTCCCACCACACTGTGCCGGCATCAATGGCTTCGCGCTCGGTCTGCGACATCGGCGGCAGGGTGCGCTGGAACCACCTGAACACCGGGCCGCTGAACACCTTGCGGCGCCACTCCGGTAGCACCACGAGGGCCGTCTTGAGGGCCAGCACGATCCAGAACAGCGTTAGCAGCCAGCCGGGAGCACGGCTGAAAATGCCCATCAGCAGCACGTAGGCCGCGATGATGCCGAGAATCTGCAAGGGCGCCAGGCGCCGGTGCGTGAGGTATGCCGCGCCGATCACCAGCACCACCAACCACAACAGCAACATAATCGGTCCTCCTTGGAACCAGGGGCTTGAGCCGTCCCACAGAGCTTAGACGCTACGCTGTGAACGGCAGGTTCAGAACAGTGACAGGGTGTGGTGGTAGGAGTTTCAGTGCAGTGTTCGCCTGTACCTTTCGGAATCTGTGGTGATCCTGTGGGAGCGGGCTTGCCCGCGAAGAGGCCGGTACAGGCGACAAAGCTCTGGAGTAGACTGTCAGCCCTGCGCATTCATAAGGACGTTGTCATGCTGAAGATCTGGGGCCGCAAGAACTCGAGCAATGTACGCAAGGCGTTGTGGATCGCCCACGAGCTGGGTCTGGACTTCGAGGCGATCGACGCCGGTGGTGCCTTCGGTGTGGTCAACGAGCCGCACTACCGTGCGCGCAACCCCAATGGCCTGGTGCCGATGCTGGAAGACGGCGACCTGACCTTGTGGGAGTCCAATGCCATCGTCCGCTACCTGTGCGCCGAATACGGCGCAGAGCAGGGCTGGTACCTGGATGACCCGCGCCAGCGTGCCCTGGCCGACAAGTGGATGGACTGGACCACGTCGTCCTTTGCCGCGCCGTTCCGCCCGTTGTTCTGGGGTCTGCTGCGCACTCCGGAAGACCAGCGCGACTGGGTGGCGATCAACGCCGCGCACAAGCAGTGTGCCCAGTTGCTGGCCATCGCCGACGAAACCTTGGCCAAACAGCCGTACCTGTCCGGTGACCAGATCGGCATGGGCGACATCCCACTGGGTAGCTTCGTCTACGCCTGGTTCGAGATGCCCATCGAACGCCCGGCCATGCACCATCTGGAAGCCTGGTATGAGCGCCTCAAGGCGCGCCCGGCGTATCAGGCCGCCGTGATGACCGCGCTGACCTGACCTTGCTTCGATAGTCATTATCAATACATGTGACTGTACTTGTGCGGCCTGGCCTTGCACCATGGCCGCACTCACTGCGCCAGTGATCTGCCCTGGCGTGTCCTGCACCTTTTTCTTCGGTAAGTGACCCGCTATGAGTTCCGCCCTGTCCATCCGACAGCTGACCAAGACCTACGGCAACGGCTTCCAGGCCCTCAAGGGCATCGACCTGGACGTCGCCGAAGGCGACTTCTTCGCCTTGCTCGGCCCCAATGGCGCCGGCAAGTCCACCACCATCGGCATCCTCTCGACCCTGGTCAACAAGACCAGCGGCATGGTCAATGTGTTCGGCCACGACCTGGATCGCGAGCCCTCGGCGCTCAAACGCTGCCTGGGCGTGGTGCCGCAGGAGTTCAACTTCAACCAGTTCGAGAAGACCTTCGACATCGTCGTGACCCAGGCCGGCTACTACGGCATTCCGCCCAAGGTGGCCAAGGAGCGCGCCGAGCAGTACCTGACCCAGCTGGGCCTGTGGGACAAGCGTGACGTGCAGTCGCGCTCGCTGTCGGGTGGCATGAAGCGCCGCTTGATGATTGCCCGCGCGCTGATCCACGAGCCGCGCCTGTTGATTCTCGATGAGCCGACCGCCGGCGTGGACATCGAGCTGCGCCGTTCGATGTGGAGCTTCCTCACCGAGCTCAACCAGAAAGGCATCACCATCATCCTCACCACCCACTACCTGGAAGAGGCCGAGCAGCTGTGCCGTAACATCGGCATCATCGACCACGGCACCATCGTCGAGAACACCAGCATGCGCAAACTGCTGGGCAAGCTGCACGTCGAGACCTTCGTCCTCGACCTCAAGCAGGACCTGGCCACAGCCCCGGTGCTGCAGGGCTACCCGTGCCGGCTGCTGACGCCGCATACCCTTGAGGTGCAGGTGGAAAAAGACATCGGCATCACCGCACTGTTCGGTCAGCTGGCGCTGCAGAACATCGAAGTGCAGAGCCTGCGCAACAAGACCAACCGACTCGAGGAGCTGTTCGTGTCCCTGGTGGAAAAAAACCTGTCGAAGGTGGCGGTATGAGTGTGGAACTGCGCACCAACTGGGTCGCCCTGAACACCATCGTCTACCGCGAAGTGCGGCGCTTTCTGCGCATCTGGCCGCAGACCCTGCTGCCACCGGCGATTACCATGGTCCTGTACTTCGTCATCTTCGGTAACCTGATCGGCCGGCAGATCGGCGACATGGGCGGCTTCACCTACATGCAGTACATCGTGCCGGGGCTGATCATGATGTCGGTGATCACCAACTCCTATGGCAACGTGGTGTCGAGTTTCTTCGGCAGCAAGTTCCAGCGCTCGATCGAAGAGCTGATGGTGTCGCCGGTATCGCCGCACACTATCCTTGTCGGCTATGTGCTAGGCGGTGTGCTGCGCGGCCTGGCGGTCGGGGTGATCGTGACCATCCTGTCGATGTTCTTCACCAACCTGCAGGTGCATCATCTGGGCGTGACGGTCATCGTGGTGCTGCTGACCGCCACCATCTTCTCGTTGCTGGGCTTCGTCAACGCGGTGTTCGCGCGCAACTTCGACGATATCTCGATCATCCCCACCTTCGTGCTGACGCCGCTGACCTACCTGGGCGGGGTGTTCTACTCGATCAACCTGCTGCCGCCATTCTGGCAGACCGTGTCGCTGGCCAACCCGGTGCTGCACATGGTCAACTCGTTCCGCTACGGCATCCTAGGGGTGTCGGACATCAGTATTGGCACGGCGATCACCTTCATGCTGGTGGCCACCGCAGTGCTCTATGTGCTGTGTGTTCGCCTGCTGGTCAGCGGCCGAGGCATGCGCGCCTGACAGCCGTTGCTTGCGCCGGCGCCACTGCCGGCCAATCCACCAGCGCCAGTACAGCAGGGTGGTGAAGTAGGCGACCACGCCAAGCACCACCCCGCACACCACCGAACCCAGCAGAAACGGTTGCCACAGCGTGGCCAACTGGTCGGTGATCCATTCGAAGGTCAGCTCGTCCGGCAGGCTGCGCGGTGGCACCTGCATGAGCCAGGCGCCGGTCATGTAGGTGACGAAGAACACGGGTGGCATGGTCAGCGGGTTGGTCAGCCAGACCAGGCTGACGGCGATCGGCAGGTTGCCGCGTACCGGGATCGCCAGTGCTGCGGCCAGCAGCATCTGCATGGGAATGGGGATCAACGCCGCGAACAGTCCCACCCCCATGGCCCGCGCCACCGAATGGCGGTTCAGGTGCCAGAGGTTCGGGTCATGCAGCAGCTTCCCGAAAAAGCGTAAGGATTTGTGTTCCCGAATACTGGTCGGGTCCGGCATGTAGCGTTTGAAAAGTCGGCGCGGCATGTAGGCTCCCGGAGCGTTGATCGGGGCAGTATGCCTCGATTCGCGTTCAGCCTCGTTTAGAGTTTGTGACAATTGTTGAGCGGGCAATGCCGGCTTTTCGTCTATGCCTCAGTAAGCGATTCCGCTTCTGGAGCTCTACCTCATGCGCACAGGGATGTTTGCGCTCGCGCTCGGGCTGTTGAGCCTGGGCTTTCTCCCCGTTTTACCGTCGGTCGGGTGGCTGCTACTGCTGTTGCTGGCAGTTGGCGTCTGCGTATGCACGCGGTTGTGGCCGCTGGGCTGTTTTCTGCTGGGGCTGTGCTGGGCCTGCTGGTCGGCCCAGCAGGCGCTGGATGACCGCCTGGCAGCGGGCCTGGATGGCCGCACGCTATGGCTGGAGGGGCGGGTGGTCGGGCTACCTGCACGGACTGCACAGGGCGTGCGCTTCGAGCTGGAACAGCCGCATTCGCGCCGCGCCGAGCTGCCCCGGCGCCTGCAACTGAGCTGGTTCGATGGCCCGGTCATGCATGCTGGCGAGCATTGGCGCATGGCGGTTACCTTGCAGCGCCCGGCCGGGTTGCTCAACCCCCATGGCCCGGATCGCGAGGCGCAGCTGCTGGCCCGACGCATCGGTGCCACTGGCACGGTCAAGGCGGGCCAGCTGATGCATGCGGTGGCCCCGGGGTGGCGGGATGCGCTGCGCGAGCGCCTGCTCAAGGTCGATGCGCAGGGGCAGGAAGCGGCATTGGTGGCTTTGCTGCTCGGCGACGGGGCGGGCCTGGCCCGTGAGCAGTGGCAGGCGTTGCAGGCAACCGGCACGGTGCACTTGCTGGTGATTTCCGGGCAACACATCGGTCTGCTCGCAGGCTTGCTATATGCCCTGGTCTCGGGCCTGGCGCGCTGGGGGCTCTGGCCTCAGGGTTGGCCGTGGTTGCCGTGGGCCTGCGGCCTGGCGATGGCGGCGGCGCTGGGCTACGGCTGGTTGGCCGGCGCGGGGGTACCGGTGCAACGCGCCTGCCTGATGCTGGCGGTGGTGCTGCTGTGGCGCCTGCGTTTTCGCCAGTTGGGGGCGGTGTTGCCGCTGTTGCTGGCATTGAACCTGGTGTTGCTGGCCGAACCCCTGGCGGCGTTGCTCCCTGGGTTCTGGCTATCGTTCGCGGCGGTGGCGATCCTCATCTACAGCTTTGCGGCACGGCTTGGCGGCTGGCGACCCTGGCAAGCGTGGACGCGGGCCCAGTGGGTGATCGCCGTCGGTCTGTTACCGGTGCTATTGGCCACGGAGTTGCCGGTCAGCCTGAGTGCGCCTGCAGCGAACTTGCTGGCGGTGCCCTGGGTCAGCCTGGCGGTGCTGCCACTGGCATTGCTCGGTACGCTGTTGCTGCCGCTGGCGGGCATTGGCGAGGGCCTGCTGTGGGTCGCGGGTGGCTTGCTGGACACCCTGTTCCGCCTGCTGAGTTTGCTGGCGCAGTGGCGGCCGGTATGGATACCGCCGGCACTGCCGGTGTGGGCCTGGTTGTTGGTGTGTTGCGGGGCGCTGCTGTTGCTGTTGCCTCGCGGTGTGCCGCTGCGTGGGCTGGGCGCGGTCATGCTGTTGGCCTTGTGGGTGCCGAGGGAGCCCGTGCCGCCTGGGCAGGTCGAGATCTGGCAACTGGACGTCGGCCAAGGCTTGGCGATGCTTCTACGCACGCAACATCACACCCTGCTCTACGACGCCGGGCCGGCCAAGGGCGAAACCGACCTGGGCGAGCGGGTGGTGCTGCCAACCCTGCGCAAGCTGGGGGTGGAGCGCCTGGACCTGATGCTGATCAGCCACGCCCATGCCGACCATGCGGGCGGCGCTGCTGCCATCCAGCGAGGCTTGCCGGTCGGTCGGATAATTGGCGGTGAAGCGTTGGATGACGTCCAGTTGCAGCCTTGTACCCGTGGCGAGCAATGGACATGGGATGGCGTGCATTTTTCGCTATGGCACTGGGTGGATGGGCAAAGTAGCAACGACCGCTCCTGTGTGCTGATGGTCGAGGCGCAGGGCGAGCGCTTGCTGCTGGCGGGGGATATGGAGGCTGGCGCCGAGCAGGCTTGGCTGGCGGATACCGCCGTACCCCGTATCGACTGGCTGCAGGCGCCGCACCATGGCAGCCGTACTTCTTCCACCGAGGCCTTCATTCGCGCCACGGCTGCACGTGGCGTGCTGATTTCGCGGGGGCGCAACAACAGCTTCGGGCACCCGCATGCACAGGTGCTCGAGCGTTATCGGCGGCACGGGATGGTAGTGCATGACACGGCGGTGGAGGGGGCACTGCGGTTGGTGTTGGGTGGGCAGGGGGGGATTGAGAGTGTGCGTCGGCAGCGGCGGTTCTGGCGTGATGTTGTTGGTAGCTGAGCTGGCCCTTTCGCGGGTAAACCCGCTCCCACAGGTTCAGTGTTTACCCGCGAAAGGGCCAGACCAGACACCCCAAAGCCCAAGCCAGAAACTGGCCTGCCAATTCCCTGACCTCCGGCAGATGAGCCCTCGGCGCGCCTATGGTAGAGTGGCGGCCTTTTTCCGAAGGGGCGTTTACTGTGTGGGAATTGGTCAAGTCCGGTGGTTGGATGATGCTGCCGATCATTCTGAGTTCCATCGCCGCCATGGCTATCGTCGTCGAGCGCCTGTGGACCCTGCGCGCCAGCCGCGTCACCCCGCCGCACCTGCTGGGCCAGGTGTGGATGTGGATCAAGGACAAGCAACTCACCAGTGACAAGCTCAAGGCCCTGCGCGCCGACTCGCCGCTGGGCGAAATCCTCGCTGCAGGCTTGGCCAACTCGCGCCATGGCCGCGAGATCATGAAAGAGTGCATCGAGGAAGCCGCCTCGCGCGTCATCCACGAACTCGAACGCTACATCAGCACCCTCGGCACCATTGCTGCCATGGCACCGCTGCTCGGTCTACTGGGCACCGTGCTGGGCATGATCGACATCTTTAGCGCCTTCATGGGCTCGCAGATGACCGCCAACGCCGCCGTGCTGGCGGGTGGTATCTCCAAAGCCCTGGTCACCACCGCAGCCGGCCTGATGGTGGGTATCCCGGCGGTGTTCTTCCACCGCTTCCTGCTGCGCCGCATCGATGAGCTGGTGGTGGGCATGGAGCAGGAGGCGATCAAGCTGGTGGAAGTGATCCAGGGCGATCGCGAAGTGGAAGTGGCCGGAGGCAAGGCGTGAAGTTCCGGCGCAATCGCCAGCGGGAGAACGTCGACATCAACCTCGCATCACTGATCGATGTGGTGTTCGTCCTGCTGCTGTTCTTCGTGGTCACCACCACCTTCACCCGCGAGACGCAGTTGCGCGTCGAGTTGCCCGAGGCGGCCAGCGCCGAGCAGGCATCGGCCGATCAGGGCAAGCTGGTGGAAGTGACCATCAGCGCCGATGGCGTGTATTCGGTGAACAACCACCTGCTGCCCAAGAGCGACCTGGCGACCCTGACCGAGGCCATCGAGCGCGAGTCGGGTGGTGACAACAAGCTGCCATTGGCCATCAGCGCCGACGGCAAGACCCCGCACCAGGCCGTGATCACCGCAATGGATGCTGCCGGCAAGCTCGGTTTCAGCCACCTGCGCATGACCACCGTCGAGGCCGCCCAGGGGACACCTTGATGGCGCTTGCCGACCGCTTGCTCGCCGCCTGGTACGCCGGGCATCCGGCCCTGGCGCTGCTGCGCCCGCTCGAAGCGCTGTACCGGCGCGTGGTGACGCGCAAGCGTGCGCGTTTTCTCAGCGGCGAAAGTGCAAGCTACCGGGCGCCGGTGCCGGTCATCGTGGTGGGCAACATCACCGTGGGTGGCACCGGCAAGACACCGATGATTCTCTGGCTGATCGAGCATTGCCGTCGCCAGGGCCTGAAGGTGGGTGTGGTCAGTCGTGGCTACGGTGCCAAGCCGCCACACTACCCGTGGCGGGTGGCAGCGAGCCAGCCAGCCGAACAGGCCGGTGACGAACCCTTGCTGATCGTTCAGCGCACCGGCGTGCCGCTGATGATCGACCCTGACCGTTCAGCCGCGGTGCAGGCGCTGCTGGCCAGCGAGCCGCTGGACCTGATCCTGTGCGATGACGGCATGCAGCACTACCGTCTGGCCCGTGACCTTGAACTGGTGCTGATCGATGCCGCCCGTGGCCTGGGCAATGGCCGTTGTCTGCCGGCTGGACCGCTGCGCGAGCCTGTCGAGCGCCTTCAGGAAGCTGATGCCGTGCTGTTCAACGGCGCCAGTGAAGACTGCGCCGAGGGTTTCGGTTTCCGCCTGCAACCGTCCGCCCTGGTCAACCTGCGCAGCGGCGAGCGCCGCGAGCTCGATCATTTCCCTGCAGGCCAGCGCCTGCACGCGGTGGCCGGTATCGGTAACCCGCAACGTTTCTTCAATACCCTGCTGGGGCTAAACTGGCAGCCGGTGCCGCATCCCTTTGCCGACCATGCGCAGTTCAGCGCCGAAAGCCTGGCATTCAGCCCGGCGCTGCCGCTGGTCATGACCGAGAAGGATGCGGTGAAATGCCGGGCCTTCGCTGCCGACGACTGGTGGTACCTGGCTGTCGAGGCACAGCCCACGCCAGCCTTCGGCGCCTGGTTCGACAGCCAGCTGCAGCGCTTGCTGCGCAAGCCCTGAGCCCTTCTTCAATTTCCGGCCATCCGGCCTCAAGGACGCTTCCATGGACACCAAACTGCTCGATATCCTGGCCTGCCCGATCACCAAGGGCCCGCTCAAGCTCAGTGCCGACAAGACCGAGCTGATCAGCAAGGGCGCCGGCCTGGCCTACCCGATCCGCGACGGCATCCCGGTGATGCTGGAAAGCGAGGCGCGTACCCTGACCGACGATGAGCGTCTGGACAAATGAGCGTGAATTTCACCGTGGTCATTCCTGCCCGGCTGCGCTCCACGCGCCTGCCGGGCAAGCCATTGCTGGCGATCGCCGGCAAGCCGATGGTCCAGCATGTCTGGGAGCAGGCGCGCAAGAGTGGTGCAAACCGCGTGGTCATCGCCACCGATGATGCCAGCATCCTTGAAGCCTGCCAGGCCTTCGGCGCCGAGGTGCTGATGACCCGTGCCGACCATGAATCGGGCACCGACCGCCTGGCCGAAGTAGCCGCGCACCTGGGCCTGCCGGCGGATGCCATCGTGGTCAACGTGCAGGGTGACGAGCCGCTGATCCCGCCGGTGATCATCGATCAGGTGGCCGCCAACCTGGCTGCCCACCCGGAAGCCGGCATCGCCACCCTGGCCGAGCCGATCCATGAACCGGAAACCGTGTTCAATCCCAATGCCGTCAAGGTGGTGAGCGACAAGAACGGCCTGGCCCTGACGTTCAGCCGCGCGCCGCTGCCGTGGGCTCGCGATGCCTTTGCCAAGGACCGCAACCAGCTCCCGCAGGGTGTGCCCTATCGTCGCCACATCGGCATGTATGCGTACCGCGTCGGCTTCCTGCAGGACTTCGTCAGCTGGGGCCCGTGCTGGCTCGAGCAGACCGAGGCCCTGGAACAGCTGCGTGCGCTGTGGCATGGCGTGCGTATCCACGTCGAGGACGCCATCGAGGCGCCAGCCGTGGGTGTCGATACCCCTGAAGACCTGGAGCGCGTACGGCGCTTGCTGGAGGCCTGATGCGCGTCCTGTTCGTCTGCCTCGGCAATATCTGCCGCTCGCCCACCGCCGAAGGCGTGCTGCGCCATCAGTTGCAGGCGGCCGGCCTGGCTGAGCAGGTGCATGTGGCATCTGCCGGTACCGGCGACTGGCATGTCGGCAAGGCCCCTGACAGCCGCACCTGCAAGGCCGCGCTGGCGCGTGGGTATGACTTGTCGCAGCAACGTGCCCAGCAGGTCAAGCCGGCGCATTTCGCCGAGTACGACCTGATCCTGGCCATGGATGAGAGCAACCTCGGCCACCTGCGCGCCATGCGCCCGCACAACGCCGCGGGCGAACTCGACCTGTTCCTGCGCCGTTACGGCGCGGCCCTGGACGAAGTGCCAGACCCTTACTATGGCGGCACCGAGGGCTTCGAGCAGGTGCTCGACCTGATCGAGGCTGCGTGCCGCGAGCTGGTCGTGGAAATCAAGGGGCGGCTATGACTGCGGTTTGGCAGGAACAGGTTTCGCTGAAGCCCTACAACACCTTCGGCATCGATGTGAAAGCCCGCTATTTCACCCAGGCGCACGGCGATGACGATGTGCGCGAGACGTTGGCGCAGGCGCGTCAGCGTGAGTTGGTGGTGCAGGTGATCGGTGGTGGCAGCAATCTGCTGCTGACCCGCGATATCGATGCTGTGGTGTTGCACATGGCCAGCCGTGGTCGACGCGTGCTGAGTGATGACGGCGAGCGGGTGGTGGTCGAGGCAGAAGCCGGCGAGCCCTGGCACCCGTTCGTGCAATGGTCGTTGGCGCAAGGCTATAGTGGGCTGGAGAACCTCAGTCTGATCCCTGGCACCGTGGGGGCTGCGCCGATGCAGAACGTTGGCGCCTATGGTGTCGAGATCAAGGATGTGTTCGCCGGGTTGACCGCGCTGGACCGGGAGACTGGCGAGCTGCGTGATTTTGACCTGGAGGCGTGTGCCTTCGGTTACCGCGACAGTGTGTTCAAGCGCAACCCCGGCCGCTGGTTGATCCTGCGTGTGCGTTTTGCCTTGAGCCGTACGTTGCATGCCCGCCTGGATTACGGGCCGGTGCGCCAGCGTCTGCTGGAGCAGGGTGTCGAGCAGCCGACCGCACAGGCGATCAGTGACGCCATCTGCAGCATTCGTCGCGAAAAATTGCCCGACCCGGCCGAGCTGGGCAATGCCGGGAGCTTCTTCAAGAACCCGGTGGTGTCGGCTGGGCTGGTGGAGCGCATCCGTGCCCAGTATCCGGGTGTGGTCGCTTATCCCCAGGCTGACGACCAAGTAAAACTGGCAGCGGGCTGGCTGATCGAGCAGGCAGGCTGGAAAGGCTACCGTGAGGGCGATGCCGGTGTGCATCGCCTGCAGTCGCTGGTACTGGTCAATTATGGTCAGGCGAGCGGGGCGCAGGTGCATGCGCTGGCGCAGCGAATCCAGGCGGATATCCTTGAGCGGTTCGGGGTGGAGCTGGAAATGGAGCCCAACCTTTACTGATTGCATCGCCTGTCCCGGCCTCTTCGCGGGCAAGCCCGCGAAGAGGCCGATCCTGCTGAACAGATAGCCAAGAAAAAGCCCCGCCAGTTCGCACTGGCGGGGCTTTTTCATTCAGCGTCGGCTATCAATGAGGCTTGTGCTCATCGGCGGCTTCCAGCACTGGCTCGGCGGCTTCCTGCGCAGCCTTGGCAGCGGCCTCGGCTTCACGCTTGCGGCGACGCACTTCGCGTGGGTCGTTCGGTGCGCGGCCGTTTGGCAGCATCACGGTGGCGGCTTCGGCGACGGCCGGTACTTCTTCGACAGGGGCCGGCTCGACGGCTACCGGGGCGGCTTCAACGACGGCAGGTGCAGGCTCTGCAACCACTTCCGGCTGGGCTTCGTCGACCGCAACGGGCTGCTCGGCAACCGGTGCTTCTTCAGCCACAACCTGAGCCTTCTCGGCTTCACCGCCCTCGACCACTGGCGCTTCGATCACCTTGGCTTCGACAACAGGGGCCTCGACCGGTGCTTCGGCAACCACTACCGGCTCGGCGGCAGGGGCTTCTTCAACCACCGGCTGCGGCGCAACTTCGACCACTGGCTCGGCGCTGGCTTCGACCACGGCGACCGGCTCGCTGACGGGCTGTTCGACCACTGGGGCGATGACAGCTTCCTCGGCTTGAGCGACCACTTCAACCTGCTCGGTCGGCTGGGCAACTTCGCTGTTTTCGGTGGTGACGGCTTCGGCGCTGGCGCGTTCGGCCTGCTGGTTGGCTTCAGCTTCTGCACCGGCGCTGATGTGGCTGCTGGCGACAGCAGCAGTGACGGCCAGGCCGGCAGCCAGTTCGGCGCCCAGCTCGGTGGCTTGGTGCTGTTGCGGCTGCTCTTCGCTGCCTTCCTCGTCGCTACCCTCGATCAGCTCGCCATTGGCATTGCGCTGACGCTCACGACGGTTGCTGCGGCGACGCTGGCCACGGGAGCGACGACGTGGACGCTCGTCATCGGTGCCTTCCTGTTCGTCCTGCAGCAGCTCTTCGTTCGGCAGTTGCTCCTCGGCGAGCTCGGCGGCCTGTTCGGCGGCTTGTTCGGCCGGGCGAGGCTGGCGCTCTTCGCGCGGTGGGCGAGGCTGGCGTTCTTCGCGAGGTGCACGCTCTTCACGTGAAGCGCGTTCTTCGCGAGGTGCGCGCTCTTCACGCGGGGCGCGTTCTTCGCGAGGTGCACGTTCTTCACGTGGAGCGCGTTCTTCGCGAGGTGCACGCTCTTCACGCGGAGCACGCTCTTCACGGGCTACACGTTCTTCGCGTGGCTGGCGCTCTTCGCGTTCGGCAGGAGGGGTGGCGTCCAGCGGCTCACGCAGCTCACGTACGCGCTCTTCACCGCGGTTGCCACGGCGGTCTTCGCGTGGCTGACGTGGTGCGCGCTCTTCACGTGGAGCACGTTCCTCGCGAGGTGCACGTTCTTCGCGTGGTTGACGCTCCTCACGCGGGGCGCGCTCGGCACGTTCTTCGCGCGGCTTGCGCTCTTCATCGCGACGGCCGTTGCGGTTGCGGCTCTGCTGGCGGCCGTTACGGCGTTCTTCGTTGCGCTGGCTGCGCTCGGCGGCTGGTTTCTCGGCGGCAGCAACGACCGGTGCGGCGGCAGGTTCTTCCTTGCCGGCGAACAGGCTGACCAGCGACTTCACCAGGCCCTTGAACAGGCTTGGCTCAGGTACGCTTGGCGCAGGGGCTACCGGTGCGGCAGGCTGCGGCTGCTCTTCGGTGGCGCTCGGTGCCGGGGCGTTGGTGCGGGCCGGGGCGGTCTTCACTGCAGCTTCCTGGCGAACCAGGGTGCGGGTGGCGGTCGGCTGCGGCGCTTCTTCGGCTTCGGCGGCGGCGATTTCGTAGCTGGACTGGTTGTTCAGCACTTCCGGGTTGTCGTCGCGCAGGCGCTGGACTTCGAAGTGCGGGGTTTCCAGGTGGTCGTTCGGCAGAATGATGATGCGCGCGCGGGTGCGCAGTTCGATCTTGGTGATCGAGTTGCGCTTCTCGTTGAGCAGGAACGCGGCCACCGGAATTGGCACCTGGGCACGTACTTCGGCAGTACGGTCTTTCAGGGCTTCTTCTTCGATCAGGCGCAGGATGGCCAGCGACAGCGACTCGACGTCACGGATGATGCCGGTGCCGGAGCAGCGTGGGCAGACGATGCCGCTGCTTTCGCCGAGCGATGGGCGCAGGCGCTGACGGGACATTTCCAGCAGGCCGAAGCGCGAGATGCGGCCGACCTGGACGCGAGCACGGTCGGCTTCCAGGCATTCACGTACGCGCTCTTCTACTGCGCGCTGGTTCTTCGCCGGGGTCATGTCGATGAAGTCGATGACGATCAGGCCGCCGATGTCACGCAGGCGCAGCTGGCGGGCGATTTCCTCGGCCGCTTCCAGGTTGGTCTGCAGGGCGGTTTCCTCGATGTCGCTGCCCTTGGTGGCGCGCGCCGAGTTGATGTCGATGGACACCAGGGCTTCGGTCGGGTCGATCACGATCGAGCCGCCGGACGGCAGGTCGACGACGCGCTGGAAGGCGGTCTCGATCTGGCTTTCGATCTGGAAGCGGTTGAACAGCGGTACGCTGTCTTCGTACAGCTTGACCTTGCTGGCGTACTGCGGCATCACCTGGCGGATGAAGGTCAGGGCTTCTTCCTGGGCATCGATGCTGTCGATCAGCACTTCGCCGATGTCCTGGCGCAGGTAGTCGCGGATGGCGCGGATGATGACGTTGCTTTCCTGGTAGATCAGGAATGGCGCGGCGCGGTCCTGGGACGCTTCCTTGATGGCGGTCCACAGCTGCAGCAGGTAGTCGAGGTCCCACTGCATTTCTTCGCTGCTGCGGCCAAGGCCGGCAGTGCGCACGATCAGGCCCATGTCGCCCGGCACGGTCAGGCCGTTCAGGGCTTCACGCAGTTCGTTGCGCTCTTCGCCTTCGATGCGGCGGGAAATGCCACCGGCACGTGGGTTGTTGGGCATCAGCACCAGGTAGCGGCCAGCCAGGCTGATGAAGGTGGTCAGGGCAGCGCCTTTGTTGCCGCGCTCTTCCTTCTCGACCTGGACGATGACTTCCTGGCCTTCGCTCAGGACTTCCTTGATGTTGACCCGGCCTTCAGGGGATTTCTTGAAGTATTCGCGGGAGATTTCCTTCAGCGGCAGGAAGCCGTGACGTTCGGAGCCGAAGTCGACGAAGGCGGCTTCGAGGCTGGGCTCGATCCGGGTGATCTTGCCTTTGTAGATGTTGGCCTTTTTCTGCTCGCGCGCGCCGGACTCGATGTCCAGGTCGTAGAGACGTTGGCCGTCCACCAGGGCTACACGCAACTCTTCGGGTTGAGTTGCGTTAATCAGCATTCTTTTCATGTTGTACCGTCGGTTTCCGGGCTGCCGGAAACGGCGTTCGGCACACACGACTTCTCATGGTCGGTGCCAAGGTGCGCAAAGGGTGGCCGGGCCACCCCCGTGTCGAGCAACGTTCGGCACCAGCCGGTTGCCCAGCCTGCCGTTGTCGCGACGACGCGTCCTGTTTGCTGCGGTGCCTACCAGGCCCCGGTGGCTTCGAATGGGTATCCGAATCAACCAAGCGGGCCTCGTGCACTCAGTCAGGAGGAGGAATCAACCGTCAGCCGTGGACGCCCGAGGGCATCTGTTCAGGACCTTATCCGCTCGCCGGCCATTCAGTGGGCCGGTGGCCGGACGCGGTGCTACACGGTCCGAGGGCTGTGCATCTCCACCCTGCACGTATCCCTGATAATTCGGGTGCTGCCGCGCGCTGAATCCGCAACGGGTTGCATTTTTCGCCAGCTTCGAATGGGAAGCTGACGCCATTACATATCCAAGGCAGGTATTTCCGAAGCATTCGCCTGGCGTTGCGTGGAAGCGACGGGGGCGGGCAGAGGTGCAGCGAAAAGAATCGGGAAGCAGGTGAAAAACCACACTTGTCGTTTTTTTTCGGTCTTCTCTACACAGCGCTGGTGGCGATTCCAGGCAATTCGGTAAACTGGCGAAAACCCCGTAGGACGGCCTCGCGTCCTGGAGAACTGCGTAGGTCAGGAACCGGCCCAGGGCCTGGTTTCACTGGCCTGCCGCTTTTGGCGGCGTTCGCGACTATAGCATTGATGATTAAGTGCTTCAATTCCATAAATAATTGTTATGATTCCCGCCATGACGACCAATACCCCTCCGACTTCCGGCGTTCAGCTGATCGAAGTCGCGCCGGAACTTGCCGGCCAACGCATCGACAATTTCCTTATCACGGCGCTCAAGGGCGTGCCCAAGACCCTGGTCTACCGCATCCTGCGCAAGGGTGAGGTGCGGGTCAACAAGGGGCGGGTCAAGCCCGAGTACAAGATCCAGGCTGGCGATATCGTGCGCGTACCGCCTGTCCGGTTGCCTGAGCGTGACGAGCCGGCGCCGGTGGCCCAGGGGCTGCTGCAGCGGCTTGAGGCCGCCATCGTCTACGAAGACAAGGCGCTGATCGTAATGAACAAGCCGGCCGGCATCGCCGTGCACGGCGGCAGCGGCCTGAGCTTTGGTGTGATCGAGGCGCTGCGCCAGCTGCGCCCGGACGCCAAGGAGCTGGAACTGGTGCATCGCCTGGACCGCGACACCTCGGGCCTGCTGATGATCGCCAAGAAGCGCAGCATGCTGCGCCACCTGCATGCCGCCCTGCGTGGTGATGGCGTGGACAAGCGCTACATGGCGCTGGTGCGTGGCCACTGGCCGACCTCGAAGAAGCAGGTCAACGCGCCGCTGCTCAAGAGCAACCTGCGCTCTGGTGAGCGCATGGTCGAAGTCAACGACGAGGGCAAGGAGGCGCTGACCCTGTTCCGCGTGCTGCGCCGCTTCGGCGAGTTCGCCACCATTGTCGAGGCGCGCCCGATCACCGGTCGTACCCACCAGATTCGCGTGCATACCCTGCATGCCGGGCACATGATCGCCGGTGACAGCAAGTATGGCGACGAAGACTTCAGCCGCGAGATCCGCGAGCTGGGCGGCAAGCGCCTGTTCCTGCATGCCTACGCATTGACCGTGCCGCTGCCGGATGGTGGCGAGCTGAAACTCGAAGCGCCTGTGGATGAAGTCTGGGCGAAGACCGTGGAGCGTTTGAGTGCGTCGTGATCTGTCGAACAAACCTTATGAGTTGTTGATCTTCGACTGGGACGGCACCCTGGCCGATTCCATCGGCCGTATCGTCGAGGCGATGAATGCTGCTGCCGAGCGTGCCGGAGAGGCGTCAAGCCCCGAGGATGCCGTCAAGGGCATCATCGGCCTGGCGCTGGGGGAGGCCATCTCGACGCTGTACCCACACCTTGATCCGCTGCAGGTCGAAACCTTCCGTCAGCACTACGCCGACATCTATATGGCTCTGGATCAGCAGCCTTCGCCGCTGTTCGAGGGTGTGGTCGAATCGCTGGATGCCTTCCGTGCCGAGGGTTATCGACTGGCGGTAGCGACCGGCAAGGCGCGTCGCGGGCTGGATCGCGTGCTCAAGGCCAATGGCTGGGAGCAGTTCTTCGATATCACCCGTGCCGCCGACGAAACCCGTGGCAAGCCCCACCCGCTGATGCTTGAGGAAATCCTCGGGCATTGCGGTGTTGGGCCCGGCCAGGCGCTGATGGTGGGTGATTCGGCGTTCGACCTGCAGATGGCCAGCAACGCCGGCATGCATTCGGTGGCGGTGGGCTATGGCGCCATGTCGCTGCAGGCACTGGCCGAGTTTGGTCCGCAGGTGTGCATCGATCATTTTTCCCAGCTGCGCGAGTGGCTGGCAGGTTCCAGGCAAGTTCAATTCCAAGGTAGGTGAGCATGGCTGACGAGTGGAAAGCGCCGGTTAACGAAACCGAAGAGGAGCGCCTCGCTCGCGAAGCGCGTGAAGCGCAGAACGAAGAGGATCGTGTCGAGCAGAAGAGCTGGAAGCTGCTGGAAAAGACCCTGCTGGCCGGGGTTCAGGAGCAGCGTCGGTCCCGGCGCTGGGGGATCTTCTTCAAGCTGCTGACCTTCGTCTACCTGTTCGGCATCCTCGCCCTGTTCCTGCCGTTCATGGATGTGGACAAGGCGGCGTCGCGCAGTGGCAATCACACGGCCCTGGTTGAGGTGCGCGGGGTGATTGCCGATCAGGAGGCCGCCAGCGCCGACAATATCGTCAAGAGCCTGCGCGATGCGTTCAAGGATCCCAAGACCAAGGCGGTGGTGCTGCGCATCAATAGTCCGGGCGGTAGCCCGGTGCAGGCGGGCTACGTGTATGACGAGATCCGTCGTCTGCGTGGCGAGCACCCGGATACCAAGCTGTATGCGGTGATCACTGATCTGGGGGCTTCTGGTGCCTACTACATCGCCAGTGCGGCGGATGAGATCTATGCCGACAAGGCCAGCCTGGTTGGTTCCATTGGTGTGACGGCGGCCGGCTACGGCTTTGTCGGCTCGATGGAAAAACTGGGTGTCGAGCGGCGCACTTACACTGCGGGCGAGCATAAGGCTTTCCTCGATCCGTTCTCGCCTGAAAAACCTGATGAGCGAGCGTTCTGGCAGGGTGTGCTGGATACCACGCACCAGCAGTTCATCGCCATGGTCAAGCAGGGGCGGGGCGACCGCCTGAAGGACAAGGAGCATCCGGAGCTGTTCAGCGGTCTGGTCTGGTCGGGTGAGCAGGCCAAGGCGCTAGGGTTGGTGGATGGGCTGGGCAGTGCCAGCTACGTGGCGCGTGAAATCGTCGGAGAGAAGGATCTGGTTGATTACACCGTGCAGGAATCGCCGTTCGATCGGTTCTCCAAGCGTATCGGCGCCAGCGTGGCCGAGCACCTGGCCATGTGGATGGGGTTCCAGGGGCCTCAGTTGCGCTGACCGAAGTCTACTGGGGCCGCATTGCGGCCCATCGCACGCCCGCTCCCACAGATACGTCGCAATCTTTGGGATTGTGCGATCCCTGTGGGAGCGGGCGTGCCCGCGAAGGGCTGCAAAGCAGCCCCGCTTCTCATGGGATGGTCACGCCTTCCCGGGTCAGCATATCCACCAGCCGAATCAGTGGCAGCCCGATCAGGCTGGTGGCATCGCACCCGTGTGTGCTCTGAAACAAACTCACCCCCAATCCCTCGGCCTTGAAGCTCCCTGCGCAATCCAGCGGCTGCTCCGCCGTCACATAGCGCTCCACGCGCTCCCGGTCCAGTTCGCGCATCGTCACCGTAAACGGCACGCAGTCGACCTGGCAGTGCCCGGTCGCGGTATTGAGCAGTGCCAGCCCGGTCAGGAAGGTCACCTGCTGGCCGCTGGCTTCGAGCAACTGCTCGCAGGCGCGATCGAAGGTGTGTGGCTTGCCGAGGATCTGCTCGCCCAGCACCGCGACCTGGTCGGAGCCGATGATCAGGTGCTGCGGATGGCTGGCGGCCAGTGCTTCGGCTTTCTGTCTGGCCAGGCGCTTTACCAGCTCCACGGCGGGCTCGTCAGCCAGGCGCCGCTCGTCTAGGTCGGGGCTCGCCCAGGTGAAGGGCAGGCGCAGGCGCGCGAGCAGTTCGCGCCGATAGGCAGAGCTGGAAGCCAGCAACAGAGGCAGCATGATAGACTCCTGGTCAGTTGAACCTGATTCTAACATGCGAGATGCCGCCTAATTTCCTTTGACAGGTGCGGGGGGCATCCCTAGAATGCTGCGCCTATGTTGAATGACCCGATTCCACCTCACGTTGACCCGCGCAAATTAGCCGACCGAGGCGTATCCATCACTGGTACGCTGCAACTCGCTGATTTGGAAAGACTCTGCGACCCGCTTTCCGACGATGTCGGTACGGTGCAGGCGAAGTTCGATTTTGAACGAGATGAACAGCACGTGGTGGTTATCCACAGCGAGCTGGACGTCGAAGTCAAAATGGTTTGCCAGCGTTGTCTTGAGCTGGTCACCCTGCCGATCCACAGCGAATGTACTTACGCCGTGGTGAAGGAGGGTGCGAATACCCAGTCGTTGCCGAAAGGCTATGACGTGCTGGAACTGGGCGAAGATCCATTGGATCTGCAGGCCTTGGTCGAGGAGGAGCTGCTGCTCGCCTTGCCTATCGTGCCTGCTCATCATCCGGAAGAATGCCAGCAGCCGGCGGGCGCAGACGAGCCCGAATCGAGCAAGGACGAGGTATCGCGGTCCAACCCGTTCAGTGTTTTGGCGCAGTTAAAGCGTGACCCAAACGTTTAGGAGTTAATCAATTATGGCTGTTCAGCAGAACAAAAAATCCCGCTCTGCCCGTGACATGCGCCGTTCGCACGACGCCCTGTCGGAAAACGCGCTGTCGGTAGAGAAAACCACCGGTGAAGTACACCTGCGCCACCACGTTTCGCCAGAAGGCGTATACCGTGGTCGCAAAGTGGTCGACAAGGGCGCTGACGAGTAATCCTTGTCCGCTCAGATCATCGCGATCGACGCAATGGGCGGGGACTTCGGTCCCCGCAGCATTGTTCAGGCTAGCATTGCCTGCCTTTCGGCTACCCCCTCGCTGCACCTGACCCTCGTCGGTCAACCCTCCCTCCTTGAAGATCTTGTCAGCGGCCTTGCAGCTGCGGATCGCGCGCGCCTGCAGATTGTCGCCGCCAGTGAGGTGATCGGTATGGACGAGCGGCCATCCCAGGCGTTGCGTGGCAAGCCGGACTCGTCGATGCGCATCGCCCTCGAACTGGTGCGTGACGGCAAGGCCCAGGCCTGCGTGAGTGCCGGCAATACCGGTGCGCTGATGGCATTGTCGCGTTTCGTGCTCAAGACCCTGCCGGGTATCGATCGGCCAGCCATGGTGGCGGCGATCCCGACCCAGGCGGGTTACTGCCAGCTGCTCGACCTCGGCGCCAACGTCGACTGCAGTGCCGAGAACCTCTACCAGTTTGCCGTCATGGGCTCAGTGGCCGCCCAGGCCTTGGGCATTCACCGGCCGCGCGTGGCGCTGCTGAACATCGGTACCGAGGACATCAAGGGCAACCAGCAGGTCAAGCTGGCGGCCACGTTGCTGCAGAGCGCCCGCGGCCTCAACTATGTCGGCTTCGTCGAAGGTGACGGCCTGTACCGCGGCGAGGCGGACGTGGTGGTGTGCGATGGCTTTGTCGGCAACATCCTGCTCAAGTCCAGCGAAGGCCTGGCGACCATGATCGGCGAGCGTATCGAAAAGCTGTTCAAGGGTGGGGCATTGTCGCGGGTGGCCGGGGCGGTGGCGATGCCGCTGCTCAAGCGCCTGCAGGCCGACCTGGCGCCGGCGCGGCACAATGGCGCGAGCTTCCTCGGCTTGCAGGGCATCGTCATCAAGAGCCACGGCTCGGCAGGGGTGCAGGGCTTCCAGAGCGCGATCCAGCGGGCGCTGATCGAGATTCAGGAAAACCTCCCGCAGCGGCTGCACGGCCGTCTCGAAGATTTGTTGCCTTAGGCATTTCGCCGATGAAGTGCTTAAATGTGACCGCTTGGTCTGCGTTTCCATCCAAGTTTTCATATTCTGCGTCTAGCCTTGGGCTCGGCGCACCCCATTCGACGACAAGATCATAAGGGCTTGTTCAATGTCTGCATCCCTCGCATTCGTCTTCCCCGGTCAAGGTTCCCAGTCGCTGGGCATGCTCGCCGAACTCGGCGCTGAAAAGCCGGTGGTCATCGAGACCTTCAAGGAGGCTTCCGAGGCTCTGGGCTATGACCTGTGGAAGCTGGTCCAGGAAGGTCCGGAAGAACAACTCAACCAGACCGACAAGACCCAGCCGGCGATCCTCACCGCCTCCATCGCCTTGTGGCGCCTGTGGCTGGAAGAGGGCGGCGCGCAGCCGGCCTTCGTTTCCGGTCACAGCCTGGGTGAATACAGCGCCCTGGTCGCTGCCGGCGCCCTGTCGCTGAAAGACGCCGTGCGCCTGGTCGAGCGCCGTGGCCAGCTGATGCAGGAAGCTGTGCCTGCCGGTCACGGTGCCATGGCTGCGATCCTCGGCCTGGATGACGCCGTCGTGGTGGAAATCTGCGCCGAAGCGGCCGAAGACGAAGTGGTCAGCGCCGTGAACTTCAACTCGCCAGGCCAGGTGGTCATCGCCGGCAACAAGGCTGCGGTCGACCGCGCCATGGAGCTGTGCAAGGCCAAAGGCGCCAAGCGCGCCCTGCCGCTGGCGGTCAGCGTGCCGTCGCACTGCGCCCTGATGAAGCCGGCTGCCGAGCGCTTTGCCGAGTTCGTCAACGCCATCGAATGGAAGGCCCCGCAGATTCCGGTAGTGCAGAACGTCACCGCCGCCGTCGCCGCCGACCTCGATGCCCTGAAGCAGGACCTGCTGGCACAGCTGTACCAGCCGGTACGCTGGGTTGAATGCGTGCAGACCCTGGCCGCCAACGGCGCGGTCAACCTGGTCGAGTGCGGCCCGGGCAAGGTCCTGGCTGGCCTGAACAAGCGTTGCGCCGACGGCGTGACCACCTACAACCTCAATACCCCTGACGCTGTCGCCGCCACCCGCGCGGCGCTGGCCTGATTTGGAGAAGCTTGCATGAGCCTGCAAGGTAAAGTTGCACTGGTCACCGGCGCCAGCCGTGGTATTGGCCAGGCCATCGCCCTCGAACTGGGCCGCCAGGGCGCGACCGTGATCGGTACCGCCACTTCGGCTTCCGGTGCCGAGCGCATCGCCGCCACCTTGAAAGAGCACGGCATCACTGGCACCGGCATGGAACTGAACGTCACCAGCGCCGAGTCCGTGGAAGCAGTACTGGGCGCCATCGGCGAGCAGTTCGGCGCCCCCGCCATCCTGGTCAACAATGCCGGTATCACCCGCGACAACCTCATGCTGCGCATGAAGGACGACGAGTGGTTCGACGTGATCGACACCAACCTGAACAGCCTCTACCGTCTGTCCAAGGGCGTGCTGCGTGGCATGACCAAGGCGCGCTGGGGTCGTATCATCAGCATCGGTTCGGTCGTCGGTGCCATGGGCAACGCCGGCCAGGCCAACTACGCGGCGGCCAAGGCCGGCCTCGAAGGCTTCAGCCGCGCCCTGGCGCGTGAAGTGGGTTCGCGTGGCATCACCGTCAACTCGGTGACCCCGGGCTTCATCGACACCGACATGACCCGCGAGCTGCCAGAAGCGCAGCGCGAAGCCCTGCAGACCCAGATTCCGCTGGGCCGCCTGGGCCAGGCTGACGAAATCGCCAAGGTGGTTTCGTTCCTGGCGTCGGACGGCGCTGGCTACGTTACCGGCGCCACCGTGCCGGTCAACGGCGGGATGTACATGTAAAACTGCAACGCAATGTGACGGATTGCTTCAAAAAAGAGTCATACTGCGAGCCTAAAATCCGTTATAAAGCTGCAACCAGATTCCAGGCAGCGGGTGCGGTGGCTCAAGGGAAGGTGCGTACCGCTTGAAAAGCGAACGTCTTTCTATAAACTTGGTCACCGGCCAGCTGCCTGACATATGTCCATTAGGAGTGAAAACTAGGTATGAGCACCATCGAAGAACGCGTCAAGAAAATCGTCGCCGAGCAACTGGGCGTCAAGGAAGAGGAAGTGACTGTTGAGAAGTCCTTCGTCGATGACCTGGGTGCCGATTCGCTTGACACCGTTGAGCTGGTGATGGCTCTGGAAGAGGAATTCGAGACCGAAATCCCTGACGAAGAAGCCGAGAAGATCACTACCGTTCAAGCTGCAATCGACTACGTCAAAAACCACCAGGCTTAAGACGTTGTAGTCGACGCTTCTTGTCGAGAAGAACCGCACTGCCTTTGCCGGCGTGCGGTTTTTTCTTTGCGAGCCTTCAGCGTCGCTTCACTCGCGCCAAGAGCTTGTTGCCATTTCATTCCATTGCTTGAATGCAATGGCAAGAAACTCTGTGATTAGAAAAGGAGAGTACTGTGTCGCGTAGACGCGTCGTGGTCACCGGTATGGGTATGCTGTCGCCACTGGGTACCGATGTACCGAGCACCTGGCAGGGCATTCTGGCTGGCCGCAGTGGCATTGGTCCGATCGAACACACGGACCTGTCTGCCTACTCCACCCGTTTTGGCGGCTCGGTGAAAGGCTTCGAGGTTGAGCAGTACCTGTCGGCCAAAGAGGCCCGCAAGCTCGACCTGTTCATCCAGTACGGCCTGGCGGCCGGTTTCCAGGCTGTGCGTAATGCCGGCCTGGAAGTCACCGACGCCAACCGTGAGCGCATTGGCGTGGCCATGGGCTCGGGTATTGGCGGCCTGACCAACATCGAAGAAACCAGCCGTACCTTGCACGAGCAGGGCCCGCGCCGTATTTCGCCGTTCTTCGTGCCGGGTTCGATCATCAACATGATCTCCGGTTTCCTGTCGATCCACCTGGGGCTGCAGGGGCCGAACTACGCCATCGCCACCGCCTGCACCACCGGCACCCACTGCATCGGCATGGCCGCGCGCAACATCGCCTATGGCGAAGCCGACGTGATGATCGCCGGTGGTGCCGAGATGGCCGCTTGCGGCCTGGGCATGGGCGGCTTCGGTGCGTCCCGTGCGCTGTCGACCCGCAACGATGAGCCAACCCGTGCCAGCCGTCCGTGGGACAAGGGCCGTGATGGCTTCGTGCTGTCCGACGGTGCCGGTGCGCTGGTGCTCGAAGAACTCGAACACGCCAAGGCCCGTGGTGCCACCATCTATGCCGAGCTGGTCGGTTTCGGCATGAGCGGTGACGCCTACCACATGACCTCGCCACCCGACAGCGGTGAAGGTGCAGCCCGTTGCATGGCCAATGCCCTGCGCGATGCTGGCATCCAACCTGAAGCGGTCAGCTACATCAACGCCCACGGTACCTCGACCCCGGCCGGCGACATCGCCGAAGTGGCGGCGATCAAGCGCGTGTTCGGCGAGCATGCCTACAAGCTGGCAGTCAGTTCGACCAAGTCGATGACCGGTCACCTGCTCGGCGCTGCCGGCGCGGTAGAGGCGATCTTCAGCGTGTTGGCGATCAACAGCCAGATGGCGCCGCCGACCATCAACCTCGACGAGCCGGACGAAGGCTGCGACCTCGACTTCGTACCGCACGAAGCGCGCAGCATGCCGATCGACGTGGTGCTGTCCAACTCGTTCGGCTTTGGTGGCACCAACGGTTCGCTGGTGTTCCGCCGGTTCATCGATTGATGCACAGCTGGATCGACGGCCAGCCCGCGACTGCGATCAATTTGCAGAACCGCGGCCTGGCCTACGGCGATGGCCTGTTCGAGACCATCGCCGTGCGCGCTGGCCGGCCCAGTCTGCTGGGCGGCCATCTGGCCCGCCTGTCGCTGGGTTGCCAGCGGCTGATGATCGACGCCGACCTGGCGCTGGTGCGTGATGAAATCCTGCGCTTTGCCAGCCAGCTCGGTGACGGTGTTGCCAAGCTGGTCCTCACCCGCGGCGACAGCCAGCGTGGCTACGCGCCGGTTGCCGGCGCTGCGCCGCGCCGGATCCTCCAGGGCAGTCCGCTGCCCAGCTATCCTGTCGAGCATGCCGAGCACGGTGTGCGGCTTTTCCCTTGCCAGACCCGGCTTGGGGAGCAACCGTTACTGGCCGGTCTCAAACACCTCAATCGCCTGGAGCAGGTGCTGGCCCGTGCCGAGTGGCAGGACAGCGAACATGCCGAAGGCCTGATGCGTGACGGGCAGGGCAGGGTGATCGAAGGCGTATACAGCAATCTGTTCCTGGTGCGCGATGGCGTGCTGCTCACGGCTGACCTCAGTCGTTGCGGCGTCGCCGGCGTGATGCGCGGTGCCCTGCTGGAGCAGGCGCAACAGCTGGGCATGGCGGTACAGGTGCGTGATATCGCATTCGACGAACTGCAACAGGCGGATGAAGTGTTCGTCTGCAACAGTGTCTACGGTGTCTGGCCCGTGCGTGGAATTGCCGCGCTGAACTGGTCGCCGGGCCCACTCACCCGTAAACTGCAGGCCGTTGCCCGTACGTTACTGGATACCTGAATTCGTGAGACGCAAATTCCTGCTGCTGCTGGAAATGGGCTTGATCCTCGCCGGCCTGGCCTTGGGCTGGTCGGCCTGGAAGATCAACTCGGTGCTCGAGCAGCCCCTGCACGTGGCCGAAGAGCGCCTGCTCGACGTGCCCAGCGGCACCAACCCCAACCGCATGTTTTATCGCATGCAGGCCGACGGCTTGCTCGATGACGCCGTTTGGCTGCGCTTGTACTGGCGCTTCAACATGGCCGGCACACAGTTGCATAGCGGCGAGTATCGCCTCACTCCCGGCATGACCGTGGAAGACCTGTTCGACGTCTGGCGCCGTGGCGATGTGGTGCAGTACAACCTGACCCTGGTCGAAGGCTGGACCTTCCGCCAGGTGCGTTCGGCGGTGGCCAAGCATGAAAAGCTCAAGCACACCCTGGATGGCCTTTCCGACTCCGAGGTGATGGACAAGCTTGGCCACACCGGCGTGTTTCCTGAAGGCCGCTTCTTCCCCGACACTTACCGCTTCGTGCGCGGCATGAGTGACGTCGAGCTGCTGCAGCAGGCGTACATGCGCCTGGACGAAGTGCTGGCCAAGGAATGGGCCGAGCGCACCACCGACCTGCCTTACCGTGACCCCTACCAGGCCTTGATCATGGCCTCGCTGGTGGAGAAGGAAACCGGTATCCCCCAGGAGCGTGGGCAGATCGCCGGCGTTTTCGTCCGCCGCCTGCGCCTGGGCATGATGCTGCAGACCGACCCGACGGTGATCTATGGCATGGGTGAGCGCTACAACGGCAAGATTTCCCGCGCCGACCTGCGCGAACCGACGCCTTACAACACCTACACCATGACCGGCCTGCCACCGACACCGATCGCCATGGTCGGGCGCGAGGCGATCCATGCCGCGCTCAACCCGTCCGATGGCACCAGCCTGTACTTCGTCGCCCGTGGCGATGGCAGCCACGTGTTCTCCGACGACCTGGATGATCACAACTCGGCGGTACGCGAGTTTCAGCTCAAGCGTCGCGCGGATTATCGGTCCAGCCCGGCGCCGCAGGGTGCACCCGCGGACGCGGCCGAGCCCGCTGAGCAGGGTCCTGCCAGCGAGGCCGCGCCAGTCGATGCACCAACGCCTGACGAACAACATTAAGGACTGCCTGTGAGCGGCTTGTTTATTACCCTTGAAGGCCCCGAAGGCGCCGGCAAGAGCACCAACCGTGATTACCTGGCTGCGCGCCTTCGCGAGCAGGGCCTGGACGTGGTGCTGACCCGCGAGCCTGGCGGCACGCCGCTGGCTGAAAAAGTCCGCGAACTGTTGCTGGCACCGAGCGACGAAGTAATGGCCGCAGACACCGAGCTGCTGCTGGTATTCGCTGCCCGTGCCCAGCACCTGGCCGAAGTGATTC
This sequence comes from Pseudomonas sp., assembly GCF_017744435.1. GTDB lineage: Bacteria > Pseudomonadota > Gammaproteobacteria > Pseudomonadales > Pseudomonadaceae > Aquipseudomonas. Next base: position 59,637 of record NZ_JAGIBG010000012.1, read on the forward strand.
GCCCGGCGCTGGCCCGTGGTGCGGTGGTGCTTTGCGATCGCTTCACCGATGCCACCTATGCCTACCAGGGCGGTGGTCGCGGCCTGTCGGTGGAGCGTATCGCTGCACTGGAGCAATTCGTCCAGGGAGATCTACGCCCGGACCTGACCCTGGTCTTCGACCTGCCGGTGGAAGTCGGCCTGGCCCGTGCCGCCGCGCGCGGTCGCCTGGACCGTTTCGAGCAGGAAGGCCAGGCCTTCTTCGAAGCCGTGCGCCAAGCCTATCTGCAACGCGCCCATGGCGCACCGCAGCGCTACAGCCTGCTCGACGCCGCCCAGCCACTGGAGGCCGTGCAGCGTGCCATCGATGCGCTGCTGCCTGCCATCGTGGGGCGTTGCCGTGGCTGATGCCTACCCCTGGCAGCAGGCGCTCTGGCAGCAACTGGCCGGGCGTGCCCGGCACGCCCACGCTTACCTGCTGCACGGGCCGCAGGGCATTGGCAAGCGCGCCCTGGCCGAGCGGCTGATGGCGCGTCTGCTGTGCCAGCAGCCGCAGGGGCTGGATGCCTGCGGGCAGTGCAAGTCGTGCCTGCTTCTCAAGGCCGGCAGCCACCCGGACAACTTCGTGCTGGAGCCGGAAGAGGCCGACAAGCCGATCAAGGTCGACCAGGTGCGCGAGCTGGTGTCGTTCGTGGTGCAGACGGCGCAGCTGGGCGGGCGTAAAGTGGTGTTGATCGAGCCGGTCGAGGCGATGAACGTCAATGCCTCCAACGCCTTGCTCAAGAGCCTGGAAGAACCTTCGGGCGATACCGTGCTGCTGCTGGTCAGTCACCAGCCCAGCCGTCTGTTGCCGACGATCAAGAGCCGCTGCCAGCAGGTTGTCTGCCCTCAGCCGAGCCTGGCACAGAGCCAGGCCTGGCTGGCCACGGCATTGCCCGACAGCGACGAGGCCGAGCGCGAGGAGCTGCTGACCCTGGCCGCCGGCTCACCGCTGATGGCTATCAGCCTGCAAGCGCAAGGTGTGCGCGAGCAAAGGGCCTTGGTGACCGATGGGGTGAAGAAGCTGCTCAAGCAGCAGCAATCCCCCAGCCAGCTGGCCGAGGCCTGGAGCAGCGTGCCGTTGTTGTTGCTGTTCGACTGGTTCTGCGACTGGTCGCACCTGATCCTGCGTTACCAGTTGACCCAGGATGAAGAGGGGTTGGGCCTGGCCGACATGCGCAAGGTGGTGCAGTACCTGGCGCAGAAGGCCCGTCAGGGCAAGGTGCTGGAGGTCCAGGCGTGGATCCTCGAGCAGCGCCAGAAGGTGCTCGGCAAAGCCAACCTCAACCGTGTATTGCTGCTGGAAGCGCTGCTGGCCCATTGGGTACAGCTGCCGGGTTCCCGCTGATTTCCCATCTTTTCATGTGTGCCGCCTCCCATGCTCGTAGATTCCCATTGCCATCTCGACCGTCTTGACCTGAGCGCCCACCAGGGCTCACTCGATGCTGCCCTGCAGGCGGCACGCGAGCGTGGGGTCGGGCATTTTCTGTGCATTGGCGTCAGCGCCGAAAATGCCGGGGCGGTGAAGGCGCTGAGCGAGCAGTACGCCGATGTCGACTGCTCGGTGGGCGTGCATCCGCTGGACCTGGCGCCGGGCGAGACGCCGGCGCTGGAGTGGCTGCTGCGCGAGCTGGCGCATCCGCATGTGGTGGCGATTGGCGAAACCGGGCTGGACTACCATTACGAACCGGAGGCCGCCGAGCTGCAGCAGGCATCGTTCCGCCTGCACCTGGAGGCCTCGCGCCAGACCGGCAAGCCGGTGATCGTGCATACTCGCGCGGCGCGGGCCGATACCCTGGCGCTGCTGGGTGAGGCAAATCTGCCTCAGGCGGGCGTGTTGCACTGCTTTACCGAAGACTGGGACATGGCCAAGGCGGCGCTGGACCTGGGCTACTACATCTCGTTGTCCGGCATTGTCACCTTCCGCAATGCCGATGCCCTGCGCGAGGTGGCGCGGCAGGTGCCGGTCGACCGCCTGCTGGTGGAAACCGATTCGCCGTACCTGGCACCGATCCCGCATCGTGGCAAGCCGAATTTGCCGCAGTATGTGCGGGAGGTGGCGGAGTATGTGGCATCGTTGCGTGGGGTCAGCTACGACCAGCTGGCCGAGCAGACCACGTCCAACTTCAAGCGCCTGTTCCCGCTCGCGCGAGTAGCTTGAATCCAGCCCAATCGCTTTTGCTCTGCTTTTGCTCTGCTTTTGCTCTGCTTTTGCTCTGCTTTGCTTCTAAGCGCGAGGTAGTCCAGGCGACGCAGAGTGCGACTTCAGGAGGCCGAGCGCAGGCGTCTGGAGGGCCAGGGTGCGTAGCACCCCTTCGGCGTAGCCGAAGGCGCGAGATGTAGACTTGCGTAGCAAGTCGTAGGCCGCGCGGGCCCGGAAGGCGCCGGAGTGAGGGAACCCCGGAGCGCAGCGTAGGGGCCGGATGATGGGAGCGGGGGTTTTTGCCTACTTTTTGCCCAGTCAAAAAGTAGGTCGCCGTAAAGGCGAAAAGGTGATTCAGCGCCACCATGGCGAATGAATGTAGACCTGATTTGAAAGCCCACATCCAAAAGCCAAAAGCCAAAAGCCCGAGCGCGATGGTTTTGATTCAGTCGAATACATTCATTTGCGATGGCGACTCACAGTCACCTTTCCGCCCTTACGGCGGGTCACTTTTTGACTGGGCAAAAAGTAACCAAAAACCCCGGCTCCCATCATCCGGCCCCTGCGCTGCGCTCCGGGGTCCCCTCACTCCGGCGCCTTCCGGGCCCGCGCGGCCTACGACTTGCTGCGCAAGTCTACATCTCGCGCCTTCGGCTACGCCGAAGGGGTGCTGCGCACCCTGGCCCTCCAGACGCCTACGTTCGGCCTCCTGAAGTCGCACTCAGCGTCGCCTGAACTACCGCGCGCTTAGAAGCAAAATCAAAATCAAAATCAAAATCAAAAGCCAGAGCCAGAGCCAGAGCCAGAGCCAGAGCCAGAGCCGGGCGGCTGGTGCCGGGCAAAAAAAACCCGGGTTCTGGGGGGGGAATCCGGGTTAAGACCATTAGGAGTAAAACAAAGGTACGCGGTCCCTGAGCACCTTTATCGGCGCGCCACTTGGGGGGGATGCGCCGCGCCAACACTTCAAGTATTGGTCAGGTTTGGCACAGTGCCAGTGCTTCTCTGTTCGTTTTTTAAACAGATTTGGAATACGGCCGCCGTCCCTTCCTCCCTCAGTGCATGGCCAGGCGCCGTACTTGCAGGACAGCTTCGTCGATTAGCTGCTCGCTGGTGTAGAAATGTGGCGAAAATCGTATACCTGGCCCTCTTAGGGCACAGATCGTCTGCTCCGCCAGCAGGCTTTGATAGATCGCCGTGCTGTCCTGCCCCTGAAGGCTGAAGGTAACGATGCCCGCCCGTTTTTCCGGGGATGCGGGGCTATGCAGGCGTACCCCGGGAATACCGGCCAGGCCCTGAAGCAGTTGCTCGACCCGCAGCTGCAATTGCCGGCCGACCTCGTCCATGCCGATTTCCTCCAGCAATGACAGGCTGGCCTCCAGGGCGCACGCGCCCAGCATGTTCGGGCTGCCGCATTCAAAGCGCCTTGCGCTGTGAGCCGGCCGCCACTCGCGACGATCGAAGTCGCCCAGGTGCTCCAGCATATGCCAGCCATAGGCATGCAGCTTAAGCTGCGGGCGCAACGCCGCGCGGCAATAGAACAAGCCCAGGCCCTCGGGCCCGAGCATCCACTTGTGGCCGTCAGCCATGGCGAAATCGCACTGATAGCGCTGCACATCGAAGGGCAGGGCGCCAATCTGCTGGATGGCATCGACGCAGAACAGGACATGGCGGGCCTGGCAGCCTTCCCCGAGGCGGGGCAGGTCCAGGCGCAGGCCGCTGGCAAACTGCACGGCGCTCACGGCCAGCAGGCGCGTACGCGGGCCGCAGGCCGCCAGCAGCGCTGCTTCCGGGTCTGGCCCGGCAAGGCTCACCTCGGTCACCACGACGCCGCGCTCGCGCAACGCTTCCCACACGACACGGTTGGAGGGAAATTCCTCGTCGCTGATCACCACCTGGTCGCCGGCTTGCCAGTCGAGGCCGAAAGCGACCAGTGACAGCGCCTCGGAGGTGTTCTTCACCAGCGCGATATCAGCCCAGGAGGGGGCGTTGACCAGGCGCGCCAGCCTTTCTCGCAGCCTGCGTTCGGTGGCCAACCATTTCGGGTATCCACTCGCACCCTGGTTCACGTTGTCACGGGCAAAGCGCGCCACGGCCTCGCTGGCCCGGCGCGGCCAGGGAGCGATGGCCGCATGGTTCAGGTATCGCAGCCCCGGCGCCTGTTCGAACTCATCGTGAAACATAGACATGGTTGGATGATCCGTGCAATTTGCTGCAAGTTAGGCATAATAAACCGCTTCAATGTCATCCAGTCCTTCCTATGCAGAAAGAACCTCGTAAGGTCCGTGAGTTTCGCCGTCGCGAACAGGAAATCCTCGATACAGCGCTGAAGCTGTTCCTCGAACAGGGTGAAGACAGCGTCACCGTCGAGATGATCGCCGACGCCGTGGGTATCGGCAAAGGCACGATCTACAAGCACTTCAAGTCCAAGGCGGAAATCTACCTGCGCCTGATGCTCGATTACGAGCGTGACTTGAACGCGCTGTTGCACTCGGCCGATGTCGATCGCGACAAGGAGGCGTTGTCGCGCGCCTACTTCGAGTTCCGCATGCGAGACCCGCAGCGCTACCGGCTGTTCGATCGCCTGGAAGAGAAGGTGGTCAAGGGTAACCAGGTGCCGGAAATGGTCGAGCAGTTGCACAGCATCCGTGCGTCCAACTTCGACCGTCTGACCCAGCTGATCAAGGGCCGCATCAGCGAAGGCAAGCTCGAAGACGTGCCGCCGTACTTCCACTACTGCGCCGCCTGGGCGTTGGTGCACGGCGCCGTGGCGCTGTACCACTCGCCGTTCTGGAGCAATGTGCTGGAGGATCAGGAAGGCTTCTTCCAGTTCCTCATGGATATCGGCGTGCGCATGGGCAACAAGCGCAAGCGTGATCCGGAAGCCGCCAACTGAAGGCATTCATCGTCACCGGGTGAGTCTGGCGTGAAATGGGGACTTGCAAAAACTTGAACCATGAGTCAAGTTTTGCCAGCCCCGATTCATCCATGCCGGAGTCATCCATGATCGTCGATCGTCAAGGCAGGCGTTTTCGCAACCTGCGCGTCAGCCTGACGGCTGCCTGTAACTACGCCTGCAGCTACTGCGTGCCGGACGGCAAGCGCCTGGTCGCGGCCCAGGATGAACTGTCGGCGGAAACCTTGGCACGGGGTGTGGCCTACCTCATTGAAGCTGCCGGCATCGAGCGTTTGCGCATCACCGGTGGCGAGCCACTGGTCAGCCCTCGGCTGGATGCCTTTCTGGCAGCTGTGGCGAAGCTTGACCTTGATGACATCACGCTGACCACCAACGGGCAGCTGCTCGCCCGCAAGCTGCCGCAACTGCAGGCGGCTGGCATTCGCCGCTTGAACGTCTCCCTCGATACCCTCGATCCCCAGGCATTCCGCCGGATCGCCCGTGGCGGTGATCTGGCCAGCGTGTTGGCAGGCATGGACCAGGCCAGTGCCATGGGCATGCGGATCAAGGTCAACATGGTGCCGATGCGTGGGCAGAACCTAGATCAAGTGCTACCGATGCTCGACTACTGCATGGCGCGTGGTTTCGAACTGCGCTTCATCGAACTTATGCGCATGGGGCACCTGGCCCGGGACAACAATGCGTTCCTGCAGCAGTTTGTCGGGCTTGATGCATTGCTCGATGTGATCGGCGGCCGATATGGCTACCAGCAGGTCGACGCACCGCTGGATGCCACGGCGCTGCGCTACCAGATCCCGGGTCACGGCCATTTCGGCGTCATCGCCAACGAAAGCGTGCCGTTCTGCCGAACCTGCTCGCGCCTGCGTCTGTCTTCTACCGGCTGGCTGCACGGCTGCCTGTCCTCCGGCAATCGCCACTTTGTCGGCGACCTGCTGGAAAAACCCCGTCATCAGGCGCTGCCTGGCTTGCAGCGGCTGCTGGTAAAGGCCTTGGCAGACAAGCAGGAACTGGCGTTTTCCGGGGGTGTGACGGTGATGAAGGTGATTGGCGGCTGAAGCTGGCGCAAAAGCTGCATCCGCCGGCTATTCGCCGGTTTTTCGTCACCGGCCACTGGAGGAAAGATGCGTAGCCTGGTCTTGCTGCTGACGCTGATGGCGTTGGGCGGCTGCATGAATGTCAGCGATATGGGCGAGGGCGTCCGTTACCACATGAGCGATGTTGGCTTGCTGGACCACAGCGATACCCGTCGTACCCTGTCGATTCGCCTGCAGCCGGATTCGTTCATCTTCATCGGTCAGGGCGCGTTCATGCCACCAGGCAAGGGTCCGGTGCCGAAGCAGAATGCGGTGGCCGATGAGGCATTCAAGAGTTTCATCGAGTATTTCCCGTTGGTGCGTCGCGCCCAAGGGCCGCTTGGCCTTGAGGAAGCGATTGCCCAGGCCCGCTCGGTAGGCGCCGACTATGTGCTGTATACCCGCTTCGCCCGCACGGATGACCGTATCGGTAATGGCGACGAATGGTTTGACGAGCAGGCCGTCGATCGCTTGGGTTGGGATACCGGTGTGGTGCAGATGATGCTGATCGAGACCAACACCCGCTACCTGATCGACACCGCACGAATCAAGAGCCGCGGCGGTTTGTTGACGTTCCACGACAATTCGCCCCAGGATTTGCTTGGCGCACCGATGCGCGAGTACGCTCGTAGCCTTCTGGGCATGAGCGAGTGAGGGCAGGGTGATGACGGATTCCGGCAAGGCCAACGATCTATTGGCGCAGATCCCCAAGCACAAGGGGCTGCCGCCGGTGCATCTGTGGAACCCGGATTTCTGCGGCAATATCGACATGCGTATTGCCCGCGATGGTACCTGGTACTACCTGGGTACGCCCATCGGGCGCAAGCCGATGGTTCGCCTGTTCTCCACCATCATTCGCCGCGATGGCGATGACTATTTCCTGATCACCCCGGTGGAGAAGGTCGGCATTCGCGTCGATGATGCACCATTCGTGGCGGTGACGCTGGAGGTGCTGGGCAGTGGTGAGGCGCAGGTGCTGCGCTTTACCAGCAATGTCGAGGATCAGGCCGAAGCGGGGCCGCAGAACCCGTTGCGGGTCGAGATCGATCCGGATACCCAGGAGCCGGCGCCTTATGTGCTGATGCGCAACAACCTCGAGGCATTGATCCATCGCAATGTGTTCTACCAGTTGGTCGACCTGGCGGTGCCGCGGGTTATCGATGGCGAGGAATGGCTCGGGGTATGGAGCCATGGTGTGTTTTACCCGATCGGGCGCAATTGTTGAGCGCGCGCTCCCGGCTGGCCCCCTGCTTTTTCTCCTGATTGGCCGTTTTCGCCCTGTGCCACTGGGCCTAACCTGCAGGCACTTGCCAATCAGGAGAACCACCGTGAAATCTGCCAACTTTTCTTTTGCCTTGCTTATTGCCGCTGGCCTGTTCGGTGGTCAGTCCGCAGCCTGGGCGCACGGCGACGCCGCTGACCAGGTAAAAGTCCTGCAGCAACAACAGCCCTCGAATGCCCCGGGCAAGAGCGCTGTCATGCTCACGGTCAGCTATGCCCCTGGGCAGGCTTCGCCCGCCCACCAGCATCCGGGTGCGGTCATGGCCTATGTACTGCAAGGTGCAGTGGTATCGAAACTCAACGACGAGCAGGAAAAGACCTACAAAGCCGGTGAGTACTGGTACGAAGCGCCCGGCACCGTGCACAGCGTATCGCGCAATGCCAGCAAGACCCGGCCTGCCAAGTTGCTGGTGTGGAGCCTGGTGGATGAAGGCAAGCCAGTCACTTTGCCCTACTCCGGGGCGAAATCAGCGCGCTGAGCGTGACACAGCCGGCTCGTCACCGCTTGCACCAGTGCTTGGTCCCATACCTGGCTTGGCGCGAGCTGTACGTTGTGGGTGTAGAAAGGCGGCAGGTTCTGTGCGAGTCGAGCGACCTCTTTGCCCGTCCGGCCCGCTGGCAGCAGCACGTACTGCAGGCTGGAAGGGAAGGACGGTGCGGTGTTGCGCTCCACGGTGGAGCCATAGGCGCCAAGGGTCATGACCGCTTCGCTGCCAGTCGGGTCTGGAAAGACAAGCATGATGAATGTGCAGTGTCGCGGGTGTGTCAGGTGCTCCCGCGCTTCGTAGCGAACCAGTGGGTCGACATGGTTCATCAGGGTCCAGCGCAGGGCCGCATAGCTGCGGGTCGTTTCCATGAATGCGCTGCGAATGGGCGAGCGCTTCTCACTGCCGCCCAGGCATGACAGCAGGTTGCCGAAAGGATCGAGCAACGCGACTGCGTTGAAGGTGTCCGCCTGGCTCGCCGTCTCTAGCAGAGGTTGCGCCAGCTCTGGTCCGGCAAGGCGGGGGTTGTCACTTTTGCAGCGCAGGCTCCAAGGGCTCAGGTTGGACAAGGCTTGGCGCACCTTGCTGTGCAGCGGCAGGCTGCTTGGGTCCTTGAGTTCAGACGGAGGCAGGCCGGCAGTGCTGCTTTCATCGTGGACCGTATTCACGCTGGTTTCGAACAGAGAGCTGGTGAGGCTGGCGGTCGCGGCTTCGATGCGTTCGCCTGCGTAGATCGGGCCTGCGAGGGGGCCTGCATATTCCCGATCCAAAGGGGCATCAATCGCGTAGTAGCCCCAGGTAGCTTGCGCGACCTCTTGCAGTGCCGCAGGTAAGCCGGGGAAGTTGAAGCAGGCGTTATGGTTGATGCCGGCGAAGGTGTCCAGAGCACTGACCGCGACATTGAAACCGGCTGTCAGCAAGGCCCCCGCGCACATGGCGCAGGGGTCGAGCGTGGTTACCAAGGTCAGCGCGTGGGTGGGGGGCAGGGCCAGGCGCTGCTGATTCTCGAAATACCAGTCGATCAGGCGTCGTTCGCCATGGGCTGTCGGGTCATGCAGCCTGAAGGCAGGCTGCGCCTCGCTGTTTGGGGAAGGCTTGAGCACGCTGTTGTGCAGGGCGACCAGCACCTTGCCGGTGGCGTTTTCGATGATGCATCCACCCACTGCGAATGTTGCTTGTCGGCTTGCCAATAGTGCCTGGTTGGCGGCGATCGCAACCGCTTGCTGGGCGTTGTGAGTAATATCGTTCACGCTGATCGAGGCTCTGCAGTCGTCGAGTGGACGTGGACGATACAGCAGTGTTGTGCCGGCAGGGGTAAAAAGAAGTGCAACAAAAAACCTCCAGTGCTTGCGCAGCTGGAGGCTTTTCAGTGTTTGGCTCCGCGACCTGGACTCGAACCAGGGACCCAATGATTAACAGTCATTTGCTCTACCGACTGAGCTATCGCGGAATCTGTGCGTATCTTACCGATTGCCAGGAGGAAGTCAAGCGACCTCCTGACAAATCAATCAGTTACAGCACTTCAACGATGGCCTTGGTGACCACGTGAATGTTGCTCTGGTTCAGCGCGGCGACGGCGATACGACCGGTATCCAGGGCGTAGATGCCGAAGTCGTTCTTCAGGCGGGCAACCTGCTCAACGGTCAGGCCCGAGTAGGAGAACATGCCCACCTGGCGGCCGACGAAGCTGAAGTCGCGGTTGGCGCCGTATTCGGCCAGCAGCGATACCATCTGCTTGCGCATGCCGTGGATGCGCTCGCGCATCTCGCCCAGCTCGGCTTCCCACATCTGGCGCAGTTCGGCGCTGTTCAGCACGGTGGCGACGATGGTCGCGCCATGGGTCGGCGGGTTGGAGTAGGTGGTGCGGATCACACGCTTGACCTGCGACAGCACGCGGGTGCTTTCGTCCTTCGAGGCGGTGACGATCGACAATGCGCCGACGCGCTCGCCGTACAGCGAGAACGACTTGGAGAACGAGCTGGAAACGAAGAACTCCATGCCCGATTCGGCGAACAGGCGCACGGCGAAGGCGTCTTCGCCGATGCCGTCACCGAAGCCCTGGTAGGCCATGTCGAGGAATGGCACGTGGCCCTTGGCCTTGACCACCTCCAGGACGTTTTTCCAGTCGTCCAGGGTCAGGTCGACGCCAGTCGGGTTGTGGCAGCAGGCGTGCAGCACGACGATCGAGCCGGACGGCAGGGCGTTGAGGTCTTCGAGCATGCCGGCACGGTTGACGTCGTTGCTCGGGGCGTCGTAGTAACGGTAGTTCTGCACCGGGAAACCAGCGCTTTCGAACAGCGCACGGTGGTTTTCCCAGCTCGGGTCGCTGATGGCCACCACGGCATTCGGCGAAATGCGCTTGAGGAAGTCGGCGCCGATCTTCAGAGCGCCAGTGCCGCCAACGGCCTGCACGGTGACCACGCGGCCAGCGGCCAGCAGTGGCGACTCGGCACCGAACAGCAGTTTCTGCACGGCCTGGTCGTAGGTGGCGATACCATCGATCGGCAGGTAGCCGCGCGAGGCGTGCTGGGCAGCACGCTGGGTCTCGGCTTCGATCACGGCGCGCAGTAGCGGAATGCGGCCTTCCTCATTGCAGTAAACGCCTACGCCCAGGTTGACCTTGTCGGTACGTGGGTCGGCGTTGAATGCTTCGTTGAGGCCCAGGATAGGGTCGCGGGGTGCCAGCTCGACAGCGGAAAACAGGCTCATTGTTACTTCGGCTCTGATTGGAGAGTGATAGGACGTACACGCTCCAGCCGAATGCACTGAAGCGGTGCACAAACGGGGAGTCAGTATAGTGATACCGACCGGTCACTGCGACAGCCTGGCGCAGCTTTTCCGGTTATTTGCGCAAATATTTTTCGACCATTGGTCGAATTGCCCGGTCCACCGTAATGCGCGCTCACAGCTTGGCCTTGATTGCGGCCCCTGGCGGGCGCATTTGGGTATAGACTACTGGCTAAATTTACAGTTGCTGCGTTACCGCGAGGTCCGTCATGTCCGAGTTCCAGCTCGTCACCCGTTTCCAGCCGGCCGGCGACCAGCCCGAGGCCATCCGCCAGATGGTCGAGGGCATCGACGCGGGCCTGTCGCACCAGACCCTGCTCGGGGTGACCGGTTCGGGCAAGACCTTCAGCATCGCCAACGTCATTCAGCAGGTGCAGCGGCCAACCCTGGTGCTGGCGCCGAACAAGACCCTGGCGGCGCAGCTGTATGGCGAGTTCAAGGCGTTCTTCCCGAACAACGCGGTGGAGTACTTCGTTTCCTACTACGACTACTACCAGCCAGAGGCCTACGTGCCGTCGTCGGACACCTTCATCGAGAAGGATGCCTCGATCAACGACCACATCGAACAGATGCGCCTGTCGGCGACCAAGGCGCTGCTGGAACGGCGCGATGCGATCATCGTCACCACCGTGTCCTGCATCTACGGCCTGGGCAGCCCCGAGACCTACCTGAAGATGGTCCTGCACGTCGACCGCGGCGACAAACTCGACCAGCGCGCCTTGTTGCGCCGGCTGGCCGACCTGCAGTACACCCGCAACGAAATGGACTTCGCCCGTGCCACGTTCCGTGTGCGTGGTGACGTGATCGACATCTTCCCGGCCGAATCCGACCTGGAGGCCATCCGCATCGAGCTGTTCGACGACGAGGTCGAGAATATCGCCGCCTTCGACCCGCTGACCGGCGAGGTCTTCCGCAAGCTGCCACGCTTCACCTTCTACCCCAAGAGCCACTACGTGACCCCGCGGGAAACCCTGCTGGAGGCGGTGGAGGGCATCAAGGAAGAACTGAAGGACCGGCTCGAGTACCTGCACAAGGCCAACAAGCTGGTCGAAGCCCAGCGCCTGGAGCAACGCACGCGCTTTGACCTGGAGATGATCCTCGAGCTGGGTTATTGCAACGGCATCGAGAACTACTCGCGCTACCTGTCCGGGCGGCCGGCCGGGGCGCCGCCGCCCACGCTCTATGACTACCTGCCGGCCGATGCGCTGCTGGTGATCGACGAGTCCCACGTCAGCGTTCCGCAGGTCGGCGCCATGTACAAGGGCGACCGCTCGCGCAAGGAAACCCTGGTCGAATACGGCTTCCGCCTGCCGTCGGCACTGGACAACCGGCCGATGCGCTTTGACGAGTGGGAGGATGTCAGCCCGCAGACCATCTTCGTCTCTGCCACCCCAGGCCCCTACGAAGCAGAGCATGCAGGTCGCGTGGTAGAGCAGGTGGTGCGCCCGACCGGACTGGTCGATCCACAGGTGGAGGTACGCCCGGCGCTGACCCAGGTCGACGACCTGCTGTCGGAGATCCGCAATCGCGTCGCTCAGGGCGATCGGGTACTGGCTACCACGCTGACCAAACGCATGGCCGAAGACCTCACCGATTACCTGGCCGACCACGACGTACGGGTGCGCTACCTGCACTCGGACATCGACACGGTGGAGCGCGTCGAGATCATCCGCGACCTTCGCCTGGGCACCTTCGATGTGCTGGTGGGTATCAACCTGCTGCGCGAGGGCCTGGACATGCCCGAGGTGTCGCTGGTGGCGATTCTCGATGCCGACAAGGAAGGCTTCCTGCGTTCCGAGCGCTCGCTGATCCAGACCATCGGCCGCGCGGCGCGGAACCTCAATGGCCGGGCGATCCTGTATGCCGACAACATCACCGGCTCCATGCAGCGTGCCATCGATGAGACCGAGCGGCGCCGCGAGAAGCAGATCGCCTTCAACCAGGCCAACGGCATCGTGCCCAAGGGGGTGGTCAAGGACATCACCGACATCATGGAAGGCGCCACCGTGCCTGGCGCGCGCAGCAAGAAGCGCAAGGGCATGGCCAAGGCGGCGGAGGAGAGCGCCCGTTACGAGGCCGAGCTGCGCACGCCGGGCGAGATCACCAAGCGCATCAAGCAGCTGGAAGAGAAGATGATGCAGTTTGCCCGCGACCTGGAGTTCGAAGCCGCCGCCCAGCTGCGTGACGAGATTACCCAGCTGCGCGAGCGCCTGATCACCAGCTGAGACCTTTCGCGGCCCGCTGTAGGAGCGGCCTTGTGTCGCGAAAGGGCTGCAAAGCAGCCCCAGCAATTTTTGCATTCAAGCTGAAATCCTGGGGCTGCTTTGCAGCCCTTTCGCGACACAAGGCCGCTCCTACAAGCGCGATATTAGTGGGCTTCTCCTGCCTTCAACCCTTCCGGCAGTTTGCGGGTCAACAGCACCGCCACCATGCTCACCGCCAGCCCGATCCCGACAAAGTGAAATGCATCGTTGTAGGCCATGATCAGCGCCTGCTGGTGGGCAATCTCGCTCAACTTGCCCAACGCCGCATTGTCGTTGCCCAGTCGCTCCGCCAGCTGAGCCAACCGTTCTGCCACCTGTGGGTTGCTCGGCACCACCGATTCCCTCAGGTAATCGAAATACACCTTGGTCCGCGCATCCAGCAAGGTCGCCAGCAAGGCAATGCCAATCGCACCGCCCAGGTTACGCAGGATGTTGAACAGGCTCGAAGCCGACCCGGCATCTTGGGGCTGGATATACGCCGTGGCGATGAGCGAAATGGTCACCATGATCATCGGCTGGCCGAGGGCGCGGATGATCTGGATATGGTTGAACTGCGGCCCGGCAAAGTCCGGGTTCAGCACCCCCGAGCCGAAGCTGGCGGCACCGAACAGGCAGAAGCCGAGGGCGCACAACAGCTTGGGCGGTATCACCTTCATCAGCTGTGGCACCAGCGGAATCAGGAACAGCTGCGGAATGCCCATCCACATGATCACCTCGCCGATCTGCAGGGCGTTGTAGCCCTGGATCTGTGCCAGGTACAGCGGCAGCAGGTAGATCGACCCATAAAGCCCCACGCCCATGCCCAGGCTGGCAATGCTCGACAGGCCGAAATTGCGGTTGCCGAGGATGCGCAGGTTGATCAAGGGGTGCGGCTTTGAAAGCTGCAGGATGACAAAGGTGATCAGGCTGATCAGGGCAACAGTCGCCAGCCCGACGATCAGGTTGGACTCCAGCCAGTCCTTGCGGTGGCCCTCCTCAAGGAAAACCTGCAGGCACCCCAGGCCCACGCCGAGGGTGACAATGCCGGCATAGTCGGTGCTTTTCAGCAGCTCCCAGTGGGCTTCCTTCTTCTCCAGCCCGTAGAGCAGGCCGGCGATCATCACCAGCCCGGGCGGAATGTTGATGTAGAAAATGTATTCCCAGCCCCAGTTCTCGGTCAGCCAGCCGCCAAGGGTCGGGCCGATCGACGGGGCGAAGGTGGCGGTCATGGCGAACATGGCCATGCCCTTGGCGCGGTGGTGCTCGGGCAACTTGATCAAGGTCAGGGTGAACGCCAGCGGGATCAGTGCGCCGCCGGTGAAGCCCTGCAGGGCGCGGAACAGGATCATGCTCTCGAGGTTCCAGGCCATCGAGCACAGCAGCGAGGACAGCAGAAAGCCGGCAGACACCCACACCGCCAGGCGCCGCGCCGACAGCAGCTGCACCAGCCAGGCGGTCAGCGGAATCATGATGATCTCCGCCACCAGGTACGAGGTGGAAATCCACGAGCCTTCCTCCAGGGTCGCTGACAGCGCGCCCTGGATGTCCTTGAGCGAGGAGTTGGTGATCTGGATGTCCAGCACCGCCATGAAGGCGCCGAGCATCACGCTCATCACCGCAATCCAGTCGCGCCGGCTTGGCTCCGCAGTAGGGCGCAGCAGTTGATCACCGGCCATCGTGGCCTTCGTCTTCGCGGCGCAGGTCGACGGTGGCGGTGACCGACATGCCAGGGCGAATGCGCCCATGCAGCGGGTTGTCGGCGGCGAAGGTCAGTTTCACCGGAATGCGCTGTACCACCTTGGTGAAGTTGCCGGTGGCGTTGTCCGGCGGCAGCAGGCTGAACTGCGCACCGGAAGCGGCGAACAGGCTCTCGACGCGGCCTTCGATCGGGGTGTCGGGGTAGCTGTCGAACAGCAGTTCGGCGCGCTGGCCCGGCTGCATCTTGCCGATCTGGGTTTCCTTGAAATTGGCCTGCACCCAGATGTTTTCATCGGGCACGATCGACAACAGGTAGGCGCCGGCCTGCACCACCTGGCCATTGCGGGCACTGCGCTGGCCGATGGTGCCGCTAAGCGGTGCGCGGATCTCGCAGCGGGTCAGGTTCAGTTCGGCCTGGGCCAGGTCGGCGCGGGCATTGGCGATCTGCGCGTCGAGGCGCTTGAGGTCGGCATTCAGGGCGTTGACCTGCTGGCGCTGGCTTTGCAAGTCGGCGCGGGCCTTGTCGACCTGGGAGCCGGCCACGTGGCTGTCTGCCGACAGGGTGGTCACCCGTTCTTCGGAGACGAAACCAGGCTTGCGCAGCTTTTCGGCGCGGCTAAGGTCCAGGCGTGAGCGATCGAAGGTGGCCTGGTTGGCAGCTACCTGGGCCTGACTGGAGGCGATCAGGCTGCCTTGCTGGGTCAGGCGGCTCTGCGCCTGGGCATATTCGGCCTCGCGGGTGGCCAGGGCGGCGCGGGCGCGCTCGATTGCCAGCTCGAAATCGGCGGCCTCCAGGCGAACCAGCACGTCACCCTTGTTGACGTGCTGGTTGTCGTCGACCCGAACCTCGTCGATACGCGCGCCGAGCTGGCTGGAGATACGAGTGATTTCGCCCTGTACGTAGGCGTTGTCGGTGCTTTCGTAGAAGCGACCTTTGAAAAACCACTCGGCCAGGAAGGCGAGGGCGATGATGGCCACCAGGGTGAAGAAGATCGCCAGGCGGCGTTTGAGTTGGGCAGGCATGAGGACTATCGTTCCAGAAATGTAAGTAATTTTAACAGCGGCACATGGCCAGTCGACAAGTGACGTTCGCGCCATTGCTGGAGCCCGGTGCCTGCTCCCTGCTAACATCCCGCCTTTGTTTCATCTTTCGTTCGAGACTCTCCATGACCACCGTTCGCACGCGTATCGCGCCATCGCCCACTGGCGACCCCCATGTCGGCACCGCCTACATCGCCCTGTTCAACTACTGCTTTGCCAAGCAGCACGGCGGTGAGTTCATCCTGCGCATCGAAGACACCGACCAGCTGCGCTCCACGCGCGAGTCGGAACAGCAGATCTTCGACGCCTTGCGCTGGCTCGGCATCGAATGGAACGAAGGCCCGGATGTCGGTGGCCCACACGGCCCGTACCGGCAGAGCGAGCGTGGCGAGATCTACGCCAAGTACGCCAAGGAACTGGTCGATGCCGGCCACGCCTTCTACTGCTTCTGCACCGCCGAAGAGCTGGAGCAGATGCGCGCCGAGCAGATGGCCCGTGGTGAAACCCCGCGCTACGACGGCCGTGCCCTGCTGCTGAGCGCCGAAGAAGTCCAGCGCCGCCTGGCCGCTGGCGAGCCGCACGTGATCCGCATGAAGGTGCCGAGCGAAGGCATCTGCGTGGTGCCGGACATGCTCCGTGGCGACGTCGAAATTCCATGGGACCGCATGGACATGCAGGTGCTGATGAAGAACGACGGCCTGCCGACCTACTTCCTGGCCAACGTGGTCGATGACCACCTGATGGGCATCACCCACGTCCTGCGCGGCGAAGAGTGGCTGCCGTCGGCGCCGAAGCTGATCAAGCTGTATGAGTACTTCGGTTGGGAACAGCCGAAGCTGTGCTACATGCCGCTGCTGCGTAACCCGGACAAATCCAAGCTGTCCAAGCGCAAGAACCCGACGTCGGTGACCTTCTACGAGCGCATGGGCTTCATGCCGGAGGCCATGCTCAATTACCTGGGCCGCATGGGCTGGTCGATGCCGGACGAGCGCGAGAAGTTCTCCCTGGCCGAGATGGTCGAGCACTTCGATCTGTCGCGCATTTCCCTGGGTGGCCCGATCTTCGACATCGAGAAGCTGTCCTGGCTCAACGGCCAGTGGCTGCGTGAGCTGCCGGTGGAAGAATTCGCCGCACGCGTGCAGCAGTGGGCGTTCAACAGCGACTACATGATGAAGATCGCCCCGCACGTGCAGGGCCGGGTCGAAACCTTCAGCCAGATTGCCCCGCTGGGTGGTTTCTTCTTCGAAGGCGCGCTCAAGCTCGATGCCAAGCTGTTCGAAAGCAAGAAACTGTCCGCCGACCAGGTGCGCCAGGTGATGCAGCTGATCCTGTGGAAACTGGAAAGCCTGCGTCAGTGGGAGAAAGAGCGCATCACCGGCTGCATCCAGGCCGTGGTCGAAGCGCTGGAGCTGAAGCTGCGTGACGCCATGCCGCTGATGTTCGCCGCCATTACCGGCCAGGCCAGCTCGGTGTCGGTGCTCGATGCCATGGAGATCCTTGGCCCCGACCTGACTCGCTACCGCCTGCGCCAGGCCCTGGACCTGCTCGGTGGTGTGTCGAAGAAAGAAAACAAGGAATGGGAAAAGCTGCTGGCCAACATCGCCTGATAGCCTTTCATCGGCCTGTAGGAGCGGCCTTGTGTCGCGAAAGGGCCGCAAAGCGGCCCCGGCGATTTATGCGCTGGCGCTGAATACGAGGGACCGCTTTGCGGTCCTTTCGCGACACAAGGCCGCTCCTATAAGGGCGCGGCGTTCCGAATCAGCGGGGCAGGGCGGTAAGTGATTGTTATCTGTGAAAAAAATTTTGAATATTTTCAAAATTTAGTTTGACAGCCCTGCAATCCGATCTTAATATGCGCCCCGTCCACAGCGATGAACGAAAACGAAACGCCAGGCACCCAGTCAGCGATTCTGTTCAGAGCGACATTGTGGGGCTATAGCTCAGCTGGGAGAGCGCCTGCATGGCATGCAGGAGGTCAGCGGTTCGATCCCGCTTAGCTCCACCAAATTCCACTTGGCAGCCAAGGCTGTCGAGCAAGACCGGGTCCAGCAACCGGGTCTTGAAGGTAAGAAGGTTCGTCCCCTTCGTCTAGTGGCCTAGGACACCGCCCTTTCACGGCGGTAACAGGGGTTCGAGTCCCCTAGGGGACGCCAGTTTTGCACAAGCGATGTTTCACGATGTCGCTGGGCCGAGAGGCTAGAAATCCGGGGCTATAGCTCAGCTGGGAGAGCGCCTGCATGGCATGCAGGAG
>NZ_JAGIBG010000012.1:77632-187490 GCF_017744435.1 Pseudomonas sp.
TGCGAAGGTTACGTCCCCTTCGTCTAGTGGCCTAGGACACCGCCCTTTCACGGCGGTAACAGGGGTTCGAGTCCCCTAGGGGACGCCATTTTTACCCGCGTTTTGCGGGACTTTAAAGGCTCATTCGCTTATTGAATGGGCCTTTTGTTTTTCTCCCTTCCTAAAAATCCCGGCGCCGACAAGTGGTGGCAAATTCTGCTTGCCAAAAAATATGATGAGAATAATATTTCGATCATCATATTTTGCGAGACGAGCCGCCGAATGAGCGACAAGAAGAGCAAGACCCGCGAACGCATTCTTGAAGCGGCCCGCAGCGCGCTGATCCAGCATGGCCCGGCCGAACCGAGCGTCAGCCAGGTCATGGGCGCGGCAGGCCTGACCGTTGGTGGTTTCTATGCACACTTCGAGAGCAAGGACGAGCTCATGCTCGAGGCCTTCCGCCAGTTGTTGAGCGAGCGCCGTGCCTTGCTTGCCCAGGTCGACCCGAACCTGGATGGGGAAGGGCGTCGGGCTTTGGTCAGCGCCTTCTACCTGTCGCGCAAGCACCGTGACGCCGAAGTGCATGCCTGCCCGCTGCCCAACTCGCTCGGCGAGATGCAGCGCCTGCCCGAAGCCTTCCGTGAGGTGCTGGCCGAGCATATCGAGCTGATGACGGCGGCCATGGTCGACCGCCCGGAAGACGCCGACAAAGCCTTGGCTGACCTGGCCTTGATGATTGGTGGCCTGGCCCTGGCGCGGGCCTTGGGCCCGGGTGAGTTGTCTGATCGCATTTTGCGTGCCGCCAAGTCGGCAGTTCTCTGATACCCCTGATCCTGGAGCAAGGCAATGACTACCCTGAGCTGGATTCGTGGCGTGAATGGCACCCTGGGTCGACTGGCCCCCGAACACATTGCCGGCAAGATGCGCCGTGCCTTCATGACCCCGCGCAACCTGCCGCCCCGGCAGTGGGAGCTGCCGCTGCTGGCCAGTGCCGAGCGCATCACCTTGCGCTTCGGCCTGTCGGCCTTGCGTTGGGGCAAGGGGCCGACGGTGTTGCTGATGCATGGCTGGGAGGGGCGCCCAACCCAGTTCGCGGCGCTGATCGAAACCCTGGTGCAGGCGGGGCATACGGTGGTATCGCTGGAGGGTCCGGCCCATGGCCGCTCGCCCGGCCAGCAGGCGCACGTGGTGCTGTTTGCCCGGGCGCTGCTGGAAGCGGCCGCCGAGCTACCGCCTTTGCGCGCCGTGATCGGTCATTCCATGGGGGGCGCCAGTGTGTTGCTGGCCCTGCAGATGGGGCTGCGTGCCGAGGCCGCAGTGAGCATTGCGGCGCCAGCGCAGTTGCTCGATGTACTGCGTGGTTTTGCCCGTCGTCTGGGCTTGCCGGCGCGGGCCAGGGCGGCGTTCATTCGTCAGGTCGAACAGGATGTCGGCATGCAGATCGCCCGTCTCGATGTCAGTGGCTATCAGCTTGAGCTGCCGGGGCTGGTGGTGCATGCCGCAGATGACGCGCTGGTGCCTGCGGGTGAGGCGCAGGTCATCCACAAGGCCTGGTTCGACAGCCGGCTGATGCTGCTGGAGGAGGGCGGGCACCAGCGCGTGCTGGCTGATCCGCGCCTGGGCGAGGCGGTGCTCGAGCTGCTGGCCCGTGAACCTGCGCGGCAGAGTGCTTGAACATCCGTTACACTCGGCCCGTTCACTGACATTGGGAGCGGGCATGAGCTGGGACCTGGCAACGCCATTCATCATCGACCTGCGCGTCGGCAGCGAGGACATCGACGGCCTCGGCCACGCCAACAACGCGGTCTACGTCACCTGGCTGGAGCGCTGCGCCTGGCGCCACTCCCAGCGCCTGGGCCTGGATCTGGCCGAATACCGGCGCCTGGACCGGGCCATGGCGGTGGTGCGCCACGAAATCGACTACCTCGCCGCAGGCTACGAAGACGATGAGCTGCAACTGGCCACCTGGATCATCGACTGGGACCAGCGCCTGCGCATGACCCGGCGCTTCCAGCTCAAGCGTCCACGCGATGGTGTGACCTTGCTGCGTGCGCAGACCACCTTCGCCTGCATCGAGCTGTCCAGCGGCAAGCCCAAGCGCATGCCGGCAGAGTTCCTCGACGGTTATGGGCCGGCGCTGATCGGCAGCTGAAGCGGCAGCATTTTTTGCTAGACTGCCGCCTTTTTCCGCCGAGACCCAGACATGCAAATTGCCCTGGCCCCCATGGAGGGGCTGGTCGACAACATCCTGCGCGACGTCCTGACCCGAGTGGGCGGCATCGATTGGTGCGTCACCGAGTTCATCCGCGTGTGCGACCGCCTGCTGCCGGCGTCCTCGTTCGACAAGCTCGCCCCTGAGCTGCGCCAGGGTGCACGCACGGCGGCTGGCGTGCCGATGCGCGTGCAGTTGCTGGGTTCGGACCCGGTATGCCTGGCGGAAAACGCCGCGCTGGCCTGCGAACTGGGCGCGCCGGTCATCGACCTGAACTTTGGCTGCCCGGCCAAGACCGTGAACAAGTCGCGTGGCGGCGCGGTGCTGCTCAAGGAGCCGGAGTTGCTGCATGCCATCGTCCGTGAAGTGCGGCGTGCGGTGCCGGCGCATATCCCGGTCACTTCCAAGATGCGCCTGGGTTTCGACAGCCCGGATGGGGCGCTGGAGTGCGCCACGGCCTTGGCCGAGGGCGGCTCGGCGCACCTGGTGGTGCATGCGCGGACCAAGGTTGAAGGCTACAAGCCACCCGCTCACTGGGAGTGGGTGGCGCGGGTGCAGGATGTGGTTCGGGTGCCGGTGTTTGCCAACGGTGAAATCTGGACCGTTGACGACTGGCGGCGTTGCCGCGAGGTCAGCGGTGCCGAAGACATCATGCTGGGGCGCGGGCTGGTGTCGCGCCCGGACCTGGCCCTGCAGATCGCGGCGGCGCGTGATGGGCGCGAATACCAGCCGATGAGCTGGGATCAGTTGCTGCCATTGCTGCGCGAGTTCTGGCGCCAGGCCCAGGCCAAGCTGTCGCCGCGCTATGCGCCGGGGCGGATGAAGCAGTGGTTGGCGATGCTGACCCGCAGTTATCCCGAGGCGGTGGTGTTGTTTGCCGAGTTGCGTAGAGAGGACGATTGCGCCCGCATCAGCCGGTTGCTTGGCGTTGAGGCGACCACCGTTGAGGCATGTGTTGCCTGATCTGGCCCCTTCGCGGGCACGCCCGCTCCCACAGGGATAGCACAAGACTTGAGGGCAGTGCTGTACCTGTGGGAGCGGGCGCGCCCGCGAAAAGCCCAACACTGATTTCAGATTTTTTCAGCTCGCCCCTTGAAAGCTTTCCCGCCGACCTTATCTCTTGAGTACGCGATGCCGAAGTCGGGTCGCGTAGTGACTTTACTTGCTGAATCTCAGGAGTTTATGACCATGACTACCGCTTTCTCTCTCGCTCCACTGTTCCGCCATTCCGTTGGCTTCGACCGTTTCAATGACCTGTTCGAATCCGCGGCACGCAATGAGGCGGGTAGCAGCTACCCTCCCTACAACGTGGAAAAACATGGCGATGACCACTATCGCATCGTGGTTGCCGCAGCCGGTTTCCAGGAGCAGGACCTCGACCTGCAAGTCGAAAAGGGTGTCCTGACCGTCATCGGTGGCAAGCGCGAAAACGGCGCCGCTGAAGTGACCTACCTGCACCAGGGGATTGCCCAGCGCGCCTTCAAGCTGTCGTTCCGCCTGGCTGACCATATCGAGGTCAAGTCGGCGGGCCTGGCCAACGGCCTGCTCAGCATCGATCTGCTGCGCATCGTGCCTGAAGAGGCCAAGGCCAAACGCATCCCGATCAATGGCGACAAGCCGGCTCTGAACTGAGTTCGGCGGGATGAAAGAAAGGGCACCTTCGGGTGCCCTTTCTTCGTTTCAGTAATCCGCCGGTGCTTCCAGCAACATCTGCCTGAACTCCGGCAGCGGCAGCGGCCGGCTGTGCAGGTAGCCCTGGTACAGGTGGCAGCCCAGGCGTTCGAGGAACGCCAGTTGCTCGGTCAGCTCCACCCCTTCGGCAATCACTGCCAGGTCCAGGCTACGGGCCATGGCCACGATGGCGCGGACAATCTCGGCATCGTTGGGGTCTTCCGGCGCGTCGCGGACGAACGTCTGGTCGATTTTCAGCGCATCCACCGGCAGGCGCTTGAGGTAGGTCAACGAGGAATAGCCGGTACCGAAGTCGTCCATGGCAAAGCTCACGCCGTAGCGCTTGAGTTCACGCATCTTGCTGATGGTGTCTTCCAGGTTCTGGATGACGATGCCCTCGGTGATCTCCAGTTTCAGCATCTGCCGCGGCAGGTGATAGTCGTCCAGGCTGCGCAGCACCCGCTCGACGAAATCGTTCTGGCGGAACTGCCGCGGGCTGATGTTCACGCACAGGCTGAAGTCATTGGCGTCGATCAGGCCGTCTTCCAGCAAGTGTGCACAAGCGTCGCAGGCTTCGTCGAGGATCCAGCTGCCAACTTCGAGAATCAGGCCGCTTTCTTCCAGTACCTGAATGAATTGCGCGGGAGGTTGCTGGCCCAGCTGTGGATGGTGCCAGCGCAGCAGCACTTCGGCACCGACGATGCGATTGTCGCGGGCATCGACCTGGGGCTGGAAATGCAAGGCCAGCTCGCCGCGGGCCAGGGCCAGGCGCAGGTCGCTCTCCATGCGCAGGCGCTCGCTGGCGGCCTTTTGCATGGTGGTGTGGAATAGCTGGGTGGTGTTGCGCCCAGAGTCCTTGGCCCGGTACAGGGCAATATCGGCGCGCTTGAGCAGGTCGGCCGGGGTCGCACCATGGTCGGGGATCAGCGCCACACCGATGCTCGGTGTCACCTGCAGGCGCTGGCCGTCCAGCGACATCGGCTCGGCCAGCAGTTCGCGCAAGGTGTCGGCAAGCTCGCGGACCTTGCTTTCCACGGCCTCGCGGCTGCCTTCCAGACCGCTGAGCAGCACCACGAACTCATCGCCACCCAGGCGCGCCACGGTGTCTTCCAGGCGTACGCTGGCCTCCAGGCGGGCGGTAATGATCTTCAGCACCGTGTCGCCTACCGGGTGGCCGAGCGAGTCGTTGATGTGCTTGAAGTGGTCGAGGTCGAGGAACAGCAGCGCGCCACGCAGGTTGTGGCGGCGCAGCAGGGCGATCTGCTGGCTCAGGCGGTCCATCAGCAAGGCGCGGTTGGGCAGGTTGGTCAGCGGGTCGTGGTAGGCGAGGTGGCGGATCTGCGCCTGGGCGTTCTTCAGCTGGCTGACATCGCGGGCGGTCAGCAGCAGGCAGTCGACCTCATTGAGGCTGATCGGCTCCACCGACACCTCCACAGTGAGGATGTCGCCGCGCTTGTTGCGCCCCAGCATCTCCCGGTGGTGCACCCGGCCGCGCTCCTTGAGCTCGGTGAGCAGGGCGCTGCGCTGCTTGTCGTCGGCCCAGATGCCGATTTCGTAGACGCTGCGGCCGATCACTTCGTCAGCGCTGTAGCCGGTCAGCCGGCAGAAGCCGTCGTTGACTTCCAGGTAGCGGCCACTGCGGCGTTCGGTGATGGTGATGGCGTCGGGGCTGGAGTGGAAGGCCTTGGCGAACTTCTCTTCGCTGGATTTGAGCGCCGCCTCGGCGCGTTGCTGCTGGGTGATGTCGCGCAGGGTGGTGACGCTGCACGGCTGGTCATCGACGCTGATCAGGCGGCTGGCGATGACACAGGTCAGCGGCGAGCCATTGCGGTGGTTGACCACCACCGCCACATTGCTCAGTGCCTGTTCGCGAATCACCCGTTCGATGCGCTGGGCGCGTTCGATCGATTCGGCCCACAGGCCGATCTCTTCGGCGGTGCGGCCGATCACCTGTTCGGCATTCCAGCCGAAAGTCTGGGTGAAGGCCGGGTTGATCTCGATGAACTGGCCCGTGTCCTGGCGGGTCACGCAGATCGGGTCGGGGCTGACCTGGAACAGGCTGGCGAATTTTTCTTCCGAGGCGCTCAGGCGCTGTTCGCGTTCAACTTGCTCGGTGATATCGAGCAAGGTGCCCGCCATCCGCAACGGGTTGCCCTGGTCATCGCGATACAGGCGTGCACGGCTTTCGATGTAGCGCGAGGTGCCGTTTTCCAGTTGCACGCGGTAGGTGATCTGGTAGTTGCCGGCCGGGCCCTCGCGCAGGCTGCGGTAGGCCTGGCGCATGCTGGCGCGCTCGTGTTCCGGTACGCCTTCGAAGAACGAGTCGAACGACTCATGGAACGGCACCGGGTCCAGCCCGTGCAGTTGTGCAGCGCGGGCCGAGCCGTAGAGCATGCCGCTGGGGATGTGCCAGTCCCAGGTGCCCAGTTGCGCCGAGTCCAGCGCCAGGTCGAGGCGCTCCTGGCTGTCCTTGAGGGCCTGTTCGGCGCGTTTGCGCTCGGTGGTGTCGACGAAGGTGCTGATCAGGTAGGTGACGCCCTCCATCTCGATGCTCTGGGTGCACAGGATGCCGTCGTGGAGCTTGCCGGTGCTGGCGCGAAACTGCACTTCCATGATCGTCGGGCCGTGGTTGCTGCGGGTGGCCTCGATAACCTGATGGCGTTGTTCGGGGTTGACCCACAGGCCCAGCTCGATGCTGGTCTTGCCGATCACCTGGCCGCCGGGCCAGCCGAACATGTCCTCGAAGTGCTGGTTGACCTCGATGATCATGCCGTCCTGGCGGCGGCTCAGCAAAATGGCGTTGGGGCTCAGGTGGAACAGCGTGGCGAAGCGCTTTTCCGAGTTGATCAGCGCGGTTTCCCGCTCGCGCTGGCGGGTGATTTCGCGGATCACCCCGATCATCTGCCGTCGGCCGTGGCGGTCGTGGGTCAGGCTGCCGTTGATTTCCAGCCAGTGCAGGCTGCCGTCCGGCCAGCGGATGCGATGGCGCATGGCCTGTTCCACCGGCTCGCCATTGACCACAGCGTGGAACAGCTGGCGGGTGCGGGCGCGGTCTTCTTCCGGTAGCAGGTCGAGGTAGTCGATGTCGTTGGGCAGCGGGCGTTGCGGGTCGAAGCCGAACAGTGCCTGGGTGCCCCGTGACCAGCTGATCCGACCGGTGTCGATATCCCACAGCCAGGCACCCAGGCGTGCGCCATTGAGTGCGGCCAGCAGCTGCGGGGCGTTCTGCCAGGCCTGCTCCGATTCCTGCGGGTCGGCCGCAGGGATACGCGGCAGGCGCGGAAAGCGATTTGCTGATTTGGGCATTGGTACCAGACCTTTGGCGTATGACGCGTCCATGAGTTGGAAATGCCGAGCTGACGACCGGTCAGGCGGACCCTGCGTGGCTGTCGAGCAGGGCCATGAAGGCCCTTGCAGCGTTCGATAGCGTGCGCTCCGTGTGCAGAATGTAGCCTAGCTGGCGCGACAGCTGTATGCCGGGCAAGGCGATCGGTGCAACCTGATCATCCAGCATAGTCCGGGGCAGCACACTCCACGCCAGGCCGATCGAGACCATCATCTTGATGGTCTCCAGGTAGTTGGTGCTCATGGCGATGTTCGGCGTCAGGCCCTGGCTTTCGAACAGGCGCTGGACGATGTGGTGGGTGAAGGTATTGCCGCCGGGGAATACCGCCGGGTGGCGGGCGACATCGGCGAGGCTGACCGCCTGGTTGCTGGCCAGTGGATGCTCGGGCGCCGCCACGAAATCCAGGGCGTCGTCCCATACCGGTACGGCCCTGACCAGGTGGTGAGGCTCGGGAGCGAGGGTAATGACGGCAATTTCAGCGCGGCCATGGAGGATTTCATCGTAGGCCTGTTCTGAATCCATGAACTGAATATCCAACGCCACCGCAGGGTGCTGGCGGGTGAATGCCCGCAACAGCGGCGGCAGGCGGTGCAGGCCGATATGGTGGCTGGTGGCCAGGGTCAGGCGACCGCTCACCTCGCCGTTGAGGTTGGTCAGCGCCCGTCGGGTATCATCGAGGACGTTGAGGATCTGGTATGCGCGGGGCAGCAGGGCGCGGCCGGCTTCGGTCAGGGTCACCTCGCGGCCCAGGCGATCGAACAGGCGTACGTCCAGTTGCTGTTCCAGGCCGGCGATGCGTTTGCTGATGGCTGGCTGGGTCAGGAACAGGCGTTCGCCAGCGCCAGAGAAGCTGCCGGTCTCGGCAATGGCAATGAACGCGCTCAGGTTGGCCAGGTCCACGATTTCGGATTCCTTTTGGTTATCCAAAGCATAAAAATTATGAATTTGAGTTATTCAATCTAACCCCATAGCATCGTCCGTACAAGCCAAGGGGTCTTTGGCATAGAAAGACGCTGATGAGGAACAGTCTGATGGCTGGCAAAACGCTCTACGACAAACTCTGGGAAGCCCATGAGGTCAAGCGCCGTGATGACGGCTCGTCCTTGATCTACATCGACCGCCATATCATTCACGAAGTGACGTCGCCCCAGGCCTTCGAAGGCCTGCGCCTGGCCAACCGCAAGCCGTGGCGCATCGATGCCAACATCGCCACCCCGGACCACAACGTGCCGACCACGCCAGAGCGCAAGGGCGGCATCGAAGCCATCGTCGACCAGGTGTCGCGTCTGCAGGTGCAGACCCTCGATGAGAACTGTGACGAATATGGCATCGTCGAATTCAAGATGAACGACGAACGCCAAGGCATCGTCCACGTCATCAGCCCGGAGCAGGGCGCCACCTTGCCAGGCATGACGGTGGTCTGCGGCGACTCGCACACCTCCACCCACGGCGCGTTCGGTGCCCTGGCCCACGGCATTGGCACATCCGAGGTCGAGCACGTGCTCGCCACCCAGTGCCTGGTCGCCAAGAAGATGAAGAACATGCTGGTGCGTGTCGAAGGCCAGTTGCCGGCCGGCGTCACCGCCAAGGACATCGTCCTTGCCGTGATCGGCAAGATCGGCACTGCCGGTGGTAACGGCCATGCCATGGAATTCGCCGGCAGCGCCATCCGCGAGTTGTCGATGGAAGGCCGCATGACCATCTGCAACATGTCCATCGAGGCCGGTGCCCGTGTGGGCCTGGTAGCGACTGATGCCACCACCGTTGCCTACGTCGAAGGCCGTCCGTACGCGCCGAAGGGCGAGGACTGGAAGCGTGCCGTCGAAGCATGGAAAGACCTGGTTTCCGACGACGATGCCGTGTTCGACACCGTGGTCGAGCTCGATGCTGCGCAGATCAAACCACAAGTCAGCTGGGGCACTTCGCCGGAAATGGTATTGGCCGTCGACCAGCGTGTCCCGGACCCGGCCGCCGAGCCAGACCTGATCAAGCGTGGTTCGATCGAGCGTGCCCTCAAGTACATGGGCCTCGCCGCCAACCAGGCAATCACCGACATCAAGCTCGACCGCGTATTCATCGGCTCGTGCACCAACTCGCGCATCGAAGACCTGCGCGCCGCCGCCGAAATCGCCAAGGGCCGCAAGGTCGCCGCGACGGTCAAGCAGGCGCTGGTGGTACCGGGCTCGGGCCTGGTCAAGGCCCAGGCCGAGCGTGAAGGCCTGGACAAGATCTTCCTCGAAGCCGGCTTCGAATGGCGTGAGCCCGGCTGCTCGATGTGCCTGGCGATGAACCCGGACCGCCTGGAAAGCGGCGAGCACTGCGCGTCCACCTCCAACCGCAACTTCGAAGGCCGCCAAGGGGCCGGTGGTCGTACCCACCTGGTCAGCCCGGCCATGGCCGCCGCCGCCGCGGTGACCGGCCACTTCATCGATGTCCGCGAGTTGATCCAAGGGAGCGCAGCATGAAAGCCTTTACCCAGCACACCGGTCTCGTTGCGCCGTTGGATCGTGCCAACGTCGACACCGACCAGATCATCCCCAAGCAGTTCCTCAAGTCGATCAAGCGCACCGGCTTCGGCCCCAACCTGTTCGACGAATGGCGTTACCTGGATGTCGGCCAGCCGTACCAGGACAACAGCAAGCGCCCGCTGAACCAGGAATTCGTGCTCAACCACGCACGTTACCAGGGGGCCAGCGTGCTGCTGGCGCGGGAGAACTTCGGTTGCGGTTCGAGCCGTGAGCACGCGCCATGGGCACTGGATGAGTACGGCTTCCGCAGCGTGATTGCACCGAGCTTCGCCGACATCTTCTTCAACAACAGCTTCAAGAACGGCTTGCTGCCGATCATCCTCAGCGACGAGGAAGTCGACGAGCTGTTCAAGCAGGTCGAAGCCAACCCGGGCTACCAGTTGACCATCGACCTGCAGGCGCAGGCGGTGACCCGCCCGGATGGCAAGGTGCTGCACTTCGAGATCGATGCGTTCCGCAAGCACTGCCTGCTCAATGGCCTGGACGACATCGGCCTGACCTTGCAGGACAGCGACGCGATCAAGGCATTCGAAGGCAAGCACCGCGTCGGCCAGCCTTGGCTGTTCCGGGATGCCTGATTATTTGTAGGTGGCAGTACCGGCCTCTTCGCGGGCAAGCCCGCTCCCACAGCGATAGGTGATCCCTGTAGGAGCGGGTTTACCCGCGAAGGGGCCAGAACAGGCAACAAAAAACTTAAAGGATTTAGCCATGACCAGCACCACCCACACCGATGTGGTCCAACGCCAGTTCGGCGAACAGGCCAGCGCCTACCTCAGCAGCGCCGTGCACGCCCAGGGCAGCGAATTCGCCCTGCTGCAGGCTGCACTGGCGGGGCAGGGCGATGCCCGCGTGCTGGACCTGGGTTGCGGTGCCGGTCATGTCAGTTTTCACGTCGCGCCCCTGGTCGCCGAAGTGGTCGCCTACGACCTCTCGCAATCGATGCTCGACGTGGTCGCCAGCGCTGCCAGCGAACGCGGCCTGGGCAATATCTCCACCGAGTGCGGTGCCGCCGAACGCCTGCCGTTCGCCGACGCTTCGTTCGATTTCGTTTTCAGCCGCTATTCGGCGCACCACTGGAGCGACCTCGGCCTGGCCCTGCGCGAAGTACGCCGGGTGCTCAAGCCGGGTGGCGTGGCAGCGTTCATCGACGTGATGTCGCCGGGCAGCCCGTTGCTCGACACCTACCTGCAAACCGTGGAAGTGCTGCGTGACACCAGTCACGTGCGCGACTACTCCGCCGCCGAATGGCAGCGTCAGGTCAGCGAAGCCGGCCTGCATGTGCGCAGCCACACGCGTCAGCCGTTGCGCCTGGAGTTCGCCAGCTGGGTCGAGCGCATGCGCACCCCTGAGCCGATGCGCGTTGCCATCCTTCAATTGCAGCAAGCCATGGGCGAAGAAGTACGGCAGTATTACCAGATCGAGGCCGATGGCTCGTTCAGCACTGATGTGCTGGTGTTGTGGGCCGAGCGATAAGAACTTTTCGGTGGGGCCCGCTTGGCCACACCGCGTGAATGGATAGAGGAAAGCATGAGCAAGCAGATTCTGATTCTCCCAGGTGATGGCATTGGTCCGGAAATCATGGCCGAGGCGGTCAAGGTGCTGGAGCTGGCCAACGACAAGTTCCAGCTCGGTTTCAGCCTTGAGCACGACGTGATCGGCGGCGCCGCCATCGACAAGCACGGCGTACCACTGGCCGATGAAACCCTGGAGCGTGCCCGCAAGGCCGACGCCGTGCTGCTGGGCGCCGTGGGCGGCCCGAAATGGGACAAGATCGAGCGTGACATCCGCCCGGAACGCGGCTTGCTGAAAATCCGTTCGCAACTGGGCCTGTTCGCCAACCTGCGTCCGGCCATTCTCTACCCGCAGCTGGCCGACGCTTCCTCGCTGAAGCCGGAAATCGTCTCGGGCCTGGATATCCTCATCGTCCGTGAGCTGACTGGTGGCATCTACTTCGGTGCTCCGCGTGGCCAGCGCGAGCTGGAAGGCGGCGAGCGCCAGGCCTACGACACCCTGCCGTACAGCGAAAGCGAAGTGCGCCGTATCGCCCGTGTCGGCTTCGACATGGCCCGCGTGCGCGGCAAGAAGCTGTGCTCGGTGGACAAGGCCAACGTCCTGGCCTCCAGCCAGCTGTGGCGTGAAGTGGTCGAAGACGTGGCCAAGGACTACCCGGACGTCGAACTGAGCCACATGTACGTCGACAACGCTGCCATGCAGCTGGTCCGCGCACCGAAACAGTTCGACGTGGTAGTGACCGACAACATGTTCGGTGACATCCTGTCGGATGAGGCTTCCATGCTGACCGGTTCCATCGGCATGCTGCCTTCGGCATCCCTGGACGCCAACAACAAGGGCATGTACGAGCCTTGCCACGGTTCGGCTCCGGACATCGCCGGGCAGGGCATCGCCAACCCACTGGCGACCATCCTGTCGGTGTCGATGATGCTGCGTTACAGCTTCAACCAGCAGGCGGCAGCCGAGGCGATCGAGAAGGCCGTCAGTGTCGTCCTGGACCAGGGCCTGCGTACCGGTGACATCTGGTCGGCCGGCTGCGACAAAGTAGGCACGCAGGAAATGGGCGACGCAGTAGTCGCAGCGCTGCGGAATCTGTAATCTCTCTGGCCCGCCACCAAAAACTCGAGGTGGCGGCCCACTTTTAGCAAAGGTGTAGTTGCGATGAAACGTGTAGGTCTGATCGGTTGGCGCGGTATGGTCGGTTCCGTGCTCATGCAGCGGATGCTGGAGGAGCAGGATTTCGACCTTATCGAGCCGGTGTTCTTCACCACGTCCAACGTGGGTGGCCAGGGCCCGAACGTGGGCAAGGATATTGCTCCGCTCAAGGACGCTTATTCGATTGAAGAACTCAAGACCCTCGACGTGATCCTGACCTGCCAGGGCGGCGACTACACCAACGAGGTGTTCCCCAAGCTGCGTGAAGCCGGCTGGCAGGGTTACTGGATCGATGCCGCTTCGTCGCTGCGCATGCAGGATGATGCGGTCATCGTGCTCGACCCGGTCAACCGCAAGGTCATCGACCAGCAGCTCGACGCCGGTACCAAGAACTACATCGGCGGCAACTGCACCGTCAGCCTGATGCTGATGGGCCTGGGCGGCCTGTTCGAAGCCGGCCTGGTCGAGTGGATGAGCGCCATGACCTACCAGGCGGCCTCGGGTGCTGGCGCCCAGAACATGCGCGAGCTGATCAAGCAGATGGGCGCTACCCATGCGGCCGTTGCCGATGACCTGGCCAACCCGGCCAGCGCCATCCTCGACATCGACCGCAAGGTGGCCGAGACCATGCGTGGCGAAGCGTTCCCGACCGAGAACTTCGGCGTGCCGCTGGCCGGCAGCCTGATCCCGTGGATCGACAAGGAGCTGCCCAACGGGCAGAGCCGCGAAGAGTGGAAGGCCCAGGCCGAGACCAACAAGATCCTCGGCCGCTTCAAGAGCCCGATCCCGGTCGATGGCATCTGCGTGCGCATCGGCGCCATGCGCTGCCACAGCCAGGCGCTGACCATCAAGCTGAACAAGGACGTGCCACTGGCCGACATCGAAGGCATGATCAGCCAGCACAACCCGTGGGTGAAACTGGTGCCGAACCAGCGCGAGATCAGCATGCAAGAGCTGACCCCGACCAAGGTCACCGGCACCCTGAACATCCCGGTTGGCCGCCTGCGCAAGCTGAACATGGGCTCCCAGTACCTGGGTGCGTTCACCGTGGGTGACCAGCTGCTGTGGGGCGCCGCCGAACCGCTGCGCCGCATGCTGCGGATCCTGCTGGAGCGTTGATCGCCTTTGCTGCACCGAAAACCCGCGCTGGTGACAGCGCGGGTTTTTTTATGCCTGTGCCGGCCTATTCGCGGGACAAGTCGGATCGCCGCACCGCCGCTCCTACAGGATTGTGCGGTACCTGTGGGAGCGGGCGTGCCCGCGAAGAGGCCAGCAAAGACAAACGCCTACAATCCAAGTAAAGTGCCGCCCCCCGCCGTTTCAGCAAAAGGATCTCTACCATGACCACCCCCCTGGACATCGCCGTCGTCGGCGCCACCGGCAGCGTCGGTGAAACCCTCGTGCAGATCCTCGAAGAACTGGCCTTCCCGGTCGGCACCCTGCACCTGCTGGCCAGCATGGAATCGGCGGGCAGCAGCGTGATGTTCGCCGGCAAGAAGCTCAAGGTACGTGAAGTCGACAGCTTCGACTTCGCCCAGGTCAAGCTGGCCTTCTTCGCCGCCAGCCCGGCCGTCAGCCGTAGCTTCGCCAGCAAGGCCGAACAGGCCGGCTGCACGGTCATCGACCTTTCCGGTGGCCTGGAAGATGCCCTGGCCGTGGTCCCGGAGGCCAATGGCGACTGCCTTGCCACATTGAAGCTGCCAGCACGCATCACCAGCCCCAGTTGCGCAGCCGTTGCCGTGGCGGTTGCCCTGGCACCGCTCAAGGGGCAGCTGGATATCGAGCGGGTGCAGGTCATGGCTGCCCTGGCGGTGTCCGCGCAAGGCCGCGAAGCGGTCAGCGAACTGGCCCGGCAAACCGCCGAGCTGCTCAATGCCCGCCCACTGGAGCCACGTTTCTTCGATCGGCAGATGGCCTTCAACGTGCTGGCCCAGGTCGGTGTCGTCGATGAGCAGGGGCATACTGCCGTGGAGCGCCGCCTGGTTGGCGAGCTGCGCGTGCTGCTGGGCCTGCCGGAGCTGAAGATTTCCGTGAGCTGCATTCAAGTCCCGGTGTTTTTCGGCGATAGCTTCAGTGTGGCGGTGCAGAGTGGTCGCCCGGTCGATCTGGCGCAGGTCAACCTGGCATTGGAACTGGCCGAAAGTGTCGAGCTGGTGGAAAACGATGATTATCCGACCCCGGTCGGTGACGCAGTCGGCCAAGACGTGGTCTATGTTGGTCGTGTACGCCATGGAATTGACGAAAACCAGCAGCTCAACCTCTGGTTGACCACCGACAATGTGCGCAAGGGCGCTGCTTTGAACGCCGTGCAAGTGGCGCAATTGTTGATTAAACACATGGCGTAAAAGATACTGGCGAGCACTTTTGTCCCGCGCCGCACGCAGGTTTTCGGGACGATTCATACAAGGGAAGAGGTCATGCTTCGAATTCGCAAACTGGTTCTGGCCATGGCGGCAGCGTCGGCGCTGACGTCGGGCATGGCGAATGCCCTGGGGTTGGGTGAACTGACATTGAAGTCGGCACAGAACCAGCCTCTGGACGCCGAGATCGAACTGCTCGACGTGCGCGACCTCACCGCAGCCGAAGTGGCG
The DNA here is from genome assembly GCF_017744435.1 of Pseudomonas sp. Classification (GTDB taxonomy): domain Bacteria; phylum Pseudomonadota; class Gammaproteobacteria; order Pseudomonadales; family Pseudomonadaceae; genus Aquipseudomonas. The sequence goes on from NZ_JAGIBG010000012.1 coordinate 92,627, forward strand.
CCGAGCCTGGCGCCACCGGAAGAGTTCAGCAAGGCCGGGGTGGCGTTTCCGAGCTACCTCGAAGAGCTGACCTTCACCCCGGTGATCAACCCCAACGGCAAGAGCGTGCTGCGGGTTACCTCCAGCCAGCCACTGCCCGGTACAGTGGTCAAGTTCCTGGTGCAGGTCATGTGGCCCCAAGGTCGCCTGCTGCGTGACTACAGCGTGCTGCTCGACCAGGCCAAGGCCCAGGGCCAGCAGCCTGCTGCGGCCAATGTCAACCCGGCTACCAGCAGCGCAGGCAGCTACACCACCAAGCGCCGCGACACCCTATGGCAGATCGCCGCCCGCAATACCCAGGGCGGTGGCTCGGTGCAGCAGACCATGATCGCCATCCAGGCGCTCAACCCGGATGCCTTCATCGGCAACAACATCAACCAGCTGAAAGTTGGCCAGGTCCTGCGCCTGCCCGACCAGCAGCAGGCCCAGAGCATTCCCCAGGGCGAAGCCAATCGCGAAGTGGCCGAGCAGTACGCGGCCTGGCGTGAAGGGCGGCGCCTGGGGCCGCGTGCGCGGCAGCTGGATGCCACCCGCCGCGCTGCCGCCGATGCCGCGCCCGAGCGTATCGCCCAGGGCGACAACCTGCGCCTGGTCAGCCCCGGCAAGCAGGCTGGAGGCAACAGCGCCAAGGCCATCAGCGACAAGCTGGCGGTGGCCCAGGAGAGCCTGGATACCAGCCGTCGTGACAACGACGAACTGAAGAGCCGGGTGAGCGACCTGCAGAGCCAGATGGACAAGCTGCAGAAGCTGATCCAGCTGAAGAATGACCAGTTGGCGCGCCTGGAAGCCCAGGGCGCGGCACCTGAAGCACCGCCTGCGGGCGCCTTGCCGGGTGAGCCGAACCCTGCGCAGCCCCCTGCGGCAGAAGCGGCCCCGGCCGAGCCTGTGGTCGCACCGGCGCCGGCAGCTGTCGATACGGCACCGGCTGCAGCTCCCGCCGACGCGGCTGCGCCTGCGCCTGCGCAGCCAGGCGCTATCGACGAGATGCTGGCCAACCCTGTGTTGCTGGGCGTGATCGCCGGTTCCGCATTCCTCGTGCTGTTGCTGCTGCTGTTGCTGCTGGCGCGCAAGCGCAAGGCCCAGCAAGAAGCGGAAAAACACCTGCGCATGGCTCGCGCGCTGGCCGAGGAGGGCGAGCGTAGCCCGGATCTCGACCTGCCGCCGAGCAGCTTCGATGAGCTGGAAGTGTCCGCGCCGAGCGTGACCCTGTCGCCTGCCGTGGTGGCGGCTTCTGCTGCCGCTGCCGTGGCTGCGGAAAAACCGGCTGCCCCCGCACCTGTGGCCCCGGCTGCCGAGCCCGAGCCGGTACAGGACCCGAATGCCGAACTGCTGGCTGAGGTTGATCTGAGCCTGTCGCGTGGTCGCCTGAATCACGCGGCCGACCTGCTGGAAACAGCCGTGGCGGCGCAGCCGGAGAATGACACCCTGCGCCTCAAGCTGATGGACGTCTACGCTCGCCAGGGCGACCACAGCGCCTTCGTCGAGCAGGAGCGCAAGCTGCCTGGCAGCGAAGCGAACGCCGCGCAGGTCAACAGCCTCAAGGAACGCTACCCGGCCATGCTGGGCCTCGCTGCCGCCGCCGCCGTTGGCGTGGGTGCTGCGGCACTGGCCGCCGAAATGGATGAGCAGTATGTGCAGGAGTTGCTCCAGGACGAACCGCAGGCACCAGCTGAAGCAGAACCTGAGCCGCAGATGGTCGTCGAGCCAGAGCCGGCACCTGAGCCTGAGCTTGAAGCCGCCGCCGAGGCTTTCACCGAGACCTCGGTGCTCGATGATGGCGGCCTGGACAGCGCCTTCGACCTGAACCTGGGTGATGATCTGCCGGTTGATGATCAGCTCGAGCCGCCGATGCTGGATGAGGCGCCACTGGTCGAAACGCAGGTGGACGCCGAGCCGCCAGCCGTTGAGCCGCAAACCGATGCCGATGCCGATTTCGAAGCGTTGCTGGCCCAGGCCCAGGCCGAGCCGCAGAGCGTCGACGACCTGGCTGATTTCGACCTGGCCGATTTCGATCTGGGTGGTGGCGAAACGGCTGCTCCGGCTACCCCGGTTGCGGCGGAAGAAGAGCCGGTGGACGTTGCCGCCGAACTGGCAGCCTTCGACGCCATCCCGGAATTCGACCCGATTTCCGAGCTGGAACTGCCGGAAGACTTCGACCTGTCGCTGTCGCTGGATGACGACTCGCCGGCAGCCAAGAGCTTTGCTTCGGAGCTGAGCGACGTCAACGCCGAGCTCGACAAACTGTCGCAAAGCCTGGAGTCGCCTTCGCTGGAGTCGCACTTCACCGCCGAAGACGCCGCCGCCGAGCCCGAGCCGCTGGATGACCTCGACTTCGACTTCTTCTCCGGTGCCGACGAAGTAGCAACCAAGCTCGACCTGGCGCGCGCCTACATCGACATGGGTGACCACCAGGGCGCTCGCGACATCCTCGACGAAGTGGTCAAGGATGGTGATGACGGCCAGCGCCAGGAAGCCGAAGAGATGCTCTCGCGTCTGGTCTGATTTCGCTTCAGGCAGCAACAACCAAGACGGCAGCCCAACAGGGCTGCCGTTGTCGTTATAATCCCCGCCATTCCGTATCACCCACAGGTTTCACGCTCTTGGACATCATCGACACTGCCGCCACCGAATCGGCCGCCGAAGGCTTCACCCGCATTGCTCTGGGTGTGGAATACAAGGGCTCGCGCTACCGCGGCTGGCAGCGCCAGGCCAGCGGTGTGCCCAGCGTCCAGCAGGCCCTCGAGCAGGCGCTGTCGAAGGTGGCCGACGAGCCGATCAGCGTCATCTGCGCCGGGCGCACCGATGCTGGCGTGCACGGCTGCGGGCAGATCGTGCATTTCGACACCCGCGCCGTGCGTGACGAGCGTGCCTGGACCCTGGGCACCAATTTCAACCTGCCCCACGACATCAGTGTGGTCTGGTCGCGGCCGATGCCGGCGGACTTCCATGCGCGCTTCAAGGCCTGTGCCCGGCGCTACCGCTACGTGATCTACAACGACCCGATCCGCCCTGCGCACCTGGCCGAGGAGGTGACCTGGAACCACCGCCCGCTGGACGTCGAGCGCATGGCCCAGGCTGCCCAGTACCTGCTCGGCACCCATGACTTCAGCGCCTTCCGTGCCAGCCAGTGCCAGGCCAAGTCACCGATCAAGCACATCCATCACCTGCGCGTGACCCGCCATGGCCAGATGATCGTGCTGGACGTGCGAGCCACCGCCTTCCTGCACCACATGGTGCGCAACATCGCCGGTGTGCTGATGACCATCGGTGCCGGCGAGCGCCCGGCTGAGTGGGCGCGCGAGGTGCTGGAAGGGCGTAACCGCCGTGAAGGCGGGGTGACTGCGCATCCTTATGGCCTGTACCTGGTGCAGGTGGAGTACCCGGAAGAATTCCAGCTGCCACAGCGTTACATCGGCCCACACTTTTTGACCGGTTACGAAGCGCTGGCCGACTGACGTGTCACAAGTCATTTGCTACCATCGGGCCTTTCACCACTCACTCAGGGTTTGCTGTCCATGAGCAACGTTCGCAGCAAGATCTGCGGGATCACCCGCGTCGAAGACGCGCTGGCCGCCGCCGAGGCGGGGGCCGATGCCATCGGTTTCGTCTTCTATGCCAAGAGCCCGCGTGCCGTGGACGTGCGCCAGGCGCGGGCGATCATTGCCGAGCTGCCGCCGTTCGTGACCACGGTCGGGTTGTTCGTCAATGCCTCGCGTTGCGAACTGAACGAGATTCTCGAGGTGGTGCCGCTGGACCTGCTACAGTTCCACGGCGACGAAACCCCAGCCGATTGCGAGGGTTATCATCGGCCCTGGATCAAGGCCCTGCGCGTGCGCCCGGGCGATGACCTGGAAGCCGCCTGCCAGCACTATGCCGGCGCCCGCGGCATTCTCCTCGACACCTACGTGGCCGGCGTGCCTGGCGGTACCGGCGAGGCCTTCGACTGGTCGCTGGTGCCAGCGCGGCTGAGCAAGCCGATCATCCTTGCGGGCGGGCTGTCGGCCGACAACGTCGGCCAAGCGATCGCCCAGGTGCGCCCGTATGCGGTGGATGTCAGCGGCGGGGTCGAGCAGGCCAAGGGCATCAAGGATGCGGCGAAGATCGAAGCCTTCATGCGCGCGGTAAAACAGGCGTGACGGCAGATGTGACGGCTGGCGGCGCGCCATCGTCCATAGGTTTCGCAGCCCTGCGGGGCGGCCAGCGGCATGCCGCATGGCCAAAACACAGATTGAAGACGGCGCGGTACGCAGGCGGCCCCTGCGGCCGGGCCGTCATCGTTTCATAGAAGAATTTGAGCTCAAGGGCAGGGCATGGCCGGCCAGTCCGGTCCCCGTCCGCCAATACTGGAGAAAGAAAGCATGAGCAACTGGTTAGTCGACAAACTGATCCCTTCGATCATGCGTTCCGAGGTGAAGAAGAGCTCGGTGCCGGAAGGCCTGTGGCACAAGTGCCCGGCCTGCGAGGCCGTGCTGTATCGTCCGGAGCTGGAAAAGACCCTGGATGTCTGCCCCAAGTGTAACCACCACATGCGCATCGGCGCACGTGCCCGCATCGACATCTTCCTCGACCCGGAAGGCCGCGCCGAGCTGGGTGCCGAGCTGGAGCCGGTCGACCGCCTGAAGTTCCGTGACGGCAAGAAGTACAAGGACCGCCTGGCCGGTGCGCAGAAGCAGACCGGCGAAAAAGACGCCCTGATCTCCATGAGCGGCACCCTGATGGGCATGCCGATCGTGGTCAGCGCCTTCGAGTTCTCGTTCATGGGTGGTTCCATGGGTGCCATCGTCGGTGAGCGTTTCGTGCGTGCCGCCAACTACGCCCTGGAAAACCGCTGCCCGATGGTCTGCTTCTCCGCCTCCGGCGGTGCGCGCATGCAGGAAGCGCTGATCTCGCTGATGCAGATGGCCAAGACTTCGGCCGTGCTGGCGCGTCTGCGCGAAGAAGGCATCCCGTTCATCTCGGTGCTGACCGACCCGGTCTACGGCGGCGTTTCCGCCAGCCTGGCAATGCTCGGCGACGTCATCGTCGGTGAGCCGAAGGCCCTGATCGGCTTCGCCGGCCCACGTGTGATCGAGCAGACCGTGCGCGAAAAACTGCCAGAAGGCTTCCAGCGCAGCGAGTTCCTGCTGGAGCACGGCGCCATCGACCTGATCATCTCCCGTGGCGACCTGCGTCCGCGTCTGGCTCGCCTGCTGGCGCAGATGACCGGCCAGGAGACGCCGGAGCAGGCCCGCGAGGTCGCTGCGGTCGCGTGATGAAACAACGATCCCTGGGCGAGTGGCTCGCCTACCTCGAGCAGTTGCACCCTTCGGCCATCGACATGGGCCTGGAGCGGTCGCAGAAGGTGCTTGCCCGGCTGGCGCTGGGCAAGCTGGCGCCACGGGTGGTCACGGTGACCGGCACCAACGGCAAGGGCTCGACCTGCGCCTTCGTGGCGTCGCTGTTGCGGGCCCAGGGGCTGAAGGTGGGCGTGTACAGCTCGCCCCACCTGTTGCGTTACAACGAGCGGGTGCTGATCGATGGCCAGGAAGCCAGCGATGAGCGTCTGTGCGAGGCCTTCGCCGCCGTCGAGGCGGCGCGGGGCGATATTTCCCTGACCTACTTCGAGATGGGCACGCTGGCGGCGTTCTGGTTGTTCTACCAGTCGCAGCTGGATGCCGTGGTGCTCGAAGTGGGCCTCGGTGGCCGCCTGGACACCGTGAACGTGGTGGATGCCGACCTGGCGCTGGTGACCAGCATCGGCGTCGACCATGTCGACTACCTGGGCGATACCCGCGAACTGGTGGCCTTCGAGAAGGCCGGCATCTTCCGCCAGGGCAAGCCGGCGCTGTGCGGCGATCTCGATCCGCCGCAGCCGTTGCTGGACAAGGCCGCCGATCTGTCGGCGCCGCTGTTCCTGCGCGGGCGTGATTTCGATCTGGCAAGCCGCGAAGGTGTCTGGGGTTGGCGCGGCGTCACAGCAGACGGCAAGCCGGTAGCGTTACACGATCTGCCACTGCTCGACCTGCCAATGGAGAACGCCACCCTGGCCCTGCAGGCCTACCTGCTGATGGGCTTGCCGTGGGATGCCGGGCAGATCCGTCAGGCCTTGCTCGACACCCGCATCACCGGTCGCCTCGATCGTCGCCAGCTGACCTGGCAGGGCAGGGCTGTGGAATTGCTGCTGGATGTCGGGCACAACCCGCACGCTGCGGAGTACCTGGCCCGGCGTCTGGCTGCGCGTCCGCTGAAGGGGCGGCGCCTGGCAGTGTTCGGCCTGCTCGCCGACAAGGACCTGCAGGGCGTCATCGCGCCGCTGCACGGCCTGGTCGACGACTGGGCGGTTGCGCCGCTGCACACCCCGCGTAGCCGTCCGGCTGCCGAACTGGCCGCTGCCTTGACGAACCATGGCGCAGCGGTGAAGTCTTACGCCAGCGTCGACGCCGCCCTTGAAGGGCAATGCGCGCAGGCGGCGGCGGATGATCAGATTCTGCTGTTCGGTTCGTTTTTCTGTGTCGCCGAGGCCCTGGAATGGCTGGAGCGGCAGGCCCTGGAGGGGTGACTAGATGGCAGTGCTGGACAAAGGGATGAAACAGCGCATGGTGGGTGCGTTGGTGCTGGTGGCGCTGGCGGTGATTTTCCTGCCGATGCTGTTTACCCGCCAGGACGAGATGCGCCAGGTGCGTGTCGACGCCCCGCAGGCGCCGGCCATGCCGACCCTGCCGGAGGTCAAGGTGGAGCAGGTAGCGGTGCCTGAGCCGCAGCCGCTGCCAGAGGAGCCCGAGCAGCCGCCAGTGGTGGTCAACGAGTCGACGGCGCCGGTGAGGACGCCAAGCCAGCCGATCACACCGTCGCCGCAGACCCAGCCGCAGCCCCAGGTGCAAGCCCAGCCCAAGCCGCAGACGCCAGTGCCAACGCCGGCGCCCGCTGCCAAGCCAGCCGCGCCAGTGGCAACTGCGCCAGTGGCAACTGCGCCAGCGCCTGCGCCGTCGAAGATCGACGTCAATGGCCTGCCGGTGAGTTGGTCGATCCAACTGGCCAGCCTGTCCAGCCGGGCCGGCGCCGAGAACCTGCAGAAGACCTTGCGCAGCCAGGGCTATAACGCCTACATCCGCTCGGCCGGAGGCATGAACCGGGTGTACGTCGGGCCGTTGATCGAGCGGGCCGAGGCTGACAAGCTGCGTGAAACGATCAACCGCCAGCAGAAGCTCAATGGCTTCGTGGTGCGCTTCCAGCCCGAAAAAGGCTAAGCACGGGTCAGTGTGGTTCCTGTAGGAGCAACTGTCCTGGTCACCTGCTTAAAGCTGGCGCAATCCCTGTGGGAGCGACGCAGGCGTGAAAACCTGACTCGGGGATCCACCTGACATTCTGCTTACTCCCCGCCTTTTGCTCTGATAAAATGCGCCGCCTCAAACGTCTGCAGGCAGCACCGTGGCCTTTACTCTGGTTGATTGGGCGATCATCGCGATCATCGCCGTCTCCGCACTGATCAGTCTCAAGCGCGGCTTCGTCAAGGAAGCCTTGTCCCTGCTCATCTGGATCGTTGCAGGGGCGGTCGCCTGGATGTTCGGTGGGTCGCTTTCGGTGTACCTTGAAAGCTATATCCAGACGCCGTCGATGCGCACCATCGCCGGCTGCGCCATTCTTTTCGTCGCCACCCTGCTGGTGGGGGCCATGCTCAACTTCCTTATCGGCGAGCTGATCCGCGTGACCGGGCTGTCCGGCACCGATCGTTTCCTCGGCATGGCCTTCGGTGCCGCGCGTGGGGGCTTGCTGGTGGTGGTGGCTGTCGGCCTGCTCAGCCTGGGGCCGGTGCAACAAGACACCTGGTGGCAGGAATCACGCCTGATACCACAGTTTCTATTGGTCGCTGACTGGTCGAAAAACCTGATCCTGGGTTTCACCGGTCAGTGGACTCCCAGTGGGCTGATCAGCGCTCCTGCTGATCTTCCATTCAAGGAGCAGTTGCTCGGGCCGGCAAAGCCCTGAGTGCTGTTCGTTCAAGTTTCATCAAAGTAGGGGTTGCGTCGCATGTGTGGCATCGTCGGTATCGTCGGTAAGTCGAACGTCAATCAGGCGCTGTATGACGCGCTTACGGTCCTCCAGCACCGCGGCCAGGACGCTGCCGGTATCGTGACCAGCCACGACGGCCGGTTGTTCCTGCGCAAGGATAATGGCCTGGTGCGTGACGTCTTCCAGCAGCGCCACATGCAGCGCCTGGTCGGCAGCATCGGCATCGGTCACGTGCGCTACCCGACCGCGGGCAGCTCGACTTCGGCCGAAGCCCAGCCGTTCTACGTCAACTCGCCGTACGGCATCACCCTGGCGCACAACGGTAACCTGACCAACGTCGAGCAGTTGGCCAAGGAGATCTACGAGTCCGACCTGCGCCACGTCAACACCAACTCCGACTCGGAAGTGCTGCTGAACGTGTTCGCCCATGAGCTGGCCGTGCGTGGCAAGCTGCAGCCGACCGAAGAAGACGTGTTCGCCGCCGTTTCCCACGTGCACAGCCGTTGCGTTGGCGGTTACGCAGTGGTCGCGATGATCACCGGCTACGGCATCGTCGGCTTCCGTGACCCGAACGGCATCCGCCCGGTGGTGTTCGGCCAGCGTCACACCGACGAAGGCGTGGAATACATGATCGCCTCGGAAAGCGTCGCGCTCGACGTGCTCGGCTTTACCCTGATCCGCGACCTGGCGCCGGGTGAAGCGGTGTACATCACCGAAGAAGGCCAGCTGTTCACCAAGCAGTGCGCCGATGCACCGAAGCTGCAGCCGTGCATCTTCGAACACGTCTACCTGGCCCGTCCGGACTCGATCATCGACGGTATCTCGGTGTACAAGGCCCGTCTGCGCATGGGTGAAAAACTCGCCGACAAGATCATGCGCGAGCGCCCGGAACACGACATCGACGTGGTCATCCCGATCCCGGACACCAGCCGCACTGCCGCGCTGGAGCTGGCCAACCGTCTGGGCGTGAAATTCCGCGAAGGCTTCGTCAAGAACCGCTACATCGGCCGTACCTTTATCATGCCTGGCCAGGCCGCCCGCAAGAAGTCGGTGCGCCAGAAGCTCAACGCCATCGAGCTGGAATTCCGCGGCAAGAACGTGATGCTGGTGGACGACTCGATCGTGCGCGGCACCACCTGCAAGCAGATCATCCAGATGGCCCGCGAAGCCGGCGCCAAGAACGTCTACTTCTGCTCCGCAGCCCCTGCGGTGCGCTACCCCAACGTCTACGGCATCGACATGCCGAGTGTTCACGAGCTGATCGCCCACAACCGTACCACCGAACAGGTGGCCGAGTTGATCGGCGCCGACTGGCTGGTCTATCAGGACCTGCCGGACCTGATCGACTCGGTCGGTGGCGGCAAGATCAAGATCGATCACTTCGATTGCGCGGTGTTCAACGGTGAATACGTCACCGGCGACATCGACGAAGCCTACCTCGACCGTATCGAGCAGGCCCGTAACGACCTGGCCAAGGTCAAGAACCAGGCGGTCAGCGCGATCATCGACCTCTACAACAACTGATTTGGGAGCGACGGCATGACGGATCAATGGGATGCCGGACGACTGGACAGTGACCTCGAGGGTGTCGGTTTCGACACCCTGGCGGTGCGCGCCGGTCAAAACCGTACACCGGAGGCCGAGCACAGCGAAGCGCTGTTCCTGACCTCCAGCTATGTGTTCCGCACGGCGGCCGATGCCGCTGCGCGCTTTGCCGGCGAAACGCCGGGCAACGTCTACTCGCGCTATACCAACCCGTCCGTGCGTGCGTTCGAAGAGCGCCTGGCGGCCATGGAAGGCGCCGAGCAGGCCGTGGGTACCTCCACCGGCATGGCGGCGATCCTCGCCGTGGTCATGTCGCTGTGCAGTGCCGGCGACCACGTGCTGGTGTCGCAGAGCGTATTCGGCTCGACCATCAGCCTGTTCGAGAAGTACTTCAAGCGCTTTGGTGTGCAGGTGGACTACGTGCCACTGGTCAATCTCGCTGGCTGGGAAAAGGCCATCAAGGACAACACCAAGCTGCTGATCGTCGAGTCCCCGTCCAACCCGCTGGCCGAGTTGGTCGACATTCCTGCGCTGGCTGAAATTGCTCACGCCCGTGGTGCCATGCTGGTAGTGGACAACTGCTTCAGCACCCCGGCCTTGCAGCAGCCGCTCAAGCTGGGAGCCGACATCGTGTTCCACTCAGCCACCAAGTTCATCGACGGCCAGGGCCGTTGCATGGGTGGCGTAGTCGCCGGCCGTGCCGAGCAGATGAAAGAAGTGGTGGGCTTCCTGCGTACTGCCGGGCCGACCCTCAGCCCGTTCAACGCCTGGATCTTCACCAAGGGCCTGGAGACCCTCAAGCTGCGCATGCGTGCGCACTGCGAGAGCGCCCAGATCCTGGCTGAATGGCTGGAGCAGCAGGAGGGCGTGGAGAAGGTGCATTACGCCGGCTTGCCGAGCCACCCGCAGCACGAACTGGCCAAGCGCCAGATGAGCGGCTTCGGTGCGGTGGTCAGCTTTGAGGTCAAAGGTGGCAAAGAGGGCGCCTGGCGCTTCATCGACGCGACCCGGGTGATCTCGATCACCACCAACCTCGGCGACAGCAAGACCACCATCGCCCACCCGGCCACCACCTCCCACGGCCGTCTGACGGCGCAGGAGCGTGAGGCTGCGGGCATCCGCGACAGCCTGATCCGGGTTGCCGTGGGCCTGGAAGACGTGGCTGACCTGCAGGCGGACCTCGCCCGTGGACTGGCAGCTCTGTGATGGAAATCCGCGGCGGTGTACCAGGCCATAACGGTCGGGTTGCCCTGGTTACCGGTGCCGCTCGCGGCATCGGCCTGGGCATTGCCGCCTGGCTGATCTGCGAAGGTTGGCAAGTGGTGCTCAGCGACCTTGACCGCCAGCGCGGTGCCAAGGTAGCCAAGGCCCTGGGCGAAAACGCCTGGTTCATCACCATGGATGTGGCCGACGAGGCCCAGGTCAGTGCCGGGGTATCGGAAGTGCTCGGCCAGTTCGGGCGCCTCGATGCCCTGGTGTGCAACGCGGCGATTGCCAACCCGCACAACCAGACCCTGGAAAGCCTGAGCCTGGCGCAGTGGAACCGGGTGCTGGCGGTCAACCTCAATGGGCCGATGTTGCTGGCCAAGCATTGTGCGCCGTACCTGCGTGCGCACAATGGCGCAATCGTCAACCTGACCTCGACCCGTGCCCGGCAGTCCGAACCGGACACCGAGGCCTACGCGGCGAGCAAGGGCGGCCTGGTGGCCTTGACCCATGCCCTGGCCATGAGCCTGGGGCCGGAGATCCGCGTCAATGCGGTGAGCCCGGGCTGGATCGATGCCCGTGACCCGTCACAGCGCCGTGCCGAGCCCTTGACCGAGGCCGACCATGCCCAGCACCCGACGGGCAGGGTAGGGACGGTGGAGGATGTGGCGGCCATGGTCGCCTGGCTGCTGTCGCGCCAGGCCGGGTTCGTCACTGGCCAGGAGTTCGTGGTCGACGGCGGCATGACCCGCAAGATGATCTACACCTGAGCAGACTGCTGTAAGGGAAGGGGACCGAAAGGTCCCTTTTCCGTTTTTGCCTTTTTTGAAAAAAATTCAACGGGGCTATTGACTTAGCATCGGTACCTGCGTAAATTTCGCGGCCTCAGCGAAGCAAACGCAACAAGCAACATCGCGAGGGTGATTAGCTCAGCCGGGAGAGCATCTGCCTTACAAGCAGAGGGTCGGCGGTTCGATCCCGTCATCACCCACCACTTCCTGAGATTGTTTCTAGCGCTGGACACTTCTTGTGAAGTCGATAGCCGGAGAGAAACGCACTGCGCAGCGGTAGTTCAGTCGGTTAGAATACCGGCCTGTCACGCCGGGGGTCGCGGGTTCGAGTCCCGTCCGCTGCGCCATTTTTCAGTAACAGATGGGTGCCTGGCACCGGTCTGAAGTCGAAGGCAAAATGCCTGAGGCTGATCCCAGTTTCAATCGGGCGCAAGCCTGAACGATACGCAGCGGTAGTTCAGTCGGTTAGAATACCGGCCTGTCACGCCGGGGGTCGCGGGTTCGAGTCCCGTCCGCTGCGCCATCTTCGTTTCGAGGTCCCTAGAACACCTTGAAGCAAACACAAATGAAGCGATTAGATGTCGCTTTTTTTGTGCCTGCCCTGAGGCCATCGCGCCGGAAGGGTAGACCCAGGTTTCAATCGGGCGAAAGCCTGAATGATACGCAGCGGTAGTTCAGTCGGTTAGAATACCGGCCTGTCACGCCGGGGGTCGCGGGTTCGAGTCCCGTCCGCTGCGCCATCTTCGCCTCAAGGCCCCTTGAACGCCTTGAAGCAACGAGAAAGCGACCTTCGGGTCGCTTTTTTCGTTTCTGGGCCATGCCGGTGACCGGATTTACACGATCCTGACAGACTCTTCACCGATCAACGGTTCCTGTGCCTGCCTGCAGTGATGCACAATAGGCATCTTTTGACTTACCCGGAATTCGCAATGACCAGATCATCCGTCTTTGGTGCGCTCGGGCTGGCCCTGGTGCTGGCGGGCGTGACCGGTTGCTCTTCGAAGAAAGCCGCCGTCTACGAGCACGAAAACTTCGACGACTCGGGGACCTACTCGCGCAGCTTCCCGGTGACCGACGCCGGTTCCTGCGAAGCGGCTCGCCGTGCGTTGCTCAGCCAGGGCTACATCATCACCAGCAGTGGCGCCAACCAGGTGATGGGCAACAAGAGCTTCCAGCAGAATAGCGAAAACCACCTGCAGATCAGCTTCAACGTGACCTGTGCGCCGGACGTCAACGACGACAAGCGTTCGACCATGTTCGCCAACGCGCTGCAGGACCGTTACAGCCTGAAGAAGTCCAACAGCTCGGCCAGCTTGGGTGTCGGCGTGCTCGGCTCGGTGTCGATGCCGATCGGCTCAAGCGATGACTCGATGGTCAAGGTCGCCAGCGAGACGGTGACGGCGTCACAGTTCTACGACCGTTACTTCGCCCTGGTCGAAAGTTTCCTGCCGAAGCCGAAGAAGGTCGCCAAGGCCAAGGTCGAAGCGCCTGTGTCCAAGCCCGAGAAGCCAGCGCCGGACCTGGGCTTGCCGGAGCAGGCCTCGGCGGCGCCAGCTGTCGCAGCGCCAGTGGCTGCGCCACGGGTTGACGCCACGCCCGCGCCTGCGGCGCTTGCACCTGCCAGTGAAGCTGCGGCCAAACCGGTGGTCGATGACAGTCAGAGCTCGCAACCGGTGGCGCCGCCAGCGGAAGCCGCCCCGATTCAGGTGCAGCAGGACGCGCAGCCTGCACCGTCGTCGCTTTAATTCGCTGTAACAGATGAGCGGCGATAAGTTCCAGAACACCTGCTACGTTTACCACTCATGAGCTTGTCATCATTCCTTCACCCGACCCGCTTAGGTTGAAGACATGACCAACGAAGACAAATGAGAAGAGGACGCAGGGCGATGGATGACTATCAGGAAGAGCTGCTCGAGTTTCAGGCTTACGAACTGGATCCGCCAGAACCGGCAGACGACGCCACAGAGCTTTAACCTGCCCGCCGCTGGCTGCGGCGAAACTCCCCCGGCGTAACGCCCGTCCAGCGCTTGAATGCGCGCTGGAAGGCCTCTGCCGATGCAAACCCCAACAGATAGGCGATCTCGCCAAAGGCCAGCTCCGTATCGCGGATATAGGCTTCGGCAAGGTCGCGTCGCGTGTCGTTGAGCAGGTCGCGAAAGCGTGTGCCTTCTTCAGCCAGTTTGCGCCGCAGTGTCCAGGTGGGCAGTTGCAGGTGCAACGCCACTTCTTCGAGGTCAGGCTCGCGGCCGCCATTGAGCAACGGGCCGAGCAAGTGGGTAATGCGCTCGCCCAGGCTGCGCACCCGGGTGCGCTGGAGCATTTCCGCTTCGCACAGCTGTAGCAGGTGGCCGAAAGTGCTCGGGCAGTGCTGCGGGTTGGCCTGCTCAAGGGTGCTGCGGCTCAGCCGCACGCGGTTGGCGCTGGCGCCGAACTGCACGGGTGTGGTGCAAAGGGGCTGGTACCCGGCGGCGTATTCGGGCGCATCGAATTCGACTTCCAGGCGCTCGGCCTGCAAGGGGGCGCCAGCCAGCGCGGCGAGCTGCGCCAGCCAGCCGGCCAGCAGCGAATCGACCACAAAACGGTTGTAGTCGTTGTAGGGGCTGATCGAGTAGAAACGAAGCCACGCGCCCTGGGCGTCTTCCTGGTAGCTGGAGTGGCCACGGTAGTTGGCGGCGTACAGGGGCTCGAAGCGCAGCAGGGTACGTGCCGCCTCGCCCAGGGTAGGGGCCTGGGCTGCCGTGACGCCGGCCAGCCCGGCCTGGGCCAGGCGACTGAGGCGCCCCATGCGCAGGCCCAGCGCTGGCTCGCCACACAGCGCGATGGCCGCATGCCCAAGGTGCATGTAGCGCGGAATCGACAGGCGCGCGCCAGCTTCGGCCAGGCGTGCGGCATCTAGCCCGTATTGCTGCAATAGCGAAGCCGGATCATGACCTTGCTCGCGCAGGGCTTCGGCCAGAGGCTGGACGAAGCCCACCGACAGGTCGCCCAGGCGCACGCGGGGGCGGCTCATGTGCCTACAGCCACAGGTTCAGCAGGCGCGCACCGTGGCTGGGAGGCCCCGCCAGCAGCTCACCTGACTGATGGGCAAAGCCCTGACCGTCGCTGCCCTGTTCCCAGAACTGCCCACGCATGAACACGCTCATGCTGCTGACGCCGTCACCTGCGGCCTGGGTCAGGCGTTGCCAGGCGGCCTGCTCGCTGACTTCGCCGCGTTGCAGTGGCAGCTCGGCAGCGGCGTCCTGGTGGCGATTGCCGCGCCAGGGTTCATCCCAGCTGCCTTTGCCGCTGAGAAACACCGGGTTGGCGATCAACTGGACCTGCTGTTGCTGCAACTGGCGCTGGTTCTCGGGGTACCAGCTGTCGCTGCCGATCAGCACGCCGAGACGCCCGGCGGGGGTCTGCAGCACCTGCAGCGGGAAATGCCGGCCGTGGTGGATGTAGCGCCGTGTTTCGCTGTCGGGGTATTGCTGGTGTTGCGGTTGGCCCAGCGGTGAGCCATCGGCGGCGAATACCAGGCTGCTGTTGAACAGCGGCCCGTGGCCAATGTGCAGCACGCCCTGTTCGACGTACGGGGCGGGCAGCACGATCGAGCCCGCCACCAGGGTCACGCCGAACTCCTTGGCCAGGCCGCCGAACAGTTGCTGGTAGTCGCTGGCCATCTGCTGGGCTTTCATGCGCAGGTGGGCATCTGCGCGCCGATCGTCGCCATTGGCGCTCAGCATCGCCAGGCCATAGCGCAGCGGATTGCTCAGCTCCAGCCATTGCTCGGCGTCGCGGTTGCGGGTGACCTGGTACAGCTCGTTCTTCTCGCCACGTGCCCATAGCCAGGTGCCGATGTGTTCGGGCAGCACCACGACCGTGCGTGGGCCAACCAGGCCCTGGGTGCGCGCCTGTTCCAGGTAGGCGGAAAGCTTGCGATGCAGGCGTTGCAGGTTCTGGTAGTCGCTGGGGAACAGCAACGGCTCGATGCCGAGCAGGTTGCCATGCTCGCCTGGCACGCCATGGTTGAGCGCCAGTTCGATGCGCAGGTCGGAAAGGTAGTGGCCTTCCGGGCGCTGTTGGGTCCAGAAAACGTAGCCGCACAGAGCGGTGATCATTACCAGCGCCAGGGCGCCTGCCAGGAGTTTTCGCATCAAGCGGTACAGCGCCTTGGGAATCGAGGGTTCCTTAGGGTAGTCCCGCTGCGCGGGAGGATCAATAAGTTGTCAGTTTCGATCATTGAGCGCGTTCAAACGGCTGTTTAATGTCGCAGTCAGATAAACGACGGGGCCCGCAGAGGTACCCGCATTCCGTGATCACGCCACCTGGGGAACCTACCATGGCTGCCGACCGCTACCCGCATTTGCTGGCCCCGCTCGACCTGGGCTTCACCACCTTGCGCAACCGCACCCTGATGGGCTCGATGCACACCGGCCTTGAGGAGCGCCCGGGCGGTTTCGAACGCATGGCGGCATTTTTTGCCGAGCGCGCCCGCGGTGGTGTCGGCCTGATGGTCACTGGCGGCATCGCGCCGAACGACGAAGGTGGCGTGTATTCCGGTGCTGCCAAGCTCAGCACCGAGGAAGAGGCCGACAAGCACCGCATCGTCACCGATGCCGTGCATGAGGCCGGGGGCAAGATCTGCCTGCAGATCCTGCATGCCGGGCGCTACGCCTATAGCCCGCGCCAGGTGGCACCCAGCGCGATCCAGGCACCGATCAACCCGTTCAAGCCCAAGGAGCTGGATGAAGCGGGCATCGAGAAGCAGATCGCCGACTTCGTCAATTGCGCCGAGCTGGCTCAGCGTGCCGGCTACGATGGCGTCGAGATCATGGGGTCCGAAGGCTACTTCATCAACCAGTTCCTCGCCGCCCACACCAACCACCGCACCGATCGCTGGGGGGGCAGCTACGAGAACCGCATGCGCCTGGCGGTGCAGATCGTCACCCGTGTGCGCGACGCGGTAGGGCCGAACTTCATCATCATCTTCCGCCTGTCGATGCTCGACCTGGTCGAGGGCGGCAGCACCTGGGATGAAGTCGAGCTGCTGGCCAAGGCCATCGAACAGGCTGGCGCGACGCTGATCAACACCGGCATCGGCTGGCACGAGGCGCGCATCCCGACCATCGCCACCAAGGTACCGCGCGCGGCGTTCAGCAAGGTCACCGCCAAGCTGCGCGGCGTTGTGAAGATTCCGCTGATCACCACCAACCGCATCAATACCCCGGAAGTGGCCGAAGCCGTGCTGGCCGAGGGCGATGCCGACATGGTCTCCATGGCCCGACCGTTCCTCGCCGACGCGGACTTCGTCAACAAGGCGGCTGAAGGGCGCGCCGACGAGATCAACACCTGCATCGGTTGCAACCAGGCCTGCCTGGACCACACCTTCGGTGGCAAGCTGACCAGTTGCCTGGTCAACCCCCGCGCCTGCCATGAGACCGAGCTCAACTACCTGCCGGTGCGCGCCGTGAAGCGCATCGCCGTGGTGGGGGCCGGCCCGGCGGGCCTGGCAGCGGCTACCGTGGCGGCCGAGCGTGGCCATGAGGTGACGCTGTTCGATGGTGCCAGCGAGATTGGCGGGCAGTTCAACGTGGCCAAGCGAGTGCCGGGCAAGGAGGAATTCCACGAGACCCTGCGCTATTTCCGCAACAAGGTGAAAAGCACCGGCGTCGATCTGCGCCTGAATACCCGGGTCGATGTGCAGGCGCTGGTCGGTGGCGGTTACGACGAGATCATCCTGGCCACCGGTATCGCGCCGCGTACCCCGGCCATCCCGGGTGTCGAGCATGCCAAGGTGCTCAGCTACCTGGACGTGCTGCTGGAACGCAAGCCGGTGGGCAAGTCGGTCGCGGTGATTGGCGCGGGCGGCATCGGTTTCGACGTGTCCGAGTACCTGGTGCATCAGGGCGTGGCCAGCAGCCAGGACCGTGAGGCGTTCTGGAAAGAGTGGGGGATCGATACCCACCTGGAGGCACGCGGTGGTGTTGCCGGGATCACGGCCGAGCCGCATGCGCCGGCGCGGCAGGTGTATCTGTTGCAGCGCAAGAAATCCAAGGTGGGCGACGGGCTGGGCAAGACCACTGGCTGGATTCACCGTACCGGGTTGAAGAACAAACAGGTGCAGATGCTCAACAGCGTCGAGTACCTGCAGATCGATGACGCTGGCCTGCACATTCGCATTGGCGAAGGGGAACCGCAGGTGCTGGCAGTCGACAATGTGGTGATCTGTGCCGGGCAGGAACCATTGCGCGAGCTGCATGAAGGGCTGGTTGCGGCGGGGCAGTCGGTGCACCTGATCGGTGGCGCCGATGTGGCGGCCGAGCTGGATGCCAAGCGGGCGATCAACCAAGGGTCTCGGTTGGCCGCTGAACTTTGAAATCGCCGGGGCCGCTTCGCGGCCCATTCGCGACACAAGGCCGCTCCTACAGAAAACGCGATCCCTTGTAGGAGCGGCCTTGTGTCGCGAAAGGGGCGCACAGCGCCCCCGGCGATTTCACTGATAAACTCCGCTCCATGCATGTACTTCAAGCCCCACTACAGCCCCTGAATCTATCTTGGCTGACAAAAGCCAAGGTAGAAACCGCCATCCTGCGCCTGGACCTGATCGACCCCCTGATCAGCGGCAACAAGTGGTTCAAGCTGCGCCACCACTTGCAGCATGCCCATGCTGCAGGCACCCCCGGCCTGATCAGCCTGGGCGGCAACCACTCCAACCACCTCCATGCCCTGGCCGCCGCTGGCAAGCGCTTCGGCTTCGCCACCGCCGGCCTGCTGCGCGGTCACCCGCAAGACACCCCCACCGTGCGCGACCTGCAAGCCTTGGGCATGGAAGTGCACTGGCTGGGTTACGGCGGCTATCGGGCACGCCATGAACCGAGCTTCTGGGAGCCTTGGCAGGCCCGTTATCCGGGCTGGCACTGTATTCCCGAAGGCGGTGGCGGGGCGGCCGGCGCCGAGGGGTGTGCGCTGATCGTCGAACAGGCCCGTTCGCAGCTGGCGGCGCAGGGATGGTCGGGTTACGACGCCTGGTGGCTGGCGGCAGGTACCGGCACGACATTGGCCGGCCTGGTCCTTGCCGAGGCAGGGGAACACCCGGTGCATGGTGCCCTGGCGGTGCCGATGGATCACGGCGTGCCGGAAACAGTCGCTGCACTGGCCGGCCCAAAGGGCTACCGGCTGCACGACGCCTGCCGAGGTGGCTTTGGAAAAGTCGATGATGAGTTGCTGGCGTTCATCGCCGACAGCGAACGGCACACTGGCGTGCCGCTGGAAGCCCTGTATACCGGCAAGGCCTTGCTGGCCCTGCGCGATCAGGTCGGGGCCGGGCTGTTCGCGCCCGGTACCCGCCTGATCTTCGTGCACACCGGCGGCCTGCAGGGCCGTCGTGGTTACTTGTAGGGCAGCATGCGCAGCAGCGTGTTGTCGCGCTGCACGTAGTGGTGATACAGCCCGGCCACGGCATGCAGGCCGATCAGCCAGTAACCCCA
This sequence comes from Pseudomonas sp., assembly GCF_017744435.1. Taxonomy (GTDB): domain Bacteria; phylum Pseudomonadota; class Gammaproteobacteria; order Pseudomonadales; family Pseudomonadaceae; genus Aquipseudomonas. The sequence continues at coordinate 111,663 of NZ_JAGIBG010000012.1, forward strand.
AGTCGCCACCCGCTCATGCCAGCCCTTGATGAACTTGGCCTGGTCCGGGTCGGCGCCGATCAGGTGCGGCAGTTCCAGGCCGAAGAATGGCACTGGCTTGTCGGCGGCGCTGAGGATCAGCCAGCCGGCCAGGGGCAGGCCGATCATCAGCAGGTACAGCGCCAGGTGCATCAGGTGCGCAAGGCCGGTCTGCCAAGCCGGCGGCTTGGGTACGATGGGCGGGGCCGGGGAGATCAGGCGCGCGGCCAGGCGCAGCCAGACCAGCACGAACACACTCAGGCCGAGCATGAAGTGCAGGTCTTTCATCAGGTTGCGTTCAGCGCTGTCCTTGGGGAACAGGCCGCGAAATTCGATACAGGCGTAAACGGCGGCCAGCAACACCAGCATCAGCCAATGCAGGGCGATGGACAGGCGTGCGTAATGGGGCGCGGGGGTGGATGAAACCATGATCGGTCCTCGTCATCAGGTCGGAATGGCGCTCTTGCTGGCGCTCAGATAGCACTCTAATGGCTATTTGAAACAAATCTTTGCGCTGGATCTGTGAAAATTCTGTTGTCTGGCAAATGTGGCCAACTGTCCGCCACCAGAAACACCCGTTCGACTTCCTGCCAGGCCCCTTCGCCATCCGGCTCCAGCCTGACCAGCAACTGCGCGGGGGCATGCTCGTCCAACCGAGCCAGCCAGGCCTCGAACTGCGGCACGGTCCAACATTCGTCTGGCTCTGCCCGCGCCGGCGCCAGCCAGGCATGCCGTGGCAGCGGTTGCCAGCATTCGTCTGCTGCCGCTGCCCAGTTCTGCCGTCGTATCCAGCGCCCGCGTAAATGCCGGGGGTTGGCCCCCGCCGGCGGCTCGGCGTGCCCCGGCCACGGATAGAACAGGTAGCCGCCCAGCCACAGGTGCGCCTGCACCTGGTCGACCCCTATGGCGGCCAGTGCTTCGCGACTCTGCGCGTCTGCCGACATGGGCAGCTGGTGCCCGGCCAGGTGTGCCAGCTTGCTGCCGAGCCGATCGTGGCACCCAGGCCCGAGCCAGTGCGCCGGGTCGCGGCCGTCGTCCTCGGTCGGCCCCAGGTACAGCTTGATGGCCAGCTCCAGATGATGGGTGCCTTGGCCATCACGCAGCAGAATGTCCAGCTCGCCCAGGGTCCGCCCACCTGCACGAATCGCCAGGTTGGACGCCAGCAGCTCGACCCCGGGCGCGTGCGCCAGGGCGAATTGCCACAGACCTTCGTAGTACAGCCCCAGGCGCCGGCTGGTGATCCTTGCCAACCAGTCGCGCAAGGGCAGGTCATGCGCATCCAGTGCACACAACCAGTCGTGCAGGCGTTGCGGATCGCCCGCCCAGCCGCTGCCCGCCAGCGGATGGCGCTGGGGGCAGGGCGGGGCGCTCAGCAGCGCGGGCGACAGCAGGGTCCAGGCCAGGTCGCGCACGGCAGGGCAGTGCAAGCGGCGGTGCAGCTCATGGAGCTCGGCAAATGGCATCATGCTGCGAGCATAGCCGGTTTGCCGCTGCCCGGTCGTTTCGCCCATAATCGCGACATCGTCACCCCGCCGCAGAGCCTCGCAGGAGCCCCATGGAGCAATTTCGCAATATCGGTATCATCGGCCGCCTTGGCAGCTCGCAGGTGCTCGACACCATTCGCCGACTGAAAAAATTCCTCCTCGAGCGCCACCTGCACGTGATCCTCGAGGACACCATCGCCGAAGTGCTGCCCGGCCACGGCCTGCAAACCTCCACGCGCAAACTGCTCGGCGAGGTCTGTGACCTGGTCATCGTGGTCGGTGGCGACGGCAGCCTGCTCGGCGCCGCCCGTGCCCTGGCCCGGCACAATGTGCCGGTACTGGGCATCAACCGTGGCAACCTGGGCTTCCTCACCGACATCCGCCCGGACGAGCTGGAGCAGAAGGTCGCCGAGGTGCTCGACGGCCACTACCTGGTGGAAAACCGCTTCCTGCTGCAGGCTGAGGTGCGCCGCCATCACGAAGCCATCGGCCAGGGCGATGCGCTCAACGACGTGGTCCTGCACCCGGGCAAGTCGACGCGGATGATCGAGTTCGAGATCTACATCGACGGCCAGTTCGTCTGCAGCCAGAAGGCCGACGGCCTGATCGTCGCCACCCCGACGGGTTCCACTGCCTACGCGCTGTCGGCCGGTGGCCCGATCATGCACCCCAAGCTCGACGCCATCGTCATCGTGCCGATGTACCCGCACACCCTGTCGGGGCGGCCGATCGTGGTCGACGGCAACAGCGAGCTGAAGATCGTGGTGTCCAAGGACCTGCAGATCTACCCGCAGGTGTCCTGCGACGGCCAGAACCACTTTACCTGCGCCCCGGGCGACACCATCACGGTGAGCAAGAAGCCGCAGAAGCTGCGCCTGATCCACCCGCTCGACCACAACTACTATGAGGTGTGTCGCACCAAACTCGGCTGGGGCAGCCGCCTGGGAGGCAGGGACGACTGATGCTCGATCCGGCGCGCAGTTTCGACATCATCGGCGACGTGCACGGTTGTGCACTGACCCTCGAACGCCTGCTCGACGCCCTCGGCTACAAACGTGTCGGCGGCGTCTGGCGTCACCCGCGGCGCCAGGCCCTGTTCCTTGGCGACATCGTCGACCGTGGCCCGCGCATCCGCGAGGCGCTGCACATCGTGCATGACATGGTCGAAGCCGGCCAGGCGTTCTGCATCATGGGCAACCACGAGTACAACGCCCTGGGCTGGGTCACCCCGGCGCTGCCCGGCAGCGGCAAGTCGTTCGTGCGCGAACATACCCCGCGCCACGCCCGGCTGATCGACGAGACCCTGACCCAGTTCGCCCACCACCCCGGCGACTGGCACGACTTCGTGCAGTGGTTCTACGACATGCCATTGTTCGTCGACGCCGGGCGCTTCCGCCTGGTGCATGCCTGCTGGGACCCGCGGCTGATCGAACCGCTGCGCCAGCAATACCCCGGCGGGCGCATCGACGAGCATTTCATCCAGGCGTCGGCGGTGTCCGGCAGCTTTGCCGCCACCGTGTGCAACCGCCTGCTGCGCGGCACCGACATGCGCCTGCCGGACGGCCTGACCCTGACCGGCGGCGACGGCCTGACCCGCGCCTTCTTCCGCACCAAGTTCTGGGAAGAAGACCCGCAGACCTACGGCGACATCGTCTTCCAGCCTGATGCGCTGCCCGACGACGTTGCCCGCACGCCACTCAGCCATACCGAAAAGAATGCCCTGCTGCGTTACGCCGAGGACGAACCGTTGCTGTTCGTCGGCCACTACTGGCGCAGCGGCCGCCCGGCGCCGATCCGCGCCAACCTGGCCTGCCTGGACTACAGCGCGGTGCTGTATGGCAAGCTGGCGGCCTACCGGCTGGATGATGAAACCCGCATCGACCCGCACAAGTTCGTCTGGGTCGACGTCGAACGCCCTCAGGCCAATCAATGAAAATCATCGAAGTGATGCGCCTGCCGCTGTCGGTCGACCTCAGCGGCTTCGTCCACCTGCTGCAGCGCCTGCAGGTACCGCACCGGGTCAGCGAGGAAGGCGAGGAGCAAGTGCTCTGGGCCCCCGACACCCTGGTTGCCGACGTGCGCGAGCTGTACCAGCGCTTCCCCGACGGTAACGCCGACGTGCAGCTTGCGCCGGACCCTGTGGGAGCGGGCGTGCCCGCGAAAGCCCCCTCCCTGGCCGACCAGGCCAAAGCCTGCAAGGTCACCGCCACCATCCTGGTCCTGTGCCTGGTCGTCGCCGGCCTCACCAGCCTGGGCGACAACCTCAACGCCATCAGCTGGTTCACCTTCCTCGACTTCCGCGTCCAGGGTGAGTACCTGCATTTCACCCCGCTGGCCCAGGGCCTCGCCGAAGGCCAGTGGTGGCGCCTGGTGTCGCCCATGCTGCTGCACTTTGGCGTGCTGCACCTGGCGATGAACGGCTTGTGGTACTGGGAGCTGGGCAAGCGCATCGAACTGCGCCAGGGCCCCTGGCTGCTGCTGGGCCTGACCCTGCTGTTCAGCCTGGTGTCCAACCTGGCCCAGCACTACACCAGTGGCCCGAGTCTGTTCGGCGGCCTGTCCGGGGTGCTCTACGGCTTGCTCGGCCACGTCTGGCTGTACCAGTGGCTGGCGCCCAACCCTCACTTCAACCTGCCCAAGGGCGTGCTGGTGATGATGCTGATCTGGCTGGTGATCTGCCTGACCGGCGTGGTCGGCCAGCTCGGCTTCGGCCAGATCGCCAACGCCGCCCACGTCGGCGGGCTGCTCATCGGATGCCTGACCGGGCTCTTGGGCGGGGCGCTGGCCCGGCGTAAACTGTCGGCTTGAATCAGGAGACACTATGTCCACTTTCGCGCAAATGATCGAAAACATTACCCCGGAAATCTACGAGAGCCTGAAACTGGCCGTGGAAATCGGCAAATGGTCGGACGGGCGCAAGCTCACCGCCGAGCAGAAAGAACTGTCGCTGCAGGCGGTGATCGCCTGGGAGATGAAGAACCTGCCCGAAGAGCAGCGCACCGGTTACATGGGCCCGCAGGAATGCGCGTCGAAGTCGGCACCCATCGCCAACATTCTGTTCAAGTCGGACTCGGTACATTGATCGAACTCGCTCGTGGCTCTTTGAGCAAGATGGCGGTCAGCCTGCAGGCACCCGTGGTGCAATACAGCTTCCGTCTGGATGACACCCAGGTGCCGGTCAACCCGCTGATCGGCCAGCGCCTGCGCCTGGAATACCTCGGCGCGATTCACTGCAGCCATTGCGGCAAACGCACCAAGACCAGCTTCAGTCAGGGTTACTGCTACCCGTGCATGACCAAGCTGGCCCAGTGCGACGTGTGCATCATGGCCCCGGAAAAATGCCACTACGACGCCGGCACCTGCCGCGAACCGTCCTGGGGCGAGCAGTTCTGCATGACCGACCATGTGGTGTACCTGGCCAACTCGTCGGGGATCAAGGTCGGCATCACCCGGGCCACCCAGCTGCCCACCCGCTGGCTCGACCAGGGCGCCAGCCAGGCGCTGCCGATCATGCGCGTGGCCACCCGCCAGCAATCGGGCCTGGTCGAAGACATCCTGCGCAGCCAGGTACCGGACCGCACCAACTGGCGCACGCTGCTCAAGGGCGACGCCGAAGTGCTCGACCTGCCCGCCATCCGCGATCAGATTTTCGACGCCTGCGCCGACGGCCTGCGCGCGCTGCAGGGCCGCTTTGGCCTGCAGGCGATCCAGCCACTGCCTGACGCCGAAGTGGTGGAAATGCGTTACCCGGTCGAGGCCTATCCGAAGAAGATCGTCAGCTTCAACCTCGACAAGGACCCGGTGGCCGAAGGCACGCTGCTGGGCATCAAGGGCCAGTACCTGATCTTCGACACCGGCGTGATCAATATTCGCAAGTACACGGCCTACCAGTTGGCCGTGCTCCAGTAAAAAGGACCTGCACATGCGTACCGAACAACCGCAAGTGATCTACCTCAAGGATTACCAGGCGCCCGAGTACCTGATCGACGAGACGCACCTGACCTTCGAGCTGTTCGAGGACCACACCCTGGTCCACGCGCAACTGGTCATGCGCCGCAACCCGGCACGCGGTGCCGGCCTGCCGCCACTGGAACTGGACGGCCAGCAGCTGGAACTGCTGCGTGCCTCGCTGGACGATGTCGAACTGCAGGCGAGCGACTACCAGCTCGAAGCCGACAGCCTGACGGTCCATCCCAAGGCCGAGCGTTTCACCCTCGACACCAGCGTGAAGATCCACCCGGAGAGCAACACCGCGCTGGAAGGCCTGTACAAGTCCGGCAAGATGTTCTGCACCCAGTGCGAGGCCGAGGGCTTCCGCAAGATCACCTACTACCTCGACCGCCCGGACGTGATGAGCACCTTCACCACCACGGTGATCGCCGAGCAGCATCGCTACCCGGTGCTGCTCAGCAACGGCAACCCGATCGGCAGCGGGCCGGCAGACGACGGCCGCCACTGGGCGACCTGGGAAGACCCGTTCATGAAGCCGGCCTACCTGTTCGCGCTGGTGGCCGGTGACCTGTGGTGCGTCGAAGACAACTTCGTCCGCCAGTCCGGCCGCGACGTGACCCTGCGCATCTATGTCGAGCCCGAGAACATCGACAAGTGCGACCACGCCATGGTCAGCCTGAAGAAGTCCATGCGCTGGGATGAGGAAGTCTACGGTCGCGAGTACGACCTGGACATCTTCATGATTGTTGCGGTCAACGACTTCAACATGGGCGCCATGGAAAACAAGGGCCTGAACATCTTCAACTCGAGCTGCGTGCTGGCCCGCGCCGAAACCGCCACCGATGCCGCCCACCAGCGCGTCGAAGGTGTGGTCGCCCACGAGTATTTCCACAACTGGTCGGGCAACCGCGTGACCTGCCGCGACTGGTTCCAGCTGTCGCTGAAAGAAGGCTTCACGGTGTTCCGCGATGCCGAGTTCAGCGCCGACATGAACTCGCGCACGGTCAAGCGCATCGAGGACGTCGCCTACCTGCGCACCCACCAGTTCGCCGAAGACGCCGGCCCCATGGCCCACCCGGTGCGCCCGGACAGCTTCATCGAAATCTCCAACTTCTACACCCTGACCGTGTACGAGAAGGGCGCCGAAGTGGTGCGCATGGTCCGCACCTTGCTGGGTGCAGACGGCTTCCGCAAGGGCAGCGACCTGTACTTCGAACGCCACGATGGCCAGGCCGTGACCACCGACGATTTCATCAAGGCCATGGAAGACGCCAACGGCGTCGACCTGGCCCAGTTCAAGCGTTGGTACAACCAGGCCGGCACCCCGCGCCTGGAGGTCAGCGAAGCCTATGACGCCGCCGCGCAGACCTACAGCCTGACCTTCCGCCAGAGCTGCCCGCAGACCCCGGACAAGGCCGAGAAGCTGCCGTTCGTGATCCCGGTCGAACTGGGGCTGCTCGATGCCGAGGGCAACGATCTGCCGCTGCAACTGGCTGGCGAAGCTGCCGCAGCGGGCACCTCGCGTGTGCTGTCGGTGACCGAGGCCGAGCAGACCTTCACCTTCCAGGGCATCACCGCCAAGCCGTTGCCGTCGCTGCTGCGCGGTTTCAGCGCCCCGGTCAAGCTGAGCTTCCCGTACGACCGTGACCAGCTGATGTTCCTCATGCAGCACGACAGCGACGGCTTCAACCGCTGGGAAGCGGGCCAGCAACTGTCGGTGCAGGTGCTGCAGGAGCTGATCGGCCAGCATCAGCGTGGCGAGGCGCTGAAACTCGACCAGCGCCTGATCACCGCGCTCGGTACCGTGCTGGGCAATGAGTCGCTGGACGCCGCCATGGTCGCCGAGATGCTCTCGCTGCCAGGCGAGGCCTACCTGACCGAGATCAGCCAGGTGGCCGATGTCGATGCCATCCACGCCGCCCGCGAGTTCGCCCGCCAGCAGATCGCCGAGCAGCTGTTCGATGCCCTGTGGGCGCGCTACCAGGCCAACCGCGAGGTGTCGCGCAACACTGCCTACGTGGCCGCCGCCGAGCACTTCGCCCGCCGCAGCCTGCAGAACATCGCCCTGTCGTACCTGATGCAGAGCGGCAAGCCGCAGGTGCTGGAAGCGACCCTGGAGCAGTTCGAGCACTGCGACAACATGACCGAGCGCCTGACCGCGCTGGCCGTGCTGGTCAACTCGCCGTTCGCGGCCGAGCGTGCGAAGGCGCTGGAGACCTTCGCCGAGCACTTCAAGGACAACCCGCTGGTCATGGACCAGTGGTTCAGCGTACAGGCCGCCAGCACGCTGCCGGGCGGGCTGGCGCGGGTCAAGGCGCTGATGCAGCACCCTGCGTTCACCCTGAAGAACCCGAACAAGGTGCGGGCGCTGATCGGTGCCTTCGCCGGGCAGAACCTGGTCAACTTCCATGCCGCTGATGGTTCGGGTTATCGCTTCCTGGCGGACCTGGTGATCGAGCTGAATGCGCTGAACCCGCAGATTGCCTCGCGCCAACTGGCACCGCTGACCCGCTGGCGCAAGTATGACGACGCGCGGCAGGTGCTGATGAAGGGCGAGCTGGAGCGGATTCTCGCTTCTGGCGCGCTGTCCAGCGATGTCTATGAAGTGGTGAGCAAGAGCCTGGCGTAAGCCTGGTAGATCCTGGGGCTGCTGTGCAGCCCTTTCGCGACACAAGGTCGCTCCTACAGGGACTCGCATCCCCTTGTAGGAGCGGCCTTGTGTCGCGAAAGGGCCGCAAAGCGGCCCCAGCTTTTTTGGCGGTTAACAAAACATAACGTCCCGCGCGTTGTAATCGCGCAACCTTCCCCGATACGATCCCCCAAGCCTCTAAAACAGGCTTTTCACAGCACAGACCCATCAAGAAGAACACAACAGGGGATGGTCATGAAGCAGCGGGTGATGACGCAGGCCAGGCGTGGTGCCTGGCCGTTGGCGACCGGCGCGATGCTGGCGCTGGCACTGGGGATGTGGGCCGACAGCGCGCAGGCCGCTGCCGCCGACGAGTACTCGACCGAATCAGCCAAGGCCAGCCAGAGCCTGCTGATTGGCGCCGCCCATGCCGGCAAGCGCCTGGTGGTGGTGGGTGATCGCGGCCATATTCTGTTCTCCGACGACCAGGGCAGTACCTGGACCCAGGCCCGGGTGCCCACCCGCCAGTTGCTCACCGCCGTGTTTTTCCTCGACGACAAGCGTGGCTGGGCAGTCGGCCACGATGCGCAGATCCTCACCAGCAGCGACGGTGGCGCCACCTGGAGCAAGCAGTTCGAAGACCTTGCCCGTGAAGCGCCACTGCTGGACGTTACCTTCCTCGACGCCCAGCACGGCTTTGCCGTGGGTGCCTACGGCGCGCTGCTGGAAACCCGCGACGGCGGCCAGCACTGGCAGGACATTGCCGAACGCCTGGACAACCCCGACCAACTCCACCTCAACGGCATCACCCGGGTGCGCGACGCTGGCCTGTTCATCGTCGGCGAGCAGGGCGGCATGTACCGCTCCAGTGACGACGGCCAGACCTGGAGCAAGGTCCAGGGCCCTTACGAGGGCTCGCTGTTCGGCGTGATCGGTACCGCCAAGGCGAATACGCTGCTGGCCTACGGCCTGCGCGGCAACCTGTTCCGCTCCACCGATTTCGGTGACAGCTGGCAGCCGATCGCGCTCAAGGCCGCCCGTGGCGAGCTCGAATTCGGCCTGGCAGGCGCTACGCTTGTCGAGGATGGCAGCCTGGTGCTGGTCGGCAATGGCGGCAGCGTGCTGCGCAGCACCGATGATGGCCAGACCTTCAGCGTCTACAACCGCAGTGATCGCATCGCCCTGGCCGGCGTCACTGGCCTGGCCGACGGTGGCCTGCTGCTGGTGGGGCAGGGGGGCGTGCACCTGGCCAGCGCCGAAGGTGCAGAGCAGGCAGCCAAGGAGGTGCGTCCATGACCAGCAGGGAGAGCATCACCATGCACCCGCACCATCAGGACAAGGCCACGCTGCTCGAACGCCTGATCTTCAACAACCGCCCGGTGGTCATCGCCCTGTGCCTGTTGGTCAGCATCTTCCTGTTCTGGCAGGCCACGCAGATCCGCCCCTCGACCAGCTTCGAGAAGATGATCCCGCTGCAGCACCCGTTCATCGAACAGATGATGGAGCACCGCAACGACCTGGCCAACCTCGGCAATACCGTGCGCATCTCGGTCGAGGCGGTCAACGGCGACATCTTCGACAAGGATTACATGGAAACGCTGCGGCAGATCCATGACGAGGTGTTCTACATCCCCGGTGTCGACCGCGCCGGCCTCAAGTCGCTGTGGAGCCCCAGCGTGCGCTGGAGTGAGGTCACCGAGGAAGGCTTCTCCGGTGGCGAAGTCATCCCCAACACCTACAACGGCTCCCAGGACAGCCTCGACACCCTGCGCGACAACGTGCTCAAGTCCGGCCAGGTCGGGCGCCTGGTGGGCAACAACTTCAAGTCGAGCATCGTCGACGTGCCACTGCTGGAAAGCTTCCCTGACCCGCAGGACCCCGGCAAGCAGGTCAAGCTGGATTACCAGCAGTTCTCGCACCAGCTCGAAGAGAAGATCCGCGACAAGTTCCAGGCGCAGAACCCCAATGTGAAGATCCACATTATCGGCTTCGCCAAGAAGGTCGGCGACCTGATCGACGGCCTGGTGATGGTGGCGATGTTCTTCGGTGTGGCCCTGGTGATCACCTGGATCCTGCTGTACTGGTTCACCTGGTGCATCCGCAGCACCATCGCCGTGCTCATCACCACCCTGGTGGCGGTGGTCTGGCAGCTGGGCCTGATGCACGCGGTGGGCTTCGGCCTGGACCCGTACTCGATGCTGGTACCGTTCCTGATCTTCGCCATCGGCATTTCCCACGGTGTGCAGAAGATCAACGGCATCGCCTTGCAGTCCAGTGACGCCGACAATGCCTTGACCGCAGCCCGGCGCACGTTCCGCCAGCTGTTCCTGCCGGGGATGATCGCCATCCTTGCCGACGCCGTGGGCTTCATCACCCTGCTGATCATCGACATCGGCGTGATCCGCGAGCTGGCCATCGGTGCGTCCATCGGCGTGGCGGTGATCGTGTTCACCAACCTGATCCTGCTGCCGGTGGCGATTTCCTACGTCGGCATCAGCAAGAAGGCCATCGAGCGCAGCAAGAGAGACGCGACCCGCGAGCATCCGTTCTGGCGGCTGCTGTCGAACTTCGCCAGCGCCAAGGTCGCCCCGGTGTCGATCACCCTGGCGCTGATCGCCTTCGCCGGCGGCCTGTGGTACAGCCAGAACCTGAAGATCGGCGACCTCGACCAGGGCGCGCCGGAGCTGCGCCCGGACTCGCGCTACAACCAGGACAACAACTTCATCATCAGCAACTACTCGACCAGTTCCGACGTGCTGGTGATCATGGTCAAGACGCCACCGGAAAGCTGCTCGATCCACTCGACCATGGCGCCGATCGACGAGCTGATGTGGACCATGCAGAACACCCCCGGCGTGCAGTCGGCGATCTCCCTGGTGACCGTGTCCAAGCAGGTGATCAAGGGCATGAACGAGGGCAGCCTGAAGTGGGAGACGCTGTCGCGCAACCCGGACGTCCTCAACAACTCCATCGCCCGCGCCGACGGCCTGTACAACACCGACTGCTCGCTGGCGCCGGTACTGGTGTTCCTCAACGACCACAAGGCCGAGACCCTGGAGCGTGTCACCGCGGTGGCCAAGGCGTTTGCCGACAGCCATGACAAGGAGGGCCTGCAGTTCCTGCTGGCGGCGGGCAACGCCGGGATCGAGGCGGCCACCAACGAGGTGATCAAGTCGGCCGAGCTGACCATCCTGATCCTGGTCTACCTCTGCGTGGCAGTGATGTGCATGATCACCTTCCGCTCGTTCGCCGCGACCCTGTGCATCGTCCTGCCGCTGGTGCTGACCTCGGTGCTGGGCAACGCGCTGATGGCGTTCATGGGGATCGGCGTCAAGGTTGCCACCTTGCCGGTGGTGGCCCTGGGCGTGGGTATCGGCGTGGACTACGGCATCTACATCTACAGCCGCCTGGAAAGCTTCCTGCGTGCCGGCCTGCCGTTGCAGGAGGCTTACTACCAGACCCTGCGCTCGACCGGTAAGGCGGTGTTGTTCACCGGCCTGTGCCTGGCGATCGGCGTGTGCACCTGGATCTTCTCGGCGATCAAGTTCCAGGCCGACATGGGCCTGATGCTGACCTTCATGCTGCTGTGGAACATGTTCGGCGCGCTGTGGCTGCTGCCGGCGCTGGCGCGGTTCCTGATCAAGCCGGAGAAGATGGTGGGCAAGGAGGGGGGCTCGATCTTCGCCCATTGATGTATCCCCGAGGGCCGCAATGCGGCCCTCGGGTTATACTGCCGGCTCATTTCTGACCGGTATTCCCATGTCCCCCCTCGCCACCGCCCTCGCATCCTGCGACATGCTCCTGATCGACGGCCTGCACGCCTTCGATTTCACCTGCGACGATTCCGGCCTCACCGTCGAATGCATGGACGGCCGCCAACTCCGCCGCTGGTCGTTCAACCCCGAGCAGCTCGCTGCCGCCGTCGGCGCCGGTGATGAATGGCAACTCAACGATGCCCAGGGCGAGCATCGTCTAGTCTGTATGAGTGCCTTTCGCGCCCCGGATGAAGACGACGATGAACCGGATCTGGACGAGCCTGCTGACCGCTAGCCTGATGAGCCTGACAATCACCGCCCACGCCGCCACGTTGCTGGTGGGCAGCTACACCGATGGCCAAAGCCAGGGCATCTACCGCTACCAGTTCGACAGCAAGACGGGGCAGATCGACCCGACGCCGCAACAGGTGGTCAAGAGTGTCAGCCCATCGTGGCTGGTGTTGTCGGCCGACCAGCGCCAGTTGTTCGCGGTCAATGAAACCCCGAACGGCAAAGTCAGCAGCTTCAGCGTCAGCGCCAAGGGCGAGATCAAACCGCTGAACCAGGTGGCCAGCCGTGGCGACGAACCGACCCACGCCAGCCTGAGCCGTGACCAGCGCTACCTCTTTGTGGCCAACTACGCCGTTGCCCCCGACCCGGGCGGCAGCCTGGTGGTGATCCCGGTGGCCAAGGATGGCAAGCTCAAGGACGTGGTCCAGCAACTGCGGCACAAGGCCAGTGGCGCCAACCCCGAGCGCCAGGCCGGGGCCCACGTGCATTCGCTGGTGCTGTCGCCGGACGGCCTGCATGTGTATGCCTGCGACCTGGGCGCCGACAAGGTCTTCATCTATCGCTACGACGGCGCCAGCACCGATCACCCCCTGAGTGCGGCGATCCCGGCGTCGGTAGACCTGCCGCCCGGCAGCGGGCCGCGGCATCTGCTGTTCGATGCCAAGGGTCGGCATGCCTACCTGACGCTGGAAATGAGCGGCGAAGTGGTGATGTTCGACGTCAAGGACGCTGCCTTGCTGGAGCGTCAGCGCCTGCCACTGACCGAACAGCAGGATGCCGCTGCCAAGGCCTCGGGGGGGCTGCACCTGTCGGCGGACGGGCGCTTTCTGTACGTCAGCAACCGCGGCACGGCGAACGAGATCGTGGTGTTCAGCGTGGGCAAGGAAGATGGCCAGCTGACCTTCCTGCAGCGCCGTTCGGTAGAGGGCGACCACCCACGGGAATTCGCCCTGGACCCGAGCGACAACTTCCTGCTGGTGGCCAACCAGAAGAGCAACCAGATCGTGGTCATGCACCGCGACCCGCGCAGCGGCAAGCTCGGCGAGACGGTGCAGACCTTCACCCAGGATGCGCCTTCGGACCTCAAGTTCATCGAATGAGGCTCGCTACCAGGATTATCGATAGCGGTAATAGTCCCTACCAGCGCAATGAATTTCTGCGGGCGACCTCAGCGGCGTAAGTTTGACCCAAGGCCCAAGCGGCTGAACGTCAAACCACACACGTCGAGGTCAGCCACCATGAACTTCAATCTCTTCCCCGTGATTGCCGCATCCGCCATCTCCGCCTCCGTCGTGCTGCCGGCCCATGCCCATGCCGACAGCAGCAAGACCACGGCTACCCACAGCTACACCGAGCAGTACCTGCGCCAGAGCGCCAACTTTCATGCGGCACTGAGTGGTAAGCACAGCCACTGATTGAGACCTTGCACGGTCCCTATGGGAGCGGGCATGCCCGCGAAGCAGACACCGCGGTGTGTGGCACCGGCTTTGCCGGTGTTCGCGGGCGAGCCCGCTCCCACAGAGACCGAGTTGCAGCCTGAAGCGCTTTAGCGAGCCATGACCGAGTTGAAGAGCGCCGAAGCCAACCACCCCTCCAGCCAGCTCCGCACCCGCGGATAAGCCGCCTCGGCGAACCACAGCGGTTCGACCCCGGCAAACTGGCGCATCAGGGGCAACAGCGCGGCATCGGCCAGGCTCGGGTGATCGGCCAGCAGGTATGGCCGGCCTTCGAGCAACTGTTCAAGCTCCGCCAGCCAGGCCTCGGCCTGCAGGCGATAGTGCTCGCGTGAGTACTCCGGGTAGCGCTCGGCGTACTTGTACAAGTTCACCTGGGCCTTGAACGTGCTGTCGTTGCGGGCTATCAGCGCCTCGGCGTGCTGCGCGGCGGCCGGGTCGGCCTGCAGGCGCCAGTCCTGCGGGTCGTGTTGCTCGAGCGCCCAGCGCATGATGTCCAGGCTCTCCTCCAGTACACCGTCACCGGTATCCAGCACCGGCACCGTACCCTTGGGCGACAAGGCCAGCAGTGCGGCCGGCTTGTTCTTCATCGCCACCTCGACGACCTCCACCGTGCAGCCGGCATAGCGCAGCGCCAGGCGTGCACGCATGGCCCATGGGCAGCGACGGAACGAGTAGAGGATCACCCGCACACCTCCACGTCGCTCAGGCCATTGCCCTGGCGGCGCACCTGGATCTGCACCGGAATGCGCTCGTGCATCTCCTGCACGTGGGAGATCACCGCAACCTTGCGCCCCTGCGCCTGCAGGCCGTCGAGGGCGTCCATGGCCAGTTGCAGCGATTCCGGGTCGAGGCTGCCGAAGCCTTCGTCGATGAACAGCGACTCGATGCGCAGGGTGCTCGAGGCCATCGATGCCAGGCCCAGGGCCAGGGCCAGCGAGACCAGGAAGGTTTCACCGCCGGACAGCGAGTGTACCGAACGCAGCTCGTCGCCCATTTCGGTGTCCAGCACCAGCAGGCCCAGGGCACTGCCACCGCGTTTGAGGCGGTAACGGCGCGCCAGCTGGCGCAGTTGGGCGTTGGCGTGGTGCAGCAGCAGGTCGAGGTTGTAGCCCTGGGCGATCTTGCGGAACACGTCGCCCGAGGCCGAGCCGATCAGCGCGTTCAGCCGCGCCCAACGCTGCCATTGCTGGTAGGCCTGCTCGATTTCCCCGGCCAGGGCCTGGCTCGCCTGCTGGCGGCGCTGGTCGTCGGCCTGTTGCGCGCGCAGTTCGGCGCATTGCTGTTCATGGCCGGCCAGCCGCTCGCGCAGCTCGCCCAGCGCTTGCTCCAGGTCTTCGACCGAAGCGTCGACGCTCATCTGCGCGGCGTGCTGCTGCAGGCGCTGGTCGCGCTCCTGAAGCAGCACCCGGCTCTGCTCGATGGCCTTCTCGGCGCCTTGCAGGCGCTGGCGCAGCTCACCCAATTGGGCGTCGTCGATGGCCAGCAGGCGATCCAGCCCGGCATCGTCCAGCTCCGGATGCTCGGCGCGCCATTGGGCAATGTCGCCCTGCAGCTGCTGGCACTCGCTTTCCAGCGCCTGCTGCTGCTGGGTATTGGCCTTGAGTTCGCTGGCCAGTTGCACGCCTTGGGTGCGCAGGTCCTGCAGGCGCTGGGCGGTGTCTGCATCGACAGCGCGCGCCTGCTCCAGCTGGCTGTCCATGTGCTGTTGCCAGGCTTCGGCGCTGGCCTGCTCGCCAAGCAGCTCGGCCAGCGCGGCCTGGGCCTGCTGACGTTGGGTGTCGAGTGCGGCGAGCTGTTGCTGCGCCTGCGTCAAGGCTTGAGCGCGCGCCTGTTGCTGGTCGCGCAGCTTGTCCAACTGCACCTGGCGTGCCTGCTGTTCTTCCTGCTCGTCCTTGCGCTGCTCCAGTTGCTGCAGGCGCTGGGCGATCTGCTGGTCAAGGGCCAGGAAGGCATTGGCCGGGTCATCGCCAAGGGCTTTGAGTACATCGCCCGGGAGCACATTGGCCAAGTCATTGAGGCCCTGCTCCAGCTGTTGTTCATCACTGGCCAGGGCCTGGTGCTGCTGGTCGAGATGGCGCTGGGCCTGTTGCTGGGCTTCCTGCGCTGCCTGCAGGTGCTGGTTGAGGCGCGCGGCATCCTTCTGCAGGGCGAGCAGGGCGCTCTGGCGCTTCTCGTCCTTGCCGATTTCGTCGTCCAGGCGCCGCAGCTGGCTGTCGAGCCAGGCGCTGCGGGCCTTGTCGTCCTGTGGGGCGAGGGCGGGCCAGAGGCTGTGCGCCTGCACCTGCGCCACCAGCGGCTGCAACTGCTCGCCAAGCTGCTGCTGTTGCTGCTGAGCGTCCTTGAGCTGGGCGTTGACCACGCCGAGCTGGGTGCGCAGTTCGACCAGCTTGCCGTTGAGGGCTTCGACCTGTTTCTGCGCCGCGTCCTCTTCGGCCTGGTCGTGGCGGCCAAGGCTCTGCAGCAGGGCCTCAGGCTGATGGAACGGGTGTTCGGCACTGCCACACACCGGGCAGGGCTCGCCATCGCGCAATTGGCCGCGCAGTTCTTCGACACTGGTATTGCGCGCCAGGCGCTGGCGCTCCAGCAACTGGCGGGTGAGGTTGAGCGCCTGTTCGGCGGCTTCCAGTTCGGCCTTGGCCGCCGTGCCTTCGCCGATCAGTTGCTGGCGATGCTGCATGGCCTGCTGCTGACGCTCACGCAGGGCATCGAGCTGCTGGCGCAGTTCCTGCTCACGGCCATGCAGGCGCGACAGCTCCTCGACGGCGCGTTGCTGTTTGCGGTTGTCCTGCAGCATGTTGCCGAGCAGGTCGATCTGTTCGGCCAGGGCCTGGGGTTCGGCCTTGGCTTCACGGAACAGCAGCTCGAAGTGGTCGCGCTGGCTCTGCAACTGGACATTGGCCTGGCTGGCCAGAGCCTGCAGACCGGGTAGTTCCTCGCGGCCCTTGGCCAGGCGGCCACCGATCAGCATCACCTGCTTGAGTTGCGGCAGGTAGGCCTGCCAGGCATTGGCCAGGCCGGCCAGGTGCTGGCTGTCGGCCAGGGCAGTGTCGATCTGCGCCAGTTGCAGCTGGCTGCGCTGCTGGTTCACTCCCGTTTGCTGCAGTTGCTGCTGGCTTTCGGCAACGTGCTGCGCGGCCTGATCGCAGGTGCTGCGTTGCCCCGCCAGTTCCTGGTCAAGACGCACCAGGTTGTCCTGGCCCGCGAAGGCCTGGCGCAGGCGTGGGGCATTTTCGCTGTGCAGGGTCTGGCGCTGTGCCAGGGCCTCGCGAGACGTCAGCAGTGCCTGTTCCAGTTCTGCGGTGCGCGTCTGCAATTCGCTTTGCTGGCGCTGTTGCTCGGCGATCTGCGCCGCGACCGGGGCCAGTTGCGCGCCGAGCATCTGCTGGCGGTGGAATTGGTGGCGTTGTGGTGCCAGGCGCTCCAGGCGTTGCAGGTCGAGGCGCTGCTCGGCCAGCTGCTGCCAGTCCTGTTCGGCAGCTTGCAGGGCGGCGCCGGCTTCGGCGTGCTGGGCCTGCAGCTGGCGTTGTTCATCGAGCCAGCTGCGTTGCTGCTCCAGCTGGCGCTCGCCGGCCTGGTCGGCCTTGACCTGTTGCAACGCCTGCTCCAGGCGCTGGTCAAGTTCGGCACGGGCCTCGGCGGCCATCGGCAGCAAGTGACTGGCGCGGTCATTGAGGGCTTTGTGTGCTTCGCCGGTTTCCCGTGCCTTGCTGAAGGCGCGCTGGCCGAGGCGGGTGTAGATGGCGGTGTTGGTGAGCTTTTCCAGCAGCTCGCTGCGCTCTTTGTCATCCGCCTTGAGGAAGGCGCCGAACTCGCTTTGCGCCAGCATCACCGCGCGGGTGAACTGCTCGAAATTCAGGCCCAGGCGGGCTTCGATCAGTTGCTTGTACTCGCTCTTGCCGCTGCCCAGCACCTGTTCGCTGTCCAGGTCATACAGGCTCTGGCGGCTGAATTGCAGCTTGCCGTTGGCCTTGTCGCGGGCGCGGTTGGCTTCCCAGCGGGCGCGGTAGCGGTGGCCGTCGATGCCGACGAAGTCGACTTCGGCAAAACCGCTGCCGGTGCCACGGCGCAGCAGGTTGCGCGGGTCGGACGTGGGGATTTCGCCGTCGGCGTCCGGCACCTTGGCTTCGCGGCCGATGTCGTTCAGGCGCGGCACGGTGCCGAACAGGGCCAGGCACAGGGCATCGAGCAAGGTGCTCTTGCCGGCGCCGGTGGGCCCGGTGATGGCGAACAGGCCAGCGCTGGCCAGGGGCTCGGCGGTGAAGTCGATGTCGACCGGGCCGGCCAGGGATGCCAGGTTCTTCAGGCGGATGGCGAGAATCTTCATGGCTGTTCCTCTTCCAGCTGGACGTCCTGCAGCAGCAGGGCGAAATCGGCCAGGGCCTGCTCGTCGACGGGGTTGCCGTAGGCCTGCTCCCAGGCGCGGCTGAACAGGTCCTGCGGGGTCATCTGCGCCAGTTCGACGAATGCCAGGTCGTCGTCTTCGCTGTTGTTGCGGCCAGCGTACTCGGCGCTGATGCGGATCAACCGCACAGCTTTGCCCTCAAGCGCGGTTTCGATCTGCTGGCGCAGATCGGGTTGAGGTTCATCCAGAATCACTCGAACCTCCAGCCAGGGCTGGCGGTTGGGGTCTTCGAGCAGGTCGATCACCGGCAGCTCGGCCAGCTGTTCGAGCAGTTCGCCCAGCGGCGCCGGGCCGACCCGCTGCAGGGCTACCGCACGGGGTACCGGGCGCGGCTCGACACTGACCAGCTCGCTGCCCTCCAGTTCGACTTCCAGCACCTGGTGCGGGTAGTTGATTTCGGCGAACGACAGCGGGATCGGCGAGCCGCTGTAACGGATGCGGCTTTCGCGGTTGACCTTCTGCGGCTTGTGCAGGTGGCCGAGCGCGACGTAGCTGATCGACTTGTCGAACAGCTTGGCCGGCAAGGCCTCGGCATTGCCGATGATCAGGCTGCGCTCGGAGTCTTCGGACACCGCGCCACCGGCCATGTGCGCATGGCTGATGGCGATCAGCGCCTGGTCCTTCTTGCGCTTTTTCTGCGCCGCGCCAATCAGTTGCTGATGCACCTGGGTGATGCCTTGCAGGTAGTCGTCGCCCAGCTGCGGGCCGGTCACTTCGGCCGGGCGCAGGAAGGGCAGGGCCAGGCACCAGGCAGCGACCTTGCCGCGGCCGTTGGTCAGCGGAATCAGCAGGCGCTCGGCATCCAGCTGGCCCTCGTCGAGCCAGTGCACCCGGCCCAGCGCGTGGGTGCGCAGGCGGCGCATGAGTGCGGCGGGCAGCTCGATGCGCGAGCCGGAGTCGTGGTTGCCGGCGATCATCACGATGTCCAGCTTGGGCTGCTGCTCGTGGGCCTGGACGATGAAGTCGTAGAGCCGCTCCTGGGCTTTGACCGGCGGGTTGACCGTGTCGAAGATGTCGCCGGCAATCAGCAGCGCGTCCGGCTGGCGCAGGCGCAGCTGGCCGAGCAGCCAGTCGAGGAAGCAGGCGTGTTCGAAGTCGCGTTCCTGGCCGTGCAGGCTTTGGCCCAGGTGCCAGTCGGAGGTGTGAAACAGACGCATGGATGACCTGTCGGTGTCGAGTCAGCAAGCCGGGGCTTGGCGTGAATGATGGGCTTTGCGGAGCCGGGTATGGTAACCCAAGCCTGGGTGACAAGGCAGTTGCTCTCACTGGCGCAAGCGATACATCCAGCAGCAATCAGCTTGTTTCACGCACTTGGCTGCTTTACGCTCTCAGCCGACCGGATAAGCTGGTCAGTAGACACGGATGACAAGTACAGGAGCTCCCCCATGGAAGGTATCCCGCAATCCCAATCCACCACTTGCAACCTCAAGCCTAAATGGCAGGAGCGTTTCGCCTTCTTCGACCAGTACGGCAACCCGAGCAGCGCCGCCTACAAGGCCGCCCTGAAAGCTGCGCCCTTCGGTAAAAGGCTGCTGATCGGAATGAACTTCATCGCCTTCTTCTTCGGCCCGATCTACTTGTTTGTGCTGGGCCTGTGGAAAAAGAACCTGTCCCTGCTGGGCATCTCCGCAGTCGTCCTCGTGTTGATTGAAATTTTGCAGGGTGCTACCGGCATCGCCATACCGAGGGCGCTGGATACTGGCATCAATGTGGCGATCAACGTGATGTATGGTGTTCTCACCAACTATGCCTATTACCTGAAGAAGACCACGGGCCAGCAGGGCTGGAACCCGTTCGAAGGCCTGCGCGTCCTCTGAAGCAGCTCCGTCATTTGGGATAGAGCGGCGGCAGGCTGCCGCTCTCGCCCGCAGGCAACAACACCTGCTCGGCCGGTGGAATGGTGCCGATTGCCCGCCATAGATCCTCACCCTGCCAATACTGCCCGCTCTCGCTATACAGCGCCCCGTTCAACCCATCCAGCGCGTCCGACAGCGGCACGAAGCGCGCCGCCATCTCGGCCAGGGTTTCCGGCTGCTGCCGGGCCCAGGCATCGAGCGCCTGGCGGGTGGCCTGGGGGTCGTTGGCCTGGCACGCGCGCTTGAGGTCATCCAGCAAAGTACGCGGGCTCGGCCCGTTCTGCGCAGCGCGCAGCACTGCCGGCTGCGAGCGGGCGCGCCACCACAGGGCGAAACCCAGCACCGTGGTCAGGGCGAACAGCAGGGTGGCGAGCTGCCAGGGCCAGAGCAGGTGGCTGGCGTCGCTGCTGTCGCCGGCCGGGGACTCGGCGCTCAGCGCCGGATTGTCCAGCACGTCCAGGGTGCGCGCCGGCAGGCTGCTGTGCTCCAGATGGTCTTCGCGGGTGTTCCACCAGGTGACTTCCAGCGCCGGCAAGGCCAGGTTGCCGCTGTGGGTCGGCACCAGGGCTTCGCGTTCCTCGCGGTTGGCCGTCATGCCGCGCTCACTGATCTCGTTGCGCAGCACCGGCTGGTCGGGGTAGCGGCGCAGACCGACGATTTCGGTGGCGGGCAGCTGCGGCAGCTGGGTGCTCGACAGGCCCTCGGCGCGCAAGGTGATGCTGCGCGTGAGGGAGTCGCCGATCTGTGGCTGCTGGCTGGCCGGGTCGGGGTTCCAGTGTTCTTCCAGGGTCAGGTCACGTGCCGGCAGCCAGGGCACGTTGGCCGGCCAGTCGGCGGGGATCGGGCGCACGGTCAGGCGCAGCGGCAGTGAGCTGACTTGCACCTGGCGGCCCGCCCGGGCGGTGCCGGCGGGTTGCTGAGCGTTGTCGGCGGCGGTGGCGGTGAAGGTCAACGGTGGGATGTCCAGGTCGCCGCTCTGCTGCGGATACACCGCGTAGCGGGTTTCGATCACCCCGTGGCGCACGCCGTTGATTTCTTTCTCGTAAGTGCGCGATTCACCCAGCGGCTCGACCTTGGCGTTTTCCAGTTGCAGCGGGCTCAGGCTGCTGTCGTCGTACAGCGACACCGAATGGTAGATGCGCAGGGTCAGCACGGCCTGGGCCTGGACGTATACTTCGTTGCTGTCCAGGGTGGCCTCGACGAACACCTGCGAGGCGATCTCCGGGCGGCTGCTGTCGGCCTGCAGCACCTGCAGGTCGATGGCCTGGCTGTGCGACTGGCCCAGTTGCAGTTCGGGGATGCGCAGGCTGCCGCTGCGCCGTGGCAGCAGGGTGATGATCCAGCGGGTGCTGGCGCGGGTTTCGCCGTCGAGGGTGTGCAGGCTGTTCAGCTGGCGCGTGCCGCGCACTTCGAAGTCGCTGTCCAGGGCGCGCAGGTCGGGCTTGCCGAACTGGGTCACGTCCTGGCTTTCGAGGGTCAGCTCAAGGGTTTCGCCGGCTTCCAGGCGCGTGCGGTCGACGCTGGCCTGCAGCGTGGGTAGGGCCTGGGCCATGACGGCCCACAACAGGCCGAGTAGAAAGACGCCGAAGCGACTCATCGTGTTTTTTCCTGATGCAATTGCTGTTCATACCAGAATTTGCGCCGCAACAGCTCCGCCGGGTTGTCGGGGATCTCGCGCAGCCATTGTTCCAGGGCCTGGCGCTGTTCGGCATCGAGGCTGGTCGACACCGGGCGCTGCGGCGGCTGGGTGATGCTGTCGTCATCGCCGCCCTGGTTGCCGGGTGCCGCCTGGCTGTTGTTGCTGCCTTCGCCGGGTTGTTCGGCGTTGGCCTGTTCCTCACTGCCGGGCGTGCCTTGGGTGGGGCTGCTGGCCGAGCTGCTGTTGCCTTCGGTTTCGCTGCCGGGGGTGCCTTGGGCATCGCTGTTGGCCGGTTGTTCTTCGGCCTGGGCCTCGCGTTGCTGCAGCAGTTGCTGCACCAGCGCCTGGTTGGCCAGCGCCGGCTGCAGGTCGGGCTGGCGCTCCAGGGCCTGTTCGTAGGCATCCAGGGCGGCTTCCAGCTCGCCACTGCGGGCCAGGGCATTGCCTCGATTGTAGTGGGCTGCGGCGCTGTCGCCCTGGGCAAAGGCCTCGGCGGCACCGGCATAGTCGCCGGCCTGGTACAGCGCCATGCCGCGCCATTGCGGGTCCTGGAAGTGCCGGGCGGCGTCTGCCGGGCGCTGTTTGCGCAGCAGCATCTGGCCCTGTTGATCGGGGCGCAGCCACAGGTCGTTGAACTCGAAGGCCTGGCTGGGTTGCGGCAGGGCCAGCAGCAGCGGCAGGCAGAACAGCCAGCCGCGGCGCCCGGCACAGGCAGCCAGCAGCAACAACGGCAGCAGTAACCAGTAGCCCTGGTCGGCCCAGCTGTCCAGTTGCAGGGTCTGGCCGGCATCGTGCAGGCGGCGCGGGTTGTCGAACAGGCCAAGGCCGCGCAGGTCGAGGTCGTCGATGCGGGCATGGCGGTAGCGCCCGCCGGTACCACTGATGAAGGCCTTGAGGCTGGCGCTGTCGAGCCGTGGCAGGAGGATGCCACCCTGGTCATCCTTGAGGTATTCGCCATTGGCCTGTCGCACTGGCGCGCCGTCGCCGGTGCCGATGCCGAGCATTAGCAGGCTCGGGCCCTGGCGGCCGAGGGCCTGGGTGATGCCCTGACGCTCCGGCGCGCTCAGCGCCGAGCCGACCAGCAGCAGGCGACCCTGGCCGAGGCCGCTCTGGGCCAGCAGGGCCAGGCCTTTTTGTACGGCCAGGTCGGCGCGCTGGCCGGTTTTGGGCATGATCGACGGGTCGATGGCTTCCAGCAGGTTGCGCGTGGTGCCCAGGTCATCCGACAGCGGCACCAGGGTGTGGGCGCTGCCGGCATAGACGATCAGCGCGGTCTGGCTGTCGTTGCGGTGTTCGAGCAGATCGAGGATCTTGCGCCGGGCCTGTTCCAGGCGGTTGGGCGCAACGTCGTCGGCAAGCATCTGCGGGGTCAGTTCGAGCAGGATCACCAGCGGGTCGGCCGGGCGCTGGCGGGTTTCCTCCAGGCGCTGCCAGCTCGGCCCGAGCAGGGCCAGCACCACCAGCAGCCAGGCCAGGCCCAACGCCACCCAGGGCAGCTTGCTGTTGCTGCCGCTGCCGCCGCCAAGCAGCACCGGGTGGAACGCTGGCGGCAGGATCATCTGCCAGCGCCCGGCGCGCTTGCGCCGG
Source organism: Pseudomonas sp. (assembly GCF_017744435.1). GTDB lineage: Bacteria > Pseudomonadota > Gammaproteobacteria > Pseudomonadales > Pseudomonadaceae > Aquipseudomonas. Next base: position 134,732 of record NZ_JAGIBG010000012.1, read on the forward strand.
TGCCACAGCTTGAACAGCAGCCAGCCGAGCAAGGGCACGACCAGCAGCCAGAGCGGGCGCAGCCATTGTGGCCAGAGATCGATCATCGGCGTTTCCTCAGGCGCAGGCGTTTCAGGCGCTGGCGCCATTCCGGATGGGGCTGCAGGAAACGCGGTTTGCGCAGCACCTTGTGCAGCAGGTTGTCGGGCCATTGCACCGCCACCACCAGCAACACGCTGAGCAGCAGGGCCAAGGCCAGCGGCCAGGCATACAGGGCTTTGGCCGTGCGCGCCTGGGTCGGTTGCTGGGCCACCGGCTCCAGCTGGTCGAGGGTATCGCCGATGGCGTTCAGCTCGTTGCCGTCATGGGCGCGGAAGTAGGCACCGTGGGTGATGTCGGCAATTTCCTTGAGCGACGCTTCGTCGAGGTCCAGGCTCGGGTTCAGGCCGAGCAGGCCGGGCGTGCCGCTGGCCTCGGGGTTGGCGCCGATGCCGATGGTGTAGATGCGCACGCCTTCCTGGGCGGCCAGGCGGGCGGCGGTCAGCGGGTGGATCTGCCCGCCGTTGTTGGCGCCATCGGTGACCAGCACCAATACCCGGCTTTGTGCCGGGCGCTGGCGCAGGCGCTTGACCGCCAGGCCGATGGCGTCACCGATGGCGGTATTCTTGCCGGCGATGCCGATCTGCGCTTCGTCGAGGAAGGTGCGCACGGTGCGCCGGTCGAACGTCAGCGGGGCTTGCAGGTAGGCCTGGCTGCCAAACAGGATCAGGCCGACACGGTCGCCTTCGCGGTCTTGCAGGAAGTCGCCGAGCAGTGCCTTGACCAGGTCGAGGCGGCTGATGTCTTCGTCCTTCCACTGCATGTCGGGGAAGTCCATCGAGCCCGACACATCCACCGCCACCAGCAGGTCGCGGCCGCTGGCGGCCACCGGCACCGGTTCACCGAGCCACTGCGGGCGCGCCGCGGCCAGCAGCAGCAGCAGCCAGATCAGTACATACGGCGCCTGCTGGCGCAGGGTCGGCAGGTTAAGGCGTGCGCGGCGCCCGGCCAGGCCTTCCAGTTCGTCGAGGAAACCGACCTTGAGCACCGGCTCGCCGCTGTCGGCGGCGGGCAGCAGCAGGCGCGCCAGCCAGGGCAGCGGCAGCAGCACGAAAATCCACGGCCAGGCCAGTTCAAACATGTTTGCGAATCCAGGTTTCGACCGCCTGGCTGAGCCCGACGATGGCCTTGTCGTCGAGCTTGCACTCGGGCTTGTAGGCGCCTTCGACCAGCACCATCCAGCGGGTCAGGCCGGCGGCCGGGCAGCGGTTGTCGAGAAAGGCCAGCCACTGGCGGCCATTCAAGGTATGACTGTTGGCACCGGGGTAGTGGTTGCGGCACAGGCGCTTGAGCAGAGCGTTGATTTGCTGCAGCCAGGCGCCGGCCGGGGCGCCGTCATAGGGGCGTGGCAGGCGGGCGAGTTCGGCCAGGGCTTCCAGGCGCACGGGGTCGAGCGGCAGCTCGGCGCGCACCACCGGGCGTTTGCCCGGGCGCCAGCGGCGCAACCGCCATAGGCCCCAGACCAGCAGCGGCAGCAGCGCGAGCAGCAGCCACCAGCCCGGTGCTGGCGGCCACAGGCCAATTGCCGGCGGTGCGATCAGCGGTTGCAGCTGGTCCAGCGGGTTCATTGAGCACTCCCAGGTCGCTGGGCATTCAGGTACTCGCGCAGTTGTTCGATCATCTCGCTTTGGGTGCTCAGTGGCATCAGTAGCACGCGCAGCTTCTGCGCCATCAGCTCCCAGCGCTCGATGCGCGCTTCGGCCTGTTGACGGTAGGCCTGGCGCAGGTTGGCGTCCAGGGTGTCGAGCTCCAGCTGCGAGCCGCGCTGGGCGAAGCGCAGCAGGCCGGCGGCGGGCAGGGCGTGGTCGAGCGGGTCGGACACCGGCATCAGCAACAGGTCGCAATGACGCGAGAGCATGGCCAGGTGTTGCTCGGCCTGGGCGCTGAGCGAGCGTTCGTCGCAGATGACGATGGCCAGGCTGCCGGGGCGCAGCACTTCACGGGCGCGGCGCAGGGCCAGGCCGAGGCTGTCGGTTTGCGGCGCGGCTTCGGTGTGCAGGGCCTGGTTGACCTTGGCCAGGCGGTTGAGCAGCTGCAGCAGGCTCTGCTTGCTGCGCCGTGGCTTGATCTCGTGGTGCTCGTTGTCGCCGAACACCAGACCGCCGATGCGGTCGTTGTGGCCCAGTGCGGCCCAGCCGAACAGCGCGGCAGCCTCGGCTGCGAGCACCGACTTGAACATCAGCCCCGAGCCGAAGAACAGGCGCTGGCTCTGTTCGACGAGAATGAAGATCGGCCGTTCGCGTTCCTCGTGGAACAGCTTGGTGTGCGGCTCCTGGGTGCGTGCGGTGACGCGCCAGTCGATGTTGCGCACATCGTCACCGGCCTGGTACACGCGCACCTGGTCGAAGTCCACGCCACGCCCGCGCAGCTTGGAATGGTGCAGGCCGACCAGCGGGCTGCGCTGGCCGGGGCGGGAAAACAGCTGGATCTCGCGTACGCGGTGGCGCATGTCGATCAGCTCGGCGAGGCCGATGCGGATGCCGGGTTCGGCCTGCGGCGCGGTGGGCATGGGTCAGGCGACGGCCACAACGTCGAGGATGCGCTGGACCACGCGGTCCTGGTCGATCCCCGCCGCTTCGGCTTCGAACGACAGGATGATGCGGTGGCGCAGCACATCGAACAGCACCGCCTGGATGTCTTCGGGGCTGACGAAGTCGCGCCCGGCCAGCCAGGCATGGGCGCGTGCGCAGCGGTCGAGGGCGATCGAACCGCGCGGGCTGGCGCCATAGGCGATCCAGTCGGCCAGCTCGGCGTCGAATTTGGCCGGGGTGCGGGTGGCCATCACCAGCTGCACCAGGTATTCCTCCACGGCGTCGGCCATGTACAGGCCGAGGATTTCCTTGCGCGCGGCAAAGATCGCCTGCTGGCTGACCCGGCGCTCGGGCTTCACTTCGCCGCCCAGTGCTTCGCCACGGGCCTGGGCGAGGATGCGGCGCTCCACGGCGGCATCGGGGAAGCCGATCTTCACGTGCATCAGGAAGCGGTCGAGCTGGGCTTCGGGCAGCGGGTAGGTGCCTTCCTGCTCGATCGGGTTCTGCGTGGCCATGACCAGGAACAGCGGCGACAGGTCGTAGGTGCTGCGGCCCACGCTGACCTGGCGCTCGGCCATGGCTTCAAGCAGCGCCGACTGCACTTTGGCCGGGGCGCGGTTGATTTCGTCGGCCAGCACCAGGTTGTGGAAGATCGGCCCCTGCTGGAACACGAAGCTGCCGGTTTCCGGGCGATAGATCTCGGTGCCGGTGATGTCGGCCGGAAGCAGGTCGGGGGTGAACTGGATTCGATGGAACTGGGCCTCGATGCCTTCGGCCAGCTCTTTGATGGCCTTGGTCTTGGCCAGGCCCGGCGCACCTTCGACCAGCATGTGGCCGTCGGCCAGCAACACGATCAACAGCCGCTCGACCAGCTTCTCCTGGCCTAGGATCTGGGAGGAAAGAAAGGTGCGTAGCGCGATCAGCGCTTCACGGTGTTCCATCGGCGGCGGTTCCTGGGTTTGCGCCAGGTCGCGGGCGACCTGGCAGGGGGTGATACTTTAATCTATCCAGGGGTGTGCCGACCAATGCAGGCCGCGATTTTTATCGCTGCCATGGTCGCTGCAGGGCGCGCCCGCAGGCTTTTCGGGTCAGTTCTTCGCGGTGGAATGCTTGCGCCCCTGGTCGCACAGGGCGAACACCACCACCAGCACCCCGGCAATCGCCAGGATCAGCGCCACGCCATCGGTGGAGTGGGTCGCCGATCCGGCCACCAGGGCCAGGCCGCCCAGCGGTGCCAGGCCACCGGCTACCGCGGTACCAATCTCACGGCCGGTACCAAAGCCCGACGAGCGTGTCTGGGTCGGGAACTGGCGGCTGAGGAACGACCCCTGCGGGGCGAACATCATCGGCGCGAGGATGCCGGTGCCGATTGCGATGGCGATGTAGATCTGGGTGGGCTCGCCGGTGCTCAACAGCTGCAGGAACGGGTAGGCGAACAGTGCCGACAGGACCCCGCCGAGCATCAGCACGGTCTTGCTGCTCCAGCGGTCGCACAGCCAGCCGAAGAACGGCACGGCGAAGATCGCCACCAGGCTGGCGATGGTTACCGACAGCGAGGTGACATGCGCTTCCACGCCCTTGAACTGGGTCAGGTAGGCCAGCGAGAAGGTCTTGAAGATGTAGCTCAGGGCGTTGTAGCCGATGGCCACGAAGAACACCACGGCCAGGCCCTTGAGGTCGTTCTTGAACAGCAGCTTCAGCGGCGACACCTGTGGCTTGCTGCTGTCGGCCTTGTCGAGTTCCTTGAAGTCTGGCGTCTCGGGGATGCTCTTGCGCACCCACAGGCCGACCGCCACCAGGGCGATGCTGGCAATGAACGGGATGCGCCAGCCGCCGGCCAGGAGGAATTCGTTGCCATTCATGGTCAGCAGGTAAACCGTCAGCGATGACAGCAGCAGCCCCAGGTTCAGCCCCAGCGCCGGCCAGGCGCCCTGGCTGCCGCGCTTGCCTTCACTGGCATGTTCGTAGGAGGTCACCGCCGCGCCGGACAGCTCGGCCCCCGCGCCCAGGCCCTGGATGATGCGGATCACCACCAGCAGGATCGGGGCCCAGATGCCGATGCTGGCGTAGCTGGGAATCAGCCCGATCAGCGCCGTGCACACGCCCATCATGCAAAAAGTGATCACCAGCACATGCTTGCGCCCGAAACGGTCGCCCAGGTAGCCGAACAGGATGCCGCCGAAAGGGCGGGCGATGAAGCCGATGGCGAAGGTGGAGAAGGCCAGCAGCGAGGCCACCGCCGGGTTGCTGGCATCGAAGAAGATCTTCGAGAACACGATCGCTGCCATGGTCGCGTAGAGGTAGAAGTCGTACCACTCCAGCATCGAGCCGAAGATGGTCGCCGCCGCCACCTTGCGCAGGCGCTTGCGTTGCTGTTGCGGGGTCTCGTGCGCGGCCGGGGCCGCCTCATGTACCGACATGGGGGTTCCTTATTGTCTTTGTAGTTGTAGAGGTGCAGCAGGTTTCAGCGGGTCTTGAGGATCTTCTCGGCGATCATCTGGCCGATGGGAATGGCCGAGGTGGCCGCCGGCGACGGGGCATTGCAGACATGCACCATGCGCGGGGTCTCGGCGAACAGGAAGTCATGCACCAGGGTGCCGTCGCGCATCACGGCCTGGGCGCGAATGCCCGCTTCGTAAGGCAGCAGGTCCGCCACCTCCAGCGATGGGCAGTACTTGCGGCACTGTTCCAGGTAACCGCGCTTGAACAGCGAGTTCTTCATCTCGGTGGTGCCGGAACCGAGGTTGTTCCATATGGTTTTCCAGAACCCCGGGAAGCTGGCGTACTCGGCCACGTCGCGCCAGTTGACCGATAACTTGCGGTAGTTCTCGCGGCCGAAACCGAGCACGGCGTTCGGGCCGACAGTGACGCTGCCGTCGATCATGCGTGTCAGGTGCACGCCGAGGAATGGCAGCTCCGGGTCGGGGATCGGGTAGATCAGGTGGTTGACGATCTGGTTCTTGCTGGCCGGCAAGCGGTAGTACTCGCCGCGGAAGGGGATGATCTGGTGGTCGATCTTCACCCCGGCCAGGCGCGCCAGGCGGTCGGATTGCAGGCCGGCGCAGGCCACCAGCTGGCGCGCGCGCCAGGTGTGGCTGTCGGTGCCGACGGCGACATGGTCGGCGTGTTCCTGGATGGCGTGCACGCGGGTGGACAAGTGCACCTCGCCGCCGGCCTGGCGGATCACCTTGGCCATGGCGTTGCACACCTGGGTGTAGTCGACGATGCCGGTGGCATCGAGGAACAGCGCGCCCTTGCCGACGATGTTCGGTTCACGCTCAGCCAGCGCGGCGGCGTCCAGGCGCTCGACCTTCAGGCCGTTCTGCTGCGAGCGCTCGTACAGGGCCTGCATGCGTTGCACTTCCAGGTCGTTGGAGGCCACCAGCAGTTTGCCGCAGACCTCGAAGGCGATGCCGTGCTCGCTGCAGAAGTCCTTGGTCGCCTGGGCGCCGCGCTTGCACAGTTCGGCCTTGAGGCTGCCCGGTGCGTAATAGATGCCCGCATGGATCACGCCACTGTTGTGGCCAGTCTGGTGGCGACCGAGGCTGGCTTCCTTTTCCAGGATCAGCAGGGATGCGCCCGGGCGCTGCTCGAGCAGCGCCATCGCAGTGGCGAGGCCGACGATGCCGCCGCCGATGATGCAGTAGTCGTAAGTCATGCAGGGGTACCTTGGTGTTCTTGTCGGTGGATCTGCTTATCAGGTTGTCAGACTAAGTAATGCGTAAAAGGGCCCTCGTCAGGCCGCGTCGGTTTCTCCGGGGTCAGTCGAGGGCGGGGAGGTCGATCTTCAGGCGCTTGGCCGAGGCGCGCAGGTGCGCTTCGGCGCAGGCTGCGGCCGCCTGGCGGTCGCCATCGGCGATGGCCTGGTACAGCGCCTGGTGCTCGCGATTGGCATCGGCCGAGCCACCCACCGAGTGGGCCGCGGAGTTTTCCCAGGCGGTGCGCCGGGCGCTCGCCAGCTGGCCGCCGAGGAAGTCGTGGAAGGCCACGAAGTAATCGTTCTTGCTGGCTTCGGCAATCGCCCGGTGGAAGGCCACATCGGCGGCCGAGGCGGTGGCGAAGTCGCTGCGCTTGTCGAGCATTTCCTGCAGGGCCTTGGCCATGTGGGCCAGGTCCTGCTCGTCGCGGCGGCGGGCGGCGATGGCGGCGGCCTGGGTCTCGATCCACAGGCGCATTTCGAACATCTGCACCAGGTCTGGCTTGCGGCCATTGTTGCCGGGGAAGCGGAACACGGTACCGGCGGGGGTTTGCGAGATGTAGGAACCGAGCCCGCGGCGGGCGATCAGCACGCCGTCGGCCTTGAGCTGCGCCACCGCCTCGCGCACCACCGAGCGGCTGACGTTCAGCTGTTCGGCCAGTTGCTGTTCGGTGGGCAGGCGCGATTCGGCGGCCAGGCGGCCGGAATCGATCTCGGCGCGGATGGCGCTGACGACCCGGTCTACCAGGGTGTCGGGGCGCTGGAGCTCTAGCATGGAATCGGTTGCCTAGTTATCAGGTTGTCAGACAATGCCTGTGGTGGGGCAGGGTTGTCAATGCCTTCTGGGGGGAAGCGGTAAGCAGGTCCGGCCCTTTCGCGGGCACGCCCGCTCCCACAGGTACGGCGCAGGTTTCAGAATTTGCACAATCCCTGTGGGAGCGGGCGTGCCCGCGAAGAGGCCGGAACAGGAAGACTCAGAGCTCGCTGACGAAGGTGCCGGTGCCATCGAGGATGTTCTTCAGGGTCAGCGCCACTTCCTCAAGGTCGGTCCCCGCCGAAGTCAGCACGATCTCCAGCGCCTCATCCCCTTTCAGCGCATCACGATCCCCAGCCGCCACCTCGATCAGCAGGCGTTGTGCACTCAAGGTCACCTTCAGCCCATCCAGGGTCGACGGCTCGTCATCCAGGGTCAGGTCGACGGTGTCTTCGTCCGGGTAACGGGTCAGCAGAAACATCTGCCCCTTGTCGCTGTGGCAGCACAGGGTCGCCATGTTGTCTTCCTCGTCATCGCAAGGGGTGGCGAACAGCACGGCGGTTTGGATTTGCATGACTACGACTCGGGTCAAGGGAATTGAGAGGGAATTCTGACAGCCTTGCACACATCCATAAACGTAAAGTTGCCAGCCCTTGACCGAAATTGTCGCAGCCTCGCAAGCGGCAATGACCGCTCAGTCGTTAAGCTTCGGCGAGCCCTGAACGTGCCTGTCGCGTTCTACGTCTGGTTTTTACCGTCCGGCTTGCCATGGGTTGGCTATTGTTGATCCGTACATGGCGGACGTGCGCGACGCTTCAACTATTACAAAGCCCAAGCGGAGTACCACAGATGGCGTTCTTCACCGCAGCCAGCAAAGCCGACTTCCAGCATCAACTGCAAGCGGCCCTGGCGCAGCACATCAGCGAACAGTCCCTGCCACAAGTGGCGCTATTCGCCGAGCAGTTCTTCGGCATCATCTCTCTGGACGAACTCACCCAGCGCCGGCTTTCGGACCTGGCCGGCTGTACCCTGTCGGCGTGGCGCATCATCGAGCGCTTCGACCCCGAATACCCGCAAGTGCGGGTGTACAACCCCGATTACGAACGCAATGGCTGGCAATCGACCCACACCGTGGTCGAAGTGCTGCACCACGACCTGCCGTTCCTGGTCGACTCGGTACGCACCGAGCTCAACCGCCGCGGCTACAGCATCCACACCTTGCAGACCACGGTGCTGAGCGTGCGCCGGGGCGCCAAGGGCGAACTGCTCGAACTGCTGCCCAAGGGCACCCAGGGCGAGGGCGTGCGCCACGAGTCGCTGATGTACCTGGAGATCGACCGCTGCGCCAATGCCGCCGAGCTGACCGTGCTCGCCCGCGAGATCGAGCAGGTACTGGCTGAAGTGCGCGTGGCGGTGGCTGATTTCGAGCCGATGAAAGCCAAGCTGCGTGAAGTCGTCGCCGAAGTGGAGAACACCGCCTATGGCCCGGCCCAGCACGAAAAGGGCGAGGTCAAGGCCTTCCTCGAATGGCTGCTGGACAACCATTTCACCTTCCTCGGCTATGAAGAATTCACCGTCCAGGCCGACAGCGACGGTGGCCAGATGGTCTACGACGAACAGTCGTTCCTCGGCCTGCCGCGCCGCCTGCGGGTGGGCCTGACGGCGGAAGAACTGCGCATCGAAGACTACGCCGTGGCCTACCTCAACGAGCCGCTGCTGCTGTCGTTCGCCAAGGCCGCGCTACCCAGCCGCGTGCATCGCCCGGCCTACCCGGACTATGTGTCGATCCGCCAGCTGGATGCCGATGGCAAGGTCATCAAGGAGCACCGCTTCATGGGCTTGTACACCTCGTCGGTGTACGGCGAGAGCGTGCATGCCATCCCTTACATCCGGGTGAAGGTCGCCGAGGTCGAGCGCCGTTCCGGCTTCGACCCGAAAGCGCACCTGGGCAAGGAACTGGCCCAGGTGCTCGAAGTGCTGCCGCGCGACGACCTGTTCCAGACCCCGATCGACGAGCTGTTCAACACCGTGATGTCGATCGTGCAGATCCAGGAACGCAACAAGATTCGCGTGTTCCTGCGCAAGGACCCGTACGGGCGCTTCTGCTACGGCCTGGCCTACGTGCCGCGTGAGATCTATTCCACCGAAGTGCGGCAGAAGATCCAGCAGGTGCTGATGGAGCGCCTGAAGGCCAGCGACTGTGAATTCTGGACCTTCTTCTCCGAATCGGTGCTGGCCCGTGTGCAGCTGATCCTGCGGGTCGACCCGAAGAACCGCATCGACATCGACCCGCAGCAGCTGGAAAACGAAGTGATCCAGGCCTGCCGCTCGTGGCAGGACGACTACTCGGCGCTGGTCATCGAGAACTTCGGCGAAGCCCAGGGCACCAACATCCTCGGCGACTTCCCCAAGGGCTTCCCGGCCGGCTACCGCGAGCGCTTCCCGGCGCATTCGGCCGTGGTCGACCTGCAGCACGTGGTGGCGTTGTCCGAGAGCAAGCCGCTGGCGATGAGTTTCTACCAGCCCCTGACCCGCCTGGGCGAGCGCCTGCTGCACTGCAAGCTGTACCACGCCGACACCCCGCTGGCGCTGTCGGATGTGCTGCCGATCCTGGAAAACCTTGGCCTGCGCGTGCTCGGCGAGTTCCCTTACCGCCTGCGCCACGCCAGCGGGCGTGAGTTCTGGATCCACGACTTCGCCTTTACCTACAGCGAAGGCCTGAACCTGGACATCCAGCAGCTCAACGACACGCTGCAGGACGCCTTCATCCACATCGTCAAGGGCGACGCCGAGAACGATGCCTTCAACCGCCTGGTGCTCACTGCCGGCCTGCCATGGCGTGACGTGGCGCTGCTGCGTGCCTATGCCCGCTACCTCAAGCAGATCCGCCTGGGCTTCGACCTCGGCTACATCGCCAGCACCCTGAACAACCACACCGACATCGCCCGCGAACTGACCCGGTTGTTCAAGACCCGCTTCTACCTGGCGCGCAAGCTCACCAATGAAGACCTGGACGACAAGCAGCTGCGCCTGGAGCAGGCGATCCTCACGGCCCTGGACGAAGTCCAGGTGCTCAACGAGGACCGCATCCTGCGGCGCTACCTGGACCTGATCAAGGCGACCCTGCGCACCAACTTCTACCAGCCGGACGCCAACGGCCAGAACAAGTCGTACTTCAGCTTCAAGTTCAACCCCAAGCTGATTCCCGAGCTGCCCAAGCCGGTGCCGAAGTTCGAGATCTTCGTCTATTCGCCTCGGGTCGAGGGCGTGCACCTGCGCTTCGGCAACGTCGCCCGCGGCGGCCTGCGCTGGTCGGACCGCGAGGAAGACTTCCGCACCGAAGTGCTGGGCCTGGTCAAAGCCCAACAAGTGAAGAACTCGGTGATCGTGCCGGTTGGCGCCAAGGGCGGCTTCCTGCCGCGCCGGCTGCCGTTGGGCGGCACCCGCGACGAGATCGCCGCCGAGGGCGTGGCCTGCTACCGCATCTTCATCTCCGGCCTGCTCGACATCACCGACAACCTCAAGGACGGTGGTGTCGTGCCGCCGGCCAACGTGGTGCGTCACGATGACGACGACCCCTACCTGGTGGTGGCGGCCGACAAGGGTACCGCGACCTTCTCCGACATCGCCAACGGCATCGCCATCGACTACGGCTTCTGGCTCGGCGATGCGTTCGCCTCGGGTGGCTCGGCCGGTTACGACCACAAGAAGATGGGCATCACCGCCCGTGGCGCCTGGGTTGGCGTGCAGCGTCACTTCCGCGAGCGTGGCATCAACGTGCAGCAGGACCCGATCACCGTGATCGGCGTCGGCGACATGGCCGGCGACGTGTTCGGCAACGGCCTGCTGATGTCCGACAAGCTGCAACTGGTGGCGGCGTTCAACCACCTGCACATCTTCATCGACCCGAGCCCGGACCCGGCCACCAGCTTCGTCGAGCGCAAGCGCCTGTTCGACCTGCCGCGTTCGGCCTGGAGCGACTACGACACCAGCATCATGTCCGAAGGCGGCGGGATCTTCCCGCGCAGTGCCAAGAGCATCGCCATCAGCCCGCAGATGAAAGAGCGCTTTGCCATCGAGGCCGATCGCCTGACCCCGACCGAGCTGCTGCACGCACTGCTCAAGGCGCCGGTCGACCTGCTGTGGAACGGCGGTATCGGCACCTACGTCAAGGCCAGCAGCGAAAGCCACGCCGATGTCGGCGACAAGGCCAACGATGCACTGCGGGTCAACGGCAACGAGCTGCGCTGCAAGGTGGTGGGCGAGGGCGGCAACCTCGGCATGACCCAGCTCGGCCGTGTCGAGTTCGGCCTGCACGGCGGCGCCACCAACACCGACTTCATCGACAACGCCGGTGGCGTGGACTGCTCCGACCACGAGGTCAATATCAAGATCCTGCTCAATGAAGTGGTGCAGGGTGGCGACATGACCGAGAAGCAGCGTAACCAGCTGCTTGGCAGCATGACCGACGAAGTCGCCGGCCTGGTGCTGGGCAACAACTACAAGCAGACCCAGGCGCTGTCGCTGGCCGCCCGCCGCGCCCGCGAGCGGATCGCCGAGTACAAGCGCCTGATGGCTGACCTCGAAGGCCGTGGCAAGCTGGACCGGGCCATCGAGTTCCTGCCGTCCGAGGAACAGCTGGCCGAGCGCCTGGCCGCTGGCCAGGGCCTGACCCGCGCCGAGCTGTCGGTGCTGATCTCGTACAGCAAGATCGACCTCAAGGAGCAACTGCTCAAGTCGCTGGTGCCGGACGACGACTACCTGACCCGTGACATGGAAACCGCCTTCCCGCCGTCGCTGGTCAGCAAGTTCGCCGACGCCATGCGCCGTCACCGCCTGAAGCGCGAAATTGTCAGCACCCAGATCGCCAACGACCTGGTCAACAACATGGGCATCACCTTTGTCCAGCGCCTGAAGGAGTCGACCGGCATGAGCCCGGCCAACGTCGCCGGGGCCTATGTGATCGTGCGCGACATCTTCCACCTGCCGCACTGGTTCCGCCAGATCGAGGCGCTGGACTACCAGGTGTCGGCGGAAATCCAGCTGACCCTGATGGACGAGTTGATGCGCCTGGGCCGCCGCGCCACCCGCTGGTTCCTGCGCAGCCGGCGCAACGAGCAGGATGCCGGGCGTGACAGCGCGCACTTCGGGCCGAAGATCGCCCAGCTGGGGCTCAAGCTCGACGAGCTGCTGGAAGGCCCGACCCGTGAGCGCTGGATGGTGCGTTACCAGAGCTTCGTCGACGCTGGCGTACCGGAATTGCTGGCGCGCATGGTTGCCGGCACCACTCACCTGTACACCCTGTTGCCGATCATCGAGGCCTCGGACGTGACCGGTCATGACCCGGCGCAGGTGGCCAAGGCGTTCTTCGCCGTGGGCAGCGCGCTGGACCTGACCTGGTACCTGCAGGAAATCAGCAACCTGCCGGTGGAAAACAACTGGCAGGCCCTGGCTCGCGAGGCGTTCCGCGACGACATCGACCTGCAGCAGCGGGCCATCACCATCTCGGTTCTGCAGATGGCCGATGCCCCGGACGACATGGACGCCCGTGTGGCGCTGTGGGCCGAGCAGCACCGGGTGATGGTCGAGCGCTGGCGCGCCATGCTCGACGACCTGCGCAATGCCACCGGCACCGACTATGCGATGTACGCGGTGGCCAACCGCGAGCTGGTCGACCTGGCGCTGAGTGGGCAGGCGGCGGTGGTGCCGTCCTGAAGCCTTGAGCTGAAATGAAAAGCCCCGGCAGCGATGCCGGGGCTTTTTTATACGCCTGTCCCGGCCCTTTCGCGGCGGTTCGACGCCGCGAAAGGGCCGGATCAGGCTTACTTGAATCTGCGCTCCACGCCTTTCTCGACCAGGATCTTCGCCGAAATCTCTTCCACCGAGAAATGCGTGGAATTGATGTTGGGAATGTTCTCGCGGCGGAACAGGTTCTCCACCTCGCGCACCTCGAATTCGCACTGGGCAAAGCTCGAATAGCGGCTGTTGGGCTTGCGCTCGTGGCGAATGGCGGTCAGGCGGTCGGGGTCGATGGTCAGGCCGAACAGCTTGCTATGGTGCTTTTTCAGCACCGCCGGCAACTGCAGGCGCTCCATGTCGTCCTCGGTCAGTGGGTAGTTGGCGGCGCGGATACCGAACTGCATGGCCATGTACAGGCAGGTCGGGGTCTTGCCGCAGCGCGACACGCCGACCAGGATCAGGTCGGCCTTGTCGTAGTAGTGGGTGCGCGCGCCGTCATCGTTGTCCAGGGCGAAGTTCACCGCCTCGATGCGTTCCATGTAGTTGGAATTGCCACCAATCGAGTGCGATTTACCCACTGAATACGACGAATGGGCAGTCAGTTCCTGCTCAAGCGGGGATAAAAACGAAGAAAAGATGTCGATCATGAAGCCGTTCGACGTCGCCAGGATCTCACGGATGTCCTGATTGACGATGGTGTCGAAGATGATCGGGCGCATGCCGTCGCGCTCTGCGGCAGCATTGATCTGCTGCACCATGATCCGCGCTTTTTCCGGGCTGTCGATGTACGGGCGGGTGAATTTATTGAACGGAATGCTTTCGAATTGAGCGAGCAGGCTCTGGCCCAGGGTTTCGGCGGTGATGCCGGTGCCATCGGAGATGAAGAACGCGGTTCGTTTCATTTGCGATCTGGGCCTTAAGCTGATGACGTTTCTTGGATATGATAAGTTCGGTTTGCCGAATGCGGCTGTCAGCATTCTGCCATATTTTGCGAACCTATTTTCCAGGTACAGGCCACAAGCGTCCGGCCCAGTCAACGAAGGCAGGCGGGCGCCCTTGAGTTTTTCCAATACAGTTAGTGGAGAGATCACCTTGGTAGAGTACGTAGTTTCCCTCGATAAGCTCGGCGTCCACGATGTGGAGCATGTGGGGGGCAAGAACGCATCCCTGGGCGAGATGATCAGTAACCTCGCTGGTGCCGGCGTGTCGGTGCCGGGCGGCTTTGCCACTACGGCTCAGGCGTACCGTGACTTTCTCGAGCAGAGTGGCCTGAACAACCAGATCCATGCGGCCCTCGACGCCCTCGACGTGGATGACGTCAACGCCCTGGCCAAGACCGGTGCGCAGATCCGTCAGTGGGTGATGGAGGCCGAATTCCCGGCTCGCCTGGATGCGGAAATCCGCACCGCCTTCGCCGAAATGTCCAAGGGCAACGACAACATGGCCGTGGCCGTGCGTTCCTCGGCCACCGCCGAAGACCTGCCGGATGCCTCGTTCGCTGGTCAGCAGGAAACCTTCCTCAACATCCGTGGCGTCGACAACGTGATCCGCGCGGCCAAGGAAGTGTTCGCATCGCTGTTCAACGACCGCGCCATCGCCTACCGCGTGCACCAGGGCTTCGACCACAAGCTGGTGGCCCTGTCCGCTGGCGTGCAGCGCATGGTCCGTTCGGAAACCGGCACCGCCGGTGTGATGTTCACCCTCGACACCGAGTCGGGCTTCCGTGACGTGGTATTCATCACCGGCGCCTACGGCCTGGGTGAAACCGTGGTGCAGGGTGCGGTCAACCCTGACGAATTCTATGTGCACAAACAAACCCTGGAGGCTGGCCGCCCGGCCATCCTGCGCCGCAACCTGGGCAGCAAGGCGATCAAGATGGTCTATGGCGACGAAGCCAAGGCCGGCCGCTCGGTCAAGACCGTCGAGGTCGACCGCGCCGATCGCGCCCGCTTCTGCCTGAGCGACGACGAAGTCAATGAACTGGCCAAGCAGGCGATGATCATCGAGCAGCACTACCAGCGCCCGATGGACATCGAATGGGCCAAGGACGGTGACGACGGCAAGCTGTACATCGTCCAGGCCCGCCCTGAGACCGTGAAGAGCCGCGCCAGCGCCAACGTCATGGAGCGTTACCTGCTGAAAGAGAAGGGCACCGTGCTGGTCGAAGGCCGCGCCATCGGCCAGCGCATCGGCGCCGGCAAGGTCCGCGTGATCAACGACGTGTCCGAGATGGACAAGGTGCAGCCGGGCGACGTGCTGGTCTCCGACATGACCGACCCGGACTGGGAACCGGTGATGAAGCGCGCCAGCGCCATCGTCACCAACCGCGGCGGGCGTACCTGCCACGCGGCGATCATTGCCCGTGAGCTGGGCATCCCGGCCGTGGTCGGTTGCGGCAACGCCACCCAGGTGCTGAAAGACGGCCAGGGCGTGACCGTATCCTGCGCCGAAGGCGATACCGGCTTCATCTTCGAAGGCGAGCTGGGCTTCGACGTCAAGCAGAACTCGGTGGACGCCATGCCGGAGCTGCCGTTCAAGATCATGATGAACGTCGGTAACCCGGACCGCGCCTTCGACTTCGCCCAGCTGCCTAACGCAGGTGTGGGCCTGGCGCGTCTGGAATTCATCATCAACCGCATGATCGGCGTGCACCCCAAGGCGCTGTTGAACTACGCCGGCCTGCCAGCCGACCTGAAAGAAAGCGTCGACAAGCGCATCGCCGGCTACAACGACCCGGTCGGCTTCTATGTCGAGAAGCTGGTCGAGGGCATCAGCACCCTGGCGGCAGCCTTCTACCCGAAAAAGGTCATCGTGCGCCTGTCGGACTTCAAGTCCAACGAGTACGCCAACCTGATCGGCGGCAAACTGTACGAGCCGGAAGAAGAAAACCCGATGCTGGGCTTCCGCGGCGCCTCGCGCTACATCAGCGAGTCGTTCCGTGACTGCTTCGAGCTCGAGTGCCGTGCGCTGAAGCGTGTGCGCAACGACATGGGCCTGACCAACGTCGAGATCATGGTGCCGTTCGTGCGCACCCTGGGCGAAGCCAGCCAGGTCGTCGACCTGCTCGCCGAAAACGGTCTGGCCCGTGGCGACAACGGCCTGCGCGTGATCATGATGTGCGAGCTGCCGTCCAACGCGATCCTCGCCGAAGAGTTCCTCGAGTACTTCGACGGCTTCTCGATCGGTTCCAACGACCTGACTCAGCTGACCCTGGGCCTGGACCGCGACTCGGGCATCATCGCCCACCTGTTCGACGAGCGTAACCCGGCCGTGAAGAAGCTGCTGGCCAACGCCATCCAGGCGTGCAACAAGGCCGGCAAGTACATCGGCATCTGCGGCCAAGGCCCATCGGACCACCCGGACCTGGCCAAGTGGCTGATGGAGCAAGGCATCGAAAGCGTGTCGCTGAACCCGGACTCGGTCCTGGAGACCTGGTTCTTCCTGGCCGAAGGCCAGGGCGCGGCCTGATGCGGTAAATTGCGGGGGCGCGTCTGGCGTGCCCCCGCCTGGTTTTTTCCAGGGCGAGTTCCAGTGATGGATCACGCCCTTTTTTGTGCACCAAGCAACCTTATGCAAAGCAGCAGCAACCTTTTTCCCGTGGCCCTGCTCAGTGCCGAGCGCCGCGGCGACCTCAGCGAAGACGTGTACCGGATCAAGGCCGGCAACGGCCCTGACCCCAGCGTCGAGCTGGCCGTGACCCGCCTGGGGCTGGCTGATCAAGGCCGGCCCCAAGGTGTGCCGGTGATTCTGCTGCATGGCAGTTTCTCCAATCGGCGCTTCTGGTATTCACCCAAGGGCATAGGCCTTGGTGCCTATCTGGCGCGGGCCGGGTTCGATGTGTGGATCCCGGAAATGCGCGGCCACGGCCTGTCACCGCGTAATCGCAACTGGAAGCACAACAGCGTGGCCGACTACGCCCGCGACGACTTGCCGCTGATTGCGGCATTCGTCCGAGAGCAGTCTGGCCAGGCGCCGCACTGGGTCGGCCATTCCCTGGGTGGAACCACCTTGGTGGCCGCCTTGGGTGGCGGCTTTCTCAAGGCCGGGCAGGTGGCCAGCGTGGCGCTTTTCGGTACCCAGATCAGCCGTGTCTACTGGCCGCTCAAGGTGCCACCGCTGACCTGGGGGGCGAAAATGCTGCTCAAGCGCTGGGGGCAGATTTCTGGGCCGCGGTTCAAGCGCGGCCCGGAAGACGAGCCGATCGGCCTGGCGCTCGAGAGCATGCGCTGGCATGGCCTGTTCGGGCGCTTTGGCGACAAGCAGAACGACTGGTGGGCGGGGTTGGCCGACGTGGATGTGCCGTTGCTGGCGGTGGCTGGCGCGGGTGACTTCCAGGACCCGGTGTGGGCTTGCCGCAAGCTGTTCGATCAATTGGGTGGCGAGCGCAAGCAGTTCCTGCGCCTGGGCCGTGAAGAGGGCTTCGAGGCCTTTGGGCATGTCGACATGCTGGTGAGCAAGGCGGCGCAGGCTCAGGTCTGGCCGTTGGTGGAGCGCTGGTTGCGTGATCCGCTGTTGCCGGTGCATGAGTCGACGGTGGCGGCCGAGCCTGTGCCTGTTGGCTGAATCAACTTCGCCTGTGCCGGCCTCTTCGCGGGTAAACCCGCTCCCACAGGAATACCATGGGCTTGAGGAGTGTGGTGATCCAGTGGGAGCGGGTTTGCCCGCGAAGAGGCCGGTACAGGCAAAACTTGACCGCTCAGTCCCGGATGACTGCGACGGCTTCTACGGTGTAGCCTTGGCCGATACCCGCTTTCGTTGTGACTGACAGGAGCTTCCCATGCAGCATTACGTAACGCCCGACCTGTGTGACGCCTACCCGGACCTGGTACAGGTGCTGGAACCGATGTTCAGCAATTTCGGTGGCCGCGATTCCTTCGGTGGCCAGATCGTCACCATCAAGTGCTTCGAAGACAACTCGCTGGTCAAGGATCAGGTCGAGCTCGATGGCAAGGGCAAGGTCCTGGTAGTTGATGGGGGCGGCTCGCTGCGCCGTGCGCTGCTCGGTGACATGCTCGCCGAAAAGGCCGCCAAGAACGGCTGGGAAGGCCTGGTGATCTACGGCTGCGTGCGAGACGTCGACGTGCTGATCCAGACCGACGTCGGTGTGCAGGCGCTGGCCAGCCACCCGATGAAAACCGACAAGCGCGGCATTGGCGATCTCAACGTGGCCGTGACCTTTGCCGGTGTCACCTTCCGCCCGGGCGAGTACCTCTATGCCGACAACAATGGCGTGATCATTTCGCCAAGCCCGCTGAAAATGCCGGAGTGACGCGCCGTACGCGCTGATGGAGCTTTGATGTTCGAGGAAGACAACGCGCAGTGGGGGCTGGTGCATGCCCTGGTGCTCGATGGTGAAGGCGGCGCGCGTCCGATCGCCCGGACCGAGCTGGACGACCTGCAGTTGCAGCCACACGAAAGCCTGTGGCTGCACTGGGATCGTAGTCATCCGCAAACCCGCACCTGGCTGCTGCAGGACAGTGGCCTGAGCGAGTTCGCCTGCGACCTGCTGCTGGAGGAGAACACCCGGCCACGGCTGTTGCCGCAAGCCGGTGAGCAGATGCTGCTGTTCCTGCGCGGGGTCAACCTCAACCCGGGCGCCGAGCCCGAGGACATGGTTTCGGTGCGCATCCATGCCCAGGCGCAGCGGGTCATTTCGCTGCGTTTGCGGCCGTTGCGTGCCAGCGATGAAATCCTTCAGCAGCTTGAGGAGGGCAGGGGGCCGAAATCGGCTTCCGAACTGTTGCTGTTGATGGGCGAGTTACTGACCGAAAAGGTCCAGAGCCTGGTCAGCGACCTCTCGGAACTGGTCGACGACGAAGAAGAAAAGGTCGAATCCGACGAACGGTACTCTCCAGAGCATGGCAGCCTGCAGCAAATCCGTCGCCGCGCTGCGGGTTTGCGCCGGTTCCTGGCGCCACAGCGGGAGATCTATGCCCAGCTGTCGCGCAGCAAGTGGAGCTGGTTCTGTGATGCCGACGCCGATTACTGGAACGAGCTGAACAACAGCCTGATCCGCTACCTCGAAGAGCTCGAGCTGACCCGCGAGCGGGCAGCGCTGGTGCTGGAAAGCGAAGACCGTCGGCGCAGCGAGCGGATGAACCGGACCATGTACCGCTTTGGCATCATCACCTGCATCTTCCTGCCCATGAGCTTCATCACCGGGCTGCTCGGCATCAACGTCGGCGGCATTCCGGGGTCGAGCAACCCTTATGGCTTCCTGCTGGCCTGCATCGTCGTGCTGGGCCTGGCGGTAGGGCAGTGGTGGTTGTTCCGGCGGTTGCGCTGGGTATGAATATGCCGAGTCATCTTGAAACATTCGTTCCACTGCGATGTGTGACCCATCGCCCGGCCACCTCGTCTCTGAGTGACACTGCGCGAGGTGCATATGCACGATCCGTTTGAAGAATCCCTGCGTGACCTGCTCAAGGCATCGCCCTCCGGTGAGGAGCGAGACGATGCCGCGTGCCTGGGTCGCGTGCTCAAAACCGCCAACCGCCAGGTCGGTGCCGGTGATCTGTTCAGCCTGCTTGGCCGCTGGAGCCAGGCGCTGCTGATCGCCGTGAACAATGGCTCGGCGCACGTTGCGCCGGTGCGTCGACACTCTACCCGCAACGCTGCCACTGGCAGCAAAGCAGATAAGGCCGATTGAATATGGAACTCGATCTCTGGACCCAGAGCCTGGTTACTGCGATGACCGCCCTATGGACCAAGGTAGCGAACTTCATCCCCAACCTGTTCGGCGCGCTGGTCGTGGTGCTGCTCGGTTTTGTGGTGGCCAAGCTGCTCGACACGCTGCTTTCCAAACTCCTGGCCAAGTTCGGCCTCGACCGCCTGATGGCCGGCACCGGGGCAACCAAGATGCTTGGCCGGGTTGGCATCCAGGTGCCGATCTCGACCTTGATCGGCAAGGTCGTCTACTGGTTCGTATTGCTGATATTCCTCGTCTCGGCCGCTGAGTCGCTGGGCCTGGAGCGGGTTTCGGCAACCCTCGACATGCTCGCCCTGTACCTGCCCAAGGTGTTTGGCGCAGCCCTGGTACTGCTGGCCGGCGTGTTGCTGGCGCAGGTGGCCAACGGCCTGGTGCGCGGCGCGGCCGAAGGTATCGGTCTGGAATACTCCGCGGGCCTGGGGCGCATCACCCAGGGCCTGGTGATCATCATCAGCATCTCGGTGGCCATCAGCCAGCTGGAGGTCAAGACCGACCTGCTCAACCACGTGATCGTCATTGGCCTGATTACCGTTGGTCTGGCCGTTGCGCTTGCCATGGGCCTTGGCAGCCGCGAAATTGCCGGGCAGATCCTGGCCGGAATCTATGTTCGCGAACTCTACCAGGTCGGCCAGCAGGTGCGGATTGGAGAGGTTGAAGGAATGATCGAAGAGATCGGCACGGTCAAGACGACGCTGTTGACCGATGATGGCGAACTGGTGTCGCTGTCCAATCGCGTGCTCCTCGAGCAGCGAGTCAATAGCCGCTAACCGCACAAAAGCTGTTAATGTATGCCGCCGCGAAATCAGCCCAGGGGGCTGAGCGGCGACATTGACCTGACTGTCGGCCAGATCCGTTTTGAATAAAGTTCATTCGCCGCCCATGCGTTATGACCCCCGCGAACTCACCGACGAAGAGTTGGTGGCGCGTTCGCATGAGGAGCTGTATCACGTAACCCGCGCCTATGAGGAACTCATGCGGCGCTACCAGCGGACCCTGTTCAACGTCTGTGCGCGTTACCTGGGGAACGACCGCGACGCTGACGATGTCTGTCAGGAAGTGATGCTGAAGGTGCTCTACGGTCTGAAGAACTTCGAGGGCAAGTCCAAGTTCAAGACCTGGCTCTACAGCATTACCTACAACGAATGCATTACCCAGTACCGCAAGGAGCGTCGTAAACGCCGGTTGATGGATGCCTTGAGTCTGGACCCTGTAGAAGAGGCGTCCGAAGAGAAGGCTCCGAAACCGGAAGAGAAAGGCGGGCTGGACAAGTGGCTGGTGCATGTGAACCCGATCGATCGGGAAATTCTGGTGCTGCGTTTTGTCGCAGAGCTGGAGTTTCAGGAAATCGCCGATATCATGCACATGGGCTTGAGCGCAACGAAAATGCGCTACAAGCGCGCGCTAGACAAGCTTCGTGAGAAATTTGCAGGGCTGGATGAAACTTAGTCCCTTGTAAATATCTCTAACGGATCGGCGAGTTCTGCTAGACTTGCCGTCGAGTTGTCCCCCGGATGTTGGTGGGACTGCTTAACTATCACCAGATGGGGATTTAACGGATGAAATTGAAAAACACCTTGGGCTTGGCCATTGGCTCGCTCGTCGCAGCTACTTCGTTCGGCGTTATGGCTCAAGGCCAGGGCGCAGTCGAGATCGAAGGTAACGTTACCAAGCAGTACTACGACAGCGAACGTAACTTCAAGAACGACGGCACCAATCCTGGCGTTCGTCTGGGCTACTTCCTGACTGACGACGTATCCCTGGACCTGGGCTACAACGAGACTCACAACGCTCGTGGCGATGACGGCAACAAAGACATCAAAGGTTCCAAGGCCAAGCTGGACGCTACCTACCACTTCGGTACCGTCGGCGACGCTCTGCGTCCATACGTTTCCGCCGGCTTCGCTCACGAGAGCCTGGGCCAGGCCACTCGTAGCGGCCGCGACCACTCCACCTTCGCCAACGTTGGCGCTGGCGCCAAGTGGTACATCACCGACATGTTCTTCGCCCGTGCCGGCGTTGAAGCCAACTACAACATCGACGGCGGCTACACCGAGTGGGGCCCAAGCGTTGGTGTTGGTCTGAACTTCGGTGGCAGCGGTGGCAAGGTTGCTGCTGCTCCGGCTCCAGTGGCTGAAGTCTGCTCCGACTCCGACAACGACGGCGTTTGCGACAACGTCGACAAGTGCCCAGACACCCCAGCCAACGTTACCGTTGACGCTGATGGCTGCCCGGCTGTTGCCGAAGTCGTTCGCGTTGAGCTGGACGTCAAGTTCGACTTCGACAAGTCGGTCGTCAAGCCAAACAGCTACGGCGACATCAAGAACCTGGCTGACTTCATGAAGCAGTACCCACAGACCACCACCGTGGTTGAAGGTCACACTGACTCCGTCGGTCCAGACGCTTACAACCAGAAGCTGTCCGAGCGTCGTGCCAATGCTGTGAAGCAGGTTCTGACCCAGCAGTACGGTGTTGAGTCCAGCCGCGTTCAGTCGGTTGGCTACGGCGAAACCCGTCCGGTTGCCGACAACGCCACCGAAGAAGGCCGCGCTATCAACCGTCGCGTTGAAGCTCAGGTAGAAGCCCAGGCCAAGTAATTGGTTTGAAGCTTCAATGAAAAACCCGGCCTCGGCCGGGTTTTTCTTTGCCTGCAGTTTGTGGTTTCAGGGCGCGTCAGCCCTTGAGCAGGGCGAGCAGCAGTATCAGGTTGAGCAGCAGGGACAGCAGGGCCAAGGTGCGCCAGACCTTCAACGGCTCACGCTCAAGCAATGGGCGGGGGCGGTTTGGCAGCTCCTGGCGGTCACCGCGTTCGAGCAACAGCAACCATTGTTCGGCGGTTTCGAAGCGTTGCGCCGGGTCCACGGCAACGGCTTGCTGCAGGTTGTGCTGGAGCCATTCGGGCAGGTCGGGGCGATAACGGGAAGGGTTTACGGCCTGACCAAAGCGCGGGCGCTGGAAGGCCTCGATTTCCCCGTATGGATAATGCCCGGTCAACAACCGATAGAGCGTAACGCCGACGGCGTACAAGTCCTGGCGCGGGCTCGGTGGCTGGTCGTCGAAGGCTTCCGGCGCGAGGTACGAGGGTGTGCCGGGCAGTTCGTGCGTCGGCTCCTGGGACAGGCCTGGGCAGTACGCCAGGCCAAAGTCCAGCAGACGTACCTGGCCATCATCCCCCAGGTGCAGGTTTTCCGGTTTGATGTCGCGGTGCAGCAGGTTGCGCCGGTGCAGCACGCCAACGGCCTGCAGTAGCTGGCGGGCGATTTCCAGCCACTGTGCCAGTGCCAGCGGACCCTGTTCGGCAAGCTGGGTGGCGAGGGTCTTGCCGCTGTGTTCGCGCATCACGTAGTACAGGTGCTGGCGCTGGCTTGCGGCATGCAGTTCGGGGAAGTGACGGCCAGCTACGCGGCGCAGGAACCACTCTTCCAGCAGCAGGCCCTGGGCGGCGCCGGGTTCCTGTTCGCGCTCGCCGGGCAGGGTTTTCAGCAGCCAGGGTTGGCCCTGGGTATCGCGCACACGGTAAAGCAGCGACTGGCGACTGTGTGCCAGGCGCGTCTCGACCAGCCAGCCATCGAGCGCCTGGCCCTCGCGCAGCGGGCCAGGCAATGGCCATTGCTGCAGTTGCGCCAGGGTGTCGCCGAGGTTGGCCGTGCCCAGCTGCTCGATCCGCACCAGCAAGGCGCTGGCGTTGTCCTGGCTGCCGTTGTGATGGGCGCTGGCAACCAGGGTGTCGGCGGCCGACTGCAGGTCGGGCTGCTCGCGCAATACGGCCTGGATGTGCTGGTCGCCGAGGCTGGCCCAGACGCCGTCGCTGAGCAGCAGGTAGCATTCGCCGGCCTGCAGTTCGCCTTCCAGATAGTCGACCAGCAAGTGCTGGTCCAGGCCCAGTGCGCGCTTGAGTACATGCTGCATGCCGGGCTGGTCCCAGACGTGGTCTTCGCTCAGGCATTGCAGGCGGCCAGCGTGCCAGCGGTAGGCCCGGCAATCACCCACGTGCGCCAGGGTGAAGCGGCGCCCGCGCAGCACCAGGGCGCTCAGTGTGGTCAGCAGCGGCTGGCTGCCCTGGGCGCGCAACCAACGGTTCTGCGCCAGTAGCAGGCGGTCCAGGGCCTGGGCCACGCCCCAGGTGGCAGGCGTGGCGTAATAGTCCATGGCCAGCGCCTGCAGACTGGCGCGGGCTGCCAGGCCACCGTCGGCGCACTGGCTGACGCCATCGGCGAGGGCGAACAGGTAGCCCTTGCTGGCGGCCAGTTCCGGTGCCGGCGTGACCAGGCGCAGGGCGTCCTGGTTCTCCGTGCGTGGCCCGGTGGCGCTGGCCTGGGCGAAGCTGAGCTGCAGGCTCATCGTCGTGCCTCAGACCCGCGCAGCGGTAACCGCTGCCGAGCCCCAGGTGGTGCGCCAGCGTTGCTTGACCCCGTGCAGGCCGAACCAGGCGAGCAGGCCAAGGCTGGCGAACAGCCACAGGCCCAGCTGATAGTCGCCGGTGTGCTGCTTGATGGCACCGAGCCCTGCCGCCAGCAGGAAGCCGCCGATGCCACCGGCCATGCCGATCAGTCCGGTCATCACGCCGATCTCCTGGCGGAAGCGTTGAGGTACCAACTGGAACACCGCGCCATTGCCAGCGCCGAGGCCAAGCATCGCGCTGACGAACAGCGCCAGGGCGGCTGCGGCACTTGGCAGGTTGAAGCCCACTGCCGCGATGCAGATGGCAGCCACGCTGTACATGCCGAGCAGCGTGCGGATGCCGCCGAAGCGGTCGGCCAGGGCGCCACCCAACGGGCGCATCAAGCTGCCGGCGAACACGCAGGCGGCGGTGTAGTAGCCGGCGGTAACCGGGCTCAGGGCATACTGGTCGCTGAAGTAGCCGGGCAGGGCGCTGGCCAGGCCGATGAAGCCGCCGAAGGTGACGCTGTAGAAGAACATGAACCACCAGCTGTCACGGTCGCCCAAGGCCTTGAGGTAGTCGGCTGCTGCCTTGGGCTTGGGCCGCTGCGGGGCATTGCGGGCAAGCAGGGCGAACAGCGCCAGGGTCAGCAGCAGCGGGAGCACGGCAAAGCCGAACACATTGTTCCAGCCAAACCCGGCGGCCAGCACCGGAGCCAGCAGGGCGGCGAACACGGTGCCGGAGTTGCCCGCACCCGCGATACCCATGGCCTTGCCCTGATGCTGCGGTGGATACCACTGCGAGGCGAGCGGCAACGACACGGCGAACGAAGCACCGGCAACACCGAGGAATACACCCAGCAACAGCGCTTGCTCATAGGTGTGCACGCCCAGGTACCAGGCGCCGGCCAGGGCGACGATGACGATCACCTGGCCGATCAGGCCGGCGGTTTTCGGCGACAGTCGATCGACCAGCACACCCATGACGAAGCGCAGCACCGCACCGGCAAGGATCGGCGTAGCCACCATCAGGCCGCGCTGCTGGGCACTCAGTTGCAGGTCGGCGGCGATCTGCACCGCCAGTGGGCCAAGCAGGTACCAGACCATGAAGCTCAGGTCGAAATACAGGAACGCGGCGAACAGCGTGGGCACATGCCCGGATTTCCAGAAGCTGGTACTCATCGAACACCTCACTCGGCAATGCAGCGGAAACGAAAAAGACGCCGCTTCCCGGTCCACTGGCGTGGAAGGGAGGGCGACGTCTTTGTCGGGAGTTTTATGAGGCAACCGCCGTTGGCTACCGGTGAAATGTCTTCAGCAAGAGCTGGGCCAACTCGGTTAACCGAGCATTTCATGCATGGCGATGATCTGCTCGGCCACTTGGATGAGCTTCTGCTGCCGGCTCATGGCCTGCCGACGCATCAGGGTGTAGGCCTGTTCCTCGTTGCAGTCTTTCATCTTCATCAGCAGCCCCTTGGCCTGCTCGATGCGCTTGCGCTCGGCCAGTTGCTGGTCGCGGGCCAACAGCTGGGCCTTGAGCGCCTGGTCGCTCTCGAAGCGTGCCATGGCGACATCGAGAATGGGCTGCAGCCGCGCCGCATGGATGCCTTCGACGATGTAGGCGCTGACGCCGGCCTGGATCGCCTGGCGCATCACCGCCGGGTCATGCTCGTCGGTGAACAGCACGATCGGCCGTGGCTGGTCGCGGCTGACCAGCACCACCTGTTCCATCACGTCACGGTCGGGCGAGTCGGTATCGATCAGCACCACGTCCGGACGCACCGTTTCGACGCAGGCAGGCAGGTCGATGGTCAGGTCTGGAGCCTCGATCACTTCGAATCCGGCTTCGCGCAGTGCGGCCTTGAGGCGGCCAACCTTCTTCTGGGTGTCGTCGATCAGCAGGATGCGCAGCATGGTGATGGCCCTCACAGACCGACTTGGGCATCGGGCGCATGGCCCAGGGCGTGCAGGCGGAAGCTGCGGGCGTAGGCATATGGGTCCGTGCCGTCCCAGCGCGTGCCGTCGATCAGCAGGCTGCTGCGCATGGCTGACTCGGGGCAGGGTACGCCGAGTGCGTCGGCGGCCTCGCGGTACAACGTCAATTGCTGCACCTGGCGGGCAACGCCGAGGTAGTCGGGGTCGTCACGCAGCAGGCCCCAGCGGCGGAACTGGGTCATGAACCACATGCCGTCCGACAGGTAAGGCAGGTTGGCGCGGCCCTGGTCGAACAGGCGCAGGGCGTGCCGGTCGTGCCAGGCGTTGCCCAGGCCGTCCTGATAGTTGCCCAGCAGGCGCGGCTCGACGTTCTCGAGCGGTGTGTCGAGGTAGGCGCTGCCGCTGAGCAGTTGCGCGGTGCTGCGCAGGTTCTCCGGGCTCTGTTCGATGAACCGGCTGGCAGCGAGTACCGCCTTGACCAGTGCGCGTGCGCTATTGGGGTTGTGCTCGGCGAAGGCGCGGGTGCAGGCCAGTACCTTCTCCGGGTGGTCGGGCCAGATCGACTGGCTGGTGGCCAGGGTGAAACCCTGGCCCTGGCTGATGGCGGCAGCGGCCCAAGGCTCGCCGACGCAGAAACCGTCGATGCGCCCGGCCTGGATATGCGCCGCCATCTGTGCCGGCGGCACCACCACGCTGGTGACGTCATGCAGCGGGTGGATGCCCTGGCTGGCCAGCCAATAATACAGCCACATGGCATGGGTGCCGGTGGGGAAGGTCTGGGCGAAGGTCAGCCGTGCGCCATGCTGGTGCAC
The DNA here is from genome assembly GCF_017744435.1 of Pseudomonas sp. Lineage (GTDB taxonomy): Bacteria > Pseudomonadota > Gammaproteobacteria > Pseudomonadales > Pseudomonadaceae > Aquipseudomonas. The sequence goes on from NZ_JAGIBG010000012.1 coordinate 161,364, forward strand.
CTGTTGCGCCAGTGCCTCAGGGCTGGTCACGCCCTTGCGCTGCAGGGCTGGCGACAGGTTGATGGCCTGGGCATTCTGGTTCAGCCCCATGAGCACCGCCAGGTCGCTCGCCGGCACGCCGCCGATCCCCAGGTGCACGGCGTAGACCAGGCCGTAGAGGCAATGGGCGGCGTCCAGCTCGCCGCTGGCCAGCTTGTCGCGCAGGCCGGCCCAGGAACCCTGGCGTTTGAGGTTGAGGGTCAGGCCGTGCTGCTGGGCGAAACCCTGGGTGGCGGCGACCACCACCGAGGCGCAATCGGTCAGGGCCATGTAGCCGATGTTGAGGCTGGGTTTCTCCGGCGCGTCGCTGCCGTTTACCCAGGCTAGAGGTGCTGTATTCACGAAGGTCCTCGGCCGAACTGAACAGGCTGTAGGCAAGGGAAGTAGCAACCCATGTGCCAAGCCCCTGTCATGCCGGGCGCGCGCTGGCTATAATCGCTGCCTCACTCACCCCGAGCCTTGCCCGCCCATGTATACCCTGGCCCGCCAGCTGCTGTTCAAGCTTTCCCCGGAAACCTCCCATGACCTGTCCCTGGACCTGATCGGCGCCGGTGGCCGGCTTGGGCTCAACGGTGTGCTGTGCAAGCAGCCGGCCGCGTTGCCAGTGACCGTGATGGGCTTGAACTTCGCCAACCCGGTGGGGCTGGCGGCGGGCCTGGACAAGAACGGCGCGGCCATCGACGGCTTTGCCCAGCTGGGCTTCGGCTTTGTCGAGATCGGTACCGTGACCCCGCGTCCGCAGCCGGGCAACCCCAAGCCACGCTTGTTCCGCCTGCCGCAGGCGACGGCGATCATCAACCGCATGGGCTTCAACAACCTGGGCGTCGATCACCTGCTCGAGCGCGTGCGTGCTTCGCGCTACGACGGTGTGCTGGGCATCAACATCGGCAAGAACTTCGATACCCCGGTCGAGCGTGCGGTCGACGACTACCTGATCTGCCTGAACAAGGTTTATGGCGAAGCCAGCTATATCACCGTCAACGTCAGCTCGCCGAACACTCCGGGCCTGCGCAGCCTGCAGTTCGGCGACTCGCTCAAGCAGCTGCTCGATGCCCTTGCCGAGCGCCGTGAGCAGCTGGCCGCCGAGCAAGGCAAGCGCGTACCGCTGGCGATCAAGATCGCGCCGGACATGAGCGACGAGGAAACCGCACTGGTGGCCTCGGCACTGATGGAATCGGGAATGGATGCGGTGATTGCCACCAACACCACCCTGGGTCGCGAGGGTGTCGAAGGGCTGGAGCACGGTGGCGAGGCCGGTGGCCTGTCGGGCGCGCCAGTGCTGGAGAAGAGCACACATATAGTGAAGGTGCTGGCGGGCGAGCTGGGTGGCAAGCTGCCAATCATCGCCGCCGGTGGCATTACCGAAGGCCGTCATGCGGCAGAGAAAATCGCCGCTGGGGCGAGCCTGGTGCAGATCTACTCGGGCTTCATCTACAAGGGCCCGGCACTGATTCGCGAAGCGGTGGATGCGATCGCGGCAATGCCCAAGGCCTGAAGGCGGGCATAAAAAAGGGCCCCGTCAAGGGGCCCCTGGGCCGAAGCCCGCCGCCCGGATAGGGCGCGCATGGTAACTCGAATTCAGTGTCCTCGTTCAGCCAACGGCGTGATTTTCGTTGAGTCTATGGATGCCAGCGGTGCCAGTCATTCCGTCCCAGTTATCACCGCGACCTTCGCGCCAGCCGTTGATCCAGGCTTGGCGAACTGAAGGAAGAGTAAAGGGGCAAAGTTCGCGGGATTTGCCGGTGACCCCGTATTGGTAGCCACGTGAATATGCTCTTTCCAACGGATCACGCTTAAGTCTTCTCATAGGGTGTTGCCCTCACTTGTTGACTGTAATGTCCCGTCGGCCTCTCCGAGGCCGGGCAGAGTCTTTCTGCCGGTTTTGCGCTCGCTGCCGGCGTGGCGAGCTGAAGGTGCCGCCTCGTTGCGAAGCGGCCTGAGACCAGTTCTATCGAATGCAGGTCACCGTGTGAATGATCGATTTGTCATAAGCACGTAACCTTTCCAAGGGTGAAGGGATAAGTAAATAAATGCGACTCAACCTTGTTTGACGTTGAGCCTGCTGTGATCAGGGTTTGCCGAACCTTGACGTCATTTCGCCAGCGTTGCTGCGGGATGACAGAAATATTTGGTAATGCGACGAAGGGTCACACCGGCCCCGAAGTCGACGGAAATTATTGGTACTGCCTGATGATCTAAGCTGTTTTTGCCACCTGGCGAGCAGCGGATCGATCAGGCGGCCCGGCCCCTCGGCTGCGCTGATGCAGCGGGGAAGGCCACTCGGACGCTTGCTGGAAGGGTGTTCGGGCAAACATCGGCCAGGCGATGCGTCGCCTCGTCACTTACATAGCCCAAGGCGCTGGAATACTCATGTCGGACCGTTTCGAACTCTATCTCACCTGCCCCAAAGGCCTGGAAGGCCTGCTTGCCGAAGAGGCCCGAGGCCTCGGCCTCGATGATGTGCGTGAGCACACCTCGGCCATTCGCGGCGCCGCCGACATGGAAACCGCCTACCGCCTGTGCCTCTGGTCGCGCCTGGCCAACCGCGTGTTGCTGGTGCTCAAGCGCTTCTCGATGAAGAACGCCGACGACCTTTACGATGGCGTGCATGCTGTCGACTGGGCCGACCACCTGGCTGCCGACGGTACCCTGGCGGTGGAGTTCAGCGGCCATGGCTCGGGCATCGACAACACCCATTTCGGTGCGCTCAAGGTCAAGGATGCGATCGTCGACAAGCTGCGCAACCGTGAGGGCCTGCGCCCGTCGGTGGAAAAGGTCGACCCGGATGTGCGCGTGCACCTGCGTCTGGACCGTGGCGAGGCGATCCTCTCGCTCGACCTGTCCGGCCACAGCCTGCACCAGCGTGGCTACCGCCTGCAGCAAGGCGCCGCGCCACTGAAGGAAAACCTCGCGGCTGCGGTGCTGATCCGCGCCGGCTGGCCGCGCATTGCTGCCGAGGGCGGCGCCCTGGCCGACCCGATGTGCGGTGTGGGTACCTTCCTGGTGGAGGCAGCGATGATCGCCGCCGATATCGCGCCCAACCTCAAGCGTGAACGCTGGGGCTTCAGTGCCTGGCTCGGCCATGTGCCGGCCACCTGGCGCAAGGTCCACGAAGAGGGCCTGGCCCGCGCGCAGGCCGGCCTGGCCAAGCCGCCACTGTGGATTCGCGGTTATGAAGCCGACCCGCGGTTGATCCAGCCGGGGCGCAACAACGTCGAGCGTGCAGGCCTGGGCGACTGGGTGAAGATCTACCAGGGCGAAGTCAGCACCTTCGAGCCACGCCCGGACCAGAACCAGAAAGGCCTGGTCATCAGCAACCCGCCGTACGGCGAGCGCCTGGGTGACGAGGCCAGCCTGTTGTACCTCTACCAGAACTTTGGCGAACGCCTGCGTCAGGCCTGCATGGGCTGGGAAGCGGCGGTGTTCACCGGCGCACCGGAGCTGGGCAAGCGCATGGGCATCCGCAGCCACAAGCAATATGCCTTCTGGAACGGTGCGTTGCCGTGCAAGCTGCTGCTGTTCAAGGTCCAGCCTGACCAGTTCGTCACCGGCGAGCGCCGCGAGGCTCAGGCCGACAATGGTGAGGTCCGCCGCCCTGCGGCGGTTGCCAGCGAGCCGGCACGCCTGTCGGAAGGCGCACAGATGTTCGCCAACCGCCTGCAGAAGAACCTCAAGCAGCTCGGCAAGTGGGCCCGCCGTGAGCAGGTCAACTGCTACCGCCTGTACGATGCCGACATGCCTGAGTACGCCCTGGCAGTCGACCTCTACCAGGACTGGGTGCACGTGCAGGAGTACGCCGCCCCCCGCTCGATCGACCCGGACAAGGCCCAGGCACGCCTGCTCGATGCCCTGGCGGCGATCCCCCAGGCACTGAACATCGACCCGCAGCGTGTGGTGCTCAAGCGTCGCGAGCGCCAGAGCGGCACTCGCCAGTACGAGCGCCAGGCTACCGAAGGTCGCTTCCAGGAAGTGAACGAAGGCGGTGTCAAGCTGTTGGTCAACCTGACCGACTACCTCGACACCGGGCTGTTCCTCGACCACCGCCCGATGCGCATGCGCATCCAGCGCGAGGCCAACGGCAAGCGCTTCCTCAACCTGTTCTGCTACACCGCCACGGCCACCGTGCACGCGGCCAAGGGCGGTGCACGCAGCACCACCAGTGTCGACCTGTCGAAAACCTACCTGGACTGGGCGCGGCGCAACCTGTCGCTGAACGGCTTCTCCGAGCGTAACCGCCTGGAGCAGGGTGATGTCATGGCCTGGCTGGAAGCCAACCGCGACAGCTACGACCTGATCTTCATCGACCCGCCGACCTTCTCCAACTCCAAACGCATGGAAGGGGTGTTCGACGTCCAGCGCGACCATGTGCAACTGCTCGACCTGGCCATGGCCCGCCTGGCACCGGGTGGCGTGCTGTATTTCTCCAACAACTTCCGCAAGTTCCAGCTCGACGAGCATGTGAGCACGCGCTATGCCGTGGAAGAAATCAGCGCCCAGACCCTGGACCCGGACTTCGCCCGCAATAACCGCATTCACCGCGCCTGGCGCCTGCAATTGCGTTAATTCGACGAGGCGCATTGCGTGCCTAATGGCCAATAGCTATAACTCAGCACAGGGCCAGAGAATTCGCAGGACGCTGACGTGATGAGATCGATCTATGTCGAAGTGGGGCGTGCGTGCGAAGGTGCTGGGCCTGTGCAGCGAGGCGATGGCTGCCTGGGCGGTGGCGCTAGTGGCGTTGGTCGCCGGCGTCCTGCTGTCGGTCGGCCTGGCGCTGGCCGCGCAGGCCTTCTACAAACAGCAGTTGCGCCAGCGCTTCGAGCTGCTGGCCAGCGAGCGCCATAGCCGCATCGCCGAGCGTTTCGACGACCAGGAGCAACGCCTGGACGGCTTGCGGCGCTTCTTCACCTACTCCAACGAAGTCACCCCGAGCGAGTTCGATGGCTACGCCCGGCCCTTGCTGCAGCGGACCCAGGCCTATTCCTGGGCGCCACGGGTCGAGGCAGGGCAGCGGCGCGAGTTCGAGCGCCAGGCGAGCATCTGGTTGGGGCAGGATTACCTGATCCGCGAGGTGGATGGCGCAGGCAACTGGCACCCCTCGCCACGGCGCGACCATTACTACCCGGTGCTCTACACCCAGGCCGACCATTTGCAGGGGCAACCCTACGGGCTCGACCTGCGCAGCCAGCCGGCCCGCGAGCAGACCTTGGCGCGGGCATTGCAGCCCGGCAGCATGGCGGTTTCCGAGCCGCTGGACATGCTCAACGTCGCCCCCGGCTTTACCCGTGGGCTGCTGATGGTAGCCCCGGTGTTCTCCGATGCACGGCCTGAGGACCCGCCAGCGGGTTATGTCATGGCCTTGCTGAACATGCGTCAGTTGATCACCGAAGGCCTGCCGGTCGCTGCGAATGACAATCTGGTGGTCCGCATCATCGACCCGAGCGGGCGCGATGGCCATGAAGTGCTGTTCGATTCACAGAACCCGGTGGCGGCACTGGCCTTGGTCAGCACACAGTTGCTGCACCTGGCCGACCACCATTTCCAGCTCGACATTCGCCCGAGCCAGGCATTCATGCAGGCCAACCAGTCCGCCGCCGTCCTGGCCGTGGGGCTGCTCGGCGGTTTGCTGAGCCTGTTGCTGAGCGCGCTGCTCTACAGCCTGTTCAGCCAGCGCCAGCGTGCCTTGACCCTGGTCGAGCAGCGCACGGCAGAGCTGCGGGTCAGCGAGCAATCGTTGCGCGATACCCACAACCAGTTGCGCAGCGTACTGGATGCCGCAACCCAGGTGGCCATCATCGCGACCAGCCTCAAGGGCGAGGTCAGCACCTTCAACGCCGGTGCTGAACGCATGCTGGGCTATTCGGCCGGTGAAGCCGTCGGGCATCTGCAGCTGGAAGACCTGGTGATGCCTGAAGAGCTCAGCCAGCGCGCCCATGCCTTGAGCTTGCGCTATGGGCGGCACATCGCCGGTGGTCAGGCGATGTTCGCCGAGACCATCCAGGACAGTGGTGGCGAACCGGGCGAGTGGACGCTGGTGCGCAAGGATGGCAGCCACTTGCTGGCCAACATGCTGGTGACCGCCGTGCTCGACGAGCAAGGGCTGTGGGTCGGCTACCTGGCCATCTGCATCGATGTCACCGAGCGGCGCCGTGTGCACGAGGCGTTGGCCCTGCGTGATCGCTTGCTGGAGAAACTCAGCGCGGAAGTTCCTGGCGGGATCTATCAGTACCAGCTGGATGCCGATGGTCACTCTTGCTTCCCCTATGCCAGCCAGGGGCTGTTCGACATCTACGAGGTCGACCTGCAGTTGCTGCGCGAGGATGCCACGGCGGTATTCGAACGCATTCATCCCGATGACCTGGAGCGCGTGCGCCGTTCGGTGCGCTACTCCGCAGAACACCTTTCACCGTGGCGCGAAGAGTACCGGGTGCGCCTGCCGCGTGCCGGGTTGCGCTGGGTGCGCGGCGAAGCGACGCCGGAGCCCGGCGAGAATGGTTGCACGTTGTGGCATGGCTACCTCACCGATATCTCCGACCTCAAGGGGGTCGAGGAGGAGTTGCGTGCACTGTCGGTGACCGACGCGCTGACCGGTATCCACAACCGCCGTTATTTCCAAGAGCGGCTCAAGGTCGAGCTGGACCGCGCCCAGCGTGATGAGCTGGACCTGGCCGTGATCATGCTCGACATTGATCATTTCAAACGGATCAACGATCAGTACGGCCATGCCGTGGGTGACCATGTGTTACGCAGCTTGTGCCAACGGATTGGTCAGCGCTTGCGCCGCACCGATGTGTTCTGTCGCTTGGGTGGGGAGGAGTTCATGGTGCTGTGCCCGGGCAGCAATGCCGAACAGGCGCGGATGCTGGCCACGGAACTCTGGCAAGGCGTGCGCGGTGTGCCGGTCGAAGGGGTGGGCAAGGTGACTGCGAGCTTCGGCGTGGCCGGGTGGCGGCTGGGGGAGGGGGCTGATGCATTGCTGTTGCGGGCGGATGCCGGGGTGTATGCGGCCAAGCAGGCCGGCCGGGACCGGGTTGAAGCAGAGCTGACCTGAGATTGCTTTTTGCCTGTACCGGCCTCTTCGCGGGTAAACCCGCTCCCACAGAGATGCCACAAGGCCTGGAGCCTGTGGTGCACCTGTGGGAGCGGGTTTACCCGCGAAAAGGCCGGTGCAGGTTATCGACGCATCATTGCGCGGCAGCAGTCGCGCTGTTGTTCAGCTTCGGCTGGCGATACAGGTCCAGCAGCACCTGGTCGAGCACCTGCGAGGCACCCCACGGCTTCGGATCGTTGAGGATCGCCGCCACCGCCCAGGTATTGCCATTGCTGTCGCGGCTGAAGCCGGCAATCGCCCGCACGGTGTTCAGGGTGCCGGTCTTGATGTGCCCTTCACCGGTCATGGCGGTGCGCTTGAGGCGTTTGCGCATGGTGCCGTCCATGCCCACCAGCGGCATCGAGCTGATGAACTCGGCCGAGTAAGGGCTGTTCCATGCCGCCTGCAGCAGCGCCGCCATCTCGCGGGTGCTGACCCGCTCGGCACGTGACAGCCCGGAGCCGTTCTCCATCACCAGGTGCGGCGCGGTGATGCCCTTCTTCGCCAGCCACTGGCGCACCACGCGCTGGGCGGCACGGGCGTCGTCGCCATCGGCGTCGGTGCGGAACTGTGCGCCCAGGCTCAGGAACAGCTGCTGGGCCATGGTGTTGTTGCTGTACTTGTTGATGTCGCGGATCACTTCCACCAGGTCGGGCGAGAAGGCCCGGGCCAGCAGGCGCGCGCTCTTTGGCACGTTTTCGACGCGGTCTCGGCCCTGGATGCTGCCACCCAGCTCGTTCCAGATGGCCCTCACGGCGCCAGCAGCGTAGGTCGGGTGGTCAAGCAGCGACAGGTAGGTCTGCGAGTTGCAGCCATCGCCCAGCTGGCCGGTGACGGTCACGCTGATGCCGTCGGGTTGCGGCACCGGGTTATAGCGCACGTCGCCGCTGCACTGCTTGGAGGCCACGGCCTTGACCTGGTTGTCGATGCGGATGCTGGCGATCGGTGGCTCGACCGCGACGGTGACCTTGCCGCCGTCGTTGCGGGTCACGAAGCGCAGGGCCTTGAGGTTGATCATCAGCGAGTCGGGCTTGACCAGGAACGGCTTGTTGACGTCGCCACCGTCATCGTCGAACTGCGGCAGGTTGGGTTGCACGAAGTGGCTGCGGTCCAGCACCAGGTCGCCGGTAACGGTGCGTACGCCATTGGCGCGCAGGTCACGCATCAACAGCCAGAGCTTTTCCATGTTCAGCTTGGGGTCGCCGCCGCCCTTGAGGTACAGGTTGCCATTGAGCACACCGTTGCTCAGGGTGCCATCGGTGTAGAACTCGGTTTTCCACTGGAAGGTCGGGCCGAGCAGTTCAAGGGCGGCGTAGGTGGTGACCAGCTTCATGGTCGAAGCCGGGTTGACCGATACATCGGCGTTGAACACGGTGGCCGAGCCTGGGCCGTTCAGCGGCAGCATGACCAGCGACAGTGCACTGTCCTGCAGCTTGTTGGCCTTGAGCGCCTGCTGGACTTTCGGCGGCAGGGAGGTGTTGACGGCAGCTGCCTGGCTGGGCAGGGCAAGCGGCAGCAGCAGGCCAGCGAGAACGAGGGGACGGAGCTTTTTGATCATATGGATTAAATACCCTGCGGACGAGGGGAAAAGACAATGGGGCTGTAAGAGATGATCACCCCAGGATGAAATATAGAGCGCATTATGCCCCAAGCGCAGCGTTCATGCGCCACGTTCGACGGAAAAGCGCCTTTGTAGCGCGGAAACTGGTAAAGTGCCGCGCGTTAATACTCAAGAGGATTGTTTCATGGCTACCAACCGTTCCCGTCGTCTGCGCAAGAAGCTGTGCGTTGATGAATTCCAGGAGCTGGGTTTCGAACTGAACCTGGGTTTCAAGGAAGACCTGTCCGACGAAGCCATCGATGCCTTCCTCGACGCGTTCCTGGCAGAAGCCATGGATGCCAACGGCCTGGACTACGTCGGCGGCGATGACTTCGGCCTGGTCTGCCTGGCCAACCGCGGTTCGGTCAGCGAAGAGCAGCGCGCCACTGTCGAAGCCTGGCTCAAAGGCCGCAGCGAACTGACCAACATCGAAGTCAGCCCGCTGCTGGACGCCTGGTATCCGGAAAAGCCGATCAACCCGGCTTCCTGATGCGTGCTTGAGCGGCGCCCCGCACGGGCGTCGCTCAGTCAAGCACTGGTCAGTTCCCTGGCCAGCGCTTTCTCCACTCGGCGCATATGCCGTGCCAATCCCTGCCGCTGCAGTTTGATGCAGGCTGCAGACGAATGTTCTTCCTCCAGGGCCTCGCAGGCCTTCATCATGCCCTTGGCTTCCAGCAGCCGTGCCGCGCTGAGGATCTTGTGCGCCTGCTCGCGAATCTCGGCGGCTTGCTGGTGGGGATCAAGGTCCATGAGCAGTGCCAGGTCTTCCTTTAGGCTTGTGTGCACGGCAGTGAGAAATCGGGTACGGTTTCTGGCGTTGTTGCCGACGATGCCGGCCAGGCCCGCCAGGTTGAACAGTGGCGCAATCACTGGCCGGCGATGGGGCGCAATCTTGGCCAGGCGTTGGCTGAGGGTACGCAGACTGATGGGCTTGAGCAGGCAATCGTCCATGCCGGCGCTGAGGCACTTTTGCCTGACTTCGGGTTGTGCGTTCGCCGTATAGCCCAGGATGACGCAACGCGGGCGCCCGCTCTGGAGTTCCTCGCTGCGAACGGCGGTGGCTAACTGGTAGCCGTTCATGTGTGGCATGTTGCAATCGAGTACCAGTACGTCGAACGGCGCGTGTCGCCATTTGTCCAGGCCTTCGCGGCCATTGCTGGCGCTGGCATGGCTGAGCCCCAGATAGCCCAGTTGCTGCGCCATCAACAGCAGGTTGGCAGGGTGATCATCGATGACCAGTACCTTGAGGTCGGGGGCGGGGGGTTCGACCTCTTCGACTTCGGAAACGGGGGACGCCGGGGCGTCGATAAGCTCCAGCGGCATCATCAGGCGAACCTGTGTGCCCAACCCCGGAAGGCTCTTGATGCTCAGGTTGCCACCCATCATCTCGCACAGGCTACGGCAGATGGCCAAGCCCAGCCCGGTACCCGCACGAGCACCCTGGCTGTGTGGGTTGGCCTGGACGAACGGGCTGAACAGCCGCAGCAGGTCATCGTCATGAATGCCGATGCCGCTGTCACGTACCTCGAGCTCCAGCGTTGGGGGGGCGTCAGGGCCTTCTTCGCGCAAGCCGAGCGTGACATGGACTTGCCCTCGCTCGGTGAACTTGATGGCATTGCTGACAAGGTTGGACAAGACCTGCTTGAAGCGCAGTGGGTCGAGCAACCCGTGGCAGCGGGCATTGGGGCTGATGCTGATGTCCAGAGCCAGGCCTTTCTGCCGGGCCTGGCCATCGAATACGCGGCCAACCGACTCGACCAGTACGGCGGGGTCGACCGCTTCCGGGCTGAGGGACAGGTGGCCTGACTCGATACGCACGATGTCCAGGATATCGCCGATCAGGCCTAGCAGGTCCCTGGCCGAGTGATGGGCGACTTCCAGTGAGGTCGGATCCACCTGCCCCTGGCGGGCGCGCCTCAATGCCAGTTCGAGCATGCCGATGACCGCATTCATCGGTGTGCGGATCTCGTGGCTGATGGTGGCAAGGAAGGTGCTCTTGGCGCGGTTGGCGTCGTCGGCCAGGCGCTTGGCCTCGCGTAGTTCCTGAACCAGTTTGCGGCGCTCGCTGATGTCGATCCAGCCGCCAATGATCCCTTGCACTTCACCCAGCGAATCGCGATAGGGCAGGATCCAGTGGTAGATGGTGATTTCCCGATCCCTCAAGCGCAAAGGGCGGTCGATGATCAGTGGCACACCGGCAGCCATCACCTGCTGGTAGTCGGCCTGGATCTGGGGTGTGTTTTCGGCACCCGCGAATTGGCCCTCATCCAGGCGCCTGCCAATCACGTCTTCAAGGCGGGACTGGACGGCTTCGAGGTAGCTGGCATTGCAGCTTTGCAGGTGGCCTTCCCGGTCGCGCACGTACATGGGGTGCGGAGTGCCGTTGAGCAGCGCCCCCATGAACTCCAGCTGATCGTTCAGTGCGCGTTCGGCGCGTTGGCGCTGTTTGATCTGCCCCCGCAGACGGGCATTCCAGATCAGTGCCAGCAACAGTAACACGCCAGTGCCCAGCAGCACTTTCAGGATCAGGCGTCGCAAGCTTGGCCAACTGGCATCTTCATGCACGTCGTAGCCGCGCCAACGGTTGTTTATGACCCCCAGTTCCTCCGGTGAAATACTCAGCAGGGCCTTGTCGAGGATCGAGGCAAGCGGCATGTCCTGATTGTTGGTGGCCATGGAAAAGACGGCCGGCTCGCTGCCCACCGTGCTGCGAATGGTCAGGTTGGTGTTGCCGGCCACGGCGTGGTTGGCATCGATCAAGGGGGTGATCACGGCGTCGACGGCGCCACTGTTGAGTAGCGCCACGGAATAAAAGGGGCTCTCGGTCTCGATCCATCCAACCTGTGGAAAATGGGTTGTCAGCAAGTCGTCCAGGTTGCTGTAGCGGGAAATGGCAACCCGGTGCCCGTTCAGTTCTTCCAGTGAACCGTACTGTTCATCCTGGGCGCGGGTGACCAGCACGTGTGGGCTTTCGAGGTATGGCCGGCTCAGGTGCAGGCGTTTGTCGGTTGTACCGTCGCTGGCAAGGGCGGCGATCATGTTCACGCGCCCTTTTTCCAGCCGGGCGAGCAAATCGGCGATGCCATTGGCCCGCTGTACCTCAAAGCGCAGGCCGGTACGCAGGCGTATCAGGTCAAGCAGGTCGGCGGTTATCCCGCGAAAATGGCCATTGCCATCGAAATAGGACAGTGGTGCTGCCGTTTCGTCGATGGCGACTTGCATGATCGGGTGGCTCAGCAGCCACTGTTCCTCCTCGGGCGTCAGCTGAAGTTTGCGATCGCTCAGCAGCAGTTCACCGCCGGCACTCCAACGTTTGAAAAGGCTGGCCCGCACGGGGCTGGACTGGCGGTCGAGCGTCGCATTCACCAATGCCTTGAGGTGCACGTCCTGAGCGCGCATGGCAAAGCTGAAACCGACGTTTTCGTGCTGGCCGAAACTGGCCATGCGCAGGCGCGGCAGGTGGCCGCGATTGAGCAGGTAGTGTGTGGAAAGGGTGTCGCCGATGTACACGTCGGCCTGGCCAAATGCCACGGCGTTGAGGGCCTGGGTTGAAGAACCGAACGCCAGCACTTCGGCCTTGGGGTAGGCCGCATGGATTTTCTCCGGGGGCAGGTAGTGGTCGAGCATGCCCAGGCGCATGCCCGCCAGGCCACCGTTGAGGGTTCGTCTTTCATCTTCCCGCGTGACCAGCACGGGTTGGTCGATAGCATAGGGGTGCGAAAGCGCCAGTCCCTTGGTTGCCGCTTCGTAACCATTGGCACTGCCGAGCAGGTCGATGTCCCCCCGTTTGAGCGCCTCGACCGCCGCTTGCCGGTTGGGGTAGCGCATGACCTGGACCGGCAGGTTCAGTGCCTCGCCGATCAGGTTGGCGTATTCGGCGGTGAGGCCCTGATAGACCTGCCCGCCACCGGTGATGTCGAAGGGTGGATAGTCGGGCGCCGAGGTGCCGAGGATGAGGACATGTCGGCCCTGCAGCCATTGCCGTTGCGGTTCTGTCAGTGGCGGGCTCAGTGGCATGGTTGAAGAGCGTGCCAGCAGCGTAAAGGGCACGACTTCATGTGATGAAGCCTGTGCCAGGTTGCAGGCCAGCGTCAGGACAAGCCCAAGGCAGGCGATCAATTGCACCATTGACGACCTCAGACCAGCGCGTTGCGTTTGGCCATTTCGATCAGATCGACCAACGAGTCAACCTGCAGTTTCTGCATGAGTCGCTTCTTGTAGGTGCTGACGGTCTTGTTGCTGAGAAACATCCCTTTGGCGATCTCCTGGTTACTGCGGCCTTGGGCGAAAAGTTGCAGGACCATAAGTTCCCTGTCGTTAACGAGTCGGAAAAGCCGCAAATCGGAGTCCGCTGTTTCGTGATTGTTGTGAATGGCCTGGCTGGGGAAGTAATTGTATCCGGCGAGTACGGCCTTGATTGCACTGAGCAGTTCGTTCAAGTCTTCCTGCTTGCATACATAACCTGCCGCGCCTGATTGCATGCAGCGCACGGCGAACAGCGCCGGAGACTGTGCGGTGAGGATCAGGACTTTCAGCGGCAGGGCCATGGCCTGGAAGCGCGAAAGGACCTCAAGGCCGTCAAGCTTGGGGATGCTGATGTCCAGAATGACCAGCTCAGGTTGGGTTTCACGAATCATCTGCATGGCTTCCACGCCGTTGTCCGACTCGCCCACTACCTTGTAGTTCTGGTTTTTCTGGTTTTCAAGCAACATGCGGACAGCCAGGCGGATGACAGGATGGTCATCGACAATAAATACAGTATTCATGTTCAGGTTTCCTGCGGCGGATGACGGAGGCAGGAGGCACCTTACCCCAGTTGCAAGTCGGCAGGGGTACGCAGCAGGGAGATTAGGTATATATGGGAAACGGCTTACAGCTGAGTTCAAAATCGGCTACGAAGTGTAAGGATATGCTTCGCTTTCAGCCGTGTTTTGGCAACTTTTCATTGGCCTGTTTGGTTGGTGTTTAATGAGCGAGCAGTACTTGTAGGAAGTTTCTTATCGTTAAGCGTCGCTCGGTACTGCACCGGGCGACGCTGCCGTGACCTCAGGTCGGGCTTGAGCGCCCGGTCATTTCCCGGGCCATCTCGCTGGCATAGCTGTCGGTCATGCCGGCGATGAAATCGATCATGCGCAGGAAAGCCTTGTACAGCGAGTCTTGCGGGGTGGGGGCATTGTTACCGATCAGATCGAGCACGCGGCGGCTCTTGAACGAAGGGGTGCGTCCGCCATGCTGTTCCAGGGCGGCACCGCAAAACGTGTTGAGGAGGATTTCCAACGTGGTGTAGGCGCCAATCTCATGCAGTGTCTTGCGCTTGTCCTGGAAAATCTTGTTGCGTGCCATGTCCTTGGCCTGCAGCACGCAGCGCTTGGCCGGGCCGTGCATGTGCTCGACCAGGTCGCCGCTCAGGTGCCCGCTCAGCAGGGCCTGCTGCTGCTCGACGAAGGCACTGGCAGCGGCGTTGGTCAGGTGCTCGATCGCCTTGCCACGCAGGATTGCCAGTTTGCGTCGCCGGGAGTCGGCAGGGCCAAGCTGGCGATAGGTTTCCGGCAAATCGTCACCGACCAGGTCGAGCAACAGCGCCTCGACTTCGGCGTAGTCCAGCAACTCCATCTCCAGGCCGTCTTCCAGGTCGATCAGGGCGTAGCAGATGTCATCTGCCGCTTCCATCAGATAGACCAGCGGGTGGCGCGCCCAGCGCTGTTCTTCGAGCAGCGGCAGGCCGAGCTTGCGGGCGATCTGTTCGAGCAGAGGCAGCTCGCTCTGGTAGCAGCCGAACTTGTGCTTCTTGTAGCCGAGGGCATCGGCATGTCGGGCAGTCCAAGGGTACTTGAGGTAGGTGCCAAGGGTGGCGTAGGTGAGCCGGGTGCCACCATCGAACTGGTGGTACTCCAGCTGGGTGAGCACACGAAAGCCTTGGGCGTTGCCCTCGAAGTTGAGGAAGTCGGCTCGCTCGTTGTCGCTCATGTCGTCCAGCCAGCCACGCCCGGCGGCTTGCTGGAACCAGTGGCGAATGGCGTCCTCACCGGAGTGGCCGAACGGTGGGTTGCCAATGTCGTGGGCCAGGCAGGCCGACTGCACGATCATGCCCAGGTCGCTGGGCTCGCACCACTCGGGCAGGCTGGCGCGCAGCGTTTCGCCGACGCGCATGCCCAGTGAACGGCCCACGCAGCTGACCTCCAGGGAATGGGTCAGGCGCGTATGGATATGGTCGTTGCTGGAAACGGGATGGACCTGGGTCTTGCGACCGAGGCGGCGAAAGGCCCCTGAGAAGATGATCCGGTCATGGTCTTTGTGGAAAGGGCTGCGGCCCAGTTCTTCGGCGCTGTAGAGGGCTTTGCCGAGGCGCTCGCGGGTGAGCAGGGTGTGCCAGTCCAAGGCGCGGTCTCCTGTCGATCGAAGGGTATAGCTTCCGGTGTCGTGAGCAGACGTGCAAGGGGCAGAACGAGACCGGCCCTGTGGGATCAGGGCCGGTAGACGCTCAAGGGCGACGGTTGCCCTGCAGGTAGAGGCGCACCAGCGGCAGCAAGCTGGTCCCCAAGCGGACCAGGCGGCTCAGGTTACCGCTGCGTACCCCTTTGCCGGTCAGAAAGCCCAGCGCCACGACGGCGCCGATGCCCCACAACGGCGCATGCTTGATACCCAGCCCGTCATGCAGCGAGCTGCCCATGCCGCGCAGGCGCTGCAAGGGTTGCAGCAACTGCCCGGACTCATGGCGAATCTCCTGGCGGTGCATTTCCAGGCGCAGGCGCAGCAGCGCCTTGCGCAGTTCCCGTGGGTTACGGGTGTTCGGTAGTTCAGGCAGGCTCATGGCAACAGGCGCTCCCGGTCCTTGGCCAGTTCGTCGAGGGTCGCACCAAAGGGGGACGACTCATCGAACACAGCGGCTTTCAGGCGCAGGCCGCAATACAGCGCCGCAACACCATAGAAGACGCACAGGCCGATGATGCCCGCCAGGCGATAGCTGTCCCACAGCAGCACCAGCAGCAAGCCGGACAAGGCCGTCAGCAGCAGCAGCGCGAACACCAGCGCCAGGCCGGCGAACAGCAGCAGGCTCAGGGTGCGTGCTTTCTGTTCCTGCAGTTCGATGCCGAACAGTTCGATGTGGCTGTGCAGCAGCCCCAGCAGCGCCGCGCCCAGGCGTTTGCCCGAGGCGCTGGTGCCAATGCTGTCATTCTCCATGGGGGCTCCTCAGCGCCGATTGGCCAGCAGGCCGATCAGCAGGCCGACGCCTGCGGCAATCCCGATGGCTTGCCAGGGGTTTTCCTGGACGTATTGTTCGGCGCTGCCGAGGGCTGCCTGGCCGCGCTCACGCACCGAGTCCTGGGTCAGTTGCAAGGTTTCGCGGGCCTGGGTCAGGCGGTCGTGGATCTGCTCGCGCAGCTCGTCGGCCTGGTCGCCTGCCAGGTTGGCGGTATCGGCGAGCAATCGTTCGGTATCGCGAACCAAGGCCTGGAAGTCAGCCATCAATATCTCTTGTGCAGTCTTTGCCGATTTGCTGGCCATGGGGCTCTCCCTATGCAGGTGTGCAGGTGTGTAGGTCTTTCGAGTGACCGGGTGTGTGGAAGGTTCACTGGCGGCGCTGGTATGGGCCTTGCTAATGAGATTTGCCACAACGCGGGGCGTCACCCGGTGCGGTGCGCCGAACCAGGGCGTCGACCCTGACGGATACCGATAAACCTTAACCCAATCCACGACAAACCCAAGAAAAAACCACGCAGGCTGCGCCCGCTTCGGCAAAACAGGGCAAAAGCTGGCACCGATTCGGTGCAGGGATGCAGGTTCTTGAACTGTCCTGGTGCTTTTTCAGCAGGTCTGCCACTTTCATGGAAAACATGCACAGCGCGATGGACTCCCTGGTCCACGGCTCCAACACCCTGTTCATCCTCATGGGCGCCATTCTGGTGCTTGCCATGCACGCCGGCTTCGCCTTTCTCGAAGTGGGCACCGTGCGCCACAAGAACCAGGTCAACGCGCTGTCGAAGATCCTCAGCGATTTCGCCATCTCCGCGTTGGTGTATTTCTTCATCGGCTACTGGATCGCCTATGGCGTGAACTTTCTGCAGCCAGCATCGCAACTGGCTGCAGACCACGGCTATGCGCTGGTCAAATGCTTCTTCCTGCTGACCTTCGCCGCCGCGATTCCCGCGATCATCTCGGGGGGGATCGCCGAACGTGCGCGCTTCGCGCCGCAGCTGTGTGCCACGGCGTTGATCGTGGCGTTCATCTACCCCTTCTTCGAGGGTGTGGTGTGGAATGGCAACTTGGGTGTGCAGGCCTGGCTGCAGGCCCGTTTCGGTGCGCCGTTCCATGACTTTGCCGGCTCGGTGGTGGTGCATGCCATGGGCGGCTGGCTGGCGCTGGCGGCGGTGCTGTTGCTGGGTGCGCGGCGCGGGCGTTATCGCGACGGTCGGCTGGTGGCCTTCGCACCGTCGAGCATTCCGTTCCTGGCGCTGGGCTCGTGGATCCTGATCATCGGCTGGTTCGGCTTCAACGTGATGAGTGCCCAGACCTTGCAGGGCGTCAGCGGCCTGGTGGCGATCAATTCGCTGATGGCCATGGTCGGCGGCACCCTGGCGGCCTTGCTGGCCGGGCGCAATGACCCGGGCTTCCTGCACAACGGGCCGCTGGCGGGTCTGGTGGCGATCTGTGCCGGCTCTGACCTCATGCACCCCATCGGTGCGCTGGCCACCGGTCTGGTGGCGGGGGTGCTGTTCGTCTGGAGTTTCACGGCTGCGCAGAACCGCTGGAAGATCGACGATGTGCTCGGGGTCTGGCCGCTGCACGGCTTGTGCGGCCTGTGGGGAGGGATTGCCTGCGGTGTGTTTGGCCAGGCGGTGCTGGGTGGTATGGGTGGGGTGAGCCTGATCAGCCAGCTGCTGGGCAGCCTGGCGGGCGTGCTGGTCGCACTGATCGGTGGTTTTGCCGTGTACGGCCTGATTCGCCGACTGCATGGCCTGCGTTTGAGCCATGAGCAGGAGTTCCAGGGCGCAGACCTGTCGCTGCACCGGATCGGTGCCACCAGCCAGGATTGAGCCAGGTCAGGTGCAGAGGGGGCAGGACAGACTTAGAATAAGTCTCTTCCTACAGCCAAATCGGGTCTCGCCCTCCATGCTGCCTGAATGCCAACTCTTCGGTACCGTCGGGTGCCACTTGTGCGAAGTGGCCGAAGCCGTGCTGATGCCCTTTGTTGAACACGGCTTGCTGATCGAGTTGGTCGACATCGCCGATGACCAGGCGTTGTTCGAGCGGTACGGATTGATCATTCCGGTGTTGCGGCGCAGCGACACGTCGGCAGAGCTGCACTGGCCATTCGATGCCGAACAGGTAGTGGCCTTTCTCGCCCAGTAACGGGCAGAGGGAATGCTTGCCCTTGTGCATGGCCTGCAGGCCAGAAATGAAGATGACGAACCGTTGAATGGTCATCGGTACTTTTGCATCTTCATCGAGAGCCCCGTCATGCAGATCACGCCACATTTCACCTTGGAAGAACTGATAGCTTCGCAAATGGCTGCGAGGGAAGGGTTGGACAACACTCCTACGGCTGAGGTCTTGAGTAATCTGCACCTGCTTTGCCAAGTGCTCGAGCAGGTCCGGATGTTGTTCGGGTGCCCCATCGTCGTCAGCAGCGGATACCGCAGCGCGGCGGTCAATGCGCGCGTTGGCGGGGCGCGAGGCAGCCAGCATGTGAAAGGCCTGGCGGCGGATTTTACGGTGAAGGGTGTCGACAACCGGGACGTGGTCAGGCAGATCAGCGAGAGTGATGTGGCGTTCGACCAGTTGATCCTGGAGTTCGACCGCTGGGTTCACCTGTCGGTGTCAACAGCCGCACCGCGCCGCGAGGTGCTGACCATTCGCAAGGGCACGGGCTACCTGCCAGGTTTGCAGTAGCGTTCAAGCCGATTGACGCAGCGGTGTCGCTCTTCGTATGCTGTATATAAATACAGTATCGAGGTGGACCCATGCTCAACGTCGAGCAACTCAAGTACAGCGTCAACCGCATGCCGGTGGAGCGGGTGTGCGACGCCGTACTGGAATTGCGCCTCGAAGGCCTGGTCACCGACGACCGCACGCCATTCGGCAAGGTGCATTTCAACACGTGTTTTGCCGAGATCGAGGCCTTGTTCCAGCGTGCCGGTTACCACCGGGGGCTGGATGTCGTGGGGTACCAGGGCCTGGTCTATGCACTCTATGATCCCGGGCGTTGGGAAGCCGTGCAGGTATTGCGCTGGTTGAAGGCGCACAGCGAGGGGATGGTCGAGGCTGGTTGAGGCGCCGGGCTTGGGGGATAATGCTGGGCTTTGATTGCTCGAGCCCTGCCATGATCACGCCTTTCGACCCCGCCCACCAGCAAGCCAGCACGGTCTGCCTGCCGCCCGGCAACTGGGCGACGGTACTCGATTGCCTGTGCGACCATTTCAAGGCCATCGAGCGCGCGCAGTGGCTTGACCGCTTCGCCCGTGGCCGGGTGCTCGATGCCGAGGGCAGGGCGATTGCTGCCGACTTGCCCTACCGTCGCGGCATGCGCCTTCACTATTTTCGCGAGGTGCCCAACGAGCGGCCGATTCCGGTGCAGGAAACCATCCTGCATGTGGATGAGCACCTGGTGGTGGCCGACAAGCCGCATTTTCTGCCGGTAACGCCAACCGGTGAATACGTCGAGCACACCCTGTTGCGCCGCCTGATCCGACGCCTGGACAACCCGCACCTGGTGCCGTTGCACCGCATCGACCGGCACACTGCCGGGCTGGTGCTTTTCTCTGCCAATCCGCAGACGCGCAGCGCGTATCAACGGTTGTTCCCGGAGCGGCGGATCGACAAGCGCTATCAGGCCATCGCGGCTGCCTTGCCACAGCATGCGTTCCCCCTGGTGCACAAGAGTCGCCTGGTGCATGGCGAGCCATTCTTCCGCATGCATGAAGTGGCAGGGGAGGCCAACAGCGAGACCTTTGCAGAAGTGCTGGAGAAGCATGGCGAGTGGTGGCGCTACGGGCTGTCGCCGGTAACGGGCAAGACGCATCAGTTGCGTGTGCACATGGCGGCGTTGGGGGCGGGGATCTGCAATGACCCGTTCTATCCCGAGTTGCTCAAGGAACAGGACGACTATCAGCGGCCGTTGAAGCTGCTGGCGCAGAGCTTGCGATTTGCCGACCCGTTGACCGGCGAGGAGCGCTACTTCGAGAGCCGGCTGACGCTGGACTGGTGAGGCGCCTGTGCGCGATCTGTGTAGGAGCGGCCTTGCGTCGCGAAAGGGCTGCAAAGCAGCCCCAAATATTTGCCCTACTGCAAGATCGCTGGGGCTGCTTCGCAGCCCTTTCGCGACCTACAGTAACCGCGCAGGCGTCGGCCTTTAGCGGTTGAACCGCTCCACCAGCGAATACTGGCTGCCGGCAGTGCTGGTCAGCTCTTCGCTGAGCAGTGCCGAATGTTGCGCCTGTTCGGCTGTCTGGTCGGCCAGCTGGGCGATGGTGCTGATGTTGCGGCTGATCTCGTCGGCTACTGCCGTCTGCTCTTCAGTAGCGGCGGCAATCTGGGTCGCCATGTCAGTGATATTGGCCACGGCTTCGCTGATTCCGACCAGTGCCTGGTCGGCCTGCATGACGCGGTCAACACCTTCCTGGGCCTGGCGGTGACCGGTTTCCATGGTCAGCACGGCATTGTTGGCCGTCTGTTGCAGCTTGGCAATCAGGCCGTGGATCTGCCCGGTCGATTCGGCGGTGCGCTGGGCCAGCTGGCGTACTTCGTCGGCGACCACGGCGAAACCACGGCCCATCTCGCCGGCACGGGCCGCTTCGATGGCGGCGTTGAGCGCCAGCAGGTTGGTCTGGTCGGCGATGCCCTTGATCACATCGACCACGCCACCGATCTCGTCACTGTCCTTGGCCAGTTGGGTCACGGTCTGGCCGGTTTCGCCCACGGCGGTCGACAGGCGCTCGATGGCCTCACGGGTTTCTCCGGCGATCTGCCGGCCCTGGCTGGTCAGGCGGTTGGCTTCCTGGGTGGCGTCAGCGGTGCGTTGCACGTGGTTGGCCACTTCCTGGGTGGTGGCGGCCATCTGGTTGACGGCGGCGGCGACCTGTTCGGTCTCCACGCGCTGCCGCTCCAGGCCCGAGGAGCTCTTGTGCGCCAAGGCATCGGACTGGCGGGCCTGGTCGCTGAGGTGCTCGGCGCTGTCCTGCAGGCGGGTCAGGCAGGTCTTCATGCGCGCGTCCTGGCTGAGCATGGCCATCTCCAGGCGTGCCTGCACGCCACGGCTGTCGGTGTACATCTGCGCGATCAGCGGGTCGGAGGTGGTTTGCTCGGCCAGGCGCAGCAGGCGTTTAAGGCCTCGTTGCTGCCAGCCCAGGCCGAGCAGGCCGAGCGGTACCGACAGGCCGGCGGCCAGTGCGAAGCCCCAGGAGTGGCCGAGCCAGTCGCCAATCAGGAAACCGACCTGGCTGATCAGGATGAACGGCAGCCAGTCCTGCAGCACCGGCAGCCAGCGATCACGGCGCGGGATGGCGGTCTTGCCATCGTTGATGCGCTGGTACAGGGCCTCGGCACGGCGGATCTGCTCGGCGGTCGGTTTGACGCGTACCGACTCGAAACCGACGACCTGATTGTTGTCGAAAATCGGTGTGACGTAGGCGTTGACCCAGTAGTGGTCGCCGGATTTGCAACGGTTCTTGACGATGCCCATCCACGGCAAGCCTTGCTTGAGGGTTTGCCACATATGGGCGAACACCGCAGTCGGCACATCGGGGTGGCGCACCAGGTTGTGGGGTGCGCCAATCAGCTCTTCGCGGGTGAAACCGCTGATCTCGACGAACGCATCGTTGCAGTAGGTGATCACACCCTTGGCGTTGGTGGTGGAGATCAACCGTTGTTGGGCAGGGAAAGTCCGTTCCCTTTGGGTAATCGGCTGGTTGTTGCGCATGAGCTGAATAGTCCGTAAGGCTTTCGACAGGTATCGGCAAGCCACTGGTTTTATTGAATGGATATTTAAATTACTTGATCTGGGGCAATTGGCCATCACCGCGATTGCAGTAAAGGCAACCGCCGTTCAGTGCTGAGAAAGTGGCTTGTTTGCCCGCGTTCATGACCGTTAGATGACTGTTCGGGCCAATGATGACCGACCGGCCATCAAAGTGCTACTGGCAAATGGCAGACTTTTCTTGTGGGCATGAACCTCCAGCGCCGCAGGCGCGGCGCTGGAGGCAAAAGGGTACTGAACGGGTACAGGGGGTCAGTTGCGAATCATCTGCCGCAGCACATAATGCAGAATCCCTCCGGACTTGAAGTACTCCACTTCGTTGAGGGTATCGATCCGGCATAGCACTTCGATCTGCTGCTGTTGCCCATCCTCGCGGGTGATCCGCAGCGGCAGGCTCATGCCGGGTTTGATCTGCGCGCCACTGAGGCCCAGCAGGTCGATCTGCTCCTTGCCGGTCAGGCCCAGTTGCTTGCGGTCCTGCCCGGCCTTGAACTGCAGTGGCAGCACGCCCATGCCCACCAGGTTGGAGCGGTGAATGCGTTCGAAACTCTCCGCCAGCACGGCCTTGACCCCCAGCAGGTTGGTGCCCTTGGCCGCCCAGTCACGGCTGGAACCGGTGCCGTATTCCTGACCGGCGATCACCACCAGCGGCGTGCCCTCGGCCTGGTAGCGCATGGCGGCGTCATAGATCGACAGCTTCTCGCCGCTGGGCACATGCACCGTATTGCCACCTTCTTCGCCCGCCAGCATCTCGTTGCGAATACGGATGTTGGCGAAGGTGCCGCGCATCATCACCTCGTGGTTGCCGCGCCGCGAGCCGTAAGAGTTGAAGTCTCGCGGTTCCACGCCCTTGCTGCGCAAGTAGCGCCCGGCCGGGCTGTCGGCCTTGATGTTGCCGGCCGGGGAGATGTGGTCGGTGGTCACTGAGTCGCCGAGCAGGGCGAGGATACGCGCACCCTGGATGTCCTTGATCTTGGGCAGCGGCCCGCCGATGTCATCGAAGAACGGTGGGTGCTGGATATAGGTGGAGTTGTCCTGCCAGACATAAGTCGCCGCCTGCGGCACCTCGATGGCCTGCCATTGCGCATCGCCAGTGAATACTTCGGCGTACTCCTTGTGGAACATCCTGGTATCGACCTTGGCCACGGCGTCGGCGATTTCCTGCTGGCTTGGCCAGATGTCGCGCAGGTAGACGGGCTTGCCGTCCTTGCCCGTCCCCAGTGCGTCCTGGGTCAGGTCCATGCGCACGCTGCCGGCCAGCGCGTAGGCCACCACCAGCGGTGGTGAGGCCAGCCAGTTGGTCTTGACCAGCGGGTGCACGCGGCCTTCGAAGTTGCGGTTGCCCGAGAGGACCGAGGCGACCGTGAGGTCGGCACTGCCGATGGCTTTTTCGATGGCATCGTCCAGTGGCCCGGAGTTGCCGATGCAAGTGGTGCAGCCATAGCCGACCAGGTCGAAGCCCAGCTGGTCAAGGTAAGGGGTAAGCCCCGCGGCCTTGTAATAGTCGGTCACCACCTTGGAGCCGGGGGCCAGCGAACTCTTGACCCAGGGTTTGCGCTGCAGGCCCTTTTCCAGGGCCTTCTTCGCCACCAGGCCGGCCGCCATCATCACGCTGGGGTTGGAGGTGTTGGTGCATGAGGTGATCGCGGCGATCACCACGGCGCCGTCGCGCAGGGTGTAGGTCTGCCCGCCATGGCTGTAGTCGATTTCGCCGGCCTGATCGGCGTTGCCGACCGCCACGCCGCCACCGCCTTCACTTTCCAGGCGGCCGACCTCCTTGGCCAGCGGCTTGGGCTGCAGTTCGATGAAGTGGTCGAAGGCCTGGCGGACCTGGCCCAGGGCGACCCGGTCCTGTGGCCGCTTGGGCCCGGCCAGGCTGGCCTCGACGTCTTGCATGTCCAGGGCCAGCGTGTCGCTGAACAACGGTTCCTGACCGGGCAGGCGCCACAGGCCCTGGGCCTTGCAATACTGCTCGACCAGTTGCACCGTTTCGCTTGGGCGACCGGAAAGGCGCAGGTAGTCGAGGGTGACCTCGTCGACTGGGAAGAACCCGCAGGTGGCACCGTACTCGGGTGCCATGTTGGCGATGGTCGCGCGGTCAGCCAACGGCAGGTCAGCCAGGCCGTCGCCGTAGAACTCGACGAATTTGCCCACGACGCCTTTCTTGCGCAGCATTTGCGTCACGGTCAGCACCAGGTCGGTGGCGGTGATGCCTTCGCGCAGCTTGCCGGTGAGCTTGAAACCGATTACTTCGGGGATCAGCATCGATACTGGCTGGCCGAGCATGGCCGCTTCCGCCTCGATGCCGCCCACGCCCCAGCCGAGTACGCCAAGGCCGTTGATCATGGTGGTGTGCGAGTCGGTGCCGACCAGGGTGTCGGGGAAGGCGTAGGTGCGGCCATCTTCGTCGCGGGTCCATACCGTGCGCCCGAGGTATTCCAGGTTGACCTGGTGGCAGATACCGGTGCCCGGCGGAACCACGCGGAAGTTGTCGAATGCGCTCTGGCCCCAGCGCAGGAAGGCGTAGCGCTCGCCATTGCGTTGCATTTCGATGTCGACGTTCTGGGTGAAGGCCTCTGGCGTGGCATAGCGGTCGACCATCACCGAGTGGTCGATTACCAGGTCAACCGGCGACAGCGGGTTGATCCGCTGCGGGTCGCCGCCGGCCTTGGCCATGGCGGCGCGCATGGCGGCCAGGTCGACCACCGCCGGCACGCCGGTGAAGTCCTGCATCAGCACCCGCGCCGGGCGGTACTGGATTTCACGGTCGGAGCGGCGTTCCTGCAGCCAGCCGGCGAGGGCGCGCAGGTCATCGGTGGTTACGGTCTCGCCGTCCTCCCAGCGCAGCAGGTTTTCCAGCAACACCTTGAGCGACATGGGCAGGCGCTGCAGGTCGCCCAACTGCCGGCCGGCTTCGGCGAGGCTGTAAAAGTGATAGGTGCGGTCAGCCACCTGGAGGGTCTTGAGGGTTTTCAGGCTATCGAGCGAGGGCATTGCCAACTCCTTGTGCGGCGGGGCCCGGCACGGCGGGTTGTGGCCGGTGCCACCGCGCTGTTTCGGCCCGCACGGCACGGACCTGGCTGAATGGTCAGGTTAGCTCCGTTTGGGGCCCCTGACTCTTTTCTGGACCGGCGGGGCATGTCGCAGGTTCCGATCTTCCTTTATCATCGCCGCCCTGCCGGCGCCCGTGGTGCGCCAGCCGTAGTGGAGTGAGAGATGAATACCCTGTTCATGCATTGCCGGCCCGGCTTCGAGGGTGAGGTCTGCGCCGAGATCAGCGAACATGCCGCCCAGCTGGGTGTGGCCGGTTATGCCAAGGGCAAGCCGCAGAGCGCTTGTGCCGAGTTCGTCTGTGCCGAGGCCGAAGGTGCCGAACGCCTGATGGCCCAGCTGCGCTTCGCGCAACTGATCTTCCCGCGCCAGTGGGCGCGAGGCACGTATATCGAGCTGCCGGAAACCGACCGCATCAGCGTGCTGCTGGCGCATCTGGCCGAGCACCCGGTGTTCGGCAGCCTGTGGCTGGAGGTACTGGACAGCAACGAAGGCAAGGAGCTGTCGACCTTCTGCCGCAAGTTCGAAGTGCCGCTGCGCAAGGCCCTGGAAAAGGCCGGCCGCCTGGTCGACAACGCCAGCCTGCCGCGCCTGCTGCTGACTTTCATCAGCGGCCGTCGGGTATTCGTTGGCGTGGCCGAGGCGAACAACAGCGCGCTGTGGCCGATGGGCATCCCGCGCCTGAAGTTCCCACGTGAGGCACCCAGCCGTTCGACCCTCAAGCTGGAGGAAGCCTGGCACCAGTTCATCCCGCGTGAACAGTGGGAGCAGCGCCTGAATGACGACATGACCGGGGTCGACCTGGGTGCTTCGCCGGGTGGCTGGACTTATCAGCTGGTGCGCCGGGGCATGTTGGTGACCGCCATCGACAACGGGCCGATGGCTGAAAGCCTGATGGACACCGGGCTGGTACAACACCTGATGGCGGACGGTTTCACCTGGCAGCCGAAGCAGCCGGTGGACTGGATGGTCTGCGATATCGTCGAGAAGCCGGCGCGTACCACCTCGCTGATTGAGACCTGGCTGGGTGAGGGGTTGTGCCGTGAAGCAGTGGTCAACCTGAAGTTGCCGATGAAGCAGCGCTATGCGGAGGTGCGTCGGTTGCTGGACCGTATGGAGGCGACGTTCAAGGCACGTAAAGTCAAGGTATCGATTGCCTGCAAGCAGCTGTATCACGACCGTGAGGAAGTGACATGTCATCTGCGCAGGTTGGACCTCAAACCACGCTGACATCCGCCTTGCTCTTGCTCTTGCTCTTGCTCTTGCTCTTGCTCTGCTTTTGCTTTTAAGCGCGCGGTAGTTCAGACGACGCAAATTGCGACTTCAGGAGGCCGAACGGAGGTCTTGCGGAGGGAGGTGACGGGCATGGATGCC
>NZ_JAGIBG010000013.1 GCF_017744435.1 Pseudomonas sp.
GGCATCCATGCCCGTCACCTCCCTCCGCAAGACCTCCGTTCGGCCTCCTGAAGTCGCAATCTGCGTCGCCTGAACTACCGCGCGCTTAAAAGCAAAAGCAGAACAAGAGCAAGAGCAAGAGCAAGAAGAGCAGCGTTACTGCCTCAATGCCCCGCCGAAGCCGGCCCTGCCTTGGCGGTGAACGGCGGCTTGGCCAGCCACACTAACAGGATCAACCCGGCAAACACCCAGGTCATCAAGGTGAAGTAATCCACCGTCGACATCATGTACGCCTGCGCGTTGACGATCTGCTCCAGCTGCGCGTAATGCTGCGCACTCGCCCCGCCCATCTGCTCCAGCGTATGCCGCGTCGCCGGGTCGAACTGGCTGATGTGCTCACTCAGGTACGCATGATGCTGATCCGCCCGACGAATCCAGATCCAGGTCGTCAACGAAGCCGCAAAGCTCCCCCCCAGCGTACGCAGGAAAGTCGCCAGCCCCGAACCATCGGCAATCTGATGCGGCGGCAAGTCCGACAGCAGGATGCTCAAGGTCGGCATGAAGAACAGCGCCACGCCAATCCCCATGAACAACTGCACCAGAGCGATGTGCTGGAAGTCCACCTCGCTGGTGAACCCGGCACGCATGAAGCAACTGGTGCCAATCGCCAGGAACGCCAGCCCCGCCAGCACCCGCAGGTCGAAGCGGTGCGCGTACTTGCCCACGAACGGCGACATGATCACCGGCAGCAAGCCGATCGGTGCCACCGCCAGCCCCGCCCAGGTGGCGGTGTAGCCCATCTGCGTCTGCAGCCACTGCGGCAGGATCAGGTTGATGCCGAAGAACCCCGCATAACCGCCAACCAGCACGATGGTGCCGACGCGGAAGTTGCGGTGCACGAACAGCCGCAGGTTGACCACCGGGTGCCGGTCGGTGAGCTCCCAGATGATGAAGATCGCCAGGAACACCACCGAAATCAGCGTGCCGATAATGATGAACGACGACTCGAACCAGTCCAGGTCATTGCCCTTGTCCAACACCACCTGCAACGCGCCCACGCCGACGATCAGCGTCAGCAGGCCAATGTAGTCCATCGGCTGGCGGCTGGTGACCACTGGCCGCGTGCGCATCTGCTGGCGCACCACGGCAGCGGCGAACAGGCCGATCGGCACGTTGATGAAAAAGATCCACGGCCAGCTGTAGCTGTCGGTGATCCAGCCACCCAATATCGGCCCGGCAATCGGCGCCACCACCGTGACCATCGCCAGCAAGGCCAGGGCCATGCCCCTTTTCGCGGGGGGGTACACGGCAATCAGCAAAGTCTGGGTCATCGGGTACAGCGGCCCGGCCACCACCCCCTGCAAGACACGGAAGCCCACCAGCTCCGGCATCGACTGGGCGACACCGCAGAGGAACGACGCCAGCACGAACAGCAATGTGGCCCAGATGAACAGCTTCACCTCGCCAAAGCGCCGGCTCAGCCAGCCAGTCAGCGGCAAGGCAATGGCGTTGCTCACCGCGAACGAAGTGATCACCCAGGTGCCCTGCTCGTAGCTCACCCCCAGGTTGCCGGAAATGGTCGGCAGCGCCACGTTGGCGATGGTGGTGTCGAGCACCTGCATGAAGGTCGCCAGCGACAGGCCGATGGTGGTCAGCAGCAGGCTCGGCGGGGTGAACTGGGCCGGGGCGTTGTTGCTCATCGCTGCGCCGTCTTGCCGGTGGCGCTGTTCTCGTGGATCAGCCGGGCGATCAGGTTATCGGCCTCGGCCAGCTGGCGGTCGTACACCTGGGTGGTGTAGCTGGCCTGCTGCGGTGGCTGCTGGGCCAGGGTCGGGCCGCTCTGGTCGTGCAGGTCGACCTCGACCACGGTGGACAGGCCGATGCGCAGCGGGTGGTCCTTGAGCTGGTCAGGGCTGAGGTGAATGCGCACCGGCACGCGCTGGACGATCTTGATCCAGTTGCCGGTGGCGTTCTGCGCCGGCAACAGGGCGAAGGCGCTGCCGGTGCCAGCGCCAAGGCTGTCGACCGTGCCGCTGTACTTGACCTCGCTGCCGTACAGGTCGGCGCTGACTTCCACCAGCTGGCCGATGCGCATGTCGCGCAGCTGGGTTTCCTTGAAGTTGGCGTCGATCCACACTTCGTTCAGCGGGATCACCGCCATGGTCGCGGTGCCCGGCTGCAGGCGCTGGCCAAGCTGCACGGTACGCTTGGCGACATAGCCGGTCACTGGCGCCACCAGGGTGGTGCGGGCGTTGTCGAGGTAGGCCTGGCGCAGGTCGGCAGCGGCCGCCATGACCTCGGGGTGCGAGGACACCACGGTGTCGTCGACCAGCGCGGTACTGGTGTTGAGTTGCTGGCGGGCGGCGTTGACGGCGGCCTGGGCCACGGTCAGGTCGTCACGGGCATGGGAGATCTCTTCCGCGGCGATTGCGCCGCTGTCGGCCAGCACCTTGCGTCGGTTGTAGTTCTGCTGGGCCTTCTGCAGCTCGGCCTGGCGGGTTTCCAGCTGGGCCTTGAGCGAGTCGACGTTGCTGTACAGCCCGCGCACCTGGCGCACGCTGCGCGCCAGCTTGGCTTCGGCGGACTGCAGGGCCACTTCGCTGTCGGACGGGTCGAACTGCAACAGCACCTGGCCGGCATGCACCAGGTCGCCGTCATCGGCGCCGATGCTGGTGACGGTGCCGGTCACCAGCGGGGTGATCTCCACCACGTTGCCATTGACGTAGGCGTCGTCGGTGCTTTCGTGCCAGCGCCCGACCAGGCTGTACCAGGCCCAGGTGCCGGCGCCGGCGAGCAGCACCAGCAACAGCAGGCCGAGCAGCCAGGCCTTGCGCTTGCCCGACGCAGGCGCGTCGGCGGAGGGAGTTGTGGTGTCTGTGGGAGTGGCCATGACAATACCTTGGAATATGCGTAACAGGGATCAACGATCGCCGAAGCGGCGGATCGTCAGAGGGTCGCCGGCACCCAGCAGCACCTTGGCCAGCAGACCTTCGAGGGTCTTCAATTCATCTGGCTGCAGCACGCCGACCAGTTCGTTCATCGCCGCCGCGCCGATCTCCGGCAGGCGGTCGGCCAGGCGCTGGCCATCGGCGGTCAGTGCCAGGCGCACCTGGCGGCGGTCATCGGCGCAGCGGTTGCGCAGGATCAGGCCCTTCTGCTCGAGGCGGTCGAGCATGCGGGTCATCGAACCGCTGTCCAGGCCCAGGTAGCGGCACAGTTCGGCCGGGGTATCCACCTGGTACTGGGTGACGATGATCAGCACCTTGAACTGTGCGGCGGTGACGCCCTCCGATTCGAGATGCCAGTCGAGAATGCGGTCCTTGAGGATCGCCGCACGGCCCAGCAGCATGCCGATGGCGCAGGTCTGGAAGTTTTCCGGGGTGAAATGGGACATCGGGGGCTGCTCGGGTAATTGTTTAAAAATATTACTGCCTAGGCAGTGAATGTCAAAGCTTTGATTAGGGTGCTATGCAAATATTCATGAAACGGCCGTTGCCGGCGACGTTTCACAGCGCGCGCAAGCCCAGCGCCTGCACGGCCCCGCAGGCAATCGCCATGCCCACCAGCTCGGCCAGGCTGCCTGCCTGCAGGCGCTTCATTACCCGCCCCCGGTAGAGGTCCACGGTCTTCACGCTGATGCCCAGGCGCTCGGCAATCTCGCGGTTGTTCAAGCCCTGGGCCAGCGGCACGAACACGTCGCGCTCACGGGGCGTCAGGGCATCCACGCGGGCCTGCACCGCGGCCAGCACCAGGTCGTCCTGGCGCGCCTGCCCTGCCCGCTCCAGTGCCGCCTGCACGCTGTCGAGCAGCAGCTGGTCGCTGTAGGGTTTCTCGATGAAGTCGCTCGCCCCGGCCTTGAACGCCCGCACCACGATCGGCACGTCGGCATGGCCGCTGACGAAGATCACTGGCAGCTGCAGGCCACGCTCGCGCAGTGCCTGCTGCACCGCCATGCCGCCCAGCCCGGGCATGCGCACATCGAGCAGCACGCAGGCCGGCCCATCGTCCACGCAGGCATCGAGAAACGCCTGGCCGCTGGCGAACGGCACGCCCTGCAGGCCCACCGACTCCAGCAACCACACCGTCGAATCACGCATGCCCTGGTCGTCGTCGACCACATACACCTTCGCTTGCACCCTGCTCTCTCCTTATCCCCGGTTCACTGCCAGGCGGCAGCACAACACCAGCCCGCCCGCCTCACCCGCACGCGCCCAGAGGCTGCCGCCAAACCCTTCGATCAGGCTGCGGCTCATGCTCAGGCCCAGGCCCAGGCCATCGGCCTTGCTGGTACTGAACGGGGTGAAGATCTCATCCAGGCGCTCGGCAGCCACGCCAGGCCCCTGGTCGGCGACCTCGATCAGCACCCCGTCGCCCTCGCGCACGGCGCCGAGCAGGATACGTGACGGCTGCGCGCCATGCTGCTCGCGGTTGGCCTCGATGGCATTGCGCAGCAGGTTGAGCAGCACTTGTTCGAGCAATACCCGGTCGGCGAACACCGCCGGCAACTGCCCGCTGAGGCGCAGTTCGACCGAGACCTGGTCACGTGCGGCTTCCCAGGCGCACAGGCGCATGGCTTCGGCCGCCACTTCGGCCACCTCCACCGCCTGCAGGCGCCGCGGCCCCTTGCGCAGGAACGCACGCAGGCGGCGAATCACCTCGGCGGCGTGGGTCGCCTGCTTGGTGATGCGTTGCAGGCCCTGGCCGACCCGCTCACGCGCCTGCGGGTCGCGCTCCAGGCCTTGCAGGTAGCGTTGGCTGGCATTGGCATAGTTGACCACCGCCGCCAGCGGCTGATTCATCTCGTGGGCGATCCCCGACGCCAGTTCGCCCAGGGTGGCGAGCCGGGCGCTGTGGGCCAGGTTCTCCTGGGCCTCGATGCGCAGGGTGATGTCCCGCGACACACTGACCACTTCCACCACTGCACCCGTGTAGGTCTCGCGGATCGCCCGGCTGGCGATCTCGAACCAGCGATAGGCGCCGCAGGCATGGCGAACGCGGCAAGTCGTGGTGTGGTAACCGTCCTGGTCCAGTGCGGCGGCGGCCTGGCGTAGCACCTGGCGCCGCTCGCGCGGGTGCAGCAGGGCTCGCACCGGCATGCCGCGCAGTTGCTCCGGCCACAGGCCGAGCAGGCGGTAGGCCGCTGGCGAGGCGTCGAGAAAGCGGCCATCCGGGCTGTGCCGGGAAATGAGGTCGGTGGTGTTCTCGATGATCAGCCGATACAGGCGCCGGGCGCGGCTCGCCTCACGGGTGCCCTGGCGCTCTTCGCTGGCATCGCGGCAGCGCGCCAGCACCCACTGGCCCTGGTCATCGGGGATGAAAGTCCACAGCAGAATGCGTTCGCCGACCTGTTTTTCCACATCGACGATTGCCCGGTGCTGGCGCAGGCACGCACGCACCAGCCCCGCAGCGTTGCTCGGCAGCCAGTCGGCCGGCGTGGCACCCGCGCCGATCAATGCCTGCAGGGCCGGATTGCTTGCCAGCGCACTGGCATCGGCGGCCAGCAGCACGCTGGGTTGTGGGTCCTTGGTGAGCAAGGGGAAAAGGGTCTGATCCAACGTCGGCACTCGTTCTTATAGTAGTTTTACTATATTGCTATAGTCGATATTCCATCTACGATAGCGGTTCGCGTAAAACTGCGACAGGGGCAAGCGGCCATCGGCGCGCTGCCCGCACCCTGATCAGAGCTAACAATCAGCCACCGGGGGGCCACACGCACAGGCTGCGTCTGCCTCCCCTACAGGATTACCGTATGTCGATCTTCGCCCAGGGCCTGATGCCCGCTGCCGTCAACCACGTCGCCCTCACCCCGCTGAGCTTCATCGAACGTACCGCCGCCGTGTACGGCGATTACCCGGCCGTGATCCACGGCGCCATTCGCCGCGACTGGCGCGAGACCTACCAGCGCTGCCGGCGCCTGGCCAGCGCCCTGGCCGGGCGTGGTATCGGCCGAGGCGACACGGTGGCGGTGATGCTGCCGAACATTCCGGCCATGCTCGAAGCACACTTCGGTGTGCCGATGATCGGCGCCGTGCTCAACACCCTCAACGTGCGCCTGGACGCCGAAGCCATCGCCTTCATGCTGCAGCATGGCGAGGCCAAGGTGCTGATCACCGACCGCGAGTTCCACGGCGTGATCGCTACTGCCCTGGCGTTGCTCGAACACCCGCCGCTGGTGGTCGATGTGGATGACCCCGAGTACGGCGAAGGCCGTGCGGTCAGCGACCTCGACTATGAAGCCCTGCTGGCCGAAGGCGACCCGGATTTTGCCTGGGAGTGGCCCGATGACGAATGGCAGGCGATTTCGCTGAACTACACCTCGGGCACCACCGGCAACCCCAAGGGCGTGGTCTATCACCACCGTGGCGCCTACCTGAACGCCATCGGCAACCAGATGACCTGGGCCATGGGCCACCGCCCGGTGTACCTGTGGACCTTGCCGATGTTCCACTGCAACGGCTGGTGCTACCCCTGGACCATCACCGCGCTGGCCGGCACCCACGTGTTCCTGCGCCGGGTCGACCCACAGAAGATCCTCACCCTGATCCGCGAGCACCGGGTCAGCCACCTGTGCGGCGCGCCCATCGTGCTCAACGCCCTGGTCAACATGCCAGAGGCCGCCAAGGCCGCCATCGAACACCCGGTACAGGCCATGGTCGCCGGCGCCGCACCACCGGCCAAGGTCATCGGTGCGGTCGAGCAGATGGGCATCCGGGTCACCCACACCTATGGCCTGACCGAGGTCTATGGGCCGGTCACCGTCTGTGCCTGGCATGACGAATGGGACGAACTGCCGCTGGAGGAACGGGCGCGGATCAAATCGCGCCAGGGCGTGCGCTACCCCACCCTCGACGGCCTGATGGTCGCCGACCCGCAGACCCTGCAGCCGGTACCGCAAGACGGCAACACCCTGGGCGAGATCTTCATGCGCGGCAACACGGTGATGAAGGGCTACCTGAAAAACCCCGAAGCCACCGCCGAAGCCTTCCGCGGCGGCTGGTTCCACACCGGTGACCTGGCCGTGTGGCACGCCGATGGCTATGTCGAGATCAAGGACCGGCTCAAGGACATCATCATTTCCGGCGGCGAGAACATCTCGACCATCGAAGTCGAAGACACCCTGTACAAGCACCACGCCGTGCTGGAAGCCGCGGTGGTCGCCCGCGCCGACGACAAGTGGGGCGAAACGCCCTGCGCCTTCGTCGCCCTCAAGCCCGGCCACGAGCAGACCCGCGAGAGCGACATCATCAGCTGGTGCCGCGAACACCTGGCCGGGTTCAAGGTGCCCAAGACTGTGGTCTTCGGCGAACTGCCCAAGACCTCCACCGGCAAGATCCAGAAATACGTCCTGCGCGACCGCGCCAAGGCCCTGTGAACCGTTATCGAGCCTGACATGACCGACTACACCGCTCCCTTGCGCGACATGCGCTTCATCCTCCATGACGTGTTCCAGGGCCCTGCCCTGTGGGCGCGCCTGCCCGCCCTGGCCGAACGCGTCGACGGCGAAACCGCCGACGCCATCCTTGAAGAAGCCGCCAAGGTCACCGGCCAGCTGATCGCCCCGCTCAGCCGCAACGGCGATGAGCAAGGCGTGCACTTCGACGCCGGCAACGTCACCACCCCGGACGGCTTCCGTGACGCCTGGCAGACCTACCGCGAAGGCGGTTGGGTGGGCCTGGGCGGCAACCCTGAGTATGGCG
Organism: Pseudomonas sp.; assembly: GCF_017744435.1. GTDB lineage: Bacteria > Pseudomonadota > Gammaproteobacteria > Pseudomonadales > Pseudomonadaceae > Aquipseudomonas. The sequence goes on from NZ_JAGIBG010000013.1 coordinate 7,677, forward strand.
GCATGGGCATGCCGAAGATGCTCGGCGTGCTGTTCGAAGAGATGCTCTACGCCGCCGACTGCAGCTTCAGCCTGTATTCGGCGCTGAGCGCCGGCAGCTGCCTGGCCATCGATGCCCATGCCAGCGAAGCACTCAAGGCCACCTACCTGCCACCGCTGTACGAAGGCCGCTGGGCGGGCACCATGTGCCTGACCGAGCCCCACGCAGGCACCGACCTTGGGCTGATCCGCAGCCGCGCCGAACCCCAGGCCGACGGCAGCTATCGCATCAGTGGCAGCAAGATCTTCATCACCGGTGGCGAGCAGGACCTGACCGAGAACATCGTCCACCTGGTGCTGGCCAAGCTGCCGGACGCCCCTGCCGGGGCCAAGGGCATCTCGCTGTTCCTGGTGCCCAAGTACCTTGTCGAGGCCGACGGCAGCCTCGGCCCGCGCAACGCCGCGCACTGTGGTTCGATCGAACACAAGATGGGCATCAAGGCCTCGGCCACCTGCGTGATGAACTTCGACGGTGCCAGCGGTTACCTGGTCGGTGAGCCGAACAAGGGCCTGGCGGCGATGTTCACCATGATGAACTACGAACGCCTGTCCATCGGCATCCAGGGCATCGGCTGCGCCGAAGCGTCGTACCAGAGCGCTGCACGCTACGCCAACGAGCGCCTGCAAAGCCGCGCCGCCAGCGGCCCAAAGGCGTCAGAGAAAGCCGCCGACCCGATCATCGAACATGGCGATGTAAGGCGCATGCTGCTGACCATGCGCACCCTCACCGAAGGTGGCCGCTCCTTCGCCGCCTATGTCGGCCAGCAGCTCGATCTGGCGCGCTACGCCGAGGACGGTGGTGAGCGCGAGCATGCCCAGCGCCTGGTCGCGCTGCTGACCCCGGTGGCCAAGGCGTTCTTCACCGACAACGGCCTGGAAAGCTGCGTGCTCGGCCAGCAGGTGTACGGCGGCCATGGCTACATCCGTGAGTGGGGCCAGGAGCAGCGTGTGCGCGATGTGCGCATCGCCCAGATCTACGAAGGCACCAACGGCATCCAGGCCCTCGACCTGCTCGGGCGCAAAGTGCTGGCCGATGGCGGCCAGGCCCTGGCCTGCTTTGCCGCCGAAGTGCGGGCCTTCAGTGCCGGGGCACCGCTGCACCGCGAAGCCTTGCAAGCCAGCCTGGCACGGCTGGAAGCCACCAGCGAGTGGCTGCGGGCACGGGCACGCGAGGACGCCAACCTGGTCAATGCCGTGGCGGTGGAATACCTGCACCTGTTCGGCCTGACCGCCTACGCCTACATGTGGGCGCGGATGGCGGCGGCGGCCCAGGCCAGGCACGCCGAAGACCCGGCCTTCCATGGCGCCAAGCTGGCCTGTGCGGCGTTCTTCTTCCAGCGCCTGCTGCCGCGCAGCCTGGCCCTGGATGCCAGCATCCGCGCCGGTAGCGCCAGCCTGTACGCGATGGCAGCCGAGCAATTCTGAGGCGGCAAGGGAGCGCTTCGTGTTTGCCGCGAAGCGTTCTCAAACGCTGGAAATCCCTTGCGCAACCGACGAAAAACACACATAACTGATAGTCATTCGCCATTACCTCGGTTCTCGGGAGCCCCTTGCAGGGGTAGAATGCGCAAAACCCGGAGCTTTGATGAACCAAGACCGCCTCAATCCCAGCCCAGACGAAGCCATCACCGATGCCGCCGCGCACTGGTGCATGCGCCTGCACGCCGACGATTGCACGCAGGTCGAACGTGAAGCGTTCGCCCGCTGGCTGGCGGCCGACCCGCGTCACGCCGAGGAATACCAGGCGATGCTGGAAATCTGGCAAACCGCCGACCTGTTGCCCCGCACCGCCACGGTCATCGACTTCAACCCGCCTGCACGACACGCGCCACGGGCGCGCAACTGGCGGCCGCTGGCGTCGGCAGCGGCGTTGGCCCTGCTGGTATTGCCGCTGGCCGGCTGGGTGGGTTGGGAGCAAGGCTGGCTGCCCAACCACTACCAGCACTTCGAAGCGGGCAACGCGATGCAGACCGTGCAGTTGAGCGACGGCAGCACGGTCGAACTCAACCTGCACACCGAACTGACCTACCTCAACTACAAGGACCAGCGTCAGGTCACCCTCAAGCGGGGCGAGGCCTTCTTCAAGGTGCAGCACGACAGCAGCCACCCGTTCATCGTCCGCGCCGGCCACGGCCAGACCCGGGTCACCGGTACCCAGTTCAACGTCTGGAAGTACCAGGACCAGGTCAAGGTCACGCTGGTGCAGGGTTCGGTGCTGGTCAGCAGCGACGGTGGTGCTGGTGGCTACCGCCTGGGCCCTGGCATGCAGGCCAGCTACCACACGGGTGATTTCGAACCGCAGCTCGCCGAGAACGACGACTACGACAACAGCCTGGCCTGGCGCAACGGCAAGCTGGTGCTCGACAACCTGAGCCTGGAGCAGGCCCTGCCGGTGATCAACCGCTACCTCGACGCCCCACTGCTGTTGGCCGACCCCGCCACCGGGCGCATCCGTATCAGCGGCATCTACAACACCCGCGAGGTCGAGCGGCTGGTGGACAACCTGCCCAAGGTGCTGCCGGTCTACCTGACCCGCAGCAAGGACGGCAGCACCGTCCTCAACAGCATCTCGCCACCGCCAGACAAGGGCTGACGCGTTACAGGGTCATCGCCGCCAGCCAACCGAACGCCAGCAGCGGCAGGTTGTAGTGGAGGAAGGTAGGAACCACGGTGTCCCAGATGTGGTGGTGCTGGCCATCCACGTTCAGCCCCGAGGTCGGGCCGAGGGTCGAGTCCGAAGCTGGCGAGCCAGCATCGCCCAGGGCTCCTGCGGTACCGACGATGCACACCGTGGCCAGCGGGTCGAAGCCCAATTGCACGCACAGCGGCACGAAGATCGCTGCCAGGATCGGCACCGTCGAGAACGACGAACCGATGCCCATGGTCACCAGCAAGCCCACCAGCAGCATCAGCAAGGCACCAATGCCCTTGCTGTGGTCGATCCATTGCGCCGAGGTCTCGACCAGGCTCTGCACTTCGCCAGTGGCCTTCATCACATCGGCAAAGCCCGATGCGGCGATCATGATGAAGCCGATCATGGCCATCATCTTCATGCCTTCGGTGAACAGGTCGTCGGTGTCCTTCCAGCGCACGATGCCCGACAGCGAGAAGATCAGGAAGCCGACCATGGCGCCGATGATCATCGAGTCCAGCCACAGCTGTACGATGAATGCCGCGGCGATTGCCAGCCCGGCCACCAGCAGGGTCAGCGGGTTGTACTGCACGCTGACCTGCTCGACCTGCTCGATGCGCGCCAGGTCGTAGTCACGCTTCTTGCGGTAGCTGATGAATACCGCCAGCAGCAGGCCGACGAACATGCCGGCCGCCGGGATGGCCATGGCGTGGGTGACATTGACCCCGCTGACATCGACCCCGGCACGGGCGACGTTGGCCAGCAGGATTTCGTTGAGGAAGATGTTGCCAAAGCCAACCGGCAGGAACATGTACGGCGTGATCAGGCCGAAGGTGATCACGCAGGCGATCAGCCGGCGATCGATGCGCAGACGTGTCAGCACGTACAGCAGCGGCGGCACCAGCAGCGGGATGAAGGCGATGTGGATGGGCAGGATGTTCTGCGACGAAACCGCCACTACCAGCATCAGGCCGATCAGCAGCCATTTGACCTTGCCGCCGTTGGCATGGCCCTGGCGATCGATCATGTTCAATGCGCGGTCGGCCAGGGCATGGGCCAGGCCCGACTTGGCGATGGCCACGGCGAAGGCACCGAGCAAGGCGTAGGACAGTGCCACCGTGGCCCCCCCACCGAGGCCGCCATTGAAGGCCTTCAGCGTGCCTTCGATCCCCAGCCCGCCGACCAGGCCGCCGGCCAGTGCGCCGATGATCAGGGCGATGACCACATGCACGCGGGACAGGCTGAGTATCAGCATGATGCCGACTGCGGCGATCACTGCATTCATGGTTTGGGTTTCCTCGTAGCGGCAGACAAAAAGCGCGCACTCTGACGGAGTAGGGATCAGATGTCAAAAACGCCATATTGCTGGCTGTTTCACTGGCAGCCACTATTAAATTGAACGTTTGAATAAAGAAAAGAGACAGCAGGCCGAAATAGTCGCAAGCCACATTCCTATTACAAGGGATTCACCCCCATGCCTTTGCGACAACTTTCCATCCAGTGGAAGATCACCCTGCTCGCCGGTCTCTGCCTCGCCGGCATCGTCACCCTGCTCGTCGGCCTTTCGCTGTACCGCATGGACCACAGCTCGGACCTGGTCAAGGCCAGCAGCATGCAGATGCTCACCGAAGCTGCGCAGTCGCGTATCGAGTCGCAAGGTGAAGTCCAGGCCCTGAACATCCGCCGCCAGTTCATGGATGCCTACCAGTACGGCGCGGGCTTCTCGCGTCAGGTGCTGTTCCTGCGTGAACAGGCGGAAAAACGCTTCCTCGACGCCTTCGACCTGCGCGAGGACCTGACCCGCCAGGTGCGCGCCGCGCTGCAGGCCAACCCTGACCTGCTCGGCCTGTCGCTGGTGTTCGAGCCCAATGCGCTGGACAACAAGGACAGCCTGTTCGCCGGCAAGGCCGAGCTGGGCAGCAACGAAACCGGGCGCTTCGCCCTGTACTGGTCGCAACCGCGTGCCGGCCAGCTGACCGCCATGGCCCTGCCCGAGCACGACATGGCCAACACCGAGATCGGCCCTAGCGGCCAGCCAGCCAATACCTGGTGGAGCTGCCCGCGCAGCACCGGCAAGGTCTGTGTGGTGGAGCCGTACTTCTATGACATCGACGGCCAGCGCGTGCTGATGACCAGCATCGTCTTCCCGCTGGCGGTCAACGGCAAGATCATTGCCACCCTGTCCATCGACATCAACCTCAACAGCCTGCAGGCCCTGAGCCAGGACGCCAGCCGCGGCCTCTACGAGGGCCGCACCACGGTCGGCATCCTCAGCCCGGTCGGCCTGCTGGCCGGCTACAGCGCCGACGCCAGCAAGCTGGCCCAGCGTTTCGACCAGGTCGACCCGCGCCAGGGCGCCGAACTGGTGCGCAAGCTGGCCACTGGCAAGCTGAGCATCCTCCACGACCAGGCACGCCTGAAAGTGCTGGCCGCTTTCGAGCCGATCCCCGGCGCCCAACCCTGGGGCGTGCTGCTGGATGTGCCGGAAAATGCCCTGACCGGCCCCGCCGAAGCCCTCAAACAAGAACTGGACACCTTGAACACCAGCGGCACCCTGCTGGAGCTGGGCCTGGGCCTGGCCGCAGCAATCGCCGGCCTGCTGCTGGTGTGGCTGATGGCCCGTGGCGTGACCAAGCCGATCCTCGGTGTGGCGGCGATGCTCAAGGACATCGCCAGCGGCGAAGGCGACCTGACCCGCCGCCTGACCTACGACAAGCGCGACGAACTCGGTGAGCTGGCCGGCTGGTTCAACCGTTTCCTCGACAAGCTGCAACCGACCATCGCCGAGGTAAAGCGCTCGGTACAGGCCGCCCGCGGCACCGCCGACCAGTCTTCGGCCATCGCCACCGAAACCAGCGCCGGCATGGAGCAGCAGTACCGCCAGGTCGACCAGGTGGCCACCGCCTCCCACGAAATGAGCGCCACTGCCCAGGACGTCGCCCGCAGCGCCGCCCAGGCCGCACAAGCCGCCCGCGAGGCCGACCAGGCCACCCGCGAAGGCCTGGCGGTGATCGACCGCACCACCACCAGCATCGATGCCCTGGCCGCTAACATGAGCCAGGCCATGGCCGAAGTCGAAGGCCTGGCGCAGAACAGCGAGAAGATCGGTTCGGTGCTGGAAGTGATCCGCTCGATCGCCGAGCAGACCAACCTGCTGGCGCTCAACGCGGCCATCGAGGCGGCCCGTGCCGGTGAGGCCGGCCGTGGCTTTGCCGTGGTCGCCGATGAAGTGCGCAACCTGGCCCAGCGCACCCAGGAGTCGGTGGAGGAAACCCGCCAGGTGATCGAAGCCCTGCAGACCGGCACCCGCGATGTGGTCGGCAGCATGGACCACAGCCATCGCCAGGCTCAAGGCGGTGTCGAGCAGGTCGGCCAGGCCGTGACTGCACTGCAGCGCATCGGCCAGGCGGTCAGCGTGATCACCGACATGAACCTGCAGATCGCCTCGGCCGCCGAAGAGCAAAGTGCGGTGGCCGAAGAGATCAACAGCAACGTCGCGACCATCCGCGATGTCACCGAATCGCTGTCCGGCCAGGCCAACGAATCGGCGCGGGTCAGCCAGTCGCTGAACAGCCTGGCCAACCAGCAACAGGCGCTGATGGACCAGTTCCGCGTCTGACCAGCCGGGGCCGTTCGCGGCCCCGAAAACCTCCTCGTCTACACTTGCCCGCAACGCAACAAGCAGTACGACGAGGCTCCTCATGAAAAAGATCCCTGCGCTGCTGGCCAGCCTGCTGCTCACCATCGGCCTGGCCAGCACCGACAGTGCCGCATCGGCGGAACAGAGCAAACCCATTCACTTCGGCGCGCTCGGCTGGGAAAGCGGCGCCCTGACCACGGAAATCCTGCGCCACATCGTCGAGCACGGTTACGGCTACCCCACCGACACGCTGCCCGGCAGCACCGTGAGCATGGAAGTGGCGCTGGCGCACAACGACCTGCAGGTGATCGCCGAGGAATGGGCCGGGCGCAGCCCCGCCTGGGTCAACGCCGAAAGGGCCGGCGAGGTATTCGCCCTGGGTGACACGGTGAAGCATGCTGAAGAAGGCTGGTGGGTACCTGCCTACGTGGTCAAGGGCGACAAGCCCCCCGCCCCCGACCTGCGCAGTGTCGAGGACCTCAAGCGCTATTCGTCGGTGTTCAAGGACCCTGAAAACCCAGCCAGAGGCCGCTTCCTCAACAGCCCCAGCGGCTGGACCTCGGAAATCGTCAACAGCCAGAAGCTCAAGGCCTACGGCCTGGAAGACCTGTACACCAACTTCCGCACCGGCTCCGGCGCTGCACTGGATGCCGAAGTGGACTCGGCGATTCGCCGCAAGAAACCCGTGCTGTTCTATTACTGGAGCCCCACGGCGCTGATCGGGCGGTACGACCTGGTGCGCCTGCAGGAGCCACCGTTCGATGCAGAAGCCTGGGCCACCCTGACCGACCCGAAAAACCCTAACCCCAAAGGCAGCCAGTCGCTGCCGGCAAAACTGTCGATCGGCGTGTCCAAGGCCTTTCGCGATGGCTATCCGCAGCTGGTGGCAGTATTCGAAAAAGTCGACCTGCCCATCGACCGGCTGAACAAGGCCCTGGCCGAGATGAACGAAAAGCGCCTGCCAGCCACCGATGCCGCCAAGGCGTTCCTGCGCGCCAACCCGGATGTGTGGAAGGCCTGGCTACCCGCTGACGTGGCCGGCAAGGTCGAGGCAAGCCTGTGAGCACGGGCTTCCCCGAAGCCCTGCAACTGTCCTTCGCCAACACCATCAACCGCCTGGTCGATTGGTTGGTATTGCACTATGGCGACCACCTGCGCAGTGTCTCCGACCAGTTGCTGCAATTGCTGGTCGGCCTGGAGAACCTGTTGCGCCTGATGCCCTGGTGGCTGTTGTTGCTGCTGGTCGGCCTGCTGGCCTGGCACGCCAGCCGCAGCCTTGTGCGCAGCGTGGTGCTGGTCGCGCTGCTGGCATTCATCGGCATGCTCGGGCTGTGGGACAAACTGCTGCAGACCCTGGCCCTGGTGCTGGTCAGTACCGGGCTGTGCGTGCTGATCGGCGTGCCGCTGGGCATCCTCCTGGCCACCCGCCCGCTGGCCCGGCGCCTGCTGCTGCCGGTACTGGACGTGATGCAGACGCTGCCGGCCTTCGTCTACCTGATCCCGGTGCTGATGCTGTTCGGCCTGGGCAAGGTGCCGGCGGTGTTCGCCACCTTGATCTATGCCCTGCCGCCGCTGGTGAGGCTGACCGAGCTGGGCCTGAGCCAGATCGACCCCTCGTTGCTGCAGGCCGCCCACGGCCTGGGTGCCGGCCGCTGGCAGCGGCTACGGCGCATCGCCCTGCCGCTGGCGCTGCCGAGCATCATGGCCGGGCTCAACCAGTCGGTGATGATGGCCTTGTCGATGGTAGTAGTAGCCTCGATGATCGGTGCCCGCGGGCTGGGTGAGGATGTATTGGCCGGGATCCAGACGCTCAACGTCGGCCAAGGGGTCGAAGCCGGGTTGGCCATCGTCGCCCTGGCAATGGTGATCGACCGGATCAGCCAGGCATATGGGCGCAGCGGCCGATAGACGCGCCCACACGCCTGGATTGGCTCAATACCGGATCATCACTGACTTCAGCTCGGTGTAATCCTCGATGAACGCGCTGCCGAATTCGCGCCCCACCCCCGAGGCCTTGGCGCCGCCAAACGGCACCGCCGGGTCGAGGAAGGTATGCATGTTGACCCACACCGTGCCGGCCTCGATCTGCGGAATCAGCCGCAGCGCCTTGGACAGGTCGTTGGTCCACAGGCTGGCGGTCAGGCCATAGGGGCTGTCGTTCATCAGTTCGACCAGCTCTTGCTCGTTGTCGAACGGCAGCACGCAGACGATTGGCCCGAAGGTTTCCTCATGCAGCAGCGGGTCGCTGGCACCGTTGGCCAGCACCACGGTCGGCTCGACGAAGTAGCCCGGCCGGTCCACTGCCCTGGCACCACACACCACCGTGTTGTTGGCCCGCGCCCGCTCGAAGAAGCCGAGAATCTTCTGCAAGTGCGCGGCATTGGCCAGGGGCCCGAACTGCGCCTCGGGGTCCAGTGCCGAACCGATCTTCATCTGCCCCAGCGCCGCCCCCAGCTTGCGGGTGAATTCCTCGACCTTGCTGTGGTGCACATACAGCCGCTCGGGCGATGCGCACACCTGCCCCTGGTGCACATAGGCCGTTTGCACGATACCGGCCACCGCACCGTCAACATCGACATCGGCCAGCAGCGCCGCGGCATTCTTGCCGCCCAGTTCCAGGGTGGCGCGGGTCAGGTTGGCCGCCATGGCCGCCTTGCCCACGGCGATGCCGGTCGGCACGGAACCGGTGAAGGCCACCTTGGCTACGTCGGGGTGTTCGATCAGCCGCTGCCCGGCCTGCCCCCGGCCGTTCAGCACGTTGAGCGCGCCTGCCGGCACGCCCGCCTTGATTGCCAGCTCGGCAATGCGCAGCAGCGTCAGCGGGGTGAACTCGCTGGGCTTGATGACGATGGTGCAGCCGGTGACCAGCGCCGAAGCGATCTTCCAGATGCCGATCATCACCGAGAAGTTCCACGGCACGATCCCGGCCACCACGCCCACCGGTTCGCGCAGGGTGAACGCGGTGTAGCGCTCGCCGGCGAAAGACGGGATCGACGGCGTCATGGTCTGCCCGGTGATCTTGCTCGCCCAACCGGCAAAGTAGCGCAGGAACACCACGCTCTGGGCGATCTCCAGGCCGCGGGTGAGGTTGATCGACTTGCCCGAGCACAGGGTTTCCAGCTGCGCCAGCTCTTCGGCATTGGCCTCGATCAGGTCAGCCAGGCGGTTCAGCACCACCCCCTTCTGATACGGCGAAGCCTCGGCCCAGGCGCCCTTGAAGGCTTGCCGCGCGCTGCGCACCGCGCGCTCGACTTCAGCAACGCTGGCCTCGGCCACTTGAGCGATAACCGTGCCGCTGGACGGGTCATGGATGGCGATCGACGGCCCCGCCTCGCCCGCCAGGTACTGGCCCTCGATGAAATGGCCATGGGGCCTGGCGAGGAACTCGACCACGGCAGGTAACAGCTGGATATCGCTCATGACATGACTCCTGGATGGCAGTGCAAGAAGGTGTGCCGAGCGATCTTCAAACGCCCGCCCACCCACCTGCCAGCCCCGCACGGCGTTTTGTCAGGCAGCCTCAAGAGAATGTCACGCTGGCCAAATCGCCGCGCCAGGCCGGGCGGCACACTGCGATGACTGTTTGCTCCCACTGAATCACGCAAGCGTTGTTCCTTTCGCCCGCTCGGTCAGCGGGTTTTTTATGCCATGCGATTTATTGCATAAGAATATGAATTCTTATTCTTTTTTTGGCTGTCACAATTCCGCTATAACTCTCCCAACTGTACAGCCGCCAACACTCGGCCAACTGTCTGCAGCGCAACACCTGATCAACAAAACAACGCCCACAAGGCAATACCGGAAGCGCTGTAAAATACGCAACCTGTTGATCTAAAAGGAATTAATGATTCGGCACGACGATTGCTCAAGCAAAGTCCCCCGCTCAACCAGAACCGGAGACCTGCCCATGAGCACCCCACTGAACGTCGTCGCCCTGTCCGGCGGCACTGCCCGCCCATCGCGCACCCTGGCCCTGACCGAGGCCATCCTCGCCGAACTGGGCCAACGCCTGCACATCAAGCCGCACCTGATCGAACTGGGTGACATCGCCCGGCCACTGGGTGCCGCACTGTGGCGCAGCGAACTGCCCGACGCCGTGGAGCAACAGCTACGCCTGGTGGAAAAGGCCGACTTGCTGGTGGTGGCCGCGCCCGTCTACCGCGGCAGCTTCCCCGGCCACTTCAAGCACCTGTTCGACCTGATCGGCCAGGACGCGCTGGTCGATACCCCGGTGCTGCTCGCCGCCACCGGTGGCAGCGAACGCCATGCGCTGGTACTCGACCACCAGCTGCGCCCGCTGTTCAGCTTCCTGCAGGCCCTGACCTTGCCAATCGGCGTCTACGCCAGCCAGGCCGAGCTTGCCGACTACCGGGTTTCCAGCGATGCCCTCGGCGCGCGTATCCGCCTGGCTGCCGAGCGCGCCGTGCCGCTGTTCGGCGCCCATCACGCACTCCGTGAAAGCGCCTGAGGAGCCGCCATGAATGCACCTTTGAATGCGGCCCGGCCAGCACTGGCGGTTGCGCGCGAACTGGCCACGCAGTTCGCCCAAACTGCGGTGGAGCGCGACGAGCGCGGCGGCACGCCCAAGGCCGAACGCGATGCCTTGCGCAGCAGCGGTTTGCTGTCGCTGGTGATTCCGCAGGCGTTCGGCGGCCAGGGCGCGAACTGGCACGACACCTTCGAGGTGGTGCGCGAGTTCGCCCGGGTCGACAGTTCGATTGCCCACGTGTTCGGCTTCCACCACCTGATGCTGGCCACCGTGCGCCTGTTCTCGCGTCCCGAACAGTGGCAGCCGTGGTTCGAGCAGACCGCACGCAAGCACTGGTTCTGGGGCAACGCCCTCAACCCGCTGGACACCCGCACCGTGGTCAAGCACTTCGACGGCTGGTGCGAGTTCTCTGGCAAGAAGAGCTTCTGCTCCGGTGCCAGCGACTCGGAAATGCTGATCGCCTCGGCAGTGGACGAGCGTGCTGGCGGCAAGCTGCTGATCGCCGCGATCCCCAGCGGGCGCACCGGCATCACCCTGCACAGCGACTGGAACAACATCGGCCAGCGCCAGACTGACAGTGGCAGCGCCAGCTTCGAACGGGTGCGGGTCGAGCACGCCGAACTGCTGCTCGACCCCGGCCCGTTGAGCACGCCGTTTGCCGCGCTGCGCCCACTGATTGCCCAGCTGCACTTCGCCAACCTGTTCCTCGGTATTGCCGAAGGTGCCTTCGACGAAGCGCGCCAGTACAGCCTCAAGGAAAGCCGGCCGTGGTTCCGCTCCAGTGCCGCCAGCAGCAGCGAAGACCCTTACGTGCTGCGCCACTACGGCGAGTTCTGGGTGGGCCTTGAGAGCGTGCGCCTGCTGATCGCCCGCGCCGCCCGCCAGCTCGACAGCGCCTGGGCCAAGGAGCAGGCGCTGAGCGCCGAAGAGCGCGGCGACCTGGCCCTGGCCATCGGCACCGCCAAGGTCGCGGCCACGCGCCACGGCCTGGACATCTGCAACCGCCTGTTCGAGGTGACCGGCGCCCGCGCCACCCACGCCTCGCTGCGCTTCGACCGCCACTGGCGCAACCTGAGGACGCAAACCCTGCACGACCCGGTGGATTACCGCCTCCACGAGCTCGGCGAGTGGGCCCTCGGCGGCAAGCGCCCTGCCCCATCCTTCTATTCCTGAGTATCGCCCATGCAACTGCTGACCCTCCCCCCGTCACCGACACTGGCTACCTCGATCAGGGCGACCGCACAGGTCTTCGAAGACCCCAGGTCGCAGGCGCTGCTCGCCCACCTGCAACAGGTCGCCCCCAGCGAGGCCAGCGTCCTGATCATTGGCGAAACCGGCACGGGCAAGGAACTGGTCGCGCGCCACATCCACAACCTCAGCGGCCGGCGCAACGGCCCGTTCATCGCGGTCAACTGCGGTGCGTTCGCCGAATCGCTGGTCGAGGCCGAGCTGTTCGGCCATGAAAAAGGCGCCTTCACCGGCGCCCTGGCGGCCAAGGCCGGCTGGTTCGAAGAGGCCAATGGCGGCACGCTGTTCCTCGACGAGATCGGTGACCTGCCGCTGCCGATCCAGGTCAAGCTGCTGCGCGTGTTGCAGGAGCGCGAAGTGGTGCGCCTGGGCTCGCGCAAGAGCATCCCGATCAATGTGCGGGTGCTGGCGGCAACCAACGTGCAGCTGGAGAAGGCGATCAACGCCGGGCACTTCCGCGAAGACCTGTATTACCGGCTGAACGTGGTGACCCTGCAGCTGCACCCGCTGCGCGACCGGCCGGGGGACATCCTGCCGCTGGCCCGACACTTCATCCGCAGCTACAGCGAGCGGCTGGGCTACGGGCCGGTGGAGCTGAGCCCCAAGGCCCAGGCCAAGCTGGTCGAGTACAGCTGGCCGGGCAATATCCGCGAGCTGGAGAACGTGATTCATCACAGCCTGCTCACCTGCGGCGACGGGGTGATACAGGCGCAGGACCTGCGGCTGTCCAACCTGCGCCTGGAGCGTCGGGAGGAAGCGCCGACGAGCCATGGCGTGGACGATCTGCTATTGCAGGCGTTCAGTCGGCTGTATGAGGAACAGCCTGGCGATCTGTACGAGAAGGTCGAGAATGCCCTGCTGCGTTCGGCGTATCACTTCTGCCATTACAACCAGGTGCATACCGCGCAGTTGCTGGGGTTATCGCGCAACGTCACGCGCACGCGGCTGATTGCGATCGGCGAGCTGGTGGTGAACAAACGCCGGGCACAGGCGCCGCAGGTGCTGGATAACCGCGTGGTGCGTCTATCCATCTGAGATTGCATTTGCCCATGCTGGCCTCTTCGCGGGTAAACCCGCTCCCACAGGGACCACACGAGCCTCAAAGGAAGTGGTGATAATGTGGGAGCGGGCTTGCCCGCGAAGAGGCCGGCACAGGTTTACGCCGTCCGGGGCATCAGTTCATAGGGATGCTTCCAGCCCGGCACTGCCTGGATTCGCTGCTTCCACGCCTCGATATGGCTGAACTCGGTCAGCACGATCCCGGTATCCTCCGGCATGAACACATACCCTGCCAGCGACAAGTCGGCGATGGTCAGCCGCCCGCCAACCATGAACGGTGTTTTCGCCAGGTGTGCATCGACAATCCGGTACGCCGCTGTTGCCCGCTCACGCAAGAAGCCGGTCACATCGGTCTCCCCAGTCTTCTTCAGGCACAGCAGGAACCGCAGGGCCGCGTAGTAACTGGTGAACTTGTGGTTGTCGAACAGCATCCAGCGCCAGATCTCTCGCTTCTCGTCGTCATCACGCGGACCGAATTGGCCGGTGCGTTCGGCGAGGTATTCGAGAATCAGCGCCGACTGGGTGAGCCGTTGCCCGGCGTGCTCCAGCACGGGCACTTCGCCCTGCTCGTTGACCTCGTCGCGCCACTGCGGGTCGCGGGTCTGGCCATTGAAGAAATCAACGAACACCGGTTGCCAGTCCTGGCCGGTGAGTTCGAGCATCAGCGCAGCTTTGTAGGCGTTGCCGGATTCGGCGAAGCAATGCAGCGTGTATTCGGGCATGGGCGGACCTTCAGTTTCCTTTGAATGATCGGTTTGGGCGTTCACGGCAAACCGCGAATCAGCTCGCACAGATTACACAAAAATGTGCTTAGCTTGCCCGATCAACCCGCCCAGGAAGGCCTGTAATGCCCTACCCCGATCTGCCCCGTACCTTGTCCACGCCCCGCACCCTGCTGGTCCGCCCCGCGCCGGCGTTCGCCCAGCAACTGCAGCAGGCGCTGCTCGACAGCTACGCGCTGCACCAGCCGTTCCTGGCCTGGGCCAAGCCCGACTGGACCTTGAAGGAAGTGCAGGAAACGCTGCAACTGAGCGCCGAGGAGTTCCTCGACCCGGCCAAGGAAAAGCGCTATTTCGTGCTCGCCGCAGACAGCGGGGATGTCATCGGCTGCATTGGCCTGCGCCCAGGCAATGACGAGTACGAAGTGGGCTATTGGGCGAACCAGGCCAGCAGCGGCCAGGGCCTGATGCGCGAAGCGCTGACCTGCCTGCTGGACGCTGTCGATGCCCCAGTGTGGCTGACCACCGACATCGACAACCTCGCCAGCCAGCGCCTGGCCGAACATGCCGGGTTCGTCGCAGCCGGCAGCCACTTGACCGAAATTGACCCCAGCACCCCGCGGCCGCTATTCCGCCGTGTACCTGTCGGGCGCAGGTGAGCCCGAACATCCCACCACCCGTCCCTCCCGTTATATGCCCGCCACAAACCCCGATGCGATAGTGGAGAAAACAACACGGATAAAATCCCATGTACAGAAACACCTCTACCCCCGCGGACGACAACGGTTGCGGCTGGTTCCACCTCAGCCCCAAGCGCCAGCCACGCGCCGCGCACCGGGGGCGGAGCGAGGCGCGCTGGGTGGTGCTCGGCGCGGGCTTCACCGGCCTTGCTGCGGCGCGGCAACTGGCGCTTCACCACCCTGACGATGAGATTATCCTGGTCGAGGCCCAGGAGGTCGGCTTCGGCGCCTCGGGTCGCAACTCGGGCTTTGCCATCGACCTGCCCCACGACATCGGCGCCCCCGACTACATCGGTGACCTGGCCACGGCGCGGATGAACCTCAAGCTCAACCTGCGCGCCCAATCGATCCTGCGCGGGCTGATCAACCAGCACGGCATCGACTGCCAGATTCGCCCGGATGGCAAGTATCAGGCGGCGGTCGAGGACAAGGGCCTGGCGGTGCTCGAAGCCTACCGCAGCGGCCTCGACAAGCTCGGCCAACCTTATGAGATGATCGACACCCGCGACCTGCCCGAGCACTTCGGCACGGCCTTCTACCGCAAGGCGCTGTACACCCCGGGCACCCAATTGCTGCAGCCGGCCGCGCTGGCCAAGGGCCTGGCCGAAAGCCTGCCGGGCAACGTCACGCTGTACGAAGGCACCACCATCACTCGCCTCGAACAGGGCCGGCGCATCACCCTCAAGCATGCCCACGGCGAGATCGTCGCCGACCAGCTGCTGCTGACCAACAACGCCTTCGCCTCGTACTTCGGCTTCCTGCCGGGCCGGCTGCTGCCGATCTTCACCTATGCCAGCATGACCCGTGCGCTGACCGAAGAAGAACAGGCGCGCCTGGGCGGCAAGGCGACCTGGGGCATCATCCCTGCCGACCCGTTCGGCAGCACCCTGCGGCGCACCCCGGACCAGCGCCTGCTGGTGCGCAACAGCTTCAGCTTCAACGCCAACGGCCGCGCCCGGCAGCGCTACCTGGACCGCGCCGGGCGCCAGCACCGCGAGTCGTTCGAGCGGCGCTTCCCGATGCTCTCGGGGCTGCCGTTCGAGTTCACCTGGGGTGGCTCGATGTGCCTGTCGCGCAACCACCTGTCGCACTTCGGCACCCTGGCGCCGAACGTGCACGCGGCGCTGTGCTGCAACGGCCTGGGCATCACCCGTGGCACCGCCACCGGCACCCTGCTGGCCGACTGGCTGAGCGGCGAGCGCGACGAGCTGATCGACTTCCTGCTCGGTTCCGACGGCCCCAACCGCAACCCGCCGGAGCCGCTGCTGAGCGTGGGGGTCAACCTGAACCTGCACTGGGGCCAGCGCCGTGCCGGCCTGGAAAGCTGAAAAGGAGGCAACATGCTCAGGCTGGGTATTCTCGGGGTCGGCGAGCTGACCGAAAAAGTGGTGGTCGGCCTGCGCCGCAGTGGTTTCGAGGGCGCGCTCTACCTGTCGCCACGCAACGCGCAGCGAGCCGAGGTGCTTGCTGTGGAACAGGGATGCGAGGTGCTGCCGAGCAACCAGGCGGTGGTCGATCAGGCTGACCTGGTGATCCTCGGCGTGCGCCCGGAGTCGCTGGCACAGCTGGCCGGCGAAGTGCGCCTGCGCCCCGGCCAGCGCCTGGTATCGCTGGCAGCCGGGGTCAGCCTGGAACTGCTGGCCACAGCCTTCCCTGGCGCGCATTGCGTGCGGGTGATGCTGTCGTATGCGGCGCAGTACAACCAGTCCACCGTGGTCGTGTGCCCGGCAGATGAGTTGACCGAACAGTGCCTGGGGCCGTTGGGCAACCTGGTGGTTGTGCAGGATGAGCCGGCCTTCGAGCTGGCCACGGTGGCGGCGTGCATGAATGGCTGGTTCTACTTCCTGTTGCATGACTTGCAGCAGTGGCTGACCGACAAGGGCCTGCCAGCGGCCCAAGCGCGTGCGCTGGTGCTGGGCAACCTGCAGGATTGCGTGAGCAGTGCGCGGAACCAGCCGGAGTACACCCTGAAAGCGTTGGGGCAGGCGATTGCCACGCCTGGGACCTTTACTGCCGATGGTCTGGCGGTGCTGATGCATCAGCCGGTGAGTGCCAACTGGGGGGCGGCTTGCGAGGTGGTGCTGGATGCCTTGCTGACCCGGTCGGGGTTGGCTGGGCGATAGGTTTTTCCTGCCCCGGCCCTTTCGCGGCTAAAGCCGCTCCCACAGGTACTGCACAAACCTTCAGATCTGTGCGATCCCTGTGGGAGCGGGCATGCCCGCGAAGAGGCCGGTGGAGATCTAAGCCTGTCGATACACCCGGGCAGTGTCTTCCTCGAAGTGCTTCAGCTCCTCCTGCCGCCGAGCCTCCGTCCAGCCCATCGCCGCTGCCGTACAGTGTGACAACTGCTCCACCCGCTCGCGCCCCAGGTCCGGGTCCAGCCCGCATGGCAAACGCCGGCGCACCAGGTCCACCAACCGCACCACATGCTCACGGGCAACGATACGGGCAATGTCCTGGCCATCGATGCGCTCGCGTTCGATCATGCCCTTGGGCGCCTTGCCCCGCTTGCCCAACCGCGCCTCCACACCTCGGGCGATCACCCGCGCGGCATGGCGATGGAGCATGATGGTCGAGCCGGTCAGGGTCAGCAGGTCGGGCTTGCCGGCCGCCTCGCTCAGGCGCACCGGCAGGTAGGTGCTGCGGCCATCCAGGGTCGAGGTCGGGCGCACGCCGCACCAGCAGTGCTGCACGTCGGCGCGGGTCAGTTGCAGGTCGGGGAACAGGTGATTGGCCTCGGCGAGGATGTAGTCGATCTCGCCGTCCTCGACGCGCACCGTGTCCGGGTCGTCGGTGAAGTGCGATTCGGTCGGGCCGATGAAGTGGAATTCACGCCAGGGGAACACGTAGTAAGGCTCGCCCTTGCTGGAGAACGCTTCGAGGCCTTGGCCACGATAGGCCTCGGGCAGCCGTACCATGACATTGACGCCCTTGATGCCGAGCACCCGCGGGCCACGGTCGGCCGCACCGGCCACACGATCGACCCATGGCCCGGCAGCGTTGATCACCACCTTGGCAGTGACGTGCGCCTGGCCGAGCGCCTCGGGGGCCTGCTCGTCCAGGGTCAGTTGCCACTGGCCCTCGCTGCGCTGCAGCTGACTGACACGGGTATAGGTGCGCACCGTCGCGCCGCGCCATTGTGCGTCCAGCGCGGTGTCGACGCAGATGCGCTCGGGCCAGGCGTACATGTATTCCTCGAACACCCCCACGCCACGCAACGGCCCGCCAAGGCCGGCAGCCATGGCGCTGTCGCCGGCCGCCTGCTGCGCCGACTGGCGGCGGTAGGCCAGGGGTACTTTCCAGCCACCAAGCGCCTCGACCAGGCGAAAACCCATGTCCACCAGCCATGGCGGGTAACGGTCGCCCTTGCGGAACGGGTAGTGGAAACGGTGCTTGGTCAGGTGCCCGGGCATGTCCTTGACCAGCTCGGCGCGACAGCGCATCACCTCGCGGGTGTAGCGCAGGCGCTGCCACATGTCGAGCGGGCGAAACGGGATCTGCCACAGCGGGTAGCGCGCGGCCAGGTAGCCCAGGCCCGAATAGAGCATGCGACTGGAGCGCGATGAGGTGCCGGCACCGATGTCGCCACGGTCGACCAGCAGGGTACGGAAGTTGCGCGCGGCCAGCTGCCGGGCGGCGGCACAGCCGACCGCACCGGCGCCGATGACCACCACGTCGTAGTGGTCGCCGTCGAGGGATTCCAAGGGGGGACGGGTCATGATTCTGGTTCCGGATTCTTGTGTTTGTTCTGGAAGATCTGTGTTGCCTTCTTCGCGGGCTTGCCCGCTCCCACAGGGACTGCGCCGGCTTCAGGGCTGCGGCAATCCTGTGGGAGCGGGCAAGCCCACGATAGAAAAGCCCCCACCCTCCCCTCTAGAACATCCAGGACAACTTGCATAAGCCCTGGGCAAGCCCCGCCAACGCATCCCATGACTCGTCCCAGCCGTTATATGGAGCCCCGCGAGGCCAGTGCCATAGTGCCGCGACGCTGATGCGTGAATAACAACAAGAGGTAAGTTGAATGACCACATCCAAACGCTCTGTCGAAGATGCTCCGCTGAATGCCTTCCACCGCAAACTGACCGTCTACTCCGCAGGCGGGCCGTTCCTCGATGGTTATGTGCTGAGCATCATCGGCGTGGCCATGCTGCAAATTACCAACGCCTTGCAGCTGTCGGCCTTCTGGGAAGGCCTGATCGCGGCCTCGGCCCTGATCGGGGTGTTTCTTGGCGGTTTCATCGGTGGCTGGTTCACCGACAAATACGGGCGCAAGGTGTTGTACCTGGTGGACCTGATCGCCATCGTCGGCTTCTCGGTGGCACAGTACTGGGTCGAGTCAGCCTGGGCGCTGTTCGCCTGGCGCTTGCTGATCGGTGTCGCGGTCGGGGCCGACTATCCGATCGCCACGTCGCTGCTGGCCGAGTTCCTCCCGCGCAAGCAGCGCGGCCCGCTGCTGGCGGCCATGGTGCTGATGTGGTTTGCCGGCGCTGCCGTAGCCTACGTGGTCGGCGAGTTGCTGCTGCGCGTGGGCGGTGACGACGGCTGGCGCTGGGTGCTGGCCAGCGCGCTGGTGCCGGGGGCGCTGTTCCTGATTGCCCGCAGCGGCACGCCGGAATCGCCACGCTGGTTGCTGAGCAAGGGCCGCAAGGCCGAAGCCGACGCGGTGATCAAGAAGGTCTACGGCCCGGATTACTCGATTGCCGACCTGCCCGAGCAGAGCAGCGGCAAACCGGTGTCGCTGTGGTCGCTGTTCCACTCCGGCTACGGCAAGCGCATGGCTTTCGTCACGCTGTTCTGGACCTGCGCCATCGTGCCGCTGTTCGCCATCTATGCCTTCGCCCCTAAGGTGCTGCAGGCGCTGAAGCTGACCGGCGACTGGGCCGCCTACGGCTCGATCGCCATCACCTTCCTGTTCACCCTCGGCTGCCTGCTGGCGACCCTGCTGATCAACCGCCTGGGGCGACGCAAGATGCTGATCCACAGCTTCCTCTGGTCGGGCTTGTCGCTGGTGCTGCTGGGCGTGTTCCCCGACGCGTCGCCAACCACCGTACTGGTGCTGTTCGGCGCCTATGCGGTACTGATCGGCGGTGCCCAGGTGCTGGAATACGTGTACCCCAACGAACTGTTCCCTACAGAGATCCGCGCTTCTGCAGTGGGTTTGGCTACTTCGCTGTCGCGCATTGGTGCCGCCGTGGGCACCTACCTGGTACCGATCTCCCTGGCCAGTTATGGCGTGGCCAACACCATGTTCGCCGCTGCCCTGATCTCGCTGTTCGGTGCGCTGATCTCCTGGTGGCTGGCCCCCGAGACCAGCAAGCTCGACCTGCAGCAGGCCGCTGCCCTCGGCGGCCAAGCCGCAACGGCTTCGCCAACCTATAAATCTGTCGCTCGTAAAGCCTGAAGGAACCCGTCATGAGCCAAGTCCTTACCGTTGTCCGCAATGCCCCTGCCTCGCTGCTGGGCGAGCCGGCCCCTGCCCGCCTGCCGATCGGCGAACCGATCGCCCATGCCGCCTCCGCCCAGGACCAGACCGATCAAGCGGTGGGTGCCAGCATCGGTGTGTGGGAAAGCAGCCCAGGTGTATTCCGCCGCTTCCTCAAGAACCGCGAGTTCAGCCATATCATCAGTGGCCGCTGCACCTTCACCCCTGATGGTGGCGAAGCGGTGGAGCTGCGTGCCGGCGATGCAGTGCTGTTCCCGGAAAACTGCGAGGGCGTGTGGCATATCCACGAAACCCTGCGCAAGACCTACGTGCTGTTCTGAGGAGTCGGCAGATGATCGAACGGATCAACCCTGGCCCACGGGCCAGCCAGATGGTGCTGGTGGATGGGCGCATCGAGACCTCGGGGATCGTTGCGCTGCAAGCGGGTGATATCGCTGCGCAGACGCGTTGCGTACTGGCGCAGTTGGAGCAGTGGCTGGGGCAGATCGGGGCTGGCAAGCAAAACCTCACACGCATGCAGATCTGGCTGTCCGACATGGGCGAGTTTGCGGCGATGAACGAGGTGTATGACGCCTGGGTGGGGAACCAGCCGCCGGTGCGGGCTTGTGTGGGGGCTGCTTTGGCGACGCCTGAGTACAAGATCGAGATTCAGGCCTTCGGGCAGCTTTGAGATCGCCGGGGCCGCTTTGCGGCCCATTCGCGGGCGAGCCCGCTCCCACAGGTACAGCGCAAGCCTGAGTATTGTGCGATCCCTGTGGGAGCGGGTTTACCCGCGAATAGGCCGGCGAAGTAAGCTCACAAATCCGGGTCCAGACCTACTTTGTCACCGTGCCAGGCAAACCGCTCCACTTCATGCCGGCGCTTGCGGAAACTATACGGCGTCTCGCCATACTGCTTGCGGAACCACAAAATGAAGTGCGAGGCATCGGAAAACCCGCAGGCCAAGGCGATGGTGGTGATGTTCTGGCTGGTGTTCACCAGCAGGCGCCGCGCATGGTCCAGGCGCAGCTTGCGCCAGTAGTTGGCCGGCGGTTCCTGGGTGTTGGCGACGAACTCGCGGTGCAACTGTCGCGGGTGGGTGCCCACCGCTTCGGCCACCGCCTTGAGCGTCATCGACGCATCGAGGTTGGCGCGCATGAAGGCGATTGCCCGCTGCACCCGGTCGTTCTGGTAAACGCATTCGCTGGCGGCCTTGTCGCTCTCCTCCTCCGCCCGCTCATCCACCAGCAGGTATTCCAGGCCCTTCTGCGCCCGCACCGCACCGCAGTGGCGGCGGATCAGGTTGGCCGCGAGATCAATGGCGGTGCCGCCCGGGCAGGTGATGATGCCGCGGTCATCGACGTAGCTCTTGTCGATGACCATGGTCGACAGCGGGAAGCGCTCGCGGAACTCGTCGCGCAGGGTGAAGTGCACCGCGCACCGGCGGCCATCGAGCAGGCCGGCCTTGCCCAGCACGAACGACGCCGAGCACAGGGCGATGATCGGGATGTTGGCCGCATGCACGTCGCGCAAGGCATCCAGCAGCCAGTCCGGCGGGTTGCGGGTTTCGCCGAGCAAGCCGCCGGCCAGCACGATGTAGTCGTACTGGGCGAACAGGTTGAGCGATTTGGTCGGCGAGATTGGCATGCCGCAACTGGCGGCAATCGGCTGGTCGTCGAGGGTCATCCAGTCCCACTGGCAATACACTTGCTGGCTGCGGAACGACTTGTCGGCGGCAAAGCGCAGCGAATCCACCAGGCCGGCGACAGGCACCAGGGTGAACTGGTTGAGCAGCACGAAGCCGACGCGCAGTTCGGGCTTGATCTGAGCCGGTGGTTCAAGGGTTTGTAGTTGTTCTTGTAGTTGCGCAACCATGAATGTCGGCCTCATGACCTTGCTGAATAGCGCCATTGTAGGATGCACCCGGCGTCCGGCATATCATATGCCGCACGACAAATAGTAAGTCCATGACAAAACGCGCCGCCGTTCTATCAATTGTCATGGCTGTAATATCGGGCCACTGACCGCGCTGAGCATCATGTCGTCACAACAACATGCTCAGAGGCACCCCTCATGTACCGCGGATTCTGGTATGCCCAGGCACTCGACCTGGACAGCGACCTGGCCCCTGCCCTGCAGGACTCGATTCAAGCCGACGTGTGTATCGTCGGCGGTGGCTTCCTTGGCCTGTGGTCGGCCATCCGCCTGAAACAGGCACATCCTGAAAAGACCATCGTCATCGTCGAACGCGACCGCTGTGGCTCCGGTGCCAGCGGCCGCAATGGCGGCATTGCCACCAACTGGTGGGGCAAGTACCTGTCGGTGCGCACCATTTGTGGCGACGTCGAGGCGCGGCGCATCTGCGAGGCGGCGGAGTCGGCGATCGACGAGATCGGCAGCTTCTGCCAGGAGCACGGCATCGATGCCCAGTACCGCAAGGACGGCTGGCTGTGGACGGCGACCAACCAGCGGCAGATGAACTCCTGGCGGGTGCTCACCGACGGCCTGCAGAAACTCGACGTCAACCCGTTCCAGGACCTGGACCGCGAAACCATCCGCGGCCGCGTCGGCTCGCCGCTGGTGCTGGGCGGCATCTTCGACCCCAACGCCGCCACCGTGCAGCCAGCCATGCTCGCCCGCGGCCTGCGCCGGGTGGCGCTGAAGCTGGGGGTGAAGATCTTCGAGAAGTCGCCGTTCACCCATTTGGTACGCGGCAAGAACCCCGTAGTGCACACCGCCAAAGGCCACGTGAAGGCCAACCACGTGGTACTGGCGCTCAACGCCTGGGGCGCACAGTTCCCGGAATTGCGCCGGATGATCGCGATCATGTCCAGCGACATGGTGGCCACTGCGCCGGTCAAGGCCAAGCTCGACGCCATCGGTTTCAGCCGCGGCGAGTGCATGACCGACTCGCGCACCGTGCTCAACTACTGGCGCAACACCCCGGACGGCCGTGTGGTGTTCGGCAAGCCGCTGGGCCAGTTCGCCTATGCCGGGCGTATCGGCAACCTCTATGAAAAGCCTTCGCCGGCTGCCGACAAGGTCGCCGCCGAGCTGCGCCGCCTGTACCCGCAGCTGGAGGACGTGCCGGTGGTCAGCAGCTGGACCGGCCCGATCGACCGGGCCATGAAGGGCCTGCCCAACTTCGGCTACCTCGACCATCACCAGACGGTGAGCTACGGCATCGGCTTCTCGGGCAACGGCGTGGCCACCACGGTATTCGCCAGCCGCATCATCAAGTCGCTGGCCACCCACGCCAATGACGAGTGGGCCAACTGCGGCCTGGTCAACCAGAAGATGAAGCTGCTGCCGCCAGAGCCGTTCCGCTTCTTCGGCGCGCACATGGTGCGCGATGCGCTGGTGCGCAAGGAATCGCTGGAAGACCACGACCAGGACGCCGGTTTCGTCACCCGCCAGCTGGTCAGCATGGCTCCGGCCGGCTATGTGCCGGCGCAAAAAAAATAAGGAAGACAGCATGAGCGAACATATCGTCCTGCTCGACGACGAGGGCCTGGCGCCCTCCACCCGGCTCAAGCGCCCGGACTGCGAACACACCTGGCAACAGTTTGCCTACACCCACCCGGAACAGATGATCGAGCACCTGCAGGATGCCACCATCGCCTTCACCTGCAGCGTGCCGCTGCGTGAAGAGCACCTGCGCCAGTTGCCCAAGCTGAAGATGATCTCGCTGGCCCTGACCGGCCGCGACATCGTCGATGTCGATTACTGCAACGCCCATGGCATCGAAGTGGCCAGCGTGCCGGGCTACGCCGCCAACACCGTGGCCGAGCACAGCCTGGCGATGATTCTCGAGCTGTTCCGCCGCCCGGCCGCATTCACCCGGCTGATGCGCCAGGTGCATGCCGGCGAGGCCGAATACAAGAACATCTACTTCGACCACCGCATCCGCGATGTGCGCGGCAAGCAGCTGGCGATCATCGGCAGCGGCCCGATTGCCCTGCGCCTGGCCGAGCTGGCGCGGGCCTTCGGCATGCAGGTGCTGTTCGAGGACCGTGGTGGCAAGCGCCGTGGTGCCGACTGCCGACCGCTGGCCGAACTGCTGCGCAGCTGCGACGTGCTGTCGATCAATTGCCCGCTCACGCCCGAAACCCACAACCTGATCGACGCCGACCGCCTGGCGCTGATGAAGCCGGATGCCATCGTGGTCAACACCGGCCGTGGTGGCGTGGTCAACGAGGCGGCGTTGATCGACGCCCTGCAGCAAGGGCGACTGGGTGGCGTGGCGCTGGACGTGGTGGAAGTCGAGCCGCTGCACCCGAGCAACCCGCTGTTCCAGCTGATCGACCGCGACGACTTCCTGCTCAACCCGCACATCGCCTGGAGCAGCGAAGACGCCATGCAGCAGCTGATGGACAGCGCCGTGGACAACATCAGCGCGTTCGTCGCCCGCCAAGCCAACAGCAGAAGGATCCGTAGCGCATGACCCTGGTTACCAAGAGCAGTTACGTCGACGGCGCCTTCGTCGCCCTGGACAGCGGCAGCGACGTGCTGGAAAACCGCAACCCGTCCAACCCCGGCGAAGTGATCGAGCGCTTCGTGCGCGCCGACCAGGCGCTGACCGAACAGGCCCTCGCCGCCGCCCGCCGCGCCGCACCTGGCTGGGCGCGCAGCAACCCGCAGCAACGCGCCGATGCGCTGGACTTCATCGGCAGCGAAATCCTCGCCCGCCGCCAGGAGCTGGCCACCCTGCTGGCCCGCGAGGAAGGCAAGATCGTCCGCGAGGCCCTCGGTGAAGTGGACCGCGCCGGGCGCTCGTTCAAGTTCTACGCCCAGGAGGCGCTGCGCGCCGAAGGCGAGAAGTACCAGTCGGTGCGCCAGGACGTGGGCATCGACGTGTTCACCCAGCCGTTGGGCGTGATCGGCATCATTGCACCGTGGAACTTCCCGATCGCCATCCCGGCGTGGAAGATCGCCCCGGCGCTGTGCTTCGGCAACTGCGTGGTGTTCAAGCCCGCCGAGCTGGTGCCTTCTTCGGCCTGGGCCCTGACCGAGATCATCGCCCGCGCCGGCCTGCCAGCGGGCGTGTTCAACATGCTGATCGGGCCGGGGCGCAGCGTCGGCGACACGATCATCCGCTCGCCGCTGATCGATGGCATCAGCTTTACCGGCTCGGAAAACACCGGCCGGCAGATTGCCCGGCTGGCAGCGGAAGGCATGAAGAAAGTGCAACTGGAAATGGGCGGCAAGAACCCGCTGATCGTGCTCGACGATGCCGACCTGGAACAGGCCGTGGACGTGGCGCTGAACGGTTCGTTCTTCAGCACCGGGCAGCGTTGCACGGCAAGCTCGCGGGTGATCGTCACCGAGGGCATCCACGATGCCTTCGTCGCGCGCCTGGCCGAGCGTACCCGTGCGCTGAAGGTGGGCGATGCGCTGCAGGCCAGTACCGATATCGGCCCGGTGGTCGATGGCCGGCAGCTGGAGCAGAACCTGGCGTACGTGGCCAGCGGCCGTGAACAGGGGGCGAAACTGGTGTGCGGTGGCGAGACGGTGGAGAACGCTGCGGGGGCGTATCTGTTCACCCCGGCACTGTTCACCGAGGTGACGCCGGACATGCGTATCTACCGCGAAGAGATCTTCGGGCCGGTGTTGAGCGTGCTCAAGGTGCGGGACTATGACGAAGCCTTTGCCGCTGCCGAGGACACGGCGTTCGGTTTGTCGGCGGGGATCGTCACCACCTCGCTGCGCCATGCCGAGCACTTCAAGCGCAACAGTTCGGCGGGCATGGTGATGGTCAACCTGCCGACGGCGGGGGTGGATTACCACGTGCCGTTTGGTGGCAATGGTGCTTCGAGCCTGGGGTCGCGGGAACAAGGTACCCATGCGCGGCAGTTCTTTACCCGGGTGAAGACCACCTACCAATTAGCCTGACAGGCGTGCGCTCTACTTGTGGGAGCCGCGCTTGCCGGCGATGGGCCGCAAAGCGGCCCCACGATTTCAAGGTTGTTGCATAAATTGCCGGGGCCGCTTTGCGGCCCATCGCCGGCAAGCGCGGCTCCCACAGGGATGGACGCCCGGGCACTCTTTTACTTCTTGCGCTGCATCCAGGCCGCGCCCAGGCCGCTCAGGCAGATGATGGCGATACCCAGCAAGCTCGCGCTGTCGGGCACCTGGCCGTAGATCAGCAGCCCCAGCAACCCGGCAAACACGATCTGGCAGTAGCTGAACGGCGCCAACAGCGCTGGCGCGGCATGGCGGAAGGCCTGGGTCAGCAGCAGGTGCGCGCTCATGCCGAAACCACCCAGGGCCAGCATCAGCAACGCATGCTCCCAGCGCGGAACTTCCCAGAAGAACGGCACCAGCGCACTCATCACCAGGGTGTTGCACAGCCCGGCGTAGAAGTTGCTGGTGGTCGGGCTGTCATAGGCTGCCAGGATGCGAGTGAGCAGCTGATAGAAGCAGAAGCCCAATGCCGAACCGAATGGATACAGGATCGCCGGGGTGAACATCGCGCCACCGGGGTGCACCACCACCAGCACACCGATGAAGCCCAGCACCACGGCCACCCACTGCCCAGGCGTCACCCGCTCCTTGAGCAAGGGCGCCGACAGCGCCGTGACCAGCACCGGGGCAAGGAAGTTGACCGAGGTCGCCTCGGCCAGCGGCAGGTATTGCAGGCCGGTGGTGAACAGCAGGCTGGTGCTCAGCAGGCTCAACGCCCGCAAGGTCTGCAACACCGGGCGGCGGGTGCGCAGCACATTGAGGCCCGACTTGGGCAGGAAGATCCCGGCCATCAGCAGCGTGTGCACCACGTAGCGGGCCCACACCACCATGACGATCGGGTACAGCCCACCGAGGAACTTGGACAAGGCATCGTGACTGGCAAACAGGAACGTCGCCACCACCACCAGGGCGATGCCACGCAGGGGTTGGTTGACTCCGGACAGCGGTGTGCTGGAACTCATGGCGTTCTCGACGGCGGCGCGGCTGCATGCTGCGCCAGGGGAAGCTGCGACAGCACGGATTCTAGAAGAGATACGACGACTTGAGGAAGTTCATTTCCGGGCTTTGCGTGGCACGTTTGCCATTCCGTTCGCTGATCGACCACTTTCCGCCGCGGCTACATGTTCCGTGCCCGGCAAAGCGCGCACCATCGATGACGGACCTCGACCTCGAACAAGGAGTTTTCATGCAACGGCTCACTACCCGCAACGGCCTCGACCTGCCCTGCATCGGCCTGGGCACCTGGCCGATGACCGGCGACGCCTGCACCCGTGCCGTGCACCAGGCGCTGGAACTGGGTTACCGGCACATCGACACGGCCACCGCCTATGACAACGAGGCTGCCGTCGGCCAGGCCCTGCGCGACAGCAGTGTGCCCCGCGAGCAGATCCACCTGACCACCAAGGTCTGGTGGGACCGCCTGGCGCCCAAGGCCATGCGCCAGTCGCTGGAAGACAGCCTGCGCGCGCTGGGCACCGAACAGGTCGACCTGTTCCACATCCACTGGCCCGGCAAGGACTGGGACCTGGCCCGCAGCATCGAAACCCTGGTGGCCCTGCGCGATGAGGGCAAGGCGCGCAGCATTGGCGTGGCCAACTTCCCGCTTGGCCTGCTGCGCCGGGTGATCGAAGAGCTGGGCGCGCCGCTATCGGCGATCCAGGTCGAGTACCACGTGCTGCTCAGCCAGCAACCGCTGCTCGACTACGCCCGCCAGCATGACCTGCTGCTGACCGCCTATACCCCGCTGGCCCGAGGCCGTGCAGCGGAGCAGGCGGTGATCCGCGAGATTGCGCGCAAGCATGACGTGCTGCCGAGCCAGGTGGCATTGAAGTGGCTGCTGGACCAGGATGGGGTGGCGGTGATTCCCAAGGCCAGCAGCCGGGAGAACCAGCTGGCCAACCTGGCGGCGCTGGAGGTGCGCCTGGATGATGCCGACCGGGCGCTGATTGCCGGGTTGCCGAAGGATCAGCGGGTGGTCAGCCCGGACTTTGCGCCCGACTGGAATAGCTGAGAAACCAGGGGGCCGCTTTGCGGCCCTTTCGCGACACAAGGCCGCTCCTACAGGGATTCGCGATCCCCTGTAGGAGCGGCCTTGTGTCGCGAATGGGCTGCAAAGCAGCCCCCAAGCCCTCGAACGGTTACACGCAGACCTGCTTCAGGCGCTCGCTGGCCGGCGCCGGCCGCCCATACAGATAGCCCTGGAAGTGCGAGCACCCTTCCGCCCGCAGCCGCTGCATCTGCTCCTCCGACTCCACCCCTTCGGCCGTGGTCTTGATCATCAGGCTGTTGGACAGCTCCGTGATCGCGCGGATGATCGACATCGCTTCGCGGCTGTCGCACATGTCATGCACGAACGACTTGTCGATCTTGATCCGGTCGAACGGGAACGAACGCAGATAGCCCAACGACGAATAGCCCGTACCAAAGTCATCCAGCGAGATCGACACGCCCAGGTCCTTCAGCGCCCGCAAGGTGCGCACGTTCTCTTCGCTGTTGCCGAGCAGCACCGACTCGGTGATCTCCAGTTCCAGGCGCTGCGGCGCCAGCCCCGAATCGGCCAGGGCCAGGGTCACGGTGTGAACCAGGTTGGCGTTCTTGAACTGCACCGGCGACAGGTTCACCGACACGGTCTGTTCGGTACCCCAGGTGGCCGCCTCCTGGCACGCCAGGTTCAGCGCACGGGTGCCGAGTTCGTGGATCAGCCCGGTTTCTTCGGCGATGGGGATGAAGTCCATGGGCATGACCATGCCCCGGGTCGGGTGCTCCCAGCGCAGCAGCGCTTCGTAGCCGGTCACGCTGCTGGTCTGTTGATCCACCACCGGCTGGTAGTGCAGGTGCAGCTGCCCCAGGTGCAAGGCGGTGCGCAGGTCGGTCTCGACCAGGCGGCGCTGGCGGGCGGCAACATCCAGTTCGAGGTGGAAGCACTCGTAACGGCTGCGGCCATTGCGCTTGGCCTCGTACAGGGCCATGTCGGCGTAACCGAGCAGTTGTTCGGCCTGCTCATGGTCTTCAGGTGCAAGGGCGATACCGATGCTGACGCCTACCGAGAACTGGTGACCCTCGATCTGGAACGGTGGGCAGATGGCCTCGATCAGGCGCCTGGCGGTATTGCAGGCGGCTTCGCGGCTGTCCAGGTGGGTCAGCACCACGGCAAATTCGTCGCCGCCCAGCCGGGCCAGGGTGTCGTGCTCGCGCAACTCGCGGCGCAGGCGCTTGCCCAGGGCGCGCAGCAGCTTGTCGCCGAAGGCATGGCCGAGGGAATCGTTGATGTTCTTGAAGTTGTCCAGGTCCAGGCACAGCGCGGCGGTGAGCTTTTCGCTCTCGTGGCCGCGCACCAGGGCCTGCTTGAGGCGCTCGTGGAACAAGGTACGGTTGGGCAGCCCGGTGAGCGCGTCGTGGTGCGCCATGTGGTGGATCTGCGCGTGGGCGGCGAGCTCTTCGGTGGCGTCTTCGGCCACGAACAGCACGTAATCGGCCTGACCCTCGCATTTCTGGCTGAGCAGCGCGCGGCTGCGCAGGGTGCGCGGGCCACAGGCGGTATCGACCCGGGTTTCGGCGGCAAAGCCTTTGCTGCTGCGCGCGCCTCGGCTGAGCTGGGTTTCCAGGTAATCGGCCGCGGCCGGTGCCAGGCACTCGCCAGGCGTATGGCCGATCATCGGCTTGCCGCCGCCACCGAACAGGCGCTCGGCCTGCTGGTTGGCGAGCAGGATGCGCTGGCTTTCAAGGTCCTGGACGATGACGCTGGCGGGGATGTTGGCGATCACCGAGTCGAGAAACTGCGACAGGTTGGCCATTTCCTGGCTGTACTGCTCGGCCAGCTCCTTGGCCTGCAGCAGCTCCAGCTCCTGCTGGCGGCGCTCGGAAATGTCGCGGGTGACCTTGGCGAAACCGACCAGTTGGCCGTTGTCATCGCGAACCGCGTCGATCACTACATGGGCATGAAAAGCCGAGCCGTCCTTGCGCAGGCGCGAGCCGATCTCTTCGAAGCGACCGGTGCTGCGCGCCTGCTCCAGGTTCTGCTCGGGCAGGCCGGCCGCGCGCTCGTCTTCGCTGTAGAACAGCGAGTAATGCTGGCCGACGATTTCTTCGGCGCGGTAGCCCTTGGCCCGCTGGGCGCCGGGGTTCCAGTTGGCGACAATACCGTCGGGGGTGAGCAGGTAGATGGCATAGTCCACCACGCTCTGGATCAACAGCCGGTACATGATGTCGGGGCTTGCGACTAGCGACATGAAATTTACCTGAACCTGCGACGTGTGCGAAAGGAACCCCTGGCCAGCGCGGCCGGGTCTTGTAAAGCAGTGCTGGCATTATGCCTTGCGAGCGGATTTTGTGAAGTGGGTCACAAAATTATGCTGCATCGACAGGCAGTCAGTGGCGAGTGGAGGTTACCTGGTAGGTGAGCAGGTCCGGATCATCGCCGGGGAAGATCTGTTGCACTGGCCGGTGCAGGTCGGCCACCACCGCCTTGCAGAACGCCACCGCGATCGGGTCCAGGGCGTAGCAGCGCAGCAGCCAGTCACCCGGGTTGGCGAGGAACTCATTGGCCACGGCGCGGCCGATGCCCTGGCGCCGATAGCGCTTGAGGATGAACAGGTCGGCCAGTTCCAGCGCCTCGATGCCGGGCAACTCGCTGCGTTCGACCAGCACGAAGCCGGCGATGAAACCGTCCACCAGCACCAGGCTGGCGCTCCAGCCTGGGGACTGCCAGTAGCGCTGCAGGTGCTCTTCGTGGATGTAGAAACGGCCGTCCACCTCGACATCTTCCTGCTCCCAGTCGGAGGACTCATAGGCGTAGAACTGATAGAGGTTACGGATCAGGTCGGCCTGGTCGGGAGTGGTAGGCAGCAGTTCGATGGGCAGCATGGCTGGGTGGGCTCGGGGAAAAGGTCATTCTAAGGCTTTTGCATGACCTGTGATGGCGTATTCGCGGGCTCGCCCGCTCCCACAGGTTCACCGCAGGTTCTGAATACCGTGCAGTACCTGTGGGAGCGGGCAAGCCCGCGAACAGGCCGCTACAGGCTCACGCCACAGCTGCCACGGCCTCGATCTCCACCAGCATGCCATCCAGTGCCAGGCGCGGCACCGGTATCAGCGTGCAGGTCGGCTTCATGTGGCCTCCCCAGGCCCGGTCCGCCTCAGCCACCCACTGCGCCAGGCGTTCCTCACTGTGATCGACAATCAGCAATGTCAGCTTGAACACCTGTGCCAACTCTGCCCCTTTCGAAGCCAGCGCAATCTGCAGATTGGCCAGCGCCTGGCGGGCCTGCCCTGCAAATTCGGGCGAAAGCTGCCCATTGGCATCCTCCCCGCCCTGCCCGGCGATAAACAGCAGGCGGCTACCGGCAGTCACCTCGGCAACATGGGAATAGGCGTTGGCGCTGGGGTCGTACAGGCCTTGTGGATTGGACAGCTGGACTGCGCGGGTCATGGAACGCTCCTTCGTGTGAATGAGCGTCCGAGTCTGTTGGCTCGAGTTAGGTAGAGGTCAAGCGCTTGTAGGAAATTTCTCAACTGAAGTACAGAAGCCCAACACCGCGTATGTAGGCTTCAGCCGCGCAGTTCGCTAGATTGCAGGTCCCGGCACGGAGGCCACAACCGCGGCGCAGCGCCGCTTCACTGAAGGACAAGCCATGAGCAAGCCCTACGCGTTCCAACTCGCCTACACCATCAGCCCTGTGAACAATGATCATGAAGGTGACGCAGCAGCAGCGCGTACCCACCTGCGCGAAGAGATGGGCTGGAAAAAGTCCGGCAAGATCGAAACGACCCTGAACGGTGAACTGGTCCTTTCCCCAGGCACTGCGGAAGAAAAACGCAAAGAGGCCGGCAAGGCGATTCGTACCCGCATCCGCGACGCGTTCAAGGCGCTTGAGGTGCAGGACACGGTCAGCTTCGCCGGCAGCCTGCTGGTGAGCGGCCTCGACCCGGAGATCAAGATCGGTATCACGCCGGACTGAAGCCTGTGGTATCAGGCGCACTGCGCCTGATACCCCGGCCGTCATTTTTCCTGCAGCACCGCCCTGCCCTTCACCGCCCGTGGCCCGCGCCAGGCCCAGAACAGCAACCCCGGGAACGGTGCGTAGACCACGAACACGATCCACAGCATCTTGCGCTCTGCGCGCCGATCGCTGCCGATGATGTGCCAGATGGCGAAGATCTCCAGCAGGATGACCAGGGTCGCGACAATGATCCAGATCGTTCCGATTTCCATGAGCACTCTCCCGTTGGCATGTACGGGGTTGGGTTACGGCCAGTGCTGAGGGTTCAGTCGGATTTGTGCGGCAAGCGCGCCAACGCAGCTTTGAATGCCCCAACGTCGGCAAAAGTCTGCTGGCTCACCAACTCCCCATCTTTCAACTGCAACCACAACACCTGCCCTGCCTGCCCCGGATAGCGGCTGGCCACGCGGCCTTCGCGGTCGAGCATCACCCGGTAGCTGTAATCGCGCATCGCCGGAATGGCA
Source organism: Pseudomonas sp. (assembly GCF_017744435.1). Classification (GTDB taxonomy): domain Bacteria; phylum Pseudomonadota; class Gammaproteobacteria; order Pseudomonadales; family Pseudomonadaceae; genus Aquipseudomonas. Next base: position 40,091 of record NZ_JAGIBG010000013.1, read on the forward strand.
AACAGCTTGCTGACCAGCGCCGGCATCCGCTGGATATCGGCGACGAACACCGCATCACGCGCCTCCAGATAGCCCTTGGGCGTATCGGCCAGGGCGGCCTTGACCAGCTTGGCGCCCTCCATGTCGCGGGCCACCAGGAGTATGTGAGTGTCGGCGTTCAGGCTGTAGGGCTGGTCGTACTGGTCAAGCAGCGTCCAGGGCGCCAACCGCTCGCCTGCCTCCAGAGCATGGGCCAGCAACGGCAGCAGACCGAACAGCAATGCGACGGCGTATTTCATCGAGGTTCTCCAGAACAGGCGCGCCAGCATAGCCCACTTGCCTCAACACGACCTGCAATACGACATGCGCCCCCCGGACGTTGTCTTTCCCGCACGCTCCCGCCACACTCTGCTGGCCAGCCAGGAAGCGGAGTCCAGAGTGCCCACCCCACGTCAGTTCAGCAAGAAGACCAGCACCAGCAACATGCTGCGGCTCAAGGCCAGCGCCGGTAGCCCCGAGGCCCCCTACCGCGTCGACTTCATCCTGCTCGAGCACTTCTCGATGGCCAGTTTCACCGTGGCCATGGACGTGCTGGTCACCGCCAACCTGCTGCGCGCCGACAGCTTCCGCTTCACCCCGCTGTCACTCAAGGGTGACCGGGTGCTGAGCGACCTGGGCCTGGAACTGGTCGCCAGCGAACTGTCCGCCAATGAACTCAAGGAACTTGACCTGCTGATCGTCTGCGGCGGCCTGCGCACGCCGCTGAAATACCCCGAACTCGACCGCCTGCTGGACGACTGCGCCAGCCACGGCATGGCCCTGGGCGGGCTGTGGAACGGCGCCTGGTTCCTCGGCCGGGCTGGCGTGCTCGACGACTACGGCTGCAGCATCCACCCCGAACAGCGCGCCAGCCTGTCCGAACGCAGCCCGCAAACCCGCATCACCCCGGCCAGCTTCACCCTCGACCGCGACCGCCTCAGCGCCGCCAGCCCCAACGGCGCCATGGAGCTGATGCTCGGCCTGGTACGCCGCCTGTACGGCGACGGCCTGGCCGAAGGCGTGGAAGAAATCCTGTCGTTCTCCGGCGCCCGCTACCGCCAGGTCGGCCCCGGGGCGAAAAAGTCCATGAGCCTGCACCTGCGCACCATCGTCGAGCTGATGGAAAACAACCTCGAAGAGACCCTGAGCCTCGACCAGCTGGCGGCCTACAGCGGCCGCTCGCGGCGGCAGATCGACCGGCTGTTCCAGGCCCAGCTCGGCACCTCGCCGCGGCGCTACTACATGGAACTGCGCATCACCAAGAGCCGCCGCCTGCTGCAGTACTCCGACCTGTCGGTGATGGAGGTGGCAGTGGCGTGCGGTTTCGTCTCGGTATCGCACTTCAGCAAGTGCTATGCCGCCTACTTCGGCTACCCGCCGTCGCGCGAGCAACGGCTGGGCGAGTAAGCGGGTTCAGGCGCGGATGTAGCTGAGCACCACGTCGCAAATCATCTGCCGGTGGCGCTGCTTGACCTGCTCATCAGCCAGGTCGATCTGGAAAATATCGCCGAAGGTGTGGCGGTTGGACACCCGGTAGAAGCAGAACGAACTCATCAGCATATGCAGGTCGATGACCTCGATGCCGGGGCGGAACACGCCCTCTTCCACGCCACGCGCCAGGGTGCTGCCCAATGCCTGCAGCACCAGGCTGCTCATCTCGCGAATGGCCGGGGACTTCTTGACGTACTCGCCGTAATGGATGTTCTCGGTGCAGACCATGCGCACGAAATCGACGTTGCGGTCGTGGTGGTCGAAGGTGAACTCGGACAGCCGGCGAATCGCCTGCTCGGCCGGCAGCGACTCCAGGTCCAGGCTCTGCTCGGTCTTGCGGATGTCGCCATACAGCTTGACCAGGCACTCGACGTACAGCTGCTCCTTGCTGCCGAAGTAGTAGTAGATCATGCGCTTGGAGGTGGCCGTGCGCTCGGCGATGGCGTCCACGCGCGCGCCGGCCAGGCCCTGCTGGACGAACTCGTTGATGGCGGCCTGGAGGATGTCCTCGCGGGTTTTCTCGGGGTTGTTCTTGCGCGGTTGGCGCGTAGCCGAGGGTTCAGGCGGGCTGAGAGGGGCCACGGGGTCGGTCATGGGGGCTCACGGGGTGATTATTGGAATTAGGAAGGGATTATCCGTGAGTGGGGAGGTGCAGGGAAGCGGGCTATTGGTCGGAGGCTGTGGTTGCTGCAGGCCGATGGGACATTCGAACCTCTGATTCCCCACTGTAGATGGGGCTCAGGCCCCAGCGCGCGGGCTCTTGCGTAGCCTTTAGCGCCCCAGCGTTTTGCGCGCCCCAGGCCGCGCAAGGGCTGCCGTGACACGGCCTTGCGCGACAATCCGTTGGCACAGCCATTGCTCCGCCCTGCCTACCCAGGCAAAACGCCATTGTTGGCCCCGGGCCAACGCTCTGCGAGCGAGGCATAAGGCAATGCAAGCACCTGCCGTTACCCCCACCACGCGCCATGCATTCAGGTTGTCCGCCGTTTCCGCGTTAATGCTCAGCCTCGGGCTGGGCTGCGCCCTCGCTGCCCCGCTCGACGACCTGAGCCCGCCGCCGCCGACGGACCCCTCGCACTTCACCGAGCAACCAGCCAACCCCGAACCGGCCTTGCGCCTCTTGTACGACCTGCCGCCAGCCAACCAAGGTGCGCTGGAACTGCAAGACGGCGTTTTCGGCGACCGCGCCACCAACCGCGTCGACAACGTGCTGCCGCCCGCGCTGCAAACATCACGCAGTTACCCAACCAACGGCAAGCCGAGCCCGTTGTTCGGGGCGCAGCCGTTCACCCAGCAATTGCTGCTGTTCGAGGAATTCGGTTCGGACAAACTTGACCCGAGCCTGCCAGCTCCGCCATTGACCTTCCCGGTCCCGACGCTTGGCCCGCCTCCCACCCAGGACCCGGACGTGGTCGCCCGCAGCAGCCCGAGCAGCAACGCCCTGGAAGCCTTCCTCAGGCAACCGGGCCTGTTCCCCTTCCCGTCCCAGTTCTCCAATACCCTCGACCGCAACCCGTGGAAAGCGCAGATCGAGCTGTTCCTCGACCGCAAACCGGTCGGTTCGCCGGCGGAAGGCCGGCCACCCGGGAAAGGCTGGTCGCACCAGCGCTGGAACGAGTTCTTCCCGCAGACCGCGTTCAAGACCGTACAGGCGGGAGCACGCATCAACCAGGGGCTGCGCGACCGCAAGCAGTTGCACAACTATGCCGTCGGCGAATTTGCACCCGGCGGGCTGTATTTCCAGACCTCGGACATCCCGACCACCCTCGGTACCACCAAGGGCATCGACACCCGTTTCCACCCGAACTTCCCGGTGCAGAACCACAAGTCGCTGTGGACCTTCGACGGCACCTTCCCACCGAAGCTGCTGATGGTCCGTTATGGCCAGCCGATTCTGATGCGCCATTACAACGCGCTGCCGATCGATCCATCGGCCAACGCCGGCTTTGGCCTGCACACCATTTCCACCCACGAGCACAACGGTCACTCGCCGGCCGAGAGCGATGGCTTCGCCAACGCCTACTTCTTCCCCGGCCAGTACTACGACTACCGCTGGCCGTTGCAGCTGGCCGGCTACGACACCATCAATACCCGTGCCGAAGACCCACACGCCGCGTTCCCCTGCTCGCCGGGTGAAACCCTGTTCGTCAACGACGCCAACCCGGGGCTGAAAACCTGCGAGAACGGCAGCATCAAGATTCGTGGCGACTGGCGCGAAACCATGAGCAGCCACTGGTTCCACGACCACATGATGGATTTCACGGCGCAGAACGTCTACAAAGGCAACGCCGTGATGATGAACTACTACAGCGCCATCGACCGCGGCAACGAAGCGCTGCAGGACGGTGTCAACCTGCGCTTCCCCAGCGGCTCGGCCATGCCGTGGGGTAACCGCGACTACGACGTCAACCTGGTGATCGCCGACAAGGCCTGGGATCAGAACGGCCAGCTGTGGTTCAACCCGTTCAACACCGACGGCTTCCTCGGTGACCAGGTGCTGGTCAACTGGCAGTACCAGCCCAGGCTCAAGGTCCGCGCCCGCAGCTACCGCTTCCGTATCCTCAACGGCTCGGTGTCGCGCTACTTCAAGTTCGCCGTGGTGCGCGAAATCGCCGGCAACAGCGGTGAGTTCAAAGGGCCTCCGGGCTCCAATCTGTCGTATGCCCGGGTGCCGTTCCACATGATCGCCAACGACGGCAACATCATGGAGCACGCCGTGCCGTTCGACGGCACGATGGACCTCAACGGCGACGGCAACCTGCAGGACAACAACGGCATCCTGCCGGTACAAGCCATTGCCGAGCGCTACGACATCATCATCAACTTCGCCAAGAACGGGATAAAAGCCGGCGACAAGCTGTACTTCGTCAACCTGATGGAGCATGAGTCCGGCAAGGGCCCGAAACAGGCCATCCCCTTGGCTGATGTGCTGTCCGAGCAGTACAAGGCAGTGCTCAAGCAGACCAGCAACGGGCCCGAATGGGACAAGGGCGACCCGGTAGTGGGCAAGTTCCTGCAATTGCTGGTGCAGCCCTACAGCGGCCAGGACGTGAGCATGGACCCGGCCGCTTTCGAACCGGCCAAGCCGGGCAAGCCAGAGGGCCTGAAGATGATCCCGCTGCCAATCGACCGTTCTGCGGCCGCTGACCAGGCCAGGATCAAGGCGGCCCGCCACCGCGAGTTCATCTTTGGCCGCTCCGACGGCACCGACAGTGCACCCTGGACCATCAAGACCGACGGTGGCGCCGGCTACAACATGGACCCACGGCGCATCAGCGCCGCACCGCAGCTGGCCAACGAAGCGACCCCGGGCGGTTTCAGCGGCGACGGCACGCTGGAAGTGTGGCGGATCAGGAACGGTGGCAACGGCTGGAGCCATCCGGTGCATGTGCACTTCGAGGAAGGCGTGATCCTCAGCCGTGACGGCAAGGCACCGCCAGAGTGGGAAAAATGGGCGCGCAAGGACGTCTACCGCATCGGCGCGGAAGCCGACTCCTCGCAAGAACTGGAAGTGGCCCTGCACTTTCGCGAGTTCGCCGGGACCTACATGGAACACTGCCACAACACCCAGCATGAAGACACGTCGATGCTGCTGCGCTGGGACCTGGAACACCCTGGCCAGTTCCAGGTCATGCCCGCCCCGCTGCCCGGCTGGGATGGCGTGGAATACGCGCCTTCGGTGGGCCTGCCGACCTTCCGTAGCGGCCTCACCAACAACAGCGACAGCAACAACAAGCCACCGCTGGCCGCGAATGACAGCGCCGCAACCACGGCCGGCAAGCCGATCGTGCTCAACGTGCTGGCTAACGACACCGACCCCGAAGGCAACCTGCCCTTGACCGTCACCGGCCTGAGCCAGCCCGACTCCGGCCTTGGCAAGGTCAGCACCGACGGCACGACCATCACCTACACCCCGCCCGCCACGATCAGCACAGCGCTCACCGCCAGCTTTACCTACACCGCGCGCGACACCAAGGGCGCCGAGTCGCTGGCACCGGCCACAGTCAGCATCGTCGTGAGCCCTGCTGTGGCAGCGGACCAGGTCCAGGTCAGCAGCGCCGTGGTGCAGGAACGCAGCAACGCTCGCTACACCTGGGACATCGCCGGCACCACCTCGGTGGCCACCGGCAACAGCATCAACGTGACCGCAGCCACCACCAATGGCCCGCTGAACCTGGGCACGGCGACGCTGACGGCAGCAACCAGCGGGGCACGCTGGCGGTTGTCGGTGACCACCACCGGCAGCGTACCGGCGGCACCGGCGACGATTACCGTGAAGTCGGCACTGGGGCAGAGCGTGACAGTACCCATCAGCGTGAAATGATTGCGAGGTGAAACGGGGCCGCCATGCGGCCCCATCGCTTACCGTTTCACGTAACGCAGATGGGTTGCGTCTGGCGTGGGGAATACCTGGTCGACGCGAAATTGCGCCACCGGCTCGTACAGGTTCTCGAACAGGCGTCTTCCACTGCCAAAGAGCACCGGAGCCAGGGCGATTTCCAGTTCCTCGATGGCATCCATACGCAAGTACTGCTGTATCACGTCCGCGCCACCCGAGATGCGAATGTCACGTCCACCCGCAGCCGCCCTGGCCAGCTCAAGGGCTTTCGCCGGCCCATCGTTGCAGAAATGGAAGGTCGTGCCGCCCGGCCGCACCCAAGGTTCGCGCTTTTCGTGGGTGAGCACGTACACCGGGCAATGGAAAGGTGCCTCCTCCGGCCAGCTGCGCTCGCCCTGCTCGAACATGCGCTTGCCCATGATGGCGGCGCCGGTACGCTCCAGGGTGTGGCGCAGCATGTCGTTGACCGGGCCGGTCTCGCCGCCCGAAGCGAACATGAGCTTTTCGCGGAAGTACTGCTGCTTGAGGATCCAGCTCATCAACTCACCCCACCTGGCGCCCCAGTGCTTGTAACCGGGGCTGTCCCAGTGCGCGATGTCCATGCCTTCCGGGGCCATGTAGCCGTCAAGGCTGAGGCCGATGTTGACGAATACCTTGCTCATGATTGCCCTCTCACCTCGGATGAATCACATCCTCTGACAAAAGCTTCATAAGCATAGATGACACGGTTTCGGGTACCTGCGATCACAACACCGGCTTGCGCGCTGCCCCGCTGCGGCGCTTGGCCATGGCCGCCAGGCGCACCGCGACGTTCGCCGCGCCATACCCGGCATAGCCGCCCTTGCGCTGGATGATCTCGAAGAAGAAGCGCTCCTCGAACGGTTCGGTGTACACGTGGAACAGCTCGCCACCCTGGGCATCACGGTCGTACAGCACGTTGTAATAGGCCAGCTCGCTGAGGAACTCGTCGTTGAAATCGAAGCGCGCCGCGAGGTCGTCGTAGTAGTTCAGCGGGATCTCCAGCAGTGGCACCCCGGACTCCTTGGCCCGCGCCACTTCGCTGAAGATGTCCGTGCAATCGAAGGCGATGTGGTGCACGCCCGAGCCACGATAGCTGGACAGCGCATGGGCGATGGCGGTGTTGCGGTTTTCCGAGATGTTCAGCGGCAAACGCAGGCTGCCACACGGGCTGCGCAAGGCGCGGCTCTTGACCAGGCCGTACGGGTCGGGCAGCACCACTTCGTCATCGGCGGCAAAATCGAACAGGCTCTTGTAGAACAGCACCCAGCTGTCCAGCGATTCGGCCGGCAGCGCCAGGGCCATGTGGTCGATGCGCTGCAGGCCACCAGTGGCGCTGGCGGCCGGGTCGAGGCGGAAGTCGGTGTCGTACAGCGACGGCCCTTCCTTGCCCTGTTCCACCAGGTAGATCAGGCTGCCGTCCGGCGCACGCACGGCAGGCACTTCGCATTCGTTGGGGCCGACCAGGCCGCGGAATGGCTGGCCACGGAAGTCCGTGGCGCGTTGCAGCGCGGCATGCTCGTCCTTCACCCGCAGGGCGGTGGCGCACAGCGACGGGCCGTGGGCCTCGAAGAAGTTGTGGCCGAAGGAATACGGCTCGGCGTTGAGCACGATGTTGATGTCGTTCTGGCGCAGCAGGCGCACGTCCTTGCTACGGTGCTTGCCGGCTTCGGCAAAGCCCAGGCGCTTGAGCCAGCCACCCAGGCGCGCGCCGACGGCTTCGTCGACGGCAAATTCGAGGAACTCCACGCCATCATAGGCGCTGGCGGCCGGCGGGGTGAACAGCACGCCCGGCTCGATGGCGGTGCCTTCCTGCTCCAGGCGCAGGCGGGTCTGCTCTTCGAGGTACAACAGCGAGCGCAGGCCGTCGGCGGCGTTCTGCCGTGGCGGTGCGGCGCGGAAGCCGTCGTTGAAGATTTCCAGCGACAGCGGGCCGCGGTAGCCGGTGGCGAGGATCGGCGCGAGGAAGCCGGCCAGGTCCATTTCGCCCTGGCCCGGGAAGTTACGGAAGTGGCGGCTCCACTCCAGCACATCCATGTTCAGGATCGGCGCGTCGGCCATCTGCACGAAGAAGATCTTGTCGCCGGGAATGTCGCGGATCGCCGCCGGATCACCCTTGAGCGACAGGGTGTGGAAGCTGTCGAGGATCACGCCCAGCGCCGGGTGGTCGGCCTGGCGCACCAGGTTCCACACTTGCTGGTAGGTATTGACATGGCGGCCCCAGGCCAGGGCTTCGTAGCCAATACGCAGGCCGCGCTTGCCCGCGTGCTCGCCGAGCAGGCGCAGGTCGTCCACCAGCAGCTGTTCATCCCCAAGGGCGTCGGCCTGGACGTTGCTGCACACCAGCACCAGGTCGGTGCCCAGCTCTTGCATCAGGTCGAACTTGCGCTCGGCGCGGTCGAGGTTCTTCTGCAGGCGGTCGCGGCGGCAGCCTTCGAAGTCGCGAAACGGCTGGAAAAGGGTGATGGCAATGCCGAGGTCGGCGCACATCTGCCGCACTTCACGGGGGCTACCGGCGTAGTACAACAGGTCGTTCTCGAAGATCTCGACGCCGTCGAAACCGGCGGCGGCGATGGCTTCGAGCTTTTCCGGCAGGGTGCCGCTCAAGGACACGGTGGCTATCGAACGCTGCATGGGGAAGTTCCTTGTTATTGGACGGACGACGGGCCGAAACCGCGCTGGGTTCCTGGCACTGTCGATTATTCGCAGGTAAAGTCGGCCCGGCAATCTGTTTGTACGAAATGGTTAGTTTTGCGTTCGATTACCGCACAAAACCGATTCTGGCGAATTGATTCACTGCCAACCCTAGGCAAACATGGACCCAGACGCAGGCACACCGACCGCCCTCTTCTGCCCTGACGGGCGTTCGACAGCACCTGCGCAGACAAGCCCAACGTCACGACATAATAAGTTCAATAAACCGGGTACCGACCTATGCACACCTCCATCGCCTTGCGATCCGCACCTGCTCGTTCGTCCTCCCTTTGCAGACACCGCCTGCGATCGTCAGCGCTATAACCGCCCTACTCCCGACAAGCGATCGCACCCCCTCTGGCCGCCCCTGGGCGACGCCAGCCGTGCGACGACCTACAAGAACAACGGAGACAACGATGGCCCACTCAAGCTCTCAAGCCAAGAAAGCGACCGCCAGCGGATGGATTGGCTCGGCACTCGAATACTACGATTTCTTCATCTATGCCCAGGCTGCGGCGCTGATCTTCCCGCAGATCTTCTTCCCCAACACCGACCCGAAAATGGCCATCATCGCCTCGCTGGCCACCTACGGCGTGGGCTACCTGGCGCGCCCGATCGGCGCCTTCGTGCTCGGCCACTGGGGTGACACCCGCGGGCGCAAGAACGTATTGCTGCTGTGCATGTTCCTGATGGGCCTGTCGACCATGGCCGTGGGCCTGCTGCCGACCTACCACGACATCGGCCTGCTGGCCCCGGCCTTGCTGGTGGTGCTGCGCCTGGTCCAGGGCTTTGCCGTGGCCGGTGAAATCTCCGGCGCAAGTTCGATGATCATGGAGCACGCCCCGTTCGGACGGCGCGGTTACTACGCCAGCTTCACCTTGCAGGGCGTGCAGGCCGGCCAGGTGCTGGCAGCGGCGGTGTTCCTGCCACTGGCCTACTTCATGCCGAGCGACGCCTTCAATGACTGGGGCTGGCGCATTCCGTTCCTGATGAGCGCCTTCGTCCTGATCGCGGGCTTCATCATCCGCAAGGAAGTGCACGAAACCCCGGCGTTCGTGAAGGAAGAGAAGCAGGACAAGGTTGCCAAGTCGCCAATCAGCGAGGCCTTCCGCCACAGCTGGAAGCACATGGTGCTGGTGATGTTCATGGCCCTGATGAACGTGATCCCGGTAGTTGCCACCATCTTCGGCGCGGCCTACGCGGTGCAGCCAGCCTACGGTATCGGCTTCGACAAGAGCGTGTACCTGTGGATCCCGGTAGTGGGCAACATTGTCGCTGTGCTGGTGATCCCGTTCGTGGGCAACCTGTCCGACAAGATCGGCCGCCGCCCGACCATGATCGCCGGCTGCCTGGGCTCTGGCCTGCTGGCCTTCGTCTACCTGTATGCGATCAGCATCCAGAACGTGCCACTGGCCTTCGCCGCCTCGATCGTGATGTGGGGCATGGTCTACCAGGGCTACAACGCGGTGTTCCCAAGCTTCTACCCGGAGCTGTTCCACACCCGCTACCGCGTATCGGCCATGGCCATCGCGCAGAACATCGGCACTATGCTCACCGCCATGCTGCCGGCGCTGTTCGCCCTGGTGGCGCCACCGGGTTCGGAGAACATTCCGCTGGTGATCGGTGGCCTGGCGTTCTTTATCACCTGCGTGTGTGCACTGGCGGCCTACATTGCGCCGGAGACCCATCGGATGGCGATGGAAGACCTGGGTAATCCGGATGCCAAGCCGATGGAAAAGGAAGCCTTCGAGGCCAGCCGCAAGGGTAGCTTTCAGGCGGTGAGCAACTGATAGATTGCAGGGGGCCGCTTTGCGGCCCTTTCGCGACACAAGGCCGCTCCTACAGGGAATCGCGTACTCCTGTAGGAGCGGCCTTGTGTCGCGAAAGGGCTGCAAAGCAGCCCCGGCGATGTCAGCCTTTAACCACATCCTGCAGGTTCAGCCAAAGCTTCTCGACATGCTCCCGCTCGGTCGGCAAGGCCCCCACCGACACCCGCACCATCCACCGCCCTTCCAGCGTCGCCGGCGTCACATACGCCACCCCGGACGCATTCAACCGCTCAGCCCACGCCTTGGTATGCGCATCCAGCGCCTCCCCCTCCAGCCCCGCTGGCCGGTGGCGAATGCACAAGGTCTGCAGTTGCACCGGCGCCAGCACGTCCCACTCCGCCGCAGCTGCAACCTGTTCCGCCAGCCAGCGGGCATTGTCCAGGTCCCGGCGCAAGCGCTGCTGCAACGCCTCCACGCCTTCGCTGCGCAACATGAACCACAATTTCAGCGCACGGAACCGGCGACCCAGCGGAATCCCCCAATCCCGCAGGTTCTTCACCTCGCCATCCACCGCCGACTGCAGGTAGCTCGGGTTGGTGCTCATCACCCGGATCAAATGCTGTGGATCACGCACGTAGTAGATCGAGCAATCGAACGCCACGCCCAGCCACTTGTGAGCATTGACCACCACAGAGTCGGCCAGCTCGATGCCGTCCCACATCCAGCGGCATTCCGGGAGGATCATCGCCGAACCGGCCATGGCCGAATCGACATGCAGCCACAGCCCGTTGGCCTGGGCGATTTCGCCGATCGGGCGCAGTGGGTCGAGGGCGGTGGTGGTGGTGGTGCCGGTCGTGGCCACCACGGCGCATGGCTGGTTGCCGGCGGCCAGGTCTTGCTCGATGGCCGCCCGCAGCGCTTCCGGGCGCATGGCGAACTGCTCATCGGTAGCGATCAGGCGGATGTTGGCGCGGCCAAAGCCGGCCAGCAGTGCGGCCTTGTCCACCGAGCTGTGGGCATGGGCGCTGACATAGACGATCAACGGCTTGGCTTCGGCCTGCAGGCCGCCGCGGACCAGCGCGTAGTCGGTGGCACGCTCGCGGGCGCTGATCAGCGCCACCAGGGTGCTGGTGGACGCAGTGTCCTGGATCACCCCGCTCCACTGGCCCGACAGGCCGAGCAACTGGCGCAGCCAGTCGAGGGTGGTTTCCTCCAGCTCGCTCAGCGCCGGGCTGGATTGCCACGACAGGCCGAGCACGCCGAGGCCGGTGCTGAGGAAATCGCCGAGCACCGACGACAGGGTGCCGTTGGACGGGAAGTAGCCGTAGAAGTCCGGGTGCTGCCAGTGCGACAGGCCGGGCATGACCAGTTGGTTGACGTCGTCGAGGATGGCCTCGAACGGCTCGCCCTGCTGCGGGGCGCCTTGGGGCAGCTGGGCCTTGAGGTAGCCGGGCTCGACCTGGGCCATGACCGGGCGTTCGCCGACGGATTGGCGGTAGTCGGCGATCAGGTCGATCAACTGGTGGCCGTACTGGCGGAATTGTTCTGGGGTCACGCGCGCTCTCCTGAGGATTGTCCAGTGCCCCCAGTCTAGGCGCCTGCGCCCACGCGAATAACCCCGCTTCGCGCATACCTGCTATGGCAAACCCGCAACCCCGCCCTGCACCCCGAACTGCGACTGCCGCCACAGCTCGAACACCCGGTTGCGCAACCAGCGGTGCTCGGCCGAGGCCTGCAAGCGCTGATGCCACACTACCCAATAGCGCTGGGTATGTTCGACAAACCCCAACGGCCGCCACGCCAGCCCATGCAGGCGGCACAGCTGCCGGGCGATGTGCTCGGGCACCGTGGCCAGCGCCTGGCTGTTGCCAATCACTTGCACGGTGGCCGAGAAGAACGGCACTTCCAGGCTGATGCGCCGTTGCAGGCCCTGGGCGCGCAGGTGGCGGTCGATGAAACTGTCCTTGTCGCCGCCACCAGAAATGCGCACATGCTTGCAGGCCAGGTAGTCGTCCTGGCCAAGCACGTCCAGCGCGGTCAGCGGGTGATCCTGGCGCATCAGGCACACCGCGCGGTCTTCGCCGAGCAGTCGCCCATGCAGGTTGGGCGGCGATTCGTCGAACAAGGTGGTGGCCAGGTCGATCTCGCCGCTGGCGAGCAAGGCGTATTGCCCGGCCTGCCAGGTGCGGTAGTCGATGGAGACGCCTGGGGCTTCCTGCTCCAAGGCAGCCACCAGCAGCGGCAGCATGTGCTCGGCCACGTAGTCGGAGGCGGCCAGGCAGAAGCGCCGCTCGCAGCGGGCCGGGTCGAAGGCGGCGGGTTGGCGCAGGGCCTGGAGTTCTTCGAGCACTTGGCGCAGGGGTTCGACCAGGGCTTCGGCGTGTTCGCTGAGCACATAACCGCGGCCCTGGCGCACCAGCAACGGGTCGTCGAAGGCTTCGCGCAGGTGGGCCAGCTGGCGGCTCAGGGCCGATTGGCTGACATCCAGGCGGTCGGCGGCGTGGCTGAGGTTCTTGAGCTGCAGGAGGCAGTCGAGGGTGCGCAGGTGGGCGAGGCTGAGGGAGGCGAAGGTGGGGTTCATCGGTGTTCGGCTCCGGATTGCTGGCGAGGGCTTTGCCCTCGTTTCGCGACACAAGGCCGCTCCTACAGGGAAACGCGTATTCCTGTAGGAGCGGCCTTGTGTCGCGAATGGGCCGCGAAGCGGCCCCAGCTTTTTTAGTCAGTCAGGCCAACGTAGACGTTCTGCACGTCATCGTTCTCGTCGATCGCCTCGAGGAACGCTTCCACCTCGGCCAGTGCTTCAGCGCTCAGGCTGGCAGCGCTCACCGGGTTCTTCGGGGTGTAGCCGATCTTCGCCGAAGTCACGGTGAAACCATGCTCAGGCAGCGCCTTCTGCACGGCATCCAGATCGGTGGTATCGGTGATGAACAAGGTCGAACCTTCTTCTTCACCTTCCTCGAAGTCCTGGGCACCGGCTTCGATGGCGGCCATTTCCGGGTCGGCATCGCCTTCCGGGGTGGCTTCGATCAGGCCGACATGGTTGAAGTCCCAGGTCACCGAGCCGCTGGCGCCCAGCTGGCCCTTGCGGAACAGCACGCGAATCTGCGCCACGGTGCGGTTGACGTTGTCGGTCAGGCACTCGACGATCAGTGGCACCTGGTGCGGGGCGAAGCCTTCATAGCTGACGGCATGGTACTGCACGGCCTCACCGTCCAGGCCAGCGCCTTTCTTGATGGCACGCTCAAGGGTCTCGCGGGTCATCGAGGCTTTCTTGGCCTGGACGATGGCCAGGCGCAGGCGCGGGTTCATGTCCGGGTCGGCGCCGGATTTGGCCGCGATCTGGATTTCCTTGGCCAGCTTGCCCATGATCTTGCCCTTGGCATTGGCAGCTGTTTCTCTATGTTTGGCTTTCCACTGTGCGCCCATGTCGACTCTCTTTGTTTCAGCGGCCGGTTCAGGAAGCGACCGGCCAAAAGTGGGAGCAGTTTATACGCCCTCGGGCAGCGGATCGACAAGTAATCTCACGGTTTGTCGGCCTTGCGCGCTTTCCTTCAGCTGCGCAGTGGCTTGATCGCCATGCTGGTGTTGGGTGCCACGTCCTCAGCCTGGGGCGTACTGGCCGGGCGGCTGTTCCAGTGCGGCAGCAGCACCAGGGCCGAGAACAGCGCGCAGCCAGCGAACACGATGAACACCGTGACACTGTCGAAGTAGCCTGGCAGCAGGCCACCGAGCACCGCCCCCACCGAACCGCAGCCGTTGACGAAGCCTGCCGCGGTGGCGCCGGCCTTGGCCGTGCCGAAGTCGATAGCCGCCGCGCCGCTGATCATCGAGTCCGGCCCGTACAGGGTCAGGCCCATGACGAACAGCAGGGCGACCACCAGCACGATGCTGCCGCTGTGCATGGCCCCCATGAACGCGGCCAGGGTCACCGTCAGCAGCACCAGGCTGATCACGCAGGCCGGCATGCGCCGGGCACCGAACAGTTTGTCCGAGGCCAGGCCGATGATGATCGGGCCCAGCAGCCCGGCCAGTTCGAAGGCGGTCGGGATGATCGCCGCGCCAACCTTGCCCACCGACGGCATCTGCTCGAAGACGATCACCGGGCCCCACAACAGGATCGCGTAGCGCGCCGGCTTCAACAGGAAGTACGCCATGCCCAGGGTCAGCACCGTGCGGTTGCGCAGGATTTCGCGCAGTGGCGCCCAGACGCTGCACAGGTTGCCGGCCGGGGCCATGCTCTGTGGCTCCGGTTCGACGGCTGCCAGGCCGACGTCTTCGGGCTTGTTGCGCTGCAGGAAGAAGAACAGCACGGCCACACCGGCCACCACCGCGGCACTGGAGAAGAACGCTGCATGCCAGGTGCCGACCAGTGTGTAAGCCCACCAGCCGGCGAACGGCGAAGCGACCAGGCCGCCGAAGGCGTAGCACGAACTCCACAGCCCCAGCACCCGCCCGCGCTGCGAGGCCGGGAAGAAGCTGCCGATGTTCTTGCACAGCCCGGCCCAACCGGTGGATTGCGCCAGGCCCTGGATGAGCATGCAGGTGGCGAAGATCGGGAAGGTCGCGTAATTGCCCATCACCACCGCGGCCGCGGCCGAAATCAGCAGGCCGCCCAGTACCACCACACGCGGGCCAAAGCGGTCGGCGAGCATGCCCCAGGTGAACTGGCCCACGGCATAGGCGGCCAGGTAGATAGCGTCGAGGTTGGCCATGGCGGCCTTGTCGAGCATGAATGTCGGGTCTTCAGCGATGCCGAGCTTGGCCACCGAGAAGGCTTTGCGGGTGAAGTAGAAGGCGGCGTAGGCCAGCCAGGTGATCGCGAAAATCTGGATGCGCCAGCGTTTCAACGCGGCTAGTGATTGATTCATTGACTCTGACCTCTTGCTCAAGTGTGCCGGCAGATTGTTAAAAAACGCCTGTCTTGTTGTTGTGTTGCGCACTGCATGACGAAGGCTCGTCATCTGGTCAGATGGCACCGTGTGCGGGCCATGGCCCGGCCGCTGCTTGTGGCGACGGCCTCGGGTTGAAACGTATGGAAACAGTTGCTGACTGATAAAGAAAATCGATTTATCGTATTTCACACATAAGTTCAGCTTGTTACTGGAGTCGGCATGTCGGTATCCCACGCTCAACTGAAGGCGTTCCATGCAGTGGCTGTGCACGGCAGCTTCACCCGCGCGGCGGAAAAGCTGTTTCTGACCCAGCCGGCGGTGTCCGACCAGGTGCGCAAGCTCGAGGAGCGCTTCGGCGTGCTGCTGTTCCAGCGCAACAAACGCTCGGTGCAGCTGACCGACCTGGGCGAGCGCCTGCTGGGCATCAGCCAGCGCCTGTTCGCCTGCGAGGCTGAGGCCCATGACCTGTTGCAGGACTCACGCGCCCTGCATACCGGCAGCCTGGTGCTGGCGGTGGATGCGCCCGTGCATGTGCTGCCGCAGATCGCGCGCTTCTGCCAGCGCTACCCGGGCATCCAGGTCAAGGTCGAGACCGGCAACACCGACGAGTCGCTGGCACGGCTGTTCAGCTACCAGGCCGACCTGGCGCTGCTCGGGCGCGATGTCGATGACGAGCGGCTGTACTGCGTGCCGCTGCGCCGCGACCCGATGGTGGCGTTCGTCTCCCACAATCACCCGTGGGCCAGCCGCAGCTCGATCAGCCTGGCGGACCTGGATGACACGCCGCTGGTGCTGCGCGAACCGGGGTCGGTGACGCGGCAGACGCTGGAGGAAGAGATGCAGCGCGCAGGCTTGCGGATTCGCCCGGCGATCCAGGTGGAAGGCCGCGAGGCAGCGCGTGAAGCCGTGGTGGTGGGGATTGGCGTGGGGGTGGTGTCGGCGGCCGAATTTGGCGCGGACGCGCGGGTGTGTGCCTTGCCGATCGTCGATTGTCAGCGGCATCTGACCGAGACGCTGGTGTGCCTCAGCGAGCAAAGAAGCCGCCGGGTGGTGGCCACCTTCCTGCAGATGGTTCAGGAAGAGCTGTAGAGCCTGTACCGGCCTCTTCGCGGCTAAAGCCGCTCCCACAGGTACCCCACCGCCCCCGAAACCTGCGCAGTACCTGTGGGAGCGGCTTCAGCCGCGAAGAGGCCATCACAGGCAATACAACTATGCTGGGAATACCTCATTTCCAGGCCCACCCACCATGCTTTTCCGCCTGGCCGCCGACGCCCTGGTCCTGCTGCACCTGGCCTTCATCCTGCTGGTCCTGTTCGGCGGTCTGCTGGTGCTCAAGTGGCGCCCCGCCCTGCTCCTGCACCTCCCTGCCCTGGCCTGGGGCCTGGCGGTGGAAGGCCTGCACCTGCAATGCCCGCTCACCGACTGGGAAAACCGCATGCGTCTGGCCGCCGGTGACGCGGGTTACCACGGCGGCTTCGTCGAACACTACATCTGGCCGCTGATCTACCCCGCCGGCCTGACGCCGCAAGTCCAGCTGCTGCTGGGCGGCATCGTGCTGGTGCTGAACCTGGCCATCTACGCCTGCGTCATCTGGCGCTGGCGTCGCCCTTAGCGGGTGGCGACGACAAACAGCCGCGGGAACGGCAGTAGCACCTTGCCGTCTGTAGCTGGCGGGTAGTCACGCTGCATGGCCTGCAGATACATCTGCAGGAAGTCCGCCTGCTCCTGCTCGTCCAGCCTGGCCAGATAAGGCCGTAGCGCCGAGCCCTTGAACCACTCCACCACCGCCTCGGCACCGCCCGCCAAGGGGTGGTGATAGGTGGTGCGCCACACATCCACCCGCGCGCACAACGGCGTGAGCAGGTCGTAGTAGAACGCCGCATTGTGCCGTGGCGGCAGGTGGAAGTCGGCAAACTTGTCCGCCCACGGGCCCTGGCTGGCGATTTCGCGCAACTGCCGATGGGCCGGCTCGTCGAGATTGTCCGGGGTCTGCACGGCCAGGCTGCCTCCTTCGCTCAGCTGGCGCACCAGGTGCGGATACAGCGAGCCGTGGTCGGGCACCCATTGCAGCGAGGCATTGGCCAGGATCAGGTCCTGCGGCTCGGGCGCCGACCAGTCGCTGATGTCAGCGATTTCGCAGCGTACCCGCGGAATGTGCAGGCGCTTGCGTTCGCGGGCCTTGTCGATCATGTCCTTGTCGCTGTCCAGCGCCGTCACCTGGGCATCCGGGCAACGCTGCAGCAGCACTTCAGTCGAGTTGCCGGGGCCACAGCCCAGGTCGGTGGCATGGCGCACCGGCCGCGGTGGCACGGCGGCCAGCAAGTCGCGCACGGCGCGGGTGCGTTCATCTTCGAAGAGGGAATACTGGGTGGCGGACCAGGCCATGGAAGGCTCCTTTCTGGCGGGCAGTGGCTTGAGCATAAGCCATGTACCGTTTCCCATGAACCTGAACTGTCAGCCTATGCTTCAGGTCAGTCCCTACATGCGCATGCCGATGAAGCTATCCCTGGCCCTTGCCATCCTGGCCCTGATCGCCGCCGCCGCCCTGCTGGGTTCGCCGTGGATGAACCAGCGGTTTCACATGCCCGAGGAAAAACACCCGCCCCAACAACGCGAAACGGCCGGGTCCCTAAGGGAGCCGGCCGTTTCCAACAGCGAATGACGCTTAGTGCTGCTGCTTGCCAGAGCGGATCTGGTGGACCACGCCCATGGCCACCACGACAGCCGCGGCGATGCCGGTGGAGATCACCAGGATCTGGTAGTCAGGCATGAAGGCCATGGTCACCAGGGCGGCGATGATGAAGCCGATCACCAGGTAGGTCAGCCACGGGAACAGCCACATCTGCAGGCGCACTTCCTTGCCTTCGGCAATCAGCTTGCGGCGCATGCGCAGCTGCGAGAAGGCGATCACCAGATACACCAGCAGGGCGATCATGCCGGTGGTGTTCATCAGGGTTTCCAGCACGTCTTTCGGGCGCAGGGTCTCGCTGAAGTTGATCAGCGCGCAGACCACGGCCACGGCGCAGGAGCCGATGATCGCGTACACCGGTACGCCGGTGCCGGCGCGGGTGATCTTGAAGAACGACGGCGCGTCGCCACGCTGAGCCAGGGAGAACAGCATGCGCGAAGCGGTGTAGTGACCCGAGATCAGGCAGCTGCTCACCGAGGTCAGTACCACGAAGTTCATCAGCAGCTCGGCGTGCGGCACGCCCAGCAGTTCCAAGGTACGGCGGTAGGCGCCATAGCCGGAAACGCCCAGTTGCGGGTCGTTCCACGGGACCAGGCAGACGATCAGGAAGATCGAGCCGACGTAGAACAGGCACACACGCCATACCACCGAGTTGGTGGCCTTGACGATCTGGGTGGCCGGGTCCTTGGCTTCGGAAGCGGCGATGGTGACGATTTCGGCGCCGAGGAAGGCGAACATCACCCCAAGCAACGCACCAATGACCGTGGTGATACCGTTGGGCATGAAGCCTTCGGCGGTCAGGTGGGTCATGCCACGCACTTCACCGAACTGCCAGATGTTCATCACGGCGGCGGCACACACCACCAGGAAGCAGACGATCGCCACCACCTTGATCAGCGCGAACCAGAATTCGAACTCACCGTAGTGCTTGACGTTAAAGAAGTTGACGGTGATCAGCAGCAGGGTCGTGGCCAGCACGAACACGTTGACGCTCACGTCGGGGAAGAAACCGTGCAGGATCTTGCCCGCCACATAAGCTTCCCAGGCCATCAGGATGACCCAGTACCACCAGTACAGCCAGCCGATGGTGAAACCGGCCCAGCGGCCGATCGCGCGGTCGGCGTAGGTAGAGAACGAGCCGGTGTCCGGCGAGGAAGTCGCCATTTCACCGAGCATGCGCATGATCAGCACCACCAGGATGCCGCCGGCCAGGTAGGCCAGCACTGCGGCCGGGCCGGCGCTGTGAATCACGCTGCCGGAACCGACGAACAAGGCGCCGCCGATAACCCCGGCGATCGACATCATCGTCAGGTGGCGCGACTTGAGCGAGGCACTGAGCTTGCTCTCGTGCCCGCTTTTCGCGGTGGTGGTTGTGGATGTTGCGTCCATCAGTTGTGTACCCCGTGCTTCTTTTTATCCAAGGAAAACTGTGAAACCCCGATGGCTCTCGGTTTCACCTGTACATCAGTGCTAATGCGGGCAGGATGGTGTGCGCAAACACACGCAGGCCTTCCGTGGCGGCCTGCTGACGCGCCCCAGGGTTGGCACCTCGGGCGAACTGAACATGCTTTATGTGGCGATATCTGACACCTAATGTAAAAATGTCCGACGTAGAGAGCCATGCACAGTGGCATGAATCTCGCACTGCACTGTACAGGCCGCCGATGCAATACACCCCGCTGCGCCTGGCGTTCCGCACTCTTGAAGGCCCCGAATGTTCGAATTACATCCAGACTCTTCCACGCCGTTGGTCAACCAGATCATCGACGGCCTGCGCGAGCTGATCGACAACCAGACCCTCAAGCCGGGCGCCAAGGTGCCGTCGATCCGCGCCTTCGCGGCAAGCTATTCGGTGAGCACCTTCACGGTGGTCGAGGCGTACGACCGCCTGGTCGCCCAGGGGCTGCTGGTGAGCAAGGGCAATGCGGGGTTCTTCGTCAATCGTGCGGCGAACGAGCTGCTGGAAAGCCAGCACAGCGAGGCCGAAAGCGGCCGCCCGACGTTCAACTCCGAGTGGTACCTGCAGCAGATCTTCGAAACCCGCCAACTGCCGTACAAGCCCGGCTGTGGCTGGCTGCCCAACGACTGGATGTACGAAGAAGGCCTGCGCCGTGGCCTGCGCCAGGTGGCTGGCAGCCCGCTGGAGCTGTCTGGCTACGGCGACCCGATGGGCCTGCCGGAGCTGCGCGCGCTGACCGCGCAGAACCTGCAGCAGGAGCTGTCGATCGTCTGCAACCCGGCGCAGCTGATGCTGACCCACGGCGCCAGCCAGGCACTGGACCTGGCCGTGCGTACCTTGGTACGCCCCGGTGACGTGGTGCTGGTGGACGACCCGGGTTACCCCAACCTGATGAGCATCCTGCGCACCCAGGGTGCAACGCTGATCGGCGTACCGCGCACGCCGAACGGTTATGACCTCAATCACTTGGAGCAGTTGCTGGCGCACCACCGCCCGACCGCCTTCTTCACCCAGCCGCACCTGCACAGCCCGACCTGCTCACGCACCCCGCTGCCGCAGCTGCACCGCCTGCTGCAGCTGGCCAGCCAGCACGGCTTCCGGCTGGTGGAAAACAACCTGTACGCCGACATGGTCGCCGAACCGCAGCCGTGCCTGGCCAGCCTCGACCACCTGCAGCAGGTGGTGTACGTGGGCAGCTACTCGAAGAGCATCTCGCCCAACGTGCGGGTCGGCTACCTGCTGGCCAACCCGGAGCTGATGCAGAAGCTGCTGCACCTGAAGATGCGCTCGGGGCTGACCACCTCGCAGGTGATGGAGCGGGTGGTGTACGCCGCGATCATCGACGGGCGCTGGCGCAAGCACCTCAAGCGCCTGCGCCAGCGCCTGGCCGAGGCGCATCAGGAAGTTGGCCGGCATCTGCATCGATTGGGCTTTGAACTGTTCATCGAGTCGGATGAGGGGATGTACATCTGGACCCGCCACCCGGCGATTCCCGACAGCGCGGCGTTGCTCGATGATGCGCTGGAGAAAGGCATCATGCTCGGGCCTGGGCAGTTGTTCATGGTCGATGCCAAAGCGACCGGGTGGATGCGCTTCAATGTGGCGTTCAGTACCGACCCGGCGATGTGGGAGTTGCTGGAGAAGGTGCTGGTGAAGCATGTGCGGCGGGGTGGGCTGTAGGTTTGCGGTGTGGCCGGGGTTGTTCGCCACGGCATTTTCAGCGCCTGTGAAATCGAGCGCCGCCCGCGCGGCGCATCGCGGATAAATCCGCTCCTACGTTTGTTGCAACCTGGCCATGCCTGTGAGGCCATGATTGTCTCTCTTGTTTGTTACTTTCGACATTGAAGTAGGCGTAACTGTTTTCATGGCCTTCATTCATGCACCAAGGCGGCAGTCCAACTGATACAGAACAGACTTGCGGAAGCAAGCACTTATCAATCCCGAAACTAATTTGAATCATGCACGCCTGATCTACTGAACGCAGAAAATTCAAGCCAGGTGAATTTTACCTCAAGAGAAGCCCCATCACCGATGTTGTTTGAGAAACCTTAAGACCATACAGTTCTTCAGATTTATTTAACCACAACTGGAATACCTTCTCTCTGCTCAGTGCAGTTGAGCAACTCCATGCTCCTTACGTCCGCCAGCATCCCGCGGCGGCATAAGGAAGTGAACATGCAAGATCCTGTAGAGTTTCCCCCGCCATTTGTCTACCCAGATCAAGTACTGCCGCTCCCGCTACCCCCGATGTTCCCCTTCAACTTACCAAATCGGCCACATCCTCCTGGAGCATTGACTCCAGCTATCCCCCCCTCTTCACCGAATACTCCTGGATCCGTCACTCCGGTGAGTCGGGTGATGGCTATAGAAGGAAGAATCCGGAATGAAAACAAAAAGGAAATTCGACAGATCGCTGCGGATATCGAAGCCACCATCGAAAGAGAACTCACATCATCCACCTATACAACGCTGAACTCTGCAGACCTGAAAAAAGCCGTAGCAGAACGCATCGCCGCTGAAGCCGCCGCAAAAGCCGTAGCAGAACGCACCGCCGCCGAAGCCACCGCAAAAGCCGTAGCAGAACGCTTCGCCGCTGAAGCCGCCGCAAAAGCCGTAGCAGAACGCATCGCCGCCGAAGCCACCGCAAAAGCCGTAGCAGAACGCATCGTCGCCGAAGCCACCGCAAAAGCCGTAGCAGAACGCATCGCCGCCGAAGCCGCCGCAAAAGCCGTAGCAGAACGCATCGCCGCCGAAGCCGAATTCATTCGAGTTGCAAACACTTACTCCGCGTCAGGCTCGAAATCTTTAATTAGCTCGATAGTTATTACTGCTGCCGGCACCGTCGCCTCGACCGCCGCAAGTTTTTCCCTACGAGCGGCAATAGGGGCTTCAGTGGATGCACTTACTGGCCTCGCTGCGAGCGTCGGCGCAGGATTTGTTGCAGGTGTTTCCGCTCTCTTTTACTCATCCAGCCTTGGCAATGGAGAGCTTCCTCGTCGTTTTTCACTGCAAACGCCGCTATCCGATCTGGCCCCTTCAGCTGACAGTAAGTTAACAACCTCTTCAACTACAAATACGAGCATTAATCTTCCGTACCGTTTCAGCTCTCAGGTCAACTCAGAAGGTAATTCGGAAATTTTCGTCGTTAAAACAGATGGAGAAACTGTACCTATGCAGGTACCAGTGCTCGCCGCCTCATACGACAACCAGCGCAACGTGTACACCGCTACCACAGCAGACATTCCCCCGCGCATTCTGACTTGGACACCCATCGTTACAAAGGCAGACGCGTCGACCAGTTTGCCCATCGAACAGCCGGAACCACCAATCTTCGCTGGAGCAGCACTTGAACCCGTTGAGGTAAGAGTCGACAGCTACCCTGGCGTTGCTGATGCGAGCTGGGATGACTATGTCATCGTTTTTCCTGCGGACTCCGGATTATCGCCGATCTACACAATGTTTCGGGATCGAAGGGGTGACCCGGGGACTGCTACGGGGGTCGGTATCGAGGTTGACGGTTCATGGGCAGCCGGTGTTTCATTAGGCAAGGGCGCTTCTATCCCTAATCAAGTGGCAGATTTGCTGCGAGGTCAAGAATTTAGAGACTGGCGCCATTTCAGAGAGACGCTATGGAGGGCAATTGGCAATGATGCGACACTGTCCATTCAATTTAGCCCCTTCAACATAGAACGAATGAAAAAAGGGCGCTCACCATTTGTTCCACAAGCTGAACGAATTGGGGGCCGAGCTGTTTTAGAGATTCATCACAAAGTTTTCATCTCAAAAGGCGGGGAAGTCTTTGACCTTGACAATCTTTCAATTACCACTCCAAAACTTCACATCCAAATCCACAAAGGGATGAAGCGATGAAAAATTCAATTTGTGATTACACTGAAGCAGAATTCCTTATCTTCGTAAAAAAAATATACTCGGGCGACTACCCTAGCGATCAAGAACACATCAATGCCATGCTCGCTTTCGAAAGGATCACAGAGCATCCATCAAAATCTGATTTGTTTGCTTTCCCCGAAGCCGGCAAGGAAAGCCCAGAGGCAATCGTTATCGAAGTGAAATCTTGGCGAGCGGAGAATGGCAAGCCAGGCTTCAAAGCTATCTAACATGAAATTTTACGGGTAGGCGATCCCGCCTACCCGTATCCGAAGAGCCTCGTCAAAGGGTTGTGACAAGCACTTGCCAACCCTGACACGATTCCTCCCCTACCTCACCAGCCCCTTACGCTCCAGAGCCAAAGCAAGCACATCCGCCTGCTCCCCAGGGACTTCCACCCCTATTTTGTAGAAAACATCTGAAGCCACCCTATAACACCCATTCGAGTACTCTTTTGGAACAATGATGGCAAACGGCTACGCTCTCCCTGTCCCCAAGGAGCCCAGCGCATGCCCCCAGCCCCCCGCTTCTTCGAGCACTACCGCAAAGCCGACCGGATCATGCTGGGCCTGCTCTGGCTGATGTTCCTCTTCTCCCTGGCCCTGGCCTTCTGGCACGACACCTTCCTCCAGGCCATCGCAATCGGCGGCGGCACCTGCCTGGCACTCACCGCGCTGTACCGCGTCATCAGTGGCACACGCCTGATGCGCTGCGGCCTGGCCTTCGGCCTGATGGTGATGGCAGCCCTGCACATCAACCAGGCCGAGGGCATCATCGAATCGCACTTCGGCATCTTCGCCCTGCTCGCGGTATTGACCTTCTACCGTGACTGGCTGCCGATCCTGGTTGCGGCCGTGACCATCGCGCTGCACCACGTGGTCTTTCATGTGCTGCAGCATCAGGGCTACCCCGTGTTTGTCATGGCCCATCACGGCGGTTGGACGATGATCTTCGTGCATGCCTTCTACGTGGTGATGGAAACCGTCGCCCTGCTCTACCTGGCCGTGCACAGCCGCCTGGATGCCGAAGAAAGCCAGGACATGCTGGACAAGATGCTGCTCACCACCTCGCAGTTCACCGCCGACGCCAGCAACGACGGCACCGCGCATGTCTCGCTGGCCCAGCGGTTCGACCGCTTCCTCACCCAGATCACCGACCTGGTTGACGGCGTGGTACGCGACTCCCAAGGCCTGGGTGAGCTGGGCCAGGAACTGGCCAAGACCAGCACCACCCTGGAAAAAGGCGCCCAGCACCAGCTGAACGAGATCGCTCAGGTGACCGGTTGCATGCAGCAGATGGGCGATGCCATGGGGTATATCGCCGTCCACGTCGAGCACGCCGCCGAACATACCGGCCAGGCCAGCACGCAGGTCAGTCGTGGCCAGCAAAGCGTGAACCGCGCCCAGCAGGAAATCGTCCAGCTGGCTTCACGCCTGCAAGGCACCAACGACACCGTCGAGGCCCTCGCCGGCCAGGCGCAGCAGATCGGCACCGTGCTGGAGGTGATCAGCAGCATCGCCGACCAGACCAACCTGCTGGCCCTGAACGCTGCCATCGAAGCCGCCCGCGCAGGCGATCAGGGCCGCGGCTTTGCCGTGGTCGCCGACGAGGTGCGCAGCCTGGCCAAGCGCACAGCAGTGTCGACCCAGGAAATCAGGACCATCATCGAAGCTCTGCAGCAAGGCAGCCGGCAGGCGGTCGAGGCCATGCACCATAGCCGTGAAGGGGTTGAGCGGTGTGTGGAGGACAGCCAGCTGGCAGCGGCGATGTTACAGGCGGTGAGCAGTGATATTGCGCAGATCGATGCGCTGAATGGGCAGATCGTGACGACCACGCGTGAACAGTCGGCGGTGAGCCAGGAGATTGTCGGGCGGTTGCAGTCGGTGCAGGGGATTGCCCAGGGGACGGCGCAGGATATGGAGACGCTGGCGTCCAGTAGCCGGCGCTTGCCGCCGATCGCTACCCGGCTGGATGCCCTGGGGCGGACGTTCCACCCCTAGGCCGGTGTCGGGTTCTTCGCGGGCTTGCCCGCTCCCACAGGATCACCACAGGCATCAAGCCCGCGCGGTCTCTGTGGGAGCGGCGGTGCGGCGATCCGACGAGCCCGCGAAGAGGCCAGCAGCCACCCAACAGCTACTGACTGTTACCGCCAGTCAGCCTTGTCCGCAAAAAATGCCTGCGCATTGGCCTCCAGACTCTCCAGGTGATACCCCCCTTCCTGAACAATCACGCAAGGCAACCGCAACGCCCGAATCCGCTCCCCCAGCGCCGCAAACCCTTCAGTCGTCACCGCCACCTTGCTCTGCGGATCCAGCTCGTAGATATCGAACCCCAGCGACAACACCAGCACCTCGGCACCAAAGTCCTGCACCGCAGCCAGCGCAATTTCAAGCTGCCCCATGAAGTCCGCCTCGCTGGCCCCATGGGCCATCGGCAGGTTCAGGTTGTATCCCTCCCCCGCACCACTGCCGCGCTCGTCCTCGAACCCCGCCACACCCGGGTAGAAGTTGGTCGGATCACCATGGGTCGACACGTAAAGCACGTCGCTACGCTCGTAGAAGATCTCCTGAATCCCCTGCCCGTGGTGCATGTCGGTATCGAGAATCGCCACCCGGCTGTAACGGCTGCGCAGGGCCTGGGCCGCCACGGCGGCATTGTTGATGTAGCAAAACCCACCCGCTGCATCGAACCGTGCATGGTGCCCAGGCGGCCGGCACAGCGCATAGGCTGCGGGCTCACCATCGAGAATGGCCTGGGCCGCGGCCACCGCGCTCTGCGCCGACCAGTAAGCCGAACGCCAAGTGTGCTCACCCACCGGGCAGCTGCCATCGGCCAGGTAGCGGCCAGCTTGCGCGAGGATGCCGCGCAGGGCGTTGGGCTCGCGCACGAAGATGTTCGACATCACCTCGTCGCCCCAGTCCTCGGGCACTTCCTTCCAGCGCGCATGGGCCTCTTCGAGGAACGCCAGGTAGGCCTCGCCATGCACCGCCTTGAGCGGCGCGAGGCCGGCATCGGCAGGCTGGCGGATGTCGAAGCCCAGGTCCTTGGCGGCCTGCAGCAGGCGCTGGGCGCGTTCGGGGACTTCCTGCGGGGTGCGCATGGCGCCGCGCGAGTAGTAGCTGCGTGGATGGTGCAGCAGCTGTTCGGGGTGGAAGTAGCAACGCATCAGGCCTCTCCTTGTTCGGCTTGGCCGGCGCGGGCCAGCACGGCATTGAGCAGTACGTCGACGCCCTGGCGGGCATCCTCGGGCAGCACGTCTTCGGCTTCGTTGTGGCTCAGGCCGCCGACGCAGGGGATGAACACCATCGCCGTCGGGCAGTAGCGGGCCAGCAGGATGGCGTCGTGGCCGGCGCCGCTGACGATGGACTGTTGCGCATAACCCAGGCCGTCCACCGCCTGCTGCACGGCGGCCACGCAGTCGGTATCGAACGGCGTGGCCGGGCTGACCCAGTGGCGCTCGATGCGCACCTGCAGGCCGCGCTGGTGGGCGATGGCCTGCAGCTTCAGGGTCAGGTCGCGCTCCATGGCCTCGATGGCTTCGTCGCGGTGATGGCGCAGGTCGACGGTGAAGCGCAGCACGCCGGGGATGGTGTTGCGCGAGGACTTGGCGATCGACAGTTCGCCCACGGTGGTCAGCCCTTCTGGCGCAAAATCAGCCGCCAGTTGCTCGACCACCTGGATCATCCGCGCGGCGCCGTACAGGGCGTCCTTGCGCAGCGGCATCGGCGTGGTACCGGCATGGGCGGCCATGCCTTCGACGGTCACGTCCAGCCAGCGAATCGCCTGGCCACCGCTGACCACGCCAATGGCCTTGGCGTTGTCTTCAAGGATCGGGCCTTGCTCGATATGCGCCTCGAAGTAGGCATCGACCTGGCCGCCCAACGGGCGTTGGCCGGCGTAACCCGTGCGCTGCAGTTCGTCGGCGACGCTGATGCCGTCGGCATCGCGGATGGCCAGGGCCTGGTCCAGCGCCAGGGTGCCGGTGAACACCGCCGAACCGAACATGGCCGGGGTGAAGCGGGCGCCCTCCTCGTTGGTCCACACCGCGATTTCCAGCGGTTTGCGGGTCTGGATGTTCAGGTCGTTGAGGCGGCGCACCACCTCAAGGCCCGCCAGCACACCATAGACGCCATCGAAACGGCCGCCCTCAGGCTGGGTGTCGAGGTGGCTGCCCATCATCACCGGGGCAGCCGCCGGGTCGCTGCCGGCACGGCGGGCGAACAGGTTGCCGATGGCATCCACGCTCAGCGTCAGGCCGGCCTCGCGGCTCCAGTGGCTGAACAGTTCGCGGCCAGCCTTGTCCTCGTCGCTCAGGGCCAGGCGGCAACTGCCGCCGCGGGCGGTGGCGCCGATTTCGGCCATGGCCATCAGGCTCGCCCACAGGCGTTCGCCATTGCTTTTCAACATGTGCGGGTACTCCAGAATCAAGTGGATCGATCAGGCCAGTTCCAGGCGCTGGCTACGGGCGTACTGGCGCGCCAGGGCGAGCACGCAGACCAGCGAAATGGTGGCGATCAAGGTGTAGAACACTGCCATCGGCCACCAAAGGCCGGTGAAGCTGTGGGCCAGCCAGGTGCCGATCAGCGGTGTGAGGCCGCCAGCGATGGCGCCACACACCTGGTAGGCCATGGAAATCGCGGTGTAGCGCACGCGGGTTTCGAACATGCCGCTGACGTAGCCAGCGATCACCGCGTAGAACGAGGCCATGCAGGCCGCCGCCAGGGCAATGCCGAGCACGATCAGCGGGCCTTCGCCGCTGCTGACCAGCACGAACATCGGGTACGGCGAGGCCATCGCCAGCAGTGCGACCAGGGCCAGGAAGCGGGTGGCGCCGAGCTTCTCCGAGAGCCACGCGGCCAGCGGCTGCACGCAGAACTGGATAATCGCCACGAAGAACAGGCATTCGAGGATCAGCGAGCGCTCCAGGTGCAGCTGCTGGGTGGTGTAGCTGATCATGAAGGTGTTGGTGAAATAGACCCCGGCAATGCCCAGGGTGTTGGCACCGATGCACAGCAGCAGCGGTCGCCAGGCCGTACGCAGCACTTCCAGTACCGGTGCCTGCTCCTTGCGCTGGGCCTTGGCCGCCTGCTCGCGGCTGGCAATGAATTCGGGTGACTCGTTGACCCCCAGGCGAATTGCCAGCCCCACCAGCAGCAACAGCGCGCTGGCCAGGAACGGCACACGCCAGCCCCAGCTCATCAGGTCTTCCTCCGGCAGGCGGGTCACCGCGCCAAAGGCCAGCAGCGACAGGATCAGGCCCGCCGGGCTGCCCAACTGGGCGAACGAGGCGAAGAAGTTGCGTCGGCCCTTGGGCGCATGTTCGCCGGCCATGAGCACGGCACCGCCCCACTCGCCACCCACGGCAATGCCTTGGACCACCCGCAGGATGATCAGCAGCACCGGCGCGGCGGCGCCGATCTGCGCGTAGGTCGGCAGCAGGCCGATGCACACGGTGACAATGCCCATCATCAACAGGGTGATGACCAGCGACTTCTTGCGGCCGATACGGTCACCCACATGGCCGAACACGATGCCGCCCAGCGGCCGCGCAAAGAAGCCCACGGCGAAGGTGCCGAAGGCGGCCATGGTGCTGAACAGGCTGTCGTCGGAGGGGAAGAACAAGGCACCGAACACCAGGGCGGCGGCGGTGGCGTAGATGTAGAAGTCGTACCACTCGATCATGGTGCCGATGAACGCGGCGGCGGCGGCACGGCGCGGCTGGGGCGAAGCGATGGGCTTCATGGGGGCTCCTTTGCTTGTTTTTCTGGCAGGAGTTAAGGGTCACGACGGCGCTCTGGTGGCGCATGGCCTTTTGATCGGTGTTGGCTTCTTCGCGGGCTCGCCCGCTCCCACAGGGATTGCACAAGGTCCGCAAACGCTGCAGTACCTGTGGGAGCGGGCAAGCCCGCGAAGGAGCCAGCACCGATGCAACAAGCCTCAATGACTGCGATTTATCGTCCCGGGGCTATGATTAGTCAATTTTCTATTTATTATTCGCACTATTAGCCCTGCTTATCATCGAGCCTGCCATGTCCGACCGCCTGCTCAACGACCGCCTCGACTGGAACCTGCTGCGCACCTTCCGGGTGATCGGCCAGGAGTTGTCCATCAGCCGCGCCGCCGCGCGCCTGCACCTGACCCAACCGGCCGTGAGCCAGGCGCTCAAACGCCTGGAGGAACAGCTTGGGCGCCAGTTGATCGCCCGCCGCGGGCCACGCTTCGTGCTCACCGACATGGGCGAGCAGCTGTTCCAGCTGGCCGGTGAGGTGTACGGGCAGATGTCGCAAATCGGCGGCTTGCTGGAACAGCCGGCGGACGAACTGGTGGGCAAGGTGCGCTTGCTGATGATCAGTCGAATCGTCAGCGAGCGGTTCGATGATCTGCTGGCGGACTTCCACCGCCAGCACCCACGGGTGGACCTGGAAATCGACGTGATGCGCAGCTCGGACATCGTCGCCGCCTTGCAGGAAAAGACCGCCACCGCGGGCCTGAGCCTCAACCGCCGGCCCCAGCCACGGCTGGAGCAGCGCCTGTTCCTGCGCCAGCGCTATGCGTTTTTCTGCGGCAAGCACCATGCCCTGTTCGGCCAGGCCGAGGGCGATCTGCAGCGGGAGAATTTCGTCAGCTTCACCAGCGACCAGATTGGCGGCATGTTGTCGCCGCTGACCATTTTCCGCGACCAGCAGGGGTTTTCCGGGCGGATCGTGGCGTCGTCGCCCAGCCTTGAAGAAGTGCGCCGGCTGGTGATCGCCGGGTTCGGCATCGGCTGCCTGCCCGAGCATGTGGTGGCGCCGGATGTAGCGGCGGGGTTGCTGTGGAAGCTGCCGCCTGCGGAAGGGATTGCCGATGTGGATATTCACTTGCTATGGAACAGGGAACAGCGGTTGAGCCGGGCTGAAGAGGTGTTTATCGGGGCCTTGCAGGGGTGCCTGTCTTGAGCGCTTCAGCCGCCGATCCCGCTTAACTTGGATCCCATCCATCGTAGGAGTATGCTATCGCAATAGCTATATGCCATTACTCAGGCACACCCCACGCCTGACCTTCAAGGACGAAGCCGCCGTGCCCAGCCACCCGACCCGCCACACCATCGCCCGACAATGGCAGTTACTGAAACTCCTGCCAGACCGCCACCCCGGGATGAGTTCCACGCAGCTGCAGGCCGCACTGGCCAAGGCTGGCCACAAGACCAGCAAGCGCACGGTCGAGCGCGACCTCAACGAACTGACGACGCTGTTCCCGCTGCACTGCAACAGCAAGGGCATGCCCTACGGCTGGTACTGGCAGCCGGGCCTGAGCCTGGATGAGGCCCAGCAACTGCAACCGGATCTACTCACCCCCTCGCAACAGATCGAACTGCGGGCCTGGGTCGACGATGGCCTGGCGCGGCGCCTGGAAGACCAGCCGCTGTCCAAGGACATGCGCCTGGCCCCACACGACAAAGGCGGCGCGATGCTCGCCGCCACGGTCGAAGACAGCCGTGCGCTGATGGGCTGGCTGCTGTCCCAGGCCGGCTCGATCCGGGTCAGGGCGCCGGAAACACTGCGGGTGTCGATGGTCGAACAGCTGCGCCAGAGCCTGGCGTTGAACGACGATGGCTATTGACGCTGCCACAGATCAATCCAGTAGCTCTCTACTCGACATGTCCTACAACATGAGATGAGCCGCCTTACTGTGAGGCTCCTTCAGGATTACTAGCATCGGCACTCCCTTGAACTAGCGAGTGCCACGACCATGCTTTCGACCCGCTCCAATCGCTCTGCATTGACGCTGCTGTGTGTATCCATTCTTGCGAGCCCCACGCTGCTCGCCATGCCCCTGACCCGCGACAACGGTGCGGCGGTCGGCGACAACCAGCACTCCCAGACTGCCGGTGCCACTGGCCCGATCTTGCTGCAGGACGTTCAACTGATCCAGAAGCTGCAGCGCTTCGACCGCGAACGCATCCCCGAACGCGTGGTGCACGCCCGCGGCACCGGCGCCCATGGCGAGTTCACCGCGTCCGAAGACCTGTCCGCGCTGACTTCGGCGCCGCTGTTCACGCCAGGCGAAAAAACCCCGGTATTCGTGCGTTTCTCGTCGGTTGTGCATGGCCTGCACTCGCCGGAAACCCTGCGCGACCCGCGAGGCTTCGCCACCCGGTTCTACACCACGGCAGGCAATTGGGACCTGGTCGGCAACAACTTCCCGACGTTCTTCATCCGCGACGCCATCAAGTTCCCGGACATGGTCCACGCCTTCAAGCCCGACCCGCGCACCAACCTGGGCAACGACGCCCGGCGCTTCGACCTGTTCTCGCACATGCCGGAGGCTACCCGCACCCTGACCCTGCTGTACTCCAACGAAGGCACGCCAAAGAGCTATCGACACATGGATGGCAACAGCGTGCATGCCTACAAGTTCGTCAATGCCAGCGGTGAACCCACCTACGTCAAATTCCGCTGGAAAAGCCTGCAAGGGCAGGAAAACCTCGACCCCAAGGCTGTCGAGCAGATCCAGGGCAAAAGCTTCAGCCACATGACCGAGGACCTGGTCGCTGCCATTGCCCGTGGCGACTATCCCAAGTGGGACCTCTATATCCAGACACTGCGCCCTGAGCAGCTGGCAGCCTTCGACTTCGACCCGCTGGACGCCACCAAGGTCTGGCCGGATGTGCCCGAGCGCCGGGTCGGGCAGATGGTGCTCAAGCGCAATGTCGGCAACTTCTTCCAGGAAACCGAACAGGTTGCCCTGGCACCGTCCAACCTGATCAAGGGAATAGAGCCCTCCGAAGACCGCTTGCTGCAGGGCCGACTGTTCTCCTACGCCGACACACAGATGTACCGGGTCGGCGCCAACGCCGGCAGCCTGCCGATCAACCAGCCGCGGGCGGCGGTCAACAATGGCAACCAGGATGGTGCACTCAACCCCAACCGCACCCGTGACATGGTCAACTACCAGCCCAGCCGCCTGCAGCCGCGCAGCACCAGCGACTCGGCCCGCTACAGTGAACTGGCCTTGAGTGGCACCACCCAGCAACGGGGCATCACCCGGGAACAGAACTTCAAGCAGGCCGGTGACCTTTACCGCGCCTACTCGAAAAACGAGCAGCGCGACCTGGTCAACAGCTTTGGTCAGTCGCTGGCTGTCGCCGATGAGCAGAGCAAGCACATCATCCTGTCGTTCCTGTACAAAGCCGATGCCGATTACGGGACGAGGGTTACAAGAATTGCGGAAGGTGACCTGAAGCGGGTCAAGGCTCTGGCTGCCGACCTGCAGGACTGAGGTTTGCAAGCCCGGCCAGTTTGGCCCGATAGCTGCCCGGACTCTGCCCGGTCCATTTCTTGAACGCCCGGTGAAACGCACTGGGCTCCTGAAAGCCTGCTTGTTCGGCAATTTCGGCGATGCTCAAGGTGCCTTCGCGCAAGTGCTCGAAGGCCATCGCCCGGCGTACTTCATCCTTGATCTGCTGGTACGAACGCCCTTCGCGCTCCAGCTGGCGGCGGAAGGTGCTGGCACTGATGCCCTGCTGCTCGGCCATGGCCGCAAGCGTCGGCCATTGCCCATAGTGGCGTGCGCGCAAATGCCGATAGACCTCGGCCACCAACCCGTTCTGATTGCGGAAACGGATCACCAGGCCCTGCGGCGCGCTGCGCAGGAAGGTCTTCAGGCCCGCCAGGTCCTGTACCACCGGCAGGCGCAGCCAGGCACTGTCGAACTCGACCTCGGTGCGCCCGCTGCCCAGGCGCAGGTCCGGCCCCCACAGCAGCGGGTCGTCGTCCTGGGCCGGGCGCGCCACCGCCAGCTCCGTGCGGTCGATGGCGATGCGCCGGCCGGCCAGCCAGCACAGCAGGCCGATCATCAGCACCAGGTAGGTTTCCTCGGCGTATACCCGGGTCAGCGGGTCGGCGATCGCCGACTGCACGCTGATCACCGCGCGCCCGCCGCGTATCGTGAGGCTGCCGCGCAGGTCGCGCAGGAACAGAGCGAAACTGCCCATGCACTGGCGCAGGGCCTTCTCCAGGTTGGGTTCCTGAATCAAGCCACGGCAGATCAGGGCAAAGCTGCCCAGCGGCATGCCATGGCTGTCGAGGCGGAAGAACTCGTCGTCCAGCAACGCGATCAGCTCCAGCCACAAGCGGGCGAAGGCCTTGGCCGGCACCCGTGCCTGGGGTTGGCCGATCACGGCCGGGTCGATGCCCACCCCACGCAGCCGGGCCTCCAGCACTTCAGGCTGGTCGCGCAAGGCATGCAGCATGGCATTGAGAAAGTACACCGCGACCGAATCGCTATCGCGCATGGCGGCATTCGCTGTCTATGCTGAGTGGCAAAAAATGCCAGGTTGACTGAACAGATCCGGCATAGGCTGCAACAGAGCCTTTGCCTAGACTCGAACCCACCTCGGGATCGCCGGCCATTCTCGCAGAGCCTGGCCCGTTCCCGCCATGCCTTCGCAATCGGAGCCTCTATGAGCAGCGCAGAAATCTACGTCGTCAGTGCCGTCCGTACCGCCATCGGTGGTTTCGGTGGTTCCCTCAAGGACCTGCCACTGGCCGACCTGGCCACCGCCGTGACCCGCGCCGCCATCGAGCGCTCGGGCGTGCCCGCCGAGCAGATCGGCCACATGGTGATGGCCACAGTCATCCCTACCGAGCCACGCGATGCCTACCTGTCGCGGGTAGCGGCGATGAACGCCGGCATTCCCAAGGAAACCCCGGCCTTCAACGTCAACCGCCTGTGCGGTTCGGGCCTGCAGGCCATCGTCTCGGCCGCCCAGTGCCTGCTGCTGGGTGACGCCGACGTGGCCCTGGCCGCCGGTGCCGAGTCCATGAGCCGTGGCCCGTACCTGCTGCCGCAGGCACGCTGGGGCGCACGCATGGGCGATCTGCAAGGCATCGACTACACCGTCGGCGTATTGCAGGACCCGTTCGAACATTTCCACATGGGCATCACGGCGGAAAACGTCGCGGCCAAACACGGCATCAGCCGCGAGATGCAGGACGAACTGGCCCTCACCAGCCAGCGCCGCGCCGCCCGCGCCCAGGCCGAAGGCCGCTTCGACAGCCAGATCGTGCCGCTGGAGCTGAAAACCCGTAAAGGCACCGTGCAGTTCGCCGTCGACGAGCATGTGCGCGCCGATGTGACTGCCGAACAACTGGCCGGCATGAAGACCGTGTTCAAGAAGGACGGCACCGTCACCGCCGGCAACGCCAGCGGCATCAACGATGGCGCCGCCGGCCTGGTGCTGGCCACCGGTGACGCCGTGCGCCGCCTGGGCCTGAAGCCGCTGGCGCGCTTGGTGGCTTACGCCCACGCTGGCGTCGAGCCGGAGCTGATGGGCCTGGGCCCGATCCCGGCGACCCGCAAGGTGCTGGAAAAGGCTGGCCTGAACGTCAGCGACCTGGACGTGATCGAGTCCAACGAAGCCTTCGCCGCCCAGGCCTGCGCCGTGGCCCGCGAGCTCGGCTTCGACCCGGAGAAGGTCAACCCGAACGGCTCGGGCATTTCCCTCGGCCACCCGGTCGGCGCCACCGGCGCGATCATCGCCACCAAGGCCATCCACGAACTGCAACGCATTCAAGGCCGCTACGCGCTGGCCACCATGTGCATCGGCGGCGGCCAGGGCATTGCCGTGGTCTTCGAGCGCGTCTGAGGGAACTGAACCATGACCATTGAACAGATTGCCGTGATCGGCGCCGGCACCATGGGCAACGGTATCGCCCAGGTGTGCGCGGTGGCCGGCTACCAGGTCCTGCTGCTGGATGTTTCCGACGCCGCGCTGGAGCGTGGCGTGGCCACCTTGAGCAAGAACCTGGAACGCCAGGTGAGCAAGGGTACGCTCGACGCCGAGCGCGCCGAGGCGGCGAAAACCCGCATCCGCACCAGCACCGACTACGCCCAGCTGAGCAGTGCGCAACTGGTGATCGAGGCGGCCACCGAGAACCTGCAGCTCAAGCAGCGCATCCTGCAGCAGGTGGCAGCCAACGTGGCCGCCGACTGCCTGATCGCCACCAACACCTCGTCGCTGTCGGTGACCCAGCTGGCCGCCAGCATCGAGCACCCTGAGCGCTTCATCGGCGTGCACTTCTTCAACCCGGTGCCGATGATGGCCCTGGTCGAGATCATCCGCGGCCTGCAGACCAGCGACAGCACCTATGCCCAGGCACTGGTGGTCACCGAGAAGCTTGGCAAGACGCCCATCACCGCCGGCAACCGCCCGGGCTTCGTGGTCAACCGCATCCTGGTACCGATGATCAACGAAGCGATCTTCGTGCGCCAGGAAGGCCTGGCCAGTGCCGAAGACATCGACACCGGTATGCGCCTGGGCTGCAACCAGCCGATCGGCCCGCTGGCCCTGGCCGACCTGATCGGCCTGGATACCCTGCTGGCGATCATGGAGGCCTTCCACGAGGGCTTCAACGACAGCAAGTACCGCCCTGCCCCGCTGCTCAAGGAAATGGTCGCGGCCGGCTGGCTGGGCCGCAAGAGCGGCCGTGGCTTCTTCACCTACTGAGGAGCGCACGCCATGCCCCCGGTCAATGCCGCCATGCGCTGTACCAACTTCGAAGAGCGACGCGACCGGGCCATGGCACTGTTCGCCGAAAAGGGTTTTGGCCAGGTCAGCATGCGCGAGCTGGCAGCGCATGTGGGCCTGACCGCCGGTTCCCTGTATCACCATTTTCCCAGCAAGCAGGACCTACTGTTCGACCTGATCGAGGAGCTGTACGAGGAACTGCAGGCTACCTTGGAGCAAGGTCGCCGGGCCATGGCCCGAGGGGCTTCGGCAATGGGCTGCCTGATTGCCGCGCACTGGCAGTTACATACCGAACGGCCCATGCAGTTTCGCCTGGCCGAGCGCGACCTGTGCTGCCTGAGCGAGGAACAGCAGGCGCGCCTGGGGTTGCTGCGCAAGCGCTATGAGGCGGGGTTGCTGCGCCTGATCGCGCCACGGGCAACGTTGCAGGGCGAGGCGTTGGTGGCGACTGCGCATGTGGTGGCGACATTGCTGAACCAGCTGCCGGGGATGCTCAAGGGCTTGCCCGAGGAGCAGGGGCTGGGGTTGATGGAAAGCCTGCTGGTCGGTGGGATTGAACGGACCTTGGGCTAACCTGTTCCGGCCTCTTCGCGGGCACGCCCGCTTCCACAGGGACCGCGCAGATTCTGAAAACTGTGCAGTACCTGTGGGAGCGGGCGTGCCCGCGAAGAGGCCGGTGCAGGCTAGCGCAGCAGGGCCTGGATCTGTTCGTGCAGGGTATCGAGGTCGAACGGCTTGGCCAGGATCGGCGCCTTGCGCGCGATCGGGCTGCCGGACTCGAGGATCTCCGCCGGGTAGCCGCTGATGAAGATCACCTTCAGGTCCGGCCGCAGCTTCACCGCAGGCTCGGCGATCTCCACCCCGGAAATGCCACCGGGCAGGCGGAAGTCGGTCACCATCAGGTCCAGGTGCGGCTTGCTCGCCAGAATCGCAAAAGCCTGCTCACCGTCCTCGGCCACCAGCACGTGGTAGCCCTCACCCGCCAGGTAGTCGCGCAGGATCATCCGGATCGCCGGTTCATCCTCGACCACCAGCACCACATCTTGTGCATCTTCACTCATGACAACGCCTTGAAATTCATACAGTTTGCCATCTGACCCCAGGCTTAGGCGGAGGTTGCCCGCAGCTGGTCGTTTTGTTCGGTTGCACCTGCCAGCGGCAGCTGCAGGCTGAAGGTGGCACCCTTGCCCTCCTCGCTTTGCACCTGGATGCACCCGCCGTGGGCCTGGACGATCTGCTCGGAGATATACAAGCCCAACCCCAAGCCACCGCTGGCCTGCTGGGTGGCCACGCGCTCGAACTGCTGGAAGATCCGCTGCTGGTTGGCGGCGCTGATGCCGATCCCGCCGTCCTGCACCTGCACCCAGGCCAGGCCATCCTGCTCGAACACCCGCACCTGCACCGGCTGGCGTTCGCCATAGCGCAAGGCATTGGACAACAGGTTGACCAGCACCTGCTCGATGCGGAACTCGTCCCATACGCCCTGCAAGGGATCGCAGCGCTGCAGCTCGATGTGCGTCTCCAACGCCGTGGCCTGGGCCGCGAAGCGCTCCACCAGGCCACGCACCAGCTGGCTCAGGTCGAATGCCCTGGGCCGCAGCGACAGTTTGCCGGTGCGAATGCGCGACACGTCGAGCATGTCCTCGATCAGGTGGATGAGGCTGTTGATCTGGCGCTCGTCACGCTCGACCATGGCCTGCAGCTTGTCGGCGCTGAACGCGTCGAGGTTGCCGCGGGCCAGGTGCATCTTGCGCAACTGGGTTTCCAGGATCAGGCCGTTGAGCGGCGTGCGCACCTCGTGGGCAACGATCGACATGAAGTCGTCGCGCATGCGCACCGCATGCTCAAGCTCACCACGCGCCACCTGCAATTGAGCCAGCAGCAGCTCCTGTTCCTGACGGCTGCGTTCAAGCGCCTGAAGCTGCCGGTCGAGCACCTTGCGCTGGCGGTACAGGTCGACGAACACCGACACCTTGCTCTTCACCGCCAGGGTGTCGAGGGGCTTGTGCAGAAAGTCCACCGCACCACTCTCGTAGCCCTTGAAGGCATAGTTCATTTCACGCCCGGCAGCGGTGACGAAGACGATCGGGATGTTGCGGGTCTTTTCCGTGCCGCGCATCAGTTCGGCCAGCTCGAAGCCGTTCATGCCCGGCATCTGCACGTCGAGAATGGCCAGGGCGAACTCGTGCTCGAGCAACAGCGACAAGGCCGCTTCTGCCGATTGCGCCTGGTGCACCTCGCGGTCTTCACTCTGGATCAGGGCGGCCAGGGCCAGCAGGTTTTCCGGCAGGTCATCGACGATCAGCAGTTTGGCAGGGGTGTGGCTTAGCATGCGCTGGGTTCCAGGGTCGCGAGCAACTGCCCGATACCACTCAGAGAAAGGATAAGGTCGGGGTCGTGCCGGGCCAGGGCGGCCTCCGGCATCAACGCCACCTGTGCGTCGCGGGGGTCCTGGACCACGGTCCGGCCGCCGCTGTTCTTGATGTAGGCAAGGCCTTCGGCGCCATCTTCGTTGGCCCCGGTGAGCAGCACGCCGAGCAACCCGGGGCCATAGGCATCGGCCGCCGAGGTAAAGAGGTAATCGATGGCCGGGCGCGAGAAATGCACCGGTTCTTCCTGGCTGAGCGACAGGCTGAAATCGGCTTCCACCGACAGGTGATAACCCGGCCCGGCCACATAGATCTGCCCCGGGGCAATGGTTTCCTTGTCACACGCCTGGCGCACCGGCCGCTGCAAGCGCCGTTGCAGCACCTCGGCCAGCTGGCTGTGGCGGTCGTCCGGCAGGTGCAGCACGCACAGTACCGGAATGGCAAAACTGGCCGGCAGCGCACCGAGCACCGTGAACAGTGCCGTGACGCCGCCCGCCGAGGCACCGATGACCACCGCGCGTACGCCGTTCATGATTTGCGGTAGATCCGTTCGGGCTTGACCAGCGGCTCGAAGCACTCGCTGTAGGCCGAGAAGTCCACCGACTCCTTGCTGCCCAGTACCAGGAAACCACGGTGGCACAAGGACTCGTGGAACAGCCCGAGGGCGCGGTCCTGCAGGTCCTTGTTGAAGTAGATCAGCACGTTGCGGCACGACACCAGCTGGGTTTCGGAAAACACGCTGTCGGTGGCCAGGCTGTGGTCGGCGAAGGTCACGTTGTCACGCAGGCTGTTGTCCATGATGGCGTTGCCATAGGCCGCGGTGTAGTACTCGGCAAAGTCGCGGCGCCCGCCCGCCAGGCGGTAGTTTTCTTCGTACTCGCGCATGCTCTGCATCGAGTAGATGCCCTGCTTGGCGCGGTCCAGCGAATGCGGGTTGATGTCGGTGGCGTAGATGATGGTGCGTTCCAGCAGGCCCTCTTCGCGCAGCAGGATGGCCATCGAATACACCTCTTCACCGGTGCTGCAGCCGGCAATCCACACCTTGATCGATGGCCAGGTGCGCAGCAGCGGCACCACTTCCTGGCGCAGAGCGAGGAAGTGGCCGGGGTCGCGGAACATCTCGCTGACCGGGATCGTCAGGTACTGCAGCAACTGCATGAACATGCCGGGGTCGTGCAGCACCCGCTCCTGCAGTGCCGACACCGTGAGGCAGTCGAACTGGCGCAGGGCATGGAGGATCCGGCGCTTGATCGAAGCGCCGGAGTAGTTGCGAAAATCGTAGCTGTACTTGAGGTAGATCGCCTCGATCAGCAGCCGGATCTCGATGTCGGTATTGCGCTCGCTAGTCAAATTCGCTCCAGTTGCGGCAGCCACACGCGGATCAACGAGAACAGGCGGTCCAGGTCGATCGGTTTGGCCAGGTAATCATTGGCGCCGGCCTGCAGGCAACGCTGCTGGTCATCCTTCATCGCCTTGGCGGTGACGGCGATGATCGGCAACTTGCGCCAGCGCGGCTGCTGGCGGATCAGGCGAGTGGCCTCGAAGCCGTCCATCTCCGGCATCATCACGTCCATCAGCACCAGGTCGATGTCATCGTGCTGCTCCAGGCGCTCGATGGCTTCGCGCCCGTTGCGGCCGATCTCGACGATGGCGCCTTTGTGCTCCAGGGCGCTGGTGAGGGCAAAGATGTTGCGCACATCATCGTCCACCAGCAGCACCTTGCGCCCTTCGAACACCTTGTCGCGGCTGCGCGCGGTCTTGAGCATGCGTTGGCGTTCATGGGACAGCTGCGATTCGACTTTGTGCAGGAACAGCGTCACCTCATCGAGCAGGCGCTCCGGCGAACGCGCACCCTTGATGATGATCGAGCGTGAATACTTGAGCAGGTCGGCCTCTTCTTCACGGGTGAGGTTGCGCCCGGTGTAGACGATCACCGGCGGGAACGAACGGATATCCTCGGCCGTCATGCGCTTGAGCAGCTCGTTGCCGAGCATGTCGGGCAGCTTGAGGTCGATGATCATGCAGTCGTAGATGTTCTCGCGCAGCAGCGCCAGGGCATCCTGGGCCATGGCCACGGCGGTGATCTCGACATCGTCGTCGCCAATCAGGCGGGCGATGCTCTCGCGCTGCAGGTCGTCGTCCTCCACCAGCAGGATGTGCTTGAGCTTCTGGGTCAGCTTGGCTTCCAGGCGGGCGAAGACGTCCTTGAGTTCTTCGCGGCTGGTCGGCTTGACCGCGTAGCCCACCGCGCCCATGTGCATCGCCGCCTCGACGCGGTCTTCCACCGAGATGATGTGCACCGGGATGTGCCGGGTGCTGGCCTGCTCCTTGAGGCGCTGCAGCACGGTCAGGCCGGAGTGGTCGGGCAGGCGCATGTCCAGCAGGATCGCGTCGGGTACGTACTGCACGGCCAGTTCGAAGCCCTCGTCGGCCCCCTGGGCCACCAGGCAGCTGTAGCCCAGCTCGTGGGCCAGGTCGAAGAGGATGCGGGCGAAGTTCGGTTCGTCCTCGATCACCAGGATGCAACGGTTGCCGAACGGCGCCCGCTCGCGGTCGTCGGCGAACGCCGGCACCGGGCGCTTGACCACGGCCGGTGCGACGACCTTGGGTGCCGGTGGCAGGCTGTCGACGGTCGGGCGCAGGCTCAGGGCTTCGATTTCTTCGCCTTGTGCCTCATAGCGCTCGGGCAGGCTCAGGCTGAATACGCTGCCTTTGCCGGGGCTGCTGTCGACGCTGATCTGCCCGCCCAGCAGATGCGCCAGGTCGCGCGAGATCGACAGCCCCAGGCCGGTGCCGCCGTAGCGGCGGTTACTGGTGCCGTCGACCTGATGGAAGGCGCCGAAGATCGCCTGCTGCTGGTCGGCGGCGATGCCGATGCCGCTGTCGCGCACCGAGAAGATGATGCCACTGCCCGCCTGGTAGCCGATGTTCAGGCTGACCTGGCCACGCTCGGTGAACTTGATGGCGTTGGACAGCAGGTTCTTGAGGATCTGCTCCAGGCGCTGGCGGTCGGTGAACAAGGTGGCCGGTACCTGCGCTTCGACCGCGACCTCGAAGCCCAGCCCCTTGTGCTCGGCCAATGGCAGGAACATGCCACGCAAGCCTTCGACCAGGCGCTCGAGCTGCGTGCTTTCGGGGCGCACTTCGAGCTTGCCGGCCTCGACCTTGGCGATGTCGAGGATGTCGTTGATCAGGTTCAGCAGGTCGTTGCCGGCGGAGTAGATGGACTCGGCGAACTTGACCTGCTCGGCGCTGAGGTTGCCTTCGCCGTTCTCGGCCAGCAGCTTGGCCAGGATCAGCGAGCTGTTGAGCGGCGTGCGCAGCTCGTGGGACATGTTGGCGAGAAACTCGGACTTGTACTTGCTCGATCGCTGCAGGTCGTCGGCGCGGGCCTGCAGCTCTTCCTGGGCCTGGCTGAGCTCGTCGTTCTTGCGGTCCAGCGCCTCGGTACGCTCGGACAGCTGCTCATTGGTCTGCTCAAGCTCGGCCTGCTGGGTTTCCAGGTGGGCCTGGGACTCCTTGAGCACCCGCGATTGCTCTTCAAGCTCTTCGTTGGCGGTCTTGAGTTCTTCCTGCTGCACCTGCAGTTCTTCGTTGAGCTGCTGGGTCTCGGCCAGCACTTCCTGCAAGCGCTGGCGGTAACGGGCGCTTTCGATGGAAATGCCGAGGTTCTCGCCGACCCGTTGCATCAGTTCGTCGTCGCGCGCCTGCAGCGGCCGCAGGAAGCCCAGTTCGATAACCCCGTTGATCTGGCCGTCATCACGGGCCGGCATCAGCAGTGCACTGCGCGGGAGGCCGCTGCCCAGGCCCGAGCTGAGGTGGTAGTAATCCTCTGGCAGGTCGTCCAGGCGCAGCAGGCGCCCCTCGCGCACGGCCTGGGCCAGCAGGCCGTCGTGGTCACCCAGTACCTGCTGGCGAGCCTGCTCCTCGGCTGCCAGGCCGTAGCTGGCCACGCGTATCAGGCGGCCATGCTCGTCGCGCACG
Source organism: Pseudomonas sp. (assembly GCF_017744435.1). GTDB lineage: Bacteria > Pseudomonadota > Gammaproteobacteria > Pseudomonadales > Pseudomonadaceae > Aquipseudomonas. The sequence continues at coordinate 82,212 of NZ_JAGIBG010000013.1, forward strand.
TAGAGCGCACCGACCACGCTGCCCAGATAGCTGGCGAAGAAGCGCAGGATGTTGTCGCCGAGCATCGGCAAGGTCAGCTGGCCCAGCACCTGTTCAGCCAGCTGGGTCTGGCCATTGCGCAACCAGGCCTGATGCTCCAGGCGCTCGGCGGCGCGCTGCTGAGCCTGCAGGTTTTCCGTGTAGCTGCCAGACAAGGCCAGCAGATCGCGACGGCCAAGGTAGGCGAGCAAGGCGCTGAGGCCGACGATGAAAAGCACGAAGGCGGAAATGGCCGTGACGGTGACCGTACTGACCTTCTCGTTACGGCCCACGCGCAACTGTTGCTCGGTGCCGATAAAACCCTCGAACTCCTTGCGTATTTCGTCAGTGAGGCGCTTGCCGCGGCCATTGCCGACTGAAGCGCGGTAATCGCCACCACTGCGACGCTGGTTGATCATCTCGCCGCCGAAGGCGTTCCAGGTATTCTGCAAGGCAATCAGCCGGTCGATACGGTCAACCTGCTGCGGGTTGTCGTCGACCAGGCCGCGCAGGCTCTGCAGGCTGCCCAGGATGCGCGGCTTGGCCACCTCGTAGGGGTCGAGGAAGCGTTCATCACCGGTGATCAGAAAACCGCGCATGCCGGTTTCCATGTCGATCGATAACTTGAGCGTTTCGTTGGCATTGCCGATCACCCGATCGGTGTGCTCGACCCACTGCATGGCCGAAAGCAGGTAGTTGATCACCGCGACGAAGGCCACGGCGCCGAGCAGGCCCACTGCCAGGGGCAGGCCGACATTTCGGCTCAACAGCTTGCGGAAGCTTTGCTGGTCCATCGAGGCTGCTTGAATCATCTGAAAACGCCCGCGCAAAAAAGGTCCATTGATAAAGAGTGGCGGCTGAAGCCTGTTGTCCTCTGCCGCTGCGCTCACCGGTCAACAAACGAGTCTAACCCGCTTGGGCGGCTTCGGCAGGGCATTTAGCCAGTATTTGAAGGCTGCATGTGAGAATCGTTCCATCGACATGGCGCAGTCGGTATCCTCGGGAACTTCTGTCACTGCCTGGCGCACAGAGTAGAAACATGTCTTTTTCAACAGGAAACCCACCATGCACCTTCTGGTAGTCGAAGACGACGACATCGTACGTATGCTGATGGTCGAAGTGCTCGACGAATTGGGCTACAGCACCCTCGAGGCAGAAAATGCCACGGCAGCGCTGCGGGTGATCGAGGACGCCAGCCAGCCACTGGCCCTGCTGGTGACCGACGTGGGCCTGCCAGACATGCGCGGTGAAGCGCTGGCAGCCAAGGCCCGTGCGTTGCGGCCGTTGCTGCCGGTACTGTTTGCCAGTGGTTATGCCGAGAGTTTCGATGTGCCGGAGGGCATGCACATGATCGGCAAGCCGTTCAGCATCGACCAGTTGCGCGACAAGGTGGTGGAGATTCTGGGTACGCCTTGAGGTCGGCGGCGCCTGCTTCGCGGCTAAAGCCGCTCCCACAGGGATATCATAGGCCTCGAGTCTTGCACTGTAGCTGTGGGAGCGGCTTCAGCCGCGAAGAGGCCGGTACAGGCAACCCACCTCACAGCTCCCGCCGCAGCAGGTAGGTATCCATGATCCACCCCATGCGCACCCGCTCCCGCTCGCGCACCTCCAGAATCTGCGCCTTCACCGCCTGCAATGGCCCGGCGATCAGCACTTCATCCTCGGTGCCCAGGTAAGCCCCCCAGTAGATCACCAGCGCCGGATCCTCCAGCGTGGCAAACGCGCACTGCCCATCGAGCATCACCACCACATTGTCCACCTGCCCTTGCTCGGCCAGGCGCCGCCCTGGCAGCACGGTCAGTGGCTCGCCAACGCGATTGAGGGGGATCTGATGCCGTGCCGCCAGGGCCTGCACACTGCTGATGCCGGGGATCACCTGCAGGCGCAGCGCCACACCGCGTTCGCGGACCAGGTCAAGTATGCGCAAGGTGCTGTCGTAGAGGCTCGGCTCGCCCCATAGCAAAAAGGCGCCGATATCCTCGGCGCCCATCTCTTCGCTGATCAACCGGGCATACAGCGCGGCGCGCTGGCGGTGCCAGTCGTGCACCGCACTTGCGTAGTCGACCGCCTCGGCGTCACGCTGCGGGTCTGCCACCTGCACCAGGCGGTAGCCACCCTCGGGCCGGTATCGCTCGAGGATCGCCTTGCGCAAGCGCACCAGCTCATCCTTGCCGGCGCCTTTGTCGAGCACGAAGAACACGCTGGCGCGACGCAGAGCCTCGACCGCCTCGACGGTGATCTGCCGCGGGTCGCCCGGGCCGATGCCGATCAACAGAACGTCTTTCATGGCACCGCCCGGTACCTCAACTTAGAAGATAGAGAAGTTATAGCTGACGATGACCCGCGTCTCATCCATGTCCCGCGCCCACTTCTCGTAGTTGCTGCGGTAGGTGGAGTTACGCAGGCGCACGCTGACATCCTTGAAGGTGCCGCTCTGCACCTGGTACTTGAGCTCGGTGTCGCGTTCCCATTCCTTGCCTTCGGCATTGCTGCCCGGCACCTTGATGTGGTCGCCGTTGATGTAACGGGTGAAGAAGCTCAGGCCGGGCACGCCAAGGGCCTTGAAGTCGTAGTCGTAACGCAGCTGCCAGGAGCGCTCCTGGGCGGCGGCGAAGTCGTTGACCTGGGCGTAGTTGACCAGGTACGGGTTGCTGCCATCGAGGTACGGCATGGCACTTTCGCCGTACATGCGCTGCCAGCCGGCACTGATCTTGTGCCCACCCAGGCTGTAGCCGAGCATGCCACTGAAGGCACGGTGGTCGATCTCACCGGCGCGGGCGTTGCCGATGTCATCACTCTTGATCAACCGCAGGTCTGCCGACAGGCTACCGACGGCGAGCGGCTGGCTGGCGACCAGCCCAAGGAAATGCTGGCGGTAGATGTTTTCCAGTTTGGCGACCTGATACTGGGCACTGAAACGGTCATTGAAACGGTAGTCCAGGCCGGCCAGGTCAAAGTGGTCGGCTTCGATATCGCAGGCATAGCGCTTGTTCTTGCAGTGCACGCGAATATCCTGGCGGTCGGTGGAATCACGCGCGGTGTACTGGTTCAGGCGGGCCAGGGTGAACTTCAGGTCGCGCACTTCTTCGGAGGTCAGCATCGCGCCGTGGAACATGGTAGGCAGCAGGCGACCATCGTTGTATTTCAACAGCGGTACGTCCGGCATCATCGAACCGTACTTCAGCACCGTGTTGGACACCTTGACCTTGGCCGCCAGGCCCATCTTCGCGTATTGGTCGGCGGAGTGCCGTGGGTCGTGGCCGGAAGATGGCAGCAAACCACTGTTACTGTCGGCCGGGCTGGAATCGAGCTTGATCCCTAACATGCCCAGTGCATCCACGCCAAAACCGACCGGCCCCTGGGTATAACCCGACTGCACATTCAGAATGAAGCCTTGCGCCCACTCTTCACGTTTTGACGCACCCTGGCTGGAACTGCTGTGGCCGTCACGAAAATCCCGGTTGAAATAGACATTGCGTGCTTCGACCTTGGCACTAGCGTCTTCAAGAAAACCGGCGGCCTGAGCCTGCGCACCGGCACACATGAGGAACAGGCCGGCAACACGGCGCCCGGGGGCGAGAGGAAGGGGGGAAAACATGCGAGGGAACATCCACAAGAAAGGCGAAAAAAACGAATCGTGACGCAGCTGCGCCACGCTAATGCGTCGCGGCCGAACATGCGTCGACCATCATCTGAAATCATCGCCCAACCGCTCTGCCACAGGCTATTGGACCATGGTCTAGATCCCTTCGAAGACGCATCGAAAATTCGCCTGAATTACCGCCCGGAAAACTTGGAAAGTTCCCGATTACTTATAAAAAGTTTGCGGTTTACCGAAGTCCTGCAAGTGTCTACACTCGATGTCAGCGAACAGTTTTGCCCACCCGCGTGGCTGGCGTTTAGTCCTTATCAATGTTCGTCACGCCCTGCCACGGAAGACGTACAGGAGTGATTACAGTGTCCAGACTTGCAGAGTTTCGTGCTGCCGAAAAAGCGCTCCAGGAACAGATGGCGCAACTGGAGGCGCTGAAAAAGGATGCCGGCCTCAAACGCGAAATCGAATTCGAGCAGAAACTAGTCGGCCTGATGAAAAGCTATGACAAAAGTCTGCGCGATATCATCGCTATCCTCGACCCGAAGGCGGTTACCCGTGGCGCTGCCAGTGCACCGAAACAGCAGCGCCGCCCGCGCGTGGTGAAAGTCTACGAAAACCCGCATACCGGCGAGCTGATCGAAACCAAAGGCGGCAACCACCGCGGCCTCAAGGCGTGGAAAGAACAGTATGGGGCCGCTACTGTGGAGAGCTGGGTTCGCTGATGAAACGTCAACACCCACTTCACACTTTTTTCACAACCGCTGCAGCAGTATCGAGACAGCTAAAGGACTAGCGACCCCATCACGCGCCCGCACATGCGGGCCTCTAATTCCGGCGCCCTGCTCCCCCGAGCAGGGCGCTTTCATTTGCGCAAACGCTTCACTGCCGTATCATGGCCCCCTGTCTGTTTCGCTGGCACCTGGTTGCCAGCCCCGTCTCTGGAGTACCCATGAGCCTGCACGATCTGCAAACCCTGCCTGGCGTCACCGCGCAGCCAGACGCCGCCACTGCCCAGTTCGTCTTCAACCACACCATGCTGCGGGTCAAGGACATCGAGAAATCGCTGGACTTCTACACCCGCGTGCTGGGCTTCCGCCTGGTCGACAAGCGTGACTTCCCTGAAGCGGCCTTCAGCCTGTACTTCCTGGCCTTGGTCGACCCGGCGCAGATCCCTGCCGACGACACCGCGCGCCACCAGTGGATGAAGTCGATCCCGGGCGTACTGGAACTGACCCACAACCACGGCACCGAGAACGACCCGGAGTTCGCCTACCACAACGGCAACACCGACCCGCGCGGCTTTGGCCACATCTGCATTTCGGTGCCAGACGTGCGCGAGGCCTGCGCCCGTTTCGAAGCCCTCGACGTCCCCTTCCAGAAGCGCCTGCAAGATGGCCGCATGAACCACCTGGCCTTCGTCAAGGACCCGGACGGTTACTGGGTGGAAGTGATCCAGCCGACCGAACTGAAGGGCTGATCGCCGTCAGCTCGCGCTCGTCGGGCCGGGAACTCCCGGCCCCTTGCTGTGGTATATGAAGGTAACTGCTTCACATGCCACAGCGAGGTAAGGACGATGCAATCTCTTCACTGTGAATACCGCGACCACACCATCACCGCCAGTGTGATGCCCCACCCCGACTCCCCCCTGCCCTATGCCGCCGGTTGCCTGATCACCGATCCACAGGGGCACACCAGCAAGCGGCTGTCGATGCCGATGAAGTTCTTCTCGGACCTTGAGAATGCACAGCATGTGTCGCTGGCCCATGGCCGGGCATTGGTGGATGAACAGTTGGACAAGGGGCACAAAGCCTTCTGACCGGTAAGGTCATTTTGCTGCAGGAGCGGCGTGCGCATAGGCTACCGCCGCTTCAACCTGCTCACGGGTTGGCCGCACCCCGGTGTACAGCACGAACTGCTCCAGGGCCTGCAGTGCGATCACTTCCAGCCCGGTAATCACCGGCTTGCCCAGCGCCTCGGCCCGCTGGATCAGCGGCGTGCGCGCCGGCATCGCCACCACGTCGAATACCCGTTCGGCCGCCGCAATGGCATTCTCGCTGAACGCCAGCTCATCGGCCTCCGGCCCGCCAGCCATGCCGATAGGCGTCACGTTCACCAGCATCGGCGGGCACAGGTCGCCCAGTTCGGCCACCCAGCGATACCCGCAAACATCTGCCAGCTGCCGCCCGGCCTGCTCGTTGCGGGCGACGATGAGGCCTTCGCCGAACCCGGCATCGCGCAGGGCACTGGCCACCGCCTTGGCCATGCCGCCACTGCCGCGCAGGGCAAACGCGGTGGCAGGGTCGACCTGGTGCTGCGCGAGCAGTTGCCGCACAGCCAGGTAATCGGTGTTGTAGGCCTTCAGATGGCCAGCATCGTTGACCAGGGTATTGACCGACTCGATCACCGCCGCCGACGGGTCGATTTCATCGACCAGCGCCATGCAGGCTTCCTTGTACGGCATCGACACGCCACAACCGCGAATGCCCAGGGCACGGATGCCGGCGACTGCTGCCGGCAGGTCGTCGGTGGTCATGGCCTTGTAGTAGTAGTCCAGCCCGAGCTGCTGGTAGAGGTGATTATGAAAACGCACGCCGAAGGTGCCAGGCCGCCCGGCCAGGGAAATGCACAACACGGTGTCTCTGCTGGGAGTTGTCGCCATAACCTGCTCCTTTTTCATAACTGAAACGTTTGTGCAGCGTACCAGACGCAACCACTGGTCGTCCCTTACACAACCTTTACCGTTTCCCTGTGCTCGGTTTACAGAGACCGGAGTCATAGTAATAAGGCCCCAAGCGTGGGGTTACCTTGCGAGGAAGTCTCATGAACCGTCATCTCCCCGGAATCGCCCTGCTGGTCGGTGCCCTGGCCATCAGCGGGCAAGCCTCAGCCCATGATGGCGGCGGCCATGGCTGGTATGGTCCCGGCCCACTGCTCGGCGCCGCCGTGGTCGGGGCCGTGGTCGGGGCGACGGTATATGGCGGCCGCGACCGCACGGTCTATGTCGAACGCCAACCCGCCTACTATGGGCCACCGCCGGTGTACGTGCAGGCTCCGCCGCAGCCGGTGTACTACCAACCGTACTACGTGCCGGCACCGCCGCCACCGGTGTACCGCCCCTACTATGGCCCGCCACCGGTGTATTACGGCCCGCCACGCTGGTGACCGTTGATAAAACTGATGAGCACTATTGAGCGTGTTGATTTCAAACGTTGTCGGCTGCTGCGTAAGGTAGGGCCATGTTTCACAGGAGGTCCCCATGGCCACTATTCAGATCATGTCAGTCGTCGGCACTGCCGTCCCCGCCACCCTGCGCGAGCAAGGCCTGCTGGCCTGCTGGTACCTGGTGAGCAATGGCGAGGCCCTCAGCGGCCCGCTGGTTACCCGCGCCTCGGCCCAGGCCCTGGCTGAACAGTTGCAGGCCAATTGCCTGATCGCTTGACCGAATTTGTTGTGCGTTGCTCCCTACGCCTCTTCTGACCCGCCCGTTGGCGGGTCTTTTTTTGCCTGGGCGAACCGACGAACGGAGCCAGAAAAACCGATACAGCATGAAGCTTTTTTCATTTCGTGGGGGCGGCTCAACGAGCAATCGACAGCACTTCGGCCATACTCCACAATGCATCGGTTTTTTGGGGGAAAACCCTTGCACAGCCAACGACATACCAACCTTTAGTGAGCCTCAACGTGAAAACATCCCTGTCCATCCTCAGCCTGCTGCTGTTGCTCACAGGTACTGCGACCCTTCCGTCGACCGCTGCTGCACAACCCCCGACCCAGGTCCAACGCGACCCGTCCAAGCTGCACCTGGCGTCTGGCAGCGCCCTGCTGATCGACCTGAACACCAACCAGGAACTGTATTCGAACCACGCCGACCGTGTGGTGCCCATTGCCTCGGTGACCAAACTGATGACGGCGATGGTGGTGCTGGATGCCAAGCTGCCCATGGATGAGATGCTCACCATGACCATCGCCAACAACCCGGACATGAAAGGCGTGTATTCGCGTGTGCGCCTGGGGAGCGAGCTTAACCGCCGGGAAACCCTGCTGATCACCCTGATGTCATCGGAGAACCGCGCCGCCACCACCCTGGCCAACCATTATCCGGGCGGCTACCCGGCCTTCATCAAGGCGATGAACGCCAAGGCCCGCAGCCTGGGCATGGCGCACACCCGCTATGTTGAGCCGACCGGCCTGTCGACGCAGAACGTCTCCACCGCCCATGACCTCGCCAAGTTGCTGATGGCATCGCGCAAGTACCCGATGCTGAGCGAGCTGTCGACCACCCGCGAAAAGACCGTGGCCTTCCGCAAGCCAAACTACAGCCTGGGCTTCCGTAACACCGACCACCTGGTGAACAAGAGCAACTGGGACATCACGCTGACCAAAACCGGTTTCACCAACGATGCCGGCCACTGCCTGGTGCTGTTGACCAAGATGGACAACCGCCCAGTGGCCATGGTGATTCTCGACGCGTTCGGCAAGTACACCCACTTCGCCGACGCCACCCGCATGCGTCAATGGCTGGAGACCGGCGCGACCAAGCCGGCGCCGGCCGTGGCCATGCAGTACAAGTCGGACAAACACAGCAAGGGGCGCCTGGCGTCGGAGTAACCTGAGGCCAGTAGATCACCTGTGGGAGCGGGCTTTCCCGCACCCACAGGTCGGCGCAGTCGGGTTCAGGCCTGGGTGTCGACCACGCTGCCGGCACTGCTGCCACCAGCTTCTTGCAGCGCTTTGAGCAGCTGCGCGTTCGCCGTCATGATCTGGCCACTGAGGGTGGCGATGCTGGCCTGCTTGGCAGTGATTGCTATCATCTTGGCGGGGTCATCGCCCTTCTGCGCCATCAGGCTGGCCAGTTGCTTCTGCTCCTCCGCCATCTGCTGCTGCAGCTTCCTGATCATCTCGCGCAGCTGCTTGATGTGCGCCGGCTCACTGCTTTCACTTTCGCTGCTGCCCTGCGCCCCGCCCGTCGCCTGGGCCTGCTTGTCACCGCGAACCTTCGAGGTGTCGACCTGCAGTGTCGAAACGACAGCTGCGGTCTTTTCGCTGTCGTTGGCCTGAAGGGTGCTGGCCGCCTGGGCCGAAGCGTTGCTGATGCTGACTGCTGCGATACCTACCATGTCTTTCTCCCTGCGTTGCAATGGGTCCTTGAGTTGACCTGCATATCGGCCGACAGTGGCAGACCTTTAGCCCCACTGGGCAGCCCCCCCTGCCACGCAGTAAATTCCCCTGTCCCTGGCTCGTTCCACCCAATGTACAAGCGCAGGCGCCGGAGCCCCGGCATGCGCCCACATTCGACCCATTATGGAATCGCAGCCATGAGCCAGTCTGCACACCCGGAAACTATCAAGGACCTGATCGGCGTGGGCTTCGGCCCGTCCAACCTGGCCCTGGCCATCGCCCTGGAAGAACTCGCCCAGAGCCAGGGCCACGCCCTCGATGCACTGTTCATCGACAAGCAGAAGGAATACCGCTGGCACGGCGAAACCCTGGCCACCCAGAGCGAACTGCAGATCTCGTTCCTCAAGGACCTGGTCTCGCTGCGCAACCCGACCAGCCCGTACAGCTTCGTCAACTACCTGCACCAGAAGCAGCGCCTGGCCGACTTCATCAACCTCGGCACCTTCTACCCTTGCCGCCTGGAGTACAACGACTACCTGCGCTGGGCCGCCGAGCATTTCGCCACCCAGGCGGTGTACGGCGAAGAAGTGCTGCGCATCGAGCCTGAAGTGAAGGCCGGCCGCGTCGAGCACCTGCGCCTGGTCTCGCGCGATGGGCAGGGCCGGGAATTCAGCCGGCGAACGCGCTCAGTGGTGGTCGGCAGCGGCGGTACCCCGAAGATTCCGGAAAAATTCGGTGCGTTCAAGGATGATCCACGGGTCTTCCACCATTCCCAGTACCTGAGCAGCCTGAACAAACTGCCGTGCACGGCCGGCAAGCCGATGCGCATTGCCGTGATCGGCTCGGGCCAGAGCGCCGCCGAGGCCTTCATCGACCTCAACGACAGCTACCCGTCGGTCAAGGTCGACATGGTGCTGCGCGGTTCCGCCCTCAAGCCGGCCGATGACAGCCCGTTCGTCAACGAGATCTTCTCCCCTGACTACACCGACCTGGTCTATAACGAACCGGCCGACCAACGCGCCAAGTTGCTCGGTGAGTACCACAACACCAACTACTCGGTGGTCGACCTCGACCTGATCGAGCGCATCTACGGCATCCTCTACCGGCAGAAGGTCGCCCACCAGTTCCGCCACAACGTGCTGTGCCGCCGCCAGGTGGAAGCGGTGGTGGCCACCCGCGACGGCATCGAACTGACCCTGCGCGACCTGGCCACCGGCCAGCAGCAGACCCACCGCTACGACGCGGTGATCCTCGCCACTGGCTACGAACGCCGCTCGCACCGCGACCTGCTGGCACCGCTGGCCAACTACGTGGAAGACTTCAGCGTCGACCGCAACTACCGGGTACTGGCAAGCCCCGACCTGCAGGCTTCGGTCTACCTGCAAGGCTTCTGCGAGAACAGCCACGGCCTCAGCGACACCTTGTTGTCGGTACTGCCCTCCCGTGCCGCAGAGATCGGCCAGGCGCTGTACCACGACCTGGCTCGCCAGCAGGGCATGACACACCCCGCCGTGGCCCTGACCAGCGCCTGATTCACGCTGCACACCCACCGACAGGGCGCCATGAGCGCCCTGTCGGCATTTATGCCCTCTGAAACATTTGCTTGCACTTAATCCAGCAGGATTTTCATTCTCATTCGTCCTTTCTAGAGCAGCCCCCTTTGGTTGGGCCTGTGCTCGCCCACCTTTTCAGAAGACGGACCGATGGCCAAATCCCCGAAAAAATCCAAGTCCAAGCTGTGGTTCCTGGTCCACAGCTGGCTCGCCCTGCCGATCTGGTTCTTCGTGCTGATCGTCTGCTTCACCGGCATGCTGGCCGTGGTCAGCCAGGAGATCGTCTGGCTGGCCAACCCCGACGTGCGTGCCAGCAAGCCCGACGACAACGCCGAACGCCTGAGCTTCCAGCAAGTGCTCGATGCCCTGCACAAGGCCGAACCAGACATGGCCGTCAACTCGCTCAGCCAGCCGGACGGCTCGCACTTCGCACTCACGGCACGGGTCACCTACGCCGATGGCGCCAGCCCCATGCTCTACGTCAACCCGTATACCGGGACCATCCAGGGCAAGATGCCGGACTTCAACTTCGAAGCCTTCACCCGCGCCCTGCATGGCTGGTGGCTGGTGCCGTTCACCCATGGCTTCAGCTGGGGCTGGTACATGGTGTCGCTGCTCGGCCTACCGATGCTGGCATCGCTGGTCACCGGCCTGGTGGTGTACAAGAAGTTCTGGAAAGGCTTCTTCAAACCGGTACGCACCGGCCATGGCGCGCGCATATTCTGGGGTGACCTGCACCGCCTGGCCGGGGTCTGGTCGATCTGGTTCATCGCGGTCATTGCCATCACCAGCATCTGGTTCCTGATCCGGGCGCTCCTGTCCGACAACCACATCACCATTTCCAGCGAGCCGATCGTGCCGGTGATCGCCCGCGAGCAGGTGCCGCAGACCGTCGATGGCAGCCCCGCGCCGCGCATCGACCTGGACGAGGCCGCACGTATCGCCGGCTTGGCCATCCCGAGCCTGGACATCACCTCCGTCTCGCTGCCGGCCAACGCCTACAGCCACATCGAGATGGGCGGGCGTGGCTGGTACCCGCTGATGTTCCAGAGCGCCTCGGTCAACCCCTATACCCGCCAGGTCGACAGCCAGTTCCTGCTCAGCGACCGCTCGGCCCTGGAGTTCGTCACCGAGTCCATGCGCCCGCTGCACACCGGCGACTTCGGTGGCCTGCCGATCAAGCTGGTGTGGTTCTTCTTCGGCCTGGTCCTGACCCTGATGGTGTTCAGCGGCCTGCTGATCTGGACCAAACGCACCGCCCAGGCCACCGCCGCGGCGCTCAAGCGCAGTGAGCGCGCACCGCGCAACGCAAGCCGCGAAACCACCCTGGAGGCCCGCCCATGAGCCAGGCCCACGCCCTGCCCACACGCCCACTCAAGCAATGGTGGCTGAAGTGGCGCTTCCACCTGAACATCTTGCTGATCCTCATCCCCCTGGGCTTCATGCCCAAGTACTTCGCCGACGTCAGGCTGTTCCGTGGCGACGCCGGGCTCGGTGCCAACCCGATTAGCGACATTCAGGTCGGTCCCTACCGCCTCGACCTCGCCGAACTGCGCAACGAGGCCCCGCGCGCCGATGGCCCCGCCGGCCATTTCAAGCTGTTCAACGCAGCGCTGTGCAAGGCCTGCGTGAATGAGGTCAAGGCGGTCTACCTGCGCATCGGCAAGCCGCGCAGCCTGCGCACCGCCGGCACCATTTTCTTTGGTGCGCCGTACCGCATGATCACCAACCTGCCCATACCACCGCGCACCCCCGCCGATGCGCAGATCTGGATCACCCTCGAAGGCTGGGACGGCAGCCTCCACCAGGCATCCGTGCCCCTGGCCAAGGCTTCGCCAGCCACCGTGGCCTGGCTCGAAAAACAAGGAGGCAAACCATGAAACACCTGATGCGCAGGCTCGCCCTGCCCTTGCTGGTACTGGCCGCAGGCCCGGCCCTGGCCCACAACCCGATGTGCGAGTGCGAGGAAGTGGCGGGTGGCCAGGTGAAATGCACCGGTGGCTTTTCCGACGGCAGCGGCGCGCCAGGAGTGACCCTCGACGTGATCGGCTATGACGAGCAGGTGCTGGTCGGCGGCAAGCTCGGTGACGACTCGAGCCTGACCTTCAAACGCCCTGACGGCGAGTTCTACGTGCTGTTTGACGCAGGCCCGGGCCATGTCGTGGAAGTCGACCATGCCGACATCGCGCAGCCATGAGCAGCCCAGCCATGAGCCATACCCAGGTGGTGCGCCCGGCCGGTGCGGGGCACGAAACCCTCTACGTGCTGCTGGTCAGCCTGTTGATCGTCGCCCTCGCCGCCAGCGTGGTCCTGTTGCGCGGCGAACGCGACGATGAGCAGGCAATTGCCAGCCACCAGATCGACGCCCGCCGCGACCTGAGCGCTGCCGAACAAGGCATCTATACCGACCTGCGCGTGGCGTTCGACGAAATTCAGCTGCTGCGTGAGGAAAGCGCCGCCACGCCCAGCGTCGAGGCCCTGGCCGAGGAAGGCCTGCCACCGTTCGTGGCAGACGCGGGAAGCCAGAGCCGTGGCAACCACCAGTGGCAATGGCTGCCGGCCGGTGCCTATCTGGGCCGCAGCCAGGCGCCGCACGTGGCAGGCAGCTTCCTGATGATTCTGCCTGCGGCTGACAGCGCCGAGGTCGACATCTGGCTGCGCCGCGACAACGCCGCCGTGCGCCCCGACGACCTCGGCCAGGCCGCGCTGATCGCCGCCAGCTGGCAGCAGGTAGTCAGCCACTACGACGCCGGGGTCACCCGCGAACACCGCCATTGAACCCAAGGACTCCCCATGTTCCGCAAAACCCTCGCCCTGCTCCTGGCCTGCGCCCTTCCGGCGCTGGCCCTGGCCGACACCGGCAAGCCCCTGCGCATCGGCATCACCCTGCACCCTTACTACAGCTACGTGAGCAATATCGTCGGCGACAAGGCCGAAGTGGTGCCGCTGATTCCGGCAGGCTTCAACCCCCATGCGTACGAGCCCCGCGCCGAGGACATCAAGCGCATCGGCACGCTGGACGTGGTGGTGCTCAATGGCGTCGGCCATGACGACTTCGCCGACCGCATGATCGCCGCCAGCGAAAAGCCCGCCATCAAGACCATCGAAGCCAACCAGAACGTACCGTTGCTGGCGGCCACCGGCATCGCCGCACGTGGCGCCGGCAAGGTGGTCAACCCGCATACCTTCCTGTCGATCAGTACCACCATCGCCCAGGTCAACAACATCGCCCGCGAGCTGGGCAAGCTCGACCCGGACAACGCCAAGTTCTACACGCAGAACGCCCGCGCCTACGCCAAGCGCCTGCGCGCCTTGCGTGCCGAGGCGTTGGCCAAGGTGACCGAGGCGCCCGGCGCCACCTTCCGCGTGGCCACCATCCATGCTGCCTACGACTATCTGGTGCGTGATTTCGGCCTGGAAGTGACCGCGGTGGTCGAGCCCGCTCATGGCATCGAACCGAGCCCGGCGCAGCTGAAAAAGACCATCGACCAGCTCAAGGCGCTGGACGTGAAGGTGATTTTCTCGGAGATGGACTTCCCTTCGGCCTATGTCGAAACCATCCAGCGCGAATCCGGCGTGCGCCTGTATCCGCTGACGCACATTTCCTACGGCGAATACACCAAGGACAAATACGAAGTGGAGATGAAGCGCAACCTCGACACCGTGGTCCGCGCCATCCAGGAGAACCGCGCATGACCGCCGCCGCCAACCTCACGGCGCCCGGCGGACCACGTATCGAATTTGCTGGCATCGACCTGACCCTGGGCCGCACGCGCATTCTCGAGCAGGTGCAGTTCAGCGTTGCCGCGGGCAGCGTGCATGCCATTGTCGGCCCCAATGGCGGCGGCAAGAGCTCGCTGATCAAGACCCTGCTCGGGCAGATGCCGCATCAGGGCCAGTTGAGCCTGCACTGGCCAGGCGCGCAGCAGGTGATCGGTTATGTGCCGCAGGCCTTGGAATTCGACCGCGGGCTGCCGATGACCGTGGACGACTTCATGGCTGCCATGTGCCAGCGGCGCCCGGCATTCCTCGGTCTGTCGCGCCGGGTGCAGCCGGCGATCGATGCGGCGCTGGCGCGGGTCGGCATGCTCGACAAACGCAAGCGGCGCATGGGCGCGCTGTCCGGCGGCGAACGCCAGCGCGTGCTGCTGGCCCAGGGGTTGATTCCAGAACCGCAACTGTTGGTGCTCGACGAGCCGATGTCGGCGCTCGACGAAGCGGGTATCCAGGTATTCGAACAGCTATTGCAGGGCTGGCGCCAGGCCGGCACCACGGTGCTGTGGATCGAACATGACCTGGAAGCGGTGCTGCGCCTGGCCGACCGGGTCACCGGCCTGAGCCGCCAGGTGCTGTTCGACGCCCCACCCGCCCTGGCGCTGACACCGGAGCGCCTGCTTAGCCTGTTCTCCGTCCACCCCCGCAGCGAGAGCCCTGCCTGATGAGCTTCGAAGCATTCCGCCAGTTGGTCCAGGAATGGGCCGGCGCTGGCTACCTGCCGGAGGCGCTGGCCTACGGTTTCGTGATCAATGCCTTGCTGGCCGGCCTGATGATCGGCCCGGTACTGGGCGGCCTCGGCACCTTGGTGGTGGTCAAGCGCTTTGCCTTCTTCTCCGAAGCGGTCGGCCATGCCGCGCTGACCGGTGTCGCCATTGGCATCCTGCTCGGCGAACCGTATACCGGCCCCTATGGCAGCCTGTTCGGCTACTGCCTGCTGTTCGGCATCCTGCTCAACTTCCTGCGCAACCGCACCGGGCTGTCGCCGGACACGCTGATCGGCGTGTTCCTTTCGGTGTCGCTGGCCCTCGGCGCCAGCTTGCTGCTGATGCTGGCCGGCAAGATCAACGTGCATATCCTCGAGAACGTGCTGTTCGGTTCGGTACTGACCGTCAGTGCCCAGGACCTGGTGGTACTGGGCATCGTCGCGGTGCTGGTGCTGGCCCTGGCCCTGCCGCTGTACAACCGCATCATGCTGGCCAGCTTCAACCCGCAACTGGCTGCCGTGCGCGGGGTGGCGGTGAAGACCCTGGACTATCTGTTCGTGGTGCTGGTGACCCTGGTCACGGTGGCCTCGGTGAAGGTGATCGGGGCGATACTGGTCGGTGCCCTGCTGGTGATCCCGGCGGCGGCAGCGCGCCTGGTCAGCCAGTCGCTGAAGGGGTTTTTCTTCGTCTCGGTGCTGATCGCCACCCTGAGCACACTGCTCGGCATCCTGCTGCCGATCGTCCTCGATCTGCCGGTGCCCTCAGGTGCGGCGATCATTCTGGTCGCCGGCATCTGCTTCGCCCTCGCCGCGCTGGCCCGCGCCCTCGTCCCTCGCTTGCAAGGAAACCCGGCATGAACCTGAAACACCTGACCCTGGCCGTCGCCCTCGCCGGCCTGCCCGCACTCGCCTCGGCCACGCAAGTGCTGGCCACCCTGCCGGTGACCCACAGCCTGGCCAGCGCCCTTCTCGATGGCACCGCCGTGCAGCTTATGCGCGCCGCACCGGCCAACCTGCCGGCCAGTCGCCAGCCGGCGTACTTCAGCAGCCGTGGTGGCGCTGCATTGGCCAAGGCCGCGCAGCAGGCCGACGCGGTGATCGGCGTGCGCTCGATCTGGCGTGACGACCCGCTGTACCCGATGGCGCGGCGCAGCAACATTCGCATCGTCGAGATCGACGCCGCGCGGCCGGTGGACGGCGCACTGCCGGGCATCGCCGTGAGTGGCGATGACGCCTATGGCGCCTACCCCTGGCTGAACCCGACCAACCTGGGGCGCATGGCCGATGTGCTGGCCAATGACCTTGAGCGCCTGGCACCCGCCGACAAGGCCCGGATCCAGGGCAACCTGGCGGGGCTCAAGCGCCAGCTGCTGGAGCTGACCGCCAGCAGCCAGACGCAGCTGGCCAAGGTCGACAACCTGAGTGTGGTCAGCCTGTCCGAACGCCTGGGGTATCTGGCCAGCGGCTTGAACCTGGATGTGGTGGAGCAGCCGTTGCCGGCGGATGGCAAGTGGGATGAGGCGGCGCTGAAGGCCCTGGTTGAGAACCTCAAGGGGCAGGATGTGGCGCTGGTGCTGGACCATCGGCAGCCGGAGCCGGCAGTGGCCAAGGTGATCGAGGCGGCCGGGGCGAAGTTGCTGGTGGTGGAGAGTGATCCGGAGGATGCGGTGGCTGGGCTCAAGGTCAGTGTCGAGCAGGTGGTCGGGGCACTCAGCGAAGGGTGATGTCGCCTGTACCGGCCTCTTCGCGGGTAAACCCGCTCCCACAGGTCTTGTGCAAGCCTCAGGCCTGTGGAGATCCTGTGGGAGCGGGCATGCCCGCGAAGAAGCCAGTGAGGTCTACCGGTTCATGCACCGCTCATAGCGCTCATCCACCCGCCCGGCAAACCACGCGGTGGTCAGCTTGCGGGTAATCTTCGGGCTTTTGAGCTCGATCCCCGGCAGTACCGCCCGCGGCAGTGGCTTGCCTGCTGCCGCATCGGCCAGGGCAAACACCCCGCTGTACAGCTTGCTGTCCTCGAACGCCAGGCTGTCGCCCAGCTCCAGCTGGCTGCGGATCTGTGGGTTACGCAGCCCCAGCTTGGCCCCGAGCTTGCGCGCCGCCTGCTCGGTGCTGCCGGGCATGATCGAACCTGGGGCGATCAAGTCGCCATCCAGCGCCAGGTCCGCCCCCGTGACCTTGCTCAACGCCGCCTGGAACGCAGCATTGCGGCTGGCGTACCAACCCGCGTTGAAATCGGCGAAGCGGTACAGCTGGCGCTCGTAATGCGCGGGGTAGCCGAGCAAATGGGCAATACCGAAGTACATGCCCCCACGGCGGCTGAAGACTTCCTGGCGAATGGTGCCGTCATAGGTGTAGGGATAATCCTTGGCGTGCTTTTCCGCGAACTCGATACTGACCTGCATCGGCCCACCGGTGTGCACCGGGTTCAACCCGCCGAGCAACGTCTTGCCCAACGGCAGGCGCGCGATGAACTCGTCGTACAGCGCGCTGAGCTGCTTCTCGCTGCGTACCGCCAGCAGGCGCTGCTGATAACTCTGGCCATTGCCGGACGGGGTCTTCAGGGCGCCGTCGACCAGCAGCCCGGGAATGTGCAGGCGCGCCGCTCGGCGGTCGATTTCCTCACGGGCGATACGCCCCAGGTTGGGCACCTGCGGGTCGGCGTTGAAGGTCGACTCCTGCTCGGTCACCGCCAGCACCGCGCACAGGTTGCGCTTGCTCGGTGCGATGCGCTGGGCCTCGAACGCCACCTGGATATCCTTGGCCCAGCCTTCGCGGTCCTTGGCCTGGGCCGGCAGCAGGCGCAGCAGCTGGGCGCGCACCTTGGCCGGGTCGGCCTCGGGTTCTTCCTCGCGGCGCCCCGCGCACCCTTGCAGCAGCGCCAGGGCCATCAGTCCTGCCGCCAACAGCCGGCCGTTCAGGGCTGCTCACCGACCATGTAGGTTTTGCTGATATGGCGGAATTGCGGGTGGCTGGCGCTGCCCATGAGCTCGAATAGCACCATTTCCCGGGTCACCACCTGCGCCCCGGCCTGGCGCATGCGCGCAAGGCCTGCGGCTTTGTTGGCCGGGGTGCGGCTGTCGCAGGCATCCTCGACCACGAACACCTGCTTGCCCAGGCCCAGCAGGCCGAGCACGGTCTGCAGCACGCAGATGTGGGTTTCCATGCCGCAGACGATCACCTGCTCACGGGCCATCAGGCTGGCCGGCAGGCACTTGGCGGCCACACAGGAGAAATGGGTCTTTTCCACCACCTCGGCTGCCGGGGCGACTGCTGTAAGCTCCGCCAAGGTGTGGCCCAGGCCTTTGGGATATTGCTCGGAGATCACGATCGGCAGTTCCAGGTCATTGCAGGCCGCAAGCAACCAGCGCGCTCGGGCGCGGGTACCCTGTGGGTCGCTCATGGCACCGATGAGTTTTTCCTGGATGTCGACGACCAGCAGCGTGGCCTTGTGATGTTCGATCAGCATTGTCTGCCCCTTGCCTGGGAAAAGGCCTAGCCTCCCCCAGGCAGGCGGCGCCGTCAATCAGGCAGAAAGCCGATGCGCTTCAAGGGCCTGCGTCAGCGTACCGAGCACCCGGTCCTCATGCTCGTGGATGAAGAAGTGGCCGCCGGGGAACATCTGCAGCGAGAAATCACCGAGGGTTTCCTGGCGCCAGGCCTGCAGTTGCTCTGCGCTGGCCCGGTCCGCTTCGCCACCGAGCACGTACAGCGGGCACTGCAAGGCCGGCCGTTGACGGTAAAGGTAACGGCCACAGAGCAGGAAGTCGGCGCGCAAGGTCGGCAAGGTCAGGCTCATCAGCTCGGCATTGGCCAGCACCTCCTCCGGCGTGCCATTGAGCTCGCGCAGCTCGGACTTGAGCTGCTCATCGGTCTTGGGGTCGCGCCAGTTGTTGCCGTCGTAATCCTCGCGCCGGGTGGGCGCTGCCGTGCCGCAGGCGAACAGCGCCAGCGGCGGCGGGCAGCCCAGCGCGCGCAGTTCGTGGGCCAGTTCGAAGGCCAGCAGTGCGCCCAGGCTATGGCCGAGCAAGGCATAAGGCGCGTTGGCGGCCAGGCGTTGCTCGTTGGCCAGTTGCCGGGCCAGTGCCTGCATGTCGGTCTGCAGCGGCTCGCCCATGCGCGCGCCGCGCCCGGGCAATTCGACCGGGCGCACCTGCAGCCAGGCCGGCAGCTTGCGCCGCCAGCGGCTGTAGACCATGGCACTGGCCCCGGAATACGGCAGGCACAGCAGGTTGATTGCGGTCACTGGGCGGCAGCTGCGGCCATCTGCTGGCGCAGGCTCAAGGGGCGCATGTCGGTCCAGACATCGTCGATGTAGGCCAGGCAGTCCTTCTTCAGGCCGCTCTTGCCCACGGCGCGCCAGCCTTCGGGAATGGCCTTGTAGTCTGGCCAGATGGAATATTGCTCTTCGTGGTTGACCACTACCTGGAACTGGATATCGTCGCGGTCGAATACGGAAGTCATTGCCTGTCTCCTTGAGTGATGGATGCCACTGCGCGCCTGGCGCAGGGAAGTTCTCAGGTAGACGTAGGGCGCTGCGGAAAAATTAACGGCTCTGCCGAGAATCCCTGTAGGAGCGGCCTCGTGTCGCGAAAGGGTCGCGAAGCGGCCCCAGATTTCAGCTTCGCCGCAGATATTGCTGGGGGCTGCTTCGCAGCCCTTTCGCGACACAAGGCCGCTCCTACAAAAAACGCGCCGGCATGTTCCTCAGGTGTCACGCAAGAGGTCATGCGTATCCAGCAAGCGGAACGCCACCTGCGGATTACGCTCCAGGCCCCGGCGGATCGCGGCCGGGATCGACTGGCGGGTCTTGCGGCACAGGCCGGGCTGGTCGTCGAGTTCGATGACGATGCCGCGCATGGTGCGCACTTCGTTGAAGCCGGGGCTGATGTGCACGCGGATGCCGAGGTTTTCGTACAGCCTCAGCTGCAGGCGCTGCAGGTCTTCCAGGTCCTTGAGGTTTTCCAGGCGTTCGAGCAGGCGCTTTTCTTCCTGGCGGGTGAGCAGGAGGATGCGCTGGGCCGCTGGCGGGTGCTCGGCCAGGTGTTCGCGGCCGCAGTCACAGGCACCAGGGGGGCACGGTTGGCGAAGAGGGGGTGGGGTGCTCATGGAGCAAGCATAGCTTCACCGGCCCGCTCTCAGTAAACGCTTCAGAAAAACTTTCCTGACAGGATAAAAAATTTCACAAACCACTGGACCACGTGCCCTCGCTTCGCCTATAAATCGCCCAAGGGAAATTTATATTCCCATCAAGAAACATCACTTCGCCCGCCGCGAAACCTCTTTTGCCCTTGTGCCAGACCTGCCCCACTCCATCACGAGGCCTATCCGACATGCACCCCGCTCCCGATCACTTCATCCTGCGCGTCAGTTGCCCGGCCGTGTCCGGCATCGTCGCGGCGGTGACCACCTACCTGGCCGAGCACGGTTGCTACATCAGCGAGATGGCGCAGTTCGACGACGAGGACAATGGCCGCTTCTTCATGCGTGCGGTATTCCGCTACAACACCGGCGTGAATGGTGACACGCCGCAGCTGGAAGCAGGCTTCGCCGATGTCGCCCAGCGTTTCGACATGGACTGGAGCCTGCACAGCAGCGCCCGGCCACTGCGCGTGCTGCTGATGGTCAGCAAGTTCGACCACTGCCTGGCCGACCTGCTCTACCGCCACGCCAAGGGCGAACTGGACATGCAGATCACCGCAGTGGTCTCCAACCACCTCGACCTGCGGCCAATGGCCGAGCGCCAGGGCATCCGCTTCGTCTACCTGCCGGTGACCAAGGAGACCAAGGCCGAGCAGGAAGCCGCACTGATGCGCATCGTCGAGGACACCGGCACCGAGCTGGTGGTGCTGGCGCGCTACATGCAGATCCTCTCCGACGACCTGTGCCGCCAGCTGTCGGGCCGGGCGATCAACATCCACCATTCGTTCCTGCCCGGCTTCAAGGGGGCCAAGCCTTATCACCAGGCCTACCAGCGCGGGGTCAAGCTGATCGGCGCCACTGCCCACTACGTCACCCGCGACCTCGACGAAGGCCCGATCATCGAACAGGAAGTGCAGCGCGTGGACCACGCCTACGCCCCCGACGACCTGGTGGCGATCGGCCGCGACACCGAGACCATCGCCCTCTCCCGCGCCGTCAAATACCACCTCGAACACCGGGTGTTCCTCAACCACGACCGCACGGTGATCTTCAAATGAACGCCTTCCCCAGCCTCAAGCTGATCGACGGCAAGGCCACCGCGGCGCGGGTGCTGGCCGAGGTTCGCGAGCAGGTACAGACCTTGCGCCAAGGCGGCGTGCAGCCGGGCCTGGCGGTGGTATTGGTCGGGGCCGATGCGGCCAGCCAGGTGTATGTGCGCAACAAGGTACTGCGCGCCGAGGAAGTGGGCATTCGCTCGCTGGAACATCGCCTGCCGGCCGACACCACCCAGGCGCAGCTGCTGACCCTGATCGACCGGCTCAACCGAGACAGCGAGGTCAACGGCATCCTCGTGCAGTTGCCGCTGCCCCAGCATGTCGACGAGCACTGCATTCTCCAGGCGATCAGCCCGCTGAAGGACGTGGACGGTTTCCACAGCGAAAACGTCGGCGGCCTGGCCCAGGGGCGCGACGTGCTCACGCCCTGCACCCCCAGCGGCTGCATGCGCCTGCTGCGCGATGCCTGCGGCGAGCTGCGCGGCAAGCATGCGGTGGTGGTCGGCCGCTCGAACATCGTCGGCAAACCCATGGCCGCGCTGCTGCTGCAGGCTGACTGCACGGTAACCATGGTGCATTCACAAAGTCGCGACTTGCCGGCGCTGTGCCGCCAGGCCGACATCGTCGTCGCGGCGGTCGGCAAGCCGAAGCTGATCGGCGCCGAGTGGCTCAAGCCCGGCGCGGTGGTGATCGATGTCGGCATCAACCGCATCGAGGAAGGCGGCCACAGCCGCCTGGTCGGCGATGTCGACTTCGCTGCCGCCCTGCCCCAGGTCGCCGCCATCACCCCGGTGCCTGGCGGCGTCGGCCCGATGACCATCGCCTACCTGCTGAAGAACACCCTGCTCGCCCTCGACCTGCAGCAACAGGCCGCCCACCCGGAGCGCACCCCATGCCTTTCGCCCTGCTGAAATACGGCCTGAGCGCCGACTACCCGGTGGAGGTCGACCTGCCGCCACCGTGCGAACTCAAGCCGCGCTATGACGTGGTGATCATCGGCGGCGGCGGCCACGGCCTGGCCATCGCCTACTACCTGGCCAAGTACCACGGCGTGACCAATGTCGCCGTGCTGGAAAAGGCCTACCTGGGCGGTGGCAACACCGCGCGCAACACCGCCGTGATCCGCTCCAACTACCTCACCTCCGAGGGTGTGCGCTTCTACGCAGAATCGGTGCGGATGTTCCAGAACCTGTCCAACGAGTTCGACTTCAACATCATGTATTCCGAGCGTGGCCAGCTGACCCTGGCGCACACCGACGCCACCGTGCGCGCCTTCCGCCAGCGCGCCGAGGTCAACACGCACTTCGGCGGGCGCAGCGAAATGATCGACCGCCGGCAGATCCGCGAGCTGGTGCCGAGCCTGAACCTCGACCCCGGCCATCTGCCGGTGCTGGCGGGCCTCTGGCACATCGACGGTGCCACCGCACGCCACGACGCGGTGGCCTGGGGCTACGCCAAGCAGGCCGCCAAGCGCGGCGTGGAAATCCATCAGCTCACCGAAGTGCAGGACCTGCTGATCCGCAATGGCCGCATCGAAGCGGTCAAGACCAACCGCGGCACCGTGCAATGCGGCTGCGTGGTGCAGGCGGTGGCCGGGGCCAGTTCGCAGCTGTTGGCCAAGGCCGGGATCCGTGCGCCGATCCACACTTACCCGCTGCAGGCCATGGTCACCCAGCCGTTCAAGCCGTTCCTCGACCCACTGGTGAGTTCTTCGGCGCTGCACTGCTACGTGCAGCAGACCAGCCGTGGCGAGATCGTCTTCGGTGGCGGTTCAGACCCATACCCGCTGTACAACACCCGCTCCACCCTCGACCTCAAGGAAAGCCTGCTGGCCCACGCCATCGAGATGTTCCCGTTCATGGCCAACGCCAAGCTGATGCGCCAGTGGGCCGGGATCACCGACATGACCCCGGACTACAGCCCGATCATGGGCCTGTCGCCGGTCGGCAACTACTACCTCGACGCCGGCTGGGGCACCTGGGGTTTCAAGGCCACGCCCATCTGCGGCAAGACCATGGCCGAGCTGGTGGCCAGCGGCGGCAAGGTCCCGGAGCTGATCGCGCCCTTCGCCCTGGAGCGCTTCAGCCGCTTCCAGCAAGTCAACGAAATGGGCGCCACCGCGGCCAGCCACTAGGAGCACACGACGATGAAGATCCTGACCTGCCCCTTGAACGGCCCGTGCAACATCAGCGAGTTCACCTACGGCGGCGAGTTCAAGCCCATGCCCGACCCGGCCAGCTGCACTGACGCCGAGTGGGCCGACTACGTGTTCAACAGCGACAACCTGGCCGGCGTGGTCATCGAGTGGTGGCTGCACAACGCCTCGAGCTACTGGTTCTTGGCCGAGCGCCACACCGTCAGCGACCAGGTGCTGCGCACCTTCGACCCGAAAGAGTTGTTCGACCGCCGCGTCGACTTCACCCCCGCCGCCACCCCGGAGATCGCCGGATGAACAGCCTCACTCGCCTCCCCGCACCCATGGGCCTGTTGATCGACCGCGAGCGGCCCCTGCGTTTCGAATTCGACGGCCAGGCCTGCCCGGGCTTTGCCGGTGACACCATTGCCAGCGCCCTGCTTGGCAACGGCCGCTGGCTGCTGTCGCGCTCGTTCAAGTACCACCGCCCGCGTGGCCCGCTGAGCATGGCCGGGCAGGATGCCAACACCTTGGTGCAATTACCCGAAGAGCCCAACGTGCTGGCCGACCTGGAGGCCGCCCGTGACGGCCAGGTGGTCGCCGGGCAGAACTTCAAC
Organism: Pseudomonas sp.; assembly: GCF_017744435.1. Taxonomy (GTDB): domain Bacteria; phylum Pseudomonadota; class Gammaproteobacteria; order Pseudomonadales; family Pseudomonadaceae; genus Aquipseudomonas. The sequence goes on from NZ_JAGIBG010000013.1 coordinate 105,924, forward strand.
GGCAGCCTGGAACACGACCGCGACGCCTACCTGGGCAAGTTCTCACGCTTCATGCCGGTGGGCTTCTACTACCGCTCGTTCTACAAGCCCAAGGGCATGTGGAAGGTGTGGGAGCCGTTGATCCGCAAGAAGGCCGGCCTCGGCGTGCTCGACCTCGGCTTCAGGCCGCAGTACTACGACAAGGCCTATCTGTTTGTCGACCTGGCCGTGATCGGTGCCGGCCCGGCCGGCCTGCGCGCCGCGCTGGACGCCGCCAATGCCGGGGCCAAGGTGCTGCTGATCGAGCAACAGCCGGTGCTCGGCGGCTCGCTGACCTACGCCCGCTTCGACATCGCCGGCATCCGCGCCGCCAGCCTGCGCCAGGAACTGCTGGCCGCTGTCGAAGGCCACCCGAACATCCAGGTGCTGTGCGAGGCCACCTGCAACGGCTGGTTCACCGACAACTACCTGCCGGTGATCCGGCACAAGCGCCTGTACAAGGTACGCGCCACCCGCTGCCTGGTGGCGGCCGGGTCGTTCGACCAGCCAGTGGTGTTCCGCAACAACGACCTGCCCGGGGTGATGCTGACCAGCGCCGCACAGCGGCTGATGAAGCTGTATGCGGTCAAGCCGGGGCAACGCGCAGTGATTCTCACCGGCCACGATGACGGCTACCTGGCCGCGCTCGACCTGCAGGAGCAAGGCGTGGCTGTCGCCGCCCTGGTCGACATGCGCGCCGCGCCCGCCGATGCTGCGCTGGCCAGCGAGCTGAAGCGTCGCGCCATTCCCCTGCACCTGGGCAGTACCGTCTATGAAGCCCTGCACGCAGCGGGCATGCGCCACGTCTCAGGCGTGGACATTCGCCCGATCACCGGCCAGGGCAAGGTGGGTGACCACGGCCTGCGCGTGGCCTGCGACCTGCTGTGCATGTCCGCCGGTTACATGCCGGTGTATCAGTTGCTGTGCCAGGCCGGTGGCAAGCTGGCCTATGACGTCAACCGTGACGAGTTCGCCATCAGCCACCTGCCCGCCGGCCTGGACATCGCCGGTTCGGTGAATGGCCGGCACCGCCTGGACAACGTGCTCACCGACGCCAGCCGCGGCGCCGCCGAAGCCCTCGCGGCACTGGGCCTGCCAGCAGCAACGCCGGCAGCCTACGTTGCCGAAGCCAAGGTCAACTTCCCCTGGCCGATCTTCCCGCACCCCAAGGGCAAGGACTTCGTCGACTTCGACGAAGACCTGCAGGTACGCGATATCGTCAACGCCACCCGCAGCGGCTACCGCGACGTGCAGTTGGTCAAGCGCTTCTCCACGGTCGGCATGGGCCCGTCCCAGGGCCGCCACTCGGCACTGCCCACTGCACGCCTGGTGGCCCAGGCCACTGGTCGCAGCATCAGCGAAACCGGCGTGACCACCGCCCGCCCGCCGTTCCAGGCGGAGAAGTTGGCCCATGTCGCCGGCCGTGCCTTCGACCCGTACCGGCAGACGCCGATGCACCGCCGCCACCTGCAAGCCGGCGCGAAGATGATGCCGGCTGGCATCTGGCAGCGCCCGGCCTTTTACGGCAAGCCGGAACAACGCGAACGCTGCATGCAGGAAGAAGCCCGCCATGTGCGCGAGAAAGTCGGCCTGATCGACGTTTCCACCCTGGGTGGCCTGGACGTGCGCGGCCCCGACGCCGCCGAACTGCTGGAGCGCCTGTACACCTTCGGTTTCGCCAAGCTGGCCATCGGCCGCACCCGCTATGCGCTGATGACCAACGAGCACGGCGTGGTGATCGACGACGGTGTCTGCGCGCGCCTGGCCGAGCAGCACTTCTACGTCACCGCCACCACCAGCGGCGTCGACCGCATCTACCAGCAGATGCTCAAGTGGAACGCGCAGTGGCGGCTGGACGTGGACATCACCAATGTCACCGCCGCCCTGGCCGCGGTCAACCTGGCCGGGCCGCTGTCGCGCCAGGTGCTGGCCAAGGTGTGTGACGATGTCGAGCTGTCGGCCGACGCCTTCCCTTATCTGGGTGTGCGCCTGGGCACGGTGGCTGGCATTCCGGCGCGCATCCTGCGGGTCGGCTTCGTCGGCGAGCTGGGTTATGAAATGCACGTGCCGGCGCGCCATGCCGAGCGCCTGTGGGACGCGCTGATGCAGGCCGGTGCCGGGCTGGGCATCCGCCCGTTCGGCGTCGAGACCCAGCGCCTGCTGCGCCTGGAAAAGGGCCACGTGATCATCAGCCAGGACACCGACGGCATGACCCACCCGGCGGAGATCGACATGCAATGGGCGATTGGCCGCAAGAAGCCGTTCTTCATCGGCAAGCGCTCGATCGAGATCCTCGAAGCGCAGCCGCTCAAGCGCAAGCTGGTCGGTTTCACCCTGCCCAAGGGCAGCCCGCAGCCGTTGGAAGGCCACCTGGTGCTGGACGGCCCGGACATCAGCGGCAACGTCACCTCCTGCGAGTATTCGCAGACCCTGGGGCAGATCATCGGCCTGGCCTACGCCGGCGCCCATCAGGCGACGCCTGGCATGCACATCCCGATCCGCGTGGAGGGCGGCGTGACGGTCAATGCCAAGGTGGTGCAACTGCCCTTCCACGATCCCGACAACCTGCGCCAGGAACTCTGAACCATGACCAAAGCTGAAGCCTTCATTCCATGCAGCCCGCGGGCCGAACTGTTGCACAGCTGTGGGTTGACCGACCTGACCGGACTGGCGCGGGTCGGGTTTCGCGGCAGTGACAGTGCGGCGTATCTGGAGGAACGTGGCTACCGTTTGCCAGCGCTGCCCAACCAGGCCTTGCGCCAGGATGACGGGGGCTGGGTCGCGCGCCTGTCGGCCAGCGAGTACCTGTTGCTGGGCAGCGTTGCCGACCAGGGTGCACGGGTAGCCGCTGAAGAGGCAGCGTGGGTGCAGGATGCCCGGCGCAACTATCTGCTGCCGCGTCAGGACAGCCATGCCTGGCTGCAATTGTCGGGGGAGCATTGCAGTGCGGTGATGGCCAAGTTGTGCGGGGTCGATCTGCGGGCGCAAGCGTTTCCGCACGGTGCCGTGGCGCAGACGTCGGCGGCGCGGATCAATGTGATCGTGGTGAATGTCGGACGCGATGAGTTGCCGGCGTTGCAGCTGCTGTTAGACCGGGCGTCGCTGGCGTATTTCCAGGAGGCTTTGCTGGATGCCATGGATGAGTTCGATGGCGGGTGGATTGGGGCGGATCAGCTTGTGATTTGACCTGTACCGGCCCCTTCGCGGGCACGCCCGCTCCCACAGGATCACCACAAGTCTTTAGGATTGTGGTGATCCTGTGGGAGCGGGCGTGCCCGCGAAGGGGCCGGTACAGGTCAAATCACAAGCTGATCCGCCCCAATCC
>NZ_JAGIBG010000014.1:0-106664 GCF_017744435.1 Pseudomonas sp.
ACGCCGTCGCTGCAGCGCAGGCGCAGCACCACCAGGGTCTGCTGCTGCATCGTGTGCATCGCCAGCTTGTGCGGGCGGATGGTCGGCAGGTCGACGATGATCGCGTCGATGCGCTCGATGGTCGGGCTTGTCATGCAAAAGCTCCAGTTCAGTCAGTGGATAATCAGGCCGTCGCCAGATGGGCCTGGCGCCGGCCGCTGGCCAGGTGCACGGCCATGGCCAGCGCAGCGATTGCGCCAGGGATGGCGAAGGCGATGAAATTGAGTTGCAGCGGCAGGTTGATGCCCATCAGCGCACCGCCGAGCAGCGGGCCGACGATGGCACCGTTGCGGCCGATGCCCGATGCCCAGCCAAGGCCGGTGGAGCGCACCGACAGGCCGTAGAGCTGGGCGGCGCCGGCGTACAGCAAGATTTGCGTGCCGATGGTGGTGGCGCCGGCGATGAAGATCAGCAGGTAAAGTACGGGCATCGGGCTGTTCACGCCGAGCAGGCTGATCGACAGCGCCGCCGCGATGAAGAAGGCCACCTTGACCTTGACCAGGTTGTAGCGGTCGCCCAGCCAGCCGCCGAGAATCGCCCCGGCCATGCCGCCAAAGTTCAGCGCCAACAGGAACGACAGGCTCGAGCCCAGGCTGTAGCCGGCGTTGGCCATCAGTTTCGGCAGCCACGAGCTCAGCGCGTAGACCATCAGCAGGCAGCAGAAGAACGCCAGCCACAGGGCCAGGGTGCGGATGGCCAGGCCGTTGCGGAACAGTTCCAGCACCGAGCTGCCGCCACCTTTGCGGTCTGCCGCCTGCAGCGCGTCATCCGCCTGCACATCGCAATCCGGGTCCAGGCGCTTGAGCAGTTTGCGCGCTTCATCGGTACGCCCCTGGCGCACCAGGAAGCCGATGGACTCCGGCAAGTAATAGAGAATCACCGGCAATAGCAGCAGCGGTACCGCAGCGGCAAAGAACATCGACTCCCAGCCAAAGCGCGGCAGCATGAAGATACCGACACCTGCCGAGAGCATGCCGCCTAGCGAATAACCACTGAACATGATCGCCACCAGGGTGCTGCGCACGCGCTTGGGCGCGTATTCGTTCATCAGCGCCACGGCATTGGGCATCAGGCCGCCGCAGCCGAGGCCCGCGATGAAGCGATAGATGCCGAACTCGCTGGGGCTGCTGGCAAAGCCGTTGAGGATGGTCGCCCCGGAAAACAAGGCAAAACAGATGGCGATCCCTTTCTTGCGCCCAATGCGGTCGGCCAGGCTGCCGAACGCCAGGGCGCCGAACATCATGCCAAACAGCGCGTAGCTGCCCAGTGCACCGGCCTGCAATGGCGTCAGGCCCCACTCTTTCATGATCACCGGCAGTACCACGCCGTAGATGAACAGGTCGTAGCCGTCGAAGATCAGCAGCAGGCCGCACAGGGCCATGACCATCCAGTGGAACGGTGTGAAGCGGGCGTTATCGATGATCGGGTGTACGTCAAGGGTTCGCATGGCATCTGTCTCTCTTGTTGTTGTTTTGGAGCAACGCTTTGCCGGGGGATCAGCCGAGGTCACCGCCCCCCACCGGCAGGGTCACGCCGGTGATGTAGGAAGCCTCGTCGGAGGCCAGGAAGAGGATCGCGCCGACTTGCTCGTCGATGCTGCCGTAGCGGTGCATCAGGCTGCTGTCGAGGGTCTGGTCGACGATCTGCTGGTACCAGGCCTTGTCCTGCTCGCTCTGCGCGCTGTTGTTGCGCGGCACCCGGCGCGGGGGCGCCTCGGTACCGCCGGGCGCGGTGGCGTTGACGCGGATGCCGCGGCCGGCGGTTTCGAAGGCCAGGCACGCGGTGAGCGCGTTGACGCCGCCCTTGGCCGCGCCGTACGGCACGCGGTTGACCCCACGGGTGGCGATCGACGAGACGTTGACGATGGCGCCGCTGCCGCGTTCGAGCATGTACGGCAGCGCCGCGTGGCAGCACCACAGGGTCGGGAACAGCGAGCGGCGTACTTCGGCCTCGATCTGCTCCACTTCATAGTGCTCGAAGGGCTTGGCCCAGATGGTGCCGCCGACGTTGTTGACCAGGATGTCGAGGCGGCCGAAGGTTTCCACCGCCGTGGCCATGACCCGGGCGCAATCGGCATGCAGTTCGAGGTCGGCGGTGAGGGTCAGCATGCCCTCCCCGGCCAATTCGTGGACCAGCTCGGAACGGTCCACCGCCACCACCTGCGCGCCTTCGGCCTTGAGCCGCCAGCACACGCCACGGCCAATGCCCTGGGCGGCGCCGGTGACCAGTGCGACCTTGCCTTGGAATCTTGCATTCATCTGCATCTCTCCAATTCACCGCAGTCCCTGTGGGAGCGGGCATGCCCGCGAATGCGCCCGACCAGACACAGTTGTTGAACCTGCGGGCCTCTTCGCGGGCATGCCCGCTCCCACAGGGGCGGTGTTTTGCTTCGGAATAAAAGGAGGCCACCGTCACCCGCACGATGGCGGCGGCCCCAAGGAAACTCAGGCCGCGGCCGCCGCGAACTTCTCGTAGTAGAAGTTCGCCGGGTTGATGTCCTGATCGCGCAGGTACTGGCTCACCGCCTCGACCATCGGTGGCGGGCCGCACAGGTACACATCGACGTCACCGTCATTGAGGTGCTGCGGCGCGATGTGCTGGGTCACGTAGCCCTTCTGCGGGTATTGGCTGTCAGGGTTGGCCACGCAGGCGCTGAAGGTGAAGTTGGCAATGCGCGCGGCCAGCGCCTGCAGACGGTCCAGCTCGACCAGGTCGAAATCGTTGGTCACCCCGTAGATCAGGTGCAGCGGGTGTTCGCTGCCCTGCTCGGCAATCTTCTCCAGCATCGCCGTGAACGGCGCCAGGCCCGTACCACCGGCCAGCAGCAACAGCGGGCGCTGGATCGGCCGCAGATAGAAGCTGCCCAGCGGGCCGGCCAGGCTCATGCTGTCGCCGGCCTTGGCCAGGCTGGTGAGGAAGCTGCTCATCAGGCCACCCGGCACGTTGCGGATCAGGAAGCTGACCTCGCCATCCTTTTGCAGCGAGCTGAATGAATAAGCGCGGCTCTGGTCGCTGCCCGGTACCTTGAGGTTGACGTACTGCCCCGGCAGGAACGCCAGGCGGCTCAGTGCCTCGCCCTTGATCGACAAGGCAATGGTGCTGGCCGACAGTTGGCGCACATCGCTGATGGCGGCCTCGAAACTGGCCTGTTCGGTCTTGCAGAGCTGCGACGACGCCGGGATGCGCACCACGCAGTCGCTTTCGGCGCGCATCTGGCAGGTCAGCACGTAGCCCTCGGCGATTTCGTCTTCGCTCAGGGCGTCTTCGATGAAGTTGTCACCCAGGTCGTAACGCCCGGATTCGGCCTTGCACTTGCAGGTACCGCAGGCGCCGTCGCGGCAGTCCAGCGGAATGTTGATGCCCTGGCGGTAGGCGGCGTCGGCCACGGTTTCATGGCCGCTGGCCTCGATGAAGCGGGTCACCCCGTCTTCGAAATTAAGCGCGATCTGGAAGCTCATGTTGCACCTCGCGAGCGAGCCTGGCCGCAGCGCGCCAAAGGGCACACCGAGCGGCTCGCGTTACCTCGGATCAGATGTGATAGATGTCGATGACCTGACGCACGTAGTCGTTCTTCAGCACCACCTTCTTGGCCTTGATCAGCGGCTGCTCGCCGCGCAGGTCGAGGGTGTAGAAGCTGGTGCCGAAATAGCTGTCGGTGGTCTTGTAGCGGAAGCTCAGGGTGTGCCAGTTGAAGCGCACCAGGCAGCTGCCTTCGCTTTGCTCGACGATCTCGATGTTGCTGATGTTGTGCGAGGTGCGGGTGTCCGGCACGGTCGCACTGGAACGCTCGGTCTTGATGCGGAATACGCGGTCTTCGAGGCCGCCACGGTTGCCGTACCAGATCAGCGAGATCTCGCTCTGCGGATCGATGGTCAGGGTGTCGTCATCGTCCCAGGACGGCATCCAGAAGGTCGCATCGCTGGCGTACAGTTCCAGCCACTGCTCCCACTGGGCATCGTCCAGGTAGCGCGCTTCGCGGTAGAGGAAGTCGCGCACGGTGTCATGCAGGCTCATTGCACGGCCTCCACGGGGATCAGTTGCTGTTCCTGTTCGAGGGCTTTGATCATGGTGTCCTGCCAGTACTTGTGCTGCAGCACGAACAGGCCTTCGTCCTCGGTGCGCACACCCGACAGCAGCGGCTTGAGTTCGATCTCCCTGGCGGCCTCATCGGCACCTTCGACCCAGTGCTGCGCACCACGGGACATGTCGTTCCAGCCGGTGCCGCCGCCGTAGCCGGTCTGGCAGGAGCGGAACTCTTCCAGGTCGTCCGGGGTGGCCATGCCGCTGACGTTGAAGAAGTCTTCGTACTGGCGGATGCGCTTGGCGCGGGCATCGGCGCTCTCGCCTTTCGGCGCGATGCAGTAGATGGTGATTTCGGTCTTGTTCACCGAAATCGGCCGGGCGATGCGGATCTGCGAACTGAACTGGTCCATCAGGTAGACGTTCGGGTACAGGCACAGGTTGCGCGAATTCTCGATCATCCAGTCGGCGCGGGCCTGGCCGAAATCGGCGGCCAGCTGATCGCGGCGCTCGAAGGCCGGGCGGTCTTCGGGGTTGGCCCAGCGGGTCCACAGCAGCAGGTGGCCGTGGTCGAAAGAATAGAAGCCACCGCCCTGCTTGGCCCAGGCGCCGGCGCTCATGGTCTTGATCTCGTCGCCCGCTTCGCGTTGCTTGCGCTGGTTCTGGGTGGCGGCGTAGTTCCAGTGCACGGAGCTGACGTGGTAACCGTCGGCACCATTCTCGGCAGTGAGTTTCCAGTTGCCCTCGTAGATGTACGAGCTGGCACCGCGCAGCACTTCCAGGCCTTCCGGGGACTGGTCGACGATCATGTCGATGATCTTGGCGGACTCGCCGAGGTGCTCGACCAGCGGCTTGACGTCGGCATTCAGGCTGCCGAACAGGAAGCCACGGTACGACTCGAAGCGGGCAACCTTGGTCAGGTCGTGGGAGCCGTCGCAGTTGAAGCTGTCGGGGTAGCCGGCGTTGCTCGGGTCTTTGACCTTGAGCAGCTTGCCGCTGTTGTTGAAGGTCCAGCCGTGGAACGGGCAGGTGTAGCTGGAGCGGTTGCCGCGCTTGTGCCGGCAGAGCATGGCGCCGCGGTGGCTGCAGGCGTTGAGGAAGGCGTTGAGCTCACCGTCCTTGTTGCGCGCAATGAAGATCGGCTGGCGCCCCATGGTCAGGGTGAGGAAGTCATTTTTCTCGGGGATCTGGCTTTCATGGGCCAGGTAGATCCAGTTGCCCTCGAAGATGTGCTTCATCTCCAGGTCGAACAGGCGCGGGTCGGTGAACATCTCGCGTTTGCAGCGATAGACGCCGGTTTCACGGTCGTCCTCAAGCATGGCATTGAGGTAGTCGAATCCCAGGGACATGGCCAGGGTCTCCATTGTTATTGTTCAGACCGGGTCAGGTTAGGGTTTGCCCTGGGGCGGCAATATCCATCGTGTGCAGAGTGCTATCCGTTTTGTGCAATTATCGGCGCGATAGCATTTATCCATTGAACAGTGCGCATCGCCTGAAGTAAGCTCGGGCTCATTCACTGGAGAGCAACATGCCGAAACACACCCGCAACCACGCCAACCACACCGGTCGCACCCTGCGCCCTGTGCTGGCCGTTGCCGGCTGCCAGGCTGCTGCAAGCTATTACTTTGGGTATTGGTTTAGCCACTAGGCGCCGATACCCACCCGGCGCCCACCTTCGAGGGGCCGCCGAACATGAGAATACTCAAACCCCCGGTCGGCTCCCCGACCGGGGGTTTTGCTTTTCAGGCCATTGCACTTTTACCGATTCGAACCGAGGACAGATTCATGAACTACGCCACTTATTACTACGCAAGCACCTATGCCTGGCGATTTAGCCAATCCCGTTCGGGCCAGCCTGCCGCCTCCGATCGGTCCATCACGGGTGGCAATGCAGCAGACAATCAGTCAACGAATAGTCGAACACTTCGATAGGGCCGACCGCGCGGGCCAGAACCCGCCGTCCGCCCAGGGAACATACGCCATGCAAGCCTCGAACCTCGCTCTACCCCTGACCCAACCGCACGCTGCCAACACCACCGTCAGCCAGCGCCTGCCCAGCCCGCACCTGCTCAAGCAGCAGATGCCGCTGTCTACCGAACTCGCCCAGCAAGTCCACAGCCATCGCCAGGCCATCCGCGCCATTCTCGAAGGCCGCGATCAGCGCCTGCTGGTGATCGTCGGCCCGTGCTCGATCCACGACCCCCGCTCGGCCCTGGAATACGCCGACCGCCTGGCGGCGTTGGGCCGCGAAGTCGATGACAAGCTGTTGCTGGTGATGCGCGCCTACGTGGAAAAACCCCGCACCACGGTGGGCTGGAAAGGCCTGGCCTACGACCCGCACCTGGATGGCAGCGACGACATGCATGCCGGCATCGCCCTGTCCCGTGGCTTGATGCTGAGCATGATCGAACGTGGCCTGCCGATCGCCACCGAGCTACTGCAACCGATGGCCGCTGGCTACTTCGATGACCTGCTGGGCTGGGCGGCGATTGGCGCACGCACCACCGAATCGCAGATTCACCGGGAGATGGTCAGCGGCCTGGAGCTGCCGGTCGGTTTCAAGAACGGCACCGACGGCGGCGTCGGCATCGCCTGTGACGCCATGCGCAGTGCGGCGGCCCCGCACCGCCACTTCGGCATGGATGCGCAGGGCTACCCGGCAATCATCGAAACCCTGGGCAACCCGGATACCCACCTGGTACTGCGCGGCGGCCACAAGGGCCCGAACTACGATGCCGCCAGCATCGCCCAGGCCCGCCAAGGGCTGGCCAAGGCCGGCTTGCAGGCCCGCATCATGGTCGACTGCAGCCATGCCAACAGCGGCAAGGACCCTGCCCGCCAGCCCGCCGTGTTCGAGGACGTGCTGGCTCAGCGCCTGGCCGGTGACCGCTCGCTGGTCGGCGTGATGCTCGAGGGCCACCTGTTCGATGGCTGCCAGGCCCTGGGCAAGGGCGCGCTGAAGTACGGCGTGTCGATCACCGATGGCTGCCTGGGCTGGAGCGCGACCGAAACCCTGCTGCGCGAGGCCGCAGCCCGTCTGTGAAGTGACCGCAGCAAGCCTGGCGAGACATGACCCGATCAAGTGCGCTAGGCTTGCCGTTTTCACCCCCCAAGGAGCAGTACCCATGGCACGCGCCACCGCACGTCACATCCTCGTCGCCACTGAAGACAAGTGCAACGAACTGAAAGCCCAGATCGAAGCCGGTGCCGACTTCGCTGAAATCGCCAAGGCCAACTCCACCTGCCCGTCCAGCCGCCAGGGCGGTGACCTGGGCTCGTTCGGCCCAGGCCAGATGGTCAAGGAATTCGACACCGTAGTATTCAGTGCCCCGGTCAACACCGTACAGGGCCCGGTGAAGACCCAGTTCGGCTACCACCTGCTGGAAGTGACCAGCCGCCAGGACTGATCGACTGATCATCGTGTCCCTTGTGGGAGCGGGTTCACCCGCGAAGAGGCCCGAGCAGACAATTGGGTTGTCTGGCTTGGCCTCTTCGCGGGTAAACCCGCTCCCACAGGTCATACTTGGGGTCGTGCTTTTGTGCATGGGCTGGATGGCCCAAGCCGCACCCACCCACGCGTTGACCGTCTACGGCGAAGCCCCCCGCTACAGCGAAACCTTCCGCCACTTCGAATACGCCAACCCCGACGCCCCCAAGGGTGGTCTGATGCGCCGCTCGGCCATCGAGATCGGCCAGTTCGACCATATCCTGCCCTACATCGACAAAGGCATCGGCGTCAGCGAGGTCGATGGCTGGCTGTATGCGCCCCTGGCGCAACGCTCGTTCGACGAACCCTATACCGTTTACGGTCTGATTGCCCGGCGCATGGAACGTGGCCCGGACGACGCCTGGCTGCGCTTCGAGATTGACCCCAAGGCGACCTTCGCCGATGGCAAACCGGTGCGCGCCGAGGATGTGCGTTTCACCTTCAACAAACTCATGGCCGAAGGCAGCCTCAAGTACCGCACCCAGTTCGCCGAAGTCGCGGGGGTCACGGTCGAAGGCCGGTTGCAGGTGCGCTTCGACTTCAAGCAGCCCCACGGCCGCACCCTGGCCCTGGACCTGGCCAGCCTGCCGGTACTGCCCGAGCACGACTGGGCCAACCGCGACTTCGCCAACGGCGCCGGTTTCGACAAGCCGGTCGGCAGCGGCCCGTACCGTATCGGGCGCATCGACAACGGCCGCAGCATCACTTTCGAACGCGACCCGAACTGGTGGGCCAAGGACTTGCCGGTCAACCGTGGGCGCTACAATTTCGAACACATCCGCATCGAGTATTTCGGCGATACCGAAGTGGCGCGGCAGGTGCTCAAGGGCGGTGGCTACGACTACAACCGCGAGTTTTCCGCCACCGCCTACACCCTGGGCTACAACGGCGCGCAGCTGGACGATGGCCGCCTGCAACGGGCACACCTGGGCCCGGCCAAGCCGCAGGCGGCCCAGGGCTTCGTGTTCAACCTGGACAAGCCACAGTTCAAGGACCGCCGCGTGCGCCAGGCACTGGCCATGCTCTGGGACTTCGAGTGGAGCAACCGGCAGATGATGCGCAACATGTACATCCGCCAGCAGAGCGCGTTCTCCAATACCCCGCTGGCGGCCCGCGAATTGCCGGATGCGGGCGAGCTCAAGCTGCTCGAACCACTGCGCGGCCGGGTGCCGGACGAAGTCTTCAACCAGGTGTTCACGGCGCCGGTCACCGATGGCTCGGGGATCATTCGCCCGCAACAATTGCAGGCGCTGGCCTTGCTGCAACAGGCCGGATGGCGCCCCGACGGCGATCGGCTGGTCAACGCCCAGGACGAGCCGCTGGAATTCACCTTCCTCAACGGCCAATCCGGCATGGAACGCCTGCTGCTGCCGTGGAAGCGCAACCTGGCACAGATTGGCATCACCCTGAACATCCGCAACGTCGATTCGGCGCAGTACGTGAACCGGCTGATGGCCCGCGACTACGACATGATCGTCACCGGCTATTCGGTGACCCTGTCACCAGGCGCCGAGCTGTACAACTACTTTGGCTCGGCCGCCGCCAACGACCCAGGCTCGAACAACCTGATGGTGCTCAAGGACCCGGTGGTCGATGAGTTGATCGACGGCCTGGTGCGCGCCGATACCCAGGCCGACATGCTGCACCACGCCCATGCCCTGGACCGGGTGCTGCAATGGAACTACTACTGGATCCCCAACTATTACCCGCCCGGCAGCTCGACGGTGTGGTGGAACCGCTTCGGCCTGCCGAAAATCCAGCCCGCCTATGACGAAGGCCTGGACAGCTGGTGGGAAATCAGCCCGACCGTACTGACCAACGCGCAGATGGCCGAACGGCAGAAGGCCCAGCCATGACCAGCTACATTCTGCGGCGCCTGCTGCTGATCATCCCGACCTTGCTGGCGATCCTGCTGGTCAACTTCGCCATCGTCCAGGCCGCGCCCGGTGGCCCGGTCGAGCAGGCGGTGGCGCGGCTGCAGGGCCTGGGCGGCGGTGCGCCCGGCTCGCGGGCCGAGGTTGTTCACGGCGAATCCCGGGCCACCCGTGGCCTGGACCCGAAGCTGATCGAGGAGATCAAGCGCCAGTACGGTTTCGACAAGACCGCCCCGCAGCGCCTGTGGCTGATGCTCGGCCAGTACGCCCGGCTGGACTTCGGCCAGAGCTTCTTCCGCGGCGCCAAGGTCACCGACCTGATCCTCGACAAACTACCCGTAACCTTGTCACTGGGCTTCTGGGCCACGCTGATTACCTACCTGGTGTCGATCCCGCTGGGCATCCGCAAGGCGGTACGCCATGGCAGCCGCTTCGATGCCTGGAGCAGCGCGCTGATCGTGGTCGGCTATGCCCTGCCCTCGTTCCTGTTCGCGCTGCTGCTGATCGTGCTGTTCGCGGGCGGCACCTCGCTGAACTGGTTCCCGGTCCGTGGCCTGGTCTCGGATGATTTCGACCAGCTCAGCCTGCTGGGCAAGGTCGCCGATTACTTCTGGCACCTGGTGCTGCCGGTCGGCGCCCTGGTGATCGGTGGCTTTGCCACCCTCACCTTGCTGACCAAGAACGCCTTTCTCGATGAAATTTCCCGCCAGTACGTGGTCACTGCCCGCGCCAAAGGCCTGAGCGAACGCCGCGTACTTTATGGGCACGTGTTGCGCAACGCCATGCTGCTGGTGCTGGCTGGCCTGCCCCAGGCGCTGATCACGGTGTTCTTCGCCGGCTCGTTGCTGATCGAGGTGATCTTCTCCCTCGACGGCCTTGGCCGCATGAGCTACGAAGCCGCCGTATCACGCGACTACCCTGTGGTGTTCGGCACGCTGTTCATCTTCACCCTGGCCGGTCTGCTGTTCCGCCTGATTGGCGACCTGGCCTTCACCGTGCTCGACCCGCGCATCGACTTCGACACGAGGGCGCACTGATGTTGTCGCCGGTTTCGCGTCGTCGCCTGCAGCGTTTTCGCCGCAACCGCCTGGGCTGGGTGTCGCTGTGGCTGTTCGCCGCGCTGCTGGTGCTGAGCCTGTGCGCCGAGCTGGTGGCCAACGACAAACCGCTGCTGCTGAGCTACAAAGGCGATTGGTACATGCCGGCGCTCAAGCGTTACAGCGAGCAGCAGTTTGGCGGCCAGCTGCCGTTCCAGCCGGACTACCGCAGCGCGTATGTGCGCCAGCTGATCGAGGGCCAGGGCGGCTGGATGCTGTTCGCGCCTATCCCGTTCAGCGCTGACACGCCCAATTATGATCTGCAGGTGCCGACCCCCAGCCCGCCGAGCGCGAGCAATTGGCTGGGCACCGACGACCAGGGCCGCGACGTGCTGGCGCGGGTGCTGTATGGCACGCGTACCTCGCTGCTGTTCGCCTTTGCCCTGACGGTGATCAGCGTGCTCATAGGGGTCGGTGCCGGCGCGCTGCAGGGCTATTACGGCGGCTGGGTGGACCTGCTCGGGCAGCGTTTGCTGGAGGTGTGGTCGGGGCTGCCGGTGCTGTACCTGCTGATCATCCTCAGTGGTTTTGTCGAGCCGGATTTCTGGTGGTTGCTGGGGATCATGGCGCTGTTTTCGTGGCTAGCCCTGGTCGATGTGGTGCGCGCCGAATTCCTGCGTGGGCGCAACCTCGAGTACGTGAAGGCGGCGCGCGCCTTAGGGCTGTCAGACACCCTGGTGATGCTGCGCCATGTGCTGCCCAATGCGATGAACGCGACGTTTACCTATGTACCCTTCATGCTCACCGGGGCGATCACCACGCTGACGGCGCTGGATTTCCTCGGTTTCGGCATGCCCGCCGGCAGTGCTTCGCTGGGTGAGCTGGTGACCCAGGGCAAGCAGCACCTGGAGGCGCCGTGGCTAGGCTTTACCGCATTCTTTGCCCTGGCGGTGATCTTGTCGCTGCTGGTGTTTATCGGGGATGCCCTGCGCGAGGCGTTCGACCCCAGAGGATAGGTTTTCAGGTCCGGCCTCTTCGCGGGCACGCCCGCTCCCACAGGATCTCTACAAACCTAGGTCTTGTGCAGTACCTGTGGGAGCGGGCGTGCCCGCGAAGAAGCCGACAATGCAAGAACAGGACTCAGCAAGATGCACGACAGCGACAGCCTCAAGGACTACCCCCAGGTACGGCAACTGGCGATCCGCTCGCTGTTCGAGATCATCGAGCAGTCCAGCGAAGGCACGGTGATCGTCGACCGTGATGCACGCATTGTCTGGATGAACGAACGCTATGCCCGGCGCTTCGGCCTGGCCGACGCGGCCAGCGCCATCGGCCAGGCCTGCGAGGCAGTCATCCCGGGCAGCCTGATGCGCCAGGTGGTGAGCGATGGCCGGCCGATCCTGCTGGACATGCTCGATACTCCCAACGAGCCGCTGGTAGTGATGCGCCTGCCGATCCACGATGCCCAGGGCGCCCTGATCGGCGCCATCGGCTTTGCCCTGTTCGAAGAGCTGCGCAGCCTGTCGCCCTTGCTCAAGCGCTTTGCAAACATGCAGCAGGAGCTGGCCAGCACCCGCTCGCAATTGCGCGCACGCCAGGCCAAGTACAGCTTCGCCCAGTTCGTCGGCAGCAGCCCCGCCAGCCTCGAAGCCAAGCGTCGCGCACGGCGCGGTGCGGGCAGCGATTCGCCGGTGTTGCTGCTGGGCGAAACCGGCACCGGCAAAGAGTTGCTGGCCCATGCCATCCATGCGGCTTCGGCGCGGGCGCACAAGGCCTTTGTCAGCATCAACAGTGCGGCAATCCCCGAAACCCTGCTGGAAGCCGAGTTCTTCGGCACCGCGCCTGGCGCCTTTACCGGTGCCGACCGCAAGGGCCGCAGCGGCAAGCTGCAACTGGCCGAGGGTGGCACGCTGTTCCTCGACGAAATTGGTGACATGCCCCTGGCACTACAGAGCAAGCTGCTGCGCGTACTGCAGGAGAAGGAATACGAACCGGTCGGCTCGAACCAGATGCTGCGCAGCGACGTGCGCATCATCGCCGCCACCTCCATCGACCTGCAGGCGGCCATGGCCCGCGGGGCATTTCGTGCCGATCTTTACTACCGGCTGAATGTGCTGCCGATCGAAGTGCCGCCGCTGCGCGAGCGGGTCGAGGACTTGCCGGCACTGTGCGAAGCGATCCTGGCCGAGCTGGGCAGCCAGTACGAGCTGGAGCAGGACGCCCAGGCATTGCTGGCGCGGCATGGCTGGCCGGGGAATATTCGCGAACTGCGCAACGTGCTGGAGCGGGCGACGTTGCTGGCCGACCAACCGCGCCTTGGTGTCGCCGACCTGGCGGCGGCGCTGGGGCCATTGAGCCCGGTCGCAGGTCAGGAACAGCGGATGAGCTATCGTGAGGCGTGCGAACAGTTCGAGCGCAGGCTGATTGCCGGGGCGTTGGCCGAGCATGCAGGGAATGTGCCCGAGGCTGCCAAGGCGCTGGGGTTGGGACGCTCGACCTTGTACAAGAAAATGGTTTCGCTCAGTCTCTGATTAGAGACTTGCGTTTCTAACCTGAGATTGTTGCGAGGGCTTCGCCCTCGATCGCAGGCAAGCCAGCGCCCACAGGGAGACGCGGAGCCCTGTAGGAGCCGCGCTTGCCGGCGATGGGCCGCACAGCGGCCCCTGCAATCTCAAAATGGAGACACAGCCATTAATCAATAACAAAAAAACCTTTAACTTCATATAGTTACGCACTTGGCACGATTCCCGCTATCTCCCGGTCACCCATAACAACAAGACTCACCCAGGAGATCCATCCCGATGACCGTGCTCATCGCCCTCGCCGCTCTGGCCCTGCTGATGCTGGCCGCCTACCGCGGTTACAGCGTGATCCTCTTCGCCCCCATCGCCGCCCTCGGCGCCGTCCTGCTCACCGACCCCGCCGCCGTGGCCCCCGCGTTCACCGGGGTGTTCATGGAGAAGATGGTCGGCTTCATCAAGCTGTACTTCCCGGTGTTCCTGCTCGGCGCCGTGTTCGGCAAGCTCATCGAGCTGTCCGGCTTCTCGCGCTCGATCGTCGCCGCCGCCATCCGCCTGCTCGGCACCCGCCAGGCGATGCTGGTGATCGTGCTGGTCTGTGCCCTGCTCACCTACGGCGGCGTGTCGCTGTTCGTGGTGGTGTTCGCGGTGTATCCGTTCGCCGCCGAGATGTTCCGCCAGAGCGACATCCCCAAGCGCCTGATCCCGGCAACCATCGCCCTGGGCGCGTTCTCGTTCACCATGGATGCCCTGCCCGGCACGCCGCAGATCCAGAACATCATCCCCAGCACCTTCTTCAACACCACCGCCTGGGCCGCACCGTGGCTGGGGCTGATAGGCACGCTGTTCGTGTTCTGCACTGGCATGCTCTACCTGCAGCGTCAGCGTAACAAGGCCCAGCGTGCCGGCGAAGGCTACGGCAGCAACCTGCGCAACGAGCCTGAGACCGCCGCCGACCTGGCCCTGCCCAACCCCTGGCTGGCACTGTCGCCGCTGGTGCTGGTGGGGGTGATGAACCTGCTGTTCACTCACTGGATCCCACAGTGGTACGGCCCCAGCCACACCCTCCAATTGCCGGGCATGAGCGCGCCGGTCAACAGCGACGTAGCCAAGCTCACGGCAATCTGGGCGGTGCAGGCTGCCCTGCTGGTGGGCATCCTGATGGTGCTGGTGTGTGCCTTCGGGGTCATCCGCGAGCGCCTGGCCGAGGGCACCAAGAGTGCAGTCGGTGGCGCCCTGCTGGCGGCCATGAACACCGCCTCCGAGTATGGCTTCGGTGCCGTGATCGCTTCGCTGCCGGGCTTTCTGGTGCTGGCCGATGCGCTGCGCGGGATTCCCAACCCGCTGGTCAACGAGGCGATCACCGTGACCTTGCTGGCCGGTATCACCGGCTCCGCCTCGGGCGGCATGAGCATTGCCCTGGCGGCCATGAGCGACAGCTTCATCGCGGCGGCCCATGCCGCCAACATTCCCCTCGAAGTGCTGCACCGGGTGGCCGCGATGGCCAGTGGCGGCATGGACACCCTGCCGCACAACGGCGCGGTGATCACCTTGCTGGCCGTGACCGGGCTGACCCACCGCGAAGCCTACAGGGACATTTTCGGTATTACCCTGATCAAGACCCTGGCGGTATTCGTGGTCATTGCCACGTTCTACGCCACCGGCATCGTCTAAGGAGTTTCTGCATGACTTTGAAAGGCAAGACGGCACTCGTCACTGGCTCCACCAGCGGCATCGGCCTGGGCATCGCCCAGGTTCTGGCCCGCGCCGGGGCGAACATTGTGCTCAACGGTTTCGGCGACCCGTCGCCGGCAGTGGCAGAAATCGCCAGCCGCGGCGTCAAGGTGGTCCACCACCCGGCGGACCTGTCCGATGTGGCGCAGATCGAAGCGCTGTTCGCAATGGCCGAGCGCGAATTCGGCGGCGTCGACATCCTGGTCAGCAACGCCGGCATCCAGCACGTGGCACCGGTGGAGCGGTTCCCGCTGGACAGCTGGGACAAGATCATCGCCCTCAACCTCTCGGCCGTGTTCCACGGCACCCGCCTGGCCCTGCCCGGCATGCGCGCGCGCAACTGGGGGCGGATCATCAACATCGCCTCGGTGCACGGGCTGGTCGGTTCCACCGGCAAGGCGGCCTACGTGGCGGCCAAGCACGGCGTGGTCGGGTTGACCAAGGTGGTGGGGCTGGAAACCGCTACCAGCAACGTCACCTGCAACGCCATCTGCCCGGGGTGGGTGCTGACCCCGCTGGTGCAGAAACAGATCGACGATCGTGCCGCCAACGGCGTCGATCCGCAGCAAGCGCAGCACGATCTGCTGGCCGAGAAGCAGCCTTCACTGGCCTTCGTCACCCCCGAACACCTCGGTGAGCTGGTACTATTCCTGTGCAGCGAGGCCGGTAGCCAGGTTCGCGGCGCCGCCTGGAACGTCGATGGTGGCTGGTTGGCCCAGTGACGGGCGGCCTGGGCCTGGCAACGGTCTTGCACTCGTTTACCTGCAAGGAGGCCCTATGCGCCCAACCCCAATGACCGCGATCTTTGCCCTGACCCTGGCCGCCGCCGCTCCGGCGATGGCCGCCAGCCTCAAGGACGTCGCGCCTTATCCCGAGGCGGAAAAAGGCTTCACCCGGCAGGTCATCCACCTGCCGGCGCAACCCGATGAATCGGCCCACAAGCTGGAAATCCTGGCCGGCAAGACCCTGGAAGTGGACTGCAACCGCCAGCGCCTGGCCGGCAGCCTGGAGGAGCACACCCTTGAAGGCTGGGGCTACAGCTACTACCGCCTGGACAAGGTCGGTGGCCCAGCCAGCACCCTGATGGCCTGCCCGGATGGCAAGAAGACCCAGGCCTTCGTGCCGGTGGTCGGTGAAGGCTTCATGTTGCGCTACAACAGCAAGCTGCCAGTCGTGGTGTACGTGCCCAAGGGTGTCGAAGTGCGTTATCGCGTGTGGTCGGCATCGGCCGACGTGCAAACGGCTAAAGTGGAGTAAGTCACCCCGAGGGCCCTTCAGGGGCCCTCAACCTCAAGCAGTTTCGGGAGGTTCGGCATGAACGATGTGCTCTGGCGCCCCTCCACGGCGCAGATCGACGCCAGCCGGATGGATGCCTTCCGCCGCCGGGTGAACCTGCGTTACAACCTGCAGCTCAATGACTACGCGGCCCTGCACCGCTGGAGCATCGAGCAGCGCCCGGCCTTCTGGCAAACCCTTGCCGACTATTTCCATGTCGCCTGGCATACCCCTGCCAACCAGGTCCTCAGCGAAGGCGCGCAGATGCCAGACGCCCGCTGGTTCAGTGGGGCCACCCTGAATTTCGCCGAACACCTGCTGCGTCGTCGTGACGACCGGCCTGCGGTGGTTTCCGTGCGCGAAGATGGCCAACGCGTGGTCTTCACCCATGCCCAACTGGCCGCCGAAGTCGCGGGCCTGCAGAAAGCGTTCAAGGCAGCCGGCATCGAGCCCGGTGACCGTATCGCGGCGGTCATGCCCAATACCTGGCAAACCCTGGTGGCGATGCTTGCCTGCACCAGTCTGGGTGCAGTCTGGTCGACATCTTCGCCGGAGTTCGGCCTGCACGGCATCATCGACCGCTTTGGCCAGATCGAACCGAAACTGCTGCTGGTCTGCGCCGGTTATCAATATGCCGGCAAGTCGATCGATCAGGTCGAGAAAGTCAACCAGGTCTGCGCCCAGTTGCCAGGGCTGCAGCAGTTGATCGTGGTGCCCTATACCCGCCCCCACACCCAAGCGTGTGAGTTCACCGCCGCCAAGGTCAGCCTGTGGGATGACTTCTACCAGCCAGGCGGCGAACCTGTGTTTGCCTCGCTGCCGTTCGACCACCCGTTGTACATTCTCTATTCCAGCGGCACCACGGGCGTGCCCAAGTGCATCGTCCACCGTGCCGGTGGCCTGCTGCTGCAACACCTCAAGGAACACGGCCTGCACAACGACCTGAAGGCCGACGACGTGCTGTTCTACTACACCACCTGTGGCTGGATGATGTGGAACTGGCTGGCCAGCGGCCTGGCCGTCGGTGCCACCCTGGTGCTGTACGACGGCTCACCGTTCCACCCCGGCCCCGAGCGCCTGCTCGACCTGATCGACACCGAGCACATCCAGGCCTTCGGTACCAGTGCCAAGTACCTGGCTGCGCTGGAACAGGAAGGCCTGGAACCGGCCCGCAGCCATCGGCTGGACAGCCTGCGGCTGATCCTGTCCACCGGTTCGCCTTTGTCACCACACAGCTACGACTACGTATACGGCAAGATCAAGGCCGACCTGTGCCTGGCGTCGATGTCCGGTGGCACCGATATCGTCTCGTGCTTCGTGCTCGGCAACCCGACCCTGCCGGTGCGCCGTGGCGAGATGGCCTGCAAGGGCCTGGGCATGGCCGTGGAGGTGTGGAACGAACAGGGCCAGCCGGTGCTCGATGAAAAAGGCGAGCTGGTCTGCACCCGCAACTTCCCGTCAATGCCCCTGGGCTTCTGGAACGACAGCGACGGCAGCCGCTACCATGACGCCTATTTCAGCCAGTTCCCCGGGGTCTGGGCGCAGGGCGACTATGCCGAACAGCGCAGCAGCGGCGGCTGGCTGATCCATGGCCGCTCCGACGCCGTGCTCAATCCGGGCGGCGTGCGCATCGGCACGGCAGAGATCTACCGCCAGGTGGAAAAAGTTGAAGAGGTGCTGGAAAGTGTGGCCATCGGCCAAGCCTGGCACGGCGATGTGCGCGTGGTGCTGTTCGTGCGCCTGCGCGATGGCCTGCAACTGGACGACGCCCTGCGCCAGCGTATTCGCCAGGTGATCCGCCAGTACACCACGCCGCGCCATGTGCCGGCGGTGATCGCCCAGGTTACCGACATCCCCCGCACCATCAGCGGCAAGCTGGTGGAACTGGCCATCCGCAACGTGGTGCACGGGCTGCCGGTGAAAAATACCGATGCCCTGGCCAACCCGCAGGCGCTGGAGCAGTTTCGAGACCGCACGGAGCTGCGCGATCAGGCATAATGGCGCCCTTTTTTGCCCCGAAGCACAGGTGTACCCATGAAAGCTCAAGCCCGCCACATCCTGGTCAAGACCGCTGACGAAGCCGAAAAGCTCAAGCAGCGCATCGCCAACGGCGAGGCCTTCGACGTGCTGGCGAAGAAGTTCTCCACCTGCCCGTCGGGCAAGCGCGGTGGTGACCTGGGCGAAGTACGCCCGGGCCAGCTGGTGGGCGCGATCGACCAGGTGATCTTCAAGAAGCCCCTGCGCGTGGTTCACGGGCCGATCAAGAGCAAGTTCGGTTACCACCTGGTGCAGACCTTCTACCGCGACTGATAGCCACGGGCCACCTAGCATTTTTGCCAGTTGTCCCGTGTTCGTGCATTACTTACAACTCAGGCAGGGCCGAAGCGGCGCTTGAAATGCCGCGTCAGGTAGTGGTCCCTCTAGTGGACACGGAGACCTGCCGATGCGTTGCCCTCGCCTGCTTTCGTCCGCCGCTTTCCCCCTCCTGACCCTGCCGCTACTGGTCCATGCCCAAAACCTGGTCGTTTCGCCTGGCGACAACCTGGGCGCCGTGGTGCAGACCTCGGCCATCGACGACTTCAGGATGACCGGCGGGACCGTGCAATCGCTCAATCAAGGGCAAGGCTACGACACGTTCTACATGTCCGGCGGGCGGATCGTCGGCGCCTTCGAGGACGGCGACCGGGCAATCTTCGCGGGCGGGCGTATTGGCCGGGTCGACCTCAAGCTGGCCGACAACTACTTTGAAATGTCCCAGGACCTGGGTATCGAAACTCTCATCGATGGCAACCTGGTCAGCGGCTTCGGCAACGACACCATCATCCTTCGCGGCGGCACCATCGGCGGCAACATCAGCACCAGCGGTGGCGACGACAGCATCACCATCAGCGGTGGCACCTTGAAAGGCAGCGTGCTGGCCAGCACGGGCAATGATATTTTGAACTGGTCGGGGGGCACCATCGGTGGGCGGGTCGACATGGGCGTTGGCGACGATCAGGTCGCCATCAGCAACCTCAACCCACAAACCCTTAACATCAATATCGATGGCGGTGCCGGCAACGACCGCCTGCAGTTCATCAACAGCGAGATTGATTGCGGCGCCCGCTACCTGAACTTCGAAACGATCGACCTGAACCAGAACAGCCACCTGACGCTGAACGATACGCTTGCGCTTGGCGATGCAGATACCGGCAGCGGCACTCTGGCTATCGACGCCAGCAGCACGCTGGCTGCTCGCCAGGGAACGATTTCGCCCTTTACCACGGGGCAACTTGCCAGTGTGCGCAATGCCGGCACGATCGACCTGAGCACGGGCAATGACGCCCAGGGCCGCCTGACCATCAACGGCAACTACCAGGGTGACAATGGCCTGTTGCGCGTGAACAGCGTGCTCGCGGGCGACGATGCAGCCTCGGATCGCCTGGTGGTCAGCCAGGGCAGCATCGGCGGCAGCACGCGACTGGAGGTGAACAATCTGGGTGGCGCGGGTGCCGCCACGAACCTGAATGGTATTCAGGTCGTAGAAGCTCGCAATGGCGCCACCAGCACCGCCACGGCCTTTGTCCAGACTCAAACGCTGTCGGTCGGCGCTTTCGACTACCGGCTGTTCAAAGGTGGGGTGACTGCGGGAAGTGAAAACAGCTGGTACCTGCGCTCAACGCTGGTCGCGCCGCCCCCCGTAACACAGCCGGAAAATCCGTCTCAACCAACGGAGCCAGGCGAACCACCCGTGATTGCCTCGGCCGCAACCCCGCCTGTCGCTGCGCCAGCGCCCGGCCAGCCCGACCTGCCAGCGCCGGTGCAAGGCGAAAGCCTGCCACTGTATCGCCCGGAAGTGCCGGTCTATGCCGCAGCACCGAGGGGCGCCGCCATCATCGCCCGTCAGGCGCTGGGCACGTTCCATCAGCGTCAAGGTGATCAGCAGTTGCTGCAGGGCGAAGGCGCCCTGCCCGCCAGTTGGGGCCAGGCCTACGGCGGCGCGCTGCGCCAGCAGTGGAGCGGTACCGTCAGCCCGAGCCTGGACGGTGACCTGTATGGTTTCAAGGTGGGCCAGGACCTGTATGCCAAGATCAGCGATGACGGCTATCGCCAGCATCTGGGCCTGTATGTCAGCCACAGCCGCCTGGACGCCGACGTCAAAGGCTTTGCCCTGGCCGTGGAGGACCGCCGCGTAGGTGACCTCAAGCTCGATGGCGACAGTGTCGGTGGCTACTGGACGCTGGTGGGTCCACAAGGCTGGTACCTCGACAGCGTGCTGCAATACAGCAAGCTCGATGGCCGCGCCCGCTCCGACCGGGGCGACAAACTGAACATCGACGGCCACGCCTGGACCGCATCGCTGGAGTCCGGCTATCCAATCAGCGTGTCCGAACGGTGGACCCTGGAACCACAGGCCCAGCTGATTGCCCAGAAAGTCTCGCTCGACAGCGCCAACGACAGCGTCTCGCACGTCAGCCATGATGCCCAGGTCGAGCTGACCGGCCGACTCGGTGTGCGCCTGGAAGGTGCCTACAGCGGCACCAGCGCTCGCCTGCTGCAACCCTATGCGCAGCTCAACCTGTGGCACGGCGACGGCGGTCGCGACACCTTGACCTTCGATGGCGTGGACAAGATCAAGACCGACTACCGCTACACCTCGGTGCAGCTCGAAACCGGCCTGGTCGCCCAGGTCAGCGAGGCGCTGAGCCTGCACGGCGGCGTGCAGTACTCAAGCAACCTCGACAGCCGCCAGCAGGAAGCCAGCGGGGTGAACCTGGGTGTGCGCTGGCAGTTCTAGCGCCGCGCCGCCAGCAGGCCAAGGCCTGCGCATCCTAGCAGCGAGGCGCTGACCCGGTTGAACAGCCGGCGTGGCCCGGGTTGGCTGAACCAGCGCTGCATGTAAGCACCCAGGCCCGAGTAGATGGCAATCGCCGCCCACTCCAGAAGCAGGAACAGCACGCCGAGCCAGAGGAACTGCTCGCTCACCGGCGTGGCGCTGCCAACCGAGACGAACTGCGGCAGGAAAGCGGTGAAGATCAGAATGGCTTTCGGGTTGCCCGCCGCCACCCAGAATTCCTGGCGCGCCAGGCGCCACGTGCCACGGGGGTGATCGCTGGCCACCACGGCCTCGCCGACCGGGGCGCGCCACAGCTGCCAGGCGATGTAGAACAGGTACGCCGCACCGACCACCTTGATCGCCAGGAACAGGTACTCGCTGGTGTGCAGCACCACCGCCAGGCCCATGGCGGCCAGGGCGATCATGCCGCTGAAGGCGAGAATCCGCCCGCCACCGGCAACGCAGGCGGTGCGCAGGCCGTAGCGGCTGGCGTTATGCAGCGACAACAGGTTGTTCGGCCCCGGCGCCATGTTCAATGCGAAGCAGGCAGGGATGAATAGCAACAGGCTCGACAGGTCCATTTTGTTCTCCAGGCAATCAGCCGCTACTGTCGATGCCGGGCGGGGGCTGGGTCAAGGTACAGCCAGCGGCAAAAACTGTACGGTCACTCGCCCGGCGCTGCTAAGCTGCCCAGCTGATCGAGGACCCTGTCATGCCCACTGCCCGCTCCCAGCTCTGGCGCGACCCGGCACTGCCCTGGGTGGAAAGCCGCCGCGCCTGCCATAGTCGCGCCTGCTACAAGGCGCACAGTCACCCGACCTTCTCCATCGGTGCAGTGGATGCTGGCAGTAGCTGCTTCACGGGCGCTGGCGACGGTCAAGAACACCTGACACCGGGTACCCTGGTGCTGGTGCCGGCGCAGCGGGTACATGCCTGCAACCCCGCACCCGGCCAAGCCTGGAGCTACCAGATGCTGCATGTGGATGGCGCCTGGCTGGCTCAGTGGCGGCTGGAGTCCGGGCTCGCCGCAGCCAGGTCCGGTGCCCCTGCGCGGATCAGCCGGGAGCCGGCGCTATACCGTGAGTTCTGTGCGCTGAACGACCTGCTCTTCTCGGCCGCGGGCGTCGGCGAGAAGGAAGCTGCACTGCTGGCGTTCTTGGGCGATCACGACTTTTCGGCGCAACCGGCATCGCTTGCAGCCCCCGCACCCGTGTTGGGAATGCCGACCTTGCGTGGGCTGATCGAACACATCGAAGCACAAGACCTGGCGCAGCTGAGCCTCGAACGCCTGGCCGGGCAAGCGGGTCTTGGCCGCTATCAGTTGATCCGCGCGTTTCGCGCCGCCACCGGGCTGACACCCCATGCCTACCTGCTCAACGCGCGGGTCAACCGTGGCCGGCTGCTGCTGCGTGACGGGCTGGCGTTGGCCGAGGTTGCCTACCAGCTGGGGTTTGCCGACCAGAGCCACTTCCAGCGGGTATTCAAAGCCCATGTCGGGGTGACGCCGGGGCAGTACCGGCACGCGCAATAATCTTCAATACCGGCGCCAGGGCAGCCCCCAGACTGCGGCTTTCCTCCCGAGACAGCCCACCATGGAGCAGTTCCTGATCGTCGCCCTCGCCCACTTCCTTGCCCTGCTGTCACCTGGCCCGGACTTTTTCCTGGTGGCCCGCACCTCGGTAGCGGCAGGATGGCGCGTTGCCAGTGGCGCCTGCCTGGGCATCGCCCTGGCCAACGGCCTGTTCATTGCCATGGCCTTCGCCGGCCTGGCCATCCTGCGCGAAGGCAGTGCGCTGTTCCTCACCCTGCAACTGGCCGGTGCCGGCTACCTGCTGTACATCGGCCTGCTGTTCCTGCGCCATGCCGGTAAAAGCGAGCTGACAGCCGTTGCTGGGCAAGGCGCGATCAAGGGTTGGTGGCGCGGCCTGGGCATGGGTTTTATGTCTGGGGCACTGAACCCGAAGAACGCGCTGTTCTACGCCAGCCTTGCCGGCATGGTGGCCGGCAGCAGCGCCGGCTGGAAATGGCTGTACAGCACCTGGATGTTCAGCATCGTGCTGTTGTGGGACCTGCTGGTGGCCGCAGCCATCGGCAATCAACGCCTGCTGCGGCGTTTCGCCCGTGCCCTGCCGTGGCTGGAACGGGCTTCCGGGGTCATGCTGATGGTGCTGGCCGTGGCGCTGTTGATTCATCTGCTGCCGGGCTGACCAGGCGCAGGCTGGCGAGGTCCATCAGGCTGAAATGACCACTGGCCCAGCCACCGGTATCCAGGTGCCAGACGTTGCCCAGCTGCTTGGCTCGCAACACTGGCGTATGCCCTACCAGCAAGGCACGCAGCCCTGCCACAACCTCAGTGTTGCCGTCCTTCAGGCGTTGGCGCGACCACTGGCAAACCTCACGAACGCCCGCGTCGTCGTCGAAGCGCAAGCTATCACGCAGCACGTTCCAGTCGTTGAAAGGGCTGTCGGCATGCAGCACGCCGATCAGGCCGGCATCGGTCTGCACCTCCAGGGCGATCGGCAGCTGCAGGAATCGATCGACAAAGAGCGCCTGCCTGTCCCTGGGCATATCGATGAACCAGGCCCCCCCTGCGGCACGGTACATGTCCAGGTCCAGGCGCCCGCCATGCAGGCAAGTGATCGCCAGCGACTCGTGATTGCCCTGCACGGCGTGGAACCAGGGCTGATCCAACCAATCCAGGCACTCTTCACTGTGCGGCCCGCGGTCGACCAGGTCGCCGACGCTGAACAGGCGGTCCACTGCCGGGTCGAAACCTGCGGCGTCCAGGCACTGCTCAAGCCGCCGAAAATGCCCGTGGATATCGCCCACGGCCAGGTCGCGTCCTTTGCTGTTGGCGGCTACCCGCCGAAACCGGCTCATTACAATGTTCCTCTGCTGGCGCGCGGCGGCCGGCGTAAAATGGAGCGACACGCAGCCCGCCCCGGAGGTGCATCATGCGTAACGCTCTTGTGTGTGCCGTGCTCATGGCGCTGTCATTCAACAGCATGGCACAAGGCACCCCGCCTGCGCAGGTCGAGGTGCGTTTCGACCACCCGGAAAAATTTCGCGACGCCAGCCTCGATGGCCCTGGCTATGAACGCGGCGCCGACCCCTACGTGATGAAGAGCCTGACTGAATACCTGCAGAAACTCGGCCAGCGCTACCTGAAACCCGACCAGCAATTGGTCATCGACATACGCGACATCGACCTGGCCGGCCGTTACGAGCCGTGGCACAGCCAGGCCTACGATGTGCGCTACATGCGCGACATCACCTGGCCGACCATCGACCTGAGCTACACCTTGCACCAGCCCGGCAAGCCCGACCAGCAGGCCCAGGAACGGGTCAGCGACAAGATGTACCTGAGCCGCCCAGGCCGTGCCTCCCACGGCAGTGACCGTCTGTACGCGGAAAAGGCCATGCTCGATGACTGGTTCCGCCAGCGGTTCGGGCCGCATTCGACGTCCTGACGCGACCCTTTGCTGGTACAGGCGAGTGTGTCGGGGGTATGCTCGGCCCTTCGACCTGTACCAGGGAAGGGACGCACCATGAAACTCTGTGCCGTACAACTGGCCTCGCGCAAAGGCGACCTGGCGGGCAACCTCGCCCGCCACCTGAGCTGCATCGAGCAAGCCGCGGCACTGGGCGCCGAGTTGGTGGTGTTCCCGGAACTGTCGTTGACCGGTTACGAACCGACCTTGGCGCGCCAGGTAGCCCTGCCGGTGACCTCTGCCCGCCTCGAACCCTTGCAGGCGCTATGTGACCAGCTGGCAATCAGCGTGGCCGTGGGGCTGCCGCTGCCGACCGCCGAGGGCATTCGCATCGGCATGCCCATCCTGCGCCCAGGGCTGCCGCCACTGGTGTATGCCAAGCAGCGTCTGCATGACGATGAACGGCCGTTTTTCACGCCTGGAGATCAACCACTGGTGTTCGAATCGGGAGCGCTGCAGATCGCCCCGGCCATCTGCTATGAATCGATGTTCATCGCACATGCCGCCCAGGCCCATGGGCTGGGTGCCGAGCTGTATCTGGTCAGCGTGGCCAAGACTGCCAAAGGCATGCGCGAAGGCAACGAGCATTACCCGGAGGTGGCACGCACCTTGGGCATTCCGGTGCTGCTGGCCAACTGCGTCGGGCCGGCAGACAACTTCATCGGAGCCGGCGGTTCCGCAGCCTGGGACAGCCACGGCAACCTGCTGGCAGCACTGGACGACAAGGCTGAAGGCCTGATCTTGCTGGATACTGCCAGCAACATCGCGCTCGACGTACCGCTGACTGCCTCTGCTACATGAAGTGATTGCCTGTACCGGCCTCTTCGCGGGCACGCCCGCTCCCACAGGATCTCTACCCGGTCAAACATGTGGTACTCCTGTGAGAGCGGGCGTGCCCGCGAAGAGCACAGTACAAGTTGTTACAGGTCCAGGGCCAGGCTCTGCCGCCCTTCCAATGCCAGTAGATACTGCTTGGCTGGCAGGCCCCCGGCAAATCCGGTCAAGTTACCGGACGCGCCGATCACCCGGTGGCACGGGGCAATGATCGAGATCGGGTTGCGCCCGTTGGCTGCCCCCACTGCCCGCACGGCACTGGGGTTGCCGATCTGCCGGGCGATGTCGCTATAGCTGCGGGTCTCACCAAAGGGAATGGTCAGCAAGGCCGCCCACACCTGGCGCTGGAACTCGGTACCGGCAAAGTCCAGTGCCAGTTCGAAGCGCTGGCGCGTGCCGGCGAAATACTCGCCCAACTGACGGGCCGTTTCGCGCAGCGTCGGGTGGCGATCATCGCGGTGCAGCTCGCCAAGCCGCACGCGGTTCTCGCGCTCCGCCTCCCACAGCACGGCGGCGAGTCGCTCGCCGCGTGCCACCAGGGTCAGGGTGCCGACCGGAGACGACATCAAAGTAAAGGCGCTGGACATCTGAGTTCCCTACGGCAAACCAGTTTCAGCGCACTTTAACGTCGCTCGCCCCCCACTGCATCCGCTTTCTTGCGCAGGTTATTCCGCGAACAGCATCCTTTACAGCAGGTCGGCATCGAGCAGGTACAGGCTCTGGCTACCCGCCTTGACGCTGGCACTCAGCGAGAGGGTGCGCGGCAGCAGACGCGAGAAGTAGAACCGCGCGGTGGCCAGCTTGCTCTGGTGGAACGGCTCCGGGTGCACCGTGTTCAGGGCGACTTCGGCCATGCGTGCCCACAGGTAGGCATAGAGCGTGTAACCCAACGCATGCAGGTATTCCACCGATGCAGCACCGACCTCCTGAGGATTGCCCTGGGCGCGGTCGAGGACCCAGGCGGTCAGTGCGTCGAGTTCGCTCACCGCCGCCAGCAACGGCGTACCGAACTCGGCTGTCAACGTCTCGGCGAACGTGCGGATCTCTGTCGACAGCAGGCGATACGCCTGGCCACCATCGCCCAGCAGCTTGCGTCCCACCAGGTCGAGGGCCTGGATGCCGTTGGCACCTTCGTAGATCTGGGTGATGCGGCAATCGCGGATCAGCTGTTCCTGGCCCCATTCACGGATGTAACCGTGGCCGCCGAACACCTGCTGGCCATGCACCGTGGTTTCCAGGCCCATGTCGGTGAGGAAGGCCTTGGCCACCGGTGTCAGCAAGGCCACCTTGGCTTCGGCCAGGCGGCGCGCGCCGGCGTCCTCGCTGTACTTCGCCAGGTCCAGCTGCAACGCCACGTAGGTGGAGAATGCCCGCCCGCCTTCGTTCAAGGCCTTCATGGTCAGCAGCATGCGCCGCACATCCGGGTGCACGACGATCGGGTCGGCGGCTTGCCCAGGCACCTCGGCGCCGGTCGGGGCGCGGCCCTGCTGGCGGTCGCGGGCATAGGCGATGGCGTTCTGGTAGGAGCGTTCGCCCAGGGCCAAGCCCTGGATACCCACTCCCAGGCGCTCGTAGTTCATCATGGTGAACATGGCGTTCAGGCCCTTGTTCGGCTCGCCGACCAGGTAGCCGATGGCGCCGTCGAAGTTCATCACGCAGGTGGCCGAGGCCTTGATACCCATCTTGTGCTCGATGGAGCCGCAGCTGACCGCATTGGCCTCGCCCAGCGCGCCATCGTCATCGACCAGCAGCTTTGGCACCAGGAACAGGGAAATACCTTTTGCACCCGCGGGGGCATCGGGCAAACGGGCCAGCACCAGGTGGATGATGTTTTCGGTCAGGTCCTGCTCACCGCCGGTGATGAAGATCTTGGTGCCGCTGACCCGGTAACGGCCATCGGCCGCAGGTTCGGCACGGGTGCGCAGCAAGCCCAGGTCGGTGCCGCAGTGCGGCTCGGTCAGGCACATCGAGCCGGTCCAGCGGCCTTCATACATCGGTGGCAGGTAACGGGCCTTGAGCGGCTCGCTGGCGTGGTTGAGCAAGGACAGGCAGGCGCCCGCAGTAAGCATCGGGTACAGGCCGAACGACAGGTTGGCCGCGTTGAGCATCTCTTCGAGCTGGGCGCCGATCACTTTCGGCATGCCCATGCCGCCGTATTCCGGCGCGCCGGCCACACCCACCCAGCCATCTTCGGCGAACGCCCGGTAGGCATCGGCGAAACCGTCGGGGGTGATCACGCGACCGTTTTCCCAGCGGCAACCCTGTTCGTCACCGCTGCGATTGAGCGGCGCCACCACTTCGGCAATCAGCTTGCCGGCCTGCTCGAGCACGGCCCGTGCAGTGTCGGCGTCGACTTGCTCGATCAGGGCCGGGGTCTGCGCCCACCAGGCCGGGATATCAAACACTTCGTTGAACAGGAAATCCATGTCGCGCAGTGGCGGAAGGTAATCAGACATGAGGCAAACACTCGCTTGCTTAGGTTGACGAACGTGACGCGACACGGGCACCGGCATGGCTGACCGATGCTTGCAGACGCTCCATGTCGCGGTGGTAATGGCGTTTGGCAATGAAGAACACGGCGGCGGCAGCGATGCTGACCAGCGGTACCAGCTGGAACGCGGCGTGCAAGCCGATCAGGTCGGAAACCCGGCCGGTAATCAGTGGGCCGGTCGCCAGGCCCAGCAGGTTGTTGGCCAGGGTCAGGGTGGCGAACGCAGTGCCGTGCACGGCGGCGTGGGTCAGGTTGGCGACCATGGCGCTGGACGGGCCGTTGGTGCCGACAGCGATCATCATCCCCAGGCAGATCAACACCAGTTGCGCGCTACCCACCGGCAGCGCGAAGGCCACCGACAGCAGCAGGCAACTGCCCAGGCAATAGCCGATGGCCAGGCTGATCTTGCGGTCCGGGCGCTGACGGCCCAGGCGGTCACACAGCATCGCGCAGAGGATCGTGCCGATGCCGCTGCACAACACGATCACGGCAGCGATGGCCCCGGCGCGATCGGTGCCCATGGCGTAGTAACGGTTCAGGTAACTGGGCATCCAGACGATCACCGTACCGCCGACGAACAGTTGCAGGCCACTGCCGATGTACGCGGCAATCACCGAGCGCGAACCATACAGGGTACGCAGCGGATGGCTCGCCTTCACCTGGGCCTGTTCGGCGCATCGGGGGGTGATTCGGGCTTCCTTGACGATCAGCGGGTACAGCAGCGCCAGCACCAGGCCGAACAGCGCCATACCGGCGAACGCCCAGCGCCAGCCCAGATGCTGGGCCAGCACGCCACCCAGGGCCATGCCCAGCACCGAGCCGAACATGCCGCCGGCCATGAAGGCGCCGGCCAGGGTCGAGCGCATGTCTCGGGGGAACACCGCCACCACCACGGCGATGCCGACGCTGCCGTAGGCCGCCTCGCCGACGCCCACCAGGAAGCGGGCAATGAACATCTGCGGGTAATTTTCCGCCAGGGCGCAGCCCAGGGTCGCCAGGCTCCACAGCACAGCCATCAGCACCAGGCTGCGCACGCGGCCGAAGCGGTCGGCCAGCAAAGACAACGGGAAGGTCAGCAGGCCGACCATCAACGCGACGATGCCGCTGAGCAGGCCGAGCTGGCTGTCACTCAGGGCCCATTCGCCCTTGAGCAGCGGGAACACCGCATTGAGCACCTGGCGCGACATGTAGTCGGAGATCAACAGGCCGAAGGTCAGGGCGAAGACGACCCAGGCATAACGCCGCGGGACGCTGTGCACGGTGTCGGTGCCGGGCGCTTCGGCACTGGCGAGATAGGTGGCCATGGTGCCTCCTCGGGGTATCTGGCGTGGGTGGTGTTCTTGTTGTTATGGATAACAGCCAAAATCTTTACTGCTGGTTCTGGCCCCTTCGCGGGCTCGCCTGCGAAGAGGCCGGTCCTGCTAGTCAGGCCCGCTGCGGCACGCCCTTCTGCCCCGGCTGGCGGTTCGGCGCCATGCCGTTGGCCTTGAGGGTCTGCTCGATGCTGGTGTACTGCTGGCCAATGCGGTAGATGGCCCGGGCCTCTTTGCCGTTGGCCACTTCACGGCCCAGTTCATGGGCCACGCGTACGGTCTGCTGGATCTGCTGCACCGAGCCGAAGCGCTTGCCGTGCTGGTCGATGATGGTGTCTTCGTTGCCGCAGCGCGGGTGCAGGCCCATGGCCAGGGCCATGGTGTTGAACGGCAGCACGTTTTTCAGCAGCGATTCGGCAGTGAGCGTGCAGCCATCCGGTGCGCGGTGGATGAAGTTGAAGAAGTTGAACGGATTGGGGCCGTCGAAACCGCCACCGATGCCGATCCAGGTCAGGTTCAGCGGGCCCATGTAGTCACCACGGCGGACGATGCGCTCGAGGGTTTCCAGGGCATGCATGCCAGTCAGCTGGAAGTGCGGCTGGATGCCGCTGGCCTGCAAGCGGCGCAGGTGCTCGCGGACCCAGGCCGGGCCAGCAGGCACGGTCATCTCGCTGTAGGCGGCGTGGATCGCCGGGTGAGCCAGGGAGGTGCCTTCCAGATACTCCGGATACAGCAGCTCCATGATGTTCATCTGCGTGGTGTTGATCGCCACGGTCACCTGGTCCGGGCGCGGGGTCAGCTCTGCGAGCATGTGCCGGGTGTCGTCCGACAGCCACTTGGCCGCCTCGCCTTCGCCCTCGGGGGCAAAGGAAATCGAGCCGCCAACCTGGATGATCATGTCCGGTACGGCTTCACGCACACCGGCGATCAGTTCGTTGAACTTGGACAGGCGCTTGGAACCCTTGCCGTCCAGTTCGCGCACATGCAGGTGCAGCACGGTGGCGCCGGCTTCATAGCAATCGACTGCCTTCTGCACCTGCTCGTCCATGGTCAGCGGGATGTCTTCGGGGAAGTCCTCGGGCATCCATTCCGGGCCGTACGGGGCGACGGTGATCACCACCTTTTCCATGTTTTCCGGGTGCAACGAATCATCGAAGAATTGCATGCAGTAGTCCTCGCTATTGTTATTGTGCTGTGTGCCGCCGCTGGCGGCGGGTGACTCAGAAGGTGCGGCTGCCCTTGATCCCCGCGCGCTCCATCTTGCGATGGCACGGCAGGTAGTCCATGACCGCGTAATGCTGGGTGCTGCGGTTGTCCCAGATGGCCACGCTGTTGGGCTTCCAGCGCCAGCGCACCTGGTACTCGGGCAGGTAGGCCTGGCTGACCAGGTAGCGCAGCAGGTCGCCGGCGCCGGGGTTGGCGTCCTGGCCGACCCGCACGCGCTGGGGCGTGTGGTAGTTGGTGAAGTGGGTCGTGAAGGCGTTGACGAACAGCACCTGTTCGCCGGTTTCCGGGTGGGTGCGCACCACCGGGTGTTCGGCATCCGGGAACTGCGCCTTGAGCGCCAGGCGCTTGTCGATCGGCATGGCCGCGCCGAAGCTGGCTTCGATGCTGTGGCGTGCCCGCAGGCCTTCGATCTTCGCCTTCACGTCACTTGGCAGGTTTTCATAGGCCAGCACCATGTTCGCCCACATCGTGTCGCCGCCCACCGGTGGGCACTCGACGCAGCGCAGCACGCAGCCCATGGGCGGTGCCTCGCGCCAGGTGGCGTCGGTGTGCCAGGCGTTTTCGTAACGGTCGTTGGGCTGGTCGGGGCGCTTGTAGATCTGCACCAGGCCAGGGTGCTGCGGATCGCTGCCGGCCACCGGGTGGTCTTCGAGCTCACCAAAACGCCGGGCAAAGGCCACGTGTTCGGCACGGCTGAAGTGCTGGTCGCGCAGGAACAGCACACGGTGCTTGAGCAACTGCGCACGCAGCTGCTCGAACAGGTCGTCATCGTGGATCGCGTCAGCCAGGCTGACGCCGCTGACCTCGGCGCCAATCGCACAGCTCAGTTGTTCGATGTGCATGCTGTTGGCCTCTTCAGATGACAAAGATCGACGAGCCGGTGGTCCTGCGTGCTTCCAGGTCGCGATGGGCCTGGACGGCGTCCTGCAGGGCATAGTGCTGGTTGATTTCGATGCGGATGCGGCCGCTGCTGACGTGGTCGAACAGTTCGCCGGCCAGGTCGGCCTTTTCTGCAGGGTCGGCAATGAAGTCGGCCAGTGCCGGGCGGGTCAGCTGCAGCGAACCCTTGATTGCCAGCAACTGTGGGTCGAACGGCGGGATGGTGCCGGAGGCGGTACCGACGCAGACCATCAGGCCACGGCGCTTGAGCGAATCGAGCGAGCCCATGAAGGTGTTCTTGCCAACGCTGTCGAACACCACGTTGACGCCGACGCCATCGGTGAGCTCACGCACGCGGCTGGCCACATCCTCGACGCTGTAGTTGATGATCTGGTTGCAGCCATGGGCGCGGGCGACCTCGGCCTTGGCCTCGGTGGACACCGTACCGATCACGTTCAACCCCAGCAGCCGCGCCCACTGCGCGACGATCAGGCCGACACCACCCGCCGCGGCATGCAGCAGCACGGTGTCGCCGGGTTTGAAGGCGTACAGCCGGCGCATCAGGTAGGCCGCCGTCAGGCCGCGCATGGTCATGGCGGCGGCGGTTTCGAAGGCAATGGTTTCAGGCAGCTTGATCAGCGCCGCAGCGGGAATCAATCGCTCGGTGCAATACGCGCCGAGGGTGTTGAGAAAGCCGGTGTAGGTCACCCGGTCACCCACCGCCACCTGGGTCACGCCTTCGCCTACCGCCTGCACCACGCCGGAGGCTTCTACGCCGATGCCGTTGGGCAGCGGGATCGGGTAGGTGCCATTGCGGAAATAGGTGTCGGCATAGTTCAGGCCAACCGCCACCTGACGCAGGCGTACCTGCCCCGGGCCGGGATCGCCGACCTCGGCGTCCTCGTAGCGCAGCACTTCGGGGCCACCGGTCTGATGGAAACGTACGACTTTGGACATGCTTGTCACTCCAATCATCGATCTGGACGCAGGGCGTCAGTTCTGGGTGACTGGAATGTAAGCGCTCGGGGTGCCGGGGTGCTTCGCATCGGGCGACAGTGGGTTTTCATTTGATGACAGACGTCGGCCCTGGGGCTGCAATCTTTTCTTCATGAGCCGCCTTGATGGTTAACAAAGGCCCGACTAATACTTAGGTCTCTGCCTGGGGAGGCACGAAACATGCAACCAAGATTCGTTATCGTTCCGGCTGTGCCCATCGAAAAGCAGTCGTTCCGCATCGGCACCCGTTACTACGCGGCGACCGTATGCGGTGGTTTCGATATCTACGACAATCAGGAAAAGGAGCGGCTCAAGCCCAGTTACCCGAGCAAGACGGATGCCGAAGTACAGTGCCGAAACATGAACATGGCAAAGGACGTCAGGTAGTCAGCTACCTTGCCCGCCATGCGTGAGGGCCGCAAAGCCGGCTCTCGCGGAAAACCCGATCATCAACGATGCGCCTTGCCGGCCTCGCCTTCCTGCCACCCGGCCATCAGACGCTGGGCATTTTCGTCGCAATCCATGCCCTGAGGCTTGCTCTCCATGCCGGCAATCACCGCCAGCAATTGCGCGCGGTTCTGCGCCAGGCGCAGCTGCATCGCTTCGATCTCGGCCACCTTGCGCTTGAGGCTTGCCAGCAGCAGATCGTGCCGCGCCGCGCCGTCACCCGCTGCGCTGGTCAGTTTGCGCATTTCCTCAAGGCTGAACCCCGCCTGCTGCCCGCAGGTGATGATTTCCAGCGACCTCACCACCTGCTCCGGGTAATCCCGATAACCGTTACCCAAACGCCGGGCCTCGATCAGCCCGCTGGCTTCATAGAAACGGATGCGCGATGCGCTGAGGCCCGTGCGTCGGGCCAGTTCGCCAATTTTCATGCTGGGTGAAATTCTCTGTTGACCTTAAGGTTTACTTTAACCTTAGCCTTCTCCAAAACCCAACCCGCCCGACGCCCGGCGCTACCTTGGAGAACACCACATGACCCCGTTCCAGCCCCTGCACCTGCCCAATGGCAGTGTCATCCCCAATCGCATTGCCAAGGCGGCCATGGAAGAAAACCTCGCCAATCAGGACCAGACCCCTTCCGATCGGTTGCTGCGCCTGTATCAGGCCTGGGCCGAAGGCGGCGCCGGTTTGCTGCTGACCGGTAACGTGATGGTCGACCCCAGCGCCATGACCGGCCCAGGAGGCGTGATGCTCGATGACAGCCAGCCGTTGCAACGGTTTCGGCAATGGGCCGCAGCCGGCCGCGCCCAGGGCGCGCAGTTCTGGATGCAGATCAACCACCCCGGGCGGCAGATGCAGGCCAACCTTGGCCAGCCGACCGTGGCACCCTCGGCAGTGGCGCTGGACATGGGTGGCTTGTCGAAACTGTTCCCGCAGCCCAAGCCCCTGGACGAAAGCGAAATTAGCGCGTTGATCCAGCGCTTCGCCCGCACTGCGGCACTGGCCGAACAAGCCGGCTTCAGCGGCGTACAGATCCACGCCGCCCACGGCTACCTGCTCAGCCAGTTCCTCTCGCCGCTGACCAACCGACGCCAGGACCGCTGGGGCGGCAGCCTGGAAAACCGTGCGCGGCTGTTGCTCGAAGTGGTCAAGGCGGTGCGCGAGGTGGTGACTCCCGGCTTCAGCGTGGCAGTCAAGCTCAACTCGGCCGACTTCCAGCGCGGCGGCTTCGAGCCTGCAGATGCGCGCCAGGTCGTGCTGTGGCTGAACGAACTGCCGGTGGACCTGGTGGAGCTGTCTGGCGGCAGCTACGAAGCACCGGCCATGCAAGGCGATGCCCGGGATGGCCGGACCTTGGCGCGGGAGGCCTACTTCCTCGAATTCGCCCGCGAGATTGCCGCGATTGCCCGCATGCCAGTGATGGTCACCGGTGGCATCCGTCGCCTGCCGGTGGTCGAACAGGTGCTCGCCAGCGGTGTGGCCATGGCTGGCATCGCCACTGCACTGGCAGTCGACCCCAACCTGCCCCGACGCTGGCAAGCCGGCGAAACCAAGGCCCTGGCCGAGTTGCCGCCGATCCGCTGGAAGCGCAAGGCATTTGCCGCCCTGGCCTACATGGCGCTGGTGAAGTTGCAGATGCGGCGGCTCGCCGCCGGCAGCAAACCCAAGGCCAAGGCCTCACCCCTGCGCGCCCTGCTGTTGGAGCAGTGGTGCACGTTGCGTCGGGTCAAGCAATACAAGCGTATGATGAATAGCCGACTGGATTGATGCTGTTCCGTAACGGCGTTCTCTGACGGGAGCACTGCCATGAACAAATCAACTTGTGCGCTGATACTGACGTTGTCGGCGCTCGCGGGCTGTTCGACTAACTCATCCACTTACCATGACCAGCCGTTGGTAGCCAAAGTCGATAACGGCATGAGCAAAGAGCAAGTGCTGCAGATAGGCGGCAAACCGGGCGCCCAGTCCGACCGCACGGTAGTGCCTGGAACGTGCTTTGACTACATGCTGACCAAACCGGGGCAGAAGCAACAGCCTTACATGGTCAGCTTCGATCAGGCCGGGAAGGTCGACAAGACCAGCTTCATGACCTGCGCCGAATGGAGCAATGCCCAGCAGAAGTCCCGGCAGGCATTGCCCAGCATGGGCGGAATGGGAGGATCAGGCTATTGATGCAACCGGCAGCCGGTCAATCGAGGCACTCTCTGGCGGCCAGGCGCAGCTTGTCGCTCGACAGGAAGCTGCCCTTATAGAAAGTTGCCCGGCTGCCGTCGTGATACTCGACAACTTCCAGCACCTCGTCCGACGTCACGGCGCTCGGTGCGGTCAGCCGATAACCATGGCTGATGGACTTTTGCGTGGTCTGCGGGGACAGTGCCTGCCACTTTGGCAGTACGCAGGCGGCGTACACGTCCGGGGATTTTGCAGTGAGCTTGCTGGCAGTGGGTTTGCCTGGGTTGGCGCACGCAACGAGACTCGCAGCGAGTGCGGCGCAGAATAGGATACGAACGGTTGGCATTTGCGATTAACCTGGCTGGAACGTGGGCTATTCTAGCCGGGATCGAGCCGCAGGGGTAATCCACCAAGGTCGTGCACAGGCTTGATTGCGACCGCGCAAGACTTCCGTCGTATGGGCAAGACGGCGCTATCCCCTAGAATGCACCACGCTGATGGATCAGCACCCATCGCAAAAAGCCCGCTCTCATGTGCGGGCTTTTTGCTCTTGCGGATCAACGGTTCAGGCTTTTTTACACATCAATGCCGCATCGAGCAGCCTGCCATGGTCATACCAGGCGTCGCGCTGGTAGGCCGTGAACTGACGCTGGGTTCCCGTGCCGTGCAGTTCTACCAAACCTTCAGCCTGGGTGGGGTCGGTACTTTCGACGTACAGTTTCACTGAGTTGTCGCCATCGACTTCATAGGTTTTCACGTTACCTTGAAGTTCGCCTTTGACACACCCCAGATAAGCGGGCGTGCTTCTATCGGTAGTGCCGGACGTATAATCATGGCCATCCCGCACATCCCGATTCTGTGCGCACCCGACCATCAACAGCGTGGCGAAAGTGGTTAACAGTATTGCACCTGCGACCGATCTTGAGCTCTTCACGCGACACGCTCCTGCTGCCCCATCGAGAACTTAGAAAAGAGTGGCCAAACCCAACGCCCTTTTTTGGTTTTCGTGTGCCTATGGTACTGCGCAAAGTGC
Source organism: Pseudomonas sp. (assembly GCF_017744435.1). Taxonomy (GTDB): domain Bacteria; phylum Pseudomonadota; class Gammaproteobacteria; order Pseudomonadales; family Pseudomonadaceae; genus Aquipseudomonas. The sequence goes on from NZ_JAGIBG010000014.1 coordinate 35,682, forward strand.
ACAGCACAATATGCTTGTTTGCTATATGGGCAATGGCCCATTACTGGCAACTCTCCGGCTTTCGCATTATTTCTTTAGCCGAGTGGAACGATTTCAATCAGCCATGATTCTCATGCGTATCGACCAGGTGCAACGTTCAGGAGAGACCCATGGTGTGGTGGCTGGAAGTACTCGCCCAGTTCATGATTTCCACAGGCCTTGCCGTGTTCAGCATCTTTGTGTTCTGGGCCTACACGCTGGCGTTCGGCAAGACCTACAGCAAACTGCTGTCAGCCGCCTTGGCGGTGGCCTTGCTGGGCATCGCCGCGTTTCCCCATGGGGCGAGCTTCGCCATCAGCCAACAGGCGTTGCTGGGGGCTGGCAGCGAATTCCTGTTGCTGGTCGCGGACGCGTCGGGTGTGATCAGCGCGGTGATGATTGCATCGTTCTTTTTCAATCCTGGGCGGTTGCTCGATGAAGCATGACGGCTGCCGTGCTCTACGCCCCGCCCTTGGCAACTGAGCGAACAGCCGTCTGTTCAATACTGTCAGCGTGGTCCGCCACCGTGTCCACCGCCCATCATGCCTGGGCCGCCATGCCCACCACCATGCCCACCACCGCCACCTGGCGGCATGAACATCCAGCAACCTGCCAGCGTGGATACCAGTGCAGCCACCACGGCGGCACGCAATACATGCTTCAACTTCATTACAACGCTCCAAAAGGCAAAACGGACAGCGCTGCAAGTGTAATTTCCAGACCGGCCAGCCTGGGCGAGCTTTTCCATTTCTTTACAGTTGCGTGGCACAGGCCTGGCCGCAAGCGGAAGGGATAGAAGTCAATGCTGCCTTGCATCAGTAACGACGATAGTCCTGGTGACCTCCACGATCTTCATCGTAGTAATGGCGGTGGTGGTGATCCCCGTCGTGCCAGTAAGGCCAGCAGCCACTGAGCAACAACAACCCTGACAACACGACAACCCATGCAGTCTTGCGTTTCATGTGCGTACCTCCGGCCAGGCGAAGCAAGGCCTTGCTTACGTTGGACTGTGCAAAAAAGGGAGGTTCGGGCCGGGCGCCAACCACTGATCTTGTTTCATGAAGCCCCCTACCCCCCGGTTCAATGCCATTGCATTTGACGCCACCTTCGCCGCGTGCTCTCCTTACGCCTTGCGTCAGGTGCCCCCATCGGGGGTGAAACGGGAAATCGGTGCGTCGCAGGCCCTTGCCAGGGTCGGGCAAATCCGGTGCTGCCCCCGCAACGGTAAGCGAGCGAAGCGTCCAGACCACTGTGCCACGCAGTCCGGCATGGGAAGGTGATGCTTTTCAAGGAGCCCTGCTCCTCCTCGCAAGCCCGGAGACCGGCCTGGCGTTCATGAACACCCCGCGGTGGGCGGGCGCTGTCGCATTCCCTCGGGCGCCCCGTGCCCGGGGCTGCCGCGCTTGTCCCCATTGCCTTCTAAAAAGCAAAAGCAAAGCAGAGGATCGCGTCATGCCCATCACCAGCGCCAAACACAGCATCACCACCCCCGTCACCCTCAGCCAGCGTGTGGTCATCGCCGTCGGTGCCAGCCTGCTCGGCCTGTGCCTGGTCTACTTTGCCGGGTTCTCGCACATCGAGGCCGTGCACAACGCCGCGCACGACACCCGCCACAGCGCCGCCTTCCCTTGCCACTGAGGCTGCCATGATCAAGCGTATCGCCCGCACTGCCGGGTTCAGCGGCCTGCTCGCCGCCCTGTTGCTGACCCTGCTGCAAAGCTTCTGGGTCGCACCGCTGATCCTCGAGGCGGAAACCTATGAATCGGCCGCCCCCGTGGCCGAGCACCACACCCACGGCGAAGAGGCCAGCGCTGGCCACACCCACAGCGAGGAAGCCTGGTCGCCAGAAGATGGCTGGCAGCGCATCCTGTCGACCACCGGCGGCAATCTGGTGGTTGCCGTCGGCTTCGCCCTGATCCTCGCCGCCCTGTACAGCCTGCGTGAACCAGGCCGTACCAGCACGGGCGCGCTGTGGGGGTTGGCCGGGTTTGCCGTGTTCTGCCTGGCCCCGACCCTGGGCTTGCCGCCGGAACTGCCAGGCACTGCCGCCGCCGACCTCGGTCAGCGCCAGAGCTGGTGGATCGGTACCGCAGCCGCGACCGCTCTGGGCCTGGCCCTGTTGGTGTTCGCACGCCATGGCGTGCTCAAGGCACTGGGCGCCGTCTTGCTGGTGGTGCCGCACGTGATCGGCGCTCCGCAGCCGGAAGTCCATGAAAGCCTGGCCCCGCAAGCCCTGGAGGCTCAGTTCAAGATCGCCTCCTGGCTGACCAACGCGGCCTTCTGGGTGGCCCTGGGCCTGCTCAGCGCCTGGCTGTATCGCCGCTCCAGCCACGCCTGATGGCCATCGACCAGCCATTGCCGGCGCTGTACGCCGGCTTCGGCTGCCGTCGGGGTTGCCCGGTGGACGTCCTCGACGCCTTGCTGCATGAAGTGCTGCAGCGTCACGGCCTGACCGCCACAGCACTTCGCGGCTTTGCCAGCATTGCTGGCAAGGCCGACGAGCCAGGGTTGCAACAACTCGCCGCACGTCACGCCCTGCCACTGGTGGTTTTCGCTGCCGAGCAGTTGCACGTGTACGAGCCACAGCTCAGCCACCGCTCCGCAGTCGCCTACACCCACAGCGGCTGCTGGGGCGTCGCCGAGAGCACGGCGCTGGCCCTGGCCAGCCTCAGTCACGCCAGCGCCACACTCAGGGTGGCTCGCCAGGTGCTCGGCCCCGCTACCCTGGCACTGGCCTGCGCCGGATAATCGCTTCTTTCATCAAATCAAGGATCTGCCATGACGGTCTACTTCATCGGCGCCGGCCCCGGCGACCCGGAACTGATCACGGTCAAGGGCCAACGCCTGATCCGTCAGTGCCCGGTGATCATCTATGCCGGCTCGCTGGTACCCGCGGCGGTGCTCGAAGGGCATCAGGCCGAGACGGTCATCAACAGTGCCGAGCTGCACCTCGAGCAAATCATCGACGCCATCCGCGCCGCACATGCCAATGGCCAGGACGTGGCCAGGGTGCACAGTGGCGACCCCAGCCTGTATGGCGCCATCGGCGAGCAGATCCGCCACCTGCGCGAACTGAGCATCGATTACCAGATCATCCCCGGCGTCACCGCCACCGCCGCCAGCGCGGCGCTGCTCGGCTGCGAACTGACCCTGCCGCAAGTGGCGCAGACGGTCATCCTCACCCGCTACGGTGACAGCTCACCGATGCCCGCAGGCGAGCAGCTCAGTGATCTGGCCCGCCATGGCAGCACCCTGGCCATTCATCTCGGGGTCAAGCACCTGCCGCGCATCGTCGAAGAACTGCTGCCGCACTACGGCCCCGACTGCCCGGTTGCAGTGATTCATCGTGCTACCTGGCCAGACCAGGACTGGGTGCGCAGCACCCTGGCCGATATCGTCGAGCAGGTTGCCAGCAAGGGTTTCCGGCGCACCGCTCTGATTCTCGTCGGCCATGTGCTCGGCGATGCGCCGTTCACCGAGTCGGCGCTGTACCGCGCCGGCCACGCCCACCTTTATCGCCCCGGCGACTAGCATTGCCAAGCTGACGAAGGGCGGAGCAGACTGCGCATTCCACCACACCGGAGGGATACCCATGCTGGAGCTGCGCCCTAATTGTGAATGCTGCGATGCCGATCTGCCGGGTGATAGCCCTGACGCCCTGATCTGCTCGTTTGAATGCACGTTCTGCCGCAACTGCGCTGACCACCGCCTGCAAGGGCGTTGCCCGAATTGCGGCGGCCAGTTGCTGGCCCGCCCGACGCGGGTGGGCCAGGCCTTGAGCAACAACCCCGCCTCGACCCAACGGGTCCTCAAGCCTCACCCGGCCTGCGCCTGACCCTCCGCCAACACAGGCACCGCCGCTTCTGACGGTGCCTGTAAGGGCCGCCTTGTAGGAAATTTCCACAAACCAGGCTCGCTTGTTCAACACATCTATACTCGCCATTACCATGGATCCGGAATGGTCGTATCGTGCCGCACAGCAGAAAAAGCTTGCAGACGAATTCCTGATTGCTTCAGGAAGCCGACCACATTCCGACAGGAGTAAGTGACATGACAACCGTGCTGATCGTTGATGATCATGCCATCGTCCGTTTTTCCTTGCGCATACTGCTCGAGCGTGAGCGCTTTCGCATCGTCGGCGAAGTCGACAATGGCAGTGAAGTGGCACAGAAGGTGCGCGAATTGCGCCCGGATGTAGTGCTGCTGGACATAGGGCTCCCCGGCCTGGATGGCATGGAAGTCATCAAGCGCCTGCAACAACAGGAGCCGGCCCCCAAGATCATGGTGCTGACCGGGCAGGCCACCGACCTTTACGTGCGCCGCTGCCTGGATGCCGGCATCGGTGCATTCGTCACCAAAGGCGAAGACCTGGAGGCCGTGGTGTTTGCCCTCAAGGCCCTGATCAAGGGCTACTCCACCTTCCCCCAGATGTCGGTGAACAGCAATACCCTGGAGAGCGAACCAGAGCGCCTCGGCAGCCTGTCCAACCGCGAGATGGAAGTGCTGCGGCGCCTGAGCCGTGGTGAAAACAACAAGAACATCGGCGCCTGCATGAACCTCAGTGCCAAGACCATCAGCACCTACCGTGGCCGCATCATGGAAAAGCTCAAGACCGAGTCACTGGTGGAAATGGTTGATCTGGCCAAACGCAACCACGTCAGCTGAGCGTGCAGGTAGCATGAAACCTGTCCTTGCCGGCCTGACCCTGTTCATCACCCTGCTCTGCTACCCGTTCATGGCGCTTGCCGAGGGCGAACCAAGGCATTTGCTGGCACGCGCCACCAGCGCTGCACAACCCCTGCAACTGGATGACGCCGACCGCCAGTGGCTACAGCGACGCGGCGTGTTGCTGCTGGGCAGTTCGCGGCCGGATTACCCACCCTTCGAGATCAACGTCAGCCTGGCTGATTACGAAGGCCTCAGCGCCGACTATGCCGGGCTGATCGCCGAGCAGCTGGGCGTACCGATCGAAGTCAGGCGTTTTGCCAGCCGTCATGAAGCGATCGCCGCATTGCGCTCCGGCACCATCGACCTGCTGGGCAGCTCCAATGGCTTCGAAGCTGCCGATGCCCAGCTCAGCCTCAGCCTGCCCTATGCCGACGACCTGCCGGTGATCGTGACACGCGAGGCTCCCCCCCTGAAACAGGCCAAGGACCTGGCCGGCTTGCGCCTGGCGATGGTCGACCACTACTTGCCGGGCGAAACCGTCCGCGCCCTCTACCCCAAGGCACAGCTGAGCCTCTACCGCTCGACCCTGGCGGGCCTTGCGGCGGTCGAACTGGGTGAGGCCGACGCCTATCTGGGCGATGCCATCAGTACCGATTACCTGATAGGTAAAAGTTACCAGGGCATGGTGAAGATCGATCATTTCTGCCAGGTGCCGCCCGGCGCCTTTGCCTTCGCTTTCGCCAATGACAACCCGCGGCTGCGCCGTCTGGTCGACAGCGCCATGGCCAGGATCACCGAAAGCGAGCGTCTGAACATCCTGCGCCGCTGGAGCAGTGGCAATACCAGCCTGTTGCTGGAACGTCACCTGTCGGTACTGACGGAGGAAGAAAAGGACTGGATAGCCCGGCATCCGACGGTCAACGTGCTGGTCGACACGGCCCTGGCCCCGCTGACCTTCAACGACACCGAGCAGCATGTCAGTGGTATCACCGTCGACCTGCTCAAGCAGATCACCCTGCGCACCGGTTTGCAGTTCAGGTTCATCGAGCAGGGCAACGTGCAACAGATGGTTGAAAAGGTCGCACGCGGCGAGGCACAGATGATCGGGGCACTGGGCTATGGCACGGAGCGCGCAGCGCAGCTGCGCTACACCCGTCCCTACCTGGTCAGCCCCAGGGTGCTGGTGACGCGTGACCAGGCGCCCTCGCCGCTGTACGCCAGGAACCTGGACGGGCAACGCATTGCCCTGCTGCAGGGCTCCCACCTTCGCGCCGAAGTACTGCAGCGCTTCCCGCGGGCGAAACTGGTCAAGGTGAACAACCCCCTTGGCCTGATGGAAGCAGTGGCGAACGGCGATGCCGACGCGGCCTACAGCAGCTATATCAATGCCTCGTACTACATCAACCAGGTCTTCAAGGGGCGCCTGCGTATCGCCGGTGTCCTGGGGGACGAGCTGGCCGTCGCCGCCTTTGCCGTCGCCCCTGGCCTGCCGCAATTGCAGGCCATCCTCGACAAGGCGCTGATGAGCATTCCTCCCGAAGAGCTGGAACAGCTGATAAACCGCAGGCGCACCAGCACCTTGGTCAGCGACAGCCCCTGGCGCAACTACCGCACGCTGGCCCTGCAAGTGTTGGTGCTGTCAGCCCTGCTGCTGGCGGGCGTGGTGTTCTGGAACAGCTACTTGCGCAAGCTGATCCACCAGCGCACCGAAGCGCAGCGTGCGCTGCAGGCGCAACTGGCCTTCAGCCGCGGGCTGCTGGAGCAACTGCGCCAGGCCAAGGATGAAGCAGAACAGGCCAGCAAGACCAAAAGCGCGTTCCTGGCGACCATGAGCCACGAGATCCGTACCCCCATGAATGCAGTGATAGGTCTGCTGGAGCTGGCGCTGGAAGACAACCGTTCTGGTCACTGCGACACCCAGACCCTGCAGACGGCCCACGATTCCGCCATCGGCCTGCTCGGGCTGATCGGCGACATCCTTGATATTTCCCGCATCGAATCCGGGCACATGAGCCTGCAGCCGGTTGCCACCGACCTGGTCGAACTGCTGCGCAGCACCCTGCGCGTGTTCGAAGGTAACGCGCGGATAAAGGGCTTGCACCTGCAAGGCGAGCTGCCAGGCGGTCCGCTCTGGGTGCTTGCTGACCCGTTACGGGTCAAGCAGATCCTCTCCAACCTGTTGAGCAATGCCATCAAGTTCACCGATCGTGGCGACGTACAGGCCCGCCTCACCTTCACACCCTCGACCGCAGGCGACACCATGCGCGTCGAGCTGAGCGTGACCGACACCGGTATCGGCATTGCCGTCCAGGATCAGGCCCGGCTGTTCAACACCTTTACCCAGGCCTCAGGCCCACGGGCCAGCCAAGGCGCGGGCCTGGGCCTGGTCATCAGCCGGACCCTGACCGAACTGATGGGGGGCAGGCTGGACCTGCAAAGCGTGGAAGGCGTCGGCACCCGTGTGCTCGTCCAGTTGCCGCTGCCGCTGAGTGCACCACCCGCACCCGTGGAGCACAACGCGGTCGCCAATGAAGTCGAAAGCGGACCACTGAATGTCCTGGTGGTCGATGACTACCCTGCCAACCTGCTGCTGCTGGAAAAACAGCTGCACAGCCTCGGTCACCAGGTGACGCTGGCCGAGAATGGTGAATCGGCACTGGCCCTGTGGCAAGCACACGACTTTGACCTGGTCATCACAGACTGCAGCATGCCGCTGATGGACGGCCATGAGTTGGCCCGCAGAGTTCGGCAACTCGAGCAAGAACGTGGGCTGCCCGCCTGCAACATTCTGGGCGTGACCGCCAATGCCCAGGCCGAAGAGCGTCAACGCTGCCTGGAGAGCGGCATGGATGACTGCCTGTTCAAGCCCATCGGGCTGCAGGCACTGAAGGCGCACCTGCCTCCCGCGCCTGCCGCCGTCCGTGCACCCGCACCTAGAGACAGTGGTTTCAACCTGAACGAGCTGCACCACCTGACCCAGAATGACCAGCTACTGACCAGGCGCCTGCTCGAACAACTGACGCAAAGTGCCCACGAAGACCTTGCCGCCCTGCAAGCCCTGGATGCCACCAGCGACCGCGAGGCGCTGCGCGCCCTCGCCCATCGCATCAAAGGGGGCGCCAAGATGCTGCGGGTGCGCGGGGTGGTCAAGGATTGCGAAGCCATTGAACAGGCCCATGCCCAGGGGTTACCGACAGACACGCTGCACCTGCAGCTGGAAGCAAGCCTGCAGGCCTTGCTGCGGGAACTGGGCGACACCCTCAGTGCAATTGCAGCGTCGAGTTGATCTGGCTGATGGCATCGACCACGTGACGGGAACCCTGCTGGATTTCCATGATCACCGTGCCTGCCTCGTTGGCCAGGGCAACGCCGTGCCCGGTGCGTGTCAGGCTCGACTGCATGCTGGCCACGGCGGTCAGCGACAGGTCGTGGTTCTGGCGCACCACATCGACGATTTCCAGCGTCGCCTTGCTGGTACGCGCGGCCAGGCTGCGCACTTCATCGGCCACCACGGCAAAGCCGCGGCCATGCTCGCCGGCCCGGGCCGCCTCGATGGCTGCGTTCAAGGCCAACAGGTTGGTCTGGTCGGCGATGCCGCGGATGGTCAGCACGATCTGCCCGATCACATCCGACTGTTTGCTCACCGCATCGATACTGCGCGCGGCGTCATTGAGCTCCTGGGAAATCTGCTCGATGACCGCCACAGTTTGCTGCACCACCTCGGTCCCCTTGCGCGCGCAGGCATCGGTCTGTACCGAACTGGCATGGGCGGCATCGGCGGCGCTCTGTTGGGTGCTGACCTGCGCGGTGATGTCGCTGGCGAACTTGACCACCTTGTACAAGCGCCCTTTGCTGTCGAAGATCGGGTTGTACGAGGCCTCCAGGTAAACCGTCTGGCCCTGCTTGTTGACCCGCTCGAAGCGGTGCGAGTGATATTCGCCGCGATTGAGTGAAGCCCAGAACTCGCGGTATGCGCCGGATTCGCGTTCATGGGGCAGGCAGAACAGCCCATGGTGACGCCCCACCACTTCTTCCAGGCGATAGCCCATGGTCGCGAGGAAGTTCTGGTTGGCCTTGATCACCCGCCCCTGCGGCGTGAACTCGACCACGGCCATGGACCGGCCAATGGCCTTGAGCAGGCTTTCGCTCTCGTGTTCGTCCTTCACCCGCTGGCTTATATCGGCTGCCACCTTGATCACGCTGGTGACCTGCTGTTGCTCGTCGAGCACCGGCATGTAGCTGGCCTCCAGCCAGACCTCGCGGCCTGCCTTGTCGACGCGTTCGAAGGTGCCGCTGATGGCCTTGCCCTGCCCCAGTTCGTGCCACAGTTGCTGGTATTCGGCGGTCTTGGCGTAGCCTGGGTCACAGAACAGACGGTGGTGCTTGCCGCGCAGCTCGTCGACGCTGTAACCCATGGCCTGGCAGAACTGGGCATTGGCGTCGAGAATGGTACCGTCGGGAGCGAACTCGATCATGGCCATGCAGCGGCTGATCGCGGCAAGCTTGGCCTGGGTCTCGGCCAGGGCCTTGCGGGTGCGCTGAATCTCGATCAAATCAGACTTGCGGTGGAAGTCGAACATGGCGCCAGGATCCTTGATGCCCAGGGTTTTCTGAGCATAGATCGGCTTTGTTACCGTGCAAGCCACTTGATATCACTTTGTGATTAACCAGTTAGCGACGCTTTCTGAAAAACCTCATGAGCTCTCGCGCACCATCAGTTCAAAGCCCAGATCCTGCTGCTCGGTCGCTACCCGCTTGCCATCGAGCAGCGCCAGCAGTGCCTGGGCGGCGCCCCGACCAACGGCCGCCCGTGGGGTGCGAATGGAGGTGAGGCGCGGCACCATGTGCGCCGATGCGGGCAGGTCGTTGAAGCCGACCATGGCCACCTGGCGTGGCACCTCGATGCCTTGGCGCAACGCCTGCAACACCGCGCCCTGGGCAAGGTCGTCGTTACAGAAGAAGATGCCATCCACATCGGGAGCCTGCGCCAGCAGCTGGCTGAACAGTTCACTGCCCAGCGCAATGGACGACGGTTGCGGCGCCAGAATCTCCAGCTCGGTGGCCTGCATGCCGGCGTCGGCCAGGGCCTGGCGGAAGCCTTCGGCGCGCTGCATCACCCGGGGGTCGAGCTGCGCGGCAATGAATGCCAGGCGCCGCCGGCCCCGCTCGATCAGGTGCGTTGCCGCAGCACGCCCGGCCTGCTGCTGGGAAAAGCCCACCGACAACGCGCCGGCCTCACCGCCCAGCTCCATCATGTGCACGCAGGGCACGCCGCTGGCGGCCAGCATCTGCCGCGCAGCGTCGCTGCGGTCGAAGCCGGTGAGCAGCATGCCGCAAGGCTGGTACGCCAGGTAATTGCGGATCAGGTTCTCTTCTTCGCCGAGGTCGTAGTGATAGTTGCCAATCAGCACTTCCAGCCCACGCGGGCGCATCACCTCGTGGATGGCCTCCAGGGTGTCGATGAACAGCTGGTTGGACAGCGACGGAATCAGCACCACCACCGACTGGCTGCGCGCCGACGCCAGCGCCCGGGCCGCCGGGTTGGCAACATAGCCCAGGGACGCGGCAGCGGCCACGACCTTTTCCACCAGTTCCGGGGCAACCGTGCTGACCCCGCGCAACGCGCGCGAAGCGGTGATCGGGGAAACCCCGGAAAGCCTGGCGACTTCAGCCAGCGTGGGACGACCTGTGGTGCGAGAGCCTGTGCGGGACATGGATGTTGTAATTTTACTACTTGCAGGAATGGGGAACGGCCACTAAGGTAGCGCTGTCTCAGGACGCAGGCAATGTAATCTTTGGTAGTGGCCACTGCAGCACGCTGCCAAGCGTCCATACTGCGTAAGGACAAGATCAATAACACCGGGGAGGTGGCGTTTCGTCAGCGACGAGACAGCGCTATCTCACCCCGCAGGAGGTACTGATGAATTCTCCCCTGTCCGCCATCGTGGTGATGGGCGTGGCCGGCTGCGGCAAAAGCTGCGTCGGTGATGCCATTGCCAAGCGAAGCGGCGGTCGCCTGATCGAAGGCGACGCGTTCCACCCTGCCGAAAACATCCGCAAGATGAGTGCCGGTATCCCGCTGGACGACGATGACCGTGCCGGTTGGCTGGTGCGCCTGGGCCAGGAGCTGCAAGCGACGGTGCAGGCCGGCGAACGGCCGATCCTCACCTGCTCCGCGCTCAAGCGCCGGTACCGCGACACCCTGCGCGCGGCGATGCCGGAGCTGGTGTTCGTGTTCCTCGAACTCACCCCCGCAGAAGCGGAAAAACGCGTGCTCGCCCGCCCCGGCCATTTCATGCCGGCCAGCCTGATCGACAGCCAGTTCGCTGCCCTCGAGTCACCCAGGGGCGAACCCCTGACCCTGCCGCTGGACGCCACTCAACCGATTGCGGTGCTCGCCGAAGCGGTCGACAGCTGGCTAAAGCCCTGCGGTGAGCGGAACCTGGCGCGGACTGCCTGAACCGGCGGTTTTTTCGGCTCACCAAAGATAGCGCTGTCTCGACGCCTGAAGGCGGCGAAAGTTCAATAAATGCTACGCCCAAAACAACGATAAGACCGAGGCATCAAAACCATGTTCGGACTGGCTACAGATACCTACCTGCTGCTCGACGCGCTGGTCACCATCGTCGGGCTGATCCTGCTGATCACCCATTTCAAGGTCCACCCCTTCGTCGCCCTGACCCTGGCCGCCGGTTTCCTCGGCCTGACCTCCGGCATGCCGGTGGCCAAGGTGATGAAATCGTTCCAGGACGGTTTCGGTGGCGTGCTCGGCTTCGTCGGCATCGTCCTCGCCCTGGGCACGATGCTCGGCAAGCTGATGGCCGACTCCGGCGGCGCCGACCAGATCGCGCAAACCCTGATCCGCGCCTTCGGCAAGAAGAACGTGCACTGGGCGATGATGTTCGCCGCCTTCCTGGTCGGCATTCCGCTGTTCTTCGAGATCGGCTTCGTGCTGCTGATACCGCTGGTGTTCATCGTCGCCCGGCGTTCGGGCGTGTCGTTGGTCAAGATCGGCATCCCGCTGCTGGCCGGCCTTTCGGTGGTGCATGGCCTGGTACCGCCCCACCCGGGCCCGCTGCTGGCGATCGGCATCTTCCACGCCGACATCGGCAAGACCATCTTCTATGGCCTGCTGGTGGCGCTGCCCACGGCAATCATCGCCGGCCCGCTGTTCGGTAACTTCATTTCCCGCTACATCCCCGGCAACCCGTCCCAGGAGCTGATGGACCAGATTGCCAAGGAGTCGGACCAGAGCAACCTGCCAAGCTTCACCATCACGCTGGTCACCGTGCTGCTGCCGGTGGCACTGATGCTGCTCAAGACCTTCGCCGATGTGGTTCTGCCGGCCGAGCACATCATCCGCCAGTGGATGGACTTGATCGGCCACCCGATCACCGCCCTGCTCGCCGCCCTGTTGCTGGCCTTCTACACCTTTGGTTCGGCCCGTGGCTTCAGCCGCCAGCAGATCATGAAGATGCTCGATCAGAGCCTGGCACCGACTGCGGCCATCGTACTGATCGTCGGTGCCGGTGGCGGCTTCAAGCAGATGCTGGTGGATACCGGCGTGGGTAACGTGATCGGGCAGATGGCCGTGCAGGCGGAAATTTCGCCCATCATGCTGGCCTGGCTGGTGGCGGCGGTGATCCGCATCGCCACAGGTTCGGCGACCGTGGCGACCATTACCGGCGCCGGCATCGTCGCCCCGGTGATCGACCTGGTGCCTGGGGTCAACCGCGAACTGCTGGTGCTGGCCACCGGCGCCGGCTCGCTGATCCTGTCCCACGTCAACGACGCCGGGTTCTGGCTGGTGAAGCAGTACTTCAACATGACCGTGGCCGAAACCTTCAAGACCTGGAGCATGATGGAGACGATCCTGTCGATCGTCGGCATCATCTTCATCATGGCGCTGTCGACGGTGGTGTGACCGCTGATCGGGGTGATGGCACCTGAGCATCGCGGGTGGGCCCAACACAGGTATGAGCCCTGCCCTACACAAAGGAGCCTGCCATGCCCCGTTCAACCTTGCTGCTGCTTGCCCTGCTGACCTCGCCGCTGGCCCTGGCGGTCGGCACCGGCCCCACCTACCCCGATGACCCGCATAACCCGGCACCTCAGCCAGGTGTCGACAGCACCCTGAACCCGATCGAGAAACCCATGCCCAGGGATACCGACCCGCGTATCCAGGGCAATGACCCGCAAAGCCCACCGGCCAAGCAGAATGACAACCGCGACTTGCCTGGGATGGATGGCAGCGGCTCGGAAGGCACTGGCCGAGAAGGCGGGAACAGTTCAGGCGGTAGTCAGCAATAGAACCCCAGGGGCGCCATGCGCCCCCGGCCTTACCACTGGCGTTTGTCAGGCCGGGTAAGCCCCAGCTTCTCGATGCGGTAACGCAGCATGTCCCGCGACAGGCCCAGCATTCGCGCCGACTTGGTGACATTCCAGTCGGTACGATCCAGGGTCTTGCACACCAGGTCGCGCTCCATGTCCGGCAGGCTGGTGCCCGGCTCTGGCTCATGCCGCGGCAATTCGTACACGGTCGCCGTCGGCTGTGGCACCAGCGGCTCGTCGATCAAGGTCATGCACAGGTTCAACTGGTGCGCCTGCACTACTTCATTGGGCGCGAGCAGGACTGTCTGCTCCAGCATGTTGCGCAGTTCGCGAACATTGCCCGGCCAGCTGTAACTCAACATCAAGGCTTCGGCCTCGGCACTGAAACGCAGGTTCGGCTTGCCGTAGCGGCGCCCGTGGTGCGCCAGGAAATGCCGGGCCAGCAGCAGCACGTCCTGGCCCCGGGCATACAGCCGCGGCACTTTCAGGGCAATGATGCGCAGGCGGAAGAACAGGTCACGGCGGAACTTGCCCTGCTGCACCATCTGCTCGAGGTTGCAGTTGGTGGCACTGATCACCCGCAGGTCGACCTTGCGCTCCTTGACCGCACCGATGCGGCGGATGCTGCGGTCTTCCAGCAACTTGAGCAGCTTGGCCTGCAACACCAGGTCCATCTCGCCGATCTCGTCGAGGAACAGCGTGCCACCATCGGCCGCTTCCACCAGGCCCACGCGGCGCTCCTTGGCGTCGGTGAATGCGCCCTTCTCATGACCGAACAGCTCGGCCTCCAGCAGATTGGCGGGGATCGAAGCACAGTTGAACTCGATGAACGGCCCCTTGCTGCGCGAGCCATCGAAATGCAGCGCGCGGGCAACCAGTTCCTTGCCGGTACCGGTCTCCCCCTCGATCAACACTGGCGGCAGATCGTCACTGGCCATGCGCCGCTCGGCGTCGAGCACCTGATGCAGGGTGTGCTTGAGGGTGAGCATCGCCGGCGACTCGCCGATCAGCGCCTGCAACCCGGACTTCTGCGCCTCGCGCTCCTGGTAGAACGACAAGGTACGCTCCATGCGCTCGGCAGCCAGGGCCTTTTCCAGGGTCAGCTTGAGTTCGGCCAGTACCACCGGTTTGGTCAGGTAGTGGAATGCGCCCTCCTTCATGGCCTGCACGGCGTCTTCGACATTGCCGTAACCGGTCATCATGATCACCTTCAGGTCCGGCGCCTGCTCCACCAGGGTACGCAGCAGGTCGTGCCCGCTCATGCCCGGCAGCGAGTTGTCGGTCAGTACCGCATCGGGCTGGGCCCGCTTGATCTGTTCCAGCGCCAGCTCCGCACTGTGGCAGAGCGTCACCTCGAAGCCCTTGAGGCTGAGGTAGGTGCGAATGTTGTCGCCGAGGATTTCGTCATCCTCAACTACCAGGATGCTGTGCTCCATGGTCCCCTCCCGCTGCGATATTGAAAGTGAGGCTGACGCGGGTTCCTTCCTCTTCACGGCTGCTCAGGCTGACCGAGCCGCCAAACCGTTCCATGATCCGCTTGACCAGGGCCAGGCCCACACCGAGGCCGCCCTGCTTGGTCGTGAAGAATGGCTTGAACACCATTCTTTCCTGCTGTTGGCTCATGCCCTTGCCGGTGTCGCTGAGCAGCAGCTGCGCGCGCTGGCCGTCCTCCGCGGTGACTTGCGCATGCAGTACCCCGCCCTTGGGCATGGCTTCCAGGGCGTTGGAAAACAAGCTGTTGAGTATCTGAGTCAGTTGCAGCGGCTGGCTGGCCACCCACTGCACCTGCGGCCCTTCGAAGCTGAAGCGCACGCCGTTGCGCTCGATCTGCTGGGCAAAGGCCTGGCGGGTGTCCTCGATGGCCGCCACCAGGTCCACCGCCTCGGCGGTATCGCTGGCCGGGCGCAGCGATACCAGCAGCTCGCGCACCCAGCGCGACATGCGGTCGACCTGGCTGATGATGTCGTTGATGTTCTTCTGCGCCAGCGGGCTGGCGATTTCCTCGGCCAGCTCGGCGCTGGAGCGGATATTGGCCAGCGGGTTGCGCAAGCTATGGGCGACGGCGGAAGACATCTCGCCCAGTGCCACATAGGTTTCGCTGGCCACCAGCCGGTCCTGTTGCTGCTGCAGCATGTACGCGGCGCGGCGCACGATCCAGAACAGGCCGAAGTAGATCAGCGCGCCACCCACCAGGGTCGATGCCCAGATCAGCACGTAACCCCGCTGGATACGCCGCACCAGGTCCTGCGGCTCCTTGTAGATCTCGACCATGGCCATGACCTGCTCGCCCTGGCTGTCGAACAAGGGGATGTAGTTTTCGATGAACAGGTACTTGGGCTCGCGCAGGAATTTCTGCTCTTCCCGGTCGTCCTCGGCCTTGTGGTAACTGGCCGATACCGCCTTGCGCGAGCGGAAGGCGCGGTCCAGGTCACCGTCGGCTTCGATGCGCTTGCCGATCAGCTCGGGGTTGGTGGACCAGACGATGGTGCGGTCGCGGGCATAGGCGTTGGCCAGCAAGGTATCCGGCAAATGCTCGACGTGGTCGAGGAACTCGACCCGGGTCGACTCGGCCAGGGCCGGGCTGACCTGCAGGTGCTGTTGATCCAGGCGCGGGTTGAGCAGTTCGCCCATGGTGGTACCGGGCGGCAACTGCGAATGACGCACTTCGGCCAAGGCCAGCGACTGGATGAACTGCGCGGTAAGCATGGCATCGCGCTGGACACTGTCACGGACCACGAAGCGGGTCGACACATAGCCCAGGCCGCCGGCCACCGCAGTGATGATGAGCAGGCTGATGACCGAGAACCAGCGCAGCAGGTTGAACTCGCGTAGCGGCACGGCCAGGCCGCTGCTGGGCAGTGTGGCGGGCCTTACGGGAACCTCTTCATCCAGCATCTGCATCGCGTCGTTCCCATGCAGGGAGTCCGTTCATAAGGTGGTCATCGCCCTGCTACCGATAGTAGCAATTTGATGCCACCTCACCAGGGCGGCGGCGGCCGTCATGTGTCGCGCGTTACCTGCTGCGAGAACTGCAAGAACTCAGCCAGACCCTTAAACCAATCGTCATATCTATATAAATCAGTACGTTATGAGTTTTTTTTGATCCTGAGTCACGAATTATTCCCCACATTTGGGTAGTGTTTACCCAATAACGATAAAACTACTATTTATCAATTACTTACATTGAGTTTATGAATTTTTGAATTAGGTACACACCAACCGAAAGCTCAGCGAGACCCGCGTGCCATGGCCCTGGCTGCTGCTCAGCCGGACTGAACCGCCAAAGCGTTCCATGATGCGCTTGACCAGTACCAGCCCCACACCCAGCCCACCTTGTTTAGTGCTGAAAAATGGCCTGAAGGCCAGGCGCTGCTGCTGTTCGTTCATGCCCTTGCCGGTATCGGCAATGCGCAAGGTGAGGCTGCGCCGGTCGCGCTTCACCACCTCGATACGCAAGCGCCCACCCTGCTCCATTGCTTCCAGGGCATTGGCGATCAGGCTGTTGAAGATCTGCCCGAGCAGCGCCGGGTGGCCGAGCACCTGAACCGGCGGTAACGGTCGCAGGTCCAGGGTTACCCCACTGCGGGCCAGCGGCACGGCGAAACTCTGCAGGCTCTCCTGCAGGACCTGGGGCAGGTCGACCGGCACCGCTTCGTCATTCAGCGGCCTCAGCGACTGCAGCAGCTGGCGAATCCACTGCGACATGCGGTCGACCTGGCTGATGATGTCATTGATGTTGCGTTGCGCCGGGCCTTCATCGAAGGCCTGGGCCAGTTCGGCGCTGGAGCGGATGCTGGCCAGCGGGTTGCGCAGGCTGTGGGCCACCGCCGAGGACACCTCGCCAAGGGCCACGTAGGTCTCGCTGTTGATCAGCCGTTTCTGCTGCACCGCCATCACCCGCGCGGCGCGGCGCATGATGCCGTACAGCCCGATATAGACCAGCGCAGCACCGACGGTGATGGCCAGCCAGATCAGGATAAGCCCGTGCTCGATGCGCACGATCAGGTCGTGGGGCTCCTTGTAGATTTCCACCATCGCCGTGACGCTATCGCCATCGGCATCGAACAAGGGGATGTAGTTTTCGATGAACAGCTGTTCCGGCGGGGTCACGAACTTCTGTTCGATGCGTGCCTGCTCGAAATTGTGATAGCTGGCAGAGACCCGCATCTTGTACTCGAAAGCCCGATCCAGGTCGTCATCACCATCGATCAGTTTGCCCACCAGTGCGGGGTTGGTCGACCAGATCACCGTGCGGTCCGGGGCATAGATGTTGGCCAGCAGCATGTCCGGCAGGTGGGCGATATGGTCGAGGAATTCACCGCGAGCCTTGCGCCGCGCTTCCGGGTCGACATCGGGCATGGCCGTAAGATCGGTGCGAGGGTCGAGCAGTTCGCCCATGGTGCGTACATTGGGGATCGACACGTGGCGCACTTCGGCGTCGGCAATCGAGGTGATGAACTGCGCGGTGAGCAAGGCGTCGCGCTCGATGCTCTCATCGATGATGAAACGACTGGAAATCAGCCCCAGCCCTGCGGCAACCGAAAGGATGATCGCCAGGCTCACCCAGGCGTACCAGCGCAGCAGGTTGAACGGCCTGCGCGGGGTAGCGGCTTCGCTGCCCGCAGGCGCCTCGGGTGCTTCGGAACGGGGGGCGATGTCCATGACGGACTCCACTGCAGGGCACCTTTTGAAAGGTTATAGCCCAGAGTTGGGTAACCATGGCATTGATTGGGGACGATTTTCGCCACTTTGGCGACGCAAGGCCCGTTCAGAGTGGCGAGTCGTCGGTCAGCCCCTGCAGCTTGCGGTACTCGCGCAACACGTTTGGCACATAGCGGCGGGTCTCGGCAAACTGCGGAACCGCGCCACGCCGCCGCACGGCATCGGGGCCAGCGTTGTAAGCGGCCACGGCCAGGGTGATGTCATTGTCGAACAGGGTCAGCATGCGTTTGAGGTAGCGCGCCCCGCCCTGCACGTTGTCTTCGGGGTCAAGGATGTCTTCCACGCCCATCTCCTTGGCCGTGTCCGGCATCAATTGCATCAACCCCACCGCCCCGGCCGCCGAACGGGCCTTCGGGTTGTAACCTGACTCGGTCTTGATCAGTGCATGCAGCAACGCCAGCGGCACGTCGTAATCACGGGCCGCCGCCGCCACCAGTTCGGCATAGGGCCGCCCGGTGATCATCTGCGCGTCGGCCGGGCCCGCCTGGGCAAGTGGTTCGCTGATCACCCGTTCGTAATGGCGTCCTGGCCGGTGGACGTTGCTCAGTACATAACCACCCTTGGCATCGATGGAAATGTACATGTCGGCCTGGGCGCTTGCCGCCACCAGCCAGGTCACTACCAGGATCATCACGCGCATGTCGGTCGCCTCCCCGCCGTGCCCCCGATATGGGGGAAATGCCCCGGAAAACCCGGGCTTTTCTGCTTCGACGCAAGCACCGTGCCGCTTGCCATGGCGCATGGCACAAGGCCCCGAGGCAGACGTGCACGGCTGTTGCATGTGGCTTGAAAACGCGTGTCCCCATGCAGCGGAGGGCTTCACCATGCAGCGCAAATCCAACCCCCAACGTGGCTTCACCCTGCTTGAACTCCTGGTGGTCCTGGTGGTGCTCGGTTTGTTGGCCGGTATCGTCGCGCCTAAGTACTTCAGCCAGCTCGGTCGCTCGGAAGCCAAGGTGGCGAAGGCACAGATCGAAGGCCTGGGCAAGGCCCTGGACCTGTACCGCCTGGAGGTGGGCCATTACCCCACCAGCGAACAGGGCCTGCAGGCACTGGTCACCGCCCCCAGTGGCGAGTCGCACTGGTCGGGGCCCTACCTGCAGAAGGCCGTGCCGCAGGACCCATGGGGCCGCGCTTACATCTACCGCCAGCCCGGCGAAAACGGCGGTGAGTACGACCTACTGTCGATGGGCAAGGACGGCCAGCCCGGCGGCGATGGCGAGAACGCTGAAATCACCAGCTGGCAATGAGGAGAACGACCATGCGCTATAGCCTCAAGGCCCTCGGCAGACAGGGCATCGTGCAGTTGCAGATCGACGCCGAGGATGCCGAACACGCGCGTCGCCAGGCCGAGAACCAGGGGCTGCGGGTGGTCAGCGTGCGCGGCCAGGGTAAAGCCCTGGGCGGCCTGGCCTGGCGCCGCGCGGCGACCTTCGACCTGGTGCTGTTCAGCCAGGAACTGACCACCCTGCTGCACGCCGGCCTGCCGCTGATCGACGCCCTGGAAAGCCTGGCGGAAAAGTCCCCCGTCGGTGCCTCGCGCAAAGTCCTGACCGAGCTAGTGCGCCAGCTCTACGAAGGCCACTCGCTTTCCCAATCGTTGGCGCAGCAGCCACGGGTGTTCCCGCCGCTGTACGTGGCGCTGGTGCAGTCCAGCGAGCGCACCGGCACCCTGGGCGATGCCCTGGCCCGCTACATCGGTTATCGCCAACGCCTGGACCTGGTCCGGCAGAAACTGGTGGGCGCTTCGGTCTACCCGTTGCTGCTGTTGCTGGTCGGCGGCGGCGTGGTGCTGTTCCTGCTGGGCTATGTGGTGCCGCGCTTCAGCCTGGTGTTCGAGGGCATGGGTAGCGAACTGCCCTGGATGTCCCGGGTGCTGATGGACATCGGCCTGTTCCTGCATGCCCAGCAGTTGCCGCTGGCACTGGCCGTTGCGGGCGGCATCGGTACGCTGGTGGTAATGCGCCGCAACCCGCTGGTAAGGCGCTGTGCATCACGGCAACTGCGGCGATTGCCGGCCCTGCACCAGCGCCTGGTGATGTATGAACTGGCGCGCTTCTACCGCTCGCTGGGCATCCTGCTGCAGGGCGGCATCCCAATTCTTACCGCCATGGGCATGGCCCACGGACTGCTCGGCAGCGCTTCGGCGCAAGGCCTGGAACAGGCCAGCCGGCGCGTCGGTGAAGGGCTGCCGTTGTCGGACGCACTGGAAGCCGGGCAGCTGGTCACGCCTGTGTCGCTGCGGCTGCTGCGGGCGGGGGAACAATCCGGGAACCTGGGGGAAATGCTCGAACGCTGCGCGGATTTCCATGATCAGGAAATCGGCCGCTGGGTGGAGTGGTTCGTGAAACTGTTCGAGCCGCTGCTGATGACCTTCATCGGGCTGCTGATCGGGGTGATCGTGATCCTGATGTACATGCCGATCTTCGACCTGGCTTCGAGTATTCACTAGTCTGTAGCAGCCTCTTCGCGGGCACGCCCGCTCCCACAGAATCACCACAGACTTCAGGCCTGAGGTATTCCTGTGGGAGCGGGCGTGCCCGCGAAGAGGCCGGTGCAGGCGTATCAGTAGTCGAAGCGATCCACCGCACGCCGCCGCTCGTTGTCATCGCGCCGGTCATAACTGGCGGTGGTCTGGATGTTGGCATGGTGTGCCAGCTTCTGCGCAATCGACAGGTCATGCTCCTCGATCACCCGGGTGATGAACGCCCGGCGAAAGTCGTGGGGCATGATCTTCACCCCCACCTGCGCACCGCGCTGGCGGGCGATGTAGTAGATCGCATGCTTGGTGATGCGTGCACGGGTGATGTGGTTGCCACGGCGAATGCGGTTGAACAGGAACGGGTCGTCGGACGCCCCTTCGGGCAACGCGTCCCGCCGCAAGTCCAGCCAGGCCTGCAGCTTCTCGAACGCCCAGGCCGGGGCGTACTTGATCAGCTGCCGGTTACCCTTGCCCGTGACCTGCAGGCTGCGCGCCTCGAAGTCGACCTGGCTGAGGTCGATGTCCACCGACTCCGACTTGCGCATGCCGGTACCGTAGAGCAAGGCAATGATCGCCGCATCGCGCACGCCCTGGGGCCGTGGGTCGGCCTCGCACAAATCCATCAGTTCGCGGATCAGGCTGCGCCGCAGGTTGCGCCCGGGCGGCAGGCGGCTGCCGGACGCCGGCTTGACCTCGCGGATGCGCAGCAACTGCTCGTGGTCGATCAACCCTTGGCGCCAGGCCTCGTTCATGACCCCACGCACTGCGTTGACATACAGCGACGAGCTGTTCGGCGCATAGCCATCGGTGCGCAATGCCGCCACCAGCGCAATCACATGGCCGGGCTCAAGCCGGTGCCATGGCACATCGACAAGGTTGCAGTCGACGAAGCCGAGCCGGTCGGCGGCATCCTGGAGGATGTAGCGCATGGTCTGCTGGCTGGAGGGTGCCAGCCGGGCGAGGTACTGCAGCAGTGGATTTTGCGAGAGGTCGGACAAAACTTGAATCCTGGAGCGAAACGAAGCGACGGCGCGCAATGGTACCGTAAACCGCGCCGATTGACCGAACGCAAGGCGGCCGGGGCGATCTGTGGTCTAGAGTTCAGGCCAAGCAGACTGCAGCGAGCCCTTATGGTTTTCCATCGCCTGACCCGTACTCACCCGCGCCTGAGCATCGCCGCACTGGTCGGCATCCTTGGCGCCTGGCTGATCCCTGCCGACGATACCGTGCAGCGAATCCTCGCTGGCTGGAACCTGGGCGTCTGGCTCTATCTGCTGCTGGTTCTGTGGCTGACCTGGCGAGCTGGCCCCGACAAGGTGCGCAAGATCGCCCGGGTCGAGGACGAAAACGCCGGCCTGGTGTTGTTAACCGTGTGCATCGCCGCCATCGCCAGCCTGGCCGCCGTGACCCTGCAGCTGGTTTCCAGCCGCGGCCTGCAAGGCAGCGCGCTGGCCCTGCACTACCTGTACACCGGGCTGACGGTGGCCGGTTCCTGGCTGCTGATCGGCTGCATCTTCAGCCTGCACTACGCCCGCCTGTTCTACACCGGCGAGCGCAACGCACCGGCGCTGCGCTTCCCCGACGGTGAGTGCAACCCGGATTACTGGGACTTTCACTACTTCTCGTTCACCATCAGCGTTGCCGTGCAGACCTCCGACGTCGGCGTCGGCGGGCGTGGCATGCGCCGGGTGGTGCTGGCGCACTCACTGGTAGGCTTTGTGTTCAATACGGCGATTCTGGGCTTCACCATCAATATTGCGGCAGGCCTGCTCGGATAAAACGGGCCACATGTAAATGGCGAACTGATAATTCTACCAGTTGTTCAATAAACTGTACTCGCTAGAATCATGGCATGACGAGAGACAGAGATTGCCACGATGCCCAGCGCACTTGAATCATCCGAAACCTTTCAACGCGATCAGGAAAAATTACAAAATACCTCGCATTCAAATCATTGCTATTCGGCTTATGGTTTTTATGGACACTCCGCACTTTCTACAGGCCTCGCTTTCGCAGGCCAGTTTCTGGACATAAAATCGGGCTGCTACTTACTGGGGCGCGGACATCGTGCTTACAGCCCTCAGCGGATGCGGTTTAACCAGCCAGATGAAGCGTCGCCCTTCGGTCGGGGAGGGGTAAATGCATATATGTACTGTCAGGGCGACCCCATCAACCGTATCGATCCAACTGGCCGTTTTGGCGAATGGCTCATGAACATGCTTGATGATGGTTTCCCACGCGCCCGGACCGGGCGCCCTCCCGTACTCGTTGAGCAGATAAGCCAGCAGACGCCAACGGGTACCGAGTTCGCTAGGGTTCGTCACAGAAACCATACAATCATTGAGATATCAAGAGAACAAGATAGTTTTCAGAGAGTTAGTCCCCAGCCACGAAGTTCTCAGCCTTCGGTAATTTTCAACGAGCTGACTTCCCCTCGGACATTGGATCGCCTTAGTCAGATTGGACGGCAAGTACCAAATGAAATAAGTGCTTCCACTTCACACATCTGGCCTATGAGCCAGGTCGGACCTGCGCTGTATCTGGAAAGTTCACTACGAGGCGCACAAGCCTTGGCACCGGCCATCGGGGTACTGCCAGCAGGTTTAGTGGCCATCACGGGAAGCATGAGCACTGTTATCTTGATGACGCCTCTAGGTACTGAATTCATCCGCCGACCTGCTCAGACCTTGCAGCTCATCAGGCAATATCCCCAGCGAGCACTTGATCTGATGTTGGACCTTTAAGCATCGCGTGTATTTCCTTTTTTCAGCTGAAGTCGTTTCACGCATTTTGGCATCGTTATGCACCAAGTAATGCAAGCACATTCACTGGTAGGCTTTGTGTTCAATACGGCGATTCTGGGTTTCACCATCAATATTGCGGCAGGCCTGCTCGGCTAGTACGCGCCCGGAACAGACGGCGATGCGCTGGCAGGCGTGTTCCAGGCGCTCGGCATCGAGCACCAGCCCCATGCGCACATGGCCCGCCGCGCTGGGGCCAAAGGCATCGCCGGGCAAGAGTGATACCCCCTCCTCCCACAACAGGCGCTGGGCAAAGTCCTGGGCGCTGAGCCCGGTAGCACGGATATCGAGCATGACGAACATGCCGCCCGCCGGCCGATGGGCATGCAGCCCCGGGCAGTCCGCCAGGGCTGCACAGACCCGGTCGCGCCGCTGCCGATAGGCCTCGCGCATCGCGTGCACGGCCGGCAGGTCCTGCTCCAGCGCCACGCAGACAGCAGCCATGACAAACTCCGGCAGGCCGAACAGCATCGCCATGGCCAAGGTGGCCAGGTGCGCAATCAACGGTTGCGGGCCCACCACCCAGCCCACCCGCCATCCGCTCATGGCGTGGGACTTGGACACGCTGTCGATCAGCACGCAGCGCTCGGCCATGCCCGGCAAACCGAGCGGGTCTGCCGGCTCGCCGTCGAACAGCAAACCGCTATACACCTGATCGCACACCAGCCACAGGTCATGTTCACGGCAAAGCTGTGCCAGCAGTGCCATGTCCTGCGGCGAGATGGCAGCGCCGGTCGGGTTGTGCGGGGTGTTCAGCAGCAGGCCACGGGTCCGCGGGGTAATCGCCCGCGCCACCGCCAGCGGATCAAGGCGAAAGCCCTGCTCCGGGCTGACAGCCAATTGGACGGGCTGCGCCCCGCAGGCAGCGAGCACGCCCTGATAGGTGACATACATGGGCTCGGCGACGATCACCTCATCCCCGCGTTCGAACAGGCATTGGCAAACCGCGTATAGCGCACATTGGGCACCGGCGAGGACCATCACTTGATCGGCCGTGACCTGCGCGCCCGTACGCCGGGCAATTGCCTCGCGCAGCGCCAGGCTGCCGTGCACGTCGCTGTAATGGGTATCGCCACGCTGCAGGCTGGCGATCGCCGCGTCGACCACCGGCGCTGGCGTGTCGAAATCCGGATCGCCCATCGACAGCAGGAAGATCTCGCGCCCTTCACGGCGCAGTGCCTGGGCCTGGTAGTGAATGTCCCATGCCGCAACGGCTTCGCCGGCGATGCGTTGGGTGAGCGTGGAATAGCGCATGACTGTCTCCCTGTCTGCCCAGCTCGCACCGCTCGTCCGAAAACGCTGTGCGCCGAATGTGGATAAAAATAGCAGAGCAAATCGGCAACCATGCTGGCATCGTGCGGGGAAAACGTTTGCGTGGCCATTTGCCGCCAAACGGCGTGCGTGACAGCTGTGTGAACGCTGTCATGCATTCATACATTTGTCTTGTCCTGGGCCGAACATGGGCTGTGGCAGGTGCTATGGTTAGGTTCCCGGCGGCCGAGCGAGCGGCGGCCGATCACCGCGTCCAGGCAAGGACAAGGAGGCTGGCTTGAACAAGATGACGTTCCCCAACGCCTGCCAGGTGATGCGCTGGCACTTCCATCCGCTGGGCTTCGAAGCCAGCATGGATGCACCACGCAGCATGGTTGCACGGCTGTTCGACCGGGCCACGGGCGAGACCCTGCTGGCCATCGCCGGTATCCCCTGCACGGCGATCATGGCCGCAGCCGATGTCGAACGCATCATCGAGGCCGTGGAGGCCGAGATGGAGGCTTTCGCCCCACCCTTCACCCTGCTGGATGCGGGCTAGACCGCCGCTTCGCTTTCTTCGCGCAATGCCTGCAACCTGCCCATGAACTGCTCGGCCGGCACCGGCTGACCGAGCAGGTAGCCTTGCAGCGAATCACAGCCCAGGCGGGTCAGGAAGTCCTGCTGGCGGTTGGTTTCCACCCCTTCGGCAACGATGCGCAAGCCCAGCGCCTGGCCCAGGGCGACGATTGCCGAGACAATCGCCGCGTCATCGCTGTCCTGCTCCAGGTCACGCACGAAACCGCGGTCGATCTTCAGCTCGTTGGCCGGCAGGCGCTTGAGGTACATCAGGCTCGAATAACCGGTGCCGAAGTCGTCGATCGACAGGTCCACGCCCATGTCGGAAAGCCGCTGCAGCACGGTCAGGCTGGCATCGGCGTCGTGCATGGCAGTGGTTTCGGTGATCTCCAGGGTCAGGCAGTTGGCCGGCAGGCCGTTATCCTTCAGGGCGCGGGCAACACTGTCGACCAGGCCGGCATGGCAGAACTGGATGGCCGACAGGTTGACCGCCATGCGCCAATCGCTATGCCCTTGCTCGAGCCACTGGCGCATCTGCCGGCAGGCTTCATCCAGCACCCATTCGCCGATCGGGATGATCAGGCCGGTCTTTTCCGCCAGGCCGATGAAACGGTCAGGCAGCATCAGGCCGTGCTGTGGATGCTCCCAGCGCAGCAATGCTTCGGCACCGATCGGTGTACAGGCCTGGGCGTCGAACTTGGGCTGGTAGTGCAGGCGGAACTGGCCCTGTTCGAGGGCCGCCCGCAGGTCCTGCAACAGCTGCAACTGTTGCCGGGCGTTGCTGTTCATCGACACGTCGAAGAAGCTGTAACCGTTCTTGCCGGCGCTCTTGGCGTGGTACATGGCTGCGTCGGCGTTGCGCAGCAGTTCGAGCTGGTCCTGGCCGTTGCCGGGGTACAGCACGATGCCCAGGCTGGCTGTCAGTTGCAGGTCATGCTCGGCGACGCGGAAGGCGCGCGACACCAGGTTGACCTGCTTGACCGCGACATCCATGGCGTCTTCCGGCTCCTGCAGCTCCACCAGCAGCACGAACTCGTCACCGCCGATCCGCGCCAAGGTGTCCTGGCTGTGCAGATGGCCACGCAGGCGGGCCGCCACGGCCTTGAGCAGCAGGTCGCCGACATGGTGGCCAAAGGCGTCGTTGACCGGTTTGAAACCATCCAGGTCAATGAACATCAGCGCGAAGCAGCCGCCCTGCTCCGCCACCTTGCCAATCGCCTGGTCGATGCGGTCGGACAGCAGCGTGCGGTTGGGCAGCCCGGTCAAGGTGTCGTGCAAAGCCAGTTGGGTCAGTTCCTGGTTGGCCAGGGTCAACGAGTGGGCCAGTGCTGCCGTGCGTGCTTCAAGGCGCGCGTCCAGCACCGAGGTGAGCAACGCCACGGCCAGCACTGCCAAGGTGGTGATCAACACCAGATAGACCAGGCCATCGCCCTGCAGGCCGCTCATCAGCGCGCCGCAGTAGCTGCCCTCGGGGAAATTCGCCGCGGCCATGCCGGTGTAGTGCATGCCGACGATGGCAACGCCCATCACCATGGCCGCCAGGCCGCGGATCTGGCGCACGTAGGGGGTGTGCTGACGCAGGCGGAAGGCAATCCACAACGCGGCCGCCGAAGCGCCTACCGCTATGGCCAGCGAAGCGCCAAACAAGGTCGGGTCATAATCGATGCCGGGCAGCATCCGCAGTGCGGCCATGCCGGTGTAGTGCATGCAGGCGATGCCAGTGCCCATGATCAGGGCGCCGAAGGCCAGCTGCAGCCGGGGCAGGCTTGGCTGGCTGACCAGCCACAGGGCGAAGCCGGAAGACAGGACGGCGATCACCAGCGAGAACGCGGTCAGGCCGATGTCGTAGCCCAGGGCGATGGGCAGGCTGAAGGCGAGCATGCCGATGAAATGCATCGACCAGACGCCGATGCCCATGGCCAGCGCACCCCCGCCCATCCACACATACACGGCACGGCCCTTGGCCGTGGCGATACGCCCGGTCAGGTCAAGGGCGGTGTAAGAAGCCAGGATGGCTACGCAAAGTGAGATCAGCACCAGCGCGGAGGAATAACTACCGGTCAGCATCGGAAAATCCAGCTCGGGACAGGGGGCCCGGAAAAACTGACGATTGTACTCAAGCTTTGGCGAAACGCACGGGGTTTATGCGAATGGGAATGGATGCGACGAGAAATAAAACCTGCTGAATCCCCTGACGCAGAGCCATTTCTAGCGCGATGGAGGCAAATTGCCATTTGTCGGGCCGCCGCGCTTTTTTGTGCCAGCCCTTAGCACGGTAGTACCTACTCCTGCTGGGCAAACGCCTGTTCGGCATCCCAGCCGCCGCCTAGCGCAGCAATCAGCTGCACGCTGGCCACCAGCCGCCCTTCCAGCAGGGTCAGCGCGCTGCGCTCGTTACTCAACGCGGTGGTCTGCACGTTGACCACATCGAGGTAACCGATCAGGCCCGCCCGGTACTGGTTCTCGGTCAGGCGCAACGATTCGCGTGCCGCTTCCAGCGCTTCCTGGCGTACCACGGCTTCATCGGCGTACACCTTCAATTGCACCAGGAAGTTCTCCACTTCCTTGAAGCCGTCGAGCACGGTCTGGCGATACTGCGCTACGGTCTGGTCATACACCGCTCGGGTGCGGTCGACTTCGGCACTGCGCTTGCCGGCGTCGAACAAGGTCATCGCCAGTTGCGGCCCCACCGACCAGTAGCGGTTGGGCAGTTCGATCCAGTTGCTGAAGCTGCTGCTGGAATAACCGCCGCTCATGCTCAGGCTCAAGTCCGGGAAGTAGGCGGCACGGGCCACGCCGATGTTGGCGTTGGCAGCCATCACGTTGCGCTCGGCCGAGGCGATGTCGGGGCGGCGTTCAAGCAGTTGCGACGGCAGCGCCACCGGGATCTGCGGCAGCGCCGGAATGCGCTTGCTGTCGGCCAGGGAGAACTCCGCCGGGGCCTTGCCGAGCAACACGGCGATGGCGTTCTCGAACTGCGCGCGTTGCCAGATCAGGTCGATCAGGTCGGCCTGGGTGGACTTCAGCTGGGTACGCGCCTGGGCCACCGCATCCGGGCCGGCGACGCCGGCGCGGTACTGGTTTTCGTTCATCTGCAGCGAGCGCGCATAGGTCGCGACGGTAGCCTCCAGCAAGCGCTTCTGCTCGTCGATCACCCGCAGCTGCAGGTAGTTCTGCACCAGCTCGGACTGCTGGCTGAGGCGGATCGCGGCCAGGTCGGCGAAGCTGGCTTCGGCGCTGGCCTCGTTGGCGTTCATGGTTTCGCGCAGCTTGCCCCACAGGTCGATTTCCCAGCTGACGCCGAGCTGCGCGTTGTAGGTGTTGCGAATACCGCTGCTGTTGTTGGACAGGCTCGAACTGGAGCTGCCGGTGCCTTGTGCCGAGCGGTTCTTGCTGGCGCTCAGGTCCAGGCTGGGGAACAGCGACGCCCGGCTGCTGCGCACCAGGGCCTGGGCCTGGCGGTACTGGGCTTCCGATTGCGCGACGGTCTGGTTGCTGCGGTTGAGCTCCTCGACCAGCGCATTCAGCCCGGCATCACCGTAGATCTCCCACCAGGCGCCACGGGCGATGGCATCGGAGGGGTTGGCCTGGGTCCAGCCTTCGGCCTGCTTGTACTGCGCCGGGGTGCTCAGTTCCGGGCGGTGGTAGTCCGGGCTCAGGGTACAGGCGCTGAGCATGGCCACGCACAGCCCGGCGCCGGCCAGGCGAGAGCCCCGCCCACGGGTCAGCAGCTGCAAGGCACGGTGAAGTCGGGTCTGGGCGAAGTTCATAGCGGTGTGTCCAGGGCAGCGTCGGTGCGGACACCGCGCCAATGGTTGAATCGGTGGCGCAGGCGGTCCAGGTACAGGTACACCACCGGCGTCGTGTAAAGGGTCAGCAGCTGGCTGACGACCAGCCCGCCAATGATGGTCAGGCCCAGTGGCTGGCGCATCTCAGCACCTTCGGCGCGGCTGATCAGCAGCGGCAAGGCACCCAGGATGGCCGCCAGGGTGGTCATCAGGATCGGCCGCAGGCGCAGCAAGCAGGCGCGGCGGATCGACTCTTCCGGGCTCAGGCCCTGATGGCGCTCAAGCTGCAGCGCCAGGTCGATCATCAGGATGGCGTTCTTCTTCACCACACCAATCAGCAGGAACAGGCCCAGCAACGAGATCAGGCTGAATTCGCCGCCCGTGGCGTACAGCGCGAGCAACGCACCGACGCCGGCCGAGGGCAAGGTCGAGAGGATGGTCAGCGGGTGGATGTAGCTTTCATAGAGGATGCCCAGCACCAGGTACACCAGCACCAGGGCGCCAAGGATCATGAACGGCTGCCCTTCCTGGGTCTTGGCGAACGCACTGGCCGTACCGCCGAGCTTGGCGATCACTTCCTCGGGCAGGCCGAGCTTGGCCACTTCACGCTCCACCGCGGCCATGGCCTGGTCGGGGCTGTAGCCTTCGGCAACGTCGAAGGCGATGTCTTCGGAGGCGAACTGGCCTTCGTGGCTGACCCGGTCATTGGCCAGGCTGTTCTCATAATGGGCAATGGTCGACAGCGGTACCCGCGCGCCGTCACTGGTGATCACCTGTACCTGTTCTAGCGTGCTCGGGTCCCAGGCGTATTTCGGGTTGATCTCCAGCACCACCTGGTACTGGTTGAGGCTGTCGTAGATGGTCGAGATCTGCCGCTGGCTGTAGGCGTTGTTCAGCACGGCGGTAACCATGTCCATGTCGATGCCCAGGCGCTTGGCCTGGTCACGGTCGACCACCAGGGTCACCTGCTGGGTACCGGAGCCGTCACGGGCGTCGATGGCGGTCAGTTCGGGCAATGCGCGCAGGGCCGCGACCACCCTGGGGAACCACTGGCGCAGGGCCGCCAGGTCGCCGCTCTGCAAGGTATACAGGTACTGCGAGGAGGTCTGGTCACGGCCACCGCCGCCCAGTTGCAAATCCTGGTCGGCCATCAGGAACAGCCGCCCACCCGGCACCTTGGGCATTTCCTTGCGCAGGCGCTCGATGACCTTCTGCGCATCTAGCTTGCGCTCGTTGATCGGTTTCAGCCGCACCAGCACCATGGCGTTGTTGGTGCCGCTGTTGCCACCGATGAAGCCGGCCACGCTTTCCACCGCCGGGTCGGCGAGCAAGGCACGGCGGTAGATCTCCATCTTCGGCTGCATCACGCTGAACGACAGGCCGTCATCACCGCGGATAAAGCCCATCAGCTGGCCGGTGTCCTGTTGCGGCATCAGGGTCTTGGGCACCACCACGTACAGGGCGATGTTCAGGCCGATGGTCGCCAGCAGGCTGATCAGGGTCAGGCGCTTGTGGCGCAGGGCCCAGCCGAGGCTGCGGTCATAGACATCGACCATGCGCTGGTGCGCCTTGTCGCTCCAGCGTTGCAGGCGTGTCGGTTCGGCGCGGTGAGGCTTGAGCCAACGGGCGCAGAGCATCGGCGTGAGGGTCAGCGACACCACCAGCGAGACGATGATCGCCGCCGCCAGGGTGATCGAGAACTCCTGGAACAGGTTGCGCACGATGCCGCCCATGAACAGGATCGAGACGAACACGGCCACCAGCGAGACGTTCATCGACAGCAAGGTGAAGCCGACCTCCCTGGCGCCGAGGAACGCCGCACGCATCGGCGGCTGGCCGTCCTCGATGTGCCGGGAGATGTTCTCCAGCACCACGATGGCATCGTCCACCACCAGGCCGGTGGCCAGGATCAACGCCATCAGCGACAGGTTGTTCAGCGAAAAACCGCACAGGTACATCACCGCGAAAGTGCCCACCAGCGACACCGGCACCGCCAGGCTGGGGATCAGCGAGGCGCGCAGGCTGCCGAGGAACAGGTAGACCACCAGGATCACCAGCACCACGGCGATCAGCAGGGTGTGCTCGGCTTCCTTGAGGGTGGCCTTGATCACTGGCGAGCGGTCCATGGCCACGTTGAGCTGGACGCTGGCCGGCAGCAACGACTGCAGGGCCGGCAGCTGTGCCTTGATCTGGTCGACGGTTTCGATGATGTTGGCGCCGGTCTGGCGGTTGACCACCAGCAATACGGCGCTCTGGTCGTTGAAGAAGCCGCTGTTGTAGCGGTTCTCGACGCCATCGGTGACGGTGGCCACGTCAGACAGGCGCAAGATGGTGCCGTTCGACTGGCGGATCACGATCGGCTCGTAGTCCTTGGCGGTTTCCAGCTGGTCGTTGGCGCGCACCTGCCAGTTGCGCTCAGCATCCTCGACAAAGCCCATGGGCCGGCGCTGGTTGGCGTTCGACACCGCCGTGCGCACCTCGTCCAGCGACAGGCTGTACTGGTTGAGCAGCTGCGGCTCCACGGCAATGCGCACCGCCGGCAGCGAGCTGCCGCCGATCTGCACTTCCCCTACCCCGCTGACCTGGGCCAGGCTCTGCGACAGGATGGTGTCGGCCAGGTCGTACAGCTGGCCCTTCTGCAACACGCTGGAGGTCAGCGAGAGCACCATGATCGGCGCCTGCGACGGGTTGATCTTCTTGTAGGTGGGCATGCTGCGCATGCCGCTGGGCAGCAGGTTGCGTGTGGCATTGATCGCCGCCTGCACCTCACGGGCGGCACCGTCGATGTCACGGCCCATCTCGAAGCCGATGATCACCCGCGTCGAGCCCTGGTTCGAGCTGCTGGTCAGGGTGGTGACGCCGGCGATGCTGCCGAGCTTGCGCTCCAGCGGCGTGGCCACGGTGGCGGCCATGACCTCGGGGCTGGCCCCGGACAGGTTGGCCGACACCACGATCACCGGGAAGTCCATCTGCGGCAACGGCGCCACCGGCAGCAGGCCGAAGCTGACACCGCCGAGCAGCATGATCGCCAGGCTCAGCAGCATGGTTGCCACTGGCCGGCGAATGAACGGTCCGGACAGGTTCATGCCTCGGCCTGCTGTGCGTCAGCGGCCGGGCGCCAGCGGCGGGCCAGGCGGTCGAAGTACAGGTAGATGACCGGGGTGGTGAACAGCGTCAGCACCTGGCTGACCAGCAGGCCGCCGACCATCACCAGGCCCAGCGGCTGGCGCAGCTCGGCACCGGAACCGGTGGCCAGCATCAGCGGCACGGCGCCGAACAGCGCGGCCAGGGTGGTCATCAGGATCGGCCGGAAGCGCAGCAACGCCGCCTGGTAGATTGCATCACGCGGGCTCATGCCCTGGTTGCGCTCGGCTTCGAGGGCGAAGTCGATCATCATGATCGCGTTCTTCTTGACGATGCCGATCAGCAGGATGATGCCGATAATGGCGATCATGCCCAGGTCGTTGCCGCTGAGGATCAACGCCAGCAAGGCACCGACCGCCGCCGACGGCAAGGTCGAGAGGATGGTCACCGGGTGGATGTAGCTCTCGTAGAGCACGCCGAGCACGATGTACATGGTCACCACCGCCGCCAGGATCAGCAGCAAGGTGCTCGACAGCGAGGCCTGGAAGGCTTCGGCGGCGCCCTGGAAGCGGGTCTGCACGCCGAGCGGCATGCCGATGTCCTGCTGCACCTGTTCGATGGCCTTGACCGCCTCGCCCAGCGACGCGCCATGGGCCAGGTTGAACGACAGGGTCACCGCCGGGAACTGGCCGATGTGCGAAATGGCCAGCTGCGCCTGGCGCTGCTCGATGCGCGCCAGCGCCGACAGCCGCACCTGGCCGCCATCGGTGGCCTTGACGTGGATCGACTCCAGCGCCTGCGGGCCGATGACCGCCGCGTCCTGCGATTGCAGCACCACGCGGTACTGGCTGGCCTGGGTGTAGATGGTGGAAATCTGCCGCTGGCCGAAGGCATCGTAAAGGGCGTTGGTGATCTGTGACACGGTGATGCCCAGGCGGCTGGCCATGTCACGGTCGATCACCAGGTACACCTGCAGGCCCTTGTCCTGCAGGTCACTGGCCACGTCCTGCAGTTCCGGGCGCTCCTGCAGGGCCTGCACCAGCTTGCCGCTCCACTGCGCCAGCAGCTCGGCATCGGGCGACGACAGGCTGAACTGGTACTGGGTACGGCTGACCCGGTCCTCGATGCTCAAGTCTTGCACCGGCTGCATGAACAGGCGGATACCGACCAGCTTGTCGAGTTGCGGTTGCAGGCGGCTGATCACTTCACCGGCGGTGACGTCACGCTCGCCGTGGGGCTTGAGGTTGATCAGCAGGCGGCCGCTGTTGAGCGTGGCGTTGTCGCCGTCGACACCGATGTAGGACGACAGGCTCTGCACCGCCGGGTCCTGCAGGATGACCTTGCTCAGGGCCTGCTGGCGCTCGCTCATGGCGGCGAACGAAGTCGACTGCGGCGCTTCGGAAATCCCCTGGATCACCCCGGTGTCCTGCTGGGGGAA
The DNA here is from genome assembly GCF_017744435.1 of Pseudomonas sp. Classification (GTDB taxonomy): domain Bacteria; phylum Pseudomonadota; class Gammaproteobacteria; order Pseudomonadales; family Pseudomonadaceae; genus Aquipseudomonas. Next base: position 68,841 of record NZ_JAGIBG010000014.1, read on the forward strand.
GAAGCCCTTGGGCACGACCATGTACAGCAGCACGGTCAGCCCCAGGGTGGCCACAGCCACCAGCAGGGTCAGCGGCTGGTGCTTGAGTACCCACTGCAGGCCACGACCGTAGTGTTCGATCATCCAGTCGATCCAGGCACCGCTGGCGCGGTAGAAGCGGCTCTGCTCTTGCTCCTTGGGCTCGCGCTTGAGCAGGCGCGCGCACATCATCGGCGTCAGGGTCAGCGACACCACCAGGGAAATCAGGATGGCCACCGCCAGGGTGATGGCGAATTCGCGGAACAGGCGGCCGACCACGTCGGCCATGAACAGCAGCGGGATCAGCACGGCGATCAGCGAGAAGGTCAGCGAGATCAGGGTGAAGCCGATCTGCTTGGCGCCCTTCAGCGCTGCCTGCAGCGGCGTTTCACCTTCCTCGATGTGGCGCGAGATGTTCTCGAGCATGACGATGGCATCATCGACCACGAAACCGGTGGCGATGGTCAGGGCCATAAGCGTCAGGTTGTTGACCGAGAAGCCGGCCAGGTACATCACGCCGAAGGTGCCGATCAGCGACAGCGGTACGGCAATCGAGGGAATGATCGTAGCGCTGAAGCGGCGCAGGAACACGAAGGTGACCATCACCACCAGCACGATGGCGAGCAGCAGCTCATGCTGCACGTCCTTGACCGCTGCACGGATGGTCTGGGTGCGGTCGGTGAGCACCGAGACATCGAGGCCGGCCGGCAGGTTGTCGGTGATCGATGGCAGCAGTTCCTTGATGCGGTCGACCACCTCGATGACGTTGGCGCCCGGCTGGCGCTGGATGTTCAGCAGCACGGCCTGGTTCTGGTTGGCCCAGGCGGCCAGGCGTTCGTTCTCGGCGCCGTCGACGATCTCGGCGACATCCTTCAGGCGCAGCGGCGCGCCATTGTTGTAGGCGAGGATGAGATTGGCGTATTCCTCGGGCGAGCGCAGTTGGTCGTTGGCGTCGAGCATCGACACCCGGGTCGGGCCGTCGAAGTTGCCCTTGGGCTGGTTGACGTTGGACGCGCCGATCAGGGTGCGCACGTCATCGAGGTTGAGGCCGTTGGCCGCCAGCGCATCGACGTTGACCTTGATCCGCACCGCCTGGCGCTGGCCGCCGGCGATGCTGACCATGCCCACGCCACTGATCTGCGCGAGCTTCTGCGCCACGCGGGTGTCGACCAGGTCGTTGAGCTTGGGCAGCGGCATGGTCTTGCTGGTAATGGCCAGGGTCAGCACCGGAGTGTCGGCCGGGTTGACCTTGTTGTACACCGGCGGCGCCGGCAGGTCGCTGGGCAGCAGGTTGCTGGCGGCGTTGATCGCGGCCTGCACCTGTTGCTCGGCGACATCCATGTTCATGTCCAGGCTGAAGCGCAGGGTCAGCACCGAGGCACCACCGGAACTGGTCGACGCCATCTGCTCGAGGCCCGGCATCTGGCCAAACTGGCGCTCCAGCGGGGCGGTGACCGCACTGGTCATGACCTGCGGGCTGGCGCCCGGGTAAAGGGTCATGACCCGGATGGTCGGGTAGTCGACCTGGGGCAAGGCCGACACCGGCAGCAGCTTGTAGGCGATCAGGCCGGCCAGGACGATGGCCAGCATGGTCAGCGTGGTGGCGACCGGGCGTAGGATGAACAGGCGTGACAGGTTCATGCGCCCGCCTTGCCTGCCGCTTTGCCGGAAGGTGCTTCATCGGTCTGCGCCGAGCCCTTGGCGTCCTGGCCCTGTAGGTGCTGGCCGGGGGTGGTCGGCACTTGCGAGCTGTCTTCGACCACTTCGACCTTGGTGCCTTCACGCAGGCGGTCGGTGCCTTCCAGCACCAGGCGGTCACCGGCCTTGAGGCCGTCAAGGATGACACTGTTCTGGCCATCGCTGGCGCCGACCTTGAGCTTGCGGATGTTGACCGTGCTCTGGTCGTTGACCACATAGGCGAAGGTGCCGTCGTTGCCGAACTGCACGGCCGCTGCCGGCGCCATCACCACCTGCTTGAGGGTGTCGGCCAGCAGGCGCACGTTGACGAACTGGTTGGGGAACAGGGCCAGGTCCTTGTTCTCGAAACGCCCCTTGAACTTCAGGGTACCGGTGGTGGTGTCGATCTGGTTGTCGATGCTACCCAGCACCCCGGTCGACTGCAGTTTGCTGTCGGTGCGGTCCCAGGCCTCGACCGGCAGGCTGGCGCCGCTGCGGTAACGGTCGAGCACGGTGTTCAGCTCGGTTTCGGGCAGGGTGAAGGCGACACTGATCGGCTCGGTCTGGGTGATCACCACCAGGGCGGTGGTGTCGTTGGCCGCCACCAGGTTGCCCAGGTCGAGCTGGCGCAGGCCCACGCGGCCGTTGATTGGCGCGCGGATCTGGGTGAAATCGAGGTTCAGGCGGGCATCGTTGACCTGGGCCTGGTTGGTCTTGACCAGCCCCTGGAACTGCGCGACCTGGGCTTCGGCGGTGTCGAGGGTCTGCTTGGCGATACTGTCCTGGGCGTACAGGCCTTTGTAACGCGCCAGGTCGACCTGGGCGTTCTTCAGCTGCGCCTGGTTCTGTGCCAGGGTGCCTTCGGCCTGCTGCAGGGCGATGCGGTAAGGGCGCGGGTCGATTTCAGCGAGCAGGTCGCCGGCCTTGACCTGCTGGCCCTCCTTGAAGAGGATCTTGACCAGTTCACCGGCCACACGGCTGCGCACATTCACCGTGTTGGTCGCAGTGACCGTGCCCAGGGCCTTGTAGTAGAGCGGGAAGTCGCCCACCCGCACCGGTTCGACGCGCACCGGCACCGGGTCGGTAGAGCCGCCGAAGCCCGGCCGGCCCATGCCCATCCCCATGCCTTTGCCGCCGCGCCCGCCTCCGGCCGCTTTGTGGGCAGGCGTTGCCGCAGGCCACAGCCACCAGGCCAGCAAGGCCACCAGCAGCAGGATCAGCAGGCCGACGAGCCAGCGACGAGGGGATCGGGAATTGGACACTTGCATGGGTTGAACGAACCTTGTTCGGAAATGGCGGCTTGGGAGGTTGAACGATAAGCACTGGCATCGTTATAGCAAAGGCTCTTTACCAGAGGTTTACCTTTGCCTGACGTTGTCAAAAGGTTGAACTTTAAATGAAAACGGCCCGGAAAGCGTTCCGGGCCGTTACAGGGTGTTGCTTGGAGAGGGGCCAGGCAGAAGAGTTCCTTTACCCTCCCCCGGGCAATCCTTACTTCAGTACAGCCAGGGCTGCCTCATAGTTCGGCTCGTCGGCGATCTCGCCAACCAGCTCGCTGTGCAGCACCTTGTCGTTCTCGTCCAGTACCACCACGGCACGGGCAGCCAGGCCCGCCAGCGGGCCGTCGGCGATGGCAACGCCGTAGTTCTGCAGGAACTCAGCACCGCGCAGGGTGGACAGGTTCTTCACGTTCTCCAGGCCTTCGGCACCGCAGAAACGCGCCTGGGCGAATGGCAGGTCGGCCGAGATGCACAGCACCACGGTGTTGGCCACGTCGTTGGCCTGGGCGTTGAACTTGCGCACGGAGGTGGCGCAGGTCGGGGTGTCGACGCTCGGGAAGATGTTCAGCACCTTGCGCTTGCCGGCGTAGTCCTTCAGCGACTTGTCAGCCAGGCCTTCACCCACCAGGGAGAAAGCCGGAGCCTGGGCGCCGGCCTGTGGCAGGTTGCCTTTGACCTGAACCGGGTTGCCTTTGAGGGTCACTTGAGCCATGACGAAATCCTTATGCGGGGTTTGAAAAGGACACTGAGTTAATCATGAAGGCGGCCGGGTGCCTATGGGTACATTGAAATTGTTCTATTGCCAGACAATTTCTGTGGACAAAAAAAAGCCCGGATGGCGACAAACGCTCCGGGCCTTTTCTGTTTCAGGCAGTGAATCAGCCGATCAGGCCGTACACCACCGAGGTCAGCGCCACCACGCCGATCACCACCACGAACACGTTCGACAGCGCACCGCTGTACTTGCGCATCGACGGCACGCGACGGATGGCGTACATCGGCATCAGGAACAGCAGCACGGCGAGGATCGGGCCGCCGAGCGATTCGATCATGCCGAGAATGCTCGGGTTGAGGGTGGCGACGATCCAGCAGACCACCAGCATCAACGCGGCGACCACACGGTCCAGGGTCTTGGCACCCGGGCGAGCGCCGGTCTTGGCGATGATGCCCTTGAGGCCTTCACTGGCACCGATGTAGTGGCCCAGGAACGACTTGGCAATCGCCACGAAGGCGATCAGCGGCGCGGCAAAGGCAATGGTCGGGTTGCTGAAGTGGTTGGCCAGGTACGACAGGATCGACAGGTTCTGCGCCTTGGCTTCGGCCAACTGGGCACTGCTCAGGGTGAGCACGCAGCTGAACACGAAGAACAGCACCATCACCACCATCAGCAGGTGGGCACGGCGCAGGATCTGGCCGCTGCGCTGGTCGGCGTGCTCGCCGTAGCTGCGCTTCTGGTCAACGGCGAAGGCCGAGATGATCGGCGAATGGTTGAACGAGAACACCATCACCGGAATGGCCAGCCACAGCGTGTGCAGGAAGGCCGGGCCCGACGGCACCTGGGCGGCGCTGTCGAGGATGCCACCGGTCCAGTGCGGGATCAGGTACAGGCCAAGCAGCCCCAGGGCCACGATGAACGGATACACCAGCAGGCTCATGACCTTGACCGTGGCCTGCTCGCCGCAGCGCACGATGGCCAGCAGGCCGAGGATCAGCACGAACGACAGGATGACCCGCGGTGGCGGCGCCATGTGCAGCTGGTGCTCGATGAAGCTGCTGACGGTGTTGGTCAGCGCCACGCTATAGATAAGCAGGATCGGGAAGATCGCGAAGAAGTACAGCACGGTGATCAATGCACCGGCCTTGATGCCGAAATGCTCTTCGACCACTTCGGTGATGTCACCGCCGTTACGCCCGGACAGCACGAAACGGGTCAGCGCACGGTGGGAGAAATAGGTCATCGGGAAGGCCAGCGCGGCCAGGATCAGCAGCGGCCAGAAGCCGCCGAGGCCGGCGTTGATTGGCAGGAACAAGGTCCCCGCGCCAATGGCTGTGCCGAACAGGCCCAGCATCCAGGTGGTGTCGTTACGCGACCAGGCGCCGAGGGTGGCGGGGGTCGATTCTACAAAGCGTTGTTCAACGCTTGGGGCCTGCTCATTCATTCCGGGTGAAGCTCCACTCGCAAGACTGCAACAGGCTGAGAATGGCGAACTAGACGATTCGCCCAACTCAACCGGGGAAGAGGGGCGCGATTGTGCACGGAAAGGTTGCACTTGCGAAGCCCCGTCCGAGGGACGGTTGCACTTGTCTTTACAAGCAGGTTGTGCCGAGAGTGCCACTTCGCGGCGCGTTCAATGCAAAAGGCCGCCCCCACAAGCCTGTGAGAGCGGCCTTTTGTCGCGAACAGCGCTCTGTAACAGCCCGTTGCGCAGTTACTTCTGGACGGCAGCGAAGGCTTCGGCAACCCGTTGCAGGTTGGCCGGACGCAGGCCGGACATGCACACCCGGCCGCTGTCGATCAGGTACACGCCGAACTCGTCACGCAGGCGACGCACCTGCTCGACGCTGAAGCCGGTGTAGCTGAACATGCCGCGCTGGCGCAGGAAGAACTGGAAGTCCTGGCCTGGCAGCAGCACCGCCAGGGCATCGACCAGCGCCTGGCGCATGTCGAGGATACGCTTGCGCATCACTTCCACTTCTGCGGCCCACTGGGCGTTGAGTGCGGCATCGCCGAGCACGCCTGCCACCAACTGGGCACCGAAGTTGGGCGGGCTGGAGTAGTTGCGGCGCACGGTGGCCTTGAGCTGGCCGAGCACGCTCTGGGTGGTGGCTTCGTCGTCGCAGACCACCGACAGGCCCCCTACCCGCTCGCCGTACAGCGAGAAGATCTTGGAGAACGAGTTGCTGACCAGGCACGGCACGCCGGCACGGGCCATTTCGCGGATGGCGTAGGCGTCTTCCACCAGGCCTTCGCCGAAGCCCTGGTAGGCGATGTCGAGGAACGGGATCAGCTGGCGCGCCTTGACCACTTCCACCACCTGCTGCCACTGGGCCGGCTCGAGGTCGGCACCGGTCGGGTTGTGGCAGCATGGGTGCAGCAGCACGATGCTGTTGGCCGGAAGGCCCTGCAGGGCTTGCAGCATGCCGTCGAAATCGACGCCACGGCTGGCCTGGTCGAAGTACGGGTAGGTGTGCACCTTGAACCCGGCACCTTCGAAGATCGCGCGGTGGTTGTCCCAGGTCGGGTTGCTGACCCAGACTTCCGACTGCGGGAAGTAGCGCTTGAGGAAGTCGGCACCGACTTTCAGCGCGCCGGAGCCGCCCACGGTCTGCACGGTGGCCACGCGCTTGCCGGTCACGGCCGGGTGGTCGGCACCGAACAGCAGCGCCTGGATCGCCTGGCGGTAGCTGGCCAGGCCTTCCATCGGCAGGTACAGCGAGGCTTCATGGGCCTGGCCGGCAATGCGCTTTTCCACCGCATCCACCGCTTCCAGCTGCGGCACCACACCGGCCTCATCGTAATACAGGCCGATGCTCAGGTTGACCTTGTCGGCGCGCGGGTCGGCCTTGAAGGTTTCCATCAACGAGAGGATCGGGTCGCCGGCATAGGCATCGACATGTTTGAACACAGCGTGCAGCTCCTTGGATCAGGACAGTTCGGAAAGACTGCCCTGAGGATACCCGGAGTCGGGCCCAAGGAACATCACATAAGTGCAAGGTTGTCTATGCAACTTTGCACAGCTGGGGATTTGTGCTGGATTCTTCGCGGGCATGCCCGCTCCCACAGGGATATCACAGCCCTTGAGATCTGTGCGGTACCTGTGGGAGCGGGCTTGCCCGCGAAGAGGCCGGATCAGCCAAGCAGTTCTTTCAGAACTTGCAACTCTTGTTCAGTCACCGCCACCCCTTCCCGCTCGGCCTGTTCCCGCTCGCGGTAGCGGCGCTCGCCCGGCATGCGCGACAACCCCGCAGCCTGCATGTGCTCGACCAGTTCGCGGCTGCGCTGGGCAAACCGGCTACCCTCGGCCTTGCTCGGGTCGATGACGATGATCAGTTGCCCGGTCCACGGCGTTTTCGCGCCCGGGTGCCCCGACCAGTCGAACTCCCAGGAGAAATGCCCGCCGGTCAGCGCTGCGGCCAGCAACTCGACCATCATCGACAGCGCCGACCCCTTGTGCCCGCCAAACGGCAACAGTGCGCCGCCTTCGAGAATGGCCTTGGGGTCGGTGGTCGGCAGGCCTTGGGCATCCACGCCCATACCCTCGGGCAACGTCTGGCCGGCGCGTGCGGCAATCTGCACGTCGCCATGGGCCATGGCGCTGGTGGCCATGTCGAAGACGATCGGGTCATGCCCGGCACACGGCGCGGCAAAGGCGATCGGGTTGGTGCCGAACAGCGGTTTGCGCGCACCGTGCGGCACCACGCAGGTCATGCTGTTGACCACGCTCAGCGCCACCAGGCCCTCATCGGCAAAGGGCTCGACATCCGGCCACAGCGCGGCGAAATGGTGCGAATTGTGGATCGCCAGCACGGCGATGCCGGCGCTGCGGGCCTTTTCCACCAGCAACCCACGGGCCGCTGCCAGGGCGGGCTGGGCGAAGCCGCCGGCGGCATCCACGCGCACGTAGCCTGGCGCCAGGTCGGTCACCTGCGGTATGGCCCGCCCATCAACCCAGCCACTGGCCAGGGTCGAAACGTAACCGGGAATACGAAACACGCCATGGCTGTGAGCGCCATCGCGCTGGGCACTGGTGCAGTTGTGGGCAAGCACGGTGGCCACCGTCTCGCTGCAGCCGTGTTGCTGGAAAATCGCTTGCAACAGCCCCTGCAGCTCGGCGAAGGGCACGCGCACGAGCGGGCTGGTGGAAGGTGCGGACATCTGTAGCTCCTTTTTTGGAATTGGAATGGCAACAGCGTATGCAACGACAAAAACTTTCCGATAAGTGACAGCTATCTGTCAAATGTTGACGGCATGACAGAAAACAGCCATTTTCTATCCCACGCCTCACCTGGAGCAGCAGCATGAGCCAACCGATCAAGCAACGCCTGGAAAACAGCCTGCAAGGGGCCGCTGCCTCGGGCCGCAAGATCGCCAGCTACATGCTCGCCAACCTGCACGAACTGCCGTTCCAGACCTCGGCCAGCATTGCCGAGAAGCTGGGTGTCAGCGAGTCCAGCGTCGGCCGTTTCTGCCGCTCCCTTGGTTATGCCCACCTCAAGGCGCTCAAGCAAGACCTGCAGAGCGACCTTGGCGACGGGCCATGGCTGATGGGTGATCGCCTGCAAGAGTATCGCCAGAACCAGGATGTCAGCGACAACGCCGGCAGCCTGGAGCGGGAAATCGCAGCCCTGGTGCGCGTTCACGAATACCGCCAGAGCGACGCCTGGCACGCCGTGGCGCAGCGCCTGGCAGTCAAGCCACGGGTGTGCATCGCCGGCTTCCAGACCGAGCGCGGCATCGCCATGTGCATGAGCCACCTGCTGCAATACCTGCGCGACGGCGTGCTGCTGGTCGATGGCAGCGCCGGGCACTTCGGCGACGTGCTGCTTGGCCGCAGCGAAGACACCGCGCTGGTGGTGTTCGAGGCCCGCCGCTATTCACGCCATGCCCTGCAGCTGTGCCAGAAGGCACGCGCCGCCGGTATCCCGGTCACCCTGGTGACCGACACCTTCTGCGACTGGGCAGATGCCCATGCCGACGAAGTGTTCCGCATCCCCACCGAATTCAACCTGTTCTGGGAGTCCACCGCGACCATGCTGTCGTGGGTGCACCTGATGGTCAACGAGGTCTGCAAGAAGCTCGGGCCTGATGTTGAAAAACGCTTGGAAGCAACTGCCGCTCTACATAACGATTTCGTCGGCTACACCTCGTGGCCGGCGGGCAAACAACAATAGCAAGAGTGCAAGAGGTGCGAGATGAACAAGACCATGGCTATGCTGGGTGCGTGTGCCCTGCTGCTGGCGGGTAACGCCAGCGCCGAGACCCTGCGCTTCGCCACCGAAGGTGCCTACCCGCCCTTCAACTATGTCGATGCCGATAACAAGCTGCACGGCTTCGACATCGACATCACCCACGCCCTGTGCGAACAGATGAAGGTCGAGTGCACCCTGGTCGCCCAGGACTGGGAAGGCATCATCCCGGCCTTGATGGCGCGCAAGTACGATGCCGTGGTGGCGTCGATGATCGACACCGAGGAACGGCGCAAGAAAATCGCCTTCACCGAGCACTACTACCGCACCCCGCTGACCGTCGCCGTGGCCAAGGACAGCAAGATCAGCGACGCCCAGACCAAGTTCGATGGTTATACCGTCGGCGCCCAGTCGTCCTCGACCCAGGCCATCTATGCCGAAGACGTGTACGCCAAGGCCGGCGCCGACGTGAAGCTGTACCCGACCATGGACGAGGCCAACGCCGACCTCGCCGCCGGCCGCCTGGACGGGGTGATTGCCGACAAGTTCCCGCTGCACGAGTGGATGAACAAGAACGGCGGCGATTGCTGCAAGATCCTCGGCGACGTTGCCGACACCAAGGCCAATGCCGCGATTGCCGTGCGCAAGGACGACGACGCCCTGCGCCAGCGGCTGAACACCGCGCTGGCCGAGATCGTCGCCAACGGCACCTACCAGAAGATCGCCAGCAAGTACTTTGCCTTCGATATCTACAACTGATCTGTAGAAAGTCTTTGCGAAATCCCTGTGGGAGCGGCCTTGTGTCGCGAAAGGGCTGCGAAGCGGCCCCAGGATTTATGCAACAGCACAGATTGCCGGGGCCGCTATGCGGCCCTTTCGCGACACAAGGCCGCTCCCACACTGTAATCGCATTACCCGCCCAAGGGGTTTGTCATGCTCGATCAATTGTCCTTGCTGTCCTTCGCCAGTGGTGGCTGGGGCCAGGCGCTGCTGGCCGGCGCCCTGGTCACCGTCTCCCTGGCCCTCGCCTGCCTGCCCGTCGGCCTGCCGCTGGGCCTGGCCATAGCCCTGGCGGCGCGTTCGCGCAAGCGCCTGCCACGTGCCTGGGCCACCACCTTTTCCACCGTGTTCCGCGGCCTGCCCGAGCTGCTGACCTTGCTGATCATCTATTACGGCTGCCAGATCGCCGCGCAAAAGCTGCTGGCGGCCATGGGCTATGAAGGCGAATTCCTGATCAACACCTTCCTGGCCGCGATGATCGCCTTCAGCCTGGTATTCGCAGCGTTCTCCAGCGAAATCTGGCTGGCGGCGTTCAAGACCCTGCCCAAAGGGCAACTGGAGGCCTGCTCGGCGCTGGGCCTGAGCAAGCGCACCGGGTTCTTCAAGGTGGTGCTGCCGCAACTGACCCGCATCGCCCTGCCGGGTCTGTCGAACAACTGGCTGTCGCTACTCAAGGACACCTCGCTGGTGTCGACCATCTCGCTGGTCGACCTGATGCGCCAGACCAACCTGGCGGTCAGCGTGACCAAGGAGCCGATGTTCTTCTATGGCGTCGCCTGCCTGGGTTACCTGCTGTTCTCCGCCGCCTCGGGACGGGTGTTCGCCTATATCGAGCGCCGCAGCAACCGCCACCTGCAAGGAGCACGCGCATGAGTGCCGAACAACTGCTGGGCCTGGTGCTGGACCCCGACCTGCTGGAACGCTACGGCCCGCGCTTCGTCGATGGCCTGCTAGTCACCGCCAAGCTGGTAGCGATCTCCTTCAGCCTGGGCGCCGCGCTCGGCCTGCTGCTGGCCCTGGCGCGCATGTCGCGCCACCTGCTGCTGCAGCGCATGGCGGCCGGCTACATCTACTTCTTCCGCGGCTCGCCACTGCTGGCACAGCTGTTCCTGCTGTATTACGGCCTGGGCTCGCTCAAAGGCTTCTGGCAGGACGTCGGCCTCTGGTGGTTCTTCCGTGAAGCCTGGTTCTGCACCTTGCTGGCGTTCACCCTGAACACCGCCGCCTACCAGGCCGAGATCTTCCGCGGCAGCCTGATGGCCGTGGCGCCGGGCCAGTACGAAGCGGCACGGGCGCTGAATCTGAAACGCTCGACCACCTTCTTCAAGGTGATCCTGCCGCAATCGCTGCTGGTGGCCATCGGCCCGCTGGGCAACGAGCTGATCCTGATGATCAAGGCCAGCGCCATCGCCTCGCTGGTGACCATCTACGACCTGATGGGCGTGACCAAACTGGCGTTCTCGCGCAGTTTCGACTTCCAGATCTACCTGTGGGCCGCGGTGCTCTACCTGGTGATCGTCGAACTGGTCCGGCGCTTGCTCAAACACCTGGAAGCCCGCCTGGGCCGCCACCTGAACTGACCGAAGGATACATCCATGCATTGCCAGACCCTTGTTCTCGGCGCCGGCATCGTCGGCGTCAGCACCGCACTGCACCTGCAGGCCCGCGGGCGCCAGGTGATCCTGATCGACCGCGATGACCCCGGCAGCGGCACCAGCCATGGCAACGCCGGGCTGATCGAGCGCTCCAGCGTGATCCCCTATGCCTTTCCTCGGCAGTTCGGCGCGTTGTTGCGCTATGGCCTGAACCGCCAGCCCGATGTGCGCTACAGCCTGCTGCACCTGCCCAAGGCGGCGCCGTGGCTGCTGCGCTACTGGCAACAGTCGGCGCCCGGGCGGCTGGCCGGCGCGGCGGCCGACATGCTGCCGCTGGTGCAGCGCAGCGTCGAGGAACACGATGCGCTGATCCACGCCGCCGGCCTTGAAGGGCTGATCCAGGCCAAAGGCTGGATCGAGGTCTATCGCGAACCGGCGCTGTTCGAGCAGGCCAAGGCCGAGCTCAAGGGCCTGGCCCGTTACGGTCTGCAGTACGAAATCCTCGAACGCAGCCAGCTGCAGGCGCGCGAACACCAGCTCGACAGCACGGTGGTTGGTGGCATCCACTGGCTCGACCCGAAGACCGTCAACAACCCCGGCGCCCTCACCCGTGGCTACGCGGCGCTGTTCGTGCAGCGCGGCGGGCAGTTCCTGCATGGCGATGCGTGCAGCTTGCGCCAGGCCGATGGCCACTGGCAGGTCGACAGCCAACGGGGGCCGATTACTGCCGACGAGGTGGTGGCCTGCCTGGGCCCGCAGTCGGGCGACCTGTTCGAGCGCCTGGGCTACCGCATTCCGCTGGGCATCAAGCGTGGCTACCACATGCATTACGGCACCCGTGACGGCGCGCAGCTGCAGCATTCGATCTGCGACACCCAGGGCGGCTACGTACTGGCCCCCATGGCCCGTGGCGTGCGCCTGACCACCGGCATCGAGTTCGCCGCCAGTGACGCCCCGGGCAACGAAATCCAGCTCAAGCGCTGCGAAGCCCTGGCCCGCAAGCTGTTCCCGGCCCTGGGTGAGCGCCTCGATGACAAGCCCTGGCTCGGCCGCCGGCCCTGCCTGCCCGACATGCGCCCGGTGATCGGCCCGGCGCCCCGGCACAAAGGCCTGTGGTTCAACTTCGGCCACGCCCACCACGGCCTCACCCTCGGCCCGGTCAGCGGCCGGCTGGTGGCCGAGCTGCTCACCGGCGAACGCCCTTTCACCGACCCTGCGCCCTACAGCGCGGCACGTTTCGACTGACACCCAGCGGGAGAACAACAACATGACCGCCCCCATGAGCGTTGCCAGCCTTGCCTCCGAACCTGACCCACGCCCGGAACTGATCCGCATCGAGGGCCTGAACAAGCACTATGGCGCCTTCCATGTGCTGCGCGACATCGACCTGCAGGTGCGCGAAGGCGAGCGCATTGTCCTGTGCGGCCCGTCCGGCTCAGGCAAATCGACGCTGATCCGCTGCATCAATCGCCTGGAAATCGCCCAGCAGGGCAGCATCCAGGTGGCCGGCACCGACCTGGCCGCCAACACCCGCCAGGCGGCCCAGGTGCGCAGCGAGATCGGCATGGTGTTCCAGCACTTCAACCTGTTCCCGCACATGAGCGTGCTCGACAACTGCCTGCTCGCCCCCACCAGCGTGCGCGGCCTGTCGCGCAAGGACGCCGAGGAACGGGCGCGCATGTACCTGAGCAAGGTGGGTATCGAGAGCCAGGCGCACAAGTACCCCAGCCAGTTGTCCGGCGGCCAGCAGCAGCGCGTGGCCATCGCCCGGGCGCTGTGCATGAAGCCACGCATCATGCTGTTCGACGAGCCGACCTCGGCGCTCGACCCGGAAATGGTCGCCGAAGTGCTGGACGTGCTGGTACAACTGGCCGGCACGGGCATGACGATGCTCTGCGTCACCCATGAAATGGGCTTTGCCCGGCAGGTGGCCGAGCGGGTGCTGTTCCTCGAAGGCGGGCAGATCATCGAAGACAGCCCGCCCCAGGTGTTCTTCAACCAGCCGCGCACAGCGCGAGCCAAGGCGTTCCTGGCGCAGATACTGCACTGAACCGTCGATCATTGCAGCGCTGCAATGATCCAACTGCGTCGTTAAATATAATTGACCTTACCCCCTGCCAAACCCTTGCCGGCTCAGGCTCGCAAGGGTTCAGCCCCCGTATTTCGGCGCCTTAACCGCTTTTTGCTCGTTTGACATATCGAACGGCTCTGGCAAGCTATCTACAAGCCCCGACCGGAATCGTCCAGTGACGAGCCGGCAGTGCTCGGGACTTCAGGTAGCACAACAAGGCCAAGGGCCGTGCACCTGCACAACAACGACAGGCAGAGCCCTGTCATAAGGTGACATATGTCCAACAGCAACATTGGCAACAAGCAACCCTCCCTGCGCAAACCCGTCGTCCTGATGACCATGGGCAGCCAAGAGCGCAAAGGCCATGACTACCAGGTCATGACCCACAAATACATCACCCCGCTGGTCGACTTCGCCGATTGCGTCCCGGTCCTGGTGCCCACCTGCTGTGGCATCGAAGACCTCGAGACCTATCTGGACATGGCCGACGGCGTGTACCTGACCGGTGCCGGCAGCAACATCGACCCGACCCTGTACGGTCAGGAGAACGAAACGCCAGGCAAGGGCCAGGACAAGAACCGCGACCTGTTCGACATCCCGCTGGTCAAGGCAGCGCTCAAGCGCGGCCTGCCGATTTTCGGCATCTGCCGTGGCATGCAGGAAATCAACGTTGCCCTGGGCGGCGACATCTACCAGAAGGTCTACGCCGAGCCAGGCTTCAACGACCACCGGGAAAACCCGGAAGATCCGGTTGATGTGCAGTACGCCCAGGTGCATGGCGTGAAGATCAAGCCAGGCAGCTGGCTGCGCGAAACCCTGGGCACCGACGAGATCCGCGTGAACTCGCTGCACGGCCAGGGCCTGCGCAACCTCGGCGCCGGTATCGAGCCGATCGCCCACGCCGAAGACGGCCTGGTCGAAGCGATTCACGCCCCGAGCATCTCGCCGTTCCTGTTTGCCGTGCAGTGGCACCCGGAATGGCAAGCGGCGAAGAACCCTGATTCGATCAAGATCTTCCAGGCCTTCGGCGATGCCTGCCGCGCCCAGGTGCGCAAAAGCCAGATCAAGCGCCAACAGGCCGCCTGATACCCGGTTTCAGCTTCGTTAGCTTTGATCGCGGGGCGGCGCAAGGTCGCCCCCGCTTCCCCGGTCACCCTCTGCTGGTCCCAGAACACTTCCCGTGGAAGCGGACGGCGGGCTTGTGCCTGTCTCCGCGATCGTTTTTTCCCCTCCTTCCAAGAGATACGATGACTTTTTGCGATCAGCCTGAGCCTCAGGTTGTCCTTCAAGTCATTTGTTGCCTGCTCCGGCCTATTCGCGGGCACGCCCGCTCCCACAAAGGCCTCCACTCCCTTCCAGCCCTCCATTTATCCTGTGGGAGCGGGCATGCCCGCGAAAACCCAACACCCTTCTAACAGGCCTACCTCTGTCTGCCCGGTAAAAATTTCTGCAAAGGGGACTAGTCATCGTACAGGTTGTACGATAACTTACCTCCAACGCAGAACAACACCCTTCACCCAAGCGCCACAGGATGCCTACAACAATGACTCCACAAGAACTGAAATCCATCCTCTCTCACGGCCTGCTGTCTTTCCCGGTCACCGACTTCAATGCCCAGGGCGACTTCAACCAGGCTGGATACATCAAGCGCCTGGAGTGGCTCGCCCCCTACGGCGCCAGCGCCCTGTTCGCCGCCGGTGGCACCGGTGAGTTCTTCTCCCTGGCTGCCAGCGAATACAGCCAGGTGATCAAGACTGCGGTCGACACCTGCGCCACGTCGGTACCTATCCTCGCGGGCGTCGGTGGCTCCACCCGCCAGGCCATCGAATACGCGCAAGAAGCCGAGCGCCTGGGCGCCAAGGGCCTGCTGCTGCTGCCGCACTACCTCACCGAAGCCAGCCAGGACGGCGTTGCCGCCCACGTCGAAGCGGTGTGCAAATCGGTCAACATCGGTGTTGTGGTGTACAACCGCAACGTTTGCCGCCTGAACGCCAACCTGCTGGAACAACTGGCCGAGCGCTGCCCGAACCTGATCGGCTACAAGGACGGCCTGGGCGACATCGAACTGATGGTGTCGATCCGTCGCCGCCTGGGTGATCGTTTCAGCTACCTGGGTGGCCTGCCGACCGCCGAGGTGTATGCTGCGGCCTACAAGGCACTGGGTGTGCCGGTGTACTCGTCGGCCGTGTTCAACTTCATTCCGAAGACCGCGATGGACTTCTACCACGCCATCGCCCGCGACGATCACGCCACCGTGGCCAAGCTGATCGACGATTTCTTCCTGCCGTACCTGGACATCCGTAACCGCAAGGCCGGCTACGCCGTGAGCATCGTCAAGGCCGGCGCCAAGATCGCCGGTTACGACGCAGGCCCAGTGCGCACCCCACTGACCGACCTGACCGCCGAAGAGTACGAAATGCTCGCAGCACTGATGGACAAGATGGGCCCGCAATAAGCGCGCCCTGCGGCCTGCCATTGCCGCATCCGGAGTGGGCCTGCCCCACTCCGGCTACAACTCGTGAGCCCGCACAAAAATAACTAGTGGGAGTATTACCAGCATGCAAGCGACTAAAAAGACGCATGTGCGCTACCTGATCCTGTTCATGCTGTTCCTGGTGACCACGATCAACTACGCAGACCGAGCCACCATCGCCATCGCAGGCTCCAGCCTGCAGAAAGACCTCGGCATCGACGCCGTCACCCTTGGTTATATTTTCTCCGCCTTCGGGTGGGCTTACGTGGCCGGGCAGATCCCCGGTGGCTGGCTGCTGGACCGCTTCGGTTCGAAAAATGTCTATGCCTTCAGCATCTTCACCTGGTCGCTGTTCACCCTGATGCAGGGCTTTGTCGGCGGCCTGCCGGTGGCCTGGGCGGTGGTGACCCTGTTCACCCTGCGCTTCCTCGTCGGCTTCGCCGAGGCGCCGTCGTTCCCAGGCAACGCCCGTGTCGTCGCGGCCTGGTTCCCGACCCAGGAACGCGGTACCGCCTCGGCGATCTTCAACTCGGCGCAGTACTTCGCCACCGCACTGTTCGCCCCGATCATGGGCTGGATCGTGTTCAGCTTCGGCTGGGAGCACGTGTTCGTGGTCATGGGCGCATTGGGCATCGTGTTCTCCATGGTGTGGCTCAAGACCATCTACAACCCACGCCAGCACCCACGCATCAGCCAGAGCGAACTTGAGCACATCGAGCAGAACGGCGGCCTGGTCGACATGGACCAGAAGCGCGGCAACGACGGCCCGAAATGGGGCTACATCAAGCAACTGCTGACCAGCCGCATGCTGCTCGGCGTGTACCTGGGCCAGTACTGCATCAACGCCATCACCTACTTCTTCCTAACCTGGTTCCCGGTGTACCTGGTGCAGGAACGTGGCATGACCATCCTCAAGGCCGGCTTCATCGCCTCGCTGCCGGCAGTGTGCGGCTTCATTGGCGGCGTGCTGGGCGGCGTGATCTCGGACTGGCTGCTGCGTCGCGGCAACTCGCTGACCTTCTCGCGCAAGCTGCCGATCGTCTGCGGCCTGATGCTGTCGACCACCATGGTCTTCTGCAACTATGTCGACGCTGAGTGGATGGTGGTCGGTTTCATGACCCTGGCCTTCTTCGGCAAAGGCATCGGCGCACTGGGCTGGGCGGTGGTGGCAGACACCTCGCCCAAGCAGATCGCCGGGCTGTCCGGTGGCCTGTTCAACACCTTCGGCAACATCGCCTCGATCACCACGCCGATCGTGATCGGCTACATCATCAGCGCCACCGGCTCATTCAAGTGGGCCCTGGTGTACGTGGGTGCCAACGCCCTGGTGGCGGTGTTCAGCTACCTGGTGATCGTCGGCCCGATCAAGCGTATCGAGTTGCATGACGATGCCCCAAAGCCACAGCCTGAGCCGGTCGCCGACGGCGAACTGGCCAGCTCGCGGCACTGAGTGAACACGCCCGCGCCGGCCGAAGCCTGCGCGGGAGGATGTACAAAAAGCCTGAGAACCTGACAAGTAGGGCCCAAACATGCAGTTGATCGAACATTCCGACTCGCCCCGCTACGTCCGCCTGCACGATGACGACAACGTCGTGGTGGTGGTCAACGACGGCGGCCTGGGCGAAGGCGCCCGCTTCGCCGATGGCCTGACCCTGGTTGAAGGCGTGCCCCAGAGCCACAAGGTTGCCACCGTGCTGATCGCCAAGGGCGAGCCGGTGCGCCGCTACGGGCAGATCATCGGGTATGCGCTGGAAGACCTGCGCCAGGGCAGCTGGGTGCAGGAAAGCCAGCTGGCCATGCCGGCTGCCCCCGAGCTGGACAGCCTGCCGCGCTGCGACGCGGTACCGGATGCCCTGCCACCCTTGGACGGCTTCACCTTCGAAGGCTACCGCAACGCCGACGGCACCGTCGGCACCCGCAACATCCTCGGCATCACCACCACCGTGCAGTGCGTGACCGGCGTGCTGGAACACGCAGTCAAACGCATCCGCGCCGAATTGCTGCCCAGATACCCCAACGTCGATGACGTCGTCGCGCTCACCCACAGCTATGGCTGCGGCGTGGCGATCAATGCCCGCGACGCCTATATCCCGATCCGCACCGTGCGCAACCTGGCGCGCAACCCCAACCTCGGTGGCGAGGCACTGGTGATCAGCCTGGGTTGCGAAAAGCTCCAGGCCGGCCAGGTAATGCACGACAACGACCCGTCGGTGGACCTCAGCGAGCCTTGGCTGTATCGCCTGCAGGACGCCAGCCTGGGCTTTGTCGAGATGATCGAGCAGATCATGGGCCTGGCTGAAACCCGCCTGAAGAAGCTCGACCAGCGCCGCCGCGAGACCGTACCGGCCAGCGAGCTGATCCTCGGCATGCAGTGCGGCGGCAGTGACGCCTTCTCCGGCATCACCGCCAACCCGGCACTGGGCTACGCCGCCGACCTGCTGGTGCGCGCCGGCGCCACGGTGCTGTTCTCAGAAGTGACCGAAGTACGCGATGCCATCTACATGCTCACCTCGCGCGCCGAAAACCAGGCAGTCGCCGATGCCCTGGTGCGCGAGATGGACTGGTACGACCGTTATCTGCAGCAAGGCGCGGCGGACCGCAGCGCCAACACCACGCCGGGCAACAAGAAAGGCGGCCTGTCGAACATCGTCGAGAAGTCCCTCGGCTCGATCGTCAAGTCCGGCAGCGGCGCCATCCAGGGCGTGCTCGGCCCGGGCGAGCGGGTCAACCGCAAGGGCCTGATCTTCTGCGCCACCCCGGCCAGCGACTTCGTCTGCGGCACCCTGCAGCTGGCCGCCGGCATGAACCTGCATGTGTTCACCACCGGCCGCGGCACGCCGTATGGCCTGGCCATGGCCCCCGTGGTCAAGGTCTGCACCCGTACCGAGCTGGCCCAGCGCTGGCCGGACCTGATCGACATCGACGCCGGGCGCATCGCCAGTGGCCGCTCGACCATCGAAGAACTGGGCTGGGAGCTGTTCCACTACTACCTGGACGTGGCCAGCGGCCGCAAACAGACCTGGGCCGAACAGCACCGCCTGCACAACGACATCACCCTGTTCAATCCGGCACCGATTACCTGAACATTCAACCCTAGGAGCCCCACATGCCAGAGATCCTCGGCCACAACTTCATCGCCGGCCAGCGCAGTGCCGCTGGCGCGCAACGCCTGCAGAGCCTGGACGCCACCAGCGGCGAGGCCCTGCCCTACAGTTTCGCCCAAGCCACCGAGGCCGAAGTGGACCAGGCAGCCAAGGCCGCCGCCGCCGCCTTTGTCGAATTCCGCAACCTGAAACCGGCCCGCCGCGCCGAGTTCCTCGACGCCATCGCAGCCGAACTGGACGAGCTGGATGACGCCTTCGTCGCCATCGTCTGCCGTGAAACCGCCCTGCCTGCCGCCCGCATCCAGGGTGAGCGTGGCCGCACCAGCGGCCAGATGCGCCTGTTCGCCCAGGTGCTGCGCCGTGGCGACTTCCTCGGTGCGCGCATCGACCTGGCCCTGCCCGAGCGTCAACCGCTGCCGCGGGTAGACCTGCGCCAGATGCGCATCGGCGTCGGCCCGGTCGCCGTGTTCGGTGCCAGCAACTTCCCGCTGGCCTTCTCGACTGCCGGTGGTGACACCGCCGCAGCCCTGGCCGCCGGCTGCCCGGTGGTGTTCAAGGCGCACAGCGGCCACATGGCCACCGCCGACCTGGTCGGCTGCGCCATCCAACGCGCCGCCGAGCGCACCGGCATGCCCAAGGGTGTGTTCAACATGGTGTTCGGCACTGGCGTCGGCGAGCCGCTGGTCAAGCACCCGGCCATCCAGGCAGTCGGCTTTACCGGTTCGCTCAAGGGCGGCGACGCCCTGTGCCGCATGGCCGCCGAGCGCCCACAACCGATCCCGGTGTTCGCCGAGATGTCCAGCATCAACCCGGTGATCATCCTGCCGGGTGCCCTGGCCAAGCGTGGCGAGGCCATCGCCCGCGAGCTGGCCGGCTCCGTGTGCATGGGTGCCGGGCAGTTCTGCACCAACCCAGGCCTGGTGATCGGCCTGCAATCGGCGCAGTACAGCCAGCTGCTCGCCGACCTCGGCCAGCACCTGGACCAGCAGGCCGGGCAGACCATGCTCAATGCTGGCGGCCTGCGCAGCTATGTCGGCGGCCTGGAGCACCTGCACGCCCACGCTGGTATCGAGCACCTGGCCGGCCAGGCTCAGGCAGGCAGCCAGGCCCGTGCCCAGCTGTTCAAGGCCGATGCCCGCCTGCTGGTGGAGGCCGACCCGCTGCTGCAGGAAGAAGTGTTCGGCCCGACCACCGTGGCGGTCGAGGTCAAGGACAATGCGCAACTGCGTGACGCCCTGCTCGGCCTGCGCGGCCAGCTGACCGCGACGCTGATCGGCGAGCCGGAGGACTTCGAGGCCTTCGCCTGGCTGGTGCCGCTGCTGGAAGAGAAAGTCGGCCGCATTCTGGTCAACGGTTACCCGACGGGTGTGGAAGTGTGTGACGCGATGGTCCACGGCGGGCCGTATCCAGCCACCTCCGATGCCCGAGGCACCTCGGTCGGCACCCTCGCCATCGACCGCTTCCTGCGCCCGGTGTGCTACCAGAACTACCCGCAGGCGCTGCTGCCGGAAGCACTGCGTGACGGCAACCCGCTGGGGCTGCGTCGCCTGGTCAACGGGCAGTGGAGTGAAGGCGCGATCTGAGAGCCTTGAAACAAGAAAGCCCCGCATCTGCGGGGCTTTTCATTATCGCCTGTACCGGCCTCTTCGCGGGCAAGCCCGCTCCCACAGAGATCCCGCAAGCCTCAGACCTTTGATGATCCTGTGGGAGCGGGCTTGCCCGCGAAGAGGCCAGAACAAGTTATGAAGGGCTCAGGCCCCTTGTGCCTCGGCTTCTTCATGGGCCTGGCGCAAGCGCTCGCGGCTGTTGCTCAGGTGCATGCGCATGGCCATCTTCGCCCCTTCGCTGTCGCGACGGGCAATGGCTTCGTAGATCGCTTCATGCTCATGCATCAGCCGGCTCATGTAATGCGCCTGGTCGTCATGGGCCAACCGCGCCGAATTCAACCGGGTGCGCGGAATGATGCTGGTACCCAGGTGGTTGATGATGTCGGCGAAATAGTGGTTGCCGCTGGCCTGGGCAATACGCAGGTGGAACTGGAAGTCCGCCGACACTGCATCGGTGGCATGCGCAGCCCCCTCGTTCAACTCATCGAGCGCCGCGCGCATGCCGGCCAGTTCTTCATCGCTGCGCCGTTGCGCCGCCAGGCCCGCCGATTCGATCTCCAGGGCGATGCGCAGTTCCAGCACCGCCAGCACTTCGCGCAAGGTCACCACGGTCGCCGGGTCGATACGGAAGCCCCCGGTTGCTGGCGCATCCAGCACGAAGGTGCCGATGCCATGGCGCGTCTCAACCTGCCCGGACGCCTGCAGCCGAGAGATCGCCTCACGCACCACGGTACGGCTGACGCCCTCCTCGGCCATGATCTGCGATTCGGTCGGCAGCTTGTCGCCGCGCTTGAGCTGGCCGCTGCGAATGCGCTCGGTCAGCACCGTGACCAGTTCCTGGGCCAGACTACGCGGCTTGCGCCGGGTCCTTGCCTGTACCTGCTGCTCTGTCATGCCCTGTATTTCACCTTGAAAGACAGCCGTCATCATAACGCAAGCAGTTGTACGATCACATACACCCGCCGCGGTATTTCTTGCCAGGGCCGGCTGCCGTGAATTGAGATACAGTGAGGCTTTTCCATGGAAGGAAAGCCCCCGCATGAAACCGCTCGACCGTGCCTTGCTCGCCTGTGGCCTGCTGATCCCTTTCTGGCTGTTGCTGGGTGTCTGGTTCACCGCCCAGGCCTACCCCGGCTATGACCACCTGCAACACGCCATGAGCCAACTCGGCGCCACAGGTGCCCCGACCCAACGCTGGTCACCGCTGCTCAACAACTTCCCGCTCGCCTTGCTCTTCGCCTTGTTCGCCCTGGGCCTCGCACGGCGCTGGCGCTCCTCGAAACTGGCGCTGCTGAGCGCTGCGCTGGTATTGCTGCATGGTCTGGGCAGCCTCGGCACTGGCCTGTTTCCCTGCGACCAGGGCTGTGCGCCCGCCGAGCCGTCCAGCTCGCAGCAACTGCATAACCTCAGCGGTTTGCTGATGTTTGTCTCGTTGACCATGGCCAGCGCGCTATGGGTCTGGCTCGGCAAGCGCCTGGCCGGTTCGCCGGCCTTGGGCTGGTTTTCGCTGGTGTGCCTGATTGCTGCGGTGGTCAGCGTCGTCCTCATGGCCCAGGCCGCACAAAGCGGCCAGCTGTTCGGCCTGTACCAACGGCTGAACTACGGCGTGTCGGTCATGTGGATCGCTGGGCTGGCGCTGAGCAGCCTGCGCCCCGCACTGGCAAATCGCTTTCGCATCGCCACTACCTGATTGGAAAATGCTGGCCCCCAGGCCTTGCCAGTGAAGGCAAACTCCGTTCATCTTCATATGCTTAGGACAGCAACATGCGAACAATTCTAGCAACGATGGCCGGCTGCCTGCTGGCCACTGTCGGCTTCGGCGCCCAGGCCAAGGCGCTGAGCCAGAACGATCGCAACGTCTGTGGCTGGGGCTCGCAGATCGCCGCCGAGGCCCAGCAAGCCAAGCTCTCCGGGGTCACCCTGTATGCCACGCGCAAGAAGCTGCAGGTGCGCCGTTTCGACAAGCCATGGATGCGCATGACCGCCTTCGGCATCACCGAACAGACCTACAACAGCCGTTCGAAGCTGCAGCCGTCAGCCATCAAGCAGACGTATTACGAGCAATGCGTTCAGCACGCAGTGGCTAAACGATAAATCTATATATTTCAAATAGTTGAAATGTCTTACTAATGTATCTTCGAGAATCAGTCAGTCCTAACTTCGCCAGGGCGGGCCGTCCTTGAAGCGTTCCTCGATCCAGGCCTTGAACGCCCCCATGGCCGCGCTGCTCAGCCGCGCCGAGGGGCGCACCAGGTAGATACCTGCTGCCACGTCCAGCTGCCATTGTGGCAGC
This sequence comes from Pseudomonas sp., assembly GCF_017744435.1. Lineage (GTDB taxonomy): Bacteria > Pseudomonadota > Gammaproteobacteria > Pseudomonadales > Pseudomonadaceae > Aquipseudomonas. Next base: position 91,646 of record NZ_JAGIBG010000014.1, read on the forward strand.
ACCCGCACCAGGCGCCCGGCCGCGAGGTCCTCGCCCATCAACCAGTCGCCACCTGCCAGAATGCCCACGCCACGCCGCGCGGCTTCAAGCAGTGCCTCGTTGTCGTTGCCACGTAACGAGCCGCTGACCCGGACACTGATTTGCTGCTTTCCACTGTTAAGTCGCCATTCAGGAAATGAACGTAAACCACTGAAACCCAAACAGTTATGCTCAGAAAGCTGCTGCGGATCGAGCGGTTCGCCCTGACGCGCGAGGTAGGCCGGCGAAGCGCACAGGATGCGCAGGTGATCACCCAGCTTGCGCGCCACCAGGCGATTGTCTGCCAGCTCGCCAACGCGGATGGCTGCGTCGAAACCTTCGCCGACCAGGTCAACGAAGCGGTCGGCATACTCGGCGTCGATGGTCACCTGGGGGTAAGCCAGCACAAAATCCGCCAGCAGGCCGCTCAGCCAGCGACGGCCCATGGCGGCAGGCAAGGCCAGGCGCAAGCGGCCACGCACCGCTGCGGCGCCCTCGGCGGCCTCCTGCTCGGCCTCGGCAATCAGGCGGCTGGCCTCGCGCACGCGGGCCACCAGCCGCTCGCCTTCGTCGGTGAAGCGCAGTTGCCGAGTGGTGCGCTCCACCAGGCGTATGCCCAGGCGTTGCTCCAAGGCATTCAGGCGCTTCGACAGCACCGTGGGATGGCGCGCCAGCTGGCGGCCGGCGGCGGCAAACGAGCGTTGCTCGTGCAAGGCCAGCAAGGTGGCGAGTTCATCAGCGCGGCGGCTGTCAAAGGCATCCATGGCAAGGCTCGGTGGTGAATTCGGGATCAGGCGGTGAGAATCAGCGCCCCTTCCGACAGCCCTTGTTCCAGGTCCCCATGGGCCCTGGCCGCCTCGGCCAACGGGTAGCGGCGCCACACGCGAGGCTGAATGATACCTGCGTCAATCGCTGCCAGCACATCGGCTGCGCGCTGTTGGTATTCCTCAGCCGTGGCGGTGTGGGCGGCCAGGGACGGCCGGGTCAGGTACAGCGACCCCTTGGTATTCAGGGTGGCCACTTCGATGGGGGCCGGTAACCCCGAGATCGCCCCGCACGACACCAGCAGGCCACGGGGACGCAAGCTGTCCAGCGATGCCTGCAGCGACAGCTTGCCCACGCTGTCATACACCACGTCGACGCCTTGCCCCTGGGTCAGCGCACGCACCTGGCTGGCGAGGCTCACCGCATCGAAGACCAGCACAGCGTCACAACCTGCAGCCTGGGCCCGCGCCACGCTCTGTGGCTTCGACACCACGCCAATCACCCGAGCCCCCAGGTGGCGCGCCCAGGGCGCCATGAGCTGGCCAAGGGCACCGGCGGCGCCATACAGCAAAATCTGCGTACCCGGCCCCACCGGGTAGGTGGCCTTGAGCAGGTACTGCGCGGTGATGCCCTTGAACAGCACGGCAGCGGCCGCTTCATCGTCCAGGCTCGGCGGCAGCTTCACCAGGCGCTCCGCCGGATACAGCCGGCCGCTGGCATAGGCGCCCACAGGGCCGGTGGCATACGCAACGCGGTCACCGACCTGGACGTTGCTCACCCCGGCACCCACCGCAGTCACTCGCCCGGCACCCTCCAGCCCCAGGCCCGAAGGCAGAGCCAGCGCTGCGCCGCCTTTGCGCTGCAGCACATCCAGGGGGTTGACGCCCATTGCAGTCTGCTCCAGCCATACCTGCCCGGGGCCGGGCTGCTGGGGCTGCAGGTGTTCCAGGTGCATGACGTCGGCAGCGCCAGTGGCGCTCAGGGCAATTCGGCTAGCCATGTTCGGTTCCTTGCGGGAGTGAAAGACCGGATCAGGCTAATTGGCAGGCGGAACTCGAACAATCGGGCCAGGTGCAGATGATTGCTGCACCTGGTGAAGCAATGCTCAGCCGGGATAGACCGGTTCGCAGCGCACTTCGGTCTTCACCGAATTGGCGATGAAGCAGGCTTCGTGGGCCAGATGATGCAGCTGATCGAGCTGCTCCGCCGTCGGCTGGAGCTCCCCGGAGAACTCGACCCGCGGTCGCAGGGTGACCACGGTCATTGCCATGCGCCCTGCCTCATTGCGCGCCATCACCCCTTCGGCGTCGTCGGCATAGTGCTCGACGCAAAAGCGCTGCTTGGCCGCCAGCGACAGGAACCACAGCATGTGGCAGCTGGACAGCGCGGCGATGAAGGCCTCTTCCGGGTCCACGGCCGAGGCATCGGACATGGGCAACGGCACCACATGGGGCGACGACGACCCCGGCACCTCGACGCCGCCGTCGAAGCGCCACAGGTGCCGGCGGCTGTACTGGTTACCGAGAAAATCCTGGCCGTCGCGAGCCCAGGCCACGTGAGCGGTGTATTGCGCCATTCGAACCTCCTTGTCCAATTGATCACATCGTTTCAGCAGCCGCTGAGCGCCACCGGGCGGCGTTCGCCGGCAAAGAACATCGGGCGCAGGCGCACGCCGATCAGGTTGCCGGCGTAAGCCGCGATCAGCCACAACCAGCCGTGCACGCTACCCGACGCGATACCGCTGAAGTAGGCGCCGATGTTACAGCCATAGGCCAGGCGCGAACCATAGCCCAGCAGCAGGCCACCGATTACCGCGGCGATCAGCGATGGCAGCGGGATCTTCAGGCTGGGTGCGAAGCGCCCTGCCAGGCCTGCCGCCATCAGTGCACCGAGCACGATGCCGATGTCCATCACCGTGGTGATGTCCTGCCACAGCGGTGCAGCCAGCGCCTTGGCATTGGCCGGTGCCTGCCAGAACACCCAGCTGCCGACGTCCACGCCGAAGCTGGAAAGGGTCTTGGCGCCCCACAGGGCAAAGGCCGAAGTGATACCCCACGGGCGCCCGGCCAGGGCCAGCGTGGCGTAGTTGAGCAAGGCCAGGGCAATCGCGCCCCACAGCAGCGGCCAGGGGCCGCGCAGGAAGCGGCGCAGGCCCTGATGCTCGCTGCTCAGTGGCGCTTCCAGGGCACCATGACGACGCTTTTCCAGCACCACCGTGGCCCAGGCGATCAGCGCGAACACAGCCACGCTGACCAACAGCGCTGGCGCCACGCCCCAGGCCTGGACAATCGAAGTGGCCGGGAACGACGGCAGCGCGAACCACCAGTCGGCATGGTGGGTGGCGCTGACCGAGCCGATGATGAAGAACAGCAGGGTCACCAGCATCCGCGCATTGCCGCCGCCCACCGTGAACAGCGTGCCCGAGGCACAGCCGCCACCCAGTTGCATGCCGATGCCGAAGATGAACGCACCGAACACCACCGACACGCCAGCCGGCGCAACCAGGCCGGTGACCGGGGTACCGAACAGGCTGCCGGCCGACAACGCCGGGAAGAACAGCAGCACGGCCAGGGTCAGCATGACCATCTGCGCGCGCAGGCCGGCGCCGCGGCGTTCATTGATGAACACGCGCCAGGCCGAGGTAAAGCCAAAAGCGGCGTGATAGAGCGTCAGGCCCAGGGCGGCACCGACCATCAGCAGCAGCACCTGCTTGAAGCCGGCGTTGAGGTTGAGGAACCAGGCGCCAGCCAGCAGCAGGGCCAAGGCGATCAAGGGCGCACCGAGGCGGCGCGGTTCGGGTGTGGCGGTTGCGGAAAGACCCATTGAAATACTCGGATTACAGTGAAACGGGGGGGCGAGTATAACCCCGTCAGATGCTTTGTGTGGTCTGTACCGGCCCCTTCGCGGGCTTGCCCGCTCCCACAAGTACTGCATGGACCTTGAAGCACTAGGTCATCCTGTGGGAGCGGGCAAGCCCGCGAAGGGGCCAGTACATCTGTTAGGCTGATAATCACCTGTCAAAACCAACCGAAGCATTCGCCCCATGGATGAACTGCGCAAGATCGACCTCAACCTGCTGCTCACCCTGCATGCCCTGCTCAGCGAAAAGCACGTGACCCGTGCCGCCTTGCGCCTGCACCGCAGCCAACCCGCCGTCAGTCATGCCCTGGCGCAGCTACGTGCACACTTCGACGACCCGTTGCTGATCCGCCAGCACGGCCAGATGGCCCTGACCGCACGCGCCCAATCCCTGGCCAAACCGCTGCAGGATGCCCTCGGCAGCCTGAACGGCCTGCTGGCCGCGCCCCAGTTCGACCCAGCCCAAGCCCGGCGCCGCTTCAGGCTGTCGCTGTCCGACTACTCCTCGCGCATCATCTTGCCGCCGCTGGTTCGCCACCTGCGCCAGGTCGCTCCCGGCATCGACCTGGCGATCAGCCAGGCCAGCCGCGAAACCATGCTCGCGCAGTTGCTCGATGGCGAACTCGACCTGGCCCTGGGCATCTTCCCGGAATTGCCGGCCGACATCGCTGCCCAGACCTTGTTCGAAGACCGCTTCATCAGCGTCGCCGATCGCCAGGTGCTACCAGCCAAGGGCGGGCTTGCGCTGAATGACTGGCTGGCACGCCCGCACGTGCTCATGGCCATGCACCCGGATGCCCATGACGAGATCGAGCGCACCTTGGCCGAACAAGGCCTGCGCCGGCATATCGCGCTGGCACTGCCCCATTGGAGCGCAGCGGTCGAAGTGCTCACGGGCACCGACCTGGTCCTCACCGTGGCCAAGCGAGCGGTAGGCCCGATGCGCCAGCACCCGTCACTGCGCCAGTTCACGCCGCCGCTAGCAATCCCCGCCCTCGCCTATCAACAGGCCTGGCACGCCAGGAAGGACAGCGACCCCGGCCATCGCTGGCTGCGCGAGGCAGTCTGGGCCTGCAGCCAACCCGGGCGTTGATCAGCGCCCGACCACGGCCTGGCCGGACGACGGGGTCGAGGTCCAGCCGCCCTGCACCAGCAACACGCCACCGAGGATCAGCAGTACGCCGGCAACCCTGGCCAGGTTCACCGGCTTGCTGGCAACCCCCATCAGCCCGAAGTGGTCGACGATCACCGAGGTCAGGATCTGCCCTGCCACCACCAGCACCAGGAAACCCGCCGTGCCCAGCTTCGGTGTCAATGCAGCAGCGCCGGCCACGTAGAGGGCGCCCAGCACGCCTCCAATCCAGAGCCACCACGGGCCTTGCAGCGCTTTGCTCACGTCAGGCATGGGCACCCGCAGGATCAGCAACGCCGCGATGATCACCACCGAACTGACCGTCAGCGAGGTAAAGGCGCCCCACAACCAGTGCCCCAGGGCACGGCCGACGGCGGCGTTGCTGGCGGCCTGATAAGGCAGCACGAAGCCTGCAAGCAGGGCCATCATCACGGGAAGGAATGCAAGCAGCAGGGTCTTGTAGGACATGATGGGTCTCATCTGAAGTCAGGATGAGACCATGATCGGTAAATCGACAGCGTTTATGGAAATCGAAAAGGTGCACTTGCTGTATTCGTCACGCGCATGCTGCCGAATGCGGGCCTGCCGAAGCGTGCCCGCAGCCCGACCTCAACGCCAGGTATCGACCCGCAGCACTTCGGTGTAGATCGCATCGACGGTCTGGCCGACCTTGAGGTTTTTCATGCGCTTCTGCAGGTCCGGGTTCTCGACCTTGACCACCTGCAGCTTGCCTTCGGGCGGCAGCAGGCTGACTTCATGTTTCTTCAAGTCGATCTTCTTGATCTGCGAGGTTACCCGGACCTGGCGGAACGCTTCGCCGCCGGGGTTGGGGTTGTCCTTGGTGGCACGGATTTCCCCGGACTCTTCAGTAGCCTTCGGCGCACCGCCAACGTCGCTGTTGAGCACATAGGCAACTGCCCGGGTGACGTAGATATCGACATTGTCACCCACTTTCAGGTTGGGCAGCGCTTTGGCCTTTTCCGTCAGTTGCAGGGTGACATCCTTGTCGTTCGGCCCTTTTACCGTGACTTGGCGGTTGGCCAGGTCGATGGCCGTGACCTGGGTTTTGACGTGGCTTTCCAACGCCTGACTGCCAATCGGAATTTCGGCAGCCTGCACCGTGAAGGTAGCAGCGGACATCAGCGTGGCGAGGGCAACAGCGCGAGCGAGTGTGCAAATAGGATTCATAGGCCTGCTTCCATGTGTTCAAGACCGGGTTGTGCGTGAAGTGTTTACGCGCAAACAAGCATAGCCATTGCCTGCCACTCTGCAGGTAAAAGGCCGGGCTGCGGCACATTTCAACCCCTTTGCATCAACGGCAACGCGCGATATCCCGCAAAACGCTTGAAAGTTGCTCTCGGGCGGCAGGTCGGGTTCACCTTGACGTTCGGATAGTTCACCGCTTGGCTTGATATCAATATCCTGAAAGACTCTGCGCGTCGGAATGAGGGATACCATGAGAACTTGCAACACACGACCTTACGCGTACTGGACCGCGCATGCCTTGCTGGCCATCAGCCTGGCACTCAATGCTGGCTGTTCGAGCAAAAACAGCAAGGCGCGCTACTACGCCGCCGCTCCAGGCTCCAACTGTTACGCCAAGGCGCTTCCGAGCACCGGCGAAGGCGGCCTGGCCTGGGGCAACACACTGGGCATTGCCAAGCAGAAGTCGCTGAACAACTGCATCCGCTATGCCGGCCGCTCAGGCGGTACGCCAGACACCTGCCAGGTGGTGCTGGCCAAGTGCAAGAACTGAACCTAGGTCGGGTCTGCGCCGTTGAGCAACGCTTCAAGCACGCGTTCGAGCTCCGATAGCTCGATTTCCACCAGCGTCCCTGCTTGCGCGAGGCGCTGGTCACAGTCGATGACTACCTGCACGCTCCGGCGTGCTTGGTTCCCCGGGTATTTGCGCAACGTCAGCTCGACCTGCCAGGCATTGAGCCAGGTGCTGATGTCCGCCGACCAGCGACGGTCTTCGAACGCCAGCAGGCAGGTCCCCTGCCGTGTATCGATGATCCTCGGCCGGTAGACCCAGTGCGAGTTCCCCGCCTCCCATGGGGTAACCAGCAGCCGGTAGCGGTCATCTTCCGAGTGCGATTGAATCTCCACCTCGTCTGCGGGCTGGCCATTGGCGGCCACGTAGCGCTGGAACGCCTCGACCTGGGCAGCAAAGCGCCCCATGCCCTGGTAATAGTCGACATGCTTCCTGTACCCGGCGAACGCCGCAGACTGCGGGCCGTCGGTATACAACGAGACAATGGCCGAACTCTGCACCAGCCAGTAGATTTCATCCGACAGTTCGTGGGCTTTGCTGCTGCCCAGGTCGATCGCCTTTGACAGCAGCTCCCTGGCCAGTTGCTGGCCAACCTCACGCAGTGCAGCAGCCTGCACCGGCGGCAGGGTTTCTGCGGCCTGCGCGATAAAGGCCGCATAACGCTGTTGCAGTGATTGGCCGGCCAGGCCAAGCGCCGGGCACTGCGGCGGCGGCAGGTCAAGTGGTTCGGGCGCCCTTCTGTTGCGCGGCAGGTGGAAAAGGTTGATCACCAGTGACTTCCTTGTGAGGGTGCGGACGCCCGCCATGCTACCCCATGAACCGTCTCCTTCAGTACCGGATGATCACCACTTCCAGATATTCACTGGGCACCACCAGGGACGAGGCGCCAGCCTGGTTGTGCTCTTCCAGCAATGCAGTAAGGTCGCTCTCCAGTGCCGCCGCCGCATCCGCCGGCAGTGCCGCGAAGGCTTTGTGCACCGGCCCGTACCAGGTGCGGAACACGTCGATGAAATGCGCCGCCGAGCGATAGCGGAAGTTGAACTGCTGGCGGCTGACGTCCATCGCGCCAATCTTGCCGGTGAACATCTCGCGCAACTGCGCTTCATCGCCCCAGCGCGATGGCGGCAAGGCGCCGGGAGGGGGTGGCACATGCCGGCCGAGGGTCTTGAACATCTGCCCGACGAAACCCTGCGGCGTCCAGTTGGCCAGGCCTATACGCCCGCCCGACCGGCACACGCGGGCCATCTCCCGCGCAGCCTGGGGCTGGTCGGGGGCGAACATCACGCCAAACGTCGACAACACCACGTCGAAGATACCGTCCTTGTAGGGCAGCGCCTCGGCATCGGCCACTTCGAAATCGACCTTGAAGTGCTCCGCACGGGCACGCTCTTCACCGCGCTTGAGCAGTTCGGCCACGTAGTCGGTGGACGTGACCCGGCAGCCGCGCCGGGCAGCAGCCAAGGTGGCGTTGCCATTGCCGGCCGCGACATCCAGCACCTGCTCGTCCCAGCGCAAATCGCAGGCTTCGGCCAGGCGTTCACCGACCAGTTGCAAGGTGGTGCCGATCACCGCGTAGTCGCCGCTGGCCCATGCCGCTTGCTGGCGGGCCTTCAGTGCATTGGTATCCAGAGGAGTGCTCATGGTCTGCGCCTTCTTGTTGTGCGCGGCCGAGGTCCTTCTGGCGGTCTACGCGCCTTGGAATGGAATAGGTTTGAGCGGGATTCAGCTAAGCGCTGATGAGGGGGAGCGGCAAGCGCAGGGCAATATCAATTGGCGATAGCGGCAAGAACGTCAAGCTATTTGGGGCTGCATGGCAGCCCCAAACATCGGTCAGGCGAACTTGGCCCGCGCAGCGTGCAGTTTCTTGTAGCTCTCGATCAGGCGCAGGTGACGGTCCAGCCCTTCCAGCTTCATGCTGGTCGGGGTCAGCCCATGGAAGCGCACGCTACCGTCGACCGAACCCAGCACCGCGTCCATCCGCGGGTTGCCGAACATGCGGCGGAAGTTGGCCTCGTAGTCGGCCATTTCCAGCTCTTCATCCAGCTGCACTTCCAGCACCACGTTCAGCGCCTGGTAGAACAGGCCACGCTCGACGGTGTTGTCGTTGAACTGCAGGAACGCCTCGACCAGCTCCTTGGCCTCCTCGAAGCGCTTGAGCGCCAGGCAGATCAACAGCTTCAACTCAAGAATGGTCAACTGGCCCCACACCGTGTTCTCGTCGAACTCGACGCCGATCAAGGTGGTGATGGTGGTGTAGTCATCCACCTCGCATTTGTCCAGACGCCGGCGCAGCGCGCGCAGCGCGCGGTCGTCGAGGCTGTGCAGGTTGAGAATGTCGGCACGGAAGCCCAGGGCGCGGTTGGTGTTGTCCCAGATCAGGTCCTCGACCGGGTAGATCTCGGAATAACCCGGCACCAGGATGCGGCAGGCGGTGGCGCCGAGGTTGTCGTACACCGCCATGTACACCTCTTTGCCAAGGTCTTCGAGGATGCCGAACAGGGTCGCGGCTTCCTGAATGTTGGAGTCCTCGCCATGGCCGGAGAAGTCCCACTCGACGAACTCGAAATCGGCCTTGGCACTGAAGAAGCGCCACGACACCACACCGCTGGAGTCGATGAAGTGCTCGACGAAGTTGTTCGGCTCGGTCAGCGCATGGCTTTCGAAGGTCGGCTGCGGCAGGTCGTTCAGGCCCTCGAAGCTGCGGCCTTGCAGCAGTTCGGTGAGGCTGCGCTCCAGCGCCACTTCAAAGCTCGGGTGGGCGCCGAACGAGGCGAACACGCCGCCGGTGCGCGGGTTCATCAAGGTCACGCACATCACCGGGAACTCACCGCCCAGCGAGGCGTCCTTGACCAGCACCGGGAAGCCCTGCTCTTCCAGGCCCTGGATGCCGGCGAGGATGCCTGGGTACTTGGCCAGCACTTCCTGGGGAACGTCCGGCAGGGCCAGCTCGCCCTCGAGGATTTCGCGCTTCACGGCGCGCTCGAAAATTTCCGACAGGCACTGCACCTGGGCTTCGGCCAGGGTGTTGCCGGCGCTCATGCCGTTGCTGAGGAACAGGTTCTCGATCAGGTTGGACGGGAAGTACACCACCTGCTCGTCGGACTGGCGCACGAACGGCAACGAGCAGATACCGCGCTCGGTGTTGCCCGAGTTGGTGTCGTACAGGTGCGAACCACGCAGTTCGCCGTCGCCGTTGTAGATCTCCAGGCAGTGTTCGTCGAGAATTTCTGCCGGCAGCGCGTCCTTCGGCCCTGGCTTGAACCACTGCTCGTTCGGGTAATGCACGAACGGCGCGTTGGCGATGTCCTCGCCCCAGAACTGGTCGTTGTAGAAGAAGTTGCAGTTCAGCCGCTCGATGAACTCGCCCAGCGCCGAGGCCAGTGCGGCCTCCTTGGTCGAACCCTTGCCGTTGGTGAAGCACATCGGCGACTGCGCATCGCGCACGTGCAGCGACCAGACGTTGGGCACGATGTTGCGCCACGAGGCGATCTCGATCTTCATCCCCAGGCCAGCGAGGATGCCGGACATGTTGGCGATGGTCTGCTCCAGCGGCAGGTCCTTGCCGGGGATGTAGGTGGTGGTGTCGGCCACCGGCATCAGCAGGCCCTGGGCATCGGCGTCGAGGTTGTCGACTTCTTCGATGATGAACTCGGGGCCGGTCTGCACCACTTTCTTCACGGTGCAGCGGTCGATGGAGCGCAGGATGCCCTGGCGGTCCTTCTCGGAAATGTCCTCGGGCAGCTCGACCTGGATCTTGAAGATCTGGTTGTAACGGTTCTCCGGGTCGACGATGTTGTTCTGCGACAGGCGGATATTCTCGGTGGGGATATCGCGGGTCTGGCAGTACAGCTTGACGAAGTACGCCGCGCACAGGGCCGACGAGGCCAGGAAATAGTCGAACGGGCCAGGGGCCGAACCATCGCCCTTGTAGCGGATCGGCTGGTCGGCGATCACCGTGAAGTCGTCGAACTTGGCTTCAAGACGAAGGTTGTCGAGAAAATTGACCTTGATTTCCATGCGGGAATTACCGTGATTTAAGCGTGCAAAACGAAATTGGCCGGCATTATCCGGGTTTTCGCCCTGGAAGTCCTCTCCACATCTGTGCGGGGTCTTCTGTGGGGTCGCGAAAGGCCACAGGATTATCACCAGTGTCCAGGCATGCGCTGTACTTGTGGGAGCCGCGCCGGCTTTTAACATTTGAGCAAGACAGTAGTTCCCTCAGAGTCGGCATCAGCATGACATGTTGTGCATTCCACCGAATTGCTTGCCTGATCCTCTGAACCTGCGCCCGCCACCAGACCCGTGGTCGTACCACTGTGCTAGCGTTTCTGGATTGGGGAACAACGTATTCCCCACCAGACAGTAAACGCCATCAACCGATGATCAGCAGGTGAGCCATGGAACTTCATATCAACCAGAAGACCTATCAGGTCGACGCCGATGCCGACACGCCGCTGCTGTGGGTATTGCGTGACGACCTGGGCATGACTGGCACCAAGTATGGCTGTGGCCTGGCCCAGTGCGGCGCCTGCTCGGTGCTGGTGGATGGCAACGTCGTGCGTGCCTGTGTCACCCCCGTGGCCGGTGTGGTCGGGCGCGAGGTGACCACCATCGAAGCGGTGGAGGCCGACCCGGTAGGCAAGCGCGTGGTGGCGGCCTGGGTCGAACACCAGGTCGCGCAGTGCGGCTACTGCCAGTCCGGCCAGGTGATGGCGGCCACGGCGCTGCTCAAGCACACCCCCAAGCCCAGCGATGAGCAGATCGGCGCGGCAATGGTCAACCTCTGCCGCTGCGGCACCTACAACGCCATCCATGCCGCCGTGCATGCACTGGCCCGAGGGGAGCAGGCCTGATGAACACGCCCGTCGATACCCCCGCAGAACTGCTCAGGCTGCAGCTGGGCGAAACCGTCAACCTGTCGCGCCGGCGCTTCCTGGCCGGCACCGCGGTCGGTGCCCTGGTGCTGGGTTTCGGCTTGCCGATGGGCGCGAGCCGCGTGCAGGCAGCGGCGGCAGCCACCCCGGAGCGCGGCACCCAGGTGCCGGCGTTCCTGGAAATCCGCCCGGATGGCAAGGTGCGCCTGCTCAGCCCGTTCATGGAGGGTGGCCAAGGCCCCTTCACGGCCATGGCCCAGATCGTCGGTGAAGAACTCGACGTCGACCCGGCCAACTTCCTGGTAGAAAGCGCACCACCCGGGGAAGCCTACGTGGTGATGGAAAACGGCCTGCGCATCACCGGTGGCAGCATGTCGGTGCGCATGAGCTACCCGACCATGCGTCGCCTCGGCGGCCTGGCCCGGGCCATGCTGCTGCAGGCTGCGGCCGAGCAGTGGGGCGTACCGGTCGGCGAGCTGTCCAGCGAGCCTGGCAAGGTCATTCACGCCGCCTCCGGCCGCTCGCTGGCCTATGGCGAACTGGCCAGCCGGGCCATGGACCTGCCGGTGCCGGACCCGGCCAGCATCAAGCTGCGCGACCCCAGCCAGTTCCGCTGGATCGGCAAGCCGGTGCGGCGCCTGGATGCCTACGACAAATCTACCGGCAGGGCCCAGTACTGCATCGACATCAAGCTCGACGGCATGCTCCACGCCGCCGTGCAGCACGCGCCACGCCTGGGCATGACCGTGGGCAGCCTGCGCAACGAGGAACAGGTCAAGGCCATGAAAGGCGTGCACTCGGTGCATCAGTTGCCGGGCGCCGTGGCCGCGGTCGCCGAACGCTGGTGGCACGCCAAGCGTGCAGTGGAGGCCATCCAGGTGGACTGGAAAGAGCCAGGCGCCGACAGCAAGGTGCGGCCGATGCCGGCAGACTTTTCCAGTGACGGCTGGCGCGAGCACCTGGCCAGCGTTGAAGGGCCGGCCCGCGACGAGGAAAACGAAGGCGACATTGCCAGCGCCCTGGCCAATGCCAAGACCCAGGTCGAGGCCAGCTACCACAACCAGTACCTCAACCATGCCCAGCTGGAGCCGCCGTCTGCCCTCGCCCGCTTCAACCCGGACGGCACCCTGGATGTCTGGCTGCCCAACCAGGCGCCAGACATGTTCCGCGACGACATCGCCAAGCGCACCGGCCTGGATGCGGCGCAGATCACCCTGCACTCGCCCCTGCTGGGCGGCTTCTTTGGCCGCCATTTCCTGTATGACTCGGCCAACCCGTACCCGCAGGCCATCGCCCTGGCCAAGGCCGTCGGCCGGCCGGTCAAGCTGATCTGGAGCCGCGAGGAAGAGTTCCTGCGCGACGTGCTGCGCCCGGTCGCCGTGGTCAAGTTCCGCGCCGGGCTGGATGCCGACGGCCTGCCGGTGGCCATCGAAGCCGTGAGCGCCACCGAAGGCCCGACCGAGGCCCTCGCCGGCAAGCAAGGCGACAAGATCGACCCCACGGCCCTCGAAGGGCTGTCGGGCAAGTCCTACGCCATTGCCAACAAACGCATCGCGCAGATCTACGTCAAGGGCCCGGCCATGCTTGGCTACTGGCGCTCGGTAGGCAATTCGCTGAACGACTTCTTCTATGAATCGTTCCTTGACGAGCTGGCCGACAAAGGCGGCAAGGACCCTTACGAACTGCGCCTGCACCTGCTGCGTGGCAATCAGCGCCTGACCAACCTGCTGCACGCGGTGGCCGAGCTGTCCGGCGGCTGGAAGCGCGGGCCGTTCACGGCAGAAGACGGCAGCAAGCGCGCCCGCGGCATTGCCATGGCCTCGCCATTCGGCTCCGAAGCCGCAGCAATCGCCGAGGTGTCGATCGAGAACGGCCAGGTCAAGGTGCATGACATCTGGCAGGCGATCGACCCCGGCAGCATCGTCAACCCGGCGATCATCGAGCATCAGGTCAACGGTGCGGTGGCCCTGGGCCTGTCGCAGACGCTGGTGGAAGAAGCGGTGTTCATCGACGGCAAACCCCGCGCGCGTAACTACGACCTGTACCCGATCCTGCCGCCCTCGCGCATGGCCCGGGTGCATGTGCGCATTGTCGAGAGCGGGGCGAAGATGGGCGGTATCGGCGAGCCGCCGTTGCCGGCGGTGGCGCCTGCCGTGGCCAACGCCGTGGCGCAGCTCACCGGCCAGCGGGTGCGCAGCCTGCCGCTGAGCCGCCACACCTTCAGCTGACCGGACAAGGACTGCCCCATGACCCACAGCCGTTTCGCCCGAACCGCGGGCTGGCTGGCCGTGCCGTGCCTGGTCGCGGCCGGCCTGCTGGCCTGGTACGTCACCCGCGAGCCCGCCTCGCCTTTCACCACCGAACGTGTTGACCCCGCGCTGGTCAGCCGCGGCGAATATGTCGCCCGGCTCAGCGACTGCGTGGCCTGCCACAGCCTGCCCGACGGCAAACCGTTTGCCGGCGGCCTGGCAATGGCCACGCCGCTGGGGACGATCCACGCCACCAACGTGACCCCTGACCGCGAAACCGGTATCGGCCAGTACAGCCTGGCCGACTTCGACCGAGCCGTGCGCCATGGCGTCGCGCCGGGTGGCCGGCGATTGTACCCGGCCATGCCCTACCCTTCGTACGCCAAGCTCAGCGACGACGATGTAAAGGCGCTGTACGCCTTCTTCATGAAAGGTGTGCAGCCGGCTCAACAGGCGAACATCCCCAGCGATATCCCCTGGCCGCTGAACCTGCGCTGGCCCATCGCCTTGTGGAACGGCGTGTTCGCCGCCGACACGCCTTACGCGGCCAAGCCTGGGCAGGACGCGCTGTGGAACCGCGGCGCCTATATCGTCCAGGGGCCTGGCCACTGCGGCAGCTGCCACACGCCACGGGGCCTGGCCTTCAATGAGAAGGCCCTGGATGAAGCCGGTACGCCGTTCCTCGCCGGTGCCCTGCTCGATGGCTGGTACGCACCCAGTTTGCGCAGCGACCACAACACCGGGCTCGGCCGCTGGAGCGAGGCCGAGATCGTCCAGTTCCTCAAGACCGGGCGCAACCGGCATGCGGTGGTGTATGGGTCGATGACCGAAGCGTTCAACAACTCCACGCAATTCATGAACGATGAAGACCTGGGCGCCATCGCCCACTACCTCAAGTCGCTGCCCGGTGACCCACAGCGTGATGGTACGCCCTGGCAGTACCAGGCCGTTTCCGCGGCCACGCGCCTGGACACCCCGGGCGCCCACACCTTTGTCACCCGCTGTGCCAGTTGCCACGGCCTGGACGGCAAGGGCCAGGTCGAGTGGATGCCACCGTTGGCCGGCGCCACCTCGGCATTGGCCCGGGAAAACGCCTCGGCGATCAACATCACCCTCAATGGCTCGCAACGCATCGTTGCCGCCGGGGTGCCGGATGCCTACCGCATGCCGGCGTTTCGCGAGCAGCTGTCGGATCAGGAGATTGCCGATGTATTGAGCTTCGTGCGCAGCACCTGGGGCAATGCGGGCGGCGCGGTGGATGCACAGGCAGTGGGCAAGCTGCGTGGGCACACCGACCCGGCCAGCAGCAGCCCGATCATCCTGCACATGCGGTAGAAGATGTTGCCTG
>NZ_JAGIBG010000014.1:106736-126254 GCF_017744435.1 Pseudomonas sp.
AACCCGATTCAATCAATACCAGTGCCGGCCTCTTCGCGGCTAAAGCCGCTCCCACAGGGTCATCACAGTGCTCAAGTGCTGCGCTGTACCTGTGGGAGCGGCTTTAGCCGCGAAGAGGCCGGCACTGGTATTGATTGAATCGGGTTTACCCAAGAGGCTTCCATGGAAAGCATCGACCTGTTGGTCTTGCGCACTGCCCGTGACTGGCTCCAGGCTGGCGAGCGCGTGCTGCTGGCCACCGTCGCCCGTACCTGGGGCTCGTCGCCACGGCCCGTCGGCTCGATGATGGCCCTGCGCGGCGATGGCCGGGTGGTCGGCAGCGTCTCTGGCGGCTGTATCGAAGACGACCTCATCCACCGCTACACCACGGCCTACCAGGGCGACGGCATGCCAACGGGCCTGCCGCAGGTGGTGCGCTACGGCGTCAGTGCCGATGAAGCACAGCGCTTCGGCCTGCCCTGCGGCGGCACCCTTGAGCTGATCCTCGAGTTCGACCCGGCGCTGGCAAGCCTGGAGCAACTGCTGCCATTGCTGGACAGCGGCAACCTGGTGCGCCGCGAGCTGGACCTGGATAGCGGCCAGGTTCACCTGACCACCACCCGCGTACCGGAGCAGTTCGGCTTCGATGGCCGGTACATGCTCAACACCCTGGGCCCCGGTTACCGCATGCTGCTGATCGGTGCCGGGGTGCTGGCCGAGTACCTGGCGACCATGGCCCTGTTCAATGGCTTCAAGGTGGCCGTCTGCGATCCGCGCCCGGAATACATGGATGACTGGAACGTGGCTGGCGTGGAGAAGATCGTCGGTATGCCGGATGACGTGGTGCGTGCGTTCACCCCGGACCTGCGCAGCTGTATTGTCGGCCTCAGCCACGACCCCAGGCTGGACGACCTGGCCCTGCTCGAAGCCTTGCACAGCCCGGCGTTCTACATTGGCGTGATCGGTTCGCGGCGCAATAACCAATCGCGCCGTGAACGCCTGATCGAGCATTTCGGGGAAAGCGAGGCCTCACTGCAGCGCCTGCACGGGCCGATTGGCATCTATATCGGCAGCAAGACCCCAGCGGAGATTGCCGTCAGCGTCATGGCCGAGATCCTGGCAACCAAGAACGGCGTCGCCTTGCCCGGTGAGGTCAATGTGAGCGAAGCCAAGCGGGCGCTGGAGGTTGATGGGTAGTCAGCCCTCAAGGCTGCTTTCCCGCCTGCTGCTGTCGCCACAACTCCAGATTCTTCTCGACCAACTGCTCGGGCACCGGCCCGGCAACCAGCGCTTTCATTTTTTGCGCCAGCCGCTCGCGCAGCTCTGCTCGATTGCACTTCGATTGATGCGACAGCGCCAGGTACAACCCCTCGCTGGCCACCGGTGGGTCAAGCACCTTCAATTGCGCCTCCCACCCTTGCGTGCGGGCCAGGGCCATGCCGGGATACTGCTCGTAGATCAGGTAGTCATTGCGTTTGAGCAGCAGTTTCTCGAACGCCTGCCTGGCGCTGGGCACCGCTTCGAGCTGGAGGTTGGCCCTGGCGTAGTCATCGAACTGCTGGCCGTGGCTATTGCTGACCAGCGTCCCGCCGTTGTGACCCTTGAGGTCCGCCCACTCGTGGTAGGGAAATCCGCCGTCCTGACGGACCCAGACCACGCTGCGCACATGCAGGAATGCCGGGCTGACGAAGTCCATCTGCTGCTGGCGTTCCTGGGTCAGGAAGTACCCCGCCATCAGGTCGATACGCCCGGTGCGCACCTCCTCCTGCGCCCTTGACCAGGGCCCGCCGTACACCACCTTCACGTCCAGCCCAAGTGCCTTGCCCACTTCCTTGAGCAGGTCGGCATTGGCCCCGATCAACTGTTCAGGATTGTTCGGGTCACGCCAGAGATACGGTGGGTACTCCGGATTGCCGGTAGCGGTCAGCTGCCCGCACAACGGCTCTGCCAGCACCCGTTCGGGCAGCAGGAGCATGAAGAGCGGCAGCAGCAAAGCCCGGCAACGACAGCGCTCGATCATCTACACCCCCTCGTGCGCGCTACGCGGCACTTAGTCGCCGGGTTGAAAAACGCAGACCCGCCCGCGCTCGCGCTTGGCTTCGTACATTGCCTGATCGGCGGCCTTGACCAGTGCATCCACCTCGCTGGCATGGGCAGGCGCGAGGGCAAGGCCAATGCTTGGGGTGACGAAGTCGATGTTCAGCCCCCTGACATTGACTGGCTCGCCCAGCACCTTGAGCAAGCGCTGGGCCAGCGCATTGGCTGCCTGGAAGTCGGTCATCGGGACGATCACGGTGAACTCGTCGCCCCCCAGGCGATAGGCCTTGCCCGGTTGACGCAGCGCATTGCACAGGCGTTCGGCCATGCACACCAGCAAGGCATCGCCGATGTCGTGGCCAAAGCGGTCGTTGACCCGCTTGAAGCGGTCGAGATCGAGAAAGATCAGCGCCAACGGCAGACTACCGCCGTGCAGGTGCCGGGCAAGGTCCTCATGGAACGCCTTGCGATTGCCCAGCCCGGTCAAGGCATCCTGATAGGCGAGGTCGAACAGTTGCTGTTGATGGAGCACATGCTCGCTGACGTCGTGCAGGATGCCGCGGTAGCCGATCAGACGGCCCCCGGCGTTGTGCCGCCTGGAGATCTGGGTCTCGAAGTGGCCGATGCTGCCGTCGGCGCGCCGCAGCCGGGCCGAGAGCGGAGCCCCGGGTTCGGTCTCGGCGATTGCCGGTTCCGTTGCCTCACTGGCCTCATGGTCTTCCTGCAGAGAAGCAACGGTTCGGCCGATCACCTGAGCCGCCGGGTAACCGAGCAGCCTGCAGAAAGCCGGGTTGACCGACTCGATCCTGGCCAGCTCGTCGAGTTCGAAATAGCCGTCTTCCATGGCGTCGAGAATCGCCCGGTCGCGTGCTTCGCTTTGCTCCAGGCGGTCCAGCGCACGGTTCGCTTCGCGCGCCAGCTTGCCCAGCTCATCGTGCCCGTCGTCGGTCAGGCGCCGCCCCGCCGCAGCCGGGCCAATGGCCAGAAGCTCCTGATGCAAGCGCGCAATGCGCCGCAGCAAGGTAACGTCCAGCGCGAGGTAGATCAGCAACCAGGCCAGGCCGATGAGCCCTCCCGTCACGCCGAGGAACACATTGAGTTGCTGCTCGCCCTCCAGGTACAGATGGCGCTCGCGGGTCAGTTGCAGGCGCAGCTGCGGCTCGCCAAGACTGTCCTGGAACAGCAGGTCGATGCTCTGATGGCGGGCATCGACCACCTCGCGATTGCCGATGCTCATGAGTTCGGCCTGCAGCACCGGCCGTTGCTGATCGGTGGCCGACGGCAGCCAGGTGAGCTCACCGCCCAACTGTTGTTGCAGCATGGCGATGCGCTTGCTGTCCAGGAACGTTCCCGCCAGCAGCACACCGCTGGCCCTGTCGCCGCTGCGCGCAGTATCCACGGCAACCAGAATCAGCGGCACCCTGAGCACGGCCAGCAATTGCGCAGGCGGCGCCACATCCTGAGGCTGCAGCAGGCGCGCCAATTGCTGGGCGACGCCGTCATGCAGCGCCTTCAGGTTCAGCGCTGGCGCGCCGGCCGGGCGCTCCAGCGCGGCCAGGTCCAGCGGCCGCCAGCTCACCCGCTGCTCACCATTGGCGAAGTAAAGGATGAAATCGAAGCCACTGCGGCCCAGCGTGGCGGCATCGAGCGGGAACGCCGACGGCACCGCCCCCGGCATCGCCTGCGCCCATTGCCGCAGGCGATTGGCGTCACGCTCGAAGCTGTTGCCCAGCAAGGCGCGCAGGCGCTCGGCCTCGGCCACCAGCAGCCGCTCGTCCTGCTTGTCCAGCCGCGCCAGCAGCATGCCCTGGGCCGCAAAGTAGACGAGCAACAACACCAGCAGCAGCGGCGGTACGAACAGCCAGAGCAATCTCGTGCGTAACTTCATGCGGGCTCCCCGTACCCTTGTTCACCTGCTTCATGAGCTTGGGCAGGACCGGCCTGGCGCTGCCGTTGCCCGCACGGCCTCGGCCAGCTTGCGCAGGTTGGCCTGATGGGCGTTGACCAGGTTGTTGATGCTGTTGTCGGCGGCGGTCTGGACCGACGTCCGGCAGGTGATTTCGGGCTCGCCTGGCCGTTTCAGGCGCCACAGGGTATCGAGCGAGGCGTATTGGCCGGGCACGCTGTCGAAGCGCTGCACATCGACCCTCAATACACTGCTGGCGCCGGACACCGGGCCGCCCAGCATGTCCTGCAGGGCACTGCGAAACTCATCCACCAGGTTGGCGCCCCACCACTCCGTTTCCAGAATGGCCAGGCCGCTGCTGCCCTGGCGCACTACCAGTTGCGGGCGATCCACTTGCGGCGGCAGGCTGACCCGGCTCACCTGCACGTGCGGGCTACCCCCTTGCACCGGCTGGGCCGGGACCAGGGTGTGGTAGTTGTTCGGGGTACTGCTGCAGCCGCTCAGCCAGATCAGCAGGCTGGCCCCACACAGGTTGCGCACTCGATGCATCAGCTGACACTCCTTTGGCCTTTCACTTTCAAGGTCTCAAGTCTTGCGCCCCGGCCGCCTTTGGCCGGCCTTGAATCAGCGACTCGGGGTGGCGCCCCAGGTAGTCGGTCAGGTCGCGCAGCGAACGCGACATGCGTTCCAGCTCGTCCAGAGTTTCACCCAGCCGTTCGCGCTCCGGCGAATTGTCGGCAATGGTCGCGTTGGCCGTCTTCAAGGTCTTTTGCAGGTCGTCGAGGGTAGCTTTTACCCCAGGCAGCGTCTGGCCGTTGAATGTCTTGAGGTTGGCACGCAGGTCGCGCAGGGTGCCATCGAGGTTGCTGGCAATGCTTTCCAGCGGCAACTTGCCGATGCGCTCGACGAAATGCTGCAATTGCTCCTGCAGCATCTCCAGGCTGCCAGGCAAGGTCGGAATCATGATCGGCTCGGCCGCCATGTCGAACTTGACCTTGGGGGCGTCCGGGAAGAAGTCCAGGGAGATGAACATCTGCCCGGTGATCAGGTTGCCGCTGCGCGCCTGCGCCCGCAGACCATGCTCGACGAAGGTGCCGATCAGATGCCGGGCGCCATTCATGTCACCCTCGGTGTGCTTGAACACCGCCAACATCTTCTGATGCACCGGGCCAAGGCGTTGCGGGTAGATCACGGCATCCACCACCACCGGGAATATCTGTTTGACCGGGTCGTAATCCAGATAGATCGAAGTGACCTTGCCGAACTCCACCCCCTTGAACTCCACCGGCGCGCCCACCGTCAGCCCGCGCATGGACTGGTCGAAACGCAGCTGCAGGTACTGCCCCTGGCCGTTGGGGGGTGACAGTGCGCTTTCACGGTCGGTGAACAGCTGGAAGCGCGCCTGGTCATCGGCGGCCTGAGCGTCCGGGGCAAAGTCGGGGGAACCGAACGCCAGCCCACCGACCAGAATGGACGACAGTGACTCGGTATTGACCGTCAGGCCATTGGCACCGATCTGCATGTCGACACCACTGGCGTTCCAGAACCGGGTATCACGGGTGACGAAGGCGTCGTAGGGCGACTGCACGAATATGCCGATGTCCACACCCTTGCCATCATCCTGCAGGGCATAGGACACCACTTCACCCACCGGGATCTTGCGGTAATAGATGGACGCACCGATATCCAGCGAGCCCAGGTCGTTGGCGCTCAGGACAAAACGCTTGCCCTGTTCGCCATAGGTGATCGCTGGCGGCAGTTCCAGGCCAGTGAAGTTCTTTTCCGAGGCTTTCGACTCACCAGCATCGGCGCCAATGAAGCTGCCGGAGAGCAACGTATCGACGCCGGACACCCCGCCCGCGCCGATCCGTGGGCGCACCACCCAGAAACGTGCGCCCTCGGTGGCGAACGAGCGCGCATCATTGGCCAGCTGCACCTGGACGATGACGCTGTTGTGGTCCTCGGCAAGGTCCACGGTGGTCACCTCGCCGATCACCACGCTGCGGTACTTGACCTGCGTCTTGTGCGCCACCAGCCCTTCACCGGAGCGAAAGGAAATCGAAATCACCGGCCCCTGCTGCATCCAGTTGCGCACCACCAGCGAAGCCCCGACCAGGATCGCCAGGATCGGCACGATCCACACCAGTGAAATATTCCAGCGCCGGGTGCGTACCTCTGCCTGCCCTGCCCCATTTCGCGCGTCACTCGCTTGCGCCATCAGTGCGGCCTCCATCATTGCCAGGGTGATCCCAGATCAAGCGTGGGTCGAAGCTCATTGCCGAAAACATGGTCAGCACCACGACCATGCCGAAAAACAGGATGCCCGGGCGCGGTTCGATGGTGCCCAGGCCGCGCAGCTGCACCAGCGCGGCCACCAGTGCGACGACGATGACATCGAGCATTGACCAGTAACCGATCAGCTCGACGCCACGGTACAGTTGCGAGCGCTGCCGTTGTGCCCAGCTGGAGCGACGCTGGGCGGTGAACAGCAGCAGGCCAAGGGAAAAGAACTTGATGGCCGGCACACCGATACTGGCAATGAAGATGATCAGGGCGATGTCCCAGGCGCCTGCCTCCCAGAATTCCAGCACGCCGCCAACGATGGTGCTTTCGCTGCCATTGCCGAGCATTTCGGTGTGCATCACCGGCAACAGATTGGCGGGTACGTAGAACACCAGCGCGGCCAGCAAAAAGGCCCAGCCACGTTTGATGGCGTTGGCCTTGCGCCGGTGCAAGGGCGCACCGCAGCGCGGGCATGTGTGGGCCTTGCCCAGTTCGCACGCCAGCCCGCAGCCGTGGCACAGGCACAGGCCGAGGTCATCGGCCAATACCGGCGAGCTCATACCTGCTCCCACAGGTCGCGAACATCGCGACCGGCAATATAGATGATCAGCACGCTCAGGGCGGCCAGCGCGATCAAGCCGATACCTGGAATGACGTCGAGCAGGCCGGCCAGCTTGATGACGGCCACCAACGCGCCGAGCAGGCAGACTTCCAGCATGCTCCAGGGGCGCAAGCCTTCGAGGCAGCGCATGCTCAGCGCAAACCCTGGCGCCCTGCGCCCGGCCAGGGCAAAACTCAGCAACCAGCACAGCAAGGCGATTTGCAGCACCGGCGCGAAGATGATCGCCAGCGCCATGACCAGGGCGATGAAGGTGATGCTGCCACTGCTGAGGATCAGCACCGAATCCCACAGGGTGGCGGAATTGCTCAACCCTTGCATGCCGATGGTCATGACCGGATACAGGTTGGCAAACAGC
Source organism: Pseudomonas sp. (assembly GCF_017744435.1). Classification (GTDB taxonomy): domain Bacteria; phylum Pseudomonadota; class Gammaproteobacteria; order Pseudomonadales; family Pseudomonadaceae; genus Aquipseudomonas. Next base: position 113,919 of record NZ_JAGIBG010000014.1, read on the forward strand.
AGCAGAACACCGCCGGTGATGCTCAAGGCCAGGCGTTGCTGGATGGTCAGGCTGCCATGCCGGTAAAGGACACCCGCGCAGCGCGGGCAGAGGGCACGTTGGTGGCGCTGCAACGGCGTGCGCCGATATACGGCATCGCAATATTCGCAGATGATCAGGGGCTCGGTCTGGCTCATGCGGTATTCCCGGATGCAGGTCTCTATGCGTGCAGTCAGCCGTTGATTGACGCAGGGCCGAGCGTCGACATGAGCAAGCGTAGACGGGAAAGTTGCGTTAGGGAGCCTGAGAACGCACCGCGGATCCAATGGCGATAATAGAAGAAAGGCCGGGGACCGATGCTTTACATCAGTCCCCGGCCTCTAGGATCAGGCGAGCTTGCTGATCGAATGACCCCGGATCACCTGCACATGCGCTTCACGGCGCGCTCTGCGGCCGCCTGGAACACCTTGCGCATGGCTTCCAGCTGTTCGGGCGACAACGCCTTGGCACAGGTCAGGCCCTGCAGGAAGCCGATACCCCAGCCTTTGGTTTCAGCCAGCTCCTGACGGTTCTCGGCGTCGGCGATATCACCCAGGTGCAGGGCTGCAGGATGTTCGTAGCGGTCTTCCAGCGCCAGTTTGCGCAGTTCCTCCAGCGCCACCTTGAACTCGGCAGCGGCAACATCGTCCAGGCCCAGGTGCTCGTACTGCAGCAGGCTCAGACGGTCGGTGGCGGTCATCTTCGAATCTCCGTTTCACGGTAAAAGAAGCAAGTGCAAGGAAATCACCAGCCAGCCGCGACGCATCCGGGTGCCAGCGAAGGTGGTGTCAGTTCCCAAGTTGTATACCACAACTCGGGCCTCTCCCCCTAGCGGCGTGCGCCATCCGGGTGCAACGCAGCGACACCGCCTGTCGCCGGCCAGTCGCGATAATTAAATTTAAATTGAATTTAACTTAGAACAAGCTCACGCTCCGTGTCATTGCACTGAATCGAGAGCATCGCATCATGGCCACCACACCGCGCGAACCGCGCAAGGACGGCGAAGCCACCCGCACACGCATCCTCCAGGCCGCTGGCGAACTGTTCGCCGCCGTGGGTTATGCCGAAGCCAGCAACAAAGCCGTCGCCGCCAAGGCCGAGGTCGACCTGGCCTCGATCAACTACCACTTCGGCAGCCGCAATGGCCTGTACCTGGCCGTGCTCGACGAAGCACGGCGGCGCTTCCTGGACATCAGCGACCTGCAGCGGATCACCCTCGGCGAGCAACCGGCGGCAGAAAAGTTACGGTCACTGGTGGAACTGGTCGTGCGCAAGGCCACGCAGCGTCGCGACAACTGGCACCTGCGCGTGCTGGCTGCGGAGATCCTCGCGCCCAGCCCGCACGGCCAGGCCCACATGCAAGCCGAGGCACCGCTGAAGCTGTCACTGCTCAAGGGCCTGTTCAGCGAGATCACCGCCATCCCCCAGAGCGACCCGGCACTGACCCGCTGCATCCTGTGCGTCACCGCTCCCTGGGCGATGCTGTTGATCGGCCCGCGCGGGTCCACCGGGACTCTCCACGAAATCCTCGGCATGCCGGCCGAAGATGTGTCTGCCCAGCTGTTCAGCTTCGCCCTGGCCGGCCTGCAGGAAGCCGGCCGCCAGCACGCCAACGGCAAAGGCTGCTGACCGCACATGGACGCTCAATCGCACCCACAGGCTCAAGGCAATCGCATGCAACCGACATCCGCTGGCGCGCCCTCCTCCGTACAGGCCGAATCGGGCACCCAGGCCTCCATTCCGCTGCTGCTCGGCGCCCTGATGCTGGTGATGTTCCTCGCCGCACTGGACCAGACCATCGTCTCCACCGCGCTGCCGACCATCGTCAGCGACCTCGGCGGGTTGCGCTGGCTGTCCTGGGTGGTCACGGCGTATTTGCTGGCTTCCACCGTGGTCGTGCCGCTGTACGGCAAGTTCGGCGACCTCTACGGGCGCAAGCGCGTCCTGCAGATCGCCATTGCCTTGTTCCTGCTCGGCTCGGTGCTGTGCGGGCTGGCCCAGGACATGACCCAGCTGATCCTGTTCCGCACGCTGCAAGGCCTGGGCGGCGGCGGCCTGATGGTGGTGGCCATGGCGGCCATCGGCGACGTCATTCCGCCTGCCGAGCGGGGCCGCTACCAAGGCCTGTTCGGTGGCGTGTTCGGCCTGGCCACCGTGGTTGGCCCGCTGATCGGCGGGTTTCTGGTCGAACACCTGTCATGGCACTGGATCTTCTTCATCAACCTGCCGCTGGGCCTGCTGGCCGTCGTGGTGATCGGCAGCGTGTTCCGCCCGCACGTGGCCCCGGTCAAGCATGTGGTCGACTACATCGGCGCGTTCTTCCTCACCATCACCCTGGGCGCGCTGGTGCTGATCACCAGCCTGGGCGGCGGCCTGCTGCCCTGGGCCTCACTGGATGTCCTGTGCCTGGCCCTGTTCGCCGTCATCGGCCTGGTCGGTTTCGTGTTCGAGCAACGCCGTGCGGCCGAGCCGATCATGCCGCTGCACCTGTTCCGCCACCGGACCTTCGTGCTGGCCGGGTTGATCGGGTTGATTGTCGGCGTGTCGCTGTTCGGCTCGGTGACCTTTCTGCCGCTGTACATGCAGGTGGTCAAGGACGCCTCGCCCACCAGCGCCGGCCTGCAGATGCTGCCGTTGATGGGTGGCTTGCTGGTGGTCTCGGCGATTACCGGGCGGCTGATCAGCCGCTGGGGGCGCTACCGGGTGTTCCCGATTGTTGGCACGTTGCTGCAGGTGGTCGCCCTGGGGCTGCTCAGCCGCCTGGAACTGGACACGCCGATGTGGCGGATGAACCTGTACATGGGGCTGCTTGGCGCAGGCCTGGGCATGGTGATGCAGGTGCTGATCCTGGCGGTGCAGAACAGCGTCGAACGGCGCCACATGGGCGTGGCGACTTCCGGGGCCACGCTGTTCCGTTCGATCGGTGGCTCTGTGGGGGTTTCGGTATTCGGTGCGTTGTTTTCCCATGCCCTGCTCGATGGCCTGCCGAGTGATTTCGCGGCCAGCAGTGGCGGTGCCGCGAGCCTGTCGCCGACGGCGGTGCATGCCTTGGCGCCGCCGCTGCAACAGGCGTATCTGCAGGCATTCTCCGGGGCCATGCATGGGGTGTTCCTGGTGGCGGCGGTGATTACTTGTGTGGCCTTTGCCTTGTCCTGGCTGCTGCGCGAGGTGCCGCTGCGTACGGCTCATTGAGCGCAGCACCCAGCTATGCTGTGAGATGCGATCCCCATCCGGTGGAGGTGTGCGATGCGTGCGTTCACGTGGAGTTACCTGCTGATGCTGCTGTGCGCGGCGTCTGCAGCCCAGGCCCAGTCGGTGGTACCGCTCAAGGGCCAGAGCAGCCAGCAGATGCAGCTGGACATCAACGACTGCAACACCGTGGCGACCAATGCCGCGAACAGCGCCAGCAGCGGTTCTTCTGGCAGCCATGTCGGCGGCAGGGTCAAGGGCGCGGCGGCCGGTGCCGCAGCCGGTGCGGTTGGCGCCCAGGTGCGCGGCAATCAGCATGACGAGGTGTACGACCGGGTCGGCGACGATGCCAAGCAGGAATACCGGCAGAACCGTGCCGGCCAAGGGGCCGCCGCCGGTGCTGCGGTAGGCGCCTCGCGGCAACGCCAGGAGCGCCGCGAAGACCGGCGCAACCAGGGCCAGGCGCAAAGCTCGGCGCATGCCAGCGCCTACAGCGGGTGCCTGCAGGGGCGTGGCTACCAGGTCAACCCTTGACGATGTCGACCGAGATTTCCACTGCCGTCACTGTGCCGCGATTTTCCAGCCAGTGCGTGGTGTTGTGGTCTTCGGGCCAGCCGACACCCGGGCCGTAGTCGGTGGCCTGGCCATTGCGGTGGTCGGTGATGGTGCCTTGCAAGATGAACACCGTGCCGGGCCGGTCCTTGTGATCATGGACCGGCCCGAACACGCCGCCCGGGGCGATGGTCACCTTGCGCATGCGCAACTGCCGGCCCGCCATGCCTTCGATTTCCGGCCCCAGATCGACCGTTGCCAGTAACTCCACCGTCACGCCATGGGTGTCGGGTGCTGCCAGTTCGTTGTTCATGGGGGTGCGCTCAGTGGGGTGTCATCTATCAGTGAAGCGCGCTTTGCTGTTGTTTGCCTCAGTTGCGGCTAAACCAGGATCGGGTAGCTTCATAGGCCGCTTTAAGTCTCATCTCAGGCTCAAACAGCGCCGAAGGTGTCTCCACGCTGACTTGCACATCGGCTGGCAATGCATTCAGCAGTGCGGTCAACGGCAACTGCCCGCGCCCCGGCAACAATCGGCCTTCCCGGGCCTCCTGAATGATCAATGCCTCGGCCGGCGCCTGCAGCAGCGCATCGCACAACTGCACTGCCCGCAGGTAACGTGGCTCAACCTGGGCAAGCGCTTGCACATCCCCACCCGAGCGATACAGGTGCAGCGCATCCACCAGCACCCCCGTATTCCCCTGCCCGGCCCCGGCCACCACGGCCACCGCTTGCTGCACGTTCGCCACCGCCCGCCAGCGCATGAACTCGAGGTCCACGCGCAAGCCGTAGCCACTGGCCAACTCACAGAGCGCCGCAAACGTGTGGGTGAGCCGCACCGGGTCGTCGTCATCCCCCGAGACGGTAAGGCTGACGGCCCCCAGTTCAGCCCCCGCAGCCAGCAAGGCCTCGCACTCGGCGACCTGCAATTGTGCAGTGAGCGACACGAACTCGATATCGCCCACCCGCATGCCCTCACCCGCCAGCACCCGCTGCAGTTCGCGGGCAGAGGGGCTGCCGACCGGTTGTGGGTAGGCCAGCGCGCCCGGCATTACCGGATGCAGGCGCAGCCCCACGCTACTGAACCTGGCCCGCGCCGCTTCACGTACCAGCGCGACCGGCGCCAGGTCCAGCGCCGTCAGGTGGGCAACCCCCAGCGGCCTCAATAGGTTGCCCTCCCGCCACTGAGGTCGAACACGAACCCGGTGGTGAAGCTGCATTCAGGCCCGGCGATCCAGCTCACCATATTGGCGATCTCTTCGACCTTGAGGAAGCGCCCCATGGGGATCTTGGCCTTGCTGGCAGCGATGTGTTCCGGGGTCATTTCCGCCATCAGCGGGGTCTCGACCATGGCCGGGGCGATGCAGTTGAGCAGCACGCCGTCCTGGGCCAGCTCCTTGGCCGCCGCCTTGGTGAAGGCGATGACCCCGGCCTTGGCCGCAGAATAGGCCGAGATATACTGCACGCCGTCCTTGCCGGCCATCGAGGCGACGTTGACGATGCGCCCGTAACCGCGCTCGCGCATGTGCGGGATGGCGGTGCGGCAGCAGTAGAAGACACCGTTGAGGTCGATGGCGATGACTTTGTCCCAGGCTTCGGGCGGATATTCCCACGAGGCGACCACCGGGCCGTTGATACCGGCGTTGTTGACCAGGATCTCGACCTGGCCGACATGGGTCAGCGCTTGGCCGAACGCCGCCTCCACCGACGCCAGCGAGGACACATCCACGGCCTGGCGCAGCACCGGCTCGAAGCCGTTTTCGGCAGTGTTCCAGCCATCGACCGCGAGGTCCCAGATCACCACCTGGGCGCCGGCCTGATTCAGGCGCTGGGCGATGGCCAGGCCGATGCCGCGCATGCCGCCGGTGACGATTGCAGTTTGCCCGTGCAGGGGTTGGCTCATTGTCTTGCTCCATTTTCAACTGAAGGGATATCCGGCAGGCGACGCAGGTCGCGCACCATGAACAGGTAGCACAGCGCACCCAGCGCGGTGATCGTCGAGACGAAGGCCAGCGCCCAGACGAACGAGCCGGTGGCAGTAACGATCAGGCCGATGGTCAGCGGGGTGACGATGCCGGCGGCGTTGGCGAACAGGTTGAACAAGCCGCCGCTCAGGCCCAGCAGCCCTTTCGGTGCGATGTCGGAGACGATCATCCAGGCCAGGGCCGACATGCCTTGGGCGAAGTAGGCGACGCAGAGAATGCTGATCACCAGCGCGTCGGACTCGACATAGTTGGCCAGCACGATGATCGACGCCGTCAGCAACCCAGCAATCACCGGCAGCTTGCGCGCCAGGTTCAGCGAATGGCCCCGGCGCAGCAGTGCATCGGAAATCCAGCCGCCGACCAACGTGCCCAGCGACGCGGCAATGAAGGGCAGTACCGCCACCCAACCCACCTTGAGCCAGGGCATGTGCCGCTCGGTGACCAGGTAAGTGGGGAACCAGGTCAGGAAGAACACATTGGTCGAGTTGCAGGCGAACTGCCCCAGGCAGATGCCGAGCATGTTGCGGTGCTTGAGCAGCGCCGGGATCTGCGACCAGTGGAACTGCGTGGCCTTCTGCCCGCCATCGACCACCCCGCCGCCGGCGGCAATGTAGTCGAGTTCTGCCTGGTTGGCCGACGTCGACTGGTGCGGCTCGTGGTACTTGCGCCACCACACCAGGCCATAGAGGATGCCCAGCAGCCCCACCGCCATCAGCAGGAAGCGCCAGCCATAGGCATGCAGCACCCAGAACAGCAATGGCGTCAGGAACGCCAGCCCGGTGTACTCGGCAAAGGTGTAGATGCCGGTCGCCCGCGCTCGCTCGCGCTGCGGGAACCAGGTCGCCACCACACGGCTGTTGGTGGGGAAGCACGGCGCTTCGGTCACACCGACCAGAAACCGCATGCCCAGCAACGATAGAAAGCCTTGGGCCAGGCCCTGCAGGCCAGTGAACAGCGACCACAGGGTCAACGCCAGCCAGTAAGTGAGTTTGGTGCCCAGGCGGTCGATGAGGATGCCGCCAGGGATCTGCGCAGCGGCGTAGGTCCAGGAGAATGCCGAGAAGATCACCCCCATCATCGCCGCGTTCAGGCCCAGGTCGGCGCTGATGCTCGGGGCGGCGATGCCCATCACGCTGCGGTCCAGGTAGTTGATCATGGTGCCACCGGAAATCAGCGCAAGGATCATGAACCGGGTGCGGGTGCGTTGTTGCGCGCGCGCCGGGGTGTCGAACACCCCGACGCCGATTGGCTGCTCAGTGCTCATGGCGATTGCTCTCTTGTTATTGGAATGGCAAGTGCAGGGAATCAGGCAAAACCGAACAGGCGCCGCGGGGTGTCCCACATGACCTTGCGCCGCAGGCGGGCGTCCGGCATCAGGCGTTCGGCCAGCTTCAGCAGCGGGCCGTAGTCGACCCGCGCCTGCTGGCGGATGAACGGCCAGTCCGAGCCCCACACGCAGGCGTCCGGGCCGAACGCTTCGAGCAGCACCCGCACGTAGGCATGGCTTTGCTCATACAGGCCATCGGCATCGGCGAACTTCTGCATACCGGACAGCTTCACCCAGGCCCGCCCGCTGCGGGCCAGCCGCAGCAGGGCCTGGAAGCCGGCCTGGCGCAGGCCGGCGGCGGCATCCGGGCGGCCGCAGTGGTCGATCAGCAGGCGCGTCGAGTTGTTTTCGACCAGCCATTGCAGGTCCAGCAACTGGTCTTCGCAGACCTGCACCTGGGCGAACATGCCCAGTTCGGCCAGCTTGCCGAACAGCGGCTCGGCATCACGCATGCTCGCCACGCCGTACAGCGCTGGGTTGAAGGCGACACCGACCACGCCCTGCTCGCGCAACGCCGCCAGGGCGTCCAGGCCGATCTGCCGCTCGACCACCGCAATCCCCTTGAAGCGCCCGTGGCCAGCCGCCAGTGCGTGAAGCAGCAGGCCATTGTCGGTGTGGTAGCCACTGTTCGGTTGCACCAGCAAGGCATGGCGCACCCCATAGGCGTCCATCACCTGGTTGAACTGGGCCAGGGTGGCGACCTCCTGGCCGGAGGGCGCGTAAGGGGCATTGGGGTGGTAAGCGAAATGTGCGGGGTCAAACAAATGGTTATGGCAGTCGATCTTGGGTTCGTCGTAGATGTTCAAGCGCGGTTCCTTCAAGCGCCACTGCGCTTGCCTGCAGATCTTGTTATTGTTCGCCGTCAGGGCGATTTGCCTGGGCTCACGATACTGCGCACGGTTGCACAGCGCTCATACACAGATGGCGAAGACCATAACCGGGGGTAATACTCATGCGCGTTGGCCAGGAACGTACAGACGGCAGTGCCATGGTGTTCAAGCTGCGGCACATGGAGGTGTTCCGGGCGGTGATGCTGACCGGCTCGATCAGTGCCGCCGCAAAGCTGCTGTATGTCTCGCAGCCGGCAGTGAGCAAGCTGATCGGCTACATCGAAGGGCGCCTGACCTACCGACTGTTCGAGCGCATCAACAACCGCCTGGTGCCCACGGCCGAAGCGCAGGTCCTTTATCGCGAGGTCGAACGGGTGTACCAGGCAGCGCTGCAGGTCAACGAGTGCGCGCAGGCCCTGGCCTCGGGCGGCCAGCGCCAGCTGCGTATTTCCTGCAGTGCCTCGCTGTCGACGGTGGTCATCCCCACGGCGCTGGCCCAGCTCAAGCGCGAATCGCCTTCACTGCAGATCGAATGGCAGACCTCGCTGATGCACGAGATGCCCAACCAGATCCTGTCGAAGAAGGTCGACCTGTCGATTGCCGCACTGCCGGTCGTGCATGACCACCTGCATTCGCAGGCCTTCATGCGCGGGCGCATGGTGGTGGTCATGCCGGCCGGGCATGCGTTGGCAGGGCAGCCTTCATTGACCCTGCAACAGCTGCAGGGCCATGCACTGTTGCTGTTCCGCCCGGACATGCCGTTCGGCCAGCTGTTGGCCAGCCATATCGAGCGGCGTGGCCTGCAGCTGGATTCCCTGCTGTCGTTCACCAATGCCAACGAAGCCGTGGCGCTGGTCAAGCAGGGCATGGGCATCAGTGTGATCGACGAGTTCGTCGCCCAGGACAGCGGCCTGCAGGTGGTGCCCCTGGTCGACGAGATCCATTTCGACATCAGCTTCGTCTACTCGCGCTTCGAGCCGCTGTCGCAGTCGGCGCTGCACCTGATGCGGGTGCTGCATGATCAGGCGCTGAAGCTTGAGCGGGAAATCGACGGGTTCGCACTGCCACCGGCGTGAATGGATCCACACCTGAAAAAGCGCTACCCTAGCCCGCCACGCGAGCCATTGCGCTGGCGTGCCTCAACCAAATATGGAGTTTCATCGACATGAACGTCTCGTTCCGCCCCCAGTGGCTGCTTGCCCTCGCCCTGCCCCTGGCCCTCGCCGCCTGTGGCGACAATGAACCCAAGCAGCGCGCTGCCTTCAGCGAATTCCTGCAAACCCGTATCGTCGACAAGCCCGGCGTTCACGTGCCCAAGCTGAGTGCCGACGAATCCAAGGCGTTTGGCCCCTACAACGACCATTACGCGGTGATCACCAATTTCAACGGCGCCATGGATAGCGCGGTGAAACCCCTGGGCAGCCTGCTGCAGAAAGGCGCGGTGCGCTCGCTGAACGATATCACCAGCCGCCGTGACGACATCAAGGCGGTACAGACCGGCCTGAACGACATGGGTCTCCAGCTGCAGGACCAGAAGGCCAAGGCCGACAGCGCCCATGCCCAGCTCAAGCAGCCCGATGACCTCAAGGTGGTCTACGACAAGGCCTACGACCGTACCGTCAGCGTCCCGGCCGACACCTTCCTGCAGGTGCTGCCGCAGATCAACGGCACCCTCGACAGCAGCCTGAAAGTCGCCGACTACGTAGACGCACACAAGGCGCAGATCGAGATCAACGGGCCGATCGTCAAGGTCAACGACCCAAAGGTACAGGCTGAGCTGAATGCCTTGCTGCAAGACCTGACGACTCAGGCAAAGACCGTGCAGCAGGCTCAGGCGCAACTGCAGACCGTGATGCTCGGCCGCTGATTGATGGTTGTGGGAGCGGCCTTGTGTCGCGAAAGGGCCGCGTAGCGGCCCCGGCAATCTCGCGGCGAAGCAGAGAATCTGGGGCTGCTGCGCAGCCCTTTCGCGACACAAGGCCGCTCCCACAAGTTATGCGCATGACCATTCAACCTAGGCGCGGCAACAGGATCGCCACGCTCAAGCCTCCCGCCTCGCTCGACTTCGCGCTGATACTGCCCTGGTGCAGCCCGATGGCGCGGCGGGCGATGGCCAGGCCCAGGCCGAAGCCATCGGCGCCGCTGTGCCCACCCCGGTCGAACGGCTCGAAGATGCTCTGCAGGCGCGCCGGCTCGACCCCGGGGCCCTGGTCGACGATATGCACCTGCAGCTGTTCCCCGCCGCCCACCAGCCTCGCCTCGACGCGTACTTCGCTACCTGGCGCGGTATAGCGCACGGCGTTGCGGACCACGTTTTCGAAGGCGCGGTACAGCAGCTCCTCATGGCCACGGGTGACGAAAGTGCCGGCGCCCTGCAAGCTGACCTGCGCCTGCTTCATGCCCGCCTCGAAACGGGCGTCCTCGACGATCTGCGCCAGCACCTCGACGGCATCCAGTTCGCCATGCTCGCTTTGGCCTTGTTGCGACTGCACCCGCGCCAGGGTCAGCAGCTGCTCGATCAAGTCATCCATGCGCCGCGATTCGCGTTCGATGCGCCCAAGCATTTCCTCACGCTCAGGCTGCTGGCGCAGCAGCCCGATGGCGACATGCAGGCGGGTCAGCGGCGAGCGCAGTTCGTGGGAGATGTCGTGCAGCAGTTGCTGCTGCGCTTCGACCAGCGCCTTGAGCTGCCCAGCCATGCGGTCGCAGTCTTCGGCCAGTTCGACGATTTCGTCGCGCCGGCGCCCCAGGCGCGGGCGCACGCGCACGTCGAAGCGGCCCTGGGCAACCTGGCCCATGGCCTCGCGCAGCCAGGTCAGCGGCCGGGTCAGATAGAGGCTGCAGAGCAAGGCAAACAGCGCACTCATCAGCGTCCCGGTCAGCAACGGGCCCATGCTCCGCGGCCGTGGTGCTTCGTCCAGGCGGGTGGCCACCGAAGCGCGCAATACCAGGGCCTGGCCGCCCTGGTCGAGCAGTGCCCGTTCGAAGCGCGGTTCGGCCACGGCGCGGCCGGCCAGCAGGTGGCCGGTGCCGTCATACAGGCCCACCTGCACCTGGGGCGGCTGCGGCGACACCTGCAGGTACTGGCGACCGGCCTGTTCGCCATAACGGTGCAACAGGTTCAGTTCAGTGGCCAGCATCGAGCGCAGGCCGGGGGTGTCACCGCGCAGGTCGTCGATCATGAAAGCCCCGGCACCGACCAGAAAGGTCAGGCTGTTGGCCAGCCAGAAGGCCAGGAACAGCTTCCAGAACAGGCGCCGGTGCATCATTCGACGATCAGCATGTAACCCATGCCCCGCACGCTCTGGATCCAGCTGCTGCCATCGTCGCGCGGGCCGAGCTTCTGGCGGATGCTGCTGATGTGCACATCAATGCGCCGGTCGTAACGAGTCAATGGCCGGCCCAGGGCGTTCAGCGACAGGTCCTGCTTGCTCACCAGCTGGCCGGCCTGGCGGGCCAGCGCTTCGAGCAGGCTGAACTCGGTACCGGTCAGGTCCAGCGGTATCGGCCCCCATTGCGCCTTGCGCCGCCCGGGCCACAGGGTCAGCGCGCCACGGCCGATGGACTCGGCGCCCAGGCTTTCGGCCAGCATCTGCGGGTGCACCCGGCGCAGGATCGCCCGCAGGCGTGCCACCAGTTCACCCGGTGAGCTGGGCTTGGGCACATAGTCGTCGGCCCCCAGTTCCAGGCCGGCGATGCGGTCGATGTTGTCGCCCCGTGCGGTCAGCAGCAGCACCGGCACCTGGCTACGGGCACGAATGCGCCGCAGCACTTCGATGCCTGAGATGCCCGGCAGCATCACGTCCAGCACCACCAGGCGGTAAAGCCCGCTCAAGGCGCGGGTCTCGCCCTCCTCGCCGGTGGCCACGGCGGTGGCCTGGAAGCCCTCGCGGGCCAGGTACAGGGCGAGCATTTCAGTCAGTTCGCGGTCGTCGTCGACCAGCAGTACGGGGATCATGATGGGTCAGGTGCCAGGTTCTGCAAAAGCCGCATGATCGCCCCGCCGTAGCGGGCCGTGGGCGAACTTTACACATCTTTACCCTCGGTTAACCGCGCCGAACACAGCCCGCCCGTATGCTCATCGCCCGCTTCCCGGCAGCCCCGTGCTGCTCTTCTACGCCCGCCTGGAACCCTCGATGAACTACCCGCGACTGTTGCTCTCCATCCTGCTGCTCAATGCCTCCATGGCCCAGGCCGCGTCGTTCAGGATCGCCGACATCCGCGTCAACGGCCTGCAGCGGGTGTCCGCTGGCAGCGTGTTCGGTGCCTTGCCGCTCAACGTCGGCGACGAAGCTGACGACCGCCGCCTGGTCGAGTCGACCCGCTCGCTGTTCAAGACCGGCTTCTTCCAGGACATCCAGCTGAACCGCGATGGCAACGTCCTGATCATCAACGTGGTCGAGCGCCCGTCGGTGTCGAGCATCGAGATCGAAGGCAA
>NZ_JAGIBG010000015.1:0-150655 GCF_017744435.1 Pseudomonas sp.
AGGCGGGCTGAAGGCCCTGGTATTCCGCCAGGTTTGATGTTGCCTGTGCCGGCCTCTTCGCGGCTAAAGCCGCTCCCAGGGCCCTGCGCTGTACCTGTGGGAGCGGCTTTAGCCGCGAAGAGGCCGGCACAGGCAACATCAAACCTGGCGGAATACCAGGGCCTTCAGCCCGCCTGCCGGGTCCACATCCGGAAACTCCGGCGGATTCTCCAGCCGCTCGACGAAAACCAGCGATGGCGCCTGCTCGGCCATCCCCTCGATCAGAAACTCCGGCCCGATCCCCGGGTCGTTGACGCAAGCCAGCACCGTCCCACCTTCACTCAGCAATTCCGGCAGTCGCCGCAGGATCTTGGCGTAATCCTGGGTCAGCACGAAGCTGCCACGCTGGAAGGTCGGCGGGTCGATGATGATCAGGTCGTAAGGCCCGTACTTGCGCACCTTGCCCCACGACTTGAACAGCTCATGCCCCAGGTAGGCGACCCGCGACGCATCGTGCCCGTTCAGGCGATGATTATCGCGCCCCCGCGACAGCGCCGACTTGGCCATGTCCAGGTTCACCACCTGTTCGGCACCGCCAGCAATCGCCGCCACCGAGAAGCCGCAGGTATAGGCGAACAGGTTGAGCACGCGCTTGCCCGCCGCCTCCTCACGTACCCAGCGCCGGCCGTAGCGCATGTCGAGGAACAGGCCATTGTTCTGCCGCACGCCCAGGTCGAGCAGGTAGGTCAGGCCATCCTCGACCACTTCGCGCTGCTGGCAGGGCTCGCCCAGCAGCCATTGACCCGGGCTGTCGGGCAGGTAACGGTGCTGGATGAGGATTGCCTGGCCGGTCCATTGCGGGTGTGCGGCCAGGTTGCGCAGCATGGCTTCCAGCTCGCCCAGCTGGCCCTCTGGCGGTTCGCGGAACAGCGCCACCGACAGCACACCCTGCAACCAGTCCACCGTGACCTGCTCCAGGCCTTCCCAGCAACGGCCGCGGCCATGGAACAACCGACGGGTTTCTGCAGGGGCAGGGTCAAGGGCAGCGAGCAAGTGCTGTTCGAGGGTGTGGATCGGCGAAGTCATGGCGGGTCGCAAGCAAGTGAAAAGGCCGCCATTCTACCCCTTGGCCGGCACTTGTGCAGAACGGAACCACCAGCCTTGCTGCATGCCCGCTGCCGCCAGCAGGATCAACGCCACCCCCAGCCACTGCAACGGAGCCAGGCGGTGCCCGAAGGCGACCCAGTCGACCAGGATCGCGGCAATCGGGTAGATGAACGACAGCGCACCGGTCAACGCCGTCGGCAGGCGTTGAATGGCGCTGTACAACAGCACATACATCAAGCCGGTGTGGACCATGCCCAGGGTCACCAGGCTGGCCAGGGCCGACGGCTCGCCAGGCAGCCCGCCCAGCTTCACCCACGGCGCCAGCAGCAGTACCCCGGTGGCGACCTGGATCAGCGCGATCAGGTGGGGCGGCGTGCCTTTCAGCCGCTTGATGATCAACGCGGCAATCGCATAGAGGAACGCCGCGCCCAGCGCCAGGCCAATGCCTTGCAAATAGTCCTCCCCACTGGCCTGCCCCGCGCCATGGGCGCTGACGATCGCCAGCATGCCAAGGAATGCCACGCTCAGCCAGGTGACCTTGGCGGCGGTGATCTTCTCGCCCAGGAACAGCGCTGCCAGCCCCACCAGCATGAACGGCTGGACGTTGTACACCGCCGTGCCGATGGCAATCGACGCCCGCGAGTAGGAGGCGAACAGCAGCACCCAGTTGCCGACGATGGCGACCCCGCTGGCGATGGCCAGCAGGAATGCCGTCCGGGTGATCACGCCCGGTTTGAGAAAGCCGAACGCCGCGCAGATCGCCAGCAAGGTGCCGGTCCCGAACACGCAGCGCCAGAACACCACTTCCAGCACCGGCTGCCCCGACACCAGCACGAACCAGCCGATAGTCCCGGAAATCAGCATGGCGGCGACCATTTCCAGCGAGCCACGGCGCAATGAACTGTCCATCTCAAACCTCCCTTGGATGATGGCCATAGTATGCGGAGGGTCGCCGTGCACCTTCCAGCTGATAACCAAGGCAGATCAGCCCGTTCACCTTTACTATCAAGGCAACTTTCCCGATTTGCCTGATGAGGTAAGCATGACCGACGCCATCGACCAACTGCTGATCAATGCTTTGATGGAAGACTCACGCCGCTCGCTCAAGGCGCTGGCGCAAATCAGCGGCCTTTCTGCCCCCAGCGTCAGCGAGCGCCTGCGCCGCCTGGAAGAACGCGGCGTGCTGCGCGGTTACACCGTGGATATCGACCCGCGCAGCTTCGGCTACCAGTTGCAGGCGATCGTGCGCATTCGCCCGCTGCCGGGGCAGTTGCAGGAAGTGGAGCGGCAGATCATCGCCATCCCCGAGTTCACCGAGTGCGACAAGGTCACCGGCGAGGACTGCTTCATCGCACGGCTGCATGTGCGCTCGATGGAGCAGCTCGATACCCTGCTCGACCGCATCAATGTGCTGGCCGATACCAACACCGCAATCATCAAGAAGACCCCGGTGAAGCGACGGTTGCCGCCGATGGACTGAGTGTATCCATTCGAAAGGGATACTGACTATTTTTTGTGCACAAGAATGTCACCATAGGTGCCATTTTTGTGTGCACTTTTCCAGGTAACGCCCCAATACGTTACACATCCCGTGCAACTAATTTTGACCAAATGATCAACTAATCAGGCAACTAAAAAATTAAACCTGTTCATTTGGTCAACTTATACTTCCTTTATTTCATCAACTTAATTTTCAACTGCTTAGATTCAAATTAGTGGCCACCTGAGACTCGCTTTTTCCCTGGCATGGAACTCGCTTTTGTGTGTCCGTGTTTTGTATACAAATCCTACGAAACATAAATACACAAGAACTCGCGACGCCGGCCCAACACCGGCCGCCGCGCCCAGAACCCAGTGATGCCAAGCTGCACCGACGAGATGGCGAGCCCGTGCGCATGCCCGCTCATCGCAGTCCACGTGCATCAGGAGCCTGCCGGAATGAGTACCAGCCTCGACCTTGCCCCTGAACTATCCGTCGCCAGCACCAGCCCCTCTTCCACCCTTGCAGGCGAGATGCCGCCACTCGCATTGAGCCCGCGCCTGCATAACCGCGACCTCGCGCCCACCCGTATCGAAGGCCGCCGCTGGGGCCGCTACAGCATCTTTGCGCTGTGGACCAACGATGTGCACAACATTGCCAACTACTCCTTCGCCATGGGCTTGTTCGCCCTTGGCCTGGGCGGCTGGCAGATCCTGCTGTCGCTGGCGATCGGCGCGGCACTGGTGTACTTCTTCATGAACCTGTCCGGTTACATGGGGCAGAAGACCGGGGTACCGTTCCCGGTGATCAGCCGCATCGCCTTCGGCATCCATGGCGCGCAGATCCCGGCGCTGATCCGTGCGGTCATCGCCATCGCCTGGTTCGGCATCCAGACCTACCTGGCCTCGGTGGTGCTGCGCGTGCTGCTCACCGCCGTGTGGCCGCAGGTCGCTGCCTATGACCACGACAGCATCCTTGGCCTGTCGAGCCTGGGCTGGGTGTGCTTCGTGGCGATCTGGCTGGTGCAGCTGGTGATCCTCGCCTACGGCATGGAGATGGTCCGCCGCTACGAGGCCTTCGCCGGCCCGGTGATCCTGCTGACCGTGGCCAGCCTGGCGGTGTTCATGTACTTCAGGGCCGATGCGCGCATCGCCTGGTCGGTGGCCGAACCGCTGACCGGCTATGAGATGTGGCGCAACATCTTCGCCGGTGGCGCCCTATGGCTGGCGATCTACGGCACCCTGGTGCTGAACTTCTGCGACTTCGCCCGCTCCTCGCCGTGCCGCAAGACCATCCGCGTCGGCAACTTCTGGGGCCTGCCGGTGAACATCCTGGTATTCGCCATGATCACCGTGGTGCTGTGCGGCGCGCAGTTCCAGATCAACGGCCAGATCATCGACAGCCCGACCCAGATCGTCGCCAGCATCCCCAGCACGCCGTTCCTGGTGCTCGGCTGCCTGGCCTTCCTGATCGTCACCGTGGCGGTGAACATCATGGCCAACTTCGTCGCACCGGCGTTCGTGCTGAGCAACCTGGCGCCACGTCACCTCAACTTCCGCCGCGCCGGGCTGATCAGCGCGACCCTGGCGGTGCTGATCCTGCCCTGGAACCTCTACAACAGCCCACTGGTGATCGTGTACTTCCTGTCCGGCCTGGGCGCCCTGCTCGGCCCGCTGTACGGGGTGATCATGGCCGACTACTGGTTGCTGCGCAAAGGCCGCATCAACGTGCCGGAGCTGTACACCGAGCACCCGACCGGCGCCTACCACTACAGCAAGGGCATCAACCTGCGCGCCGTGGCTGCCTTCGTGCCCTCTGCGCTGCTGGCCATCATCCTGGCGCTGGTGCCGAACTTCCATGGCATTGCGCCGTTTTCCTGGCTGATCGGCGCCGGCATCGCCGCCGCAGTGTACCTGCTGATCGCCCCGCGCAACCGCCAATACCACGATGTCAGCGGCGAGTGCATCGCCGTCGACCACAGCAGCCATTGATCAAGGAGGACTGCCCATGCGTATTCTGATCGCCAACGTCAACACCACCGAAGCCATCACCGAGGCCATTGCCGAGCAGGCGCGCAGCGTCGCCGCGCCCGGTACGCAAATCATCGGCCTGACCCCCTGGTTCGGCGCCGAATCGGTGGAAGGCAATTTCGAGAGCTACCTGGCCGCCATCGCCGTGATGGACCGGGTGCTGGCCTACGACGGCCCTTACGATGCCGTGATCCAGGCCGGCTACGGCGAGCATGGCCGCGAAGGCCTGCAGGAGCTGCTCAACGTGCCGGTGGTGGATATCACCGATGCCGCCGCCAGCACCGCCATGTACCTGGGCCACGCCTATTCGGTGGTGACCACCCTGGACCGCACCGTGCCGCTGATCGAAGACCGCCTGAAGCTGTCCGGGCTGTATGACCGTTGTGCCTCGGTGCGGGCCAGTGGCCTGGCTGTGCTGGAACTGGAAGAAGACCCGCTACGCGCGGTGGAGGCCATCGTCGAGCAGGCCGAACGTGCCGTGCGTGACGACAAGGCCGAGGTGATCTGCCTGGGCTGTGGCGGCATGGCCGGGCTGGATGAGCAGATTCGCCAGCGTACCGGGGTGCCGGTGGTCGATGGCGTGAGTGCGGCGGTGACCATAGCCGAGTCGCTGGTACGGATGGGGCTCAGCACCTCCAAGGTGCGCACCTATGCCACACCGCGGGCGAAAAAAGTGGTGGGCTGGCCGATGAAGTTCGGGCGCTAGACTGTACCGGCCTCTTCGCGGGCACGCCCGCTCCCACAGGAATCGCACAGATCTTGAAAGCTGTGCAGTACCTGTGGGAGCGGGCGTGCCCGCGAAGAGGTCAACACAGTAATCGGGCCAGCCGCTCCCCGCTGCCACAGGCCAAGGTAAACCCCAAGGCCCCATGCCCCAGGTTCAGCCACAGGTTACGGTAGGCTGAGGCCCCCACGATAGGCACCCCGGTCGGCGTCGCCGGCCGCATCCCCGCCCACTCCACCGCCGCTGCGTAATCCGCAGCCCGTGGCAAGGTCTCCAGCGCCTGCCGACGCATGCTGTCGAGCCTGCGCGCATCTACCGTTTCGTCGTAGCCGACGATATCCACCATCGCCGCCACCCGCAGCTGCTGGTCGAGCCGTGCATAGACGATCTTGCGCTCGTAGTCGGTAATGCTCACCTCCGGTGCCCGATGCTCCGCTGTGATCGCTGCCGTCAGGCTGTAACCCTTGAGCGGGTAGACCGGCAGTCGCAGCCCCGGTAGCGCCAACCCGGCACTTCGATGGCCGGCGCACAGCACCAGGCGCTCGACGTCCATTTGCTCGTGCCCCAATTGCAGTGCCACCACCTGATCATCACGGCTGATCAGGCGCGTGACCGGGCTCCCCAGCAGGAACCGGCACTGCCCGGACGCACGCAAACGCTCCGCCAGCCGCTCGCAGAAACGATGGCAATCGGCGACTTCTTCGTCAGGCGTCAGCACGGCGCCGATAAAGGGCGAATCCGCCAATGCCGGTTCTAGCGCCCTGACTTCGCTGGCGCCGAGCACCCGTTGATTGCCGGGGTCGAGCAACTGTTCACGACCATGGGCGAACGCCCGCTCACTGCGAAAGGCCACCAGCTTGCCGTTCTGCCGCCAGGCAAAATCGCTCAGGCCGTCGTCTTCACGCCAGCGTTTCAAGGTGGCCTGGCTGTGCAAGGCCAACTCCAGCAGCTGTGCGGCATTGCGGCGATTGACGCTGCCGCGGCAAGCCATCATGAACGCCAGCAACCAGCGCCATTGTGCGGGGTCCAGGCGCACACGCAGGCGCAGCGGCGAGTCGCCCCGCAATAGCCAGCCAAGCGCCTGCCACGGCACACCGGCATCAGCCAATGGCGCCACATAGCGATAGGAAAGCTGCCCACCATTGGCGAAGCTGGTCGCCGAGGCCAACTGGTCTCGCGCCTCGACCAGCACCACCGACAGGCCTTCGCGCACCAGCGCATAGGCCGTCGCCAGGCCGACCACGCCACCACCGATTACCGTCACCCGTTGCGTCATTGCGCTTCCCTGTCGTGGCTTCCCTGCCAGGACAGTAACAGCGGATCAGGTCGGGCAGCTATGGGCACCGCCATTCAGGCCCTGGCGGACGTTGCGGCTGAGCAGGCTGGCCTTGCCATCGTGCCAGGTCAGGGTGAGGACGTAGAGGGTATCGAAATCGTCGCCGCTCCAGTCCTTGGTGATCACCCGATCATCGCCCAGCGCCTTGCCGGCCACGGCGTTGATCAGCTCTGGCAAGTAGCCATGGGACCAGGCGGTATAAACGGTGGCATTACGGTATTTCTCGCTGAGCAGTTCGTCGGCGAGCTCGTCGGTGTCGTTGGCGCCGAAGTCGATATTGACCGGCAACCCCAGGCGAATGGCGCTGGGCGTAATGGTCATCAGCGGGCGGATGTAGCTGTAGCTCTGGTTCTGACTGCCTTCCTCGACGTGCCGCGAGGGGTTGGCCGCGAATACGTAATCCGCCTTGCCAAAACGCTCCGGCAACAAGGTGGCCAGGTCCAGCGCGCGGTTGAGCCCCTGGCAGTTCAGTTGCCCAAGGCCTTCACCGGGCTTTTCGGCATGGCGCAGGAATACCAGCGTCTGGGTGCCGTCGACCGGTTGAGCACGGCTTTCGACCACTTCCAGTGTCAGCGGTACAGCCGCAGCGACGAGGGCCAGGCTGAGCAACAGGTGGCGGCGGCGTCGAAAGAAAGAAGGCAACTTCATGTAGGCAGGCTCTTGTGGCAATAGGTATCTGGATACCCGCCACATTGCCCCGCGGCCTATGCCGCAAGGCATCCGTATAAGTGATCGCCATCCTTGGCAACGAGCAGGACTCAGAGTGTCCGCAACCCGTTTGGTTCCTCCTTGAGTGTGGATGCCGTTCCCTAGGCAACGATTACGTTAGAGCAGGAGTGTTGCCGAATTATGTCGAGTGCGAATCAGTGATGACCACATCGAAGACCTGCTCGATCACCTGTTTCGGCCCCTGGTTCAGACTCCAGGTAAAGAACACGAGAAAAGCCGGGTTTGGCATTTCTGATTTCGATGCTGGCCTTATCGGAGTAATAACGATCGAGTTCAGACGCCTGGGTGGCAATTGATGCATCCAGAAAGCCTTGAACCAGTTGGCTCGCCTGATTGCGAAACTCAATTTTCTGTCGTTTGTACAGCGCGTAGGCAATGATCCCGAGCGTATCCTGATCACTTTCCACTAGGACCGAGTAGATGTGGTTGTAACAGCCGTCAGCCATGAGGCTGTTACTCCTTGCGTAAACGTGTGTAAGCACTTTCGAACGCCGCGTTCAGCTCCGAACGGGTTTTACGGGTACTGGTGACGACACCTGCTAGCTCCCGCGGCAAAGGTATTTCCATTCGGCCACCCGAAGCCACCAGCAGAGCGTTCGCTTCACGGATTACTTTCGACGAAAAATGCGATTTCATGGGCATGCCACCCTCTTGACTCGTTGAGTGCTGCAAGGGTAACCGTCCGCAGAAAGCACCACAATCAGATGCAAGTCAACAGATTGTGTAGTCCTTTTCCGCCCACTGTAGGACGTGAACTACTCAATCATCCCGCGTCAGCACTTCCAGCAATTCGATCTCGAAGGTCAGGTCCGAATTCGGCGGAATCGCCCCCACGCTACGCTCGCCATACCCCAGATGCGCCGGCACCTGCAGCTTGCGCTTGCCGCCCACGCGCATGCCCATCAGCCCCTGGTCCCAGCCTTTGATGACGCGGCCGGTGCCAATCACACACTGGAACGGTTTGCCGCGCGACCACGACGAGTCGAACTCGCTGCCGTCGGCCAGCCAGCCGGTGTACTGGGTAGTGATCAGGGCGCCTTTGACGGCGGCTTTGCCGTCGCCTTCGACGAGGTCGGTGATCTGCAGTTCGCTGCTCATGGGCAGGCTCCAACGCTGAAATTCAAGGGCGACCTTTTCTCAGGAATGCACCGGTTTGGCAAGCTCGCGTGGTGATCCATGCTGACGCATCGACCACAACACCCCGCCGATCACCAGCATGATCGCCGCCGCTTCCAGCAGGCTTGGCCCGGCCTGCCGCCAGAGGAAGGCATACAACAGCGCGAACAGGGTCTCGAACACGATCAGCTGCCCGCTCAAGGTCAACGGCAGGCGTTTGGACGCAGCATTCCACAGCGCCGTGGCCAACCACGAACCCAGCACCGCGCAACCCAGGCAAGCGCCCCAGAACAGCCACCAGCGCGCCATCGGTGCCTCGACCTGCAGCTGCTGCGGCTGCCACATCGCCAGGGCAGCCACCATCAGCACGCTGCTCAAGCCGGTCAGCACGCCGATCAGCACGGACCACTGGTGGCTGTCGAAATGCCCGCTCTGCTTGAGATAACGACTGTTCTGCACCGCGTACCAGGTCCAGCAGGCCAGTGCAGCCAAGGCATAGAAAAGCCCCATGAGCTTGTCGCCGATATCGCCCGGGGCGAAGGCAAAGGTCTGCAGGTTGATGCACAGCATTCCGGCAAGGATCAGCGCCAGCGGGCCGATCAGCCGCCGGATCGGCACTGCGCCGCTGTCGTTGCGGCCATACAGGGTGATGGTCAACGGCAACACACCGACAATCAGCGAGGCAGGTGCCACGCCCAGGCGCTGGATCGCCGCCACCAGGCAGATGAAGTACAGCAGGTTGCCGACCACTGCCAGGCGCAGCAGCATCCAGCCGTCCGTCAGGGTCAGCTGGCGCAGCTGCCGGGCCATCGGCACCGCCAGCAACAACGAGATCAGGCCGACCATCCCGTAGCGCACGCTGCTTAACAGCATCGGGTTGAACTCCGGCAACAGCTCCGGAACCATCAGTACCATGCCCCATAACGCACCGGCCCCGCCGGCATACATCACACCGCGCTTCACGCTTTCCGCTCCTGTTCGTGGATGCGCGCAGGCTAACGCTGTGCAGGGCCGGCGGCAAAGGATCTTTGCGCATGCAGGCATTCCCGTGGGGAATGGCTCAGCCGAACTGCTCGAACACTTCTTCGCCCGTCAGTTCCGTGGTCTGGTTGGCAAAGCAATACCAGGCGGGTTTCTGCTCGACGAAGATCTGCAGGTCGAAATCCCAGGCCTCGTCGCCGTCCAGCAGGCCCACAGGCACCGCAAAGTGCTCTTTGCCCTTGAGCCGGTAATACAGGTGCGTGCCGCAACGGCTGCAAAAACCACGCTGGGCCCACTCGGAGGAGTCGTAGACTGCGGGTGCCCGTCCCTCGAAACGTGGCACTTCACTGCAATCCACGACCAGCAGCGGGCCACCGGTCCATTTGCGGCACATGCTGCAATGGCAGGCACTGACGTGAGTATTGTCGACAGTGACCCGCAGACGGGTTTCACCGCAAAGGCAGCTACCGCTTTTTTCCAAAGTCATGATGGGGCTCCTTGCAGGTTGGGTCAGCAAGTATAGATCGGGCCCCACACCACAGCGCCCGCAGCCCCACCCGGCCGGTCAGATGAACACGCTACCGCGCAGGTACAGCGCCGCACGCCCGCTGATGATCACCCGGCCATTGCCCGGGACTTCACAGTGCAATTGCCCTTTGCGCGCCCCGCCCTGCTCGCAGCTCAGCGACGACTTGCCCAGTCGCTCGGCCCACAACGGCGCCAAAGAGGTATGCGCAGAGCCGGTAACCGGGTCTTCATTGACGCCGACCCGCGGGCCGAACCAGCGGGTGACGAAATCGTAGCCACGGCCGGCGGCAGTGACCGCGATGCCACGCACGTCGAATGCCGACAGGGCGACGAAATCGGGCTTCAGCGGGTCGAGCAGCGCGGCGTCATCGACCACCACCACATAGTCGTCGGAGCGGTAGACGGCCTTGGCCGCGCTCAGGCCCAGCGCTTCCAGCAAGCCGGCTGGCACGTCCACGGCTTGCGGCTGCTTGGCCGGGAAGTCCATGGCCAGCAGGCCGTTGGCGCCACGGCTGACCCGCAGCTCGCCACTGCGGGTGTTGAAGCGCAGCACTTCGGCTTGCTCGCCCAGTTGTTCGAACAGCACGTAGGCCGAAGCCAGCGTGGCGTGGCCGCACAGGTCGACTTCGACGGTGGGGGTAAACCAGCGCAGGTCGAAGGCCTCGCCATTGCGCACGAAGTAGGCTGTTTCCGACAGGTTGTTCTCTTCGGCGATGCGTTGCAGCACATCGTCCTGCAGCCAGCTTTGCAGCGGGATCACCGCCGCCGGGTTACCACCAAAAGGCTCGGCGGAGAAGGCATCGACCTGGAAGATTTCGAGTTGCATCTAACGCTCCTTGTGATCCGGGCAATGCCGGGTGGGTAATTAAAGAGTTACGCGCGGACCGGCGTGAGCACCGGTTCGCCGGCAAAGAAGGCCTGCAGGTTGCGCAGCACCAGGGTCACGGTGTCGCGAGCGGCCTCGGGCGACTGGCCGGCCACATGCGGAGTGAGCACTGTATTGCCAAGGGCCTTGAGGGCATCTGGCACGAAGGGTTCGTCATCGAACACATCGAGCGCGGCGCCGGCGAGCCGGCCTTGTTCAAGGGCTGATACCAGCGCCTGGGTGTCGACCACGCTGGCCCGGGCGATATTCACCAGGTAACCCTCCGCGCCCAGTGCCTCGAGCACCTGGGCATCGACCAGGTGGCGGGTGCGGGCGCCACCGGGGGTGGCAACGACCAGGATGTCGACGGCCTCTGCCAGGTGCAACGGGCTGTCGTACCAGGTGTAAGGCACGTCCATTCGCGGGGTGCGGCTGTGATAGCTGATGTTCATGTCGAAGCCCAGGCTGGCGCGCTGGGCGATGGCCTGGCCAACCGCGCCAAGGCCCAGCAGGCCCAGGCGTTTGCCGCTGACCGACGGGCTGATCACCCGGTTCCACTCGCCACGACGGGTACTGGCGTCAGCGCGAGGGATGTCGCGCAACAGCGCCAGCAGCATGGCCAGGGTGTGGTCGGCGACTGCCGCGGCATTGGCGCCGGCGCCATTGGTGACGGTGATGCCACGGGCGGCAGCGGCGGCCAGGTCGACCTGCTCGTAGCCAGCACCGATCACGCAGATGATCTGCAGCTTGGGCAAGGCGGCGATTTCAGCAGCGGTCAGGCCCAGCGGGCCTCGGGTAAGCACGGCGTCGATCTGGCCGGCATGGCGCTGGATGGCGTCAGCGCGCATTTGCGGGGAGGGAGCACGAATCAGGCGGTAGCCGGCCTTTTCGAGTAATGGCAGATAGTCATCGACGGTTTCTACCAGTACCAGGACTGTCTTGCTCATGCCACCTCCGAGTCAATTCGAAGGGGCATTATGCGGAGTCACCGACCAGTACAGTCAACTGAAATATCCAGCCAAAACTGTACTGTACCGGCTTACGGATTACTGCCCGTAGGCGCGCCCCAGCCCTCCAGGCACACCACTGCTGTCGGTTTCCTGCCATGGGCCGTCCGGGTTCAGCGACCAGCTCCAGCCATTGTCATAGCGGTAGTAGGTACGCTGCCGGTAAAAGACATTGGTCTTGTTCTCCAGCACATACACCCCGAGTTTGGGGTCCCAGTGGCTGGCGCCACCCGGCGGTGGCGCGAAGCTGGCGGAGGTACGCGGCATCGGCTTGGGGATCGCAGCCGGCTTGCTCGGCTGGGTCGACGGCTGGCCACCTGGCAACGGTTTCACCGCGGGCCCCTGGTGCGGTGGCGCTGTCTCGATCGGCGGCGACGGCTGCTCATACGGTTGATGCGCCGTACACGCGGACAACCCCAGGGCCAGGGTGATTAGGGTCAGGCGGACGGTGCTGTGCATGGCGTTGTTCTCTTACTGGTCGGGGCTGTCGATGGTCAGGTGCTGGGTGGCCTGGGTGGTATTGGCCAGCGGCGCGCCCTGGCCGATCCATTCGCCGTGGGTCGGCTGGCCGGCGCGCGATACGCGTGCAACCAGTTGGACTTCGGCGAATTGGGACAGTTTCATCTGCGGCAGCATAGCGTCAGCATCGGACAATTCCACCTCCAGCGGCAATTGCGCCACAGTGACCCGCTTGGCCGCCAGCGGCATGGGCGGGCCGTTGCTGGCACGGGCGAAGATGAACACGGTGTCGTCAGGCTTGACCTTGTCCTTGAGCGCCGCTGCCAGCTCCACCCGCACCTTCAGGCGGGCTGCCGTGGTGGCCTGCGCTTTGCTGCCGGTGCTGCCCAGGCGCTCTGCGGCGCGGTCGATGCCACCTTGCAGCGCCGCCCGCGAGGCATCGCCTTCAGGCAATTGCGCCAGCAGGCGGTTCCAGTAGTCGATGGCTTCCTGGTAGCGCTCGCCCTCGAAGGCGGCGATGCCCCGCAGGCCAAGGCTGGTGACCTCGTTCGGGTCGGCCTTGAGCGCTTCGTCGGTCAGCGCCTGCACCTGCGGGCTCCATTTTTTGTCTGCGGCGAAGTACAGCGCCTGGGCCCACTGGCCCAGCAGCTCGGGCTGGCGACCGGCCAGGGCGACGGCACGCTCGTAGGCCCGCGCCGCGTCGGCCGGGCGTTGCTGAGCCATGTAGGCACGGCCAAGGAAGTACAGGCCTTCGGCCGAGTCCGGCTGGGCCTGCACGGCACGTTCGAGGCGCGTGGTCATTTCATCCATGGTCTTCGGTGCGGCGGCGAACTCCTGGGTCAGCTCGACCTTGTCCGCCGCGCCAAAGTGCAGGTACAGCCCCAGCGCCAATGCAGGCACCAGTACGGCCGCCAGCAATGGCAGGGCCTTGCCCAGGTGACCCTGGCGCGCCGCTTCCGCGCCTTCGGTGTCGGCCAGCAACTCACGGGCCGCCTCATCGCGGCCCTTGGCCATTTGCGCCTCGTCGAGCACGCCGGCGGCCTGCTGGGCGGCCAATTCGGCGACGCGCTCCTGGTACAGGGCGACGTTCAACGCGGTGCGGTCTTCTTCCTGCTGCTGGCGACGGCCACGCAGGATCGGGATCAGCAAAAAGCCGAGGGCGGCGAGCAGCAGCAGGCCCGCGCTAAGCCAGAATTCAGTCATGGGTCTGTTCTTTTTCCAGCAGTTTGGCGAGACGCTCGCGTTCTTCGACGGACAGTTCCTGCGCAGCCTGGGTCGCCGGGCCACGGCGACGGCGGACGATCACCGCCAGCACCACGAATCCACCGGCCAGCAAGATGCCCGGGCCGAACCACAGCAGCCAGGTACGGCCGCTGAGCGCCGGCTTGTAGCGCACGAAATCGCCATAGCGGTCGACCATGAAGTCGACGATCTGCTGGTTGCTCTTGCCTTCGCCGAGCATGCGGAAGATCTCGCGGCGCAGGTCGGCGGCGATCGGAGCGTTGGAGTCGGCGATGTCCTGGTTCTGGCACTTGGGGCAGCGCAGTTCCTTGGTCAGCTGCTGGTAACGCTCGCGCTCGGCGTCATCGCGGAACTGGTAGGTATCGATGGCCGCCTTGGCCACGCCGGCCAGGCTCAAGCCCAGCACGGCGGCTGCCAGCCAGCGCCTCATGGTTTGGCCTCGTCGACCAGGCCCTGGTACAGCGGCGCCAGCTGCTCGCGCCACACGTCGGCATCGACGATGCCGACGTGCTTGTAGCGGATGATGCCCTTGGCGTCGATAAGGAAGGTCTCCGGCGCGCCATACACGCCCAGGTCCAGGCCCAGGCTGCCCTGCTCGTCGCGGATATCCAGCTGGTACGGGTTGTGGAACTCGGCCAGCCACTTCTGCGCGGCAGCGTTGTCGTCCTTGTAGTTGATGCCGTGGATCACCACGCCCTGCTGGGCCAGCTGGTTCAGATACGGGTGTTCGACCTTGCACGATGGGCACCAGGTGGCCCACACGTTGACCAACGCTGGCCGGCCGTGCAGGTCGGCCTGGGTCAGGTTGCGGTCACCCTGGGTCGACGCCAGGGCGAACGCCGGGAACGGCTTGCCGATCATCGCCGATGGCAGCTCGTCGGGCTTGAGGAACAGCCCCTTGTAGAGGAAAACCGCCATCAGCAGGAATACCGCCAGTGGCACGACCATGATCCAACGCTTCATGCAGCAGCTCCAGACACGCCCAGGGCTTCACGCACCCGGGTCTTGACCTTGACGCGATAGCGCCGGTCGAAGGCCGCCAGTAACCCGCCCAGGCCGGTCAGCAGACCGCCCAGCCAGATCCAGCGGACATAAGGCTTGATATGCACGCGCACCGCCCAGGCGCCGTTCTCCAGCGGCTCGCCCAGGGCAACGTACAGGTCACGGGTGAAACCGGCATCGATGCCGGCCTCGGTCATCATCGACTGCTGCACGGTGTACAGCCGTTTCTCCGGGTGCAGGGTGGTCACTTCGCGGCCGTCGCGGGTGACCACGATGGTGCCCTTGTCGGAGATGAAGTTCGGCCCCTCGAAGTGCTTGGCGCCCTCGAACAGGAAGTGGTAACCGCCCAGCTCGACGCTCTCGCCCGGCGCCATGCGCAGGTCGCGCTCGGCGCTGTTGTTGCTCGACAGCACCACGCCCAGGGCACACACCGCCAGGCCCAGGTGCGCCAGCTGCATGCCCCAGTAGCTGCGGGAAAGGCCCAGCACGCCCTTGGCCAGGCCCTTGTGGCGAGTCTTGTCGACGATGTCACGCAGCCCGCCGAGCACCACCCAGGCCGCCAGGGCGAAAGCGCTGAGGACCGGCCAGTCGAGGTCGTCGACGATCAAGCCGGCGATCGGCGCCAGCACCGCGCTGCCGATCAGCACCGGGGTCATCATGTTTGCCAGCCACTTGCCGGGGGTGTCCTTCCAGCGCACCACCACCCCCACGCTCAGCACCACCATCAGCAGCGCCATCAGCGGCAGGAACAGGGCATCGAAGTAAGGTGGGCCGACCGACAGCTTGGCCCCGGTCAGGGCATCGAGCACCAGCGGGTACAAGGTGCCCAGCAGGATCATCGAAGCCGCCACCACCAGGATCAGGTTGTTGGCCAGCAGCAGGGTTTCACGCGACCACAGGGCGAAGCCGACCTGGCTCTTGACCACCGGGGCGCGCAGGGCGAACAGGGTCAGCGAGCCACCCACCACGAAAAGCAGGAAGATCAGGATGAACACGCCGCGCGCCGGGTCGGCGGCGAACGCATGCACCGAGGTCAGCACCCCGGAGCGCACCAGGAAGGTCCCCAGCAGGCTCAACGAGAAAGCGGCAATCGCCAGCAGCACGGTCCAGCTCTTGAATACCCCGCGTTTTTCGGTCACCGCCAGCGAGTGGATCAGCGCGGTACCCACCAGCCAGGGCATGAACGAGGCGTTTTCCACCGGGTCCCAGAACCACCAGCCACCCCAGCCCAGTTCGTAGTAGGCCCACCACGAGCCCAAGGTGATACCCACGCCGAGGAAGGCCCAGGCGACGATGGTCCAAGGCCGCGACCAACGCGCCCAGGCCGCGTCCAGGCGCCCGCCGAGCAGCGCGGCGATGGCGAAGGCGAAGGCCACCGAGAAGCCCACATAGCCCATGTACAGCATCGGCGGGTGGACGATCAGGCCGAAGTCCTGCAGCAACGGGTTGAGGTCACGACCATCGGTCGGCACCTGCGGCAGCAGGCGCTGGAACGGGTTGGAGGTGATGATCAGGAAGCTCAGGAAGCCGACGCTGATCATGCCCATGACTGCCAGCACGCGGGCCAGCATGACTTGCGGCAGTTGCCGCGAGAAGATCGACACGGCAAAGGTCCAGCCCCCGAGGATCAGTGCCCACAGCAGCAACGAGCCTTCGTGGGCGCCCCAGACGGCACTGAACTTGTAGTACCACGGCAAGGCGCTGTTGGAGTTGCTGGCCACGTAGGCGACCGAGAAGTTGTCGGTCATGAAGGCGTGGGTCAGGCAGGCAAAGGCGAAGACCAGGAAGGTGAACTGGCCCCAGGCAGCCGGGCGCGCCAGGCTCATCCACAGGCTGTCGCCCCGCCAGGCCCCCAGCAGCGGCACCGTGGCCTGCACGGCAGCGAAGCAGATTGCCAGGATCATCGCCAACTGGCCGAGTTCGGGAATCACCAGTGCCGCGTTCATGGCTTGGCCCCCGCACCGCTGGCCGCCTGGCCGCTTTCCTTCAGGGCCTTGGTGACCTCGGGTGGCATGTACTTCTCGTCGTGCTTGGCCAGCACTTCGTCAGCCACCACCACGCCGTCGCCATTGAGCTTGCCGAGTGCGACGATGCCCTGCCCTTCACGGAACAGGTCCGGCAGGATGCCGCGGTAGGTGATCGGCACCGACTTGTTGAAGTCGGTGACCACGAAGCGCACGTCGAGGGAATCGGAGGAACGTTGCACCGAACCCTTCTCGACCATGCCGCCGGCACGGATGCGCGTGTCCAGCGGCGCCTCGCCGTTGGCGATCTGGGTCGGGGTGTAGAACAGGTTGATGTTCTGCTGCAGCGCGCTCAAGGCAAAGCCGACGGCAACCGCAACCCCGACCAGCAGGCCGAGGATAATGAACAGGCGTTTCTTGCGTTGCGGATTCACTGGTGGTTCTCCCGGCGCAAACGGCGCGCCTCATCTTGCAGGTAGCGACGGCGGGCCAGCAACGGTGCAGCGACATTCAGCGCCAGCACCGCCAGGCAGATGCCATAGGCCGACCAGACATACAGGGCATGATGGCCCATGGCGAGAAAATCGCCGAAGGAAGCGAAACTCATCGCGCGGCCCTCCGCCCCAGGCTGTTCAACACTTCATCCTTGACCCAACTGGCGCGCGCCTCGCGCTTGAGCACTTCGAGGCGCATGCGCAGCAGCAGCACGGCACCGAAAAAGCAGTAGAAACCCAGCGCCGTGCACAGCAGCGGCAGCCACATCTCGGCCGGCATCGCCGGTTTTTCGGTGAGGGTGAAGGTCGCGCCCTGGTGCAGGGTGTTCCACCATTCCACCGAGTACTTGATGATCGGAATGTTGATCACACCGACGATGGCCAGCACCGCACAGGCCTTGGCCGCGCTGTCGCGGTTGCTGATGGCCTGGCCCAGGGCAATGATGCCGAAGTACAGGAACAGCAGGATCAGCATCGACGTCAACCGTGCGTCCCAGACCCACCAGCTGCCCCAGGTCGGCTTGCCCCAGATAGCCCCGGTGACCAGTGCCACGGCGGTCATCCAGGCACCGATGGGGGCTGCGCATTGCAGGGCGACATCGGCCAGTTTCATCTTCCACACCAGCCCCACCACGCCAGCCACTGCCAGCAGTACATAGCAGGACTGCGCCAGCATGGCCGCCGGCACGTGGATATAGATGATGCGGAAGCTATTGCCCTGCTGGTAGTCCTCGGGGGCGAAGGCCAGGCCCCAGATCACGCCGGTGACCAGCAGCAGCACGGCGGAAACGGCCAGCCATGGCAGCATGCGGCCGCTGATGGCATAGAACCATTTCGGCGAACCCAGTTTGTGGAACCACGTCCAGCTCATTTTCATCAGGTACATCCGGTATTAGCCGGGCTTGGGAGCCCGGGACTCGTTATTCGCCGACGCTGATCTTCAGGCCGGCCGCTATCGCAAAGGGCGCCAGGGTGACCGCCAGGGCCGTCAGGCTGGCGAGCCAGAGCAGATGGCCGGTGGCAGGCATATTCTGCAATGCCGCCTGCAGCGCACCACTGCCCAGGATCAATACAGGGATATACAACGGCAGAATCAGCAACGCCAGTAACAAACCACCGCGCTTGAGACCGACCGTCAGCGCAGCGCCAACAGCGCCCAGCAAGCTCAATACCGGCGTGCCCAGCAGCAGTGAACCGAGCAGCACCGGCAGGCAGTGGCTGGGCAAACCCAGCATCAGCGCCAGCAATGGCGCCAACAATACCAGCGCCAGCCCGGAAAAGATCCAGTGCGCCAGCACCTTGGCCAGCACCAGCAGGGCCAGCGGGTGTGGCGACAGCACCCACTGCTCCAGCGAGCCGTCCTCGAAATCGCTGCGGAACAGGCCGTCGAGCGACAGCAGCACGGCCAGCAAGGCCGCGACCCAGACCAGCCCAGGCGACAAGGTTTGCAACAATTGGCTTTCCGGCCCCACCGCCAGTGGGAACAGCGCCACGACGATGGCGAAGAACACCAGCGGGTTGGCCAGCTCGGCCGGGCGACGGAACAGCAGGCGCGCTTCTCGGCGCAGCAACAGGATGAATACGCTCATGCCGCCCATTGCCCCAGATTGAGTTCCCGGTAGCCGGTTGGCTTGCGTTCCAGCGTGTGGTGCGTCGTCAGCACCACCGTGCCGCCCTGTTCGCAGTGGGCGGCCAGGTGCGCTTCAAGCTGGGCCACGCCCTGCTTGTCGAGGGCAGTGAAGGGTTCGTCGAGGATCCACAGCGGCGGGCTGTCCAAGTGCAGCCGGGCCAGGGCCACACGGCGCTGCTGGCCAGCGGACAGGGTATGGCAGGGGACATCTTCGAAACCGCGCAGGCCGACCGCTTCGAGTGCCGACCAGATGGCTTCGGGAGACGCCGGTTGGTGCAGGGCGCAGAGCCAGGTGAGGTTCTCCTCCGCCGTGAGCAGGTCCTTGATGCCCGCCGCGTGGCCGATCCACAGCAGGATGCTGGCCAGGGCATGGCGCTGGTCGCCGAGCGGCTGGCCACCCAGCAGGATCTGCCCGGCAGTCGGCTGCATCAGCCCGGCCAACAGGCGCAGCAGGCTGGTCTTGCCACTGCCGTTGGGGCCGCTGATCTGCAGCATGTCGCCGGGGCGCAGCTCGAAATCGAGGTGCTCGAACAACAGGCGCCAGTCGCGCTCGCAGGCCAGGCCCACGGCTTGGAGGTGAAGGGTCACGGATTCGCCTTATCTATATGCTTCTCAAGTCGCCCAACTCGCTGCCGTTATACTGGCAGTGACAGGCGGCAGGCATTATTACATGTGCTGCCACGCTGCCAAGAGGGCGGGCTCCACAGGTTGTATACAATCATGACTGAAATCAATAGTCTCGGCGCACAAACCGCCATCAATCCGCAGGCGATCAAGGCCCAGCTGACCGGTGAGCTGCTCAGCCTGACCCAGGCCCAACCCGGTTTGCTCAAGCCCGGCGAAACCGCCCAGGCCGAAGTGCTGGCGATGCGCCAGAGCGGCAGTACCTTCCAGCTGGTGCTGCAAGTGATTCAGGCCAGCGGCAACCAGACCCAGGTCCAGGCCACTGCCAGCCAGCCGTTCGCGCAAGGCAGTCAGTTCACCGTCAGCCAGCCCGAGAGCAACCGCCTGGCTGTCATGGTGCAGCAGGCCAGCGCCAGTAACGTCGCCACCCTCACCCAACTCGACACCAGTAAGGTGCCAATCGGCACCCTGCTGCAGGGCAAGGTCCTGACCAACCAGCCACTGCCACAAGCGGCGGGCGAAGTGGCCAGCTTCCGCTCGCTGGTCAGCCTGCTCAACACTGCCCAGGCCGGCGCCACGCTGACCATCGACAGCCCGCGCCCACTGCCGATCGGCAGCCTGCTCAGCGCCCTGGTGCAAGGCGACCAGTCACTGCGCTTTGTGCCACTCAGCGGTCGCCAGGAGCAATTGAACATTGCCCAGCAGCTGCTTACCCAGCAGGGCCGCCAGGCCTCCCTGCCCGGCCTGCTCGGTGCGCTGCAGCAGATTGCCAACAGCCCGGGCAGTGACGGTGAACTGCGCAGCACCGCCAGCAACCTGCTGGCCAGCCTGCCGGATGCCCGCCAACTCAGTGATGGCAAGGCGCTTGCCCAGGCCTTGAACAACAGCGGCGCCTTTCTCGAGGCCAAGTTGCTCGGCGGCCTCAGCGCCAGCGTGGCCACCGACCTCAAGGCACAACTGGTGCGGCTGGTGGCGCAGGCCTCGGTCAACGCGCCGGCCAACCCGGTGACCGCCTCCAGCACACTGGCCCAGGCGCTGCCGGCCATTGCCCGCAGCGCACTAGGCATGCTCGACCGGGTCAGCCCAAGGACACCGCCAGGCGCATTCCCGCTGCCATCACGGTTGCTGCAGGCCATGGAAAACGAAGGCGACCTGCAACAATTGCTGCGCTTGGCCGCCGCTGCCATCTCGCGCCTGCAGAGCCACGCCCTGAGCAGCCTGCAGCAATCCGGCACGCTGGATAACGGCAACCTGCAGACCACCTGGCAAACCGAAATACCCGTCCGCCACGGCCAGGAGTTCATCCCTCTGCAAGTGAAGCTGCAGCGCGAAGAAACCCCGGAACAACAGGCCGAGCGTCAGCAGCGCGAGCAGCAAGACCCGCTGCAGGCGCTATGGCGGATCGACCTGGCCTTTGATCTTGCCCCTCTGGGCCCGTTGCAAGTCCAGGCACAACTGATTCAGGGGCGCCTGTCCGGCCAGCTGTGGGCCGAGCGCGAGCAGACCGCGCGGCTGATCGACAGCCAGCTCGGCGCTCTGCGCGAACGCCTGCTGGCCCGTGGCCTGGAGGTCGGTGACCTGGAATGCCACCCCGGCATTCCGCCACAGGGCCCGCGTACGCGGGTGGAACAACGCTGGGTGGACGAAACTGCATGATCGACAAGCAACCGCGACAGGCCATTGCCCTGAGCTATGACGGCCAGCAAGCCCCGACCTTGACGGCCAAAGGCGATGACGAACTGGCTGAGGCGATTCTGGCACTGGCCCGCGAACATGAAGTGCCGATCTACGAAAATGCCGAACTGGTGCGCCTGTTGGCGCGCCTTGATCTGGGTGAGCAGATCCCTGAAGCGCTCTACCTGACCATTGCCGAAATCATTGCCTTTGCCTGGCAACTGCGGGGCAAGGTACCTGCTGGTTTCGACGACGAAGCCTATGCTTGCAGGGACGTTACCCCACAAACCGCCCTGCTGCCACCGAGCAACAACCGGTAGCTATCTACCACCCTGCGCCACCCGCCTGCGCCCAACCTTGCCTTTTTTCAAAGTGGCAAGATTGCAGAGCAGATCATGAGAAAGCGCCAGCCCCCTGTCGGCCAAACCGGCAAAAACTTCTTCAAACAGGTGCTCACCCACGTACCTCGCCCGGATCGATACGCCAGAGATGCCATCCTCGGCTGGGCCCGCCAGCAGCAACTGGACCTCGACCCCGACCAGACGCTTGCCATTACCCTGCACTGCAGACTCATCCCCGGTCGAGGCTGGCTCGCACAAGTGGCCGAGCAGATGACCATGACCGAGGCGTTACTGACCAACTGGCAGGACCGCGCGCTGTCACTGACCGTGCAGCAAGCGTTCCAGCTGGCCGTGAACCCACTGACCGGTGCGCTCGACCTGCTTGGTGCATTGCCCGAACTTCAGCTAC
Source organism: Pseudomonas sp. (assembly GCF_017744435.1). Lineage (GTDB taxonomy): Bacteria > Pseudomonadota > Gammaproteobacteria > Pseudomonadales > Pseudomonadaceae > Aquipseudomonas. The sequence goes on from NZ_JAGIBG010000015.1 coordinate 21,722, forward strand.
CGCACGGCCGGCAGTCCTGGGCCAAAGCGTTTGGCACAAGCCAGGTTGAAATCGTCGCACAACTGCCCAAAGCCGGCCTGTGGCACGACATCGAGGTCTCTACCGTTTTCAATGGGCTCTTCCGCCTGAGTCAACCCTTGCGTTACGACGCCAGTACCTTTGTCCAGTTCGACGCCGCGGCATTCCAAGCCTTCATCTGGAAGCTGGATTTTCATGAGGTGTACAAACGCCAGCTTGAAACGTTTTGGGGGCACGCTTTCAACCACTATATCGTCAGCTCACGCATTGCCTTCCTGGCCGCCTGCAACCGACAAACACAGCAAGGCAACCTGAGCGAGCGCGGGCGCAGCCTGGCATGGCGCGCTGCAGGCGTCGCGCGCTGGCACCACGACAGCAGGCTCAGCAACAACGGCGTCATCGCCAGGATGCTCAGTATCAATGGTTACCGCTCGAGCGATATCCTTTGCCTGAGCGACGCCAGCAGCGGCCTGACCCTGCTGTACCTACCTGGCAACACCAGCCCCCTTCATGAGTTCGCCAGTATCAGCGCCATGCGCACCTGGCTGGCCAGGCAATGTCGTGATGCCAGCAAGCGTGCCGCACTGCTCGCACACTTCTGCGCCAGTGACATTGCCGACCGGCTCACCCGCTCCGGGCTGGCCACCATTCTTCAGGGCATGGCGGCCTGGCCGCCTCGCCACAACATCCTGCCGGCAACCTCCGTCTACCGGTTGGCGAGAGTCTGGAACCCGCATGCCTTGATCAATTACAAGGCCGACACCTACAGCCCACAGATCGAAAACGACGTGTTCACGGCCTTCGCGCAAGCGCAGCGACTACGTAGCCAAAGCGATGGCGACTACCTGATTGCCCGCGATAGTGACGTAACCAAAGCAGCCTGGCGTGGCTACTTCTACCTGACCATGAACTTGCTTACGCCGTTTCTGCTGCTGGCCCCCGAACTCGTTCCTCTGCTGGCCATCGCCGGCGCCGCGCAATTCGGTGTCGGCCTGGACCAGATGCTCAACGACAAGCCATTGGAACAGCAGGAAGAAGGCGCCGAGCAAGCCGTTTTCGGCCTGCTGAATGCCGCCCCCGGGCTCGCTCGGGGAGTGAGCGCGAGCAAAACCTTGTTCGGTAGCCGCCCGCTGGGCTTCATCAAACCCGTCAGGCTCAATGGTCGAATCGGCTACCCACTGAGCCCGGTAACACCGCCTCACCTGCCAGGTGCGGCGATGACGCCCTTCTTCCGCGAACTGGCTGAAGTCGGCGAGGAGACGGCCGCCGCCAGCCCGGGTGCCGACCCGCACATTGCCCACTGCGTCACGCGCTTTCGGGCATTTGGCACAGGCGACGAACTGAGGGGCGATGTCGGGAATGGCCTTCAAGCGCTCTATTACGATGCCAGCCAAGACAGTTTCGTGCTCAAGCATGCCGATGGAACACGGGGTGCCCAGCATTACGTCGCCACCGCCGACCCGCTTCGCCCTGAAACCAGTCGACTGGTACCCGATACCGAACCTTCCCGTGAAACAAGCCCGGCCACACGTTCGCGAACGCTGCGCGCCCTGGGTATAGACCTGCAACTGCCGCTAGACCTGGATGCGCTCGGCAACGAGCCCGGGATGCCCGTCCCCAGGCAGGTATTTCATATCTGGGTGGGCGACCGGATGATTGCCGGGGACTACCTGAATGCGCTGGACAACAATGTCAACGTGCTGCGCAACAGCGACTTCAGGCTGAAACTGTACCTTTCCAAGGCTGATCCGCAGGCATTCGAACGTAACATGGTCCTGCTGCAAAGCCGCATGCAGAAAGGCCTGGAGGTTGCCCCCCTGGAGCATCAGACCTTCTACAGCCAGTTCATGGTAAGCGAGTACTTCGAACAGTATCAGGCGGCAATCAACGGAAATGGCGGCGTGGCGTCCAATTTTTCTTCGGCCTCGGACATCTTGCGCTATCGGATACTGCACAGTGAAGGTGGGATCTACCTGGACATGGACGATCACCTGTTGACCGAGCCTGATCCCTCGAGCGGGCTGCCGCGCGCCAGAATCGACGGTGTAGCACTGAATACCCCCATCGACGGCCTGCTGCTGCGCAGTCCGGTGTGCAACGCACAGCTGGGGATGTACACAAGCTACAACACCAGCATGATCGGCAGCCGTGCTTTCAATCCGGTGTTGAATGATATATCCGACGAGATCCTCAATCGCTACCTCACCCCAGAGGGCCAGGACTTCTACCGGGCCCCCAAGCCCGCTCGGCATAGCGAAGCTGCGTTCCAGGCCTACACTCGCCAGCTCAACCAGCTGACAGGCCCTGCGGTGCTCAACCACGTGATCGATCAACGCCTGCCAGCGCTCTATACCTACAGGCAGTTGGCGGATCTGGCGAACATTCCCGCCTTTTACCACGAGGCGCTCATAGACGTTTCAGCCCTGCAACGCGCAGAGCTACGGCTACTGCCTCTTGAAGACGTGGCTAATGCAGGGAACGCCCAGGGCTATTGACAACAGGCAAGCTTCGACCGCCCGTTACAGCAGGCCCGATAGATATCTACCACCGCTCCCCCCCTCACCCGCTCATCCTTCGCCGCCCCCACTCAGTGCAGGATGAGCACCATGTCCACGAGCAACATCAACGCCCTCGGCGTGCAGTACGTGCGCGATCATCTAGGCAACGTCCCACGCCCGGACCGCGAAGCCAACCGACTGATCCGCCAATGGCTCGTGCCACACGGCATCGACCTGGACCCGGAACAGATCGATGTGGTCACGCTGCACTATCGCAGCGATGGCGAGGGCAGCCACCTGGCCGCCGTCGTCCAGCGTCAGAGCCTTGCGCAGGCACTGCTGGCCAACTGGCAGGGCGAATCGAACAACGATCTGTTCGGAGGGCTGTTCGGAACCCCTTGGGCAGGCACCCTGCCTGACGGCCCCATTCGCCTTGTCGAAACCCTGCCCGCACCTGAGCTCAACCACTATGGTGCTGCCTACAGCGTGTTCAACGGCCTCTTCCGCCGCAGCGAACCGGCCCGTTACGACACCTCCACGCAGCTGCCAATAGCCGCCGAGGCCTTTCAGCAATTCATCGAGCAACTGGACTTCCATGCGCCGTTCAAAGCCATGCTCGACGCCTATTGGCGTGACCATCTGGAGAGCTATCGGCTGTCCAGCAAGCTCAATTTCGTCGCCGCCTGCAACCTTCAGGTCGCACAAGGCAGCCTCAGCGATGCCGGACGCCACCTGGCCTGGCGTGCCGCCGACCTGCTGCCGCGCGGCCAAGGCCTGCGCCTGAGCACGCTGAGCATCTATGGCTACGCCGCAACCGACCTGTTGTACATCAACGACGCCAGTACCGATCTCACCCTGCTCTACGCCCCAGGCAACAGCGCTCCGCTGTTGGAGTTCGCCAGCGAGACGCTACTCAAGGACTGGGTTGGCCAACAATGCAAGGCACCCGCCAGCCGCCAGGCCCTCAGGCAGCACTTCAGACTGGCCGACGGCCCCCAGGGCCTAGACTTCAGTGGCCTTGATACCGCCCTGGAAGGTTTGGGCGAATATCCCCGCAGGCATCGTTTGCCGCCGCAACACGGCTTTTTCAACGACGATGGCACCTGGTCGCCCCGCGACTATGTGAACTATCGGCCTGGCAAGTACAACCCCAGAATCACTGGCGACCTGTTCCAGGCCCTGGCTGAACGGCAGCGCCAGCGCAGCTACGATGATGTCGACTTCATCATCACCACCGACAGTGACGTCACCAAGGCAAGTTGGCGCGCCTACCTGAACACCACGCTCAACCTACTAGCGCCGCTGAGTCTTGTGATACCCGGCCTGGCACCGCTGCTGGCGCTCGGTGGTATCGCCCAGCTCGGCCTTGGGCTGGACCAGGCGATCAATGGCAAGGGCTTGCAAGACAGGCAAGACGGCGTGGCCGACATCGCCTGGGGCCTGCTCAATGCCGTGCCGCTGATCGTGCACGGGGTTGCCCGCAGCAAGGTGCTGTTCGAAAGCAAGAGCGACCGTTTCGTAGTGCCAAGCCGCATCAACGATCAGCTCGGTTACCCGCTCAGCCCGCTTTCACCGCCGCACCTGCCCGATGTCGATATCGCGCCGTACTTCCATATCCCTGACCCCATCCCGCCATTGCCGGAAGGCGACCAGGCCGTGGCCGACTCGGTGATACGGGTGCCTCGCTACGATGGCACACCCGATAACCTCGACGCACGTATCGATACCTACAACGCACGCGTCGTCTACGACATGGAGCGAGACGCCTTCATTCATGAATACGCACTCAATGAAGTCGACTCGATTGCCTACATCGCCCGCCCTGGCAGCCACGATCTGGTGCCGGCAGGTACCGGTCGGGAAGTCAGCAACGCCACCCGCATGCGCACCCTTCGGGCTCTGGGCGTCGACTTGCCACTGCCGGTGGATTTTCCTCTGGTGCCGGACGAGAGCAGCCAGGCAATCCCAAAAACGATCTCCTGCCTTTGGGTTGGCGACAAGGTGATCAGCCCGTCGCTCATCGCCAACCTGGCGAGCAATGCCACGCGCACCAACGACAGCGCCTATGTTGTCCGTTTGTTTCTTTCCGCTGAGTCGCCATCGGCCTATGCCGAAAACCTGCGTCTCCTCGCCGAGCAGGCCCCGGGCCTGCAGGTGCTGCCGTTGGAAGAGCAGACCTTCTTCCGCACCTTCCAGCAAAGCCGATACTACGCCCAGTACCAGGCTGCGCTGGACGGGAACGGCGGAGTGGCGTGCAACTTCGCCTCAGCTTCCGACGTCCTGCGCTACCCCATGCTGCACCATGAAGGTGGGCTGTACATGGATGTGGACGACTACCTGCTGGCAGAGGGCGAACCGCCCCTGGTGGTCGACGGGCACCCCGTCGGCAGCCCTGGTGAAGCGCTTGACCAGCTTGCACTGCTCACCGCCCCGGATGGCCTGCTGCTGCCGCCCCCGATGTCCAACGAGAAAATGAGCATGAACTGCCTCTACAACACCAGCGTGATCGGCAGCCATGCAGGCAACCCCACACTCGAGGCAATTTCCGAGGAAATGCTCGCCCGTTACCAGGCCAATCGGGATTTCTACGACAGCAAGCCGAGCCTGGCCGAAGACCCTGCAGGCTTCTATCGCTACGCCAGGCGCCTGAGCTACCTGACAGGGCCTGACCTGCTCACCCATGTTGTCGATCAACGCCTGCCGGCTCTGCGCACCCTGCGCCAGATCATGAACCTGTACAACATGCCGCGCATCCACTCCTGGCAGTTCGTCACCCTCGACCACTACCAACAGGCATTGCACAACCTGCTACCACTGAACCGCCTGGTCAAGGTCGGCGGCAACCATTCCTGGGTCACGACCTGAGTACATACATACCCCTTGCGGCGTCGGGCCTGCGTCCATCATGCAGGCCCCACGACAATGGCAGGTCAGCATATGACGACTCAATTGCACCCCTCCGGGATCCAGCACGCACTCGATCACCTCACCCAGATCCCGCGCCCCGATCGGCTCAGCATCGAACGAATACGGGAGTGGGCCAAGACCCAGGGCTCGGACTTCGATCCCGACACCGCCTTGGCGGTGACCTTGCATTACAAGCCCAACCCTGAGGGAGGCTGGATTGCCAAGGTCGTCGAGCAGATACCCCTCGGCCAGGCGGTGCTGTCAAAGTGGCAAGAACAACCCGACAACCTGCAGCACATTGCGCTGAGTACCTATGCTGTGCTCGACTTTCTCGGGCTCCTGCGCGACTGGAGCCTGCCTCAGGAGAGCTGGGCCAGGGCGTTTGCCCAAGGGAACGTGCAGATCGTCGATGAGCTCCCAGAGGGCGGTCTGTTCGGCACGCTGGATGATTACGCCGTCTATCAAGGCGTGTTCCGCAAGACGCAGCCCATGCGGTATACCCAGCAAACTCAGATCTCCACCGACACGCGAGCATTTCAAACGTTCATCTGGGAACTGGATCTGCACGATGAGTACATCGCCAGACTCGACGACTACTGGCAACACAAGTTCGACGATTACGCGACGCTGTCCCAGGTGAATTTTCTCGCGGCCTGCAACAAGCAGGTCGAGGAAGGCAGTCTGAGCGAAGCAGGTTGCGACCTGGCCTGGCGCGCTATTGGCATCGCACATGATGATGAAGCCTCGACAAAGCACGCTGACACCGTAGAAGCACGCATGCTCAACATCTACGGCTATGTAGCCACTGATATCCCGTGCCTTACGGATCGAAACTCAGGGCTGACCTTGCTGTACGTTCCCGGCAATTCGTCGCCTTTGCACGAGTTCGAGAACGCCAGCGCGATGAAAGCCTGGCTGGTGCAACAGTGCAAGGACAGCGAAAAGCGTAAGTCATTGCTGACGCACTTTCGCCTCCAGGACTTTTCAACCGGGCTCGGCTACACAGGGCTGGAGGATACCCTCAAAGGGCTGGCCAGTTACCAGGGGCCGCGCTTCCTGTATGTCAACAACCTGGTCATCCCGGCCAGCGGCTGGTCAACGCAGTACATCAATCACAAGGTCGACGAATACAGCCCGCTGATAACCGACGGCCTGTTCAGCCACATCACCTCGCGGTTACGCCAACGAAGCTATGAAGATGCCCGGTTCATCATCACGACCAACAGCGATGTAATCAAGGCCAGATGGCGAGGCTACCTGAATCAGACGATGACTCTGCTTGCACCGTTAACCTTGGTGGTGCCTGGCCTGGGATGGGTGGTTGCCATTGGCGGAATCGCCCAGCTCGGCCTGGGCCTGGATGAAGTCATCAATGGCAAGAATCTTCAGGAAAAAGCCGATGGTGCCCTGAACGTCGCGTTTGGAGCACTGTGTGCCCTGCCGTTGGCTGACAAGGTGTGGTCCGCCGGCAAGAAGGTATTCCGGACACAATTCGATGGATTCGTCGCCCCTGGCAGGGTCAATGGACAGATCGGCTACCCGCTCAGCCCGATACGGGCACCCAGGTCGCGATGGGTCGGAGCCAACTTCGAGAAGTTCTTTGAGCAACCGGTCCCGGTCGAGCCACTGCCGGCACCTGCTCGCCAGATGCTGATCAGCCGCCAGACCACCCACGCGGGCATGGATACCCTCGTGAATACAAGCAATCCGGTAACGCAGTGGGTGTATGAGCTCGAAACGGACGCCTTTGTAAAAACAAGTGACCTTGAACAACACTCGCCCGAACGCTACATCGCCGAGAATTCCCGCTTGAGTGTCTACCTGCCAGAAATCAACGGCCCACGTGTGGTAACGGACGCCATGCGCGAAAGCACGCTGCGCACCCTCGGCATAGAAATAAGCCTGCCCATCGAAATACCAAGGGTGCCTGAGGTAAACCAGATAGATATTCCCAGGCGCGTGATGTTCCTGTGGGTCAACGACGATCTCCTTGCACCTGGCATGCTCACACGCATCGCCCGCAATTCCAGGCTGCTCAGGGACGCGGGTTATGGCCATTGCCTCTATCTTTCCGAACAAAACGCCGCAGCGTTCAACCAGAATGCCCGTGCCTTGGCGGTTGCCGCACCCAACCTGCAGGTACTCCCGCTTGAGCAACAAGGCTTTTTCGCCAACATGGGATACACCAGGCGCTTCTACGATGCTGCCATGGAAGGCCCTGCGCGGGGCTCATCCCACCTGACCGCCGCCACCGACATGCTGAAGTACCATGCGTTGCATCAAAATGGCGGCTTGTACATGGACATTGGCAACGACCTGCTGGCCCCGTCGGCTCACCCTTCAGCGGCAGGCATCAGCAATGAAGCCTCACCCAGTGAATGGATAGGCAACATACCCCTGCGGACCACGCTCGACGGGCTATTGCTGGAGCAGCCTACATCGAACCCGTTCAAAGGGGTGCACCAGCAATACAACACCAGCGTGATCGGCAGCCATCCCGGCAACCCGACACTGCTGAATGTGATTCGCAACATGGACCTTCAGCTGGATACACGGCCTGGTTTTTTCACACAGAACAGCCACTGGCCGGGCAAAAGCGCTCATGCCCCCAAGTATGCAACCTATGCCAAAGCCCTGAGCGAGCTCACCGGCATTGGCATGTTCAATCAGGCCGTGGACCATAGCCTGCCTGCACTGCGGCAGATGAAAAAGATCTACAAGCTGTTCAGTTGCCCCTTGCTGAACCCGCCCACGCTGCTGGGGGCCGACCTGCACCCTGTTTCGACCGAAGAGTTGCAGAACACGCTCCAGTCACTGTTCCGTGTTTCACGGGTAGTGCGCGTCAATAACGGGTTCGGTTGGCGCAACCTGAATCATTGACGTAGTGCGTCGCGCACTGGGCCAGAAAATCAAAGGGCGCCCGCAGGCGCCCTTTGAATTTCATTCGCCGCGATGCAGCTTGCTCATCAACTCCGCCTCGGCCTGGGTCAGGCCGCAGGTTTCGGTGAGCTCCGCCACGCTGGCGCCCATGCCCACCAGCTTGGCGGCCTGGGTAAAGGTCACGCTGTTGGGGTCGCGCTGCTCCAGCTGCTGGAGCTTCTCCGGCAGCGGTGCCACGGTCGCGCGCAGTTCATGGAGGGCTTCACCCATGCGCACGGTGCCGTTCTGGTAGTCATCCAGGCGCTTGGCCAGGTCCTTGATGCGCTGGTCGCGCAGGGCGTCGCCCTCGGCCTGCTGCGCCGCCAGTTCGCGCTGGCGCTTGCTGTAGTTGAGGAAGAACCACAGGCTCAGGGCCCACAGCAGCGCCAGGAAGATTACCGCCACCTCGAAGATCAACTCAGATGTTCTCCAGCTCGGACCACTCTTCCTCGGTCATCATCTTGTCCAGCTCGACCAGGATCAGCAGTTCGCCGTTCTTGTTGCACACGCCCTGGATGAACTTGGCCGACTCTTCGTTACCCACGTTCGGCGCCGTTTCGATTTCCGACTGACGCAGGTACACCACCTCGGCAACGCTATCGACCAGGATGCCGACCACTTGCTTGTCAGCCTCGATGATGACGATACGGGTGTTGTCGGTCACGTCCGACGGCATCAGCCCGAAGCGCTGGCGGGTGTCGATCACCGTCACCACGTTGCCGCGCAGGTTGATGATGCCCAGCACGTAGCTTGGCGCGCCCGGCACCGGAGCGATCTCGGTGTAGCGCAGCACTTCCTGCACCTGCATGACGTTGATGCCGTAGGACTCGTTGTCCAGACGGAAGGTTACCCACTGCAGGATCGGATCTTCAGAACCTTGCGCAGACGACTTTTTCATTCCCCTAGCCCTCTAAATCCGCTGTTGGCGGTTGTGTTCGGTGTCATTTCTGTTTGGCATGCAACTGCTTGACCGCGCCGCTGGCGATCAACTCGGCCAGTTCGGCAACGTCGAGCAGTGCACACATGTGTTCGATGACCGTGCCGGCCAACCAGGGACGCTGGCCACGCTGGCTGCGCCACTTGATCTCGGCGGGGTCCAGGCGCAGCGAGCGGCTGACCTGATGCACCGCCAGGCCCCATTCGTAGCCCTGCACGGAAATCACGTAATTCAGGCCCTGGCGGAAGTCGTCGCGGTAACGGTCGGGCATGACCCAGCGCGCGGTATCCAGCACCTTGAGGTTGCCGGCCTGGCAGGTCAGGATGCCCAGGAACCAGTCTGGCTGGCCGAACAGCGGTGTCAGCTCCTGGCCTTCCAGGCTGTAGATCGAGCCCAGGCAAACCAGCGGCACCGCCAGGGTCAGCCCGGCGACGTCGAACAGCAGGCACTCGAACGGTTCTGCGGCCCAGGCCGGGCGGCCGTCGACGCTGGCCGGCGGGGCCGGCGTGTCGGCCATGCCTGCCGCTGGCAGGTGCACGTCCACCAAGGGGGCAACCGGCTCCGGCGCCGGCACTTCGGTCAGCACCGGGATACTGGCCTCAGCCACCACTTCAGTCTCGACCACCGCCACCACCGGCTGCTCGACCGGCAGCACGGCTGGCAGCACCTTTACCTGCGGCTCGGCAAAAGGCCTGGCTGCGGGTGTTGGCTGGCGAGCGTCCCGCACCTGCTCTTCGCGCACGGCAGCGGCGAACTCATCATTGGCCCCGAGCGCTTCAGCCGGCGCTGGCAGGTCGAGGATATCCTCGGCCTCGGTGGCCTCCTGCAACAGCCCATCGAGGTACGACTGCAGGGCCAGTTGTGGATTGGTACCGACAGGCCGGTTCATGAAACCACCTGCGCAACCGGCTTGTAGGTGAGCATGTGCTTGAGCAATGCCCGGTAGGCGATCACCCCGCGGCTCTTGCCATCGAACTGCGACGGCGTGACGCCATTGCGGCTGGCATCGCGCAGGCGTGTGTCGACCGGGATGTAGCCCTGCCACACCTGGTGTTCATAGGTATCTCGCAGCACCTTGAGGGTGCCCAAAGAAGCTTGCGTACGGCGGTCGAACAAGGTCGGCACGATCTGGTAAGGCAGCGCTTGCTTGCGCGAGCGGTTGACCATGGCCAAGGTGCCGATCATGCGCTCCAGGCCTTTCACCGCGAGGAATTCTGTCTGCACCGGTATCACCAGCTGCTGGCTGGCAGCCAGGGCATTGACCATCAGCACGCCGAGCAATGGCGGGCTGTCGATCAGGGCGAAATCGAAATCCTGCCATAACTGCGCCAGACTCTTGGCGATCACCAGGCCCAGGCCACTCTGCCCCGGCGACTGACGCTCCAGCACGGCCAATGCGGTACTCGACGGCAGCAGCGAGATACGCTCATCGCTGGTGGGCAGCAACAACTGCCCCGGCAGGCCTTCGGGCACGCTGCCCTTGTGCAGGAACAGGTCGTAGCAGCTGTGCTCCAGGGCATCCGGGTTGTGCCCGAAATAGCTGGTCATGGAGCCATGCGGGTCGAGGTCGACGACGACCACACGCTTGCCCGCCTCGGCCAGCAGGCCGGCCAGGGCGATGGTGGTCGTGGTCTTGCCAACGCCACCTTTTTGATTGGCTACTGCCCAGACTCTCATAGGACAACTCTTGCTTCATGGGTGCCGCCGGCTGCCACAGGGCATGCGGTGACGGAGAATTGACGGCTCACTTGGCCATCGTCGCTGCTGGGGCTGGCGGTGCACTTTGTGTGCCAGCACGGCGCAACGCTGCGTCCGGGGTCGCATTGGCACTGCCCGAACCGGTCAGGCTGCGGCGTACTTCGAGGTTGCGGGAAATCACCAGCACGACCCGGCGATTGCGCGCACGCCCTTCGGCGGTGTCATTGCTGGCCACCGGCTGGTACTCGCCGTAACCCACCGAGGCCATGCGCGCCGGGTTGACCCCTTCCATCGCCAGCAGGCGCACGATGCTCGCCGCCCGCGCCGCCGACAGTTCCCAGTTGGTCGGGTACTGCGCCGTGCGGATCGGCAGGTTGTCGGTGAAGCCCTCGACGTGCACCGGGTTGGCGAACGGTTTGAGGATGTTGCCGACTTTCTCGATGATGGCGAACGCCTGGTCACTGGGCATGGCATCGCCACTGCCGAATAGCAAGGACGAGTTGAGCTCGATTTCCACCCACAGCTCGTTGCCGCGCACGGTCATCTGGTCGGACTTGATCAGGTCGCCGAAGGCATCGCGCACGTCGTCGCTGATGGTCTTCAGCGGGTCGACGTTGGTCTGCGCCAGGCCCGCATCGGTCTGCTCGCTGTCCTTGATCAAGGGTTCTGCGGGTTTCACGCTGAGCGGCTGCTCATCGCCGATCGGGATCGGCTTCATGCTCCGCTCAGGGTCGTTGAACACCCCGAGCAGCGCTTGCGAGATGACCTTGTACTTGCCCTCGTTGATCGAGGAGATCGAATACATGACCACGAAGAAGGCGAACAGCAAGGTGATGAAGTCGGCGTACGACACCAGCCAGCGTTCGTGATTCTCGTGCTCCTCGGTATGACGGCGACGGCGCATGGCTTACTCCATGAAGCCTTGCAGCTTCAACTCGATCGAGCGCGGGTTCTCGCCCTCGGCGATCGACAGCAGGCCTTCGAGCAGCATCTCGCGGTAGCGCGACTGGCGCATGACGATGGCCTTGAGCTTGTTGGCGATCGGCAGCAGGATCAAGTTGGCACTGGCCACGCCATAGATGGTGGCGACGAAGGCCACGGCAATGCCGTTGCCCAGTTGCGACGGGTCGGCCAGGTTGCCCATGACGTGGATCAGGCCCATGACCGCACCGATGATACCGATGGTCGGGGCGTAGCCGCCCATGCTCTCGAACACCTTGGCGGCCTGGATGTCACGGCTTTCCTGGGTCAGGAAGTCGACTTCGAGGATGCTGCGGATCGATTCCGGCTCCGCACCATCGACCAGCAGTTGCAGGCCCTTGCGGGCGTAAGGGTCGGGTTCGGCATCGGCCACCCCTTCCAGGCCGAGCAGGCCTTCCTTGCGCGCCGTCAGGCTCCAGTTGACCACCCGGTCGATACCACCGGCCAGGTCGACCCGCGGCGGGAAGAAGATCCAGCGCAGGATCTGCAACGCGCGCTTGAACGCCGACAGCGGCGACTGCAGCAGTGCCGCTGCCAGGGTGCCACCGAGCACGATCAGGCCCGCCGGGCCATTGAGCAAGGCACCGACGTGGCCACCTTCAAGGAAGTTGCCACCGACGATGGCGACGAACGCCAGGATCAGGCCAATCAGGCTGAGCACATCCATCAGACACAAGCCTCGACCAGGTGTTTGCCGATTTCATCCAGGCTGTACACCGCGTCCGCCAGGTTGGCTTTGACGATGGCCATGGGCATGCCGTAGATCACACAGCTGGCCTCATCCTGGGCCCACACGGTACTGCCACCCTGCTTGAGCAGGCGCGCGCCTTCGCGACCATCGGCGCCCATGCCGGTGAGCACCACCGACAGCACCTTATCGCCATAGGACTTGGCCGCCGAACCGAAGGTGATGTCCACGCACGGCTTGTAGTTCAGGCGCTCGTCGCCCGGCAGGATCTTCACCGTGCCACGGCCGTCGATCATCATCTGCTTGCCACCCGGGGCCAGCAGCGCCAGGCCCGGGCGCAGCATATCGCCGTCCTCGGCTTCCTTGACGCTGATCTTGCACAGCTTGTCGAGGCGTTCGGCGAATGCCTTGGTGAACGCGGCGGGCATGTGCTGGATCAGCACGATCGGCGCCGGGAAGTTCGCCGGCAACTGGGTCAGCACCCGCTGCAGGGCCACCGGGCCGCCGGTGGAGGTACCGATCGCCACCAGCTTGTAAGGCTTGCGCTTGGGAGCCGGGGCATGCGCCGCTGCCGGCGCCGCCGCACGGGCAGGCGCGGCAGGACGGACCGGCGCGGCGCTGGCCAGGCTGCTGGCGGGTGCATGGCTGGCGGCCGGTGCAGGTGCGCTGACCGGCGCGTGGCTGGTGTAGCCGCCGAAACGGCGGTTGCTGCGTGAGATGGTATGCACCTTCTCGCACAGCAGCTGCTTGACCTTCTCCGGGTTGCGCGAGATGTCTTCGAAGTTCTTCGGCAGGTAATCCACCGCACCGGCATCCAGCGCGTCGAGGGTGACGCGGGCGCCTTCATGGGTCAGCGAGGAGAACATCAATACTGGCGTCGGGCAGCGCTGCATGATGTGCCGCACGGCGGTGATGCCATCCATCATGGGCATTTCGTAGTCCATGGTGATGACATCGGGTTTGAGCGCCAGTGCCTGGTCGATCGCTTCCCTGCCGTTGGTCGCGGTGCCGACCACCTGGATCGTCGGGTCCGCCGAGAGGATTTCCGAAACGCGGCGGCGGAAGAAACCGGAATCATCCACCACCAGGACCTTGACTGCCATAAACACTCCATATAGGCGGCGCCACCCGCCAGGGCGCGCCGCCGAAAATCAGATACGCCGTGCCGCGTAACGCTTGAGCATGCTCGGCACGTCGAGAATCAGCGCGATGCGGCCGTCACCAGTGATGGTGGCGCCGGACATGCCCGGGGTGCCCTGCAGCATCTTGCCCAGCGGCTTGATCACCACCTCTTCCTGGCCCACCAACTGGTCGACCACGAAGCCGATACGCTGGGTGCCGACCGAGAGGATCACCACATGGCCCTCGCGCTGCTCCTCATGCACCTGGCCCTGAACCAGCCAGCGCTTGAGGTAGAACAGCGGCAGCGCCTTGTCGCGCACGATCACCACTTCCTGACCGTCGACCACGTTGGTGCGCGACAGGTCGAGGTGGAAGATCTCGTTGACGTTGACCAGCGGGAAGGCGAACGCCTGGTTGCCCAGCATCACCATCAGGGTCGGCATGATCGCCAGGGTCAGCGGCACCTTGATGACGATCTTCGAGCCCTGGCCCTTGGCCGAGAAGATGTTGATCGAGCCGTTGAGCTGGGAAATCTTGGTCTTCACCACGTCCATGCCGACACCGCGGCCGGACACGTCGGAAATCTCGGTCTTGGTCGAGAAGCCCGGGGCGAAGATCAGGTTGTAGCAGTCCGACTCGCTCAGGCGATCGGCCGCGTCCTTGTCCATCAGGCCTTTTTCCACGGCCTTGGCGCGCAGGATGTTCGGGTCCATGCCCTTGCCGTCGTCGGAGATCGACAGCAGGATGTGGTCGCCTTCCTGCTCGGCCGACAGCACCACGCGGCCGGTCCGGGCCTTGCCAGAGGCTTCACGCTCGTCCGGCATCTCGACACCGTGGTCGACGGCGTTGCGCACCAGGTGCACCAACGGGTCGGCCAGGGCCTCGACCAGGTTCTTGTCGAGGTCGGTTTCTTCGCCGACCAGCTCCAGGTTGATCTCTTTCTTCAGTTGCCGAGCCAGGTCGCGGACCAGGCGCGGGAAGCGCCCGAAGACCTTCTTGATCGGCTGCATGCGGGTCTTCATCACCGCGGTCTGCAAGTCGGCGGTGACCACGTCGAGGTTGGACACGGCCTTGGACATGGCCTCGTCACCGCTGTTCAGGCCCAGGCGCACCAGGCGGTTACGCACCAGCACCAGTTCGCCGACCATGTTCATGATCTCGTCCAGGCGCGCAGTGTCGACACGCACCGTGGTTTCCGCTTCGCTGGCAGGCTTTTCCGCGGCCGGAGCCGGGCTGCGGGCTGGCGCGGCCGGCTTGGCGGCGGCAGCAGGTGCAGCGGCAGCCGGGGCTGCAGCAGGCTTGGCGACCGGTTTGCTTTCAGCCACGGCCGCAACCGGCGCTGCCACGGCGACAGGCGCTTCGGCAGCAACGGTTTCACCGGTGAACTTGCCCTTGCCGTGCAACTGGTCGAGCAAGGCTTCGAACTCATGCTCGGTGATCTCGTCGCCGCTGCCGGGCGCAACAACGCGCTCCACTGCAGCAGTGGCAGCTGGCAAGGCATCGGCCTGGAAGGTGCCCTTGCCGTGCAACTGGTCCAACAACGACTCGAATTCTTCGTCGGTGATCTCGTCGCTCACCGGCGCACTGGCATCGACCACCGCTTCGGCAGCGGCGACTTCGGGCGAGAACTGGCCCTTGCCATGCAACTGGTCGAGCAGCGATTCAAACTCGGCATCGGTGATGTCGTCACCCGCGCCGCCCAGGGCCTCGCCCTGCATCTGCTCTTCGGCAGCGGCCGCTTCGGCCTTGACCGCGTCGAGCGAGTCGAGCAGCTGTTCGAACTCGGTGTCGGTGATATCCGCCTCGGCGGCCACCGGCTCCGGCGCAACCTCGACCACAGGTGCCGGGGCGTCGGCGCTGGCAGGCTCCGCCAGGCGCGACAGGGCCGCCAGCAGCTCCGGCGTGGCCGGGGTCACTTCGCTGCGCTCGCGCACCTGGCCGAACATGCTGTTGACTGTGTCCAGTGCTTCGAGCACCACATCCATCAGTTCCGCGTCGACCCGGCGCTCACCTTTGCGCAGGATGTCGAACACGTTCTCGGCGATGTGGCAGCACTCCACCAGCTCGTTCAGCTGAAGGAAGCCGGCGCCCCCTTTTACAGTGTGGAAACCGCGAAAGATCGCATTGAGCAGGTCGGCATCGTCGGGCCGGCTTTCCAGCTCGACCAGTTGCTCGGACAGTTGCTCAAGAATTTCGCCGGCTTCTACCAGGAAATCCTGAAGGATTTCTTCATCGGCGCCGAAGCTCATTAAACGTGCTCCTTAAAAACCCAGGCTGGACAGCAGATCGTCGACGTCGTCCTGACCGGACACAACGTCTTCACGCTTATCGGCATGAATCTGCGGACCTTCACCCCGAGTCGGATGTTTTTCTTCATCTTTTTCAGCGCGCAGCTGCTGGTGGTCGTGTTCGATACCGGCAAACCGGTCGACCTGACTGGCCATCAGCACGAGCTTGAGCAGATTGCTTTCCACTTCGGTGACCAGCGCGGTCACGCGCTTGATCACCTGGCCAGTCAGGTCCTGATAGTCCTGGGCCAGCAGAATGTCGTTGAGGTGGCCGGCGACCTTGCGGTTGCCCTCGGCGCTGTGCGTCAGGAAACTGTCGACGCGCCTGACCAGCTCGCGGAACTCCGGCGCTGCGACTTCACGGCGCATGAAGCGCTGCCAGTCGACGCTCAGGCCTTGCGCCTCGGCTGCCAGCTCGTTGAGCACCGGGGTGCTCTCCTCCACCAGGTCCATGGTGCGGTTGGCGGCACCCTCGGTGAGCTTGACCACGTAGGACAGGCGCTCGGTGGCATCGGTAATCTGCGAGACTTCCTCGGCCTGCGGCATGCGCGGGTCGATCTGGAAGCTGACGATCGCACTGTGCAGCTCACGGGTAAGCTTGCCGACTTCCTGGTACAGGCCACGGTCGCGGGTCTGGTTGAGCTGATGAATCAGCTGCACCGCATCGCCGAAACGCCCCCGTTCCAGGCTCTCGACCAGCTCCTGGGCATGTTTCTTCAGGGTCGACTCGAACTCCCCCAAAGACGTCTGTGTTGATTCCATGGCGCCCCCTGACGTGACTCAGCCGTTGACGCGTTCGAAGATCTTCTCGATCTTTTCTTTGAGCACCTGGGCGGTGAACGGCTTGACCACGTAACCATTGACGCCGGCCTGGGCCGCTTCGATGATCTGGTCGCGCTTGGCTTCGGCGGTCACCATCAGCACCGGCATGGTTTTCAGGCGATCGTGGGCACGGACCTTGCGCAGCAGGTCGATACCGGACATGCCAGGCATGTTCCAGTCGGTCACCAGGAAGTCGTAATGGCCGCTTTCAAGCATCGGCAGCGCGGTGGTGCCGTCATCGGCTTCATCGGTGTTGGTGAAGCCCAGGTCACGCAACAGGTTCTTGATGATCCGCCGCATCGTCGAAAAGTCGTCAACGATGAGGATTTTCATGTCTTTGTTCAAGTAGACCTCCAAGCAGTCTCAAACGCGCTCGGCCCCCGAGCGCGCATTCATTCAATTCGGTACAACATGGAAAACGACTGCAACGACCCCGGGCTCAACGCGCCCGCCACTCCCCCAGGCGGCTGCGCAGGCGCGCGGCACACTGGCTGTGCAACTGGCTGACACGCGATTCGCTGACCCCCAGCACCTCACCGATTTCCTTGAGGTTCAGCTCTTCGTCGTAGTACAGCGCCAGTACCAGGCGCTCACGCTCCGGCAGGTTGGCGATCGCATCGGTCAGGGCAGCCTGGAAGCGCTCGTCCTCCAGATCGCGCGACGGCTCGACCTGGCCACTGGCGCCGTCCTCGTGCAGCCCTTCGTGCTCGCCGTCCTGCAACAGGTCGTCGAAACTGAACAGGCGGCTCCCCAAGGTATCGTTCAAGATCCCGTAGTAATCATCGAGACTCAATTGGAGTTCGGCAGCAACTTCATGATCTTTAGCGTCGCGGCCAGTTCTTGCTTCCACGGCGCGCATCGCATCACTGACCATGCGCGTATTGCGGTGCACCGAACGCGGTGCCCAATCGCCCTTGCGGACCTCGTCGAGCATCGCCCCGCGGATGCGGATGCCGGCGTAGGTTTCGAAGCTGGCGCCCTTGCTGGCGTCGTACTTGTTGGCCACTTCCAGCAGGCCGATCATGCCGGCCTGGATCAGATCCTCGACCTGGACGTTGGCCGGCAAGCGTGCCAACAAGTGGTAGGCGATACGCTTGACCAGCGGCGCGTAGCGCTCCACCAGCTCGAACTGGGCGTCTTTCGACGCCTTGCTGTACATCTTGAAGCCGCTCGCGTTCATAGCACGGGTCCTGCGCTGGTGGGTTGCACCAGGCGCTCGACAAAGAACTCAAGGTGCCCGCGCGGGTTGGCCGGCAGCGGCCAGCTGTCGACCTTCTGCGCGATGGCCTTGAAGGCCAGGGCACACTTGGAGCGCGGGAAGGCCTCGTAGACCGCGCGCTGTTTCTGCACCGCCTTGCGCACGCTCTCGTCATACGGCACGGCGCCGACGTATTGCAGCGCGACGTCAAGGAAGCGATCGGTGACCTTGGTCAACTTGGCGAACAGGTTGCGCCCTTCCTGCGGGCTCTGCGCCATGTTGGCCAGCACGCGGAAACGGTTCATGCCGTAGTCGCGGTTGAGCAGCTTGATCAGCGCGTAGGCATCGGTGATCGAGGTCGGCTCGTCGCACACCACCAGCAGCACTTCCTGGGCCGCGCGCACGAAGCTGACTACCGAGTCACCAATACCCGCAGCGGTGTCGATCACCAGCACATCGAGGTTGTCGCCGATCTCGCTGAAGGCCTGGATCAGCCCGGCATGCTGGGCCGGGGCCAGGTGCACCATGCTCTGGGTGCCGGAGGCGGCCGGCACGATGCGCACACCGCCAGGCCCCTGCAACAGCACATCACGCAGCTCGCAGCGCCCTTCGATGACATCGGCCAGGGTGCGCTTCGGGGTGAGGCCCAGCAATACGTCGACGTTGGCCAGGCCAAGGTCGGCGTCCAGCAACATCACCCGGCGGCCGAGTTCGGCCAGCGCCAGGGACAGGTTCACTGAAACGTTAGTCTTGCCGACGCCACCTTTGCCACCGGTGACGGCGATCACCTGTACGGGATGCATGCTACCCATGTTCGTTGTTTACCTTGTCTCGCTTGGACCCAAGCCACACGCGGGGTAGCACTGCCAGCCCCGGAATGTAGGTACTTTGCATACGCTTCATCCTCAACCTGCGCGCCGCGGGTTGTGGTAGAGATCAGCGAACATGTCGGCCATCGCCTCTTCGCTGGGCTCGTCCTGCAACTGCACGTTGACCGCGCGGGTCACCAGCTGGTGCGGACGCGGCAGGTGCAGGTCGTCAGGAATGCGCGGACCGTCAGTGAGGTAGGCCACGGGCAGTTCATGACTGATGGCCAGGCTCAGCACGTCGCCGAGGCTCGCCGTTTCATCGAGTTTGGTCAGGATGCAGCCAGCCAGGCCGCAGCGCTTGTAGCTGTGGTAGGCAGCGGTCAGCACCTGCTTCTGGCTGGTGGTAGCCAGCACCAGGTAGTTCTTCGCGGCAATGCCACGCCCGGCCAGGGTTTCCAGCTGCATGCGCAGGGCCGGGTCGCTGGCTTGCAGGCCGGCGGTATCGATCAGCACCACGCGCTTGCGCAGCAGCGGTTCCAACGCGGCTGCCAGCGACTGGCCCGGATCGACATAGGTCACCGGCACGTTGAGGATGCGCCCCAGGGTCTTGAGCTGCTCCTGGGCACCGATGCGGAAGCTGTCCATGCTCACCAGGGCCAGGTTCTGCGGGCCGTACTTGAGCACGTAACGCGCTGCCAGCTTGGCCAGGGTGGTGGTCTTGCCCATGCCGGCCGGGCCGACCATGGCGATCACGCCGCCCTCTTCGATCGGTTCGACCTGTGGCACTTTGATCATCCGCGCCAGGTGCGCCAGCAGCATGCGCCAGGCCTGGCGCGGCTCTTCGATCCCATTGGTGAGATCGAGCAGTTCGCGGGCGATCGGGCCGGACAGGCCAATGCGCTGCAGGCGACGCCAGAGGTTGGCCTGGGCCGGCTTGCTGCCTTGCAGCTGGTTCCAGGCCAGCGAGCCGAGCTGCACTTCGAGCAGTTCACGCAGGCCCGACAGCTCCGAACGCATGGCGTCGAACAGGCGCGGGTCAATCGGGGCCGGAGCAGGTGCCGCAGCGGCTGCCGGGGCATCGACATGCGGCTCGATCAACGGCTCGGCGGCGGTCAGCGACTGGCCGGCGAACAATTGGCGGTTGCCTTCGCTGGCCTCGGCGCGGTTGTCCAGCTCGGCCTGGGCAGTGGCGATGCGCGACTGGGTCTTGCGCAGCTCTTCTTCCAGTTCGACGTTGGGCACGCGCGGGGCCAGCGCGGACAGTTTGTAGTCCAGCGCGGCGGTCAGCTCGACACCACCGGCGATGCGGCGGTTGCCGATGATGGCGGCATCGGAGCCCAGCTCATCACGGACCAGCTTCATGGCCTGACGCATATCGGCGGCGAAAAAACGCTTGACTTGCATAACCCACTACCTCAGCCGTTGGGGCCCACTGTGGCAACGATGGTGACTTGCTTGTTATCCGGTATTTCCTGATACGCCAGAACATGCAAATTCGGTACAGCCAGGCGACCGAAGCGCGACAACATGGCACGGATCGGGCCAGCTACCAGAAGAATGGCCGGTTGGCCTTGCATTTCCTGGCGCTGGCAGGCGTCGATCAGCGAACGCTGCAGCTTTTCGGCCATGCTCGGCTCAAGAAGAACACCGTCTTCCTGACCTTGCCCGGCCCTTTGCAAACTATTGAGCAAGATCTGTTCCAACCTTGGCTCAAGGGTGATCACAGGCAGCTCGGACTCAACGCCGACAATGCTTTGGACGATGGCACGACACAATCCGACGCGCACTGCCGCCACCAGCGCGGCGGTATCTTGACTCTTGCTGGCATTGTTGGCGATGGCCTCGGCAATACTGCGGATGTCACGCACCGGCACTTGCTCGGACAACAATGCTTGCAGGACCTTGAGCAGCCCCGACAAGGAAATGACACCGGGCACCAGCTCTTCTGCAAGTTTAGGCGATGCCTTGGACAATACCTGCAACAGCTGCTGAACCTCTTCGTGGCCGATCAGCTCGTGGCAGTGCTTCTGCAGGATCTGGTTGAGGTGGGTGGCAACCACGGTGCTGGCGTCGACCACGGTATAACCCAGCGACTGCGCCTGGGCGCGCTGACCGACGTCGATCCATACCGCCTCAAGACCGAATGCCGGATCGCGCGCGGCGATGCCATTGAGAACGCCAAACACCTGACCCGGGTTGATCGCAAGCTCGCGGTCCGGGTAGATGTCGGCCTCGGCGAGGATCACCCCCATCAGCGTCAGGCGATAGGCACTGGGCTGCAGGTCGAGGTTGTCGCGAATATGCACGGTCGGCATGAGGAAGCCCAGGTCCTGGGACAGCTTCTTGCGCACGCCCTTGATACGCGCCAGCAGTTGGCCACCCTGGTTGCGGTCGACCAGCGGAATCAGCCGGTAGCCAACTTCCAGGCCGATCATGTCGATCGGTGTCACATCGTCCCAACCCAGCTCCTTGGTTTCCAGCGCGCGCTGCGGCGACGGCAGCAGGTCCTGCTGGCGCTGAGCTTCCTTCTGCGCTTCTACCTTGGCCTTCTGTTGTTTCTTCCACACCAGGTAGGCGCCGCCACCGGCCAGCAGGCCAAGGCTGAGGAAGGCCATGTGCGGCATGCCCGGCACCAGGCCCATGATGATCATCAGTGCCGCGGACACACCCAGCGCCTTGGGCGAGTCGAACATCTGACGATTGATCAGCTTGCCCATGTCCTCGGAGCCCGAGGCACGGGTGACCATGATCGCGGCGGCGGTAGACAGCAGCAGTGATGGCAATTGCGCCACCAAACCGTCACCGATGGTCAGCAAGGCATAGACCTTGCCCGCATCGCTGAACGACATGTTGTGTTGCAGCATACCGATCAGCATGCCGCCGATCAGGTTGATGAAGAGGATCAGCAGGCCGGCGATGGCGTCACCGCGGACGAACTTGCTGGCACCGTCCATCGAACCGTAGAACTCGGCCTCCTGGGCCACCTCGGCGCGGCGCGCCTTGGCCTGGGCCTGGTCGATCAGGCCAGCGTTGAGGTCGGCGTCGATAGCCATCTGCTTGCCGGGCATGGCGTCGAGGGTGAAGCGTGCGCTCACCTCGGAAATACGCCCGGCACCTTTGGTGACCACCACGAAGTTGATGATCATGAGGATGGCGAACACCACCGCACCGACCACATAGTTGCCGCCGATCACCACCTCACCGAAGGCCTGGATCACTTTACCGGCAGCGCCGTGGCCTTCCTGACCATGGAGCATGACCACCCGCGTGGAGGCCACGTTCAGCGCCAGGCGCAACAAGGTCGCTACCAGCAGGATGGTCGGGAACGCGGCGAAGTCCAGCGGGCGCAAGGCGTACACGCAGACCAGCAGGACCACGATCGACAGGGCGATGTTGAAGGTGAAGAACACGTCGAGCAGGAACGGCGGTATCGGCAACATCATCATTGCCAACATCACCAGCAGCAGCAACGGTACGCCCAGGTTGCCCCGGCCGAGCCCGGCCAGGTTGTTGCGGGCGTTGCTGATTAACTGAGTGCGATCCACCGCGAGTCCTCTTGATGCAAAACTTTGACGCCCAAGGGGCGCTTGGGCGTGGCTCTGCAAGAAGCCTTCCAACTTTACTCGGTTATGGATTCATGTTGCCTGTAACGGCCTCTTCGCGGGCGCGCCCGCTCCCACAAGTACAGCGCACACTCAACCCTTGTGATATCCCTGTGGGAGCGGGCGCGCCCGCGAAGGGGCCGGCACAGGCTTGAATCAATCGTCGCGACGAAGGTCCGACGGAATCGGCAGGTCTTCTTTAAGCGGCTCGGGCCGCTTGCCCTTGCCGGCGCGGTACTGGCGGATCTGGAACACGTAGGCCAGCACCTGCGCCACCGCCAGGTACAGCCCTGCCGGGATTTCCCCTTCGACCTCGGTGGAGTAGTAGATCGCCCGCGCCAGGGCCGGCGATTCGAGGATCTGCACCTTGTGCTCGACGCCAATCTCGCGAATCTTCAAGGCGATGAAATCGGTGCCCTTGGCCACCAGCAATGGCGCCACCCCACCCTTCTCCGGGTCGTACTGCAGGGCCACGGCATAGTGCGTCGGGTTGGTGATGATCACGTCAGCCTCAGGCACGGCGGCCATCATGCGCCGCTGCGACACCTCGCGCTGCAGCTGGCGGATGCGCTGCTTGACCTCGGGCTTGCCTTCGCTGTCCTTGTACTCGTCCTTGATCTCCTGCTTGGTCATCTTCAGCTTCTTGTGGGTCTGCCACAGCTGGAACGGCACGTCGGCCGCCGCGATCAACAGCAGCCCGGCCGCCATCCACAGAGCACTCCAGCCAACCACCTGGGCGCTATGGATGATCGCCTGCTCCAACGGCTCATTGGCAATCGCCAGCAGCGCCTGCCGGTCGTTGCCCAACACCACCAGCGCCACCACCAGGATCACCATGAACTTGGCCATCGCCTTGAGCAGCTCGGTGAGCGAGTTCAGCGAAAACATCCGCTTGATACCCGACAATGGGTTCATGCGGCTGAATTTAGGCTGCAGCAGGCTGCCTGAGAAAATGAACCCGCCAAGGGCAATCGGTGAAACGAAGGCGATGACGAACAACAGCATGAGAACGGGCTGCACCGCCCAGATCGCCATCTTGCCCGAGGCCAGCAGGAACATGCCCATCGAGCGCTCGTCGGTCAGCACCTCGCGGGTCAGCGAGAAGTTCATCCGCATCAGCGTCATCAACGTCTGCGCCAGGTTGCCGCCGAAGGCCAGCAGCGCCCCGGCACCGGCCAGGGTCGAAGCAACGGTGTTGAGCTCCTTGGAACGGGCGATCTCGCCTTTCTCGCGCGCGTCGCGCTTGCGCTTGTCGGTGGGGTCTTCCGTCTTGTCCTGACCGCTCTCGCTCTCCGCCATGCTCAGGGCGCCCTCGCCAGTTCACGCAGCCATTGCAGCGCTTCACTGGCCAACGTCTGGTAGTGGGAAAGCACATCGGCCAGGCCAATCCAGAAAATGCCCATGCCCAGCACCAGGGTCAGCGGAAAACCGATCGAAAAGATGTTCAGCTGGGGAGCCGCACGGGTCATCACGCCGAAGGCGATATTCACCACCAGCAGCGCGGTGATCGCCGGCAGGATCAGCAGCAGGCCGGCACCAAACACCCAGCCCAGGCGGCCGGCCATCTCCCAGAAGTGGTTGACCACCAGGGCATTACCCACCGGCAAGGTGGTAAAGCTCTCGGTCATGACCTCGAACACCACAAGGTGGCCGTTCATCAGCAAGAACAGCACACTCACCAGCATGGTCATGAACTGGCTGACCACCGCCACGTTGACGCCGTTGGCCGGGTCGACCATCGAGGCGAAGGCCATGCCCATCTGCACGGCGATGATCTGCCCGGCGATGACGAAGGCCTGGAACAGCAACTGCAAGGAGAAACCAAACAACGCGCCGACGATCACCTGCTCGCCACACAGCAGCAGGCCGCGCAAGCTCAGCGGATCGAACTCAGGCAACGGTGGCAGCGCCGGTACGATCACCACAGTGATGGCCACCGCCACGTACAGGCGGATGCGTGCCGGCAACATGCGCGTGCCGAAGATCGGCATGGTCATCAGCACCGCAGTCACCCGGAACAGCGGCAGGATGAAGGTGGCGACCCAGGTGCCGATCTGCGCGTCGGTCAGCTCCAGCATGGCAGGCTCAACCGATCAGCTGCGGGATGCTGGTGTACAGGCCAGTGATGTACTCCATGAACTTCTGCACCAGCCAGGGCCCGGCGACAATCAGCGTGACCAGCATCACCAGCAAGCGCGGCAGGAAGCTCAAGGTCTGTTCGTTGATCTGCGTGGCGGCCTGGAACATCGCCACCACCAGGCCGACCAGCAGGCTCGGCACCACCAGCACCGCCACCATCAGGGTGGTCAGCCACAACGCGTCACGGAACAGGTCGACAGCTACTTCAGGTGTCATGCGGGGCTCTCCTTGACGGCGTCAGACGCCGCCGAAACTGCCGGCCAAGGTGCCCATGATCAGCGCCCAGCCATCGACCAGGACGAACAGCATGATCTTGAATGGCAGCGAGATGATCAGCGGCGACAACATCATCATACCCATGGCCATCAGCACACTGGCCACCACCATGTCGATGATCAGGAACGGGATGAAGATCATGAAGCCGATCTGGAACGCGGTTTTCAACTCCGAGGTGACGAACGCCGGCACCAGGATCGTCAGCGGGACCTGATCGGGGCCGGCGATGTCGGTGCGCTTGGACAGGCGCATGAACAGGTCGAGGTCACTCTGCCGGGTCTGTGCCAGCATGAAGTCCTTGAGCGGACCCTGGGCCTTTTCGATGGCTTGCTGGGCCGTCATCTTCTCACTCAGGTACGGCTGCAGGGCATCCTGGTTCACCCGATCGAACACCGGCGCCATGATGAACATGGTCAGGAACAGCGCCATGCCGGTCAGCACCTGGTTCGATGGTGTCTGCTGCAGGCCCAGGGCCTGACGCAGGATCGAGAACACGATGATGATGCGGGTGAAGCTGGTCATCAGGATGACGAACGCCGGAATGAAGCTCAGCGCCGTCATGATCAGCAGGATCTGCAGGCTGACCGAATACTCCTGCTGCCCGTCCGCGGTGTTGGACAGGGTGATGGCCGGGATCGACAGCGGGTCGGCGGCCAAAGCCAGTGGCGCGGCCAGCAGCAGCGCCAGGGTCACTACAATGCGCAGCGCGCTGCTCATCACTTCTTGTCCTTCTGATCCTTGCCCATCAGCTCCATCAGCCGCTGGGCAAATTCCGGCGTCGCCTGGCGGGCGCTGGCGGGCACTTCGACGGGCTCGGCCAGCACATGCAAGGCCTCGATGCTGCCTGGGGTATGGCCGATGAGGATCTGCTCCTTGCCGACCTGCACCAGCAACAGCCGGTCACGCGGGCCGATGGCACGGCTACCGACGATCTCGATCACCTGGCCGCCCTTGGGCGTGGCGCCCTGCATGCGGCGCAGCGCCCAGGCCAGGAAGAAGATCAGCCCTACCACCAGCAACAGGCCGAACACCATCTGCGCCAGCTGCCCGCCCAGGCTGCCAGGCGCAGCGGCCGGCGCCGCAGCCGGGCTGGCTGCAGGCGAAGCGGCGGCGATGGCCAGATCGCTGACCAACATCGTGGCCAGGGCCATCACGGCCCGCATCGTACCCTTCACTCAGCGCAGCTTCTTGATACGTTCGCTGGGGCTGATCACGTCGGTCAGGCGGATGCCGAACTTCTCGTTGACCACGACCACTTCGCCATGGGCGATCAGCGTGCCGTTGACCAGCACATCGAGCGGCTCACCGGCCAGGCGATCGAGTTCGATCACCGAGCCCTGGTTCAACTGCAGCAGGTTGCGGATGTTGATTTCGGTACTGCCCACTTCCATGGAAATGCTCACCGGAATGTCCAGGATCACATCCAGGTTCGGGCCTTCGAGGCTGACGTTTTCGTTCGGTCGCGGGGAGCTTGCGAACTCTTCCATCGGCAGGCGACCGGCACCGGGCTTGCCACTGTCACCGGCGAGCAGCGCGTCGATATCGGACTGGCCGGCATCACCGGTTTCTTCCAGGGCCGCAGCCCATTCATCGGCCAAAGCCTGGTCTTCCGGGGAAGTGATCTCGTTTTCGTTAGCCATGATGTCCTCGACAGGCATTCAATTCGTTAAGAGCGACCGGTACGCGTTCAGCGGCGTTCGATCGGGTCGATGATCTGCAGGGCCAGGTTGCCCTTGTGCGAGCCCAGGCGCGCCTTGAACGACGGCACGCCATTGGCGCGCAGCACCAGGTGCTCGGGCAACTCCACCGGGATCACATCACCGGCCTGCATGTGCAGGATGTCGCGCAGCTTCAGCTGGCGGCGGGCAACCGTGGCGCTCACCGGTACGGAGACGTCCAGCACGTCCTCGCGCAGGGCCTTGACCCAGCGCTCGTCCTGGTCATCGAGGTCGGACTGGAAGCCGGCATCGAGCATTTCCCGCACCGGCTCGATCATCGAATACGGCATGGTCACATGCAGGTCGCCGCCGCCACCGTCCAGTTCGATATGGAAGGTCGACACCACCACCGCCTCGCTCGGGCCGACGATGTTGGCCATGGCCGGGTTGACCTCGGAGTTCATGTACTCGAAGTTGACCGGCATGATCGCCTGCCAGGCTTCCTTGAGATCGACAAAGCACTGGTCCAGCACCATGCGCACCACGCGCAGCTCGGTGGGGGTGAATTCGCGGCCCTCGATCTTGGCGTGACGACCGTCACCGCCAAAGAAATTGTCCACCAGCTTGAACACCAGCTTGGCATCGAGAATGAACAGCGCGGTGCCACGCAGTGGCTTGATCTTGACCAGGTTGAGGCTGGTCGGCACGTACAGCGAATGCACGTACTCACCGAACTTCATCACCTGCACGCCGCCTACCGCCACATCCGCAGAGCGGCGCAGCAGGTTGAACATGCTGATACGGGTGTAGCGGGCAAAACGCTCGTTGATCATTTCCAGGGTCGGCATGCGACCCCGCACGATCCGATCCTGGCTGGT
The DNA here is from genome assembly GCF_017744435.1 of Pseudomonas sp. Taxonomy (GTDB): domain Bacteria; phylum Pseudomonadota; class Gammaproteobacteria; order Pseudomonadales; family Pseudomonadaceae; genus Aquipseudomonas. Next base: position 49,160 of record NZ_JAGIBG010000015.1, read on the forward strand.
CAGGTCGTAGCTTTTGATGCTGCCAGGCTCGGCAACGCTCTCGGTCTGCACCAGACCATCGTCGACGCCATGCAACAGGGCATCGATCTCATCCTGGGACAGCAGGTCCTGTACGGCCATTGCGGACTCCTACTGCAATACGAAATTGGTGAACAGCAGCTGGTCGACCACCGGCTTGCCGACTTCCTTCTGCGCCACTTCCTGGACCACCGCGGTGGCTTTCTGACGCAGCATTTCCTGGCCCACCGAACTGGCCGCCAGGGTGTCGAAGCCCTGCCCGGAGAACATCATCACCAGGTTGTTGCGAATCACCGGCATGTGCACCGAGAGCGCGTCCAGGTCGGCCTGACTACGGCCCTGCATGGTGATGCTCAGCTGCATGTAGCGCTGGCGGCCATTCTGGTTGAAGTTGACCACGAAGGCGGGCGCCAGCGGCACGTAGATCGCGGGAGCCTTGACGTTGGTAGCGGCCGCTTCAGGGGCGGGTGCCGATTCACTCTTGTGCATGATGAACCAGGTGGCACCCACCGACAGGCCGACTGCCAGCAACAGGGCCAGCACCAGCAGCAGGATCAGCTTGAGTTTGCCTTTTGCGGCGGGGTCTTTCACTGCGTCGCTCTTCGCCATGCCAATAATCCGTCGTCCAGCGGGGTTTCAAAGGAGGATGACGTGGCTTGAGCAAGTGTTATGCCAGATTTGTCAGGATGTGTTTTTCCTGTCCCGGCCCATTCGCGGGTGAACCCGCTCCCACAGGTATGGCACCGCCCTCCAGACAACGAGAAACCCTGTGGGAGCGGGTTCATCGGGACGCCGAACCGCCGCGAAAGGGCCAGCACAGGCAGTAAATGGTTTAAGCGTAATAATCGACAGCGCTGTCGCCAATGACCACCTGTTGCTCGACAGGACGAGCGACGTCGCCCAGCCCACCTTGCTCGCCCTCTGCGCCCTGGGCCCGGCGCGCGGCCACCCCGGACAGCTGCGAGCCATCCTGCTGCGCCTGCTGCTGTTGCTGGCGCGACTGGTCGGCGACATTCACGTCCGGCTGCGCCAGCCCCTGCTGGGCAAACAGCTCGCGCAGGCGATACACCTGGCTGTCCAGTGCATCACGTACGCCAGCATGGCCACTGACGAAGGTAATCTGGGTGGATTGGTCGGTCGCGACATTGACCCGGATATCGAGGCGTCCGAGCTCAGCGGGTTCCAACTGGATATCCGCAGACTTCAGGTTCTGGCTGGACAGGTACATGACCCGGTTGACCAGGCCTTCAGCCCACGCGCCCTGGTTCATCTGCAATGGCTGATGCAGGGGGTTGGCACTTACCGGCACGGCATTGGCGGTCTTGGCTGTGACGGCCTGGGTCAGGCTGGCCAGACGGTTGGCAAAGTCATCGACACGGGTATCGCTGCTGGCACTCTTGGTGTCCTTGAGCCCGTCTTCAAGCAAGGCGCCAAAAGCCTTGTCGCCAGTCTCGGACTTTCCTGCCTCGCCCTCGACCTTGTCGATCAGGGTCGCCAACGGATTGACGGCCGCCTGCCCATCATCGGCCTGGGTTTTACCAGGGTCGGCAGCGTGCGCCGACGTCGTGCCTTTGGCCTGGGCGTTCTGCTCCAGGGCCAGGCGCAAGGTTGGCAGGTTGGCCAAGGGGTCGGCATCCGGATCGAAGGCCTCGGCCTCGGGCTGCTCCGGCACTGGTTCGGCAACCGCTGCCACGGGAGGCTGCTGGATAGCTGCCTGCAACATCGGCGCCACTGCTTCGGCCTGGGCCTGCAGCAACTGCGCGCCGGGTTGCGCATCGGTCACCTGGCCGGCCACCAGGCTGGCATCGAGCAGCCCCGAGTCGCTGGGCGCTGCAGCATCGGCAGTGGCCGGTGCCGGTGCCGGTGCCGGTGCCGGTGCCGGTGCCGCATCGTCTGCTGGCAAACTATTGCCGTCATCGGCAACCGCCGGTTTATCGGCGTCCTGCTGCTTGCCGCCCTGGGCAACCTCAGGCTTGTCTTTCGGGGCGGGCTGGGCAACTTTGTCATTGCGCACGGGTGCCTTGTCACGCCCCTGCCCAGCCATGACCTGGTCGAAGCCGCCGCCCAGTCCACCCGCCGCCTGTAGCGGTTTGTCCAGCCGCGATGAGCCTGCATTCGAAGGCTTGCTCAGGGTGTTGGCTTGCAACAAAGGGTTGGATGCGACAGGCATTGAGCGGTCTCCGCGCCAGAAACTGGAAAATCATCTGGCCACAGAAAAGCAAGACTCGCGCCAACTCGCACTCAATTCGCCGAAACGCGCTCACGCTCGCCACGGTAGAAGCGCTGTACTTCGACATATTCCTGATCGATTCGGTTGATCAGGTCTTCGATGCCATACAGCGGCCGCACCCTCACCCGCTCCTCCAGTTGCTGGCACAACTGGGCAAGGCCAACAGCACCCATGTTGCTGCTACTGCCCTTGAAGCTGTGCGCGGCCATGCCCAGTTCATCGGCGCTCTTGGCCTCATGCAGCTGGCTCAAACGCCGCTCGGAGTCTTCCAGAAAGGTTTCCAGCAGCTGCAAGTAGCCATCTTCCATGACCTCCTGCAAGTCGCTGAGTACCTTGTGGTCAATATGCATGTCAGTCACTTGTTCACTCCTTGATCAAGCCGGATTATGCCTGAGCAGCCAGGCGACGCTCCAGGCGCATCACCAATCAAACCGTACGCGGGCGCAGCGTCCGCCTTCGCACCACTCGGCATGGCTGCCAAGCCGCTGCACCAGGTTCAGCCCGCGCCCGCTCAATTCCTGCTCCTGGGACGGGCGCGACAACACACGTTGCACGTCGAACCCCGCACCACTGTCGCGGACCTCGACGGTGAGACGCCCACCCGCCCCTGAGGGCTCCACCTTCAGGTCGATGCGCACGAAGCCCTCGTTCAGCACCAGCAGGCGTCGGGCCCGTTCCTGATAGTAGTCGGCAAACCCCTGCACATCACGCTTGAGCTGTGAATCCAGACCCAGCACACCATGCTCCAGGGCATTGGAATACAGTTCACTGAGCACACTGTGCAAGGCGCCGGTGCGCGGCCGCAGGCCATGAATTTCCTGCAACAACTGCACCAGGTAAGGCACCGGGTTGAATCGCTTGAGGCTTTCACCGCGCAATTCGAACCCCAGCGCCCAGTCCAGCGGGCTGGAGCGCCCGCTGTCGGAATACAGGGTCGGCGCGGGCACCCGGTCTTCGCCACTGAACATGCGAATGTCACACAGGCTGATGTCATCCCGGGGCCGCCCGCCGAAACGCTCCAGGGCCTGCATCACTTCATCGAACAAGTGCGCCGGGTCACGATTGGCGGCCAGCACCTCGCGCAAGCGTTCGACACCGAACAGGCGCTCCTGCTCGTCCGCAGTATCGACCACGCCATCGGACAGCAGCAACAGCCGCTCTCCCGCCGCCAGCGGCAGCACTTCGGTGCTGTCATCGAAACGCTCTGGCGCCAGGATGCCCAGCGGCAGGTGACGCGAACCGAGACAGCCGAGCACGTCGCCGTCGGCCGACAGCCGGTAGCCATCCGGCATGCCGCCATTCCACACCTCCACCGCACCGCGCTGCACGCTCAGGTTGAGCAGCAGCGCGCAGCAGAACATGTCCACCGGCAGGATGCGCTTGAGCTTGGCATTCATCTCGCGCAGCATCTGCGCCAGGCCGTAGCCTTTCGCGGTCATGCCGTAGAACACTTCTGCCAGCGGCATCGCGCCGACTGCGGCTGGCAACCCATGGCCGGTGAAGTCACCCAGCAGCACATGCATGTCACCGGCCGGGGTGAACGCGGCCAGCAGCAAGTCGCCATTGAACAGCGCATAGGGTGACTGCAGGTAGCGGATGTTCGGCGCCGTGATGCAGCCGGAATGCGCGACCTTGTCGAACACCGCCTTGGCCACCCGCTGCTCGTTGAGCAAGTGGTGATGGTGACGGGTGATTTGGTCCCGCTGCTCGAGCACGGTCGCCTGCAAGCGGCGCAGGCGGTCCATGGCGCGGATCTTGGCACCGAGGATCACCGCACTGTAGGGTTTGGCCATGAAGTCGTCGCCCCCGGCCTCCAGGCAACGCACCAGGGCATCCTCCTCGTTCAGCGAGGTCAGGAAGATGATCGGCACCAGCGCCTCACCGGCCAGCGCCTTGATCCGCCGCGCCGCCTCGAAACCATCCATCACCGGCATCAAGGCGTCGAGCAACACCAGCTGCGGACGCTTCTCGGCGAACAGCGCCACAGCTTGCTCGCCATTTTCCGCGGTGTACACATGATGGCCCTGACGACGGACGATCTGCGCCAGCAGCAGACGGTCAACCGCCCCGTCCTCAGCCACCAGCACGGTCAATGCCTGTTCGGCCGGCATCTCGACACTCAACTGATATCGAACAATTTTTCGAAATTGGAAATGGCCAGAATCTTGCGCACGTCGGAGCTGGCATGCACCACGCGCACGTCCGAGTCGTCACCGCCGGCATGATCACGCAGCAACAGCAGCATGCCCAGCGCAGAGCTGTCCAGATAAGTGGCGTCCTTCAAGTCGACTACCACCGAATCAGGCCTTTTAGGCTGGCGTTCGTAGGCATCACGAAATTCCTGATGCTTGCCGAAATCGAAACGGCCCTTGACCTTGATCGTGAGCTTTTTCCCGTCCTGCGAAAAATCAGTCTCGACTGCCATGCTAGCGATTCCTTCGATGATGGCGAATGCAACTCTTCAAGGTTTAGCAGCCAGTGGCAGGACTAGCAAGGCAAGCCTGCACTGGCCTCTTCGCGGGCATGCCCGCTCCCACAGGAACCTCACAAGACCTGAGGGCTACGCGACACCTGTAGGAGCGGGCGTGCCCGCGAAGAGGCCGGCACAGGTTACAGATGGCCTTGCCGAGGCAAGCGCTGCGACAGTTCATCCAGCAAACGCTGCTCGCGCTTGTCTTCAGCGCGCCGCGCCTCGTCCATGTAGCGCTGCACCAGCTTGCGCAACCCTTCCACCCGGGCATAGGCCTGCTGCCAGGTGCCACGGGCATTCTTCAGGTTGTTCTCATGCCAGGCCAGGCTCTGCCGCTGCTGGGTCATGGCGGTTTCCAGCTGGGCCAGGAAGCGCTGGTAGTTGAGCAGCCAGCTGCCATTGACCCCCTGCCCGCCACGATTGATCCACTGCGCCTGGTACCCTTCGCGGAACGATTCCAGCTCGGCCAGCTTGGCCTGGGCCTGAACCACCTGCTGCTGGAAGTGCCCCACGCGCTGGGCAGCCTTGCGCTCAGCCTCTTCGGCCATGTTGACCACAGGGGCCAGGCGCGCGGCGCGACCGGGCAGGCTCATGGCCTATCAGCCCTTGGCCGGAGGCGTGAAGATCGCCCCCAACTCGTCGCGGCTCTGGCCCATGCCGACATTCTCGTCCAGGCCCTGGCGCAGGAAGTCCACCAGCCTGGGCTGCAAGGCAATGGCCAGGTCGGTTTCCGGATCGCCGCCGGCGACATAGGCGCCAACGCTGATCAGATCACGGCTCTGGGACAGGCGCGACCACAGTTGCTTGAATTTCTGTGCCTGGCGCAAGTGGTCGGCATCCACCACCTGCGGCATGACCCGGCTGATCGAGGCCTCGATGTCGATGGCCGGGTAATGACCTTCCTCGGCCAGGCGCCGCGACAGCACGAAGTGGCCGTCGAGCACGCCCCGCGCCGAGTCGGCGATCGGATCCTGCTGGTCGTCCCCCTCGGACAACACGGTATAGAACGCGGTGATCGAGCCACCGCCGGGCTCACCGTTACCGGCGCGCTCCACCAGTTTGGGCAGCTTGGCGAACACTGACGGCGGGTAGCCACGCGTGGCCGGCGGCTCGCCGATGGCCAGGGCGATCTCGCGCTGGGCCTGAGCGAAACGGGTCAGCGAGTCCATCAACAGCAGGACGTTCTTGCCCTTGTCGCGGAAGTACTCGGCAATGCGCGTGCAGTACATGGCTGCGCGCAAGCGCATCAGTGGCGCATCGTCAGCGGGCGATGCCACCACCACCGAGCGCTTGAGCCCCTCCTCGCCGAGGATGTGTTCAATGAATTCCTTGACCTCGCGGCCCCGCTCGCCGATCAGGCCGACCACGATGATGTCCGCCTCGGTGAAGCGGGTCATCATGCCCAGCAACACCGACTTACCCACACCGGTACCGGCGAACAGCCCCAGGCGCTGGCCGCGACCGACGGTGAGCAGGCCGTTGATGCTGCGAATGCCTACGTCCAGCGGCGTGCTGATCGGGTCACGGTTGAGCGGGTTGATGATCGGGCCATCCATCGGCACCCAGTCTTCGGCGCGCATGCCGCCCTTGCCGTCGAGGGCGCGCCCGGCACCGTCGAGCACCCGGCCGAGCATGCTCATGCCCATGGGCAGGCGACCACTGTCGTCCAGCGGCACCACACGGGCACCCGGCGCGATGCCGGCAATGCTGCCCACCGGCATCAGGAAGACCTTGTTGCCGGCAAAGCCCATCACCTCGGCCTCCACCTGCACCGGGTGGTAGCTGTCGTCGTTGATCACCAGGCAGCGACCGCCTACCGCAGCACGCAGGCCTTCGGCTTCGAGGGTGAGGCCGACCATGCGCAACAGGCGGCCTTCGACCACCGGCTGCACCGGCAGCTCGATCGCCTCGGCGTAGCCGCCCAGGCGCTTGCCGAAGCTGGTGCGGTCAAGGCGCATCGTGGGTGTCCAGTTCGACCGACAGGTCCGCAGCCGCCGGATGCAGGGCCTGGTCGTGCAGCTGGTCGAACAATTGCGCCACGGCTTTCTCGATGCGGGTTTCCATGGTCGCGTCGATGCGGCTGTGCAGGGTCTCGATCCGGCAGCCGCCTGGCAGCAGGGCTTCGTCTTCGAGCAGCTTCCAGCTCTCCTCATGGCGTTCGCGCAAAGCCTTGGCCAGCTCGAAATCCTGCGGGTTGAGGTGGATGCGAATGTTGTCGGCGCCCATCGGCAGCAGCTTCAGTGCCTCGCGCAGTACTTGAGTAATCTGGCTGGAGTCGCTGCGCAGTTCCCGGCCGACGACCTGGCGCGCCATGTGGGCAACCAGATGCACCATGCTGCGTTCGATCTGCGTGTCCTGCTCGGCGATCGGCTCCAGCAAATGCCCCATCAGCTGCTCCAGGCTGGCCAGCTTGACGGCGAGCGCCTCCTCGGCCTCCTGGCGCACCTTCAGTTGCGTGCTGTGAAAGCCCTCACGCTCGCCAGTGGCGAAGCCTTCGTTGTAGGCCTCCTGGCGGATCGCTTCGAGTTCTTCGAGGGTCAGCGGCTGGACTTCTTCCAGCGGCACTTCTTCGACTTCTTCGACGACTTCCGGCTCGGGCTCGGGTTCCGGCTCAGGCTCCGGGTCGAAGCTGGGCAGCGCCCAGACATCGACGCCCTCGAGGTCGCGGGCACGGATCAGGTCGCTGGGATGGGATTCTTTGGTGGGCATGTTCTCAGCTACTCATCTGCAAGCGACACGCCCTTGTAGGAGCGGCCTTGTGTCGCGAAAGGGCTGCAGAGCAGCCCCAGCAATCTATGCAACAACGCTGAAATCCTGGGGCTGCCTTGCAGCCCTTTCGCGACACAAGGCCGCTCCTACAGGGGCTCGCGTAGCCTGTGGATCAGATCATTTCCTCGGCACCCTTGCCGCCGAGCACGATCTCGCCGGCCTCGGCCATGCGTCGGGCGATGGTGAGGATCTCCTTCTGCGCCGTTTCCACGTCGCTGACGCGCACCGGGCCCTTGGCCTCGAGGTCGTCGCGCAGCAGCTCGGAAGCACGCTTGGACATGTTCTTGAAGATCTTGTCCTTGACCCGCTCGTCGGCGCCCTTGAGCGACACCACCAGCACATCGGACGACACTTCGCGCAGCAGCGCCTGGATGCCGCGATCGTCGACATCGGCCAGGTTGTTGAAGACGAACATCAGGTCTTCGATCTGCTCCGACAGGTCGCTGTCGATCTCGCGGATCGCGTCCATCAGCGCACCTTCCACCGAGCTGTCGAGGAAGTTCATGATGTCGGCCGCGCGCTTGATGCCGCCCAGGGTGGTGCGCGCCGCATTGGAGTTGCCCGAGAACTGCTTCTCGAGGATCTGGTTCAGCTCCTTGAGCGCCGCCGGTTGCACGGTATTGAGCGACGACACGCGCAGGACGATGTCCAGGCGCACCTTGTGGTCAAAGTTGCTCAGCACTTCACCGGCCTGGTCGGGGTCGAGGTAGGCGACCACGATGGCCTGGATCTGCGGGTGCTCGTAGCGGATCACATCGGCCACGGCACGCGGCTCCATCCACTTGAGGCTGTCCAGGCCGCTGGTGTTGCCACCGAGCAGGATGCGATCGACCAGGCCGTTGGCCTTGTCCTCACCCAGGGCCTGGTTGAGCATCTTGCGGATGTAGGCGTCAGAGCCCACACCCAGGCTGGTCTGGTCGCCGACGATCTCGACGAACTCGCTCATCACCTGCTCGACCTGCTCGCGGTGCACAGTGCCCATCTGCGCCATGGCCACACCGACCCGCTGCACTTCCTTCGGGCCCATGTGTCGCAGCACTTGTGCAGCATCGGTCTCACCGAGCGACAGCAGCAGGATTGCGGCCTTGTCGACACGGCTCAGCTTGGCGGTAATGGCTCGATTGTCACTCATCGGCGTTGATCCACTCTTTGACGACCTGGGCTACGCGACCCGGGTCTTCGGCCACCAGGCCCTTGATTGCGTTGAGCTGTGCTTCGTAACCCTCGGTCGGGCTCGGCAACAGAATGCTTGACGGGCCACCGAGGCTGACACGGTCGTTGGCCAGTTCGCCATCCAGACCGATCATCCCGCCCAGTTCCATGTCGCTGTCCGCAGCAGCCTGCTTGCCGCCACCGGTGATGTTGTTGAGGACCGGACGCAGCACGCCGAACACCAGCACCAGGATGAACAGCACGCCCAGCACCTGCTTGACGATGTCCCAGAACCACGGTTGCTGGTAGAACGCGATTTCAGCGATCTCATCGCCACGGTCGGCGGCGAACGGCACGTTGATCACGGTCACGCTGTCGCCACGGCTGGCATCGAAGCCCACCGCGTCCTGCACCAGGCGGGTGAAGCGCGCCAGGTCTTCGGCCCCCCATGGGGCACGAGTGCTTTCGCCATTGGCATCGACCTTGACCTGGTCGTCGACCACCACCGCCACCGACAGGCGGGTCAGGCGGCCTTGCTGCTGGCGGGTGTGGCTGATGGAACGGTCCAGCTCGAAGTTCTTGGTGGTCTGCTCACGCTTGTCCGACGGGTACGGGGCCAGCATCGGCTGGCCGGTAGCCGGATCCATGATCTGCTGGCCATTGGCATCCACCAGAGGCTGACCTGGCTGGATGGCTCCGGCCGGCGCCGCAGCGCCACCGGTGGTTTGCGGGGCCGACGCCGGGCCTGGCGGCTGGTTGCTCAGCGCGCCCGGCACGCCCTGCGGGCCCTGGCTGCTGGCGCGCTGTTCATTGACTGCCTGCTCGCTGCGCAGCGCCGGCTGGTCCGGGTTGAACTGCTCGGAGGTCGACTCGACCGCACTGAAATCCAGGTCGGCAGACACTTCTGCCTTGTAGCGATCATTGCCCAGCACCGGCTGCAGGATGTTGTGCACACGCTGGGTCAGCATGCCTTCCATGCGGCGGCTGTAGTCGAACTGCTTGCCGGCCATGGTCAGCGCGGTGTCCTGCAACTGCTCGGAAAGCAGGTTGCCCTTCTGGTCGACCACGGTGACTTGCGACTTGTCCAGCTCGGGCACGCTGGTAGCGACCAGGTTGACGATGGCCATCACCTGACCGGCTTCCAGCGAACGACCAGGGTACAGCTCGACCAGTACCGAGGCGCTTGGCTTGCGCTCGTCACGCACGAACACCGAGCTTTTCGGGATCGCCAGGTGCACCCGAGCGGCCTTGACGTTGTTCAGGCTGGAAACGGTACGCGCCAGCTCACCTTCCAGGCTGCGGCGATAACGGGTCGCTTCCATGAACTGGCTGGTGCCCAGCCCCTGCTCTTTGTCGAGCAGCTCGAAGCCGACATTGCCATCGCTTGGCGCCACGCCGGCCGCTGCCAGTTTCAGGCGCGCACGGGAGAGGTCGTCGGCCTTGACCAGCAGAGCACCGGAGTTGGGCTCGACGTGATAGGGAATGTCTGCGGCGGCCAGGGTATCCATGACCTGCTTGGTGTCCATGCCGGCCAGGCTGCCATACAGCGGCCGGTAATCCGGCTGTTGCGACCACAGCACCACGGCGAAGCCGATCGCCACGCTCGCCGCCAACCCGACCAGCAGGCCGACCTGACGCAGCATGGGCATCTGCGAGATGTTTTCCAGGAACGCCATGTTGAATCGCGCTGGCTTGGAACCTGGCGCACCGCTCTTGGCGGGGGCGTTATCGACGACTGCTTCAGCCATGACTCACTTCCGTCCTCAAACCGGCATCTGCATGATGTCCTGGTACGCCTGAACCAGCTTGTTGCGTACCTGGGTCAACGCCTGCATGGACACGCTGGCTTTCTGCGAGGCGATCATCACGTCAGTCAGGTCGACACCGCTCTTGCCGATCTCGAAGGCATTGGCGAGCTGGGTCGACGCCTGCTGGGTCTCGTTGACCTTGCCGATGGCCTGGCCGAGCATGTCGGCAAAGGTGCTTTGGCCAGGCGCCAGCTCAGGGGCAGCGGTGGCTTTGGGCAACGACATGGCATCGGCCTGCATGGCCCGCATGTCCAACATCAGACGATTGAATTCAACACCTTGGCTCATGACCTTCTCTCTCCGGCGGCCGCATTTTTTTGACACTCATGCGGCGGATAGCCCTGAACTAGCAACTCATGTGCCAGCCCGTAGCGCAAACATATAAATGACTGTCTTCAGCCGAACAGACTGGCTTCTACATCGAGCCCGGCATCACGCATCTGCGCCAGCTTGTAACGCAAGGTGCGCGGACTGATGCCCAGTTTTTCGGCAGCTTCCTTACGGCGACCACGTTCGGCACGGAGGGTGTCGATGATCATCTGGAATTCATGGCGACGCATGTCGTCGCCCAAGCCACCCGAGTCCACCGCCACGTCCATGGATGATGGCGATGTAGTGGCCATCATTGCAGCCGACAATGGAATGGCGCCTGCCAGACAGAAATCCGCCGCTTCGATTACCCCACCCTGCTGCAGGATCAACGCCCGCTGCAAGGCGTTGTCCAGCTCGCGCACGTTGCCCGGCCAGGCGTGCGCCTGCAGGCAGGCGCGCGCCTCGGCAGACAGCCGCACCGGTGCATGCTTCATCTTCACCACGTGGCGCGCCAGCAAGCGCTCGGCCAGCGGCAGGATATCGCCAGCGCGCTCGCGCAGCGGTTGCCAGGCCAGCGGGAATACCGAAAGACGGTAATACAAGTCTTCGCGGAAGCGCCCCGCCGCCACCTCACCCGCCATGTCGCGGTTGCTGGTGGCCAGCACCCGGATGTCCAGGGCAATCGGCTTGCGCCCACCGACCCGCTCCACCTCGCGCTCCTGCAACACGCGCAACAACTTGGCCTGCAGGCCAAGGGGCATCTCGGAGATCTCGTCGAGCAGCAAGGTACCGCCCTCGGCCTGCTCGAATTTGCCAGCCTGGGCCGCGATGGCGCCAGTGAAGGCCCCCTTCTCGTGACCGAACAGGGTGGCCTCGAGCATGTTGTCCGGGATGGCCGCGCAGTTGATCGCAACGAATGGCTGCGCCGCCCGCGGCGATTGCTGATGGATGTAGCGCGCCAACACTTCCTTGCCAGTACCCGACTCACCGGAAATGAGCACGGTCGAGTCGCTGCGAGCCACGCGCGCAGCCAGCTCCAGCAGGTGTCGGCTGGCGGCCTCGCATGCCACCGGCCCCTCGTTGTCGGTGGCTGTCAGGCGCCCGGCGGCATGGCGCTCGACCAGGCTCAGCAACGCCCTGGGCTCGAACGGCTTGACCAGGTAATCCGCGGCCCCTTGGCGCATGGCCTCCACGGCCCGCTCGACGGCCGCATGGGCGGTCATCAGTAACACCGGCAACTGTGGATGGTGGCGTCGCAACTGCGCCAGCAACTGATGGCCGTCCATGCCCGGCATGTTCACGTCACTGACCACCAGGCTGTAAGCCTCGCCCGCCACCGCCTCCAGCGCCTCTTCGGCACTGCCGACCGCATCGAAGGCGAAACCGCCGATCTCCAGGGTATCGCTCAGTGCCTGGCGCAAAACGCGGTCGTCCTCGACCAGCAGCACCTTGATTGCCATCACACGCCCTCCGTTGCCTGCCCGTCGATCAACGGCAACTCAATCTTTACACAGGTGCCACGCCCGACTTTCGAGCGCAGCTGAAGCTTGCCCTGGTGCGCACGCACCACGGCCTTGACCACCGCCAGCCCCAACCCGGTGCCAGTAGCCTTGGTGGTCAGGAACGGCTCGCCCAGACGCCCCAGCAGCTGCGCATCGATACCACTGCCGGCGTCGCTGATGTTCAGGTGCAGGGTGTGCTCGCGACGGAACAGGTGCACCTTGAGCCGCGCAGGGCTGTCACTGGCCTGCAAGGCGTTCTCGACCAGGTTGAGCAAGGCGCCGACCAGGGTGTCGCGGTTGCACAGCAACTCACCCAGATGGCTGTCGCACTGCCAGCGCACCGCATGCCCTTGCACATGGGGCTGGGCAGCTTGCTGCAGGGCCTGGAACAGGCCCTTCGGGGTCAGCCGGTCACCCAGCGGCAGCTCGCCACGGGCAAACACCAACATGTCGCGCACCTGGTGCTCCAGTTCGTGCAGGCGCTCCTTCAGGCTGCCGGCGAAGCGCTGGCGGGTTTCTGGCGCAAGCTCGCGCTCAGCGTCAGCCAGATGGCTGGCATAGAGCATGGCCGCCGACAGCGGCGTGCGAATCTGATGCGCCAGCGAGGCGACCATGCGCCCCAGGGAAGACAGGCGCTCATGCCGGGCCAGCTGATCCTGCAGGCGACGGGTTTCAGTCAGGTCGTTGAGCAGCACCAGCTGACCGGGTTCGGCATCCAGCGAACGCGTGGCAATGGACAGGCGACGACCGTCACGCAGCGAGACTTCATGGCCGTCATCCTTGCGCGGCGCGAAGCTGCGGGCGATGACCTGGCGCCACAGCTGACCGACCAGCGGCTCGCCGAGCAATTCGCAGGCCGCAGGATTGGCCTCACGCACCAGGCCCTGGTCGTCGATCACGATCACTCCGCCCGGCAGCAGGTCGAGCAGGTTCTGCAGGCGGTTGGCCAAGCGTTCCTTCTCGTTCAGCTCGGCCATGCGCTGCGCGCCGACCACCGCCAGCTCGCCCTTGAGCTCGCTGACGCGGGCTTCGAGCATGCTGTAGGACTGGTTGAGCTGGGTAGATACCTGATTGAACAGGGCGAACGCCTGCTCCAGCCCCTGTCGACTCTCCTGTTCGACCGGGGTACGCCCCTGCGGATCAGGGACTCGGGAAAAGTGGGCGGCCTGGGGCATCGTGCTCTCTCGCGTGGCTGACCGTCATAAAAACGGTGTGGTGCCAGCGCTGTAGCAATAGCCGTGCCGGGGATGGGGATTTGCTTCTGCAGGAATGGCCTCTTCGCGGGCAAGCCCGCGAAGAGGCCGGGACAGGCGGAATCAGTCTTCCGCCTGGTCCTCGCCGCCCTGGCGGCTCATGCCGTACTTGCGCATCTTCTCGACCAGGGTGGTGCGACGAATGCGCAAACGTTCAGCCGCGCGCGCAACGATGCCGTTGGCGTCGTCCAGCGCCTGCTGGATGAGGCCCTGTTCGAGGCTGCCGAGGTAGTCCTTCAGGTCCAGGCCTTCTGGCGGCAACATCGCATGGTTGCTGAAGTTCGGTGTGTGACCGTTGATCGCCACGCGCTCTTCGAGGTCGCTGCGCAGGCTGTCGACCAGCTGCTCGTCCTCGTCGTCGATATAGCGGAACTTCTTCGGCAGCTCCGACACCCCGATCACCCCATACGGGTGCATGATCGCCATGCGCTCGACCAGGTTGGCCAGCTCGCGGACGTTGCCCGGCCAGCCGTGACGGCACAGCGACATGATCGCCGCCGAGTTGAAGCGGATCGAACCGCGCTTCTCGTGCTCCATGCGCGAGATCAGCTCGTTCATCAGCAACGGGATGTCTTCCACGCGCTCGCGCAGCGGCGCCATCTCGATCGGGAACACATTGAGGCGGTAGTACAGGTCTTCGCGGAACGTCCCGTCCTCGATCATGGTTTCGAGGTTCTTGTGGGTCGCCGCGATGATGCGCACGTCGATGCTCTGGGTCTTGTTGCTGCCCACGCGCTCAAAGGTGCGTTCCTGCAGCACACGCAGCAGCTTGACCTGCATCGGCAGCGGCATGTCGCCAATTTCGTCGAGGAACAGGGTACCGCCGTTGGCCAGCTCGAAGCGCCCGGCACGGCTGGTGATCGCGCCGGTAAAGGCGCCCTTCTCATGGCCGAACAGTTCGCTTTCGAGCAACTCGGCCGGGATCGCCCCGCAGTTGACCGGCACGAACGGCGCTTCGCGGCGCTTGGAATGGTAGTGCAGGTTGCGCGCCACCACTTCCTTGCCAGTGCCGGACTCACCGAGGATCAGCACGCTGGCGTCGGTATCGGCCACCTGCTGCATCATCTGCCGCACATGCTGGATGGCACGGCTGGTGCCGACCAGGCTGCGGAACAGGTTGGGCTCGCGCTGACGACCGCGCTCACGGGCCTGGTCGTACATCTCGCGGTAGACCTGGGCACGGTGCAGCGAATCGAGCAACTGGCTGTAGCTCGGCGGCATCTCGAGGTTGGACAGGACCCGACGGCGCAGTTCTTCCGGGTAGTCCACAGAAGAAATTTCACCAATCAGCAGAACAGGAAGGAACTCATCCCACCCAGCCACTGTCTTAAGCAGCCCAAGCACACTGCCCGGGGCATTGACGGTACCGATCAGCACGCAGAGCACTTCACGACTCGAAGACAGGCTCCCTACGACCTGCTGCCAATCCTGGCTGGAGCATGGGAGGTTTTCTTCGCCGAGAAAGTTCAGGACCACCGCCAGATCGCGGCGGCGGGCGCTGTCGTCATCGATCAGGAGAATCTTGGTTTCACGCCACATGCAATAGCAACTTCCCTAGTCATATCGGCGCCCTTCTCAGGGCATGCTCGACATCTCCGACTGAATGGTCAGTGTTCGGACGTCTGAAATTCGAAAACAGCCACTAGTAAAGTCAAAAAAAGCCATGCAGTCAAATTAATGGCGCACGACTTTTTGCGAATCCGTGGTCAAGTGAACAGATGGTATACCTTGGCGGCGTTTTTCGCCTGACGGATTTGTGTCATCTCGTCGACTATTGATTGACGCTCGCCACTTGCAACATCAATCAATTGCCCGTAGACCACCAGCAATTCCTCAAGACTCGCACGCACCGCGGCCTCATTGCTCAGTGCTTCAGCCAGCACGTCCTCGACACACACGCGGCACGCAAGGTCCAGCTCACCGACCGCCTGCCAGTCGCGACTGGCCAACGCAGCCAGCAACTCGTCACGGGTCTGCTCGATACGCTCGATCACCTTGCTCATACACCCTCCTACTGCGCAGCGATCGCGTCCCAGCCTTCCTTGACAGTGATCAGCAGGTCCCTGACCTCGTCGAGGATTGCCGGATCGTTCTGCATGTTGGCCTCGCTCAGGCGGCGCGTCATGTACAGGTAGAGGCCGTCGAGACGATTGAGCTCGTCGGTCATGTTGTCGCGATCCAGGCCGTCACGCAGCCCACCGATAATGCCGATGGCCTTGCCGATCGCGATACCCTTGCCGGCGATATCCTTGCGCTGCATCGCACCGCTTGCCTGTGCAATGCGGTCCAGGCCGCCCTCCATCAGCAGCTGCACCAGACGATGCGGGCTCGCCTCGGAGGTCTGCGCCTGGGCGCCAATCTTCTGGTACTGCCGAAGGGCTAACATTGGATTCATGGGTACCTCGTCACCACGGGGGTTGCTGTATGACCGGGCTATCGGCGCGGCGTCAAAAAACTTTAGCGAGCATACAAAAAGCCCGACGGAGCGTCACGCTTCGTCGGGCTTTTGGCGTTGGCGGGCGATGCCGGGCCGATCAGGCCCTATGCCGCTCAGGAGTTTTTCTGCTGCGCCGCCATTGCCTCGAAAATGGACGTCACGGTGTCGCGCTGGGAGTTCAGCTGACCGACCAGGGTGTCCATGGTGTTGTACTTCTTGGTCAACGAAGCCTCGAGGTCCTTGATGCGCGCATCGAGGGCGGTCTGCTCCAGCTCCAGCGACTTCTTCGCCGACTCCAGCGACTTGTTGCGGGTATCCAGCAGACCACCACTCGCCGAATACGGCTCCATGGCCTTGGTCATGCGGTCCAGCACGCCGCCATCACCGTTGAACAGGTTCTGCACCTCGCCACCGAGCTTCTGATCAGTAATGGCCTTGGTGAACTTGGTGCTGTCGAATTCCAGCATGCCGCTGGCCTGGGAGGTATTGATACCCAGCTGCGACAGTACGGTCAGTTGCCCGGAACCTGAAGTCGACGGAACCACCAGCTCATTGCGCAGCGCAGTCAGCATGCCGCGCACTGCGGAGTCACCCGCCAGCGCAGGGGTACTCCAGGTACCATCGGTGCCCTGCACAGCCTTGCTGACACTGTTGATGTTCAGCACCAGCGCGTTATAGGCGTCGACGAAAGACTGCAAGGAGGTCTTCAGGCCATCGGTGTTGGCGGTCACGCCAATCGATACCGACGAGTTGGTGTCCGTCTTTGCCAGCAGTTCGAAGGTCATGCCGCTGATTGCGTTCTCGACCTTGTTCGACTTGCTGGTGAGCGCCATGCCATCGATATTGAACTCGGCGTCCACGGCCAGCCCGCCAATGCGCCCGGCACCACCGGCAGCGGTCATTTCGGCAGCCGGGCTGATGGTCATCACGCCAGAGACGGAGATGTCCGAGTCCTTGCCCATGGTGTCGGAGCTCAACACCAGGCGCGAGCCCTGCCCATCGTTGACGATGTTGGCAGTGAAGCCCTTGGAAGTGGCTTGGGCGTTGATGGCATCGCGGGTCTGCTGCAGCGTGGCACCGGCCGGAATGGTGACATCGACGCTGGCGCCGTTCTGGGTCAGGGTCAGAGTACCGCCACTGGCGGATACCAACGAGCTGCTATCGGTGTAACGATCACTGGCGACCCGCGAGGCGGTGGCCAGTTGCGATACCTGCACCGAATAGCTGCCATTGACCGCCGAGCTGCCAGCGGTGGCCTTGACCGTCTTGTCGTTGGAGCTGGTAGCCACCGACCCCAGGAACGCCGGGCTGGAAGCGCTGTTGAGCTTTGCCAGCGCAGACTGGAACGCCGTCAGCGCACTCTTGATACCACCCACCGCCGAAATCGAAGCGGTATTGGCCGAGGTACGGCGGTCGAGCTGGCTTTGCTTGGGGGTTTTCTCGGCATCAACCAGGGCCTTCACAATGGCCGTAGTATCGAGACCGGAACCCAGTCCCAAACTCGGTAGAATTGGACTTGCCATTACAAACTCCTTATCTGGTTAACGCCAACAAGCTCAACCACCCCCTGCAACAGAGGGAAGCGAATCGGTCGGCCAGCCGTCAGGCCTTGATATCGAAAAGCACGCTGTTGGCATCCTGCAGGCTGCGGGCCAGCTCCAGCGCGGTTTCCGAGGGGATCTGGCGAATCACTTCACCGCTGTCGCGGGCGACCACCTTGACGATCCATGTGCCGGTGGAATCATCCACCGAAAATTCCAGGTTGCGCTGCAACGACTGGACGAAATCCTGTATTTCCTTCACGGCCGAGTGTAGTTCGGCCTCGCTACCGGGGGCAGTAGCGTCTTGCAGCTGCGATGCGTCGCGGACCTGGCCGAAGGCCTTGAGCGCTGCATCATCCTTGTGCAGGTTGCCGGCTACCGACGACACCGGATACGACGGGCTCGACTTTACGCTTATGTCCATCGTGCATCACCTCTGAAAGTAAAAAGCGAGAGAGTGCGCAGGCACCCTCTCGCTGATTGCATCACGCTATTACTGAAGCAGTTTCAGTACGGCGGATGGCAGTTGGTTGGCCTGGGCCAGAACTGCGGTCGAAGCTTGCTGCAGGGTCTGCTGCTTGGTCAGCTGAGCGGTTTCTGCGGCGAAGTCGGTGTCTTGAACGCGGCCCATGGCGGCAGCCGAGTTCTCGTTCATGCTTTGCAGGTTGTTGATGGTCGACTGGAAGCGGTTCTGGATGGCACCCAGGTCCGACTTGGTGTCGTTCACGGTTTGCAGAGCGGTGTCGATTGCGTCGATAGCAGCGTCAGCCGAGGTGTGAACAGCGGCATCGGTAGTACCCGAGATCGCCAGGGTACCAGTGCCAACACCCAGGGTCGAAGCTGCGAACGAGGTGCTCAGGGAAACGGTCAGGGTCTGGCTGGTGCCAGTCATCGCGCCAACCTGGAACTCCATGTCGCCGGCGGTACCGTCCAGCAGCTGCTTGCTGGTACCGAAGGTGGTGGACGAAGCGATACGGGTGATTTCGTCGGACTTGGCAGCGAACTCTTTGTTCAGAGCGGCGCGTTCAGTGGTACCGTTCGAGTCGTTTCGAGCTTGCAGAGCCAGCTCACGCATACGCTGCAGGATGTTGGTGATTTCCGACAGAGCGCCTTCAGCGGTCTGGGTGATCGAGTTACCGTCGTTGGCGTTCTTGATGGCAACGGTGGTACCGGTAACCATGGTCTGCAGCTTGGTGGCGATCTGCTGGCCGGCGGCGTCGTCCTTGGCGCTGTTGATGCGCAGGCCCGAGGACAGACGGGTCATCGAAGTGCCCAGAGCGTCGGAAGCTTTGTTCAGGTTCTTCTGCACGCCCAGCGAAGTGGTGTTGGTGTTTACGGTTAATGCCATGACGAATTCCTCGTTGGATGGATACTGCGGCTTCCGGCCCTGGCATCCGCCGGGTGTGGCCTAGAGAACCTTCGTAATGGTTATCGTCGGTTTTGCAAGTTGCTTTAGGGGTTTTCCAAAAAAAAATGCCATCATGGCGCCACCCCTTGAAAACCGGGCCTTGCAGCCCTGTCCTGCGACGCGACGGTCGCAAGTTGAATGTGACGCGCATCACATTTCAGCGCGAGGGGCCTGCTCAATCAGGTGTCGCAGTTCGTATTCGAGGAAGTCGGCCAGCGCCAGCCAGTCCTGGCGCTGCTGCGCGGCGAGCATGGCCTGCAATAGCACGGCCCCTGCTTGAGGCTCGACTTGCGGCATTACTGCGTCGAACAGCTCGACCATGCGCAGCGCCCCTTCCACATCCCGCCCAAGGCGGAACAGCGCAGCGCAGTCACAGGCCGCACTCACTTGCCTGGCAGCGTTCATGCACAGTACTCCGGATCGAAGGTGGTGCCGGCGATCAACGCGCCCGCCCGGCTGGTGTTGTAGAACCGCACCTGGGGATGATGCGCAATGAAGCGCTCAAGCTCGACCAGGTAACCGCGGAAGTTCAGCTGGGTGCGCACCCGCTGGCCATGGCCATCCAGCACCCAGTGCCGGGACGCCGAAATTGCCGGACCGAGCACGCCGTCGCCCCAGCCGGTGTGGGTGCGGTCGCCGGGGAAGGCGAAATCAGCACCGAACAGGGTAATGGTGCCTGCTCCCATCTTCACCGCCAGGTCCGTCGCCGGGTGGATCACGCTGCCGCCCACGAACAGTTCGGCGCGCGGTATCGCTTCACGCACCCGGGCATACAGCGCACTGCCGGAATAGGCGGTGTAGCGCGGCCCGCGCCAGCGACCGAGCAACTCGACATCGAGCATCGGCATGTAGACCAGGGTGGTTGCCGCCGAATCGTCCGGCGGCAAGTGATGGATGCGGATCTTGTGGTCGACGCTGACCACGATGTCCGGCTGGATACCGGCACGCAGCAATGGCAGGTACGCGGTGTCGACGCAGATAAACAGCGGCCGCTCGGCCCGCGCACGAACGTTTGCCAGGGCCGGCAGATGCCCGGCCAGGCTTGGCCCTGTGGCGATCACATAGCAGTCACGCCCCGCCTGGGTGGCGAACAGGGCGGCCACATCAGGATCCTGACGCAGCAGCGGCAAGCTGTCTTCGAGCAGTTGCTGCAGGCGCGGGTCGGCCACGTCGAAGGCGCGGTTGTTGTCTGCCAGGTGGGCTTCGCTGATCAGCCGATCGCGAATCTTCGCATTGAAGTCATCGGCCAGCACCAGCTCCGAGGGCAAGGCGAAGAACGGCAGGGCGATTTCCCCACCGTCGCCAGCGTAGGCCAGCTCGACCCGAGGGTCGGCCAGCCAGTCGGACTGATCGAGCAGTTGCAGCACCAGCTGGAACAGGGCGCCATTGAGCAGGTACACCTGCAGCCGGACGAGCCCCGGCCGCTCCAGCATCACGCGCTGCAGATCGCCCAGGCCAGTGCCATAGAGATGAACGGTGGAACTGTCGGCCGGCAGGCTTTGCGCCTGCAGACGCGCCTCAGCGAGCCGGTCGTGACGGCTGGTGAGCTGGATGCCGGAGACGCTCAGGGTCGACCCCAGGCCTTCTACCAGCTTGACCTCAAGGGCCTCACCCGCCTCGCCCTGCAGGCGCTCCAGCAGCGCCGGCCAGCGGCGCTGCAGCACTTCAGCGTTACGCTGGAAAAACTCGCTCATGGGTTGAGCTTCCCTTACCTGCGAAACGCCGAAGGTTAACCTAATGGCGGCGGTTATTCAGCCTTGTAGAGAATCGCCGAGCCCCACGACAGGCCGACGCCGAAGCCGCTGATGGCCACACGCTTCCAGTTACCGTCGAACATGTGCTTCTGCAGCAGCAGCGGAACGCTGGAAGATACGGTGTTGCCAGTCTCCAGCATGTCCTTGACGAACTTGTCGGCCTGGGACTTTTCCGGGTCCTCCTCGAAGCGCCGTGCCACGGCATCGACGATCGCCGCACTGCCCTGATGGATGCAGAAGGCGTCGATATCCTTGTTTTCAAGGCCCGACTCGCCCAGCAGTTCATGCAGGTGCGCCGGCACCTTGATCAGGGCGAAGTTGAACACCTGACGGCCGTTCATGTAGAACTCGCCATCGGTCACCTTGAGGTGGGGTGCGCCGCCGCCGTCGGTGCCGAACTTCGACTTGCCCAGCTGCCAGGCCGCATCCTCACCCATCCAGGTGGCGGTGGCGGCGTCGCCGAACAGCATGGTGGTGTTGCGGTCTTCCGGGTTGACGATCTTGGAATACGGGTCAGCTGTCACCAGCAGGCCGTTCTTCAGGCCCGCGGCCTCCATGAAGCCCTTGAGCGCATAGATGCCATAGACGTAACCGGAGCAACCCAGGGAAATGTCGAAGGCCGCGACGTGAGTCGGCAGGCCGAGCTTGTGCTGGACGATGGCGGCGGTGTGCGGCAAGCCTTCCTCGTCGCCATTCTGGGTAACGACGATCAGCGCATCGATCGACTCGCGCTTGAGTTGCGGATTGGCAGCGAACAGGTTGTTGACCGCCTCCACGCACAGATCGGAAGTTTCCTGCTCAGCGTCCTTGCGCGGCAGGAAGCTCGCGCCGATCTTGCCGAACATGAACTCTTCGTCCTTGCCGAATTTCGCGCCTTGCACATAGTTGTCCAGGCCGGAAGCGGGCACATAGCTCGCGATGCTTTTAATGCCGATCATCATGGCTTCCCAAAAAATAACAGCTCGATACCGCCGCCCGGATGACTCGAGCAGCGCCAGAATAACGGGATCTGCCGCCGGGTGGACCGGGCAGCAGGCGGAGCAGGCACGCGACGATTTGCGCGCCAACCCCATTAACGGTTACAGAGGGAGATGCCCGCTCTGACCGATAGGTCACGAATATTTCGAGACAATCGCACATTTTGCCGGGGTGCGTCACCTCGGCAATGCAGTTCACTCAAAGCGATCGGGTCCGCTTTGCGGCCCTTCGCGGGCCCGCCGGCTCCCACATTCAGTCGAGCAGCGACCAGTCCAGTGCCGTGCCACGCTTGAGCGGCTGGCGGGCCTTGCGCCCGAGTACCGCATCAAGATGCCGTGGCGCCAGCCCCATGCCCGGGCGGATGGCGCGCACATTGCTACGGTCGAAGACCTCGCCTGCAGCCATGTCGCGCACCACATACAGCGACCGACGGAAGCGCAGCGAAGCCTGCTCGGCCTGGGTCGCGCCATAGTGCACCTGCCCCAGCGCCTGCCAACCGCGTTCGGTTTCCTGCACCAGCGCGGCCATCTCCCCAGGCTCCAGAGAGAATGTCGCATCCACGCCACCCTCGCTGCGGTCGAGGGTGAAATGCTTTTCCACTACGGTGGCCCCCAGGGCCACCGCGGCCACGGCCACACCGACACCCAGCGAGTGATCCGACAAGCCGACCTGGCAACCGAACAGTTCGCGCATGTGCGGGATGGTCAGCACGTTGCTGTTGTGCGGGCTCGCCGGATAGGTGCTGGTGCACTTGAGCAGCACCAGGTCACGACACCCCGCCTGCCGCGCCGCCTGAACAGTGCGCTCGAGCTCCGCCAGGCTGGCCATGCCCGTGGAGATGATCAGCGGCTTGCCGGTGGCCGCCACCTTGCGGATCAGCGGCAGGTCGGTGTTCTCGAAGCTGGCGATCTTGTAGGCCGGCACATCCAGGCTTTCCAGGAAGTCCACCGAGGTTTCGTCAAAGGGCGTGGAAAACACCAGCAGGCCCAGTTCACGGGCGCGCTCGAAGATGGGCCGATGCCATTCCCAAGGGGTATGGGCCTTCTGGTAGAGCGCGTAGAGCGACGAGCCCTGCCAGAGGCTGTCCGGGTCGGCAATGAAGAACTCGCCATGGGCCAGGTCCAGGGTCATGGTGTCGGCGGTGTAGGTCTGCAACTTCAGTGCATGGGCACCGGCAGCAGCGGCCGCCTCGACGAGCTCCAGGGCGCGCGCCAGCGATTGGTTGTGATTGCCGCTCATTTCCGCGATCACCAGCGGTGGCTGGTCCGCGCCGACGAGGCGGTGGCCGATGTTGAAGCTGTGCATGGGCTACTCCTGGAAAACCCGCTCGAGCGAGCACCGCGACTGCACGAAGCCGGCGCCCGCGAATAATTGCAATGATGCCTGATTGTCGGGCAGCACCCGGGCCTTCATGAGTCCAGCTCCCCTCCTGCCTTGAGCGCTGCGTACAGGTACTGCGCGCGCAACCAGTCGTCCTCGGTGTCGATGTCCTGCACCAGATGCCGGGGGATGATCACGGGCAGGCTGCGCTCGGAATAAACCACTTCATTCTGCAACCAGGCCTCCACCCGCCCCCAGTAGAACTGGCCGGCATCCTGGTAGGCCGGTGCCAGGTCCTGCGACCGGGTCTCACGGAACTGCGGATTCAGGGGCACCAACGCGCCCTCTGCGTCCAGCGTCAGCGCCCGCTGCACCGGGAAGCCGAAACTGCTCACCGAAAAAGCGAAAGCGCGTTCAGGGTGCTGACGCAACAGTGCCAACCCCTCATGCAGGAAGCGCTGCTGCAGGAACGGCGCAGTGGCATAGATGCAACAGGCATGGGTCAGCACCTGGCCCTGGCTGGTCAGTACCTCCAGGGCGTGGCTGACCACCGCATGGGTGGTCGCATGGTCGTCGGCCAGGTGAGCGGGGCGACGAAACGGCACCTGCGCGCCATGCTCCCTTGCTACTGCCTCGATATCCGCATCGTCCGTGCTGACCACCACCTGGTCGAACAAGCCGCTGGCGAGCGCCGCGCGAATCGAGTGGACAATGATCGGCAACCCGGCAAAGGTCTTGAGGTTCTTGCTCGGGATTCGTTTGCTGCCACCACGGGCCGGAATGATCGCGACGTTGTGTTCCCTGTACTCAGTCATGTCAGCAGCCTGCGCAGGCTGTCGACCACATGATCCTGCTGGGCGTCGCTCAGGCCCGGGTACATCGGCAGGCTCAGGGCGCCTGCGTAGTAGCCCTCGGCCTGAGGGAAGTCCCCGGGCTTGAAACCCAGCTCGCGATAATAGGGCTGCAAGTGGATGGGGATATAATGCAGATTGACCCCGACCCCCGCAGCCCGCAGCCCGTCGAAGACCTCCCGGTGCGAGCGCGGTATGCGATCGCCCTGCAGGCGCACCGCGAACAGGTGCCAGGCGGACTCGGCCTCAGGCTGGGGCGCCTGAAGGCTGACCGGCAGGTTCGCGAGCAACGTTTGGTAGCGGGCCGCCAACGCTCGACGGCGATCAAGGAAATCATCCAGCCGCGCCAGCTGCGAAAGCCCCAAGGCGGCCTGCAGATCGGTTATCCGGTAGTTGAACCCCAGTTCGAGCTGCTGGTAGTACCAGGCGCCATGGCTCTCTTCGGTCATCTGGCCAGTGTCCCGGGTCACCCCGTGACCGCGCAACAGGCGCAGGCGCTGGGCCAGGTCGGCTCGGTTGGTGAGGACCATGCCACCTTCGGCCGAGGTAATGATTTTCACCGGGTGAAAACTGAACACCGTCATGTCGGCGAACTCGCCATTGCCGACCGCCACCCCTGCGTAGCGTGCGCCGACCGCGTGGGCAGCATCCTCGATCAGAATGAAACCGTACTGGTGGGCCAGCGCCTTGATCGCACGCATGTCGGCGCTTTGACCGGCGAATGCCACGGCGATCACCACCTTGGGCAGGCGCCCCTGCAGGGCAGCCTGCTCAAGTTTCAGCGCAAGCGCTGCGGCGTCGAGAGCCCAGGTATGTGGGTCGATGTCGACGAAGTCGACGCTGGCCCCGCAGTAACGCCCACAGTTCGCCGATGCGACGAAACTGATGGGCGAAGTCCACAGCCAGTCACCGCTGCCCAGCCCTGCGGCGAGGCAAGCCAGGTGCAGGCCGGCGGTGGCGTTGCATACCGCGACCCCGTAACTGGCGCCGCAGCGCTGGGCAATGGCCTGTTCGAAGCGCTCGACCATCGGCCCCTGGGTCAACCAGTCGGACTGCAAGACCTCGACAACCGCACTGATGTCAGACGCGTCGATGCTCTGGCGGGCATATGGAATCACGCCAGCATCCCTGTGTGCAGGGTTGTCAGCTGGCCCTCGGAGCGGAAAATGAAAATGGACTTGTCGTCGAACATACGTCGATCCTAGGGGCGGCGCCATCGACCGACGACGGCGCCCGGTTGCAGGTCAGGCAGCGCGCAGCCTTCAAATTTCTGACTCGCGCGCTTTGTATGCCAGCTCGTAGCAAGATACAGGCCAGCCCCGCAACCTGCCGCTTCAGCCGATCAGGCCGGCCCAGTCCAGCGCCGCCGTGCCCGGAGTCAGGAGCTGGCCCTGGGCCGCGCCCGGCCAGTGCGCCGACCATTTGGCGCGCAGCGCCGTCAGCGCCGCCGGGTCCGCAGCCACCACGCCGGAGTGAATCACCTGTACCTGCGGCGTCCAGACCGTCAGCAGACCGGCTGCGGCTGCCTTCAGGCACAGGTCGACATCGCCAAAAGCCTCGGCGAAGGTGGTTTCATCCAGGCCTTCCAGGGCCTGGTACAGCTCACGACGGACCATCAGGCAGCTCGCCGAGACTGCCGGACGGTTCTGCTCGACGGCCAGGCAGTTCAGGTAACCCGGCGCATTGCCCGCCTCACCGGCGTATGCAGGTGTGACGCCGCCGTCGGCATCCAGCAGCAAGCCGGCCTGGGTGAGCTTACCGTCAGCACTCTGCAGCTTGGCGCCAACCACGCCTACCTCCGGGCGCTGCGCCTGGTTCAGCAGCGCCTCGATCCAGTTGGCATTGACCACTTCGGCATCCGCCGCCAGCAACACCAGGTAATCGCCCTTGGCCTCGCTACTGGCAGCGTTGCACAGTGCTGCCGGGCTGAGGCGCTCAGGACTTTGCAGCACGCGCACCTTGCCGGCGCCCTGCTGCTGCGCGAGCCATTCGAGCAACTGAGGCGACTGGCTGGCGTTATCGGCGATCAGCACCTCGTAGCGCGCATAGCGGGTGCGCTGCAGAATGCTCGTCAGGCAGCGTTGCAAGTCGTCCAGATTGTCCTGGCTGCGCAGGAGGATGCTCACCAGCGGTCGCTCGACGTGCCGATAGTCGATACGCAAGGTACCCGCCAACGGCGCGCTGACCTGGGCCCTGTAACCGCGGGTCGCCAGGTGCCGGACCAGCGCCTGGCGCGCCTGATCGTTGTCCGAAGCCTGCGGTACCGGGGTGATCAGCAACGGTTCGTCAAGGTGGGCCAGACCGTTGAGGCCGCCACGCTCGATCAGGCGCAGCAACAGGTCGAATTCCAGGGCTTCGCTGAACTGCTTGTCGAAGCCGCCCGCCTCCACCAGCACCTCACGACGCAGCAACCAATGGCGTGCCATCAGCCCTGGGTTGGTCTGCAGCAGGTCCAGGTTGACGCCCGGACGCAGCAACTCACGCCAGGTGCCATCGGCCTGCTGCTGAATCTCGTCGACCGCGACCGCGCGGCAATCCGGCGCGCTGAGCAGTTCGAGGCTGGCACGCAACAGGCCGGTGGCAGTGAACTGGTCACCGGCTTCGGCCAGCAGCAGCCATTCACAGGAGGTCTGCCTGGCAATCTGGTTGATCCGCTCGACGTAGTCTTCACGGCTGACCTTGATGAAATGCAGGGTGTTGTGCAGCGAGGTGGCCATCGGCGGCTCACCCGTGGTGAACACCATGATGCGAAACGCCTTGCTCAGGCCCCCTACCAGGCTGTCGAACGTCTCCTGCAGTGCGGCCTGGTTGTTCTCCAGGTCCAGCAGCAGGATGCCGAACTGCGGCCCGCCCTGATGCAACGCCAGGTGCTCGGCGATTGCGCCTTGTGCCGCAGCGTCCGGCTTGCGTGCCTCCAGCCAGTCGAGCAGGCGCCCCGAACGCATGCTGCCAAGCAGTTCACGGGCGCTCTGATGGGGTACGCCGTCCAGTCGCGCCAGCCAGGCGAACATCGCCTCGCTGTCCTTGGCCTCACCCCTGTCGCGCAATTGCTCGGCCAGGCCGCGCACCACCTCGCGGTTGAACCCGTTGCGCTTCAGCGCATCCCACAAACGGGACCAGACAGTCCCCGGGGTGTCGTTCACCTGCGCCTGCAACAGTTGCTCCTGGCGCAGCAGCAACGGTTCCAGCTGCTGCAACTGCAGGCGCCCGGCCGGCATGGCATGGATCAGGAATTCGAACGAGGTCAGCAAATCGAAGAACGCCTGGTTGTAGAACGGCATTTCCACGTACTGGGACCGCTCGAAGGTGCGCACCGGTGGTTTCAGCGGGTCGAGCCAGCTCGACACCCAGACCAGCTCCAAGGTCAGCGCCCGCCTCGTGTACAAGCCCTCGGCCATGACGGCGAAACTGTCCAGGGCCAACTGGCGTCGCTGCCCATGGTCCAGCCCATCGATGGCGCTTGGCAGGCCTGCGAGGAAGTCGGCGAAGCGTTCGCGATCGGCCACCGACCTGGCGTCAGTGGCGGCCAGCACAGTAAACACTTCGGAATTGTGTTCGGAAACACCATAGTTGGTTTCACGCACGACATAGGCGATCGGCAGCAACCGCGCCTTGGCATTGGCCAGCAGGAAGTACACATGGCTGACTTCCAGCCACTCGAAGCCGGTGCCTTCGGGCAGCAACTCTAACCACTGGCGCAGCAGCGCAGTGCGGGTCACGGCGTAAAACGGTGGAATGAACTCGCCCATGTAATCCAGCAAACGCTGTTCGGCGCGCGGCGCGTCGTAGTCTTCACGGACCTTCTTGTTGCGCCGGTAATAGTTCACCCGGGTGGCTTCGGCCAGGTAGTTCAGGGAGTAGCCGTGGCACATGCCGTAGTCAGGGTTGGCGTCGAGGAAGTCCAGCGACTGGTTCAGCCCGTCGAACAACAGGAAGTCGTCATCGGCGGCGAAGGCCATGAACGGGGTTTTCACCCGGTTCACGCCATAGGTCAGCTTGGCCTGGAAGCCCTGGTAGGAAAACTGCGGCAGGTGCAGGTACTCGACATCCGGGTATCCAGCCGCCATTGCCGCGGCCGATTCGGTCGAAGAGTCCAGGACGAGGATCGAGCACGGGTAGTCGCTGTAGTACTGCAGCGTGCGCTGCAGGAACGCCGGCCGGTTGTGCGTCATCAGTACCAGCGTGAGCCGCTCACGCAGCGTAGCTGCCTGGTCTGCCGCGAAATTGCCTTGCATAGTCTTCACCACCATTGGCGTTACCGCCGAAGAAATCGAACCGTTGTTGAGTGACTCAGCGAACCCGGCGCAAGTAGCCGTCCGGTGCCACGGTGACCAGCAGCTTGTTCTGCAGCTGATAGTCGATCTCGAAGCTGTCATTGCCCTTGAGGTATTCCCAGACGGCGGTCTTGGGGTTGTCGCCATGGCCCCATGGGCGGTCGGGGAAGAAGTCGGCCGGCATGTCCTCGACCACGGTGTCCATCACCACGCAGTAGCTGCCCACGGCCACCAGCGGCGCGTACAGCTCCAGCTCCTTGAGCACGTGGTCGTGGGTATGGTTGGAATCGAGCACCAGGACGACCCTCTTGCCTTCGGCAATCGCCCTGACCTGTGCGGCGATGCCAGCGTCGATGCTCGAACCTTCGATCATGCGCACGCGCTTGCTCATCGGGTGCGCCTCGATGGCTTCACGGTTGTGCTTGCGGATGTCGATGTCGATGCCCAGCACCTCGCCATGGCCTTGCAGCTCCAGCAAGGATGCGTAGTAGAGGATCGAACCACCGTGGGCAATACCGCACTCGATGATCAGGTCCGGCTTGACCTGCCAGACGATCTCCTGCATCGCCATCATGTCCTGGGGCAGCTGGATGATCGGCCGGCCCATCCAGGAGAAGTGGTAGCTGTACTTGTGCTCGGCGGACTTGTTGAAGAAGTCACGGGACAGTTGCTGCAGCGCCTGGTCTTCACCCTGGGCGGCGATTTCGGCGGTGCATTCGGCTTCGAAGGCCTTGATCGGCGAGTCGGTCATTGTGCGGTCTCGGTTGGCAAGTGTGTGAAATCAGCGCTGCCGATGGCGTGGCAGGTGAAGCGGCCAGCGGTCATGCGGCGAAATTCATCGAGGTAACAGGAATTCATAACGAACAGGTGCGCACCGTCGCACAAGGCGGTGGCGCGGTATAACTCATGATTCATTTCAGGCTACCCCCCAAGAGCGCCCGCAACTGGCGGGCATCGCCCCAGAACGCCATGGGTTCGTGGGCCGGATAGGGGTAATGCCCCAGGTTCAGCGCGATCTGCGCGCCGCGCTTGGCGATGTGCGACTCGACCAGCGTACGTACCGCTATCGGCCGGCCGCTGCAGCAATTGACCACACCACTGAAATCGCCCCGTTCGAGCAGGCCGACAAGGTAACCAACGGCCGTCTCGATGGGCAGAAAATCGCGCAGCTGTTCCCCGCCAGACATGTCGAAACGCGGCTGCCCTGAGTCGATGGCCCGGTCCAGCGCCGCCAGCAGGCTGTTGGGGTTCTGACCTTCACCGAACAGGTAGAACAGCCGCACCCATTGCAAGGTGAACGGCTGCTGCCGGGCCAGGCTTTCGAGGAACAGGCGCAGGCTGTGCTTGGCCAGGCCGTAGGGGTTGCCCGGCTGGCAGAGCAGCGACTCGCCCAGCGCGCCGTCCTGCAGGCCGTATTCCAGGCAGGTGCCGGTGACCTGCACCTGGGCAACGCCCGCTTGCACCACACGCTGGATGAACCCGTAGTCGGCCATCAGGTTGCGCTCGAAATGGAACAGCCCCTGGTAATTCGGCAAGCCGGGCCAGGCCAGGTGCACCAGCGCATCGATACCGTCACACAGCGCGCCGACGTCCAGTTGCGGGTCATGGACATCGGCGCGGACGAACTCGACCTGGTCGAACCACGGCATCGCCTGGGCAGCTTCCACGCGGCGCGCAACGGCACGCACCTGATGGCCGCGCGCCAGAAGCGCGCCGACCAGGTGCCGGCCAACAAAACCGCTGGCCCCGGTAACCAGTACTTTCATGCGCGTCACAGGACAGTCAGCTCCGGCACGGCGATGACGAAGCGCCCGCCCCATTCACGGACCTGCGCCTGCTGCTCACTGACTTCCTTGAGCAGGTTCCAGGGCAGCACCAGCACGTAGTCCGGCTGCTCGATGGCCAGCCGCTCGGGGGCCACCACCGGAATGCGGCTGCCCGGCAGGAACTTCCCCTGTTTGTGCGGGTTGGCATCGGCCACCCAGGCCAGCAGGTCAGGCTTGACCCCGGCGTAGTTGAACAAGGTATTGCCCTTGGCCGCCGCACCGTAGCCGACCACACGCTTGCCTTCGGCCTTGGCCTGCAGCAGGAAGCGCAGCAACTGGTGCTTGATGCGTTCGGCGGCCGGCGCCAGGGTGTTGTAGAACGCCGCCGTGGTCACCCCCACTCCCGCTTCGATACCGAGCAGGTCATCGACACTGGCGCGCCGTGCCTGCGGGCCGCCGGCTCGCTGTGCGAACACCCGCAGCGAGCCGCCATGGGTCGGCAGCTCAGTAACATCAAAGATTTCCAGGCCGTTGCGCAGGCAAAGGGTGTGCACCGCCGTCAGCGACAGGTAGGAGTAATGCTCGTGGTACAGGGTATCGAACTGATGCTCGGCCATCAGGCAAAGCAGGTGCGGGAACTCGAACGTGGCGACGCCATCGGCCTTGAGCAAGGTGGCGAAGCCGCGCAAGAAGTTGTTGATGTCCGGCACATGGGCCAGCACGTTGTTGGCCGCCATCAGGTCGGCCGACCAGCCCTCGGCCGCGAGCACCTCGGCAGCCTGCTGGCCGAAGAACACTTCGCGGATCTCGAGCCCCTTTTCGCGTGCCGCCTGGGCCGTGCTGCGAGTGGGCTCCACACCCAGGCAGGGGATACCGCGTTCAGCCACGTACTGCAGCAGATAACCATCGTTGGCGGCGATCTCCACCACCCGGCTTTGCGTATTCAGGCCGAAGCGCTCGACCATGTGCGCCACGTAGTCGCGGGCATGGGCCAGCCAGGAGCTGGAGTAGGAGCTGAAATAGGCGTAGTCGGCATCGAACAGCGCATCAGCGCGGGTGTAGTCCTCGGTCTGCACCAGCCAGCACTGCTCGCACACCGCGACCTTCAGCGGCACCCAGGCCTCGGCCGCGGCCAGCTGCTCGGCGCGCAGGTAGGCGTTGGACGGCGGCGCGGTGCCAAGGTCGATCAGGGGCAGGCTCAGGCAGGTACCACAGCCACGGCAATTCATGGACACACTCCGGTGAACGATGGGTCGAGCCAGGGATGCCCGGCATCCCTGGCTGACAGATTCTTGACGGCCAGCGGCCAGGTAATGGCCAGCCTTGGATCGTGCACCGACAACCCGCCCTCGCAGCCTGGGGCATAGTCGGCGCTGTGCAGGTAGAGCAGTTCGGCCTCGTCGCTCAGCACCTGGAAGCCATGGGCGAAGCCGGCCGGGATCAGCAGGCTGCGCCCGTCCCCGGCCCGCAAGTGCTCGGCGTGCCAGTGCAGAAAGGTCGGTGAGCCTTGGCGCAGGTCCACCGCCACATCCCACACTTCGCCACGCAGGCAGGTGATCAGCTTGGCTTCCGCCACGCTGCCGAGCTGGTAGTGCAGGCCCCGCACGCTGCCTTGGCCGACAGTATGCGAATGATTGATCTGGCGCACGTGGAACGGCGCATCCAGTGCGCCCAGGCTGGTTTCGCAGAACAGCCGGGCGAACTGGCCGCGAGCATCGCCGTGGCGCTTGTGCTGGACACTGAACAGACCATCGAGGGGCAAGGCGTGCAACAGCAGATCAGTCACGACAACTCCGCGTACAGGTTCAGCTGGTCAAGGGTGAAGGCGCGCATGTTGTCGCCACGCTGCCAGGCCAGGTGCCAGTCCAGGGTGTGCCTGAGACAGTCTTGCAGCGACCAGCGCGTGCGCCAGCCCAGTAGCTGGCGCGCACGCGAACTGTCCAGACGCAGCAGGCCGGCTTCGTGCAGCTCGCTCGGCTCGACCTGCATGCCCGGTGCCGCCGGCCACTGGCGGGCAAGATGCGCCACCACCTCGCCGACGCTGCACATGTCCTGCTCACCAGGCCCGAAGTTCCAGGCACCCGCATACACCGTGCCTTGGCGATACAGGCGCTCAGCCAGTTGCAGGTAGCCCGCCAGCGGCTCCAGGGCGTGCTGCCAGGGGCGCACGGCCTGGGGGTAGCGCAGGGTCACAGGCGTACCGGCCGACCAGGCCTTGAGCACATCCGGGATCAACCGATCGGCGGCGAAGTCGCCTCCGCCCAAGACATTGCCGGCGCGCGCGGTCGCCATCGCCAAGCCGTGCTCGGCGTGTTTGTCAGCCGGGAAGAACGAGGCGGCGTAGGATTGCGCCAGCAACTCGCAGCAAGCCTTGCTGCTGCTGTACGGATCGTGCCCGCCAAGGGCTTCGTTCTCGCGGTAGGGCCAAGGCCATTCCTGGTTGGCATAGACCTTGTCGGTGGTCACCAGCACGCAGGCCCGCACGCCACCGACCTGGCGCATGGCCTCCAGCAGGTTGAGGGTACCCATGACATTGCTGGAATAGGTGCCCAACGGGTCATGGTAGGCCTCGCGCACCAGTGGCTGCGCCGCCAGGTGCAGGACGATTTCAGGCTGTGCTTCGGCCATGGTTTCGAGGAGCGCACCCAGATCACGCAAGTCACCGCGTACATCGGTAATCTCGCGGCCGACCTGGGCCAGCTCGAACAGATTGGGTTCGGTTCCCGGGTCCAGGGCAAAACCTGTGACCTGCGCCCCAAGCTTACGCAGCCAGAGGGCCAGCCAGCCCCCCTTGAAGCCCGTGTGGCCGGTCAGCAGGACACGCTTGCCCTGCCAGAATGCCGGGCTCAGTCCCACTGCTTCCATGGGGCCTCCCCGCTTTGCCAGAGGTGCTCCAGATGGTTCTTGTCGCGCAACGTGTCCATCGGATGCCAGAAGCCGTCATGCTGGAAAGCGTTGAGCTGCGACGCTGCGGCCAGCCGGGTGAGCGGCTCGGACTCCCAGGAAGTCTGGTCGTCGTCGATGTAGTCGATCACCTTGGGCGAGAGGACGAAGAAACCGCCGTTGATCCAGCCGCCATCGCCGCGGGGCTTCTCGACAAAACCGCGAACCTGCTCACCGTCGCGTTCCAGCGCGCCATAGCGCCCCGGTGGCTGCACGGCGGTCACCGTGGCGAGCTTGCCATGGGCCAAGTGGAAATCCACCAGAGCGCCGATGTTCAGGTCCGAGACGCCATCGCCGTAGGTGAAGCAGAAGGCTTTTTCGCCCTCCAGGTAGCGCGCAGCACGGCGCAGGCGGCCGCCGGTCATGGTCTCTTCACCGGTATCGACCAACGTCACACGCCAGGGCTCGCTGTAGTTCTGGTGCACGTCCATGCGGTTGGCGCGCATGTCGAAGGTGACGTCCGAGGTATGCAGGAAATAGTTGGCGAAGAAATCCTTGATCGCATAGCCCTTGTAGCCCAGGCAGATCACGAAGTCATGGATACCATGGGCCGAATACTGCTTCATGATGTGCCAGAGAATTGGCTTGCCGCCAATCTCGATCATGGGCTTGGGCTTGAGATGGGACTCTTCGCTGATACGCGTGCCCAGTCCACCGGCCAGAATTACCGCCTTCATGTTGTCCCCTCTTGTTCGTCACCGGCCATGGCTCGTGTGGCTGCACGATTTATGGCGATATCCAGGGGGGCTTGCAGGAAACGCGCCAGAGTGGCGGCGTGGGTACCGCCGCGTGCTCAGCCCGGCATCCAGCCGCTGTACCAGTGCTGTACATGCTCGTCGCGCAACACATAGTCGCGCAGCACTTCCTGCTTCAGACGGTCGCCCATGCGCATGCTTTCGTCCGGGTCGGCCAGGTGCATGCGGATCGCCTGCAGCCATTCCTCGGTGCTGTTGGTCTTGATCCGCGTGCACGGCAGGTAGCCTTCGTAGGCTCGGGTGTCGGTGACGATCACCGGGTAGCCGCAGGCACCGTACTCCAGCAGGCGCAGGTTGCTCTTGCAGTCGTTGAAGATGTGGTACTCCAGCGGCGCCAGGGCAAGGTCCAGGTTCAGGCTGGCCAACTTGGCCGGGTACAGCTCCAGCGCCACCGGCGGGTGGAATTCCTTGATGTACGGGCGCAGCGCTGGCGGGCACATGCCGAAGAATACCCAGTCCACCTCGCTGGCCAGGGCCTTGACCACCTCGGCGATCACCTCAAGGTCACCGGTATGGCTGGTGCCACCACCCCAGCCCACCCGTGGCTTGCGCGAGCTGCGGCGCTGACTGCGCAGGCCGATCCAAAGGTCCTCGGCGAGCATGTTCGGCATGACCCGGATGTCGCTGTGGGCGCCGTACAGCGCATCGGCCAGGGCCTGGGTCGAGACCACCAGCCGGTCGCAACGCTCGATACCTCGGCGCAGCGACTTCTCCAGATTTCCAGGCGTGTGCTTGAGGTGGTCGTTCTTCTTCGGCACATCGATCACGTAGTCATCCAGCTCGTAGATGCAGAAGCCCTTGGAGAACGTCTTGAGGCGCTCGATCTCCTTGACGAAGTTTTCCTGATAGCGCCCCTGCACAACCACCACGTCCGGCGAGCAGCGCTCAAGTTCGATACTGGTGGGAATCTCGAAGTACTGCTGCTGAGTCACCCAGCCGGCCTTCTCCAGTTCCACCAGCGGCTGGATCACTCGGTAATGGCCAACCGCGCCGGTGTTCATGGGCAACGCCAGCACATGGGGCAGCGAGCGCTCGACGAACGGCATCCAGCCTGCTTTCAAGCCCGGGGCCAGGCAAAAGCCGGAGCCATCCAAGGACAGGTTGATGTTGTAGGCCGGGTCGCGTGCCAGCAGCGGCATCCAGGCCCGGGAGAACACCTCGTGCTGCTGCACCAGGCGGGCCTGGCACTCGGCATCAGGGGCAGCGTCGGCCGCAGTGCCGGCCGGAGGGTCGAGCACCAGCTGGGCGTCGGCCGCCCACACCACCAGATAACCTGCCTGGCCCAGTCGCAAGCCCAGGTCGATATTGCTGAAAGCGAGGCTGAACGACGTGTCGTTCAGCCCACCCAGGTCCAGAAACAGCTGCTTTCGAATCAGCAGGCAGTCGCCAGCCACTGCCGAGTAGTTCTGCGCCACCTGCAGACGCTGCATATAGCCGCCCGCCTCCACAGGCTCGCCGACAAAGGGTGAAGCCACCCCGCCGCGCAGGCCCAGCACGCTGCCAGCCTGGACCACCAGGCCCCGGGCATCGCACAGCTTGGCACCCACCGCGCCGACTTCTTGACGTTGACCATGGCTCAGCATCGCGTCGAGCCAGCCCGGCTCAGTGACCACGGCAAACGGGCTCAACATCAGCAGATAGTCACCCCGGGCCTGCTGCGCCGCCAGGTTCTGCAGCGCGGCGAAGCTGGCTTCCTCGCCCAGGCTCAGCACCCTCAGCTTGTCGCTGCCCAACTGCTGCAGGGCAGCCAGCCAGGCATGGGTCTCGGCGCCCTCGCTGGCGTTGTCCACGATCAGCACTTCGTAGTGCGGGTAGGCGGTCTTCTCCAGCACGCTTTCCAGGCAGCGCTCGAGCGCTGGCAGCTGGTCCCGGGCACTGATCACCAGGCTTACCCGTGGCTGCGTAGCGTGCAGGTAACGCACCTGGTTGATCGGCCCGCCGCTGTTGCGCAGCTGGTAGGCCACCCCCAGACGCTTGAGATGCGCGTCCAGCAGTTGCCGGTTGTCTTCGACCACTGCCGCCGAGGACAGCCAGGCGGCATAGCCGAAAGCGCTCTCCCCCAGCACTTCGGGAATGTGCTCGATGACCTGCGGGCCGCGCTCTTCCACCAGGCGCCAGAGCAGGTCATGGGGGGCCAGCTCCCGGTAGCCGGCCGCAAAACCGCCCGAGGCCTGAATGGCGTTGCGGGAGAGCGCCAGCATGCGGCCGGTGTAGGGATAGCCGCGCATCAGGTCGAGGTTGAAGTCGGGCTTGAACACCGGCTCCACCGACTCGTCGTTCTGCAGGCCGCCTTCATCGCCATAGCAGCAGGCGATCTGCGGGCGCGACACGATGCGCTCGGCCAGCAGCATGAGGCTGAAACTGTTGAGACGGTCACCGGCACGCAGCAAGTAGATCCAGTCCACCCCTTCCAGTTGCTCGACCAGCGTGTTCAGCTGCATGGCCCAGTCCGGCTGCAACGGCTGACTGATGACGCGAGCCTCGGGCGCGTGAGGCCGGGATGCTCCCGACAGCACCAGGGTCGCATCCGCGGCATAGGCCTGTCGGGCGATGCTGTCGAGCGTCACCTGCAGCGCCCGAGGGTCACCCTCGCTGTCGATCACCACCGGTACGATGCGCGGGCGCACTGGCCAGTGCTCGCTCAGGCGCATCAGCCGCGCCAGTACCAACGGGTCCTGACGGCAAGCCAGCCATTGCTGGTAAAGCTCGGTAAAACTCTCACTGTCGCTGCCAACCCGGGAATCATGAATGGCCTGCAGGCAGCGCAGCGTGTGTATCAGGAACAGGTTATCCCAGGTACGCAGGGCATCGCGCTGATCACCGTGAAGGACCTGCATCCGTATCCAGCCGCTGAACGGTACACGCTCGCCGGTGCGCGCGGCAAACATGTCGCGCAGGTGCTGCGCTTCTGCGACGGCGGCGGCCTTCATGTCGTGTCGGCCACTCAGCTGTCCTGGATGGACCCGTTCGATACAGTGCACCCCGGCAGTGAGACCCAGGTGCCCGCGGCGCAGCAGGCACACGAAGAGCACGAAGTCGAGCATCGCCACGAAGCCCGGCGCCAGTGCGGGCAGCAGTTCGCGCAGGTCGCCGGCACGCAGCAGCACACTGCTCAGGCCGCCGATGAAGTTGAGCTGGCGCGTTTCGAAGAAGTCCAGCAGGTCATCGCCATTGAACAGCGTGGCACCGTAAGTGACCGGGCTGGTCTCCAGGCGCTGCGGCAGGATGCAATCCCCGGCATCGGCCAGGTGGCGCCGGGCCGCGACCAGGCTGAGGTCGTGATGGGCCTGGAACAGCCGCACCTGGCTGGACACGCAATCGGCCATCAGGCGGTCGTCATCGCAGAGGAACTTGATGTAGTCGCCCTGGCTTTGCTCGAGCCCCAGCTGCAGGTTGCCGACAAACCCCAGCGGCTGTGGATTGCGCAGATACACCAACGGGTGACCGGCCAGCCCGCGCAGCTCCTCGACCACCGCTTCGATCTCGGGCCCGTGGCTGTCGTCGCAGACGATGACCTCGAGGTTGTCGTAGTCCTGGGCCAGGGCACTGGCCAGGGCCGCGCGGAAGAACCGAGGATTGCAGGCGGGGATGACGAGACTGACTAGGGGGGCTGGGTACACGGGGCAATTCTCTCGACAGGTGACTGCCCGCAGAGAATTCAGAACAGTCGCTACCAGGTTGGAACAACGCACCGCCCCTCCCCCGGTCAGGAGGAGGAACGGCTACAGGCGCACTCAGAGGGCGTTGAACAGGCTCAGCTGGCTGATGCGCGCGAACGCCTGCTGGGAAGCTTCGAGCGTGGTCTTCTGCTGAGTCAGGCGGATCATCACCTCGGCCGGGTCAGAGTCGCGGATCGACGATTGCGTGTTGGTGTTGGCGATGCTCAGGCTTTCGTTGGTGTTCTGCTGGATCTCCAGCGCCTTGCCCCGCGCACCGATATCGGTAACCGCCCGGCTCAGGGTGTCCTGGCCACTCTGAATGTTGGCGATGGCCGAATCCAGGTCGGCGCGCAGCTGCTGGTAGGCCGCATTGTCGCCGTCGATCGGCTGGCTCAGGGCTGTGCGCAGCTTGGCCACGCTATCCAGCACGTTCTGGGTCTGGTGATTGTCGACATTGACCATGTACTGGTCACCGGACTGCTGCGGGGGGGTGGTGCTGAAGGTGAAGTCCACGCCAGCGGCCGAGGCGACGTTGCCCGCCATGGTGCCACTGGCCACCGGCCGGCTGTCGGCGGTCAGCGGCTGGGCATACAGCTCGAAGTCGGTAGCACTGGTGAACTTGATCACCGCGCCCCCGCTCGGGAACATGGCCTTGTACTTGTTCTGGTCGGTGACGTTGATCGACGACACTTGCGCGCTCGACGGGTTGCCCGGGCTGCGGGTGGCGGTAATGGTGTCCGGCTTGCTCTGCAGGGTGAAGGTATGGCCCGCCACCGCGGTGTCCGCAACATCACCATCCTGCAAGTTGATGTTCAGGCGCAGGTCCACGCCACGGAAGCTGACCATCGAACCGCCCGCCGTGTTCGGGTCGAAGCTGCCCCCTTGGGTGGCTTCGGCGGTGACGTCGTTGCCCAGGCTGTCTGTAATGCTGAACTTGGTGCTGCTGAGCATGGTAATGGTGTACGGCTGGCCGCTTCTGAAGCGGTCGTTGTAGGTGACGCTGCCCGACACCTGGCCGTTGGACAGCTTCACCCGGCCGTCATCCACTGGCGGAGCAGTCAGGGTGGTGGACGTGCGGCTGGTGTTCAGGGCTTGCTGGAACACACTGTAGCCGGTGCTGTTGCCAGCCATCTTGAGCATGTCGCCGACCTGCAGCTCCTGCTGGGTCTGGTCGCCCTGGTAGGAGTAGGTGCCATCGGCATTGCGCACGAACGGTGCAGTGTCGGTCTTGGAGCCGGCGAACAGGTACTGGCCGTTCTCGTCACGGCTGTTCATCAGGCCCAGCAACTGGTCTTCCAGCTGGCCCAACTCGGCTGCCTTGGCCTTGCGCTCGGTGTCTGTGTAGCCGGCATTGCCCGACTCCAGCGCCAGCTCGTTGACCCGCGACAGGATCGTGTTGATCGAGTCCAGCGTGGTCTCGGCCTGGTTCAGCGAGTTGGTGATGTTGGTGGCGTTGGTCTTGTACTGCGCCAGCATGTCTGCCTGGTTACCCAGCTGCAGCAGGCGTGCCGCCCCCACCGGGTCGTCGGCGGCGGTGTTGACGCGCACGAAGGAACTGGCTTCCTCGTTGGTCTTGACCACATTGGAATAGTTGCGCTGGTAGTTTGCCGCGCTGGATGCATAGAACTGGGCCGTGGAAATACGCATGGGTCAAGACTCCTTAAAGCGCGGCGATCAGGGTGTTGAAGATTTCCTGCGCCGCCTTGATGATCTGCGACGAGGCCGTGTAGTACTGCTGATACTTGACCAGGTTGCCGGCTTCTTCATCCAGCTGCACACCGGACACCGAATCACGGGCACCGGTTGCCTGGGTCAGGATGACGCCGGTCGCCTGGGTGTCCATCTGGCCCTGCTTGGCCTGGGCCCCGACGTTTTCCACCAGCTTGCCGTAGGCGTCGGTGATGCTGATGCCCTTGGTCGAACCAATGTCCACGGTCTGCTTGGTCTGCAGTTCCTGCAGGGACAGCGCGTTGCGGTTGTCCGAAGAACCGGCGCCGGTCAGCGACACGGTAAAGCTGTCGCCATCCTTCGGCGCACCGGCGACATCCATTTCGAAGCTGAACGACTTCTGGTTGCCACTGGCGTCGTTGATCGGGTTGCCCGCGGAGTCGATCATCGGCACATCGAACTTCAGGGTATTGCTCTGCCCTGGAACGAAGGTGCCTGTACCAATGCTGTTGCCCTTGGCATCGAAGGCTTCGTAGGTCTGCGGCGAGGCGGTTTCGTTACCGAATACCAGGCGCAGCGGCGTGGAGTACTTGATACCGGTCTGCAGTTCCTGGCGTTGAGCCGGGTCGGCAATATCCAGCACCGAAGTCAGCACCGGCTGGGTGATCACACCCGTACCGATATTGCCGCTACCCGAAGTCGCGGTCAGCGGCGCGGCCAGCGCCAGGCGCTTGGCGTCGGTGAGCACCACGCCGATCTCCGCCGAGGCATTGCGGGTCGGGGTGATCTTGAAGCTGTCACCCACCGCTGCGGTGCCGCTCTTGAGGTCGAGACTGAAACCATCGATGACCGGCGCCGGGTCGTCATTGGTGCTGTAGGTGCCCATGTCGGTGCCGTCAGGCAGCTTCTTGACCTGGTACTGGTCCGTGCCCGGGCCGACGAAGGTCACCTGGTAATCACTGGTGCTCAGCTTGCCGGTATCGCGGATGACCACGTTCAGCGCGGCACTGCCGGTGTTGCCGACCTTGGGTGTGCTGCGCGCGGACATGGCGCTGTCGCTGTTGATGTCGCCAAACAGCGCAGCACCGAACTCACCGTTCTTGTCGATGCCCTGACCGAGCTGCGAATTGATCTGCTGCGACACCACCAGCGCAATACGGCCCAGCTCGTTCATGGCCGGTGCCAGGGTCTCGCTGCGGTAGCGCAGCAGGCCGCCCATTTCGCCACCGCTGATGCTGTTGGTGACATCCATGGTGGTGCTGCCACGGTCGAGCTTGACCGAAAACTGGGTCGGGTCGGTGACGCTTGGCTCGGCACTCATCTTGTTGGTGGTCTTGCCCAGCACCAGCGATTGGCCGTTCTTCAGGTAGACATCGATATTGCCGTCACGCTCGACAGTCTGCACCCCCACCAACTCGTTGAGCTGGCGCACCGCTTCGTTGCGCTGGTCGAGCAGATCGTTCGGCTGGCCGTTGGCCGCCGAGACCTTGGAAATCTGATCGTTGTACTTGGCAATGCTGGAAGTCAGTTCGTTGATCCGCGACGTCATCGAGCTGAGGTTGCCGTTGATGTTGCTGTTCTGCTCCTTGAACTGGGCAGACAAGCTGTTGAAGCGGCTGGCCAGCGCTTCGGCATTGCTCAGCAACAGTTGACGGGAAGCGTCTTCGGTCGGCTTGTTGGCGGCGCTCTGCAGGGCGGAGAAGAAGTTGGTCAGCGCACCGGTGATACCGGTGTTGCTGTCGGACAGCAGGTTGTTGAGCGGCGTGACCTGGTTCAGGTAGGCGGTGCTGTCGCTGTTGAGCGAGGTGGCGGTCTGCAACTGGGCATCCAGGAAGGCGTTGTACACCCGACGGACATCGCCCAGGGTGGTGCCGGTGCCCATGAACACCTGGCCTTCCTGCACCGAGCCCTTGGCTCGCTGGACGTTCTGCTGGCGGGAGTACCCGGCGACATCGGCGTTGGCGATGTTGTTGCCGGTGGTATGCAGGCCCGCCTGGGAGGCCGACAGTCCCGACATGCCAATATTGATCAGACTCGCCATGGTTCCATACCCTTAAAGTTTCGTTGTGGTACCGAGCATTGCGTAGCTCTCGTACGACTTCATCTGTCTTGCGATCTGCGAGATCTTGCTGGCGTAGTTCGGGTCGGTGGCGTACCCGGCCTTTTGCAGTTCTCGCACGAATTGTTCTGGGTTATCGGCCGACTTCACCGCATCTTGATAGCGCGAATTGCTCTGCAGCAGGCTTACCAGGTCATGGAAACTGTCCTGGTACGAATCGTAGGAACGGAACGCTGCCGTTTCCTTGACGAACTGGCCATCGCGGAACTCGC
The DNA here is from genome assembly GCF_017744435.1 of Pseudomonas sp. Lineage (GTDB taxonomy): Bacteria > Pseudomonadota > Gammaproteobacteria > Pseudomonadales > Pseudomonadaceae > Aquipseudomonas. The sequence goes on from NZ_JAGIBG010000015.1 coordinate 90,359, forward strand.
TGGTGATCGCCCGCGCCGAATCGCCTTCCCAATTACTGCTGGCCTTGATGCCGAACAGGTTGTGGCTGCTGCTGCCGTCGCTGTTGCGCATGACCGACTTGCCCCAGCCGGTTTCCAGGGCGGCCTGGGCCACCAGGTAACGCGGATCGACACCAATGCGCTTGGCGGCCTGCTCGGCCATCGGCAGCATGGTGGCGACGAACTCGTCGCTGTCGGCAAAGGCCTTCTTCGGTGCCAGCGGCGGCTGCGCCACGGCGCGACCAGTGATGCGCAGGCCGTTGTCCGGAATGGCGACGGCCCTGGCCACCCGCTGCCCGTCACGGGCCGGCACGGCGGCGGCATTGGTTGCTGCGGCCGGGCTGGCGGCCGAAGGCACGATGCCGGCCAGCAGGCGGTCGGTGAGCTTGCCCGGCAGCGCCAGGCGCCGCGAGTTGAGCGCAGCCACGTCGTTGCGCGTGGCCGTGGACTGGGTAGCCTGCACCGGGTCGGCCACCTTGTTGCCCCACAGCGTCGGCGCGTTGCCATCGACACGCGGGAACGGGCTGGTGTTGACCGGGGTGCTCTTGTGCTTCGACAGCTGGCGCACCAGCACGTCCTGCAGGCCGATACCGCCGCCCTCGCGGGACATGCTCACGGCCAGCTGCTGGTCGTACATGTCGCGGTACTGCTTGACCGTCTCGCTGTTCATCGGGTTGTCGTCGGCCAGCACGTCACTGGCCTTGCGCGAGGCCTTGAGCATCTCGCTGATGAACAGCGACTCGAACTCCTGGGCCACCTTGCGCACGTTGGCGTCGCTGTCGCGGTCCCCGTGCTTGAGCGAGCTCAGGCGATTGAGGTCGGTGTAGGCACCGCTGTCAGCGTGACTGGAAACCAGGCTTTTCGAATTCATCCGTGGCGTCCTCAGATCACGATCAGGTCGGCCTGCAAGGCGCCGGCCTGTTTCAGTGCTTCGAGGATGGCCATCAGGTCGCCGGGTGCCGCGCCAACCTGGTTCACCGCACGGACGATCTCATCCAGCGTGGTGCCCGGGCCGAACTTGAACATCGGCTTGGCTTCCTGCTCGGCATTGACCCGCGAACGCGGAACCACCGCCGTCTGGCCATTGGAGAACGGCCCCGGCTGGCTGACGATCGGGTCTTCGGTAATGGTCACGGTCAGGCTGCCGTGGGTCACCGCTGCTGGCGAGACCTTGACGTTCTGGCCGATGACGATGGTACCGGTACGCGAGTTGATGATGACCTTGGCCACGGCCTGGCCCGGATCGATCTCGAGGTTCTCGAGGATCGACAGGTAGTCGACCCGCTGGCTCGGGTCCATCGGCGCGGTGACCCGCACCGAGCCGCCGTCCACGGCCTGGGCCACACCTGGGCCGAGCAGGTCGTTGACCTTGTCGACGATGCGCTTGGCGGTGGTGAAGTCCGGGCGATTGAGGTTCAGGGTCAGGCTGTTGCCCTGGTTGAAGCCGCTTGGCACGGCACGCTCGACCGAGGCTCCGCCAGGAATACGGCCGGCCGACGGAACGTTGACGGTGATCTTCGAGCCGTCACGGCCCTCGGCATCGAAACCGCCGACCACCAGGTTACCCTGGGCGATGGCGTAGACGTTGCCGTCGATACCCTTGAGCGGGGTCATCAGCAGGCTGCCGCCACGCAGGCTCTTCGAGTTGCCGATCGACGAAACGGTGATGTCCACCACCTGGCCCGGCTTGGCGAACGCCGGCAGGTCGGCATGCACCGACACCGCAGCGACGTTCTTCAGCTGCACGTTGCCGGAGCCGGCCGGCACCTTGATGCCGAACTGCGACAGCATGTTGTTGAAGGTCTGCAAGGTGAACGGGGTCTGGGTGGTCTGGTCACCCGTACCATTGAGCCCCACCACCAGGCCATAGCCGATCAACTGGTTGGAACGCACGCCGGAGATGCTGGCAATGTCCTTGAGGCGCTCGGCGTGGGCACCGAACGCGCAGGACAGGAGCAAGGTCGCGGCAATCAGCTGCCTAAGGTTGAACATGTTCATCCGTACTCAGAAGGGCCAAAGCGGGCTCAGGAAGAAGCGGTCGAACCAGCCGGGCTGACTGGCATCGGCGAACGAGCCGGTGCCCGAATAGGTGATGCGCGCATCGGCCACGCGGGTGGACGGCACGGTGTTGTCGGTGGCGATGTCGTCGGCACGGATCAGGCCGGCGATGCGCACCAGCTCTTCACCGGTGTTCAGGGTCATCCACTTCTCGCCGCGCACGGCGATGATGCCGTTGGGCAGCACCTCGGCCACGGTGACGGTGATCGAACCGGTCAGGGTGTTGCCCTGGGTGGCCTTGCTGTCGCCCTTGGTGGTGCGGTCACCGCTGTAGCCAGCCTCAAGGGTGAGGTCGCCGCTGCCGAACGGGTTATTGGTGTTCGGGGTGGAGCCGAACAGCGAGGTCAGGCCAATGTCAGCCTTGCTGTTCTTCTGGATCTGCGAACCTGCGTTCTTGCTCGCCGACGTGCGTTCGTTGAGGGTGATGGTGATGATGTCACCCACGCGGAACGCTTTGCGGTCGGTGTACAGGCCCTGCTCGAAACCGGCCTGGTAGATCGAACCGTTGTTGGCTGCCGCCGGCAGCGGGGTGCGCGGCAGAACCGGCGCGTAGTACGGGTCGTTCGGCTTTGGCGTCGGCGCGACGCAACCTGCCAACACAACCGCCCCCCCCAGGGCGAACACAGACAACAGACGTTTCATGACACTTACCTCACGGTGTAACGGCAGTAGAACCTGCACTAGGGCTTTTAGAGCTGTTGAGTCACGAACGACAGCATCTGGTCGGCGGTGGAGATGACCTTGGAGTTCATCTCGTAGGCACGCTGGGTGGTGATCATGTTCACCAACTCTTCCACGGTGCTGACGTTGGAGTTTTCCAAGGTCTGCTGCAGGGTGGTGCCGAAGCCGTTCAGGCCTGGGGTGCCGACCTGTGGCGCGCCACTGGCAGCGGTTTCCAGGAACAGGTTGTCACCGATCGCCTGCAGGCCGGCCGGGTTGATGAAGTCGGCGGTCTGCAGGTTGCCGATGACCTGCGCAGCCGGGTTGCCGGCGACGGTGATCGACACGGTGCCATCCTGGCCGACAGTGAAGGTCTGGGCGTCGTTCGGCACCACGATCGCCGGCTCCAGGGCAAAGCCTTGGGCGGTGACGATCTGGCCATCGGAGTTCAGGTGGAAGGTACCGTCACGGGTGTACGAGACCGTGCCGTCCGGCTGCAGCACCTGGAAGAAGCCACGGCCGTTGACCGCCATGTCCAGCGGGTTTTCGGTGGTCTGCAGGCTGCCGGTCTGGAAGTTCTTCTGGGTGCCGACAATGCGCACACCGGTACCGACCTGCAGGCCCGACGGCAGCTCGCTGTCCTGGGTCGATTGCGCGCCTGGCTGACGCTTGATCTGGTACAGCAGGTCAGAAAACTCGGCACGATCACGCTTGAAGCCGGTGGTCGAGACGTTGGCCAGGTTGTTGGAAATGACGGTCAGGTTGGTGTCCTGGGCGGACAGGCCGGTTTTAGCGACCCAAAGAGCCGGAAGCATCAGTATTCTCCTCGTGCGCCTGTTTTACGGCACCCGTTCAATGTTGGTTAGCCGATTTGCAAAACACGCGCCATGGCTTCATCGCCTTCCTTGGCCGCGTTCATCATTTTTACGTGCAGTTCGAACTGACGGGACAACGCCAGCACCGAAGTCATTTCTTCCACGGCATTGACGTTGCTGCCTTCGAGGAAGCCCGATACCACCCGCACATTGACGTCGGCGGCAGCCGGTTTGCCATTCTGGGTGTGGATCAGCCCGTCCAGGCCTTTGGTCATGCTCTTGATGTCCGGGTTGACCAGCTTGATACGGTCGACCTCTGCCATCACTCGCGGGTCTTCACCCATCGAGCGGATGCTGATGGTGCCGTCGGCACCGACTTCAACTTTCTGTTCTGGCGGAATGGCGATCGGGCCGCCGTTGCCGATCACCGGCATGCCGTTGCCGGCACGCAGCACGCCGAGGGCGTCGATGTTCAGGCTGCCGGTGCGCACGTAAGCTTCGCTGCCATCCGGCGCCTGTACGGCGATGAAGCCCTGCCCGGACACGGCCACGTCCAGGTCACGCCCGGTCTCGACCATCGGCCCTTCGCTGAAGTCGGTAGCCGGGCGTTCGGTCATGGCAAACGCCCGCGACGGAAAGCTGTCACCGAACACCGGCATCGAGCGCGCCTGCTCCAGGTCGCGCTGGAAACCGTTGGTGGAAACGTTCGCCAGGTTGTTGGCGTGGGCCTTCTGCGCCAGCGCGTTCTGGCTGGCGCCGGTCATGGCCACGTAAAGCATCTTGTCCACAGTCATCCTCCGCTGCACTGACGATCGTTTGCCGCTCGCCGTTGCTGTGCAGGCTCTAAAGCAAGTTCCGAACCAACTTTTTGAATTCATGAAAAAGCCCGTGAATACGGGCTTTTTTCGGGGTTTTGCGATTGGGATGCCGCCGGTTATCCGGCGCCGGGTTGCCGATGGCGGCAATCCTGTACCGGCCTCATCACGGTTCGCGGCAACCGCCATTGGTGAAGGGGCCGGCGAATTTCTTCCAGCCCTCCCCCGGCGGCCATTGCGAACACACCAGCCGGCCATCCACCTGGCTCTCCCAGCGCCACCAGGGCGCGGTGCCAGCCTGGGCCTGGTACAGGCAGAACGCGGCGACCAACGTGACAACCAGCCTTTTCATGATCCCTCCTGCAAATACGACTGACCCCTTTACAGGAAAGGGGTCAGTCCACGCATGCTCAACCAGCGACCATCAGGTCATCTGGATGATGGTCTGCATGATGGTGCTTTCGGTGGAGATGGTCTTGGCGTTCGCCTGGTAGTTGCTCTGCGCCTTGATCAGCTCGACCAGCTCCTGGGTCAGGTTGACGTTCGAGGCCTCCAGCGCGTTGGATTCGACGCTACCCAGGGTGCCGGTTTTCGGCGAGTCGATGCCCGGAATGCCCGACGAGTAGGTCTCGGTCCAGCGCGTACCACCAATCTGCTGCAGCCCCTGCTCGTTGGCAAAGCTGGCCAGGGCCACCTGGCCGATGGCGCGAGACTGCTGGTTGCTGAAGCTGGCGAACATCACGCCGGTGGAGTCGATCGACAGGCTCGACAGGATACCGGTGGCATAGCCGTCCTGGGACTGCGACATACGCGCGGTCTCGGTGTTGTACGAAGTGGTGCTGTTCATCGACAGACGCATGCCGGCGGTGTTTTCCGCCGAACCGTTGGAGGCCCAGTTGCCCGATGCATCCTTGGCGGCCGGGATCCAGCCCTTGAGGGTGAAGGTGTTGTTGGTCACATCCCACTGGGCACCTGCCGGGGCACCTGCCGGGATAGTGGCCGGGTCGGTGGCCATGGACGCCACGCTACCGTCGGAATTGAATGTCATGGACGCTTCCAGCGGCGCAGTGGAAGTCGGATCCATCGGATTGCGCCCATCGATCAGGGTATACATGGTCCACTGGTTCGTACCGGTCTTGCGGTAGAACTGCTCCATGGTGTGCTCGTTGCCCTGGCTGTCGTACACCTTGGTCGGGAAGGACTTGGTGTAGGTGGTGTCATCCGCCGGGTCGAACGCCGGGCCGGCAGGCGTGGCGCTTGGCAGCGGGATGATGGTCGCTTCGGAGTTCAGGTTGATGCCCTGGTCGATCAGGGTGGTGGCCTTCGGTGCGAGCGACGAGGTATCGATCTTCAGGTCGGTCAGCACGCCGCGCTGGATGTTGCCGTTCGCGTCAGCGGCATAGCCCTGCAGACGCAGGCCGTCCGAGGTGACCACATAGTTGTCCTTGCTGTTCTGGAAGGCACCGGCACGAGTGTACACGCGCGCGCCGTTGTCAGAGAGGACGAAGAAGCCCTGGCCCTGGATACCCATGTCCAGCACGTTGCCGGTGTTGTTGACGTCACCCTGGCTGAACTGCTGGGAGATCGCCGCCAGGCGCACACCGTTGCCGACCTGGTTCTTGCCCACGCCCAGACGGTTGGCACCGGCGTAGACGTCGGCGAACTCGGCACGCGACGACTTGAAACCGGTGGTGTTAACGTTGGCAATGTTGTTGCCGGTAACGTCCAGTTGCTTGTTGGCTGCGTACAGACCGCTAAGGCCGATATTGAAAGACATGCTGTAGCTCCTTGCGCCGTTCTGGCCTTAGATACCGATGGTTTGTACGTCGGACAGGGAAACCTTGCCGACCCCGGCGAGGTTGAGCACCATCTCGCCCGTGGTGTTGAAGCTGACACTGGTGACCTTGGCCGGTAGCAGGGTGTTCATCTGCACCGACTTGCCGTCCACGGTGGTGGTGGCAGTGAAGGTATAGGTACCCGGGTCGACCTTCTCGCCCTTGTTGTTGGTGCCATCCCAGATGAAGTCGGCATAACCGGCTTTCTGCTCACCCAGCTCGATGGTCTTGACGGTATTGCCATCCTTGTCGGTGATGGTGACCTTCGCCTCGCTGATGGACTGAGGCACCACGAACTGCGCATTGAAGCTGTCTGCGGTATCGACGATCGCCTTGTCGTTCTGCACGATCACCGAACGACCCACCAGCGAAGATGCCTGCAGCGCTTGCGACGAGGCCATGGCGCTGGTGATGGCGCTGACCGACTCGTTCAGCGAAGTGATGCCTTCGAGGCTGCTGAACTGCGCCAACTGGGCGACGAACTCGCTGTTGTCCTGCGGATCCAGCGGGTTCTGGTTCTGCATCTGGGTGACCAGCAACTGCAGGAACGCATCCTTGCCCAGGGTCTGGCCACCGGTCGCGGAGCTGGTCGTGGAGGTTTTCTTGGTGCTGGAAGTGACACCGGACGCCGCGATGACGTCGTTGAGGTTCACACCGCTGGTGCTATCGACTGCCATGATCTGGATTCCTTATCACTGACCCAGGGTCAGTACTTTCTGCATCATGTTCTTGGCGGTGTTCATCAGCTCGGCGTTGGTCTGGAACGCACGGCTGGCGGAGATCATGTCAGCCATCTCCTCGACCACGTTGACGTTCGGGTAGTAGACGTAGCCGTCCTTGTTCGCCGCCGGATGATTCGGCTCGTAGCGCGCCTCCAGATTGCTCTGGTCTTCGACGATGCCTTTGACCTGCACACCCTGCCCCGCTTCACCCTGGTCCTCGAACAGCGACTGGCTGACGCCGCTTTGCGCGTTCTGGAAGGTGGTGGCGAACACCGGATGGCGCGCACGGTAGGTCTGGTCGATGCTCGACGACACGGTCTCGGCGTTGGCGATGTTCGAGGCAACGGTGTTGAGGCGGGTGTTCTGCGCGCTCATGCCACTGCCGGCAATGTTGAAAACACTGGAAAGAGACATGGATTACTCTCCGCGCAGGGCCGAAACCAGCCCTTTGAATTTACTGTTGAGCAAGGTGAAGCTGGCCTGGAAGCCGATGGCGTTCTCCGTGTAGTTCGATTGCTCGATCTGGGCGTCCACGGTGTTCTGGTCGATCGACGGCTGGGTCGGCACGCGGTATTGCAGGGTGTCGTCAGCCATCGCCAGGCCTTCGGCCTCGATGTGGCGGCTGTTGGTGCGATCCATGGCGAAGCGGCCGCTTTGCTGCTTCTGGCTCTCGGCGGCAAGCACCGAAGAGAAGTCCATGTCACGCGCCTTGTAGTTGGGCGTGTCGGCGTTGGCGATGTTGTTGGCCAGCACTTCGGCGCGCTGGGCGCGGAAGCCCAGTGCCTTTTCGTGAATGCCAAGCGCCTTGTCGAAACTGATGCTCATGTCGGGAAAACCTTCGAAGGTTGGCCGGAATTTCGTTGAGCAAGGTATAGCAAGGGCTGTGCCACATTTCCGAAAGCCCGGAAATGCTGGGGTGTAGCACTGACGATTGATGGCGCGATGCCAGAAAAGCGGCAAAGTGCTTCCGCCTGGCGAAACGAAAGCGGCAATTGCCGGGCGGCAAAAGCGGCAAAACAAAAAATTGACGTCATTTCTCTTCTGCCTGTCCTGGCCTCTTCGCGGGTAAACCCGCTCCCACAGGGTGCGCACCGCCTTCAAAAGCTGTGCAGTAACTGTGGGAGCGGGTTTACCCGCGAAGAGGCCGGTACAGGCAAATAAAAAGGCCGGCAACTTGCGTTGCCGGCCCTCTCGCTTACTTCGCCTGGTAGATGATCCCCGGGCTGCACTGGACCATCTGGTAGTGGTCCGGCAACCCGTTCAGCGCTTCCGAGGCGCCGAGGAACAGGTAGCCCCCAGGCTTCAGGGTGCTGTGGATACGCATCAGGATGTCCTTCTTCACCTGCGCCGAGAAGTAGATCAGCACATTGCGGCAGAACACGATGTCGAACTTGCCCAGGCTCGCATAGCTGTCGAGCAGGTTGAACGAACGGAACTCGACGCGACTGCGGATGGCCGGCTTGACCGCCCAGCGCCCCGGCGCCTTGGTGTCGAAGTAACGCTGCAGACGCTCCTGGGACAGGCCACGGGCAATCGCCAGGCTGTCGTACTCTCCGGTCTTGCAGTTGGTCAGCATCGAGCCGGACAGGTCGGTGGCAACGATCTGCGCCCCCATTTTCAACTGGCCCAGGTTGCTGCGCTCGAACTCGTCGATGGCCATCGAGATCGAGTAAGGCTCCTGACCCGACGAGCAGGCCGCCGACCACATGCGCAGGCGCTGCCCGGGGTTGTTCCTGACGAACTCGGGAATGACCTTGTTCTTCAGCACTTCGAACGGGTAGGTATCGCGAAACCACAGGGTTTCGTTGGTGGTCATCGCATCCACCACCTGCTCGCGCAAACCGCCCCGCGGCTGGGTCTGGATGCGCTGCACCAGTTCGCCCAGGCTCTTGATGCCCTGCTGCTCCATCAGCTTGTTGAGACGGCTGGAAACCAGGTACTGCTTATTCTCGCCCAGCAGGATGCCACAGGCTTTCTCCAGGAAGACCCTGAACTGTTCGAACTCCAAATTACCCGTAGACACTACTGCCGCCTCTTTTCAATCACTGGTGCCGGGAGCATGCCCCCGGCTGCTTCAATGCGTTGCCTTGATCCGGTCGACCACGCGCTGGGCCAGGTCGTCCGGTTTGAACTTGGCCAGGAAATCATCAGCCCCGACCTTCTTGACCATCGCCTGGTTGAACACTCCGGACAACGAAGTATGCAGGCAGATGTGCAATTTTTGCATACGTGGGTCGCTGCGGATCTCTGCAGTAAGCGTATAGCCGTCCATTTCCGGCATTTCAATGTCGGAGATCATCATCAGGAACTCTTCTTCCGGCTTCTTGCCCTCATCGACCAGCTTGCGCAGGTAGTCCAGGGCCTGTCGGCCATCGTTGAGCGCCACCACCTCCACACCCACCGTCTGCAGGCAGCGGCTGACCTGCTTGCGTGCCACCGACGAATCGTCGACGGTCAGCACCCGCAGCAGCGTGGCCTTGTCCTGCACCTCGGCATCGACCACACCGGCAGACACCGACTCGGACGACGGCGCCACTTCGGCCAGCACCTTCTCCACGTCGATGATCTCGACCATGCGGTTGTCGACCCGGGTGACGGCGGTCAGATAGTGGTCGCGACCCGTGCCCTTGGGTGGCGGATGAATCTCTTCCCAGTTCATGTTGACGATGCGCTCGACCGAGTGCACCAGGAAGCCCTGGGTCTTGGTGTTGTACTCGGTGATGATCACGAAGCTGTTGCGCGTGTCTTCCTGCAACCCCGGCAGGCCGGTCGCCATCGACAGGTCGAGGATCGGGATGGTCGCCCCGCGAATGTTGGCCACGCCTCGCACCACCGGGTGCGACTTGGGCAGCACGGTCAGCTCCGGGCACTGCAGCACTTCGCGAACCTTGAACACGTTGATGCCGTAAAGCTGCGCTCCGTTCAGACGGAACAGCAGCAACTCCAGGCGATTCTGCCCGACCAGCTGCGTGCGCTGGTTGACTGAATCCATTACCCCCGCCATGCCTGACTCCTTATGCGTTCTGCCTTTTTGGTGCTACGTGGTCACCAAGTCGGCACGGGCTTTGCTTTTTTGAGCGCCATGTACATGAAAACGACAAATTTCCGACGACTGACGCACCTGCTGAGCAGCACGCTCGCCATGCTGTGCCTGCTGGCACCTGGCGTTCGCACGCTGGCGGACGCGGTTACCTTGCCTGAACAGCTTATCGGTGTCACCCAAGGGTTTCTTGAATTCAGCGTCGAGGACTACCTGGCCACCACCCAGACGCCCGGACGCTACGAAATCCAGGTCAACCCGCTCGATCCGCGCCTGCGCATGCCGCTGTGCAGCCAGCAACTGGACGCCTCGCTGGAAAGCCCGGCGCAACCGCTGGGCCGGGTGACCGTCAAGGTTCGCTGCGATGGCAGCGCGCCCTGGACCATTTTCGTGCCGGCGACGGTGAAGCTGTTCCGCGACGTGGTGGTGGTGACCCGGCCGCTCAAGCGCGACAACGTGATCGGCGAAAATGACGTGGCCCTGCGCGAGCGCGACGTCGGCACGCTGACCCAGGGCTTCCTCACCGACCTCGACCAGGCAGTGGGCATGAAGATGGTGCGACCGACGGTGCTCGACCAGGTGCTGACGGCGCAGCACCTGGAGCAAGCCGAAGTGGTAAGCAAGGGCGACCATGTGGTGATCACCGCGCGCAGCGGCCCCTTGAGCGTGCGCATGCCTGGCGAAGCCTTGGCCAAGGGTGGCCAGGGCGAACAGATCCGCGTGCGCAACCTCAATTCGCAGCGGGTGGTGAAAGCCCGGGTCACCGGCCCCGGCCAGGTCGAGGTCGCCATGTAGATTACGCTGGCGGTGTGCAACTGCTTTTCCTAAACTGTGCGGAAACGGGTTCGCGAGCTTGCTGACAGGCGGCTAAGCATTTGTGCCTAAAGTTTCTTTCGGGTTGGCCGAAAACAAGGCAAGCGTCCAAATACCCAGAGGTTTCTGATCATGGTCATCGACTTCAGTCGTTTGAATAACTCTCCGTCCATCACGGGCGGCGTTCGTGGCAACGCCACGTCCGGTAACGCCGAGAAAACCGGCGAAACCCAAGAAGCGCCGAAAAGCGCCAGCGCCAGCGGAGAAGCGGTACACCTCAGCCAAGAGGCCCAGCAGTTGCAAAAGGTCAGCGACAAGCTGCGCGACCAGCCCGTCGTCAACAGTGCCCGCGTGGCCCAGTTGAAGCAGGCGATCGCAGACGGCAGCTACCAGGTCGATGCCGGCCGGGTCGCCAGCAAACTGCTCGATTTCGAAGCCCAGCGCTGACCGTTCGGCGCGCTGACTTCACGGACGCTATGTAAAGCCAAGAGTTAGCCATGCACGACATCACTTTGCTGCAACTGATCGAAGACGACATCGCCCCGACCCAGGAACTGCTCGACCTGCTCCAGCAGGAGTCGGTAGCCCTGCACAGTCGCGACATGGCGCCGCTGGAGGGCATCCTGGCCCGCAAGCAGTCGCTGATCGTCCTGCTCGAGCAGCAAGGCATGCGCCGCAACACCCTGCTTACCAGCCTTGGCCTGAGCGCCAACCGCGCCGGGGTGCAGGCATTGGCGGCGCAGTCGGACAACGGCGAGCTGATCCTGCAGCAGCTGGATGTGCTGAACCAGTTGATGAATGACTGCCAGAAGGTCAACGAGACCAATGGCCGGATCATCCAGGTACAACAACACGTTACGGCCAACCAGATCAGAATCCTCCAGGGCGGCGAAGCACCGTCGCTCTATGACAGCCGTGGCACCACTTCACCACTTGCCAAGCCCCGGGCGCTCAGCCAAGTGTGATTACTTCTATCAAGGCACGGAACATACTGGCAAAATGCCGTTACTTGCGTGTGTCGTTTTTGCCTGGAGATTGAAAACCCGTGTTCAATGAAGCCGATGCCCCGCAACCGCCGAAGGTGCTGAACACGCCCTTGGAGATCGCGGCCAACCTGCGCCAGCTACAAGAGAGCCATGATCCGCTGATCATCACCTTCCATGAGCGCAGCCAGCGGTTCCAGAGCTACGTGGTACACGTGGACCGTGACAGCAACACCCTGGCGCTGGACGAAATGATCCCGCGCGACGGCGAAAAATTCATCGAGAACGGCGAACCGTTCCGCGTCGAAGGCTTCCACGACGGCGTGCGCATCGCCTGGGAATGCAATCACGAACTGAAGATCAGCGAAGTCGACGGCCACCGCTGCTACCGTGGCGCGATGCCCGAAGAAATGACCTACCACCAGCGCCGCAATGCCTTCCGCGCCGCGCTGAAGTTGTCGCAACTGGTCGACATCATTCTCGACGGCAGCTACCTCAAGGGTAATGGTGCCCTGCGCGGCAAGCTGCTGGACATCTCTGCCACCGGCTGCAAGCTGCGCTTCGAAGGTAACGTCGAGGACCGGCTGCAACTGGGCCAGGTGTACGAGCGCTTCAAGGCCAGCAACCCGCTTGGCCTGGTGGACACCATGGTCGAGCTGCGCCACCTGCACTATGAAGAGCGGATCAACACCACCTTCGCCGGCGTGCGTTTCCACAACCTCAGCGGCCAGTCGCAGCGCAAGATCGAAAGCTTTGTGTACCAGCTGCAGCGTGAAGCGCGGCGGTTCGACAAGGACGACTACTGAGTCGACTGCACAAACTAAAACGCCACCCATCGGGTGGCGTTTTTGCTTGTGTGTTTGCAGGACCGGCCTCTTCGCGGGTAAACCCGCTCCCACAGGGTTATCTATGGTGTCAGAATCTGTGCAGTACCTGTGGGAGCGGGTTTACCCGCGAAGAGGCCAGCACAGGTTCAGACTGACTTGCTGACCTCATCCTGCGCCTGAGCCTCGGCAACCGGTTCAGACTTCTGGTCATCCTCGGTATCCTCAGCCGCCACCGGCGCCTGCATCACTTCCTGCACGGTCTGCTCATCCACCCGCGGGTCGAGCGCCGCCGACAACGGCGAACCAGCTGCCGGCATCGCCACGTGCCCCAACGGCGCGTCCTGCACCTGGTGCAGGCCGGTAACCGCCTTCGGCCGGATGCGCCACACCAGCACCAAAGCAAAGAATGCAAAGAATGCATAGAGCATCTGCGCCCCCAATACCTTCATCAGCACCCCCGCCGCCAATGGCCCGATACAGGCACCCACGCCATAGGTGACCAGCAGCATGGCGGTCAGCGACACCCTTCGCTCGCTCTCGACGTGGTCATTGGAAAACGCCACTGCCAGCGGGTACAGGCAGAACTGCAGCAGCGAAATCACGAAGCCGATGCCGAACAGCGCCTCCAGCGGCACGCTCGGCAGGAACGCCAACGGCGCCGAAGCCAGCGCCAGGCCCACCGCGACGCTGCGGATCAGCACCGCCCGGTCATAGCGGTCGGACAACCAGCCCAGCGGCCACTGCACCAGCAGCCCGGCAAAGATGCAGCAGCCCATGAACAGACCGATCTGCTCGGTGGTCATGCCCTGGCTGGAGGCATACAGTGGCGCCAGGCCGTAGAACGAACCGACGATCAAGCCAGAACCCAGCACCGTGCTGAGTGACTGCGGCACCCGCTTGATGAAGAACTTCGGCTCCATCGGCGCCGGGCGCAGGGGCGCCGGGTGGATGCGCCGGGTCATCGCCACCGGCACCAGGCACAGGGCAAAGCACATGGCCACCAGCATCAGCAGTTCCGGGCCCAGCTGCGGGTGCACCACCAGGATCAGCTGGCCGAGCACCAGGCCAAGATAAGAGGCGATCATGTAGCCGCTGAACACCGCACCGCGGTGCTTGGCCTCGGCCTGCTCGTTGAGCCAGCTCTCGATGACCATGTATTGGCACATCATGCCCAGGCCGACGATCATCCGCAGCCCGACCCACACCGGCAGCCAGCTGGTCAAACCATGGCCCAGCACCGCTGCGCCGACGATACCGGCACAGGTGGCATAGGCACGAATATGCCCAACCCGGCCGATCAGCCGGTGACCGACCTTGCCACCCACGGCCAGGCCGAAATAGTTGGCGGCCATCAATGCACCGACCCACAGGCTGTCGACATGATCGGCCGCCAGGCGCAGGGCCAGATAGGTACTGAGCAGGCCCGAGCCGATCAACATCATCAAGGCGGCGAAATACAACGACTGAAAGGGCTTCCAGATGTTCCGCATACGTCCCGTCGAACTCCCTGGTCAGGTGGCGTTGGCTTGCTGGCAAGCATAAAAGCAAATTGGCCGCGGCGCAGTCCCCTGCCAGACAAATAGCCGGACAGGGGCGCGTCCAGTAGCGGTTGTGTCGCGATCAGGCCTGTGCGGCCAGCACACGACGCTCCCACGGGGTGATCTCGTTGAAGAAATCCGTCAGTTCCAGGGTCTTGCTGGCAAGGTAGCCGTCGATGAACTCGCTGCCGAACAGCTCCCGCGCCAGGGTGCTGCGCTTGAGGCGATCGAGGGCCGCATGCAGGGTGCACGGCAGGCTCAGGTGTTCCGGCACCTCGAACTCGCCCTGGATCGCCGCGGTTGGCTGCAGGCGCTGCTCGATGCCGTGCAGACCGGCGGCCAGGCTGGCAGCAATAGCCAGGTAGGGGTTGGCGTCGGCGCCCGGCAGGCGGTTCTCGACCCGCCGCGCCACCGGCGCACTGGCCGGGATGCGCAGGCCGGCAGCGCGATTGTCCTCGGACCAGCAGGCATTGTTCGGCGAAGCGTACGGATGGCACAGCCGCTGGTAGGAGTTGACGTTGGGCGCGAACAGCGCGGTGAAGTCGGCCATGCACGCCTGCTGGCCGCCGATGAAGTGGTAGAAGGCATCGGTCGGCTGGCCCTGCTCGTCGCTGAACACGTTACGCCCACTGGCGGTTTCCACCACGCTCTGGTGAATGTGCATGGAGCTGCCCGGGGTGTGCGCCAATGGCTTGGCCATGCATACCACGCTCAGGCCGTGCTTGAGCGCCACCTCCTTGAGCAGGTGCTTGAACAGGAAAGTCTGGTCGGCCAGCAGCAGCGGGTCACCGTGCAACAGATTGATCTCGAACTGGCTCACGCCCATTTCGTGCATGAAGGTGTCGCGTGGCAGGCCCAGGGCCGCCATGCACTGGTAGACCTCCTGGAAGAACGGGCGCAGGCCGTTGTTGGAACTGACACTGAACGCCGAATGGCCAAGCTCGCGGCGGCCATCCTTGCCAACGGGTGGCAGGAAGGGTTGCTGCGGGTCGGTGTTGGGCGCGAAGACGAAGAACTCCAGCTCGGTCGCCACCACCGGTGCCAGGCCAAGGGCGGCGTAGCGGGCGATCACCGCCTTGAGCTGCCCGCGCGTGGACAGCGCGGAAGGCCGGCCATCGAGCTCGTTGGCATCACAGATCGCCAGCGCCAGGCCCTCCTCGCTCCACGGCAGGCGGTGGATCTGCGCAGGTTCCGCCACCAGCGCCAGGTCGCCGTCGTCGCTGCCGTAGAAACGCGCCGGCGGGTAGCCGCCCATGATGCATTGCAACAGTACGCCTCGGGCCATCTGCAGGCGGCGGCCTTCGAGGAAGCCCTCTGCGGTCATCACCTTGCCGCGGGGAACGCCGTTGAGGTCGGGGGTGACGCATTCGATCTGGTCGATGCCCTGGAGGAGCTCGGCAGGCGAGCGGTGGGCGGCGGTGGTCATGACGCTTGTCCTTGTTGTTATAGGCTGACAACAACATAGGCTTGGGGTGTTTAAAATATCAAGCACCCTCTGTGTTGCCTGTGCCGGCCTCTTCGCGGGCTCGCCCGCTCCCACAGGACAGCACGAGCCTCAGGCATTGTGTGATCCCTGTGGGAGCGGGCGAGCCCGCGAAGAGGCCGGCACAGGTGAAAACTATTCCCGCAAGGTCATGCCATTGGCGGGCAACGGCAACGCCGTCTTGTAGCGCACCTGCTTGAGGGCGAAGCTGGAGCGGATGTTCGCCACCCCCGGCAACCGCGTCAGGTAATCGAGAAACCGCTCCAGCGCCTGGATGCTCGGCAACAGCACCCGCAACAGGTAATCCGGGTCGCCGGTCATCAGGTAGCACTCCATCACCTCGGGCCGCTCGGCGATCTCTTCCTCGAAGCGGTGCAACGCCTGCTCGACCTGCTTTTCCAGGCTGACATGGATGAACACATTCACGTCCAGCCCCAGCACCTCTGGCGACAGCAAGGTCACCTGCTGGCGGATCACGCCCAGCTCCTCCATGGCCTTGACCCGGTTGAAACAGGGCGTCGGCGACAGGTTCACCGACCGCGCAAGTTCCGCGTTGGTGATGCGGGCGTTGTCCTGGAGGCTGTTGAGAATGCCGATATCGGTACGATCGAGCTTGCGCATGAGACAAATTCACCGGTTTTTTATGTTTATCCGGAATGTTTATCTCCCCCGCCAGACAAAGGCAACCAACTTGAGAGAAAAATTCTCCTGCCCTCCCACTAAGATGTAGAAGACGCTGACCTACCAGTCACAAGCCGGTACTCAGCGGCGGCCGCTTCAGAGCTCACAAAAACAACATCCGAGCGAGCGTAAAAAGCATGAACGAGTACGCCCCCCTGCGTTTGCATGTGCCCGAGCCCACCGGCCGGCCAGGCTGCCAGACCGATTTCTCCTACCTGCGCCTGAACGACGCAGGGCAAATCCGTAAACCCCCGATCGATGTCGACGCTGCCGACACCGCCGACCTGTCCTACAGCCTGGTCCGCGTGCTCGACGAGCAAGGCAACGCCCAAGGCCCATGGGCCGAGGACATCGACCCGCAGATCCTCCGCCAAGGCATGCGCGCGATGCTCAAGACGCGCATCTTCGACAGCCGCATGGTGGTTGCCCAGCGCCAGAAGAAGATGTCCTTCTACATGCAGAGCCTGGGCGAGGAAGCCATCGGCAGCGCCCAGGCGCTGGCGCTCAACCGCACCGACATGTGCTTCCCCACCTATCGCCAGCAGAGCATCCTGATGGCCCGCGACGTGTCGCTGGTGGAGATGATCTGCCAGTTGCTGTCCAACGAGCGCGACCCGCTCAAGGGCCGCCAGTTGCCGATCATGTACTCGGTGCGCGAAGCCGGTTTCTTCACCATCAGCGGCAACCTGGCGACCCAGTTCGTGCAGGCGGTCGGCTGGGCCATGGCCTCGGCGATCAAGGGCGATACCAAGATCGCCTCGGCCTGGATCGGTGACGGTGCCACCGCCGAGTCGGACTTCCACACCGCCCTCACCTTCGCCCACGTCTACCGCGCCCCGGTAATCCTCAACGTGGTCAACAACCAGTGGGCGATCTCCACCTTCCAGGCCATCGCCGGCGGTGAGCAGACCACCTTCGCCGGCCGTGGCGTGGGTTGCGGCATCGCCTCGCTGCGGGTCGACGGCAACGACTTCGTCGCCGTGTATGCCGCCTCGCGCTGGGCCGCCGAACGTGCCCGCCGTGGTCTTGGCCCGTCGCTGATCGAGTGGGTCACCTACCGCGCCGGCCCGCACTCGACCTCTGACGACCCGTCCAAGTACCGCCCGGCCGATGACTGGAGCCACTTCCCGCTGGGCGACCCGATCGCCCGCCTGAAGCAGCACCTGATCAAGATCGGCCATTGGTCCGAAGAAGAACACCAGGCCACCACCGCCGAGTTCGAAGCCGCGGTCATCGCCGCGCAGAAGGAAGCGGAACAGTACGGCACCCTGGCCAACGGCCACATCCCGAGCGCGGCCTCGATGTTCGAGGACGTGTACAAGGAAATGCCTGACCACCTGCGCCGTCAGCGCCAGGAACTGGGGGTCTGACATGAACGATCACAACAACAGCATCAACCCGGAAACCGCCATGGCCACCAGCACACTGACCATGATCCAGGCCCTGCGCTCGGCCATGGATGTCATGCTCGAGCGCGACGACAATGTGGTGATCTACGGCCAGGACGTCGGTTACTTCGGCGGCGTGTTCCGTTGCACCGAGGGCCTGCAGACCAAGTACGGCAAGTCGCGAGTGTTCGACGCCCCGATCTCGGAAAGCGGCATCGTCGGCACCGCCGTGGGCATGGGTGCCTACGGCCTGCGCCCGGTGGTGGAAATCCAGTTCGCCGACTATTTCTACCCCGCGTCCGACCAGATCGTCTCGGAAATGGCCCGCCTGCGCTACCGCTCGGCCGGCGAGTTCATCGCCCCACTGACCCTGCGCATGCCCTGCGGCGGCGGCATCTACGGTGGCCAGACCCACAGCCAGAGCCCGGAGGCGATGTTCACCCAGGTCTGCGGCTTGCGCACGGTGATGCCGTCCAACCCGTATGACGCCAAGGGCCTGCTGATCGCCTCGATCGAATGCGACGACCCGGTGATCTTCCTCGAGCCCAAGCGCCTGTACAACGGCCCGTTCGACGGCCACCACGACCGCCCTGTCACGCCGTGGTCGAAACACCCGCAAAGCGCGGTGCCGGACGGCTACTACACCGTGCCGCTGGACAAGGCCGCCATCACCCGCCCGGGTAACGATGTCACCGTGCTGACCTACGGCACCACGGTCTACGTGGCTCAGGTGGCCGCCGAAGAAAGCGGCGTCGACGCCGAAGTCATCGACCTGCGCAGCCTCTGGCCGCTGGACCTGGAGACCATCGTCGAGTCGGTGAAGAAGACCGGCCGCTGCGTCGTCGTGCATGAAGCCACCCGCACCTGCGGCTTCGGTGCCGAACTGGTGTCGCTGGTGCAGGAGCATTGCTTCCACCACCTCGAGGCACCGATCGAACGCGTCACCGGCTGGGACACCCCCTACCCCCACGCACAGGAATGGGCTTACTTCCCAGGCCCTTCGCGGGTAGGCGCGGCATTGAAACGGGTCATGGAGGTCTGAATGGGCACGCACGTCATCAAGATGCCGGACATTGGCGAAGGCATCGCGCAGGTCGAGTTGGTGGAATGGTTCGTCAAGGTCGGCGACGTGATCGCCGAGGACCAGGTGGTGGCCGATGTCATGACCGACAAGGCCACCGTGGAAATCCCTTCGCCGGTCAGCGGCAAGGTGCTGGCACTGGGTGGCCAGCCCGGTGAAGTGATGGCGGTCGGCAGCGAGCTGATCCGCATCGAGGTAGAAGGCAGCGGCAACCATGTGGATGTGCCACAGGCCAAAGCTGTGGAAGCCCACAGCGCGGCCGTGGCGCCTGTTGCACCCAAGCCAGAAGCGAAAGCACCACAGCCGGCAGCCTTGCAGGCACCCGAGCATCACGTTGAAGCAGCGATCGTGCCGCGTCAGCCGGGCGACAAGCCGCTGGCCTCACCGGCGGTGCGCAAGCGCGCCCTGGATGCCGGTATCGAACTGCGCTACGTGCATGGCAGCGGCCCGGCCGGGCGCATCCTGCACGAAGACCTCGACGCCTTCATGAGCAAGCCGCACAGCGCGGCCGGCCAGGCGCCGAGTGGCTACGCCAAGCGCACCGACAGCGAGCAGGTGCCAGTGATCGGCCTGCGCCGCAAGATCGCCCAGCGCATGCAGGATGCCAAGCGCCGCGTCGCGCACTTCAGTTACGTGGAAGAGATCGACGTCACCGCCGTGGAAGCCCTGCGCCAGCAGCTCAATGCCAAGCACGGCAACACCCGTGGCAAGCTCACCCTGCTGCCCTTCCTGGTCCGTGCCCTGGTCGTGGCCTTGCGCGACTTCCCGCAGATCAACGCCACCTACGACGACGAAGCCCAGGTCATCACCCGCCACGGCGCGGTGCATGTGGGCATCGCCACCCAGGGTGACAACGGCCTGATGGTGCCGGTACTACGCCACGCCGAAGCCGCCAGCCTGTGGGCCAACGCCGGCGAGATCGCGCGCCTGGCCAACGCCGCACGGACCAACAAGGCCAGCCGTGAAGAACTGAGCGGCTCGACCATCACCCTGACCAGCCTCGGCGCCTTGGGCGGCATCGTCAGCACCCCGGTGGTCAACACCCCGGAAGTGGCGATCGTCGGCGTCAACCGCATCGTCGAGCGCCCGGTGGTGATCGACGGCCAGATCGTCGTGCGCAAGATGATGAACCTGTCCAGCTCGTTCGATCACCGGGTGGTCGATGGCATGGATGCCGCGCAGTTCATCCAGGCCGTGCGTGGCCTGCTCGAACAACCTGCTTGTCTGTTCCTGGAGTGAGCATGTCCCAGATCATCGACACCACCCTGCTGATCATCGGCGGCGGCCCTGGCGGCTACGTGGCTGCCATCCGCGCCGGGCAACTGGGCATCCCCACCGTGCTGGTCGAAGGCCAAGCCCTGGGCGGCACCTGCCTGAACATCGGCTGCATCCCGTCCAAGGCGCTGATCCATGTGGCCGAGCAGTTCCACCAGACCGCACGCTTTGCCGGGCAGTCGCCACTGGGCATCAGCGTTGATAGCCCTCGCCTGGACATCGACCAGAGCGTGGCCTGGAAGGACGGCATCGTCGACCGCCTGACCACCGGCGTGGCTGCCTTGCTGAAAAAGCATGGGGTCAAGGTGATTCACGGCTGGGCGAAGATCCTCGACGGCAAACAGGTCGAGGTCGACGGCCAGCGTATCCGCTGCGAGCACCTGCTGCTGGCCACCGGCTCGCACAGCGTCGAACTGCCGATGCTGCCGCTCGGCGGGCCGATCATTTCCTCCACTGAAGCCCTGGCGCCCAAGGCCCTGCCCAAGCACCTGGTGGTGGTGGGCGGCGGATACATTGGCCTGGAACTGGGCATCGCCTATCGCAAGCTGGGTGCGCAGGTCAGCGTGGTGGAAGCACGCGAGCGCATTCTGCCGACCTACGACAGCGAACTGACCGCACCCGTGGCCGAATCGCTGAAGAAGCTGGGCATCGCCCTGCACCTGGGCCACAGCGTCGAAGGCTACGAGAACGGCTGCCTGCTGGCCAGCGATGGCCAGGGCGGGCAACTGCGCCTGGAAGCCGACCGAGTGCTGGTGGCCGTGGGCCGCCGGCCACGGACCAAAGGCTTCAACCTGGAATGCCTGGACCTGAAGCTGAACGGCGCCGCCATCGCCATCGACGAGCGCTGCCAGACCAGCATGCGCAACGTCTGGGCCATCGGAGACGTGGCCGGCGAACCGATGCTCGCCCACCGCGCCATGGCGCAGGGCGAGATGGTTGCCGAAATCATTGCCGGCAAGACCCGGCGTTTCGAGCCCGCCGCGATTGCTGCGGTGTGCTTCACCGACCCGGAAGTCGTGGTGGCCGGCAAGACGCCGGAGCAAGCCAGCCAGCAAGGACTGGACTGCATCGTCGCGCAGTTCCCGTTCGCCGCCAACGGCCGGGCCATGAGCCTGGAATCGAAAAGCGGTTTCGTGCGGGTAGTGGCGCGGCGTGACAACCACCTGATCGTGGGCTGGCAGGCAGTTGGCGTGGCGGTATCGGAACTGTCCACGGCGTTTGCCCAGTCGCTGGAAATGGGCGCACGGCTGGAAGATGTGGCCGGCACCATCCATGCTCACCCGACGCTGGGCGAGGCGGTGCAGGAAGCGGCACTGCGCGCGCTGGGCCACGCACTGCATATCTGACACTGAAGCGGCCGAGGCCGATTTGACCCGCTGCGCCCCAGGCGCCGCGGGTCTTTTTTCGTTCGTCGCTATGCCACGTCAGACGCGGAAGTAACCCACCGTCGAATCGAACGGCAGGCGTTTGAGCTCGATCTTGTTCAGGTCCAGCACGTCACGCAGTGCCTGGGTCTCGCCCGGGAAGTTGCGGTAGGCCACTTCGTCCAGCACCACGATCGCACCCTTGGGCATGTACGGCAGGAAGGTTTCCAGCGCCACCTTGGTCGATTTGTACAGATCGGTGTCGAGAATCAGCATCGCCACCACCAGGTCCGGACGGGTCTTGACGAAGGCCGGCACGGTTTCCAGGATGTCGCCCTTGACGATCTCGCAACGCGGAATGCGGTTGACCGGACGGATCAGGTCGTTGGCATCGATCATGTCCTGGATCAGCGTCTCGTCGGTGTCGGAGAACATGCTTTCGTTGATGTCGGCCGGGTCCTGCTCGGCATCGATGCTGGCAAAGCCGCCGAAAGTGTCGAAACCGATGATCGAACGGTTGATCGCATAAGGCTCGAGAATCATCGACAGCTGCATGTACAGCATCAACGAGTTGCCTTTGTACACACCGCACTCGACGATGGCGCCGGGAACATCCTGGACCATCTTAAACAGTTCGATGCGCGACAGCGCAGCGGTTACGGCGATACGGTTGGCGAACAGGAACGGTGCATCAGCCACGTATCGGGCATCGACACGGCTCAGCACGCTGGCGCGCTTTTCGTTGTACTCGACCTCGGCAGCGGTCAGACGACGCTTGGTCATGGGTTAACTCCCTGGAATGGCGAAAAGTCGCTGGCATTGAAATAGTCTTTGAAGCCGGCATCAGCATCCGAACAGCCGTTGTCGACGTTCGGCGCGCCGCGCTTGTGCAGCAAGTCTTGCAGGTGGATCAGGCGGAAGTCCACGCTGAAGCGCACCTTGTCGGTGAAGTTGGCCACGGTGCCGTGCAGGTGGGCACCGGAGAAGATCAGCATCTCGCCACTGTTGGCTGCCACGCGCAGCTCGGCGCTGGTGTCGATGTCCTCCAGCGGAACCGGGTGCACCCGGGTCTCTTCGGTGATGTTCTGCGAGGCCTTGTACCGCTGCTCGTTGATCCAGTGCTTGAGGCTCCACTGGGCCGAACTGTTGTGCACCGGCCGCTCGAAATACGCCGGGTTGATCATCATGGTCTGTTCCGGCTCGATGCTGTACACCGGCATCCAGGTGTTCACCTGGCTTTCGACGCCGCCGTACCAGGTATCCCGGTGCGGTTTGTAGGCATAGCTCACGCCGGCATGCAGGTAGTCGTAGTTCGGCACCACGCGCACCCGCGGCACGTCGAAGATGTACTCCTTCGGGTCGGCACCGATCTCGCGGATGAAATCGCGGATCAGTGCCTTGGCTTCAGGGCCATTGGTGAACTGGCGCTTGAGCGCGGTGACGCGCTCGACGAAGGTCTCCACCGGCATCATCTTGTGCAGCGACTGGTGATCGGTTTCGCCACCGAATGCGGCAGTGATGCTCTGCCGGGCCAGGGCGCACAGTTGATGTGCATTGCCAAGCCCGGTTTCGAGGAAGATATCGCCCTTGAACAGCGCGCCCCGGTAGTCCGGCTTGTTTTTCACCTGGTTGACATAAAGATTCATACTTGCCCCTTCAGAACTCTTTGAGACCAATGCCCACGACCGGTTGCGTCGACCGGCAGCGGGGCACGAATTGAAGTGGACGCAAGGCGACGCACCCTGCCGCAGCGGGCAGGAACTCCAACCATTGGCGATACGGAGGCATAGCCCGTACCCAGTGACCTATGAGTCGGCATGCTGACAGGAAACTTTAAGCCGCGCGCGTACCGGCGATCAGGATCCGCGCCTGCAGCGCCTGCCGGTGTCACAAACTCAATCGCAAATGGCGTTCTTGCCCGTGCCTTTGGCCCGGTACAAAGCCTTGTCAGCCCGGTCCAACAGGTCCTGGTGACTCTCTCCGTCCTGCCACTGCACCACGCCATAGCTCATGGTCAGGCGGCAATCGCCCACCGGTTCCATCCGCTCCATCACCCGGCGCAACTGCCCCGTCAGGTCGAGCGCCTCGCCCAGCGTGGTCTGCGGCAGCACCATGACGAACTCGTCGCCGCCCCATCGTGCCAGCAGGTCAAGTTCGCGCAGGCTGGTGCTCAGGTTTTCGACTACCCGGATCAATGCAGCATCGCCACAGGCGTGGCCATAGCGATCATTGATCGGCTTGAAATCATCCAGGTCCATGGCAATCAGCGCCAGTGGCTGGCGGAAGCGTTTGGCCCGTGCACACTCCTGCTGCAAGGTCTTCTCCAGCCGGTAGCGATTGGCAATCCGCGTCAACGCGTCGCGCTCTGCCAGGATGCGGTTTTCGTCGAGCTGGCGCTGCAGCTGCTGGTTGACCCAGGACAGCTCGCGGGTGCGTTCGAACACCTGGGCTTCCAGCGAATGGTTCTTCTGCTCCAGCTGCGCCACCAGGCGCTTGCCCGCATCGATATTGCGGTGCGCGCCGAGCATGCGCGCCACCGAACCGTCTTCGTTGCGGTCGATGATATGGCCGCTGTCCTCGACCCACAGGTAGCTGCCATCGTGGCAGCGGCAGCGGTACTCGATGAGATAGCGCTCGTTGCGCTGGTTGATGTAGGCCTCGAAATGCGCCATCACCCGTGGGTAATCCTCGGGGTGGATCACGCTTTCCCAGGTCAGTACGGTGTTGGCCATGGAATGGCTATCGTAGCCGAGCATGGCGTACCAGCCAGGGTTGCGGTAGACGTAGCCGGTATTGGCATTCCAGTCCCAGATACCATCACTGATCAACCCGAACAGCGTGGCCAGCTGCTGCTCACTGAAGCCGGCAGGTGCCGGCAGTACTTCCTGATTCATGGACGCTCTCCCTGGTGTCCAGCAACTGCGCGCCGATGAAGGTGCTGCCGACAGTGCTTGTGTTTGCCGCAGGCGGCAACTTGCTTCCTCTGACAGGCAAGCATATGCCTGGCGGCCAACGACCGGAATAGCCCGAACGTCCTATTTTCGCGGCTTGCACGGCTGGCATGGGACTTGCCCCGCTTTCCTGGCTTTGCAACGTCCAAGGAGGAGAACATGGCAATTACCCTCAATGGCCTGGGTTGGCAGGCCACCGCGCACCTGCAGCAGCGCATCAACCACGACCAGGCGCAAGCCGAACTGGTACCGTTCCGTGCGCCGCTGGCCACCCGCAATGCGTCTGCGCAGCAGAACAGCCAGGGCAGCACGTCGCAGCAGAACGCCGACGACGCCCGCGAAGAAGCCTTCGCCAAGCTCAAGGTCATGCTGCAGAACCCCGACCTCGCTGCCCGCCAGCAAGCCAGCGCCAGCACCCAGGAAACCAGTGATGCAGTGCAGGATTTCCGCGACTACATGGCCAAATCCCCGGAAGAGAAGATCAAGGAAAAGATTCTCCAGGAACTGGGCATGACCGAGGACGAATACAACGCCTTGCCACCTGAGCAACAGGCCAAGATCGATGACCAGATCGCCCGGCGCATGAAGGAAGACATCGAGATCAAGACCCAGGCCAAGATGGCCGGACAGACCACGGAAACCGAGCAGGTCTGAAACCAGGGCGTGGCCAGCGCAACGTTGGCCACACCTCAGGCCAGCCGCTTCAAGGCCTCTTCCACCGCCGCCACGCGTGGGTTGCCCGTGGCACCTGGCAAGCGCCATGCCGCGATGGTCAACCCCAACGGCACCGAGCGGGCCAGGGGCGCGACCAGTTCACCACTGTCGAGATACGGCTGGATCAGGCTCCTGCGCCCGATCAGCACGCCGGCGCCCAGCAAGGCTTGCTGCACCGCGATCGAGTAAAGGGAAAAACCCGGGCCTCGGGCCACGAAGTGCTGCTCAGGCATGATTGCCGCCGACCAGACATCCCAGTCCTGCCAACCGACATCCTTGATGCAGCGCGCACTGGCCAGATCTGCCGGCGCGGCGATCTGGGCGGCTAGCGCGGGGCTGCACACCGGCAAGATGTCTTCATCGGCCAGCTTGCGTTGGCCGCGCTCGACCTGCTCGACGTAGAACAGGCAAAGGTCGAACGGGCTGCGCTTGAGGTTGGGCGGTTCATCGACCGCCGTCACGGAGACCTCGATGGGTGCGAGCATTTCGGTCAGGCGCGGCAGCCGCGGCCCGATCCACAGTTGCGCCAATGCCGGCGAAGTCACGATATGCACCCGCTGCGGCGCGGCCAGCCGGCGCAAGGTACGGGCAGCCTCCTCCACCGCATCGAAGGCCTCGGTGAACTGCGTCTTCACGCTTTCGCCCAGCGGGGTCAGGCGCACGCCCTTGGCATGGCGCTCGAACAGGGCGGCGCCGTACTGGGTTTCCAGGGTCTTGATCAACGCCGCAATCGCCCCGGGGGTGACCTTCAGTTCGTGGGCAGCCCGGGCAAAACCACCGAGCCGCGCCGACGCCTCGAAGGCGCGCAGGGCATTGAGCTGCAGGGTGTGCCGGGTAGGGGAATCGAGTGACATGGTTCAAGGCCTATTTTTTTTAGGCCTAATATTCCAGAAATCTGCGTTGTTACCAAGCCGGGCGGGTTTTACCTTGAGCAAGCCTGATGAATGTTCAAGGAACCCACATGCACTATAAAAGCGGGATGCACGCATTCACCGAGGGTGTCCGCGCAGTGCTGCCACTCATGACCGGCATGGTGCCGTTCGGCCTGATTACCGGGGTCACGGCCATCGGCGTGGGCATGTCGCCGCTCGACGCGATGGGCATGACCCTGCTGTTCTATTCCGGCTCCGCGCAGATGGTGGTGCTGCAGCTGATGCAGAGCGGTGCGCTGCCACTGACCATGGTGGTCACCGCGCTGGTGATCAACCTGCGCTTCCTGATGTACAGCGCCGCCCTGGCCCCGCACCTGAGCGATCTGCCACGACGCAAGAGCTGGCCGTTGTCCTACTTGCTTTCCGACCAGTCGTTCGCCCTGTGCAGCCTGAAATTCGGCGCTGGCGGCCTCGGTCGATTTGCCTTCCCCTACTACCTCGGGACCGCCTTGCCGATGTGGTTCGGCTGGAACCTGGCGGTGCTGGCCGGCGTGTACCTGGGCACCGGCATTCCGGAGTCCTGGTCGCTGGGCTTTGCCATTCCGCTGTCGTTCCTGGCCCTGCTGGTGCCGGGCATCCGCAACCCGGCGATGCTGGGCGCAGCGGTGGTGGGCGGCGCGCTGGCGGTGCTGGCACACGACCTGCCCTACAACCTCGGCTTGCTGGTCGCCTCGTTGGGCGGTGTGATCAGCGGGTTGAGCATCGAGCAATTGCGCAAGGGCGCACCCGTGGCAGCGGAGGCGCCATGAACGACATGACCCCATGGATCACCTTTGCCCTGATCGGCCTGGGCACCTTTGCGATACGGCTGTCGTTCATCGAATTCTACGGTGCGTTGCGCATTCCGCCGATGTTGCGCCGTGCGCTGGTGTACGTCCCTGCCAGTGTGTTGGCTGCGCTGGTGCTGCCGGCCGTGGTGTTCAAGGCTGGCCAGCCGAGTATCGACTGGAGCAACCCGCAGATACCGGCGGCTGTGGTGGCGGGGCTGGTTGCCTGGCGCACGCGCAGTACGCTGCTGACCCTGGCGGTCGGCATGGGCGTGTTGTGGGCGTTGCAGCATTGGGGCTTCTAGCGGTCGGGCACCACACTGAAGCGGTTGCGCCCGCTGCGCTTGGCCTCGTACATGGCCTTGTCGGCCAGCGCCAGGGCATCCTCGGCAGTCTGCGGGTCATGCCCGGAATGGTTGAGGTACACGCCGATACTGGCACCAACGGCCACTTCGGCGCCTTCCACGGCGACCGGCGCCGACAGCACGTCGCACAGCTTGCGCGCGATATCCTGGGCTGATGCCTGGTTGGCCACGGCCTGGGCGATGACCACGAACTCGTCACCGGCCAGCCTGGCCACCGTGTCATCCGCGCGCATGATCGCCAGCATGCGCCCCGCAGCAGCCTGCAACACGGCATCACCCGCCTCGTGGCCATGCTGGTCGTTGACTTGCTTGAAACCATCCAGGTCGATGAAGAACAAGGCAAACGCAGCCCGCTGCTGCAGGGCGAAATCCAGCTCTTCATGCAGCGCCGCGCGGTTGGGCAAGCCGGTCAGCGGGTCGAGCGTGGCCTGGTCGAGCAGGGTCTTTTCCTTGCGCTTGCGTTCGGTCACGTCCAGCGACATGGCGAAAAAGCCCTCCACCTTGCCGTTGCGGATATCCGGTACATAGGACGCGTGCCAGATCCGCGTGTCGTCGGGGCTGTAACGCACGTTGTCAGCCTCCACCCGCTCGCCGGCCAATGCCTTGTGAAAGTACGGCAGCAGCTGCTGGTATACGTCCGTAGGCAGCACATCCTGCACCTTGCGGCCTTTGAGCTGGGTCGGCTCGACGCCGAAGATCTGCCGGTACACGGCATTGTTGAAGCGGTATTCGAGATTGGTGCCGATCTGCGCGATCAGCACCGGGATATTGTCGGCGATGGCCTGCAGGGTTTCCTGGCTGCGTGCCAGCTCTTCGGTGCGCTGCGCCACCTGCTGCTCGAGGGTCGCCTGGTAGCGCTGCAGTTGCTGCTGGCGGCGCTTGCGTTCGCTGACGTCGCGCACGAACACGACCAGTTGCTCGGTAACCCCGCGCTCGTTGCGCAGCGCCGACACACTCAGTTCGCTCCACAGTGCACCATTGGTAGGAGTGACCAGCCGTACTTCGATGACCAGCGAATCCTGTTCGCCGGCAACGATCTGTTGCCAAGGCGCGTCCAGCTTGGCCAGGTCCTGCGGGTCGATCAGCCCGCCCAGCCGGGTCAGCACCAGCCACTCCTTGGCCCGGCCCAGCAACTGGCAGAACTCCCGGTTGGGCTCAAGAATGCGCCCGTCAAGCCCGACCAGGGCCTTGCTCGTCGGGCTGTTGTCGAACACCCGGTGGAAACGCGCCTCGGAGGACACCAGGGCGCCCTGCTCCGCCTGCTTCACCGCGCTGCCCGAGTCGAGGGCCAGGCTGCGGTGGAGCATCTCGCGCTCGACGATCCGCGCCAGGTCGCGCAGGTGCGCCAGCTCGGTTTCCGACACCTGGCGGGGCCGGGTGTCCAGTACACACAAGGTGCCCACGGTCAGCTCACCGGCAAAGCGCAGTGGCACGCCGGCATAGAAGCGGATGCGCGGCCCACCGGTCACCAGCGGGTTGTCCTCGAAACGCGGATCGGCGCTGGCATCCGGGATCACGAGGATGTCTTCGGCATGCAGGGCATGGGCACAGAACGCCACATCGCGCGTGGTTTCGGCAACCTCCACGCCCTGGCGCGACTTGAACCACTGGCGGTTCATGTCGACCAGCGACACCAGGGCCATGGGCGCATCGAGCAGCACACTGGCCAACCGGGTGATGCGGTCGAAGGTTTCCTCGGCCGGGGTATCGAGGATGTTCAGGCTCTCGAGGAAACACAGGCGGGCTGCCTCGTTGAGAGGCGACGGGGCAATTTGCATGACGATTCGCTCGACAAGATCCTGACCCGCAAACGATAGCGCCGCAGCGCTCAAGCGCAAGCCTTTCATCTCTTCTATCGAATCGCTCAAGCCGTATAATCGCGTTTTTTTGTAAGCCTAAGACGTATTTCATGAAGAAACTGCTTTGCGCCGTCGCCCTCGCCTTCGCCGCCATCCCCGCCGCCTTCGCCACCCCACCCGCCACCTTCACCGAAGCCAAGGTGGTCGCCAAACAGAAGATCTACCTCGACCAGGGCAACAGCGCCATGGGCGAGCTGTACTGTGGCTGCAAGTGGACCTGGGTCGGCAAGTCCGGTGGCCGGGTCGACCTGAAATCCTGTGGTTATGAAACCCGCAAGCTGCAGACCCGCGCCGAGCGTACCGAGTGGGAGCACATCGTCCCGGCCTGGACCTTCGGCCACCAGCGCCAGTGCTGGCAGAACGGCGGGCGCGAGCAGTGCGTCGACAGCGACCCGACCTTCCGCGCCATGGAGGCCGACCTGTTCAACCTCTACCCGTCCGTGGGCGAAGTGAACGGTGACCGCAGCAACTTCAATTACGGCATGGTCTCTGGCGTTGCGCCGCAGTACGGCCAGTGCACCACCAAGATCGACTTCCAGCAGAAAACCGCCGAGCCACGCGACGAGGTGAAGGGGCTGGTGGCACGCACCACGTTCTACATGTTCGATCGCTACAAGCTGAGCATGTCGCGCCAGCAGCAACAGGTGCTGATGGCCTGGGACAAGCAGCACCCGGTGACGGCCTGGGAGAAGCAGCGTGACCAGCGGATTGCCGCGATCATGGGGCACAACAACCCGTTCGTGACCGGCGAGCGCAAGTGGGCGCTGGGGTATACGCCGCAGGGTGCGGCTGTGGTGCCGACCACGGCAGTGAAAGAGGCGGCCAAGCCGACGCTGGCCAGCACCGCGGCAAGCGGTGCGGTGGTCGGTAACCGCAATAGCCATGTGTATCACCTGGCCAGCGGTTGCCCGGGGTATAGCCAGGTTTCGCAGAAGAACCAGGTGGCGTTTGGCAGTGAGGCCGAGGCGTTGGCGGCGGGGTATCGCAAGGCGGGGAACTGCAAGTAACGGCGTGAAGGTTGTGTGAGGGCTGCCATGTGCCTGCCACAACAGTTGCAGCGCCTATGAGATCGAGCGCCGCGCGGGCGGCGCTCGATCTCACAGGCGCTGAACCTGTCATGGCGAGCACCTGCAAGCCATCACGCAACCTAAACCGCCCCCTCCGGCAACTTCATATGCCGTGCATACCAAGGCCTGCGCGGCGTACGCCGCAGCAGGTCGCCCACATCCCGCTCGCCACTGAAAGCAATGCGCAACGCCAGCTTCATCGCCTCCACTTCCATCTCGCCAGCCCCGCCCCCGGCATCGGAAATCCCCCCACAGCCATGGGTCATCGGCCCAAGCCAAGGGTCACCAACCTGCACCCAACGCCCCGGCGCAAACCACGACACGCCATTGACCTCACGCCGCTGCACTTCACCTGGGTGGGCGCGCTCGTGGGCCCGGTACCAGTCCTCGATGCGGTCGTCGATCCAGCCATGGAAGCGCCAGAACACCGGGTTGACGTGTGACGAGAACGGGTCGCCGAGAAAGTCGTTTTCCTCCCGGAACCAGCGCGCCGCATAGTCTGTCTGGTTGCGATCAGCCATCACCGGCGCGCCGTTGGAGGGGTCGCGGGTGACGGTCGCCCAGCGCATGTGCAGCCAGTCGTGAATGTTCAGTTCCACTTCCGAGCCGAACTGCCCCAGGGTCAGGCGGCTGATGTAGTCCGGGTCCTGGTACTGCGACTCCCAGACCTGGAAATTGCTGAAGAAGGTTTCCGCCGCCTTGATGCCATGCAGCCATTGGCTCAATTCTTCATCATTGGCCGCGACCCAGGCCGGCGGCACCGAGTTGCCGTCATGGTTCTCCTGGTAGCGGATGAACCCCAGCCGGTCGTACTCGAGCTGTGGGGACGGCAACGGCAGTTGCGCCCAGTTCGGCAGGTCAGGCTGAAGGCCACGGGCGTGCCCCAGCATGTGCCGGTGCATGAAGAAGAAGTCCTCGCCGGAGCCATTGAGGTGCTTGCGCCGCCCACGCGCACCGCGTTCAGCGTCACGTGGGCCGGGTTGCCAGCCGGCACCGCGCAGGGCATCGCGCTTGTCGTCGCCCAGGCGGTGCCACTTGTCCCGGGTGGCGTGCCACACCTGGTGGAACAGGCGGTGCTCGGGGGAATTCAGCCAGGCCATCAGCGCCGGCGCCAGCGGCGTGACCTGGCGTGCTTCGGGGAAGGCGCGCTTGCTGGCGACGAAGTGATTGTCCGGTTCGGTCATCAACAATGGCCGGTCGATGCGACGGATGCGTCCGGTCAGTGTGCCGGCGCCAGCGTTGCCCCAGCCAGCCCAGACTTCATCGAGGGTCGCCTCCAGCTCATGGCTCGGCGCTGATGCCCCGACCGGCACCAGACGCCAGCGGACCTTGCTGGCATCGGCACTGACCAGCTCGCCGAGTACCCGGTAACGCGGCTGATCATTGCCGCGCAGGCGTTCAGCCACGTCGATGTAGCCGCGCAGCGAGCGGCCAGTCGGGCCGACATCCAGCAGCATCTGCAGGCCCTGCAGCGCCAAGCCGTCCAGGCCGGCCTCGGCACCACTGAAACGCAGGTCCCAGATGCCGCGCAGCTTGTCGGCGATGCGCACGCCAGCCCCTGCGGCAGCCTCTACCGTGGCTTCCCCGGCGGTCGCCACTTCATCTTTACCGAGTTTCTCGTCGTGGTCGCGCGGCTGGCGCGCATACCACGCTGCCGAACCTGCCGCGCCGGCGACCGCCAGCCCCACCATGAACCCACGCCTGGAAAACCTCATCGCCACATCCGTATCCGTGTCAGCCACGCCTATCGAGCTAGAACGAGATGCCGCGCGGCAAATTTACCGGCAGCACGCCGTTAAATTTCCCGCTGTCGCGCTCGTCCCTCGGTGACAGGCAAGCCCCGTGATCGCGGCTGCCGCAACCGCATCGACCCTGCAACCAACGGGATGGCAATGAACACGACACGCTTGCGCAAGGCCCCCTACCTCGCTGCCCTGGCGCTGATCCTCGCGCTCGCCGGCGCCGCGGCCTGGTACTTCTTCATCTACCTGCCGGCCGGTTACCCGCGCGAGGTGATGAAACATGCCGAAGAACTTCAGGAGCGCATCATCTCCTTCGACAGCCACATCACCGTACCGCTGAACTTCGGCACCGAAGGCAAGGAGGCCGACAAGGATGGCAGCGGCCAGTTCGACCTGGTCAAGGCCGGCCGCGGCCGCCTCTCCGGCGCGGCGCTGACGATCTTCGGCTGGCCGGAAATCTGGAATGGCCCGAACGCGCCCCATCGCCCGACCGCCGCCTTCGTCGATGAAGCGCGCCAGCAGCAGGAGATGCGCTACAAGATCCTCACCGGCATGGTGCGCGACTACCCCAACCAGGTCGCCATCGCCTACAGCCCCGCCGACTTCCGCCGCCTGCACGGCGAAGGCAAGTTCGCGATTTTCCTCAGCATGCTCAATGCCTACCCGCTGGGCCACGACCTCGATGCCCTGGACACCTGGGCCGCTCGCGGCATGCGCATGTTCGGCTTCAGCTACGTGGGCAACAACGCCTGGGCCGACTCCTCGCGCCCGCTGCCGTTCCTCAACGACACTCCCGACGCCCTCGGTGGCCTGTCGCCGCTGGGTGAGCAGGCTGTGGGCCGGCTCAACGACCTTGGCGTGATCATCGACGTGTCGCAGATGTCCACCCTGGCCCTGGAAGACGTCGCCCGCCTGAGCCGCGCGCCGATGGTAGCCTCCCACTCCGCACCCCGTGCGCTGGTGGACATTCCGCGCAACCTCAGCGACCACGAGCTACAAGCAATCAAGCACAGCGGCGGCGTGGTGCAGGTGGTGGGCTTCCCGGCCTACCTCAAGCCCCTGAGCCAGGGCACCCTGGACAAGCTCAATGCCCTGCGCAAGCGCTTCGACCTGCAGCCGCTGAACGGCCTGGCCAACGCCCTGATGCCGGGTGACGCGATCATTTCCATCTGGCCCGAGAAGAAGTTCGGCGAGTACGCCAGCGCGCTCTACGCCATCCTCGACGAAGAACCCCGCGCCACGGTCAAGGACATGGTCGACGCCATCGACTACACGGTGCGCAAGATCGGCATCGACCATGTCGGCATCGCCTCCGACTTCAACGACGGTGGCGGCGTCACCGGCTGGATGAACGTCGGCGAGTCGCGCAATGTCACCGCCGAACTGATCCAGCGCGGCTACTCCGACGCCGACATCGCCAAGCTGTGGGGCGGCAACTTCCTGCGCGTGTGGGAAGAAGTGCAGCGCCTGGCCAAGCCCGGTGCCAACACTCAAGCGGAGCGTGGCTGATGAACGACCGTCGCAGCTTTCTCAAGCAGGCCGGCCTGCTCGCCGCCGCCTTGCCCTTGACGGGTAGCTTTGCCCAGACCGCACTGGCAGCCGCGCCTGTGGCAAAACCCGGCCTGAGCAAATGGCAAGCCCTGCGCCAGCAGTTCGACCTGGACCCGGCCTACCTGCACTTCTGCAATTTCCTGCTGGCCTCCCACCCCCGCGTGGTCAGCGAGGCCATCGCCCGCTTCCGCGCGCGCCTGGACCAGAACCCGGGCGAAATGGTCGACTGGGACCGCGAGGAACTCTGGGGCTACGAAAATGACGTGCGCACCTGGGCCGGTCGCTACTTCGGCGTGCAGCCAGGCCAGGTGGCCCTGACCGGCAGCACCACCGAAGGTTTGTCGATGATCTACGGCGGCCTGCAGGTGGCGCCGGGCAAGGAGATCCTGGTCAGCGCCCACGAGCACTATTCCACCAATACCCGCCTGGCCTATCGCGAGCGGCTGATGGGCACCCAGGTGCGCCGCGTGAAGCTGTTCAAGGAGCCGCAGCTGGCCTCGGTGGACGAAATGCTCGGCAATATCCGCCAGGCCATCCGCCCCGAAACCCGCGTGCTCGGCATGACCTGGGTGCAATCCGGCAGCGGCGTCAAGCTGCCGATCCGCGAAGTCGGCGAACTGGTGAAGACCCTCAACCAAAGCCGCGACGAGCAGGACCGGATCATCTACGTGGTCGACGGCGTGCACGGCTTCGGCATCGAGGACGTGACCTTCGCCGACTTCAACTGCGACTACTTCATCGCCGGCACCCACAAGTGGCTGTTCGGCCCACGCGGCACCGGCGTGATCATCGCCCGCGAAGAAAAGCCGCAGCCGTACCTGGTGCCCAGCCTGCCGACCTTCACCAAGGGCGAGAACTTCGGCACCTTGATGACCCCCGGTGGCTACCACGCCTTCGACCATCGCCTGGCCCTGGGCAAGGCGTTCGAACTGCACCTGCAACTGGGCAAGGCCGATGTCCAGGCCCGGGTGCACCAGCTCAACGACTACCTCAAGCAGCGCCTCGCCGAGCACGCCAAGGTGCAGCTGGTGACGCCGCGCAGCAGCCAGCTTTCCGCAGGCTTCACCTTCTTCCGCGTCGAGGGCCGTGACTGCGACGCCGTCGCCCGCCACCTGATGGCCAACAAGGTGATCAGCGACGCCGTGGACCGTGACGTCGGCCCGGTGGTGCGCCTGGCCCCGAGCCTGCTCAACGACGAAGCCGAGATCGACCGGGTGATGGCCATTCTCGCCCCGCAACTCGCCTGACCTTTTGCCTTTCAAGAGAACCGCCATGCACATGTTCAAGCCCCTGGCCCTGGTGGCCGCCCTGCTCGCCAGCGCCCCGGCCTTTGCCGCCGACGCGCACGCCCCCGGCAAGACGTTCAAGGACTGCAAGGATTGCCCGCAGATGGTCGTGTTGCCCGCCGGCAGTTTCACCATGGGCGTACCCGATGACGAAGTCGGCCGTCAGCCAGATGAAGGCCCGATGCACACCGTGACCTTCGCCAAGCCCTTCGCCATCAGCCAGTTCCAGGTGCAGGCCAAACAGCTGCAGGCCTGGCAGCGCGAAGCCAAGGTCACCCTCCCCGACGGCGACGACCGCCCCGGCCGCCGTTGCACCAACGGCAAGCCCAGCTACCCGCAAGGCCCCGAGCAACCGGCGGTGTGCATCAGCTACGACGAGGTGAAAGCCTACGTCGCCTGGCTGTCGAAGAAGACTGGCAAGCACTACCGCATGCTCAGCGAAGCCGAGCGCGAATACGCTGCTCGCGCAGGCACCAGCGGCCCGTTCCCGTTCCCCTTCGATGAAGGCAAGGACTACAGCATCGCCCAGCATGCCAACACCTATGGCGCCGCCGATGGCTACAACTACACCTCGCCGGCCGGCAGCTTCCCGGCCAACGCCTTCGGCCTGTACGACATGCATGGCAACGTCTACGAATGGGTCGCCGACTGCCGGCACGACAATTATGTCGGCGCCCCCGCCGATGGCAGCGCGTGGATGGAAGCGAGCTGCGAGTACAACCACATCCGCGGCAACGACTACAGCGAAGCGCCGGTGTTCTCCCGCTCCGGCAATCGCAACTACCGCGAACCCTACGTGCGCGGCGACTGGCTGGGCTTCCGGGTAGCCCGCGAGCTCTGAGCGACACCCCCCTGCACGGTACCGCGAGCGGTACCTGACTGGCCCAGGCGCACGGCCCGGGCCGGCTAAATCACAGCCCCCCTCACACGTCTTTTCACTGGGCAACCCGCCCATACGGTGCTTGCCGCGCGCAGCGCCGAAACCGCATCCGCGTACCCACCAGGAACTCACCATGAACCGATCGACCCCTGGCGCACTCCGCGAACTCCTCGGCCTGCTCAAGCCTTACCGACTGATCGTCGCCCTGGCCGTCGTGCTGGGGATCGTCGGCGGCCTGTGCATCACCTTGCTGCTCGCCAACATCAACAACCTGCTGCATGCCCCCGGCGCCATCACCTGGGGTGTGGTCCTGGCGTTCGCCGGTATCTGCCTGCTCGCCCTGTGCGCTTCCATCGCTTCGGACATCGGCACCAACTATGTCGGCCAGCATGTGATCGCCAGGCTGCGCCGCGACCTCGGCGAAAAGGTGCTCAGCGCGCCCATCGAGCAGATCGAACGCTACCGCAGCCACCGCCTGATCCCGGTGCTGACCCACGACGTCGACACCATCAGCGACTTCGCCTTCGCCTTCGCCCCCCTGGCCATTTCGCTGTCGGTGACCTTGGGTTGCCTCGGCTACCTGGCCCAGTTGTCGTGGCCGATGTTCCTGATCACCGCCTGCGCAATCCTGCTCGGCACCGCGGTGCAGTACATCGCCCGCGTGCGCGGTATCCGCGGCTTCCATGCGGCCCGCGAGGCGGAAGACGAAATGCAGCGGCATTACAGCGGCGTCGCCTCCGGGGCCAAGGAACTGCGCATCAGCCGCCCGCGGCGCCAGCGCATGTTCGACGAGCGCATCAGCCGCACGGCCAACTTCATCCGCGATACCCATATCCGCTCGATCAACATCTTCGTGGTCGCCAAGAGCCTGGGCTCGATGCTGTTCTTCGTGGTCATCGGCCTGGTGCTGGCCCTGCAGCAGGCCGAACTGATCACCGACCCCAAGGTCACCAGCGGTTTCGTGCTGGTGCTGCTGTTCATGAAAGGGCCGCTGGAGCACCTGGTGTCGACCCTGCCCATCGTCAGCCGCGCGCAGATCGCCTTCCGCCGCATTGCCGAGCTGTCGACCCAGTTCTCGTCACCCGAACCGCACCTGCTGCTCGATGCTCCTGAAGTCCCCGACCGGCAGATCTGCAGCCTCGAACTGCGCAATGTGCGCTTTGCCTTCCCGCCGGTGGACGGTGCCGCACCCTTTGCCCTGGGGCCGATCAACCTGCGTGTCGAGCAAGGCGACATCCTGTTCATCGTTGGCGAGAACGGCTGCGGCAAGACCACGCTGATCAAGTTGTTGCTGGGCCTGTACGCCCCCCACGAAGGCGAGATCGTGCTGGACGGCCAAGCCGTCACCGCCAGCAACCGCGACGACTACCGCCAGCTGTTCACCACGGTGTTCGCCGACTACTACCTGTTCGACGACCTGCTGCAGGACGGCCAGGCCTTGCCCGAGGACGCCGGCAAGTACCTGCAGCGCCTGGAAATCGCCCACAAGGTGCAGATCCGCGACGGCGCCTTCACCACCACCGACCTGTCCACCGGCCAGCGCAAGCGCCTGGCGCTGGTCAACGCCTGGCTGGAGAAGCGCCCAGTGCTGGTGTTCGACGAATGGGCCGCCGACCAGGACCCGACCTTCCGGCGCATTTTCTACACCGAGCTGCTGCCGGAACTGAAGCGCCTGGGCAAGACCATCATCGTCATCAGCCACGACGACCGCTATTTCGACGTCGCCGATCACCTGCTGCGCCTGCGCGACGGCAAGCGGGTCGAAGAAGAAATCACAGAATTTTCACATTGATTTTTCCGGTTCTGCGGCGCTGGCACGTCACATAAATGCAAATAAATCTCATAACCAATATATCTGCTAACACTTGAGTATCCGCATGACCATTACCACGGTTTCGCCGCTCGCCCGGGCGGTTCGCAGGAAAACACTGGCCATATTCCCACCGTCGCTGCTGGCCTGTGCGCTGGCAGCGTCCATGGCAGCGCAAGCCGAGCCGGTCGCGCTGGACATCCCTTCGCAAGGGCTGGTGGGGGCACTCAATACCCTGGCCAAGCAGGCCAACCTGCAACTGCTGTACAGCCCGGACGCCGTACACAACACCCCTGCACCTGCGGTCAAGGGCAACATGGAGCCCGAGCAGGCCCTGCGCCTGCTGCTGCGCGACAGTGACCTGACCTACCAGCTCGACGGCCATACCATCACCCTCAGCGGACCGGCCGACGGCTCCGCCCTGAACCTGGGCCCGGTCAACATCAACGGGCGCCAGTTCGATGCCACCACCGAGGACTCGGGGAGCTACACGTCCAACGCGGTGACCATCGGCAAGGGCACCCACCGCCTCAAGGACATCCCGCAGTCGGTCAGCGTGGTCACCCGCAAGGCTATGGACGACCAGCGCCTCGACACCCTTGACCAGGTGCTGGAAAAAACCACCGGCATCACCACCTACCAGAGCCCGTCCGGCGGCAAGTACATCTACTCGCGTGGCTTCGAGGTCGAGACCATCCAGTACGACGGCGTGCCGCTGGACCGCCGCTATTACGGCATCGGCAGCAGCTTCACCTCCGACACCCTGCTGTACGATCGCGTCGAGATCCTGCGTGGCGCCAACGGCCTGCTGCAAGGCAGCGGCAACCCGGGTGCGGCCATCAACCTGGTGCGCAAGCGCCCGAAGGCCGTACCTTCGCTGTCGGTCACGGCCAGCGCCGGCTCCTGGGACACCTATCGCCAGACCCTCGACGCCAGCGGCCCGCTGACTGCCGATGGCCGGCTGCGCGGGCGCCTGGTCGCCGGCCATGAGGACCGCGACTATTTCTACGACACGGCGGATAGCCGCAAGAACGTGCTGTACGGGATTCTCGAATACGACCTCAGCGACTCCACCACGGTCGCCGCCGGCGCCAGCGTCGAAGACCTGCACTCGACGCCCTACTTCGGTGGCCTGCCGCGCAACAAGGATGGCAGCGCGGTGAATGTCGGCCGCTCCACGTTCACCGGTGCCGACTGGAACAAGTGGAACAACAAGCAGACCACCTACTTCGCCGACATCACCCACGACTTCAACGAAGACTGGCGCCTGAAGGCTTCGGGCAGCTATATCCGCGAGACCAACGACATTCTCTACAGCTTCGGCCGTGGCGCCGTCGACCCGGCAACCGGTAACGGCATGCAGTCGCGCGCCTACCTCTACGACTTCGAGAACATCAACCAGGGCGCCGACATCAACCTCACCGGCAAATGGCGCGCCTTCGGCCTGGAGCACGAGGTGGTGGTAGGTGCCAACGCCAGCGACCTGCGCACCGACGACCTGCAAGGCGGTCTGCTCAACCTCGGCCCGATGAACATCTACGACCCGGTCTCGCCGCGCGAACCCACCCTGGATGAAATGCTCAGCACCACCTACGCCGGTGTTTCCAAGGCCAAGATTCGCCAGAATGGCGTGTACGGCGTGATGCGCTACAAGCTGATCGACCCGCTGACCCTGGTGCTGGGCGCACGGGTCAGCAACTACAAGTACGACTATGAACTGACGCGCTTCACCACGACGTCGCCAGACCCTGCGCACGCCAAGGAAACCGGTGAAGTCACCCCGTACGGTGGCCTGATCTACGCGCTGAACGATCAATGGTCGGCCTACGTCAGCTACGCCGACATCTTCAAGCCGCAGACCGAACTGAGCTCGGACCTTGCCCCGCTCAAGCCGATCGAAGGCTCCAACTATGAGCTCGGCCTGAAGGGCGAACTGCTGGATGGCCGCGTCAACACCAGCTTCGCGGTGTTCCGCGTCGACCAGGAAAACCGCGCCCAGTACGACTATGCCTCGCAGTGCGGGCAGGACGGTGAAACCAACTGCTACGTGGCCGGCGGCAAGGTACGCGCCGAGGGCTTCGATGCGGAAATCAGCGGCGAAGTGCTGGCCGGCCTGCAGCTGTTTGCCGGCTATACCTACACCTCGACCAAGTTTCTCAACGACCCGGGTGATGGCAGCTCGACTTCCGGCTCAACCTTCAACAGCTACACACCACGCCACCTGCTGCGTTTCTGGGGTGACTACAACCTGCCTGGCGAGCTGAACCAGTGGACCGTCGGTGCCGGCGCCAGCATCCAGAGCAAGAACCACAACACCAACCAGGGTGGCACCAACGGCATCGACAAGATCGAGCAGGCCGGCTACGCCATCTGGAACGCCCGCGTGGCCTACCAGATCAACCAGAACTTCAGCGTCGCCCTCAACGGCAACAACCTGTTCGACAAGAAGTACTACTCGTCGATCGGCTGGCTGAACGCGAGCAACGTGTATGGTGAACCGCGCAACTACACCGTGACCCTCAGAGCCGACTTCTGAAGCTGACGGTGTGAAAAAGCCCCCTGGTGCGATGCGCCAGGGGGCTTTTTTTTGGTCTGTCGCAAGGGGGTTAGTAGCCAGCGATGTGTTCGCGGTAATGCAGGACCAACTGTCTTGCTCAATTGCTTAATGCTCGCGCGATCCCGGTGGGAGCCGCGCTTGCCTGGGCGCTCGATCTCACAGGCCCCATACAACCAACGCCAGGCTCAAGCGTGCATCAAACCTCGAATGCAGCCTCCTCGGCTTCAACTCCAATACCCTGCAGCAATTCGGCCAGATCCTCAATCAGCCGCACATCCTGCATCAGGTCGAAATGGTCACGGTCGATGTTGAAGTGCCGCAATGCGCTGCCGTAGTGCCCATCGATGCCCGACCGAGCTGCCGCTTCACGCCCCGCCGCCCACCAGCACGTGGGCTTCACCCGAGTGTCTGGCAGCCCCTTCATGGCCATGGCTACCCGATCCAGTTGCAGCGTAGTGCGCACCAAGGCAACCCGCTCGGCAATGGCGAGGTTGACCAGCATCGGTGCCGACAGGTTGCCCAGTAAGGCCGCCATTGGCTCACCGAACAGTAGTCGCTCATCCTGTTCTGGCCCCTGCCATCCACTGCACAGCGCCCGGCTGGCGCCCTCATCGGCGCCCAGCGCCAGCAGCAGGTTCAGCAAGCGCTCAGCCCACGGCTGTTGCTGATCGGCCTGGGGCAGATAGCTGTCCAGCAGCCCGACGAAAGCCACCACCTGCCCCTGCGCCTCCAGCTCACGCGCCACTTGCAGCGCCAAGGCGCCACCCAGCGACCAGCCGAGCAGGCAGTACGGCCCCTGCGGCTGCACGGCGCGGATGTAATCGCAGTAGTCGGCGGCCATGGACTCCACGGTCGAATCGACCCAGGTTGCATTGAACAGCATCCGGCACTGGATGCCGTGTACCGCCCACTGCGGCTGCAGGCGCCTGGCCAACGGCAGGTAGTCGAACACCGAGCCATGCACGCCATGCAGACAGAACAGCGGTGTGGCGCCTTGCTCCGGGGTGTTCAGCAATAGCATCGGGCTGTGGCTTGCAGTGCTTTGCAGGCGCTCGACCAACTCACCGATACGCGGCATGGTCATCAGGTCACGCAGGCTCATGCTGAAGCCGTCCAGCGCAGCCACGCGCACCCGGCGCACCAGCTCCATGGCCAGCAACGAATTGCCGCCCAGTTCGAAGAAGCTGTCATCGAGCCCGACCTCTTCCACATCCAGCAGCTCGCCCCAGAGCTTCGCCAGGCTCAGTTCCAGCGGCGTGACCGGTGCCCGGTAATGCTCGGAACGGTCCAGCACGGGGGCTGGCAAGGCATGCCGGTCGAGCTTGCCGTTGGGGTTCAAGGGCATGGTCGACAGTACCAGCAGGTGCGCGGGCACCATGTACTCCGGCAAGGCCTGGCGCAGCCGGGCCAGTACCTGGCCACGCAATGCGGCATCCCACTGCAACCCCGGCGCCAGCACCAGGTAAGCCACCAAGCGCGAACCACGCCCTTCGCCTGCCACGGCGACCACCGCTTCACGCACTTCCTCCATGCCCATCAGGCACGATTCCACCTCACCCAATTCGATGCGGAAACCGCGTACCTTGACCTGGTGATCGACCCGGCCAAGGTACTCGACCACGCCGTCACGGCGCAGGCGCACCAGGTCGCCCGTCCGGTAGAGGCGGCCACCTGGCGGGCCGAACGGGTCGGCGACGAAACGCTCGGCGGTCAGGCCTGGGCGTTGGTAATAACCACGCGCCAGCCCTTCACCGCCGATATACAGTTCGCCGGGCACGCCTGCGGGCAAC
The DNA here is from genome assembly GCF_017744435.1 of Pseudomonas sp. GTDB lineage: Bacteria > Pseudomonadota > Gammaproteobacteria > Pseudomonadales > Pseudomonadaceae > Aquipseudomonas. Next base: position 132,026 of record NZ_JAGIBG010000015.1, read on the forward strand.
AGCTGCAGGTCGCTGCCCAGCACATAGGCCGAACGGGCGCCGACAGGCGTGCCCACCGGCATGTACTGCGCATCGAAACCGCTGCCCAGGTGGACCGCCCACAGCAGCGGCGTGATCACGGTCTCGGTCGGGCCATAGCCATTGATGATGCGCGGCGTGCGCAGCACCTGCTGGATCTGCTCGAAGGTGGCCCGGCTGGTACCTTCGCCGCCCACGGTGTAGGAACGGATGGGCAAGTCGGCCCCCGCCTCGCCCAGGTGCTCGGCCAGTTGTTGCAGGTAGCTTGGGGTGAAGCAGGTGATGGTGATGCCATGCTCGGCAATCTCGCGCGCACTGCGCTCGACATCCCAGGCATCGTTGTCGCGCAGCATCAGCATCGAGCCGGAAACCAGCGGCACCAGCCAGCGCTCGTGGGCGCCGTCGAAGTTGATCGAGGCGAACTGCAGCTCGCGGTCTTCGGGGGTCATGCCGTAGCGCTCGGCAATGGCCAGGCAGTGCATGGCCAGCGGGCCATGGGTGACCGCCACGCCCTTTGGCCGGCCGGTGGAGCCAGAGGTGTAGATCAGATAGGCCAGGTTGTCCGCCGCCACCGGGTAGTGGGCATCGTGTGCCGGGTAGCCTTGCAGCTCGGCGCCATCAGCGCTGACCGGCAACACCTCGACGCTAGCCGGTAGCGGTAGCACGGCCAGCAGATGCGGCTGGGCCAGCACCAGGGCAACGCCGCTGTCCTCGATCATGTAGCTCAGCCGCTCACGCGGGTGGGTCGGGTCCAGTGGCACGTAGGCGCCACCGGCCTTGAGCACGGCCAGCAAGGCAACCAGCATCTCGACGGAACGCTCGAGCGCGATCCCCACGCGTACCTCAGGGCCTACGCCCGCCTCGTGCAGGCGCGCCGCCAACCGGTTGGCCCACTGGTTGAGCTGCTGGTAATCGAGCTGCCTGCCCGCCACGACCAGGGCCGGGGCAGTCGGGCGCAGCTGGGCCTGTTGCTGGATCAGGCCATGCACAGTACGCATTTCGGCCGGCTGGCCGAGGCCGGGGTTCAAGTCCTGAAGCTGCCAATTGCGCTCGTCTTCGCCGAGCATGCACAACTCGGCGATCGGCTTGCCAGGCTCGGCACTCATGCGCCACAACAGGTTCTGCCAGTGCGCGAACATCTTCTCGGCGGTAGCGCCATCGAACAGGTCGCTGGCGTAGCTCAGGCTCGCGCTGAGCTGGCCGCCATGCTCCCGGGTGTCCAGCGCCAGGTCGAACTTGGCGCGCGAAGTCGGGGCCGGCAGCAAGGTCAGCGACAGACCGGCAAGCGCCGAGGTGCCCAGGCCATCACCCAGCACCTGGTGGTTGAACATGACCTGGAACAGTGGGTTGTGGCTGAGGTCGCGGTGCGCCACCAGGCTATCGACCAGCGCTTCGAACGGCAGGTCCTGGTTGGCCTGGGCGGCAAGCAGGGTGGTGCGTGTGTGCTGCAGCAGCTGCGCGGTGCTCAGGCCATCTTCGAGGCGGCCGCGCAGCACCAGGGTGTTGACGAAGAAACCGGTCAGTGGCTCCACCTCCGGCCGGTTGCGCCCCGCCGACGGCATGCCCACGCAAACATCGCTCTGGCCGCTGTAGCGGCGCAGCAGCAGCTGGAACGACGCCAGCAGCACCATCGACAAGGTGCAGCCGTGCGCCTGTGCCAGGGCGACCAGCCGCTGGCGCAACGGCTCGTCCAGCGTGCCGCTCACTGCCTGGCCACGATGGCTGGGTACGGCAGGGCGTGGCCGGTCGGTGGGCAGTTCCAACACCGCTGGGGCATTGCTCAATTGCTCGGTCCAGTAAGCCAGCTGCCGCGGCCCCTCACCCGCTTCGAGCAACTGGCGCTGCCAGGCGGCGAAGTCGGCGTACTGGATGGGGAGTGCCGGGAGGTGGGCCTGGCGGCCTTCGCAGGCAGCCTGATAGAGCTGGATCAGCTCCTCGATCATGACCTGCATCGACCAGCCATCGGAGACGATGTGGTGCTGGGTCATCACCAGCACCCGGTCCGCCGCGCCGATTTCCAGCAGCAGCACCCGCAGCAACGGGCCACGCTGCAGGTCGAAGGGGCGCACCACTTCACGGCTCACCGCCTCGGCACTGGCCTGGTCGTCGGCACCCGGCAAGGCCAGATGCTCGATCACCACCGGGCCTGCAGCGTGGATACGCTGCAGTGGCTCGCCTTCGCTTGCTTCGAAGGTGGTGCGCAGCGGCGGGTGCCGCGCTACCAGCGCGTCGAAACTGCTCTGCAGGGCGGCAAGGTCGAGTGTGCCTTCCAGGCGCAGCGCTGCCGGCATGTTGTAGGCGGCACTCTGTGGGTCCAGCTGCCAGAGGAACCACTGGCGCTGCTGGGCATGGGAAAGGCGTGGCACATCAGCTTCGGCCAGCGCCACGATGGGCAGCCGGCCCGGGTCGATGCCTTTCTCCAGCAGGCGCTTGAACAGGGCCACGCGCTTGTCGTGAGCCAGCCCGCTGATCCGCTGGACCAGCTCATTGCCCTGTTGGGTCCCTTGCTTAAACATCCAGTGCCTCCAGTTCGTCGAGGGCGTCGAAGATCGCGTCGTAGTCGTGTTGCGCCGGGCTGGCGTTGCCTGCCACCAGGGTGGCCAGGGCGCCGAGGTTGTCGGCCAGGTAGGCGTCCTGCATCGCCAGCTCGATGGCGAACTCGGTCTTGATCCGCGAGACCAGGCGCACCAACAGCAGCGAATGCCCGCCCAGTTCGAAGAAGTTGTCGTTGAGGCCGACCCGCTCGACCTTGAGCACCTCCTGCCAGAGGGCGGCCAGGCGCTGCTCCAGTTCGCTTTGCGGCGCCGCGTATTCGCTGCGTGACTGGCCCAGCTCAGGCTTGGGTAGCGCCTTGCGGTCGAGCTTGCCGTTGGGCGACAGCGGCATGTGCTCAAGCAACACCCACTGGCTCGGCACCATGTAGTCCGGCAGCACCGCCGCCAGGTGTGCCTTGATTGCCGCCAGGCTGTCGGCCTGTTCGGCGACCAGGTACGCCACCAGTTGCCCTTCGGCAGCCACCACCACCGCCTCGCGCACGCTGTCCTGTTCCTGCAGGCGTGCTTCGATCTCGCCCAGTTCGATGCGCAGGCCGCGGATCTTCACCTGGTGGTCGATACGCCCGGCATACTCGATCACCCCGTCCTCGCGCTGACGCGCCAGGTCGCCGGTGCGGTACAGCCGCTGGCCAGTGCCAAACGGGCTGGTGACGAAGCGCTCGGCAGTCAGCGATGGGCGACGGTGGTAACCACGGGCCAGGCCGATGCCGCCCAGGTACAGTTCGCCGGTCACGCCAGGGCTGACCGGGTTCAGTTCGCCGTCCAGCACGTAGGTCTGCAGGTTGGCGATCGGCTGGCCGATCGGCACCGCGTCCTTGCCTTCCTCGACGCAGGTCCAGTGGGTGACGTCGATGGCCGCCTCGGTCGGGCCGTACAGGTTGTACAGGCCGCTCTGCGGCAGCAGCGCCAGGGTCTGGCGTTGCAGTTCCACCGGCAGTGCTTCGCCGGAGCAGATGATGCGCTGCAGCGAAGTGCAGCGGGCGGCGCTTTCGTCGCCGACGAAGGCTTGCAGCATCGACGGCACGAAGTGCAGCGTGCTGATCTGCTCGCGGGTGATCAGCTCGGCCAGGCGCGCTGGGTCGCGGTGATCACCAGGCCGTGCCATGACCAGGCGTGCGCCCTCCATCAGCGGCCAGAAGAATTCCCACACCGACACGTCGAAGCTGAATGGCGTTTTCTGCAGCACGCTGTCAGTGGCGGTGAGCTGATACGCCTCCTGCATCCAGGCCAGGCGGTTGTGCAAGGCGATATGGCGGTTGCCTGCGCCCTTCGGCTTGCCGGTGGAGCCGGAGGTGTAGATGACGTAGGCGAGGTTTTCCGGGTGCAGTTCTACAGCCGGGTTGTGCGCCTCCAGCGCGCTCCAGGCCTCGGCCCGGTCCAGATCGAGCACCGCCAGCCCGGCAGGGATCGGCAGGCCTCCGCGCAGGTGCGACTGGGTCAGCAGCAAGGTGATGCCGCTGTCCTCGAACATGTAGGCCAGGCGGTCCTGCGGGTAGTCCGGGTCCAGCGGCACATAGGCGCCACCAGCCTTGAGGATCGCCAGCAGGCCGACGACCATTTCCACCGAGCGCTCGGCGGCGATGCCCACCAGCACGTCCGGGCCGACGCCCTGACTGCGCAGATGCGCGGCGAGGCGGTTGGCCTCGGCATTGAGTTCGGCATAGCTCAAGGTGCGGTCGGCGAAGGTCAGTGCCGGTGCTTGCGGTTGGCGGGCTGCCTGCTGTTCGAAAAGCTGGTGCACATAAGGCGTGCCTGGGTAGTCCCGTGCTGTGGCATTCCAACCCTTCACGATTCGCGAGTGAGCCTCTGCGTCGACCAACCCGAAGCTGCCCAGCAAGGCGTGCGGCGCACTGGCGAAGCCTTGCAGCAGATGGCGCAACTCGGCCGCCATTTGCTGCACCTGTGCATGGTCGAAGACCTGGCGCTGGTAGGCGAAGGTCAGCTGCATCTGATCCCGCGCTTCGGCAATCAGGGTCAGCGGATAGCCGCTGTATTCCTGATACTCCAGGCCAGACAGACGCAGCCCGGCACTGCTGTCCGACAGGCTCTGGGCCAGCGGATAGTTCTCGAACACCAGCAGGCTGTCGAACAATGCCTCGCCCTGGCGCCCGGCCGCTGCCTGGATAGCATACAGCGGCAGGTACTCGTACTCGCGCAGGCGCAGGTTGAGCGCCTGCACCTCACGCACCCAGTCGGCAACCGGCATCTGCCCTTGCGGCTCGGCGGCCACTGGCAGGGTGTTGATGAACAGGCCCAGTTGCTGCTCGATCCCCGGCAACTCCGCCGGTCGCCCGGACACGGTGGCGCCGAAGCAGGGCCGAGGCTGGCCAGTACGACGCTGCAACAGCAGCGCCCAGGCGGCCTGCAGCACGCTGTTGAGGGTGACTTGCTGGGCCTGCGCGAAGTGCTTCAAAGCCTCGCTCAATGCCTCGCCCAGCTCCAGTACCACCGCGCCCTGCCCGGATTCTTTGGCATCGCGTGTACCACCGAGCAGTGTCGGGCCGTCCAGGTCGAGCAGTTGGGCTTTCCAGAAGGCCTCGGCAGCGGCGCGATCCTGCTGCTGCAACCAGCCCAGATAGTCGCTGCGCGTCGCTGGCGCCAATGCGGCAGGCTGCCCTGAATAGGCTTGCATCACGGCGGCGAACAGCAACGAATTGCTCCAGCCGTCCATCAGGATATGGTGGCTGGTGTAGATCAGGTGATGGCGCTGCGGCCCGGTGCGCACCAGTACCAGGCGCAGCAACGGCGCCTGGCCAAGGTCGAAGGCACGGGCCTGCTCGGCCTGCGCCAGCGCTTCGAGGCGGGCGTCGATATCGGCCTCGCCGGCCCAGTCGAAGCGCTCGACCGGCAGCTGGACGTGGCGCAGTACCACCTGGCGTGGCGCTTCCAGGCCCTGCTCCCAGACAAACCCGGCACGCAGCGATTCGTGCTGGTCCAGCGCCTGCTGCCAGGCCTGGATGAAGCGCTCGGGGTCGAGGTCGTCGAGGTCCAGGCGCAGGCGGTTGACGTAGCTGCTGGCCTGGCCGTCGTACAGGCTGTGGAACAGCATGCCTTCCTGCATCGGTGCCAGCGGGTAGATGTTCTCGACCTGGCGCAGGTCGACCGGCAGCGCATCCAGCTGCGGCTGGGTCAGGCCGGCCAGCGGGAAGTCAGCCGGGGTGGCGCCGCCGGCCTGGCTGTCGAGGCAATGTTCGACCAACGCGGCCAGTTCACGGGCGTAGTCGTCGGCCAGGCCGGCGATTGCCGGCTCATCAAACATCGCTTCGCTGAAGGTAAAGCCCAATTCGAGTTCGCCGCCCAGCACCTGGCCGTTGACGCTCAGCCAGTTGCCCAGTGGCGCATCGGCCGCCTGGGTGGCGCCAACACTTTCCGCGGCAGGTGCGAACAGCCGGTCTTCGCCGAAGCCCTGGTCGAACTGGCCCAGGTAGTTGAAGGTCACCCGCGCTTGCGGCAACGCTTGCAACGCCGCCTGCTGCGCCGGGCTGCCGAGGTAACGCAGCACGCCATGGCCGATGCCGCGCCCGGGTACGCCACGCAACTGTTCCTTGATGGCCTTGAGCGAGCCGGCCAGGCCGTCGGTCGGGGTCAGTGCCACCGGGAACAGGCTGGTGAACCAACCCACGGTGCGGCTCAGGTCCACGCCGTCGAACAGGTCCTCACGGCCGTGGCCTTCCAGCTGGACCAGCGCACTGCCCTGCCCGGTCCAGCGGCACAGCACCCGCGCCAGGGCGGTCAGCAGCAGGTCGTTGACTTGCGTGCGGTAGGCCGCTGGCGCATGCTGCAGCAGGTTTTGCGTGGTGGCGCCATCCAGCCGGCAGCGCACGGTGCGGGCGTGGCGCACCTGCAGCCCGGCGTCGCGGCGTGCCGCCGGCAGGTCGCCGGTCTGCCCCGCGAGGGTCGCTTGCCAGTAGGCCAGCTCTGCATCACGGTCAGCCGCCTGGGCCCAGCCCACCAGGCGCTCGGCCCAGGCCTTGAATGCCGTGCTCTTCTCCGCCAGCGCGGGTGCACGCCCGACCAGCAGCGCGACACAGGCCTGCTCCAGGTCTTCCAGCAGCACCCGCCAGGACACACCGTCGACCACCAGGTGATGAATCACCAGCAGCAGGCGCTGCCCACCCTCGGCAAGGTCACACAGCACGGCGCGCAGCAGCGGCCCTTGCGCGAGATCGAGACTGCCCTGAGCCTCTTCGGCGATGGCCTGCAGTTGCGCGGTATCGGCCGCCTGGCGATGCCAGAGCATTCCGCCTGGCACGCCCGCACGGTGCTCGGCATGCCAGCTGCCATCCACCTTGTTGAAGGCCAGGCGCAGTGCGTCGTGCTGGTTGACCAGCAGCGCCAGGGCCTGTTCGACGATGTTCGCCGTCAGCGCCTGGCGTGGCTGCAGCATGACCGCCTGGTTGTAGTGCCCAGGCTGGTTCAGGGCCAGCTCGAAGAAGCGCGCCTGCACCGGCAGCAGCGCCATGGCACCGCTGACCTGCGCAACCGCAGCAGGCTTGGCCGCTACAGGGGCCACTTTGGCGACCTGGGCCAGCTGGGCGATGGTCTGCTTCTCGAACAGCTGGCGCGGGCTCAGCTTGATGCCCTGGCGCTTGGCGCGGGCGATGATCTGCAGGCTGAGGATAGAGTCCCCACCCAGTTCGAAGAAGTTGTCTTCGACGCCGATGTCGTCACGCTTGAGCACCGCTTGCCAGATGGCCAGCAGCTGCTCCTCCAGCGGTGTGCTGGCGGCAACATGGCGCTTGAGTTGCACCTGCGGCTGCGGCAGTGCGCGACGGTCGAGCTTGCCGTTGGCGGTCAGTGGTAGGCGCTCCAGCAACAGCAAATGAGCGGGTACCAGGTAGTCCGGCAGCAGCGCCTGCAACTGCTCGCGCAGGGCCTCGACGCTCAGCTGGGGGTTGCCCGGCACGCACCAGCCGACCAGTTGCAGCTGCGCGGCGTCATCCCCTTGCGGGACGGCCAGCACCACCGCGTCATGCACGCCCGCCAGGCCACGCAGCACACGGCCGACCTCCCCTGGTTCGACACGATAACCCCGGATCTTCACCTGGTCGTCGGCACGCCCGAGGAAGTGCAGCAAGCCTGCGTTGTCGCGCTGCACGCGGTCACCGCTGCGGTACAGGCGCGTGCCCGGCGCGCCAAACGGGTCGGGCACGAAACGTTCGGCGGTCAGTGCCGCCTGGCCCAGATAACCTTGCGCCAGGCTCTCGCCGCCAATGTACAGCTCGCCAGCGACACGCGCGGACAGCACGTTGAGCACATCGTCCAGCACCCGCACGCTGACACCTGGCAGCGCTGCGCCCAGGGGTATGGTGTGCGGCGCTTCACCTTGCAGTTCGTGGGTCAGCACGCCGACCGTGGTTTCGCTGGGGCCGTAGTGGTTGATGAAACGGCAGCCGGGCTTGAGCTCGCGCACTTTCTGGTACAGCGCGGGTGAACAGGCCTCACCGCCGACGATCAGCGCATGCTCGGGCAGCACGTCGGCGGCATTGGCTGCCTGCAGCAGGCCGTTGAGGTGGCTGGGGACGATCTTCAGCACCCCGATGCGCTGCTCAGCCATGTAGGCGGCAAACGCATCCGGGTCGAAGCCCAGCGCCTCTGGCAACACATGCAGGGTGCGCCCGGAGCACAGGGCGCCGAACAGCACCGTGTGGCCTAGGTCGGCGGCGATGGTGGACACTAGCGCCATGCTCGCGTCTGCGGCCAGGTCCAGGCGTTGCAGCAGGCCATCGACATAGCTGGCCAGCGCGCCATGGCTGACCACCACACCCTTCGGTTGGCCGGTGGAGCCGGAGGTATGGATCACGTAGGCCGGTGCACCTGCCAGTGTCCCGGCTTCTGGCGCATCACCCGGCAACGAGGCCCAGCGCTCTGGTGCATAGGGCTGTACCTGGCAACCAGACGCTGCCAACGCCTGCTGGCGCAGCTCAGCAGCATCACACAGCAGTACCTGCGCGCCGCTGCGCTGCAGCATGCCTTGCAGGCGCTCGGTCGGCGCCTTGATGTCCAGCGGCATGTACACGCCACCGGCCTTGAGAATGCCCAGCAGGCACACCAGCCAATCCAGCGAGCGCTCCATCAGCACCGCGACCGGAGCACCCGTGGTTACGCCCAGATCACGCAGCTGATGGGCCAGGCGATTGGCCTGGCTGTCCAGTTCGGCATGACTGAGCCGCTGCCCCGCACAGGCCGCCGCGACGCCGTCGGGCTGACGGCGCACCTGCTCGTCCCAGCGCTGCAGGACCAGAGCCGGTTGCTCCCGGTGGCTGCCACCCTCTGCGGCAGACGCCTTGACCAGGGTATGCAGTGGCGCGTCTGGCGCAGCCAGCAAGGTCTCGAACAGCTCACGCAGCGCAGCGATGAATCCTTCGATGGTGGAACGCTGGTAGAGATCGCTGGCGTAAGTCATCTCGCCGTGCACCAGGCTGCCGTCGTCGGTGATGTCCAGGGCGAGGTCGAAGTGGGTGCCTTCCTTGCGCAGCGGATACTCGCTGACGGCCAGCCCCGGCAGTTGCAGCGCGGTCTGCTTCTGCACGCCGACGTTCTGGTTGAACTTGGCCTGGAACAACGGGTTGTGGCCAAGGCTGCGCTCGGGCGCAAGCACTTCCACCAGTTGCTCGAACGGCAGCTCCTGATTGGCCTGGGCGGCGAAGGTCGCCTCGCGCACCCGCACCAGCAGTTCACTCAGCGACAGGCGCTCGTCGACCACGCAGCGCAGCACCTGGGTGTTGACGAAGAAGCCGATCAGCCCCTCTACCTCTTCGCGCCCACGGTTGGCGTTGGGCACGCCGATGCGAATGTCGCGCTGGCCGGAATGGCGCGAGAGGAACAACGCGTAGCCGGTCAGCATCAGCATGAACAGCGTCACACCCTGGGCCCGGGCAACATCGCGCAGGCGCTGCGACAGCGGCCCGCCGAAGTCGAACTTGAGGGTCTCGCCCTGCAAGCTCTGCACGGGCGGGCGCGGGAAATCGGCCGCCACCTCGAGCAACGGGTGTTCGTCGCCCAGCTGCTCGCGCCAGTGCTGCAACTGCCGCTCACCCTCGCCTGCCTCCAGCCAGCGGCGCTGCCACACGGCATAGTCGGCATACTGCAACGGCAACGCTGGCAGGCCTTGGGCGCCGGCCTGGTAGCACTGGACGAACTCGCGGACCATCACGTCCATCGACCAACCGTCGCAGACGATGTGGTGCATGCACACCACCAGCACGTGTTCATCCTGGCCCTGGCGGAACAGGCTGGCCCGCAGCAGCGGGCCATTGAGCAGGTCGAACGGGCGAGCGACTTCGTCTTCCACCTGGCGGGCCAGCTCGGCCTCGTCGGCCGTGCCAAGGTCGACCTGCCGCAGGGCCAGGGGCTCGGCCGCGAGCACCCGTTGCAGTGGCTGTTCGCCGTCGACCTGGAACACGGTCCGCAGCGCTTCGTGGCGTTCGATCAGGGCGTCGAAGGCACCTTGCAGACGGCTTTGGTCCAGTTCGCCGCGCAGGCGCAGGCCGGCGGCCATGTTGTAGGCGGCGCTCTGCGGGTCGAGCTGCCAGAGGAACAGCAGGCGCTGCTGGGCATAGGACAGTGGAATGGCCTCAAGGCCATGGCGGCTGACCGGGATCGGCAGCAGGCCGAAGTCCTTGCCATCCTGGCGCAGCTTGGCGAGGAACTGGCGGCGTTGTTCGAGCGGCAAGCCGATGAACTTCTCGGCGATACGCAGCGTAGTGTTGCGGGTCATGCTCAAACCTCCTCCAGTGAATTCATGAACGCTTCCATGTCGGCCCAGTCCTCGTCCGCGGTGCCGCCCAGGGCCTGCAGCTCCTCAGCCAGGGCGGCCAGGTGCGGGCGTTCGAACAGGCTGCGCATGGGCAGCGCGACGCCCAGTTCGGACTTGACCCGGGCAATGACCTGAGCCGCCAGCAGCGAGTGCCCGCCCAGGTCGAAGAAGCTGTCGTCGAGGCCGACGCGGGGTACCTGCAGAACCTCCATCCAGATCGCCGCCAGCTGCTGTTCCTGCTCGCTGACCGGCGCACGGAAGCTGGCCTGCAACTGGCTCGGGTCGGGTGCAGGCAAGGCCTTGCGGTCGAGCTTGCCGCTGGGGGTCAGCGGCAGCTTTTCCAGCAGCACCAGGTGCGAGGGGACCATGTAGTCCGGCAGCGTCGCGCGCAGGCCCTCGCGGATCGCCTGGCGCTGTGCTTCGGCACTGGCGCCATCCACTTCGGTGACCACATAGGCCACCAGTTGCCGCCCGCCGGCCATGTCCAGGGCCAGCACCGCCGCCTCGCGCACACCAGGGCATTGCTGCAGGCGCATCTCGATTTCGCCAAGCTCGATGCGGAAGCCGCGCACCTTCACCTGATGGTCGACGCGGCCGATGTATTCGATGGCGCCACTGGCGTCGAAGCGGGCGCGGTCGCCGGTGCGATAGAGGCGCTCGCCAGGGACTTCGGGGTCGGGCAGGAAGCGTTCGGCGCTGAGCGCGGGCTGGCCGTGATAACCGCGCGCCAGGCCGGGCCCACCGATGTACAGCTCGCCGATGGCACCGGCCGGCACTGCCTGCATCTCGCCATCGAGAATGCACAGGCGGCGGCCCGCCAGGCCCTGGCCAATGGGGATGCCGCGCCAGGACACATCCTGCGATGCCAGCGCCGTGCAGTCGTGGATGCTGGACACCACCGTGGCCTCGGTCGGGCCATAGGTGTTGAGCAGGCGCACGCCACCCAGGCCGGCGCGGCGCCACAGATCGAGGCCGTCCACCGCCATGGCTTCACCGCCGACATGCACCTGGCGCAGTGCGGCAAACGCCGGTGGCGTGTCGCGCGCGTAGTCCTGCACCAGCATGTGCCAGTAGGCGGCCGGCAGGTCGGCGACCGTGATGCCGTGCTGCTCCAGTGCCTGCAGGAAGCTGGCGCTGTCCCACAGGCGGCTGTCGCGCAACACCACACGGGCACCGACGCACAGCGGTGGGTAGAACTGCTCGACGAAACCGTCGAAGCTGCAGGTGGCGAACTGCAGCACGCGATCATCCGCGGTCAGGCGCGAATAGTCGGTTGCCAGTTCGCAGAACTCGGCCAGCGCACCATGGCTGATGGCGACGCCTTTGGGGCGGCCGGTGGAACCGGAGGTGTAGATCACGTAGGCCAGGTTGCCGGGCTGCAGCGATACCTGCGGGGCATGCTCAGGCTGCTCGCCCTGGGCCTGGTCCAGGCACAGGACCTCGATACCCTCAGCCTCTGGTAGCTGGCTCAGCAGGTTCGATTGAGTCAGCAGCAGGCGCAGGCCGCTGTCGGCGAACACCTGGGCGATGCGTTCACTGGGCGCCTGCGGGTCAAGCGGCACATAGGCGCCGCCGGCCTTGAGCACCGCCAGCAAGGCGACCCCCATGTCCAACGAGCGCTCCAGCGCCACACCGACCAGCACCTCGGGGCCGACACCCGACTGCGCCAGGCGCTGGGCCAGGCGGTTGCTGCGGCGCTCCAGCTCGGCGTAGCTCAGGCTGGCCCCCTGCCCTTCGCCGGCCAGCACCAGCGCGACCGCCTCGGGCGTGCGTGCTGCCTGGGCCTGGAAGCGCTGATGGGCCAGTGCCGAGGCCTGCGGGGCGGCGGCACGCAGCGCCCAATGCTGCAACTGGCGGGTTTCTGCAACCTCGAGCAATGGCAGCTCGCCGATCCGGCGCTGTGGGTCGGCCAGCGCGCTGCGCAGCAGGTTGCGCCAGTGGCCGGCCATGCGCTCGACGGTGGCGGCGTCGAACAAATCGGTGGCGTAGGTGAAGGCGGCCAGCAAGCGTTCGCCTTCCTCGCGGGTTTCCAGCATCAGGTCACTGGCAGCGGCATGGCTGCGGGCGCCGGCCACGCTCTGTTCGGCGTCCAGGTGCGCCAGCTGCAGGCCGCAACCCAGGCGCATGCCCTGGATGTCGGTGACCAGCGGCTGGTGGTTGTACATGACCTGGAACAGCGCGTTGTGGCTCTGGCTGCGGCTGGGCTGCAGCGCCTCCAGCAGCGCATCGAACGGCAGTTCCTGGTGAGCCTGGGCGCCGAGGGCGGTCTGGCGCAGCGCTGCCAGCAACTGCTCGAAGGTCTGGCGCCCATCCAGCTGGCTGCGCAGCACCTGGGTATTGACGAAGAAGCCGATCAGGCCCTCGACCTCACCGCGGTTGCGGTTGGCAATCAGGCCACCGACGCGGATATCGCCCTGGCCGCTGTAGCGGTACAACAGGGTCTTGAAGGCCGCCAGCAGCACCACGAACAAGGTCGTGCCCTGACGCTGGGCCAGCGCCTTCAGGCCGCTGCGCAGCTCGGCGTCGATGGCGAACTCCAGGCGCGCTCCGGCATGGCTCGGCTGAGCCGGGCGTGGGCGGTCAGTGGGCAATTCCAATGGCTCATGCTCTTCGCCCAGCTGGGCGCGCCAGTAGTCGAGCTGGCGGGCCTGCTCACCGGCTTCCATCCAGCTGCGTTGCCACAAGGCGTAATCGCGGTAGTGCACGGCCAGCGCCGGTAACGGGGCCTGGTTGCCAGCGCTGCGGGCGTCCACGCAGCGCATGAACTCTTCGATGAGGATGTTCATCGACCAGCCATCGGCAATGATGTGGTGCATGGTCAGCAGCAGCACATGCTCATCCGCCGCCAGTTGCAGCAGCGCCACCCGCAGCAGCGGGCCCTGCTGCAGGTCGAATGGCTGGCCGGCTTCGCGGGCGACTTCTTCTCGGGTCCGCTGCAGACGCTGGCCCGCCTCCAGGCCGGACAGATCGACATGGCGCACCTGCACCTGCGCACCGTCACCGACACGCTGCAACGCCTGGCCGTCGACCTCCTCGAAGGTAGTGCGCAGGCACTCGTGGCGCTGCACCAGATCGGCAAAGGCCAGGTCCAGCGCCTGGCGATTAAGGCTGCCGAGCAGGCGCACGGCCCCTGGTAGGTTGTAGGCAGCGCTGCCCGGCTCCAGCTGCCAGAGGAACCACATGCGCTGCTGGGCATAGGAGAGCTGGTCGCGGCCGGCGATGCCGCTGCAGTCGGGGATGGGGTAACTGGTGAAATCGACCTGCTCGTCGCGCAGGGCGGCGAAGAAGACACGGCGTTTTTCCAGCGGCAGTTCAATGAAGCGGCGCGCCAGCTTCAGGGATTGATCGAGGGTGCTCATAGGTCGTCCGAACCGGTGATGGGAGCCGCCCTGGGCTCCGCGATACCTGTTGAACGAATGGTTCCGGCTTGCATTTAGGCGCTGATTGCAAAACCCGCCCCGCCGGTTTTACGGCAGCGTACCGGCACGCCCGAAGACGAACCGGCCACCGCTGCAGTGCTGCGCGGCTCAGCCCGCGCCGTGCCCTTCGGCCATGGCCACGATGACCTTGCGCTTGCCGGTGAAGGTGCTGCGGGCGTGGGCGGCGAGCATGTTGTCGAGCATCAGCACGTCGCCTTCCTGCCAGGGGAAGGCGATGGTGCATTCATCCAGCACGCAGCGTACTTCGTCGAGAATCGAGTCTTCGATGGGCGAACCGTCACCGTAGTAGACGTTGCGTGGCAGGTCTTCCTCGTCGACGATTTCCAGCAGGCTCTCGCGCACTTCGGGCGGCAGGTTGGACACATGGAACAGGTGCGCCTGGTTGAACCACACATCCTCGCCAGTACGTGGGTGGCGGGCCACAGCCTGGCAGACCTGGCGGGTGCGCAGTTCGCCGTCGTCCTTCCAGTCGCAGGTGATCGCATGGCGCTGGCAGTAGGCTTCCACCACTGCCGGGTCGTCACTGTTGAACACCTGCTCCCAAGGCACATCCAGGCCATTGCCGAAGTTGCGCACGTACATCAGCCCATGGCGGTTGAAGCGTTCGTGGATGCGCGGGTCGATTCGGCGGAACACCTCGCGGCTGTCAGCGATTGGCGTTTCCCCCCCGCTCTCGGCGGCGATCATGCTGTAGAACCAGATCTTCATCGGCCATTCACGGGTGTAGGCCTGTTCGCTATGCAGCGGGATCTTCTGGTGCGGCGGGTACTCGGTGGAGGTGTACACGCCCTGGGTGACATTGCTGCGCGGGGTAGAGCCGAACTCGTAATTGAGCAGCGGGTGGCCGAAGCCGCTGGCGAAGCTGCGGAAGGCCTCGGCGCCGCCCACCTCGAAACCGCGAAAAAGGATGCCTCCGGCGTCGAGCAAGTGGCGGTCCACCAACGCGCGGATCGGCTCCAGCGCCTCGTTGAGGTCCAGGCCAGCGTGAGGCGCCTCGACCAGCAAGGGCAGGCTACGCTGGCCTGGCAGCAGGGGCCGGGCCAGCAGTTCCAGTATGGCGCTCATGGTTTCCCCCTGGCGGCAACTGGCCGCAGCGGGTTGAGCAGCAATTGATTGGCAACAGGCAGCGCCTGGCTGGCCTTGAAGCAGGTGGCGGCAAGCATCCTTCGACCCTCGATGAAATGACAGCAAGCTCCGGATCGGGCGCGCGCAGCGCACGTCGGCCTTGTGCAAAGGAAACGAGGGGCAGAGGGAGGGATTTAGCGTGGATGGCGTCCCCGGCAGGAATCGAACCTGCACCAGAGTCTTAGGAGGACCCCGTTCTATCCATTAAACTACAGGGACTGAAACCCGCCGGCGATCTTGCTGATCTGAATGCAGCAATAGCGGGACGGCGAGCATGTTAACCAGCGCGCCACCGTTTGTCATGCCTGAATCGGGCTTTTTGCACGTAAGGGTTTTCTGAGAGCCGCTCAGGCAATCAACTTTTCCTGACGCAGCAGATCGAGCAAAGCCGCAACTGCCGTTGCCAAGTCACCTGAATTGTCGAGGTAGTGTACGGACGGCCCGGCCTCCAGCTGCAGCAGGGCATTGCGCGCCAGGCGCTGGTCGACTTGCTCCGGGGTTTCCCGCCCGCGGGCAAGCAAGCGTTCACGCAGTACCTCAGGTTGCACTTCCAGGCACACGGCCAAAAGATCAGGGTAGCGCGCCTGCGCTTCAGGCAAATAAGCCCGCGAACCATTGACCAACACCGAGTGCCCTTGCGCCAGCCACTGATCCACCTGGGCTGGAATCCCGTACTCCAGGCCATTGGCCCGCCAGTGCATGGCGAACGCGTCCTCCTCGCGCATTTGTGCGAAGCGCTCCGCGCTTACGCCATGGGCTGCTTCACCCTTGGCCTCGGCGGAACGCGTGATGACGCGACGGGCAATTTCCACCCCTGCGGCAGACAATTGCGCACGAGATGCATCGATCAGGGAATCTTTTCCCGAACCGGACGGTCCTACCAGAAATATCAGGCGGCCTGAGGCTCCATCTTGGGCGCTTGCGTCATGTTGCATAGCCACTATGCTCTATGGAAGGAAACCCGCGCATTCTAGGTGTTTTCTGTGTCCTTTGCTGCGTTTTACAGGTTTTTGACGGCAAAAGGCTGACGGTGCGAAGGGCTGGATAATGCAAAACTTTTCAAACCAGTGCTCATTTCTGATAATTGGTACTGGCAAAAAGCCTTTATCCGGCTCACTATTTGTCACAGAATTGACGCCAAGGAATCGGCGACCATGAGGCAAGATGACCATCCAAATTTTCATGACGGTTGAACATTTTGTCGTCGCCACGGTCGTACTTCCACCCCGTGCGGCCAATTTGAGAACCGCTTCCCCTGAACCAGTAAATCCGGTCAATTTATATGCGCCCAATGAAACAGGCTATTTATTCGAGCCGCACCGCTGACAAGTTCGTCGTCCGCCTGCCAGACGGGATGCGTGAGCGCATTGCCGAGGTAGCGCGCAACCATCACCGCAGCATGAACTCCGAGATCATCGCGCGCCTGGAGCAGAGCCTTATCCAGGAAGGTGCGCTGGGCGACGAGCTGAGCATGCGCCTGGACAGCCCGGAGCTGTCGCTGCACGAGCGCGAGCTCCTGCAACGCTTCCGCCAGCTGTCGCACCGCCAGCAGAATGCGCTGGTGGCCCTCATCGCTCACGATGTGGAAATGGCCGCCGACGCCTCCTGAGGCCGGCAGCAAGCAGACACGAAAAAGCCAGCGTAAGCTGGCTTTTTTCGTTGTGCCTGTCCTGGGCTTTGCGCTGCATTTGTGGGAACCGCGCCAGCTACGTGTCAGAGCAGGAACAGCGTAGCCAGGCCCAGGAAGATGAAGAAGCCGCCACTGTCGGTAACGGCGGTAATCATCACGCTCGAGCCCATGGCCGGGTCGCGCCCCAGGCGCGTCAGGGTCATCGGAATCAACACGCCCATGAATGCCGCCAGCAACAGGTTCAGTGTCATCGCTGCGGTCATCACCACGCCCAGTGACCAGCTGCCATAGAGCCAGAACGCCACCGCGCCGATCACCCCGCCCCAGACCAGGCCATTGAGCAGCCCCACCGCCAGCTCCTTGCGCATCAGCCGGCTGGTATTGCCCGGCGATACCTGGTCAAGCGCCATGGCGCGAACGATCATGGTGATGGTCTGGTTGCCCGAGTTGCCGCCAATACCGGCAACGATGGGCATCAACGCAGCCAGCGCCACCAGCTTCTCGATCGAGCCTTCGAACAGGCCGATCACCCGCGAGGCGACGAAGGCGGTAATCAGGTTGATGGCCAGCCATGCCCAGCGGTTGCGCAGCGAGCGCCAGACCGAGGCGAAGATGTCTTCCTCCTCGCGCAGACCGGCCATGTTGAGGACTTCGCTTTCGCTCTCCTCACGGATCAGGTCAACCATCTCGTCGATGGTCAGACGGCCGATCAGGCGATCGCTCTTGTCCACCACCGGCGCCGAAACCAGGTCATAACGCTCAAAGGCTTGAGCGGCGTCGTAGGCATCTTCCTCAGGATGGAAAGACACGGGGTCGGTCGCCATGACCTCCGCCACTTTCTTCTCTGGGTCGTTGACCAGCAGGCGCTTGATCGGCAGCACGCCCTTGAGAATGCCTTCATAGTCGACCACGAACAGCTTGTCGGTATGGTTGGGCAGCTCTTTCAGGCGGCGCAGGTAACGCAGTACCACTTCCAGGCTGACGTCTTCACGGATGGTGACCATCTCGAAGTCCATCAGCGCACCGACCTGCTCCTCGTCATAGCTCAGTGCCGAGCGCACACGCTCGCGCTGCTGGGCATCGAGGGTCTCCATCAGCTCGTGCACGACATCGCGTGGCAGCTCTGGCGCCAGGTCGGCCAGTTCGTCGGCATCCATTTCCTTGGCGGCAGCCAGGATCTCGTGATCGTCCATGTCGGCGATCAGCGATTGGCGAACAGAGTCGGAAACTTCGAGGAGAATGTCGCCGTCGCGATCCGAGCGCACCAGCTGCCAGACCGTCAGGCGGTCCTGCAGGGGCAAGGCTTCGAGGATATAGGCGACGTCGGCAGGGTGCAGGTCGTCCAGCTTGCGCTGCAGGTCGACCAGGTTCTGGCGGTGGACAAGGTTTTCCACCAGGTCATTGTGCTGACCTTCCTGACGGTGGGTCAGGTCTTCTACCACACGTTGGCGCTGCAGCAGTTCGACCACCTGGGCCAGGCGATCCTGCAGGCTTTCTTGAGCTTTCTTTACTTCTACTTCAGTCATAGGCGAACTCCACTCCCAGCAGCGGAGCACGCCGGGAGAATCAATCAGTCAGATCTAGCTGTATGAATCTTGTTAAGGAGTAACTACTGGGTAAGTCCATGGTGGTTTTCCACAAGCCCCGGCGGGGCTGACGGGCGCAATCATACACTGCCTAAGCTGTCAGATCGCTTAAAATTTTGGCCAGAACAATCGTTTGCGAGATAAAGCTAGGACAACGCTCGAAGCCATCAGTGCGACGGCAGGCGCGCAGTAAAAAACACATTCACCGCGCAAAAGCCTGTCGGGCTGGTTACTGTGCAGTCTAGTCAGACATCACTGACAAAGCAGTGAAACAGAAAACAAAAAGCCCGCTCAATTGAGCGGGCTTCTTGATTGTGTGGCGGACTCAGCAGGATTCGAACCTGCGACCGCTCGGTTCGTAGCCGAGTACTCTATCCAGCTGAGCTATGAGTCCGTGGTGGTAGTTTTAGACCAGATTACCACTGGTGGGTGAAGCGACTTTGCAAGCAGAGCCACTTCAAAAGTGGCGGACTCAGCAGGATTCGAACCTGCGACCGCTCGGTTCGTAGCCGAGTAC
>NZ_JAGIBG010000015.1:150742-164886 GCF_017744435.1 Pseudomonas sp.
TGAGCTATGAGTCCGTGTCTTGCCGCGCATTATAGGTCGCTGAAACATTTTTGCAAGAACTTTTTCGTTTAACTTCAACGACTTAGCGTTCTTACCGTTTACAGCGCCCTACGCAAATAATGGCGGTGAAGGGGGGATTCGAACCCCCGATACCCTTATGAGGTATACTCCCTTAGCAGGGGAGCGCCTTCGGCCACTCGGCCACCTCACCGCAACACGAGGCGAATATTAAAGAACCTCTTTCACCTTTGCAACCCTTTTTTTGAAAAAAACTTCAAAAAAATTAAAGGCTTGGCTCTTCATCCTTCTCCTTCTTGATCCGCAGGTAGATTTCCTCACGGTGAACAGCCACTTCTTTCGGGGCGCTGACACCAATACGCACCTGGTTGCCTTTGACGCCGAGCACCGTCACGGTGATCTCGCCGTCTCCAATGATCAGGCTCTCGGCGCACCGACGAGTCAGAATCAACATAGCTTTCTCCTTACGCAAAACATTCAGGGATTTCAGTCTTGGGATGTCAGGCCAGTTCGTGGACGACGACACACAGCCTGGATGATCGCCCCGCCGGCAGGACAGGGCCTGCGTGGCGACCAGAAACGCGAAGGGCGCGGCCAAGCCGCGCCCTCCGGGCAACGCGTTACTCGCCCTGTCGGGCCGGAGCGTCGAGTTCGAACGCGGTGTGCAGCGCGCGTACGGCCAGCTCCAGGTACTTCTCTTCAATGACCACCGAGACCTTGATTTCGGAGGTGGAGATCATCTGGATGTTGATGCTCTCCTTAGCCAGGGCTTCGAACATGCGGCTGGCAACGCCCGCGTGGGAGCGCATGCCGACGCCGACGATCGACACCTTGGCGATCTTGGTGTCGCCGACCACTTCACGGGCACCGATTTCGCGTGCGGTGTTTTCCAGCACGCTGTGGGCCTTCTCGTACTCGTTGCGGTGTACGGTGAAGGTGAAGTCGGTGGTGTTATCGTGGGAAACGTTCTGCACGATCATGTCCACTTCGATGTTCGAAGCGCTGATCGGGCCGAGGATCTTGAAGGCAACGCCGGGGGTGTCCGGTACGCCACGAATGGTCAGCTTGGCCTCATCACGGTTGAAGGCGATACCGGAAATGATCGGCTGTTCCATGGATTCCTCTTCATCAATGGTAATGAGGGTACCTGGACCCTCCTTGAAGCTGTGCAGCACGCGCAGCGGAACGTTGTACTTGCCGGCGAACTCCACCGAACGGATCTGCAGCACCTTGGAACCGAGGCTGGCCATTTCCAGCATCTCTTCGAAGGTGATCTTCTCCAGGCGGCGGGCCTGCGGCACGACGCGCGGGTCGGTGGTGTAGACGCCATCGACGTCGGTGTAGATCTGGCACTCGTCAGCCTTGAGGGCAGCCGCCAGGGCTACGCCGGTGGTGTCGGAGCCACCACGGCCGAGGGTGGTGATGCTGCCGTGCTCATCGACACCCTGGAAACCAGCCACCACGACCACGCGACCTTCCTTGAGGTCGGCACGGATCTTCTGGTCATCGATCTGCAGGATGCGCGCCTTGTTGTGCGCGCTGTCGGTGAGGATGCGCACCTGGTTGCCGGTGTAGGACACCGCTGGCACACCGCGCTTGATCAAGGCCATGGTCAGCAGGGCAATGGTGACCTGCTCACCGGTCGACACGATCACATCCAGTTCACGCGGAACCGGCTGATCGGTGATCTGCTTGGCCAGATCGATCAGGCGATTGGTTTCACCGCTCATGGCCGACAGCACAACCACCAGGTCGTCGCCCGCTTCACGGTGTTTCTTGACCTTTTCGGCTACCTGCTCGATCCGCTCGATGGAACCGACAGAGGTGCCGCCAAATTTCTGTACGATCAACGCCATTTCAATGGTGCCTCAGCCCGTACCGGGCCTCAAAAAAACCATCCAACATGAAGGAGCCGGCGACTAGACCGCCGGCCCCTTCATCTCAAAGTCCCTGCTCTGCGAACGGCACGGCCAGCGCCAGGGCCTGGTCCAGTGCAGCGACGTCGACGCCACCACCCTGGGCCATGTCCGGACGACCACCGCCCTTGCCACCCACTGCCGCAGCGGCTTGTTTCATCAGGTCACCAGCCTTGAGTTGGCTGGAGAGGTCTTTGGTCACGCCGGCCACCAGCACGACCTTGCCCTCATGCTCGCTGCCCAGCAGGATCACTGCGTGGCCGAGCTTGTTCTTCAGTTGATCGACCAGCGCCAGCAGTGCCTTGCCATCCTGCCCATCCAGGCGGGCCGCAAGTACCTTGGCACCCTTGACCTCAACGGCCGCATTGGAGAGATCGTCCCCGGCGGCGCTGGCGGCCTTGGCCTGCAGCTGCTCGAGCTGCTTTTCCAGCTGGCGGTTGCGCTCGAGCACAGCCGACAGCTTGTCGATCAGGTTGTCACGGTTGCCCTTGACCAGCTGCGCGGCTTCCTTGACCTGCTCTTCGGCAGCGTTCAGGTAGGCCAGTGCAGCGGCGCCGGTCACCGCTTCGATACGGCGCACGCCCGAGGCCACGCCGCCTTCGCTGATGATCTTGAACAGGCTGATATCGCCGGTGCGCTTGGCGTGGATACCGCCGCACAGCTCGACGGAGAAATCGCCGCCCATGCTCAGCACGCGCACGGTATCACCGTACTTCTCGCCGAACAGGGCCATGGCCCCCCTGGCCTTGGCGGTTTCGATATCGGTCAGCTCGGTTTCAACCGGGGTGTTCTTGCGCACTTCACGGTTGACGATGTCTTCCAGGGCCTTGATCTGCTCCGGTTTCACCGCTTCGAAGTGGCTGAAGTCGAAACGCAGGCGCTGGCTGTCGACCAGCGAGCCCTTCTGCTGCACGTGCTCGCCCAGCACCTGGCGCAGCGCTTCGTGCAGCAGGTGAGTGGCCGAGTGGTTCAGCGAGGTGGCGTGCTGCACGTCGGCATCGACCTTGGCCTCGACCGGCGAGCCGATGACCAGCGCACCGCTGGCAACCACGCCGTGGTGCAGGAAGGCACCGCCGGTCTTGGTGGTGTCGCGCACGTCGAAGCGTGCAGCGCCGGCCTGCAGGAAGCCGCTGTCACCGACCTGGCCACCGGATTCGGCGTAGAACGGGGTGCGGTCGAGGACCACGACGCCCTGCTCGCCTTCGCCCAGTTGGTCGACGGCCTGGCCGTCCTTGTACAGGGCAATGATCTTGCCCTGGCCTTCGGTGGCGTCATAACCGAGGAACTCGGTGGCGCTGTCGACCTTGACCAGGCTGTTGTAGTCCATGCCGAAGCTGCTGGCGGAACGGGCACGCTCGCGCTGGGCTTCCATCTCGCGCTCGAAGCCGGCTTCGTCGATGGTCAGCTCGCGCTCGCGGGCGATGTCGGCAGTCAGGTCCATCGGGAAGCCGTAGGTGTCGTACAGCTTGAACACCACGTCGCCCGGAACCACGTCGCCCTTGAGCTGGGCCAGGTCCTGCTCGAGGATGCGCAGGCCCTGCTCCAGGGTCTTGGCGAACTGCTCTTCTTCAGCCTTGAGCACGCGCTCGATGTGCGCCTGCTGGCTCTGCAACTCTGGGAAGGCCTCGCCCATCTCGGCGGCCAGGGCGGCGACGATCTGGTAGAAGAAGCTGCCCTTGGCGCCCAGCTTGTTGCCGTGGCGGCAAGCACGGCGAATGATGCGACGCAGCACATAGCCACGGCCTTCGTTGGACGGCAGCACGCCGTCGGCAATCAGGAAGCCGCAGGAACGGATGTGGTCGGCCACCACTTTCAGCGAAGCCTGGCCGTCGTTGCTGCAACCGATGGCCTTGGCCGCGGCGGACAGCAGGTTCTGGAACAGGTCGATCTCGTAGTTCGAGTGCACATGCTGCATGACCGCACTGATGCGCTCCAGGCCCATGCCGGTGTCCACCGACGGCGCTGGCAGCGGGTGCAGCACGCCGTCGGCGGTGCGGTTGAACTGCATGAAGACGTTGTTCCAGATCTCGATGTAGCGGTCGCCGTCTTCTTCCGGCGAGCCGGGTGGGCCGCCCCAGATGTCGGCGCCGTGGTCGTAGAAGATCTCGGTGCACGGGCCGCACGGGCCGGTGTCGCCCATGGTCCAGAAGTTGTCGGAGGCGTACGGGGCGCCTTTGTTGTCGCCGATGCGCACCATGCGCTCGGCCGGCACGCCGACTTCCTTGGTCCAGATGTCGTAGGCTTCGTCGTCAGAGGCGTAGACGGTGACCCAGAGTTTTTCCTTGGGCAGGTTCAGCCACTTGTCCGAGGTCAGGAAGGTCCAGGCGAAAGTGATCGCGTCGCGCTTGAAATAGTCACCGAAGCTGAAGTTGCCCAGCATTTCGAAGAAGGTGTGGTGACGCGCGGTGTAGCCGACGTTTTCCAGGTCGTTGTGCTTGCCACCGGCACGCACGCACTTCTGGCTGCTGACGGCGCGGGTGTAGGCACGCTTCTCGGCACCGAGGAAGCAGTCCTTGAACTGGTTCATGCCAGCGTTGGTGAACAGCAGGGTCGGGTCGTTGTTCGGGATCAGCGAACTGGAGGCGACTCGGGTATGGCCCTGCTCTTCGAAGAAGCGAAGGAAGGCTTCACGGATTTCTGCGCTTTTCATAGGTTCTTCCACGGAAACGGCGGCCGTTTGGGCTAATACGTCGAATCGACGAAACGACGGCAAAGGGCGCCATTATATCCAGCCTGAACGGCGGATGCAGTGTGTTTATACGCTCGAAACGGTCAATCGGGATGAAATCATCGCTCCAAACATCAGATTGCAGGCTATACGCTTCGGCTCATCGCTACAACGCCCTGCCCCGCACCCCTCATCACGCAAAGCGGTATTAGTCAGCTACCGCGCCTGGCCTCGCCAGTTTCTTAGCCTTGGTCATTGCAGTACCCGCAATACAAACCCGGCTTACCCCAAGCGAGGCATCATCATGCATCCCAACCCCACTTATTTCATTTCTGGAAGAACCAGCGGTTTTCAGCAGTGGGTCGACACTTCCACCGCAGGGCGCGCCATTCATCGACTTGTCGAGTATCGGGACGACCAGTTAGTCGTCCATCTGGAGCAAGTGTGGTTCGAGCAAGGCCAAATCCCCGGCAAACATCACATGGTGATAGACAGCCATGTCGCCGGCGCGAAGATCGATATTTCCACATACGATTGCCACCTGTCAGCCAGCATTGGTAACCAGAGATTCATCCTCGCCCCCACACGCAGGCACACCCTCATCATAAAGACCGCACCGGGTGACGCCGAGATCACCGTGGCTGACGATGTGAAAACGCCGATCATCATTCAGACTGCAAAAGGCAACCCGCGCATTACCACCGGCGGTGGCATCACGGAAGTCTTCACTGCCGCTGGCGATGCGCACATCAGTGTGGGTCAAGGGCTGACGTTCATCAAAAGCGGTTCGGCCAGCAGCCGTATCAGCGGCCACATTCTTGTCGATGACCCTCATGAATCGGTGGTCTATGCCCGCAATCAGCCGGGCGATGCACGATTCGAACAATCCCTGCCCGCCCCTCACGATACGCTTGCCATCGAAACATTCGAGATACAGGGCAGCAACACCTTCAGGCGGGCAGTAGACAACCACCTGAATTTTCTTCGCCATACCCTTTGTGGCCAGCAGTTGCTGGCTGATCTGAGCAAGCGCTCTTCGATAAGGATTACCGAAACAGAAAAAACCACCCAGTTCGATGTCTACATCTCGGACCCGACAGATGAGGACCACTATCTGCGGCAGAATAGCCAACTGGAGTGGGTGTCCGGCTGGCCGGCCGAGAGTGGCACCCTGGCATTCAACCTGACACGATCGGACAGCGACAACCTGCCGCTGTTCGACTTCTATCGCGCCCTGTGCGAGGCGCACAACGCCTTCAACGGCACGACGGTACCTGGCAGCACCCTGATTAGAACCATTGATCGCAGGCAGATCCAGGTAGCCAAAGCACACCTGCAGGCAATTGGACTGCCAACCGGCCTGCCCTACGACTTCGACAACAACCCGCAAACCCCGCCGACCGATACCAACCCGTCGCCGTTCAGCGAAAATGCGTTACGACTGGAGCTGGGCGTACCAGCGCGGATCTACTATTGAGCCCCTGCATATGGCGCGCATCGATGTGCGCCATATGCCTCGCAACTCACCCCAGGCGATGCCCCGAATCAGGCACGATCAGGATGCCGGCGCGCAGGCCATTCTTGACCCTGGGATTGGGGAAGATGATCCGCGCCCCCTCCTCCTCGACCACCCAGCGCATCTCAGCCAGGTCCTCGGCCAGCAGGTAACCCTTGCTCAGCTCGGAGAAGTTTTCGATGTCCGCCGGCAGGTGCAGGTGGAAGCTGTCACTGTGCTTGATGATCTCGCGGGCGACGCTGAACAGCTTCAGGCCGTCCAGCGAGCTGTCGATCTCAGGCTCGGTATCCTCAATGATGCGGATCAGGCGCTCTTCGAGCTTGTCGAGGTTGACCTGCTCGTTCTGCCCGAACGGTCGTGCCTTGCCCAGTTCCAGGGTGAATGCCTCGGCATCCAGCTGTTCGTAGGTAAAGGCACTGAAGGTGATCGAGGACTTGCTCTGCAACAGAACCGCCTCCATGCCGGCCGCAGCCAGGCGGGCCAGCTCGCGGCGGGAATGCTTGCGCCCCTCCTTATAGGGGTACAGGGCGAACT
Organism: Pseudomonas sp.; assembly: GCF_017744435.1. Lineage (GTDB taxonomy): Bacteria > Pseudomonadota > Gammaproteobacteria > Pseudomonadales > Pseudomonadaceae > Aquipseudomonas. The sequence goes on from NZ_JAGIBG010000015.1 coordinate 157,395, forward strand.
GCTCGATCTTCGAACCGCGGATCGCGGTGTGCAGGTCGTAATGCAGACGGGTGCGCTCAGGCTTGCTGAAGAACACCCGGGCGAACTGTTCCAGCTCGGCCGCACGCAATGCCTCGAAGCCACTGGAGAGTTCGTGACGACCGTTGAACAGCCGGTTGATATCCTGCTCGACGAAACGCTCACCCTTGCGGATGGCGACCGGGTTACCGAACAGGAACAGAATCCGCGCACGTGGCTTGATCTTGCCGTTGGCCACACCATGCAGCAGCCTTTCCAGCAGCTCGATCGGAGCCGTCTCATTGCCGTGGATACCGGCCGAGAGCAGCAGGTCCAGCCCACAATCCTCGTTTTCGGGCGGACGCACTTCCAGAGCGCCCTCCCCCAGCCAGCGCAACCGTACGCCCTTGGGTGTCACTTGAGTCTTCTCGGCCGGCTCGTGATCGGTCAGGGTCAGCTCGAGCAGTTTGCCAAGGGCGAGCATAGGCGCTTCCTTAGTGGTGGTGGCCGCAGTCAGGGCCATGGACGTGATCGTCATCTTCGCCGACTTCCGCCGGTTCCATTTCCAGCTGCAGGCTGACCAGGTTGGTGGCCATCGGGCGCAGCAGCAGGTTGGCGTATTCAGCATCGCCTTCCTCGACATCCACGCCGATCAGCAGCTGGCCACGGCCGTCCTGCTGAACCCACACTTCCTTGCCTTGCCAGACAATGGCAAAACGGGTGCAGGAGGTTTCCAGCTGGGTGCCGTCTACATCTTCGAGGATCAGGCGCAGGGCGTCGGTCATTACAAATTCTCTCTTCAAGGTTGGCGTTGGAACGGGTACACCGAGCCCAACTTCAGGATCTGGGTCAATTCATCCAGCGCGGTACGGCACTCCAGTAGCAGCTGCGGGTCGGCAAGGTCGGCTTCGCCAAGGCGATCGCGGTAGTGCTTGTCGACCCACTGCACCAGGGTGTCGTACAGCGGGGCGGTCATGATAACGCCTGGATTGACCGCCGCCAGTTCCGACTCCTTCAATGCCACGCGCAAACGCAGGCAAGCCGGCCCACCGCCGTTCTGCATGCTCTGTTTGAGGTCGAACACCTTGACCTCTTTCACGGCGCCGCCCTGGGCGGTCAGCTGGCTCAGGTAGGACCAGACCCGCTCGTTGTTGCGGCACTCTTCCGGCACCACCAGCAGCATCGAGCCATCGTCACGGCTGAGCAGCTGGCTGTTGAACAGGTAGGAGCGCACTGCATCCTCTACCGTGACCGCCGCGCGAGGCACACGGATGGCCTGGAAGTTGCCACCCTTGCTGGCCAGTTTAGCCTGCAGTTGGCCAAGCACCGCGTCGGTCTCGAGGAATGCGTCCTCGTGGTAGAACAGCACTTCACCGTTACCGACCGAAATCACATCGTTGTGGAACACACCCTGGTCAATCACTGCCGGGTTCTGTTGAGCGTAGACCACACCGTCATCGCTCAGGCCGTGCAGCCTGGCCACGGCCTGGGAGGCCTCCAGGGTCTGCCGCGCCGGGTACTTCTGCGGTGCGGGGTAGCGGCTGTCGAAGGCACTGCGGCCATAGACGAAGAACTCCACCCCGGCTTCACCGTACTCGCGGCAGAAGCGCGTGTGGTTGGCCGCGCCTTCGTCGCCGAACTGTGCCACGGCTGGCAGGGCTTCGTGGTGGGCAAAGTGTTTCTCGTTGTTGAACATCGCCGCCAGCACACGGCTGGTGGTCGGGTGCTCGATGCTGCGGTGGTACTTGCAGTTGAGGTTGGCCGCGGTGAAGTGCACGCGGCCATCGGCGGTGTCAGCGCTCGGGCTGACGGTGGCGGCGTTGGCCACCCACATGCTCGAGGCCGAGCAGCTGGCGACCAGCAGTGGCATGGCTTCCTTGGCGGCACGCTGGATCACCTCGGCATCACTGCCGCTGAAGCCCAGGCGACGCAGGGCGGCCACGTCCGGGCGCTCCTGCGGCGCCAGCACGCCCTGCTTGAAGCCCATGTCGGCCAGCGCTTTCATCTTGGCCAGGCCCTGGCGCGCCGCTTCCCGCGGGTTGGACCCTTGCTGGCTGTTGCTCTGCGAAGCCACGTTACCGTAGGACAGGCCGCCGTAGTTGTGGGTAGGCCCCACCAGGCCATCAAAATTCACTTCATAGGATTTCATCGGCTAGGCTCCGTGACCTGTTGTTATAGGGTGACGCCCGGCGTCAGGGTCGCCGGCAGGGCAAGGCTGGCGGTCTCCAGCGAAGCCACGGGGTAAGCGCAGTAATCGGCTGCGTAGTAGGCACTGGCGCGGTGGTTGCCACTGGCACCCACGCCACCGAACGGCGCACTGCTGGCCGCGCCGGTCAGCTGCTTGTTCCAGTTGACGATACCGGCGCGGCTGCGCAGCCAGAAGTACTGGTAGCGCGCACGGGAATCGGACAACAGGCCAGCGGCCAGGCCGTACTGGGTGTTGTTGGCCTCGTCGATGGCGGCATCGAAGTCGGCGTAACGGATCACCTGCAGCAGTGGGCCGAAGAACTCTTCGTCCGGGCGTTCGGCCACGGCGGTGACATCGAGAATGCCGGGCGTCAGCAGCGCAGCGTCGGCCTGGGGCTGGGTCATGGCCAGCAGCTTCACCGCGCCCTTGGCCAGCAGCTCGGCCTGGGCCGCGATCAGTGCCTGCGCTGCCTGCAGCGAGATCACCGAGCCCATGAACGGCGCCGGTTGCTGGTCGAAGGCACCGACGGTAATGCTCCGGCACACCTCGACCAGCCGCGCGACCAGCGCATCGCCCCAGGCGCCCTGTGGCACCAGCAGACGGCGCGCACAGGTGCAGCGCTGACCGGCAGAGATGAACGCCGATTGGATGATGGTGTACACCGCGGCGTCGAGGTCCTTGACCTCATCCACCACCAGCGGGTTATTGCCGCCCATTTCCAGGGCGAGGATCTTGTCCGGGCGGCCGGCGAACTGTTGGTGCAGCAAGTTGCCGGTACGACTGGACCCCGTGAAGAACAGGCCATCGATACCTGGGTTGGCAGCCAGCGCCACGCCGGTTTCACGGGCGCCCTGAACCAGGTTGAGCACACCGGCAGGCAAACCAGCGGCAATCCAGCAGTTGACCGTCAGCTCGGCGACCTTGGGGGTCAGCTCGCTGGGCTTGAACACCACACAGTTGCCGGCCAGCAGTGCCGGTACGATATGGCCATTGGGCAAATGACCGGGGAAGTTGTAAGGGCCGAACACCGCCACCACGCCATGGGGCTTGTGCCGCAGCACGGCCGTGGCATCGGCCAGCGGGCCGCTCTTCTCGCCGGTACGCTCGCGGTAGCTCTGCACCGAGATCGCCACCTTGTTGACCATGCTGGTCACTTCAGTGGCCGATTCCCACAGCGGCTTGCCGGTTTCCTCACCGATGCAGTGGGCCAGCGCCTCGGCATGCTGCTTCAGCTGTTCGGCGAACTTCTCCAGCACGTCGATACGCGCCTCCAGGCTTAGCTGTGCCCAGGCCGGGAATGCCTGGCGGGCCGCCTTGACGGCTGCGTCAACCTGGCCGGCATCGGCGCCCTGCCCTTGCCAGACGATGGCCTGGGTCACCGGATTGAGCGACTGCAGGGCCTCGCCCTGGCCAGCCAGCCAGCTGCCTGCGATGTAATGCGTGGTCATTTACTGGGCCTCCCGGCTTGCCGACAGCGGCACGGCGCGCACGTTGTCGCCGGCGCCCATGCGCAGGCGCTTGGCGGTCAGCGGATCAACTACCAGGGTGCCGGCGGCAAGGCGCGCGGGCGCCGCGGTGATGCGGCAGTCGTCGCGCTTGCGGTTGTGGATGATGTAAGGGGTAGCGTCATCGCCCGGCGTACCCACGGCCAGCACCAGGGTCTCGCTTTCACGCACGGCGCGAATCTTCGAGGTTTCGCATTCGATGGCCGGGCCGGCATCGAAGATGTCGACGTAGCCCTGATAGCTGAAGCCTTCCTGCTTGAGCATCGCCAGCGCAGGCTCGGTGTCGGTGTGCACACGGCCAATGACATCGCGCGCAGCCTCGGACAGGAAGCAGGTGTACAGCGGGAACTTGGGCATCAGCTCGGCGATGAACGACTTGTTGCCGACGCCGGTGAGGTAGTCGGCCTGGCTGAATTCCATTTTGAAGAAGTGCCGGCCCAGGCTTTCCCAGAACGGCGAACGGCCTTGCTCGTCGGACATGCCGCGCATTTCAGCGATGATCTTGTTGCCGAACAGTTCAGGGAACTCGGCGATGAACAGCATGCGCGCACGCGACAGCAGGCGGCCGTTGAGCCCGGAGCGGTAATCGCTGCGCAGGAACAGCGAGCACAGCTCGGAGTTGCCGGTCAGGTCGTTGGCCAGGAACAGCGTGGGGATTTCGCGGTAGATCTTCAGCTCCTGGGAGGCGCTGACGGTCAGACCGACCCGGTAGTTGTACCAGGGCTCACGCAGGCCCACGGCCCCGGCGATGGCGCTGATGCCGACCACCAGGCCTTCATCGTTCTCCAGCACGAACAGGTAATCGGTATCGCCGCGCTCGGCTTCGCCACGGAAGCTCTTTTCAGCCCAGCCGACACGGTGGCCAAGGCGCTCCTCGTTGGCCGGCAGGGTGGTCAGCCCGGTGGTGCCGGTGCTGCGGGCCAATTCGATCAGCGCGGGTAAATCGCTGCTGCGTACAGGACGAACGATCATGCTATCTCCTTGTGCGGTGGCCAGTGCCTGCCGCGAAACTCATTGTTCCGGCTTGCTCGCCGTGGCTCAGGCGGCGACCAGGCGCACGCTGGCACCTTCACCGACACCCAGGGCCTCGGCCGCCTGGCTGCTCAGGCTGACCGGCTTGCCCGGCACCCAGTCCAGCTCCAGCAGCACCGCGCGGTAGTCCTGCAACTGGCCATTGCACACCAGGTACGGGCGCCCGCCCTTGACCGGGGTGTCGTCCACCTTGACCGGCACCACGCGGCTCTGGGCAATCGAGCGGATGCCCGAGGCACGCGCATGCAGGGTCGGGCCACCGTCGAAGATGTCGATGTAGTGCTCGGTCTCGAAGCCTTCGCGCATGAGGATGTCGAAAGTGATCTGCGCCCGTGGGTGCACCTGGCCCATGGCTTCCTGCGCTTGATCGGGCAGCAACGGCACGTAGATCGGGTAATGCGGCATCAGCTCGGCGAGGAAGGTACGGCTCTTCAGCCCGCACAGGCGCTCGGCGTGGGCGTAGTTGAGGTCGAAGAAGTTACGGCCGATGGCATCCCAGAACGGCGATTCGCCCTGCTCGTCGCTGTAGCCGACAATTTCGGTGACCACCGAATCGGCGAAGCGCTCCGGGTGCGAGGCCATGAACAGCAGACGGCCACGGGAGTTGAGTTCGGCCCAGCCGCTGTTCACCAACTCCGGCAACACATAGAAGCTGGTCAGCAGGCTGTTGCCGGTGAGGTCGTGGCACAGCGACAGGACATGGATCTTGTTGTGGATCTTCAGCTCGCGTGAGGCGTGCACGAAGGTCTCGTTGCGGAAACTGTAGAACGGCTCGGAGTAGCCGGCCGAGGCGACGATGGCCGAGCAGCCGGCAAGCTGGCCGGTCTCGCTGTCTTCGAGCACGAAGAAGTAGCTCTCTTCACCGTTGAAACTGACTTCGGCAGCGAAGGAGGTTTCCGAGGCGGCAATCTTGTCGCCCAGACGGGCGGCATCGTCCGGCAGCGAGGTGACACCAACGGGGCTGTCGGCAGCCATGCGCTGCACTTCGTTCAGATCAGCCATTTGCGCGGGGCGCATCACCAGCATGGTGTCACTCCTTTGGAAAAACGGGCCATTCAGGACGGCACGGAAAAACGGCGGGCGCATCAGCACCCGCACTGGAATTCGGGGTTCACCGCCCCGGCGCCGCGAAGCGCCCGGGTCGGTGAACGGACCGCGGGCCGATCAGCCCTTGGTCAGTTGCGCCACGGCGCGTTCGAAGCGGTCCAGGCCTTCGTCGATGTCGGCATCTTCGACCACCAGGCTTGGGGCGAAACGGACCACATCGGGGCCGGCCTGCAGCACCATCACGCCTTGTTTTTCAGCGGCGTTGAGCACGTCCTTGGCCTTGCCCTGCCAGGCTTCGGTCAGTACGCAGCCGATCAGCAGGCCGACGCCACGCACCTGGCTGAACAGCCCGTACTGCTGGCCGATCTTTTCCAGGCGGGACTTGAAACGCTCGTGCTTGGCTTTGATGCCAGCCAGGGTTTCCGGGGTGTTGACCACGTCCAGCACGGCGCAGGCGACGGCACAGCCCAGCGGGTTGCCGCCGTAAGTGGTGCCGTGAGTGCCGACGGCCAGGTGCTTGGCGATGTCGGTGGTGGTCAGCATGGCGCCGATCGGGAAACCACCGCCCAGGCTCTTGGCGCTGGTCAGGATGTCCGGGGTCACACCGTAGTGCTGGTAGGCATACAGCGAGCCGGTGCGGCCGACGCCGGTCTGCACTTCGTCGAAGATCAGCAGGGCGTTGTGCTCGTCGCACAGCTTGCGCGCGCCTTCCAGGTAGGCCTTGTCGGCCGGCACCACACCGCTCTCGCCCTGGATCGGCTCGATCACCACGGCGCAGGTCTTGTCGGAAATCTGTGCCTTCAGCGCTTCCAGGTCATTGTAGGGCACGTGGCTGATGCCGGTGATCTTCGGGCCGAAGCCGTCGGAGTACTTCGGCTGGCCACCGACGCTGACGGTGAACAGGGTGCGGCCGTGGAAGCTGTTCACGGTCGCGATGATCTCGTGCTTCTCAGGGCCGAAGCGGTCGTGGGCGACGCGGCGGGCCAGCTTGAAGGCGGCCTCGTTGGACTCGGCGCCGGAATTGCAGAAGAACGCACGGTCGGCAAAGGTGGCATCGACCAGCTTGTGCGCCAGGCGCAGGGCCGGCTCGTTGGTGAAGACGTTGGAGACGTGCCAGAGAGTATTGGCCTGTTCGGTCAGGGCCTTGACCAGTGCCGGGTGGCAGTGGCCCAGGGCGTTCACCGCGATGCCGCCGGCAAAGTCGATGAGCTCGCGACCCGACTGGTCCCAGACGCGGGAACCCTCGCCTCGCACAGGAATGAAGGCCGCCGGAGAATAGTTGGGAACCATGACCTGGTCGAAATCGGCACGTTGCACCGGGGCTTGCTCAACGGACATCTGAGTCTCCTGAAGAGGAACGCTGGCCTGGAAGTGGCGAGCGATGGGGGGATTGTAAGGACTGATCCGCGCCTGTCCTTGCGGCCAAGCGACAACTTGTTACAGCGCAAAACCCAGTTTTACCAAGGCTTTCGGCAATGCGACAAACACTGTCGCAATCGCGCAGTGTACGGGAGAGAGGGGGCTGGGTGAACGGGTGTTCACATCAAGAAGGAATGCTGCCTGTGCCGACCCTTTCGCGGGCACGCCCGCTCCCACAGGATATGTGCAAGGCTTGATGCTAGTGCAGTACCTGTGGGAGCGGGCATGCCCGCGAAAGGGTCGGCACAGGCAGCATTCCTTCTTGATGTGAACACCCGTTCACCCAGCCCCCTCTCTCCCGTAC
>NZ_JAGIBG010000016.1:0-34554 GCF_017744435.1 Pseudomonas sp.
TTCCGCAAGGAAAGTCTCAAGCACTACAGCGCCGACCTGACCTACACCCTGGTCCGCGCCGAAGGCGGCTTCAAGATCCACCGCAAGGTGATCAGCCTGATCAACAGCGACGATGCCCTTGCCGGCATCGGCTACATCCTCTGAGGTGCATGCCATGAACCAAATCGCATTGGTAACCGGCGCCGGCCAGGGACTGGGCCAGCGCTTCTGCGCCCGGCTGCTTGCCGCAGGCTTCGATGTGGTGGTCTCGGACCGTGACCTGGCGCTGGCCCAGTCCACCGCCAAGCAGCTGGGTGGCCGCACCCTGGCGGTCAAGCTCGACGTCGGCAGCAAGGCCGATTTCGAGCAGGCATTGGCCCAGGTGCTGGAGCACTTCGGCGCCCTGCACGTGGTGGTCAACAACGCCGCCGTGACCAAGACCACACCGCTGATGCAGATCAGCCCCGAAGAGTTCGACGCCGTGGTCGGCCTCAACCTGCGCAGCGTGTTCCTCGGCTGCCAGGTGCTTGGCGCGCACCTGGCCGAAGCCGGCTACGGGCGGATCATCAACATGGCCTCGCTGGCCGGGCAGAACGGCGGCACCGCCACCGGCGCGCACTACGCGGCGAGCAAGGGCGCAATCGTCACTCTGACCAAGATCTTCGCCAAGGAGTTTGCGGCCCGTGGCGTCACCGTCAATGCCATCGCCCCTGGCCCGATCGATTCGCCTGCGGTTCACGCCGCAGTGCCGGCCGAGCGTATGCAGGGCCTGCTGGCCAACATTCCGGTGCAGCGCCTGGGCGATGCGGATTTTCTGGGCGACCTGATCGTGCAACTGGCGCGGCCCGAGGCCTACTTCACCACCGGGGCGACCTGGGACGTGAACGGCGGCCTGTTCATGCGTTGATATTTTCCGGGGCGCCCACGCGCCCCTCTGTTAGGCGGGACACCGGCCATGAATGAACAACTGTTGAACGTAGTCGTGCGCAAGCGCGAGATCCAAGGGGCCGACGTGGTCGTGCTCGACCTGGGCCGGGCCGATGGCGCGGCGCTGCCGGCCTTCGAGGCGGGGGCGCATGTGGACATCCATGTCGCCCCGGGCCTGGTGCGCCAGTATTCGCTGTGCAGCGACCCGGCCGATGCCTCGCTGTATCGCCTGGGCGTATTGAAGGACCCAGCCTCCCGCGGTGGCTCGGTGAGCGTGCACGACACCCTGCTGGAAGGGCACGAGGTGCAGATCAGCACCCCGCGCAACCTGTTCCCGCTGGCCGCCGATGCCCACCGTTCGATCCTGCTGGGTGGCGGCATCGGCATCACACCGATGATCGCCATGGCCCACGCCCTGCATCAGCAGGGCGCCGAGTTCGAACTGCATTACTGCGGGCGCTCGCGCAGTCGCAGTGCGTTTCTCGATGCGCTGGCCAGCGCGCCGTTCGCCGCCCGGGTGTTCACCCACTTCGACGACGAGGATCCGGCTCAGCGCCTGAACCTGGTGGATGTGCTCGGCAGCGGCACGCCTGGCACCCACATGTACACCTGCGGCCCGTCGGGCTTCATGGACTGGGTGATTGGCGGTGCGCAGCAGCAAGGCTACAGCGAGGCACACATCCACAAGGAGTACTTCCAGGTCGAGGTCGACGCCAGCGGTGCAGGCTTCGAAGTGGTCGCCGCCCGCAGCAACAAGACCGTGCAGGTCGCCGAGGGCCAGAGCATTCTCGACGCCCTGGCGCAGGTGGGGATCAAGATCGACATCTCGTGCGAGCAGGGCGTGTGTGGCACCTGCATGTGCGAAGTGCTCGAAGGCGAGCCGGACCACCGTGATGTGTACCTGACCGATGAAGAAAAGGCCGCGAACGACCAGATCCTGGTGTGCTGCTCGCGGGCCAAGTCGAACAAGCTGGTGCTGGATATCTGAGGAGCATGACCATGGTAGACGTATCGCAATTTCGCAACGCAATGGCGCTGCTCGGTGGCGCCGTATCGGTCATCACCACCGATGGCCCGGCCGGCCGCTTCGGCTTTACCGCCTCGGCGGTGTGCAGCGTCACCGACTCGCCGCCCACCTTGCTGGTGTGCATGAACCGCTCTTCGTACTCCAATGAGCAGTTCAAGGCCAATGGCGCGCTGTGCGTGAACGTATTGGCGGGTACCCATCAGGAGCTGTCGGGGGCGTTTGCCAACCGTAACCTGAACATGGACGAGCGTTTCGCGACCACCGGCTGGACGGTGCTGGAGAGTGGCGCACCGGTGATGCAGGAAGCCCTGGTGAACTTCGATTGCCGGATTGCCCAGGTGCATGAGGTGGGTTCGCACAGCATCTTCTACTGCGAGATTCAGGACATCCGCCACGGCGGCGCCGATGACGGCCTGGTGTATTTCAACCGGGCCTATCACCGGGTGTGCGAGTCTTCAAAAGCTTGCTGAAGGCAGGGGCCGCTTGGCGGCCCCCGGTAATCACAAGGTTTCGAGGTTGTGGAACACCACTTCCAGCATCTTGTTCAACCGCTGCACCTGGGCCTCGGTCAACCCCTTGAAGCTGCGCTGGAACAATTCGCGAGTCACATCCTGCATGCGCTCGATGTTCTGCAGGCCGACCTCGGTGATGCGCACCTGGGTCACGCGCCCGTCTTCAGGGCTGGGCGCGGTGTCGACCAGGCCATCTTCCTTCATGCGGTAGACGATCTTGGTGATGGTCGACAGCTTGGCGATGGCATGGGTGGAGATCTCGGAAATGCTCGATTCACCGTTCTCGTTGAGGATCCACAGCACGCGCCAGCGCGGCACGTCGAGGTCGACCTTCTTCAGCAGACGTTCCATGTTCTGGGTGTAGCGGCCGTGCACACGGGCCAGCCAGTAGAAGGGGAAATCTTCCTTGCGAAATTCATCGCTGGCCGGGTCGTGATGGCTGTGGCCTTTGTTTTTCGAAGTGCTCATCGATTCACTACTTGTGCGGAAATAGTCGCGACATCATAGACCTTTCCGCGCATTTGACCACCGCAACCGTGTCAGGAATTACGGGAATGTTCAGTTGACATTTCCAGTAATTGACAACCATGTTCATGGCTGGGCCACGGTCCGGCATCCATTCTTGAGAAGGGCTCCACGAAAATGACAATCATAGTTGAAACCCTTGACCTGGGCGGCAGCGGCCCCCGGGTCGTGGTCAAGGACACCATTGACGTCGCCGGTACCGCGACCCGCGCCAGCAGCCAGGCGCTGGAGCACGCGCCGTTGGCCGAACGGCATGCCGAGGTGGTCAGCCAGTTGTTGGCCAACGGCGCACGGCTGACCGGCAAGGTCAGCCTGCATGAACTGGCGTTCGGCACCACCGGCATCAACCACTACACCGGCACGGCGGCCAACCCACGCTTCCCCGGGCGCATTCCGGGTGGCTCTTCCAGCGGTTCGGCGGCAGCAGTGGCTGCCGGCCTGGCCGACTTCAGCCTGGGCACCGACACCGGTGGCTCGGTGCGTGTACCGGCCTGCTGCTGCGGCGTGTTCGGCCTCAAGCCGACCTTTGGCCGGGTCAGCCGCAAAGGCGTGATGCCGGCACACACCAGCCTCGACTGCGTCGGCCCGTTTGCCGCGAGCCTGCCGATGCTGGTGCGGGCGATGACCATGATCGACCCGACCTTCACCCCGGCGCAGGTCCCGGCCAGGGCCCGTATCGGCGTGCTGCGGGTCACCGCCGAGGCGGCGATCCACAAGGTGGTGCAGGGCGCCCTGACGGCCAGCGGCCTGGCGCTGGGCAATGTCGAGCTCAAGCATTTCGGCGCGGCCTACGAGGCCGGCATGGTGGTGATCAACCGCGAAACCTTCGCCGGCTGCGGCCACCTGCTGGAAACAGGCAAGGTCGGTGCCGATATCGCCGGGCGCCTGGCAGCGGCGGGGCAGACCAGCGACACCGCGCTGGCCGAAGCCGAAGAGGTGCGTCGGCGCTTCACCGCCGAAGTCGACCAGGCCCTGGCCAGCTACGATGTGCTGGCCTTGCCGACCCTGCCGGACTTCCCGCTGCGCCTGGAAGACGCCGCCGATACCCGCGCGGTGCTGGGCATGACCTCGCTGGTGCGGCCATTCAACCTGTCGGGGCACCCGGCCCTGAGCATCCCGCTGGGCAGCGAAGCCGGCCTGCCGGTCGGGCTGCAACTGGTGGGAGCCAAGGGCGCCGACGAGAAGCTGCTGGCGGTGGCCGAGCGTTTGCTGCTGAACCTGTACTGAGGTGGTGATGAGCGATATCCATGAACTGCAGGCCCGCCTGCAACGCTTCGAAGACCAGCAGGCCATTCGCGTGTGCATCAACCGCTACATGGAACTGTGCGACCAGCTCGACGCCAGCACCCCGCTGGACGAGCTGGCTGGGCTGTTTAGCCGCGAGGCCCTGTGGGAAGGCAAGGGCGCCAAGTATGCCGCGAGCTTTGGCGGCTACCGGGGGCGTGAGGCGATCCGGGCGATGTTCGCCACCTACATGAAGACCCCGGCGCACTTCGCCCTGAATGTGCACTTCCTGACCAGTGAGGTCATCGAGGTAGAGGGCGGGCAGGGGCTGGGGCGGTGGGTGATGCTGCAGACCAGCACCTTTGCCGATGGCGCCTCGCACCTGAATGCGGCGCGCCTGACGGTGCGTTTCACGCAAGAAGAAGGGCAGTGGCGGATGGCGCATTTTCAGACCGAGAACCTGTTCAGCCGGCCGGTCACGGCCTGGAACAGTGAGGCGCCGTTGCCGGTGCCTGAGCGGTAATCCGGGCTGGCTTCTTCGCGGGCACGCCCGCTCCCACAGGTACTGCACAGGTTTCGTGAGCTGTGCGGTCCCTGTGGGAGCGGGCGTGCCCGCGAAGAAGTCGGCTCAGAAGGTACTGACGAACACCACCTGGCTGTAGAGGTTGCGGTTGTCATTGCCCAGCTGCGTGCCACCTTGCTCGGCACTGTGATCCGGCTGGTACAGGCCCACCAGCGGCACGATCATCAGGTGCTCGTTGATCGTCCACTCCGCATACAGATCCACTTCATGCCCGTCGGCATTGCCCAGGCTGCGGTCGATGGTGTCGAAGTTGAAGCCCAGGATCCCGACCTTGAGCGACTGGCTCGGGCTCACCGTCAGCCCCACTTTCTGAATGCGCGCATTGCTGTTGAACGGCCCGGCATAGTTGCCGGCCACTTCACCCTGGAACCAGGTGCCCAGGCCGCGGCCCAGCCCGTAGAACAGGGTGTCATAGCCTTCGGAGAAGCGGCTGTAGCGGTAGCTGATGTTCGGTTGCCACGGCACGTCGGCGAAGGTCCAGCCGGCCTCCAGATACCAGGCATCCTCGGTGGCGGTGTGCGGTTTGTCCTGCTTGGCGTACTCGCCGGACAGGAACAGGTTCTCCACCCCGGCATTGCCCTGGCCGCGCAGGCTGTAGGTCTTCATGCCGTCGCGTTCCAGCTGTTGCGGCGAGGCAAATTCCTTGTCGACGTGGGTGGTGTCGATGTAGGTCAGGCCGACCGTGCCGGCATCGGCCACGTGCTCCAGGGTGGCGACGTGCATTTCGGTCTTGGCCTGGGCGCGGTTGTCCGACTGCAGCCACATCAGGTCGCTGCGCCAGCCCTGCTTGCCGCCCAGGCGCAGCACGGCGGTCTTGTCGAAGCTCTTGCGCGCAGCCAGGTAGTAGGCGCCGCCGCGGTTGAACTGGCCATCGGCCAGGCCGTGGCCCACGTTGAGCGAGTCGCCCTGGATCAGGAAGCCGTCACCGACCGCGACCGTCTGCTTGCCGAACGACAGGTCGATGCCGTCCTCACCCAGCGCCGGCACCAGGTTGCCGGACTTCCAGCCCAGGTAGGCATCCTCGATCTTGGTGGTGCGTTCGCTGCCGTCGCTGAAGCCGGCGGCGTCGCCATCGCCCCAGGTGCCGGAGCTGAGCAGGGCGAAGGCGCCGTACAGCGAGCCGCTGCCCCCCAGGCGCTGGTCGCCGCTCAGACCGTACTTGACGTAGCCCTCGCGCCACGAGGTGGAGCCGGGCTGGTCGCGGGCGATGGCGTAGCTTTCTTCACTGTGGAACACACCGAACACGGCCTCCACGTTGGCATTGAGGTGGCGCTCGTCATCGCCGTAGAGCTCCAGGGCGGACGCCTCCAGCGAGACCCCGGCGAGCACTGCGGCCAGGGTGAGGCGGAACGGGCGGTGGTGCATGGTCTGGCTTCCTTTGTTATGGGTTTGGCAGAAGTTCCGAAGACATGCCAAAGATCATGCAGGAAGCCCGGGTGCCGGCTTTTGTGCTGGCTGCCAGTTGGTTTGGGTACTGTGCCAAGGTGACGGCAGGGCCGGCCCTTTCGCGGGCATGCCCGCTCCCACAGGGACTGCAGCAACCTTGAAGAGGGTGCGATCTCTGTGGGAGCGGGCGTGCCCGCGAAGAGGCCAGTACAGGCAGTTAGTCAGTTGGCGTGGCGCTTGCGGTACTCGCCGGGGGTCATGCCAAAACGGCCCTTGAACGCGGTGCTGAAGTAGCTGGAGTCGGAAAAACCCCAGGCGTAGCCCAGCGACGAGACTTTCTGGTCCATGGCCGGATTGCGCAGGCTTTCGGCACAGAAGTCCAGGCGGCGGTTGCGGATGTACTGGGCGATGACCAGTTCGTGCTTGGCAAAGATGCGGTACAGGCTGCGCATCGAGATGCCCACTTCGCGGGCGATGAACTCGGGGCAGAGGTGTTCGCAAGTGATGTTCTGGTCGATCAGTGCCAGGGCCTTGCGGAACATGCGCTCGTGGCTGCCCGGGATGGCGTCCTGGGCAATGGCGGGGCGTAACACGGCGATCAGGGCATCGAGCACCGCCTGGCTTTCGTGGTTGGCCATGTGCTGGGTGCGGCCGGCTTCGAGCATCATCAGTCGGGCGATGCTGGCCAGGGGCGTGGTGGCCTCGATCCGCCTGGCGCAAGCCACGCCGACGCCACGGGTGCCGCTCTGCACCTGGCTGCGCGGCAGGATCAGCGACAGCTGGCGCGAGCGCTGGTGGAAGTGCATGTCCAGCGGGGTGCTGGCATCGATCAGGGTCAGGTCGCCGGCCTGCAGTTCGATGCACGCGTCCTGGTGCTCGATGCGCGAGGTGCCGGCCATCTGCAGCACGGCGTAGTAGTGGTCGGCACTGCTCGCGCGGATTTCCCGCTGGCCACGGAACAGGTTGACCTGGGTCATGTCGACAATGCTCATGGAGATGTGGCCGACCTGGCACTTTTCCAGCTGGCCGACGAAGCCGGGGTCGAGCTTGCGGCCGTTGAAATGGCCGCAGGCTTCATTGACCTGGCTCAGCCAGGCCTGGAAGTGGTCGTCGGAAACGCGGCTTGCAGGGGTCATGGATGCCTCACGCAGTAGAACTTGACGCGGATCGCTCGGGCGAACTCTTGGTCTTTGGGCTATGCATTACAAATCACTTGAATATTCAAGCAAAAAGCAGGCCTGAAGACCTTCGCGATCATCCTGTATGCGAGGTAAGGCATTGATATAAATGAGGTAATTAACGCGTTTCGGCAGGTTGGAGCGCACCCATCATGCGGCAAGCGCCGTGATGGCGCTTCGAATTGTAGCAATATGAGACCGCAGTGTTTCCACCTGCGCCTCAGGTGTGCGGCACCGCCTTGGCCGCCGGCGTGCCGGCATACTGAGGCTTCAGATGGCCCTGCTCATCGAGCAGGTAGGCATCCATGACTTCGCGCACCACCGGCCCGGCAACGCGGCCGCCGGCCTCGCCGTTCTCGATCATCACCGCCACCACCATGCTTGGGTGGTCGGCCGGAGCGAAACCGACGAACAGGGCGTTGTCGCGGTGCCGCTCGAGGGTCTTGTTGCGGTTGTAGCGCTCACCCTGCTTGATCGCCACCACCTGCGCCGTGCCGCTCTTGCCGGCGATGCGGTATTGCGAGCCCGCCGCAGCGGCGCGGGCGATGCCGCGGGGGTCGTGCATGACCATCTGCATGCCGACGTTGACCTGGTCCCAGGCGTGCTTGTCGTGCAGCACGATGTCGGGCATCGGGTTGGGGTCGACCGGGGTTTCGCCACCCACGGTCATGGCCAGGTGCGGGCGATGCCACACGCCCTTGCTGGCCAGCAGGCTGGTGGCCTGGGCCAGCTGCAGCGGGGTGACCTGCATGTAGCCCTGGCCGATGCCGAGGATCAGCGTCTCGCCCGGGAACCAGGCCTGGCGGCGGGTGGCACGCTTCCACGCCTGGGAAGGCATCAGCCCGGGCGCTTCCTCGAACATGTCCAGCGAGACCTTCTGGCCCAGGCCGAACTCGGCCATGTAGTCGTGCAGGCGGTCGATGCCCAGCTTGTGCGCCAGGTCGTAGAAGTAGGTGTCGTTGGAGCGCATGATGGCGGTGTACATGTCCACCCAGCCGTCGCCGCTGTGGTTCCAGTTACGGTACTTGTGGTCGTAGTTGGGCAGCTCGTAGTAGCCCGGGTCGAACACCCGGCTGCCCGGGGTGATCACGCCGCTGTCGAGACCGGCGATGGCCACTTCCGGCTTGACCGTCGAGCCGGGTGCATACAGGCCGCGCAGCACGCGGTTGAACAGCGGCCGGTCGATCGAGTCACGCAGCGCGGCGTACTGCTTGAAGCTGATGCCCTTGACGAACAGGTTGGGGTCGAAGCTCGGGTTGCTGACCATCGCCAGCACGTCGCCGTTGGCCGGGTCGAGCACCACCACCGAGCCACGGCGGTCGCCCAGGGCCTTTTCGGCGGCCACCTGCAGGTGCGAGTCGATGCTGAGGACGATGTCCTTGCCGGGGATCGGGTCCTTGTGGTTGAGCACGCGCATCACCCGGCCCTGGGCGTTGGTTTCGACTTCTTCGTAGCCCACGTGGCCGTGCAGCTGGGCTTCGTAGAAGTGCTCGATGCCGGTCTTGCCGATCGACTGGGTGCCACGGTACTCGGTGCTGTCGAGGGTCTTGGCTTCTTTTTCGTTGATGCGCCCGACGTAGCCGACCGAGTGGGCGAAGTGTTCGGCCAGCGGGTATTCGCGGATGAACTGCGGTTCGACGTCCAGGCCGGGCAGGCGGAACTGGTTGACCGCGATCAGCGCAATCTGCTCTTCGGTCAGGCCGACCATCAGGGTCACTGGCTCGAACGGCTTGCGGCCGCGGCGCAGGTCCTTGTCGAACTGCTTGCGGTCGTCTTCGCCGAGGCTGAGGATTTCCGCCAGGCTGTCGAGCACCTTGGCCGAGTCACCGGCGCGCTCGCGGGTCATGGTCAGGTCGAAGCTGGGCTTGTTGTCGGCCAGCACCACGCCGTTGCGGTCGTAGATCAGCCCGCGCTCGGGGGCGATGGGCAGGATATGCACGCGGTTGTTTTCCGAAACCGCGCTTTGCTGGTCGTGCTGCAGCACCTGCAGCACATAGAGCCGGCCCACAAGGACGGCGCACAGGCTGAACACCAGGGCGGCGCAGGCCAGGAGCCGGCGGTTGACCAGGTGTTTTTCCTTTTCGTGGTCCTTGAGGGGGATCGGTTGCGGCATGGGGGCTCTGTACAGTAGCGGATTCGGCAGGCGAGGGCTTCGCCCTCGTTCGCGGGCACGCCCGCTCCCACAGGTACTGCGCTGATCTTGGGCTTGCGCAGTACCTGTGGGAGCGGGCGTGCCCGCGAATGGGCCGCCCAGCGGCCCCGGGGCCGGCGATGCTACGCAACCCGGCCCTGCGCCTCAAGGCAAGCGCGACCCGCCCACAGCCCCGGATCGCGCATCCACCCCACCATCAGGGCGTTAACGGCCAACATGAAGATTTATTCATGTGGTTTCAGGTTTGCCGGTCAGTGCGCGTGCTCGGCCTGTTTCCTGGCCGCTGCCGGGGCATGCCCGTGGGCCTGATCCACTTCGATGATCGGCACTTCCTTGCCGTCACAGTCGAACAGCTTGCCATCGCGGAAGAAGTCGCCTTCGTTGAGCCAGGCCACGTCGTGGTAGCGCAGGGTCCGCTCGCTGGCGGCGACGAACACCGACTGCTGGTCGGAGTTGCCGGCGCGCAGGTGGTTGAACAGCAGGTTGAGCAGGATCGCCATGATTGCCGACGAGCTGATGCCGGAGTGGAAGATGGTCTCGAACCAGCTCGGGAAGTGGTGGTAGAAGCCCGGTGCGGCGATCGGGATCATGCCGAAGCCGATCGAGGTGGCGACGATGATCAGGTTCATGTTGTTGCGGTAGTCCACCTGGGCCAGGGTACGGATGCCGCTGGCCGCGACGGTGCCGAACAGCACCACCCCGGCGCCGCCGAGCACGGCGGTCGGCACGGCGGCCACCAGCCGGCCCATCACCGGCAACAGGCCGAGGGTGACCAGGATCAAACCGGCGCTGGCGACTACATAGCGGCTCTTGACCCCGGTCACCGCCACCAGGCCGACGTTCTGCGCGAAGGCGCTCTGGGTGAACGAGCCGAACAGTGGCGCCAGGGCGCTGGAGATCATGTCGGCGCGCAGGCCGTTGCCCAGGCGCCGGGCATTGACGTCGGTGCCGATGATCTCGCCCACGGCGAGGATGTCCGCCGAGGTTTCGACCATGGTCACCATGATGACGATCAGCATCGACAGGATCGCCGCCAGCTGGAACTCGGGGGTGAAGTGCAGCACCTCGGGCAGCGCCACCGCAGGGCCGTCCAGCGCCAGGGAGAAATCCGCCATGCCGAACGCCATGGCCACCAGGGTACCGATGACCATCGCCAGCAGGATCGACAGGCGCGACAGGCTGGCGCTGCCCAGCTTGCTCAGCAACAGCACGCAGGCCAGGGTGAACGCGGCCAGGCTGATATTGGCGGTGCTGCCGAAGTCGGCCGCCTGGCTGTTGCCGCCCATGGCCCAGCGTGCCGCCACCGGCATCAGGGTCAGGCCGATGGTGGTGATGACGATACCGGTCACCAGTGGCGGGAAGAACTGGATGATGCGCGAGAACAGCGGGGTGATCAGCAGGCCGATCAACGACGACACGATCACCGCGCCGAACACCACCTGCAGGCCGTTGGTGCCGTCATTGCCGATGATCGCAACCATGGTCGCCACGCTGGCGAACGACACCCCCTGGACCAGCGGCAGGCGGCAGCCGAAGAACGGGATGCCGAGGGTCTGCAGCAAGGTCGCCAGGCCCCCGGCGAACAATGAGGCTGCGATCAGCATGCCGACATCGGCTGGCGACAGGCCGGCAGCCTGGCCAATGATCAACGGCACGGCGATCATGCCGCCATACATGGTCAGCACATGCTGCAGGCCGTAAGCGAAGTTGGCGCCAATGCCGAGGTTCTCGTCTTCAGGACGAGGACGAGGTGTAGCGGGAGAAGTCATGGTGAGTAGCTCGCTTTTGTTTTTGTTACGCGTCTAACTGCACGGATTCAGTCGCATTTCGGTAGATCGGGTGTTACAGGGGCGCAGCCGGGCGCGCCGCGCTCTTGCGAGCGCAGCGGCCGTGGTGGTTCAGGCTATTCGCCGCTGACGAGCTGGTAGGCCAGCTGGTTGTGACGCTCCAGCACGCGGGGCAGGTCGATGGTGGTGATGCGGCCATCCTGCACCACCACACGACCATTGATCACGCTGGTATCGACGTGGGTCGGGGTGCAGAACACCAGGGCCGCCAGTGGGTCATGCAGGGCGCCGGCATAGGCCACATGGCCCAGGTCGAAGGCGACGAAGTCGGCGATCATGCCCGGCGCCAGGGCGCCGATGTCGTTGCGGTTGAGCACCTTGGCGCCGCCCAGGGTGGCGATTTCCAGGGCTTCGCGGGCGGTCATCGCGTCCGGGCCAAAGCCCACGCGTTGCAGCAGCAGGGCCTGGCGCGCTTCGCCGATCATGCTGGCGCCGTCGTTGGAGGCCGAGCCATCGACACCCAGGCCCACTGGTACACCGTGGTCGCGCATCTTGCGGATCGGCGCGATGCCCGAGGCCAGGCGCATGTTCGAGCAAGGGCAGTGGGCGACGCCGGTGCCGGTGCGGGCGAACAGCTCGATACCGTGCTGGTCGAGCTGCACGCAGTGGGCGTGCCACACATCGTGGCCGACCCAGCCGAGGTCTTCGGCGTATTCGGCCGGAGTCATGCCGAACTTCTCGCGGCTGTAGGCGATGTCGTTGACGTTCTCGGCCAGGTGGGTGTGCAGCGACACGCCGTAGTTGCGCGCCAGCACCGCGGCTTCGCGCATCAGGTCACGGCTGACCGAGAACGGCGAGCAGGGCGCCACCACCACGCGCAGCATCGAACCATGGCTGGCGTCGTGGTAGTCCTCGATCAGGCGCTGCGATTCCTTGAGGATGTCGCTTTCCTTCTCCACCACCGAGTCAGGCGGCAGGCCACCCTGGCTGCGGCCCACGCTCATGCTGCCGCGGGCGGCATGGAAGCGCATGCCGATCTCGCCGGCAGCATGGATGCTGTCGTCGAGCTTGCAGCCGTTGGGGTAGATGTACAGGTGGTCGCTGGAGGTGGTGCAGCCCGACAGGATCAGCTCGGCCATGGCCGTCTGGGTCGAAACCGAGATCATTTCCGGGGTCAGCCGCGCCCAGATCGGGTAAAGGTTGGTCAGCCAGTTGAACAGCTCACCGTCCTGGGCCGCCGGCACCACGCGGGTGAGGCTCTGGTACATGTGGTGGTGGGTGTTGACCAGGCCCGGGATGACCACCTTGCCGGCCATGTCCAGGACCACGTCGGCGTGCTGCGGCAGCGTTTCGCTGGGGCCGACCTGCTTGATCACATTGTCTTCGATGTACAGGCCGCCGCCTCTGATCTCGCGGCGTTCGCCGTCCATGGTGACCAACAGTGCGGCGTTCTTGACCAGGAGGGTCTTGGGGGTGTGTTGCAGGGAAGCTTGCATGGCTCATGCCTGGCGCAATACGCAGCGACGTTGGCCGGTGTCGTAGGCGCACAGCCATGCATGTAAGCAAAGTTTGAAATTTTTGTATACAGAAAAATGCCGGGGCCCGCAGGCCCCGACTGGCTTCAACCCGCTTGCACGGGCGCCTTGCTGGCGCCCTTGCGCAGGCCGGTGACGCCCCAGGCCAGGCCCAGCACAGCAGCGATCACCGAGCCCGACAGCACGCCCAGCTTGGCCGCGCCCAGCGAAGCCGGGTCGCTGTAGGCCAGGTTCGCAATGAAGATCGACATGGTGAAGCCGATGCCGGCCAGCAGGCCGATCAGGGTGATGCCGCGCCAGTTGACCTGGGCCGGCAGGCTGCACCAGCCCAGGCGCACCATCAGCCAGCTGACGCCGATGATGCCCAGCGGCTTGCCAGCCACCAGCGCCACGGCCACCGCCATCATCACCCAGTGCGGCGCCTCGGCGGACAGGTCGATGCCGGACAGGCCCACACCGGCGTTGGCCAGGGCGAACAGCGGCATGATCGCGTACGCCACCCAAGGGTGCAGGGCGCCGCCCACACGGGTCACCGGTGGTACCAGTTCACGCTGGGCCAGACGCAGGCGCTTGAGCGGGGCGCTCAGGTCGCCGGTGTCCTGCTCGGGGGCCTTGGCGCGGCCGAGCAGGTCGTTGGTGAAGCGCGAGACCGCATCCAGCGGGCGCTCGCCCAACGGCATGGCGGCAACCGGGGTCATCAGGCCGAGGATCACGCCGGCCAGGGTCGGGTGAGCACCGGTCATCAGCATGCCGACCCAGGTGATGGCGCCGGGGATGACATAGGCCCAGGCCGAGCCGACGCCGATCTTCTGCAGCCCGACCACCAGCAGCAGGCCGATGGCGGCCACGCCGAAGCCGCTGTAGTCGAGGCCACCGGAATAGAAGATGGCGATGATCAGCACGGCGATGATGTCATCGATGATCGCCAGCGCCAGCAGGAACACGCGGATGTTGGACGGGATCGACTTGCCCAGCAGGGCCAGCACGCCAACCGCGAAGGCGATGTCGGTCGCGGTCGGCACGGCCCAGCCTTGCTGCTCGGCCGGCGCATGGCCGAAGGCCAGGTAGATCAGCGCAGGGACGGCGACGCCGCCCACTGCGGCGGCCATGGGCAGCGTGGCCTGGCGCAGGCTGGACAGGGCCCCTTCGTGGATTTCGCGACGGATCTCCATGCCCACCACCAGGAAGAAAATGGTCATCAGGCCATCGTTGATCCAGAAGTGCAGGGATTGCGAGTAGCTCAGCGAACCGATGCCGAAGCTGATCGGCGTGTGCCAGAGGGCGTCATAACTGGCGGCGGCCGGGGAGTTGGCCCAGATCAGGGCGGCAACGGCGGTGATCAGCAGGACGATGCCGCTGACCGCTTCGATGTGCAGGAAACGCTCGAAATTGGCGAAGGCGCGTTGGGCCAGCAGTTGGGCACGCGTCAATTTGGTTTTTTGCATAGGCGCAAGAACTCCCGCTGGCGGCCCGACCGGCGTTGTTCGATTAACCTGCTTCACTGCACGTTGCAGCTAGCACCCGGGGGGAAGTCTACCGGGTGGAAGCGTGGAGGCCAAGCGATACCGCCAGGGTTGGCGGGTTTCATGGTTGCTCGGCTTGAATGGGGGCGGTGCGGGATTCCAGGTCCATTTCGGCGGGCCAATTGACCTCGGGGCCGAGGCGGTTGAACGGGTTACGAAAAACTATTTTTCCTTCAGTGTTCGGACTCGGGTTTTCATCTTTGTTATTGGAAGGGTGGAGGAAGTCGGGAATCGCTTCGGGACCTTGTTGCATGAACAGCCTGACGATGGCCCAGTATTGCTCGCCTTCCTCTATGTCGTCGTAAAAAAACACGCGGTCGATTATTTCGTTGGTGCCTGGTTTGCAAATCGAGATCTTGACTTCTTCCTTGAGCCCACCGTTACCCATGGGAGCATAAATGCGGTAAGCCTCGAGGGTGAGGTCATGCCAGTCGTAAGCCACGGGTATCACGCCCCAGTTTTTTTTGCCGAATGGTTTCAGAAAGTTGAATCTGTACTGGTAAAAATAGACCTTGCGGCGATGCCTGTTGAAACGGATGGGTTCATCTTGAGGGAAGCCGAATTCCATTCGAATATATGGGGTGATAAAGCACGCCATGATGAGGTAAATGAGCATGAAAAAAGAAAGCTGTTTCAATTCGGTTAAGTTTGGTTCCGGAGGGAAATAGTAGAGTGACTGTATTGTTCCGGTTAGCGCGACAGCTGATATCAATATGCTTCCAATAATCCAGTAGCCTCTGGCTTTCAAGGTCGTTCGAGATAGTTCGATATAGTTCTCGTTCATGTCGCTTACAGGTTTAAGTAGGTTTTTTACTTCTAAGTCTAGGGCTACTTTGATTTGAGGGGAGGGTAGATCGTATTTCCAACCGATACCTCGGCTAGGAGTTTCCATTAATTGTTCTCCTGTGTCGTGAATTCGGCATAAGCCTCAGGGAT
Organism: Pseudomonas sp.; assembly: GCF_017744435.1. Lineage (GTDB taxonomy): Bacteria > Pseudomonadota > Gammaproteobacteria > Pseudomonadales > Pseudomonadaceae > Aquipseudomonas. The sequence goes on from NZ_JAGIBG010000016.1 coordinate 15,275, forward strand.
GCTCCGGTCCGGCCAGTAAGTGATGGTTAGCGAGGCAGACATTATATTATGCCCTCCTGTATCGTGGGTTAATTCAATTTGCCCGATGAGAGTCTTTGCTAAATGGTTGCTTTTCTGTTGTGCATGTGGTCGATCAATTTCGTTGATTGTTAAAGTCTCGGGTTTATAGTCAATTTTATTGATGTCTTTTGAGGGCTTTAGTGATGCCCGCTTGGAGGTGGTTGTCACGAGTGCTGGAGGGAAATGTTCTTGCGAAGCGATGACTTCGCCACCAGTATAATGGGAAGGGCCGCCGTCGCCATGTCTATGAATCAGGAGTGCCCAATGATAACCAGTGGATGAATTGCTGAAGTTGGGGAGCGTTACCCGGAACTTTAGAAATGTCTGCAGGTCGACGGGTACTCCAACTTTGGTGTTGTTTAGCTGGTTTGCAATGATGGTGTCAAATTTTAGGGCTCCTGTTATGCCTAGCGTCACCGCATTGAGTGCCGCAAGCGCGATGTCTGCATGATTGGGAGAGTCCCAATGAATGCGAGGTGTCTCATCGGCCTTCCCGAAGTAACAACGTCTTGCCCAAACCTCCAGTTGTGACGACTCGTTTTTTTCAGCTAATTTATTTAATATGTATGCGGCGAAACTTGATACTATGGCAATTCCTATGGCTTTTAGTGCTAATGGGCTGAGCACTCCGAAGATGCCTGCGATAGTTGAGCTAGCACTGGCCACTGACGCGAAGATGTAGTAGTTGCCAGCTGTCTTGTCCCCTGAACTATATGATCGGCTGGTAGCAGTTATCGCTTTTGCCGTTTCAAAAATTCCTGCTGCAGCGTTAATGATGCCGCCAATTCTGACAATGCTACGCCCAAGAGACATATGGTTGCTTGTGCTCGCCTTGCGCGGCGTCAGAAGCCCAACCATCTCTATACCGCCGCCGATAATTCCCAACTTGGCCCCATACAGCGCCAGCATGGCTTCACCGGCCTTAGGCCCCATCGCCTCCTCCGCATTCTTCAGGTTCTTGCCAAGGCTATCGTTCAATAAATACAGCCCGCCCAGGGACAGCAGCAACTCCCAGCCTTTTCCCGTTCCCCGCAGCCCCGTAAAACTGTCCCGCACCAACTGTGAAGCCTGCCCAGCACTGATTTTCATGCCATTCAGTGTCTTCCGCGCATCCAACTCCAGCGTTCCCGCCGCAACCGTAATGTCCACCATCGCCATCTTTGCGGCATCATTCAGCTGATTGACATTGAGCTTTACCTCCCTGGCCAATCGTTCATGCAGCTCATGCGCCGTACCTTCGACCCAGACGCTGACCTGGATCACGGTGTGCGCCACTTTCGGGTCGAGCACGGCCAGGCTCAGCAGGCCGGTCTGGATGATCGGTTTGACCTTGCGCGCTTCGTTCGGCACGCCGGATTTCAGTTCGTCGAGAGACGGCATCATCTCCGCGCGCGCTTTGGCCAGTTTGTCGCTGGCGCTGTTCTGCATTTCACGCAGGTGCGCGCTCTGCAGGGCGTAGTACTCGCCTAGCTTCATCCGCACCTGTAATTCGATGAGATGCACGCCGTTGTAGACCCGCTGACTGGCACTGTTCAGGTGCCGCACGGCCTGCTGGATGCCGGGATTGAGCAGCGTTTGCAGGCGCTGGCTGGCGGCGTTGACCGATCCCTGCAGTTCGGTGATAGCTTGCTTCACCGAGTCACGCAGCTTGAAGCCGATGTCATCACTGGCGATGAGCTTGCTCAATGCGCTGTAGAGCTTTTCGCTGTCGTTCCAGTTAGTCGGCTCGGTCGCCGAGAAACTTGGCAGCAGCGCTGCCATCAGGGGGCCGTCGCGCAGCATCAAAGCGCGGTACGGTGGGCTGTTCGGGTCCTGCAGCCACTTCAGCCACAGCGCTTCGCTGGTGCCAGGGGCTGGCGGGGACGGTTCGGCGCTGGCGGCGGGCGCTTCGGTGATGCCACCGGTGAGGCAGGCAGCGATGGTCTTGCTGTAAGCGATGCCCGATTCGCGGTCCCGGCCGTCGTAGTCGTGCCTTTCGATGAGGGCGAAGGCAGCGCTCTCGCAGAGCTTCGCGTAGGTGCTGGCATGGCGGTCGATGTAGGCCTGGAAGCGGGCTTCCTCTTGCTCATACTCCGCCTGGAACGCCGCACGCCGAGGTTCGTCATAGCGCTCCTCGAGCTTTTCGTCGCTCTCTTGCTGGCGCATCTCGACCACGCGCTGACGCTCCACCTCGGGATCGGTGAACACGGGCGGCCCGTCACCGGTCTGTGCCTCGAACGTGAATACTTTCTGTGCCGCCCATTCGCGCTGGGTGGCGCGGATGATCTGCAGGATTTGCGACGTCTGCAGCTGGTAGGCGCGCAGCGGGTCTTCGCGCCAGGCCTGGCGCTTGACCACCCAGTTCAGGCGCTGGTGGTTGTACTCCTGGATCAGGCCGACGGTGTCGTCGAGTACCACCGCCAGCACGCCGTTTTCCAATTGATGGCGGGCCATGGCGTTGACCACATAACCGCGCAGGGCTGTCTTACGCAGGAACCGACTATGGAAGCCATGGGCGCTGTCGAACGGGCCGTTCAGTTGCTGGGCGTATTCGAACACCTGACGGTCAACCTGGAGGTTGTCAGGAGTCATGGCCAGGCCCAGCAGTTCGGGGTGTTTGCGCGCTTGGATCAGGTCCAGGCCCTCGAAGCGATGCGCAGGCGCCTGGCCAGTTTTGTAGGCCTGCAGCACGCTGCCCGGCCAGGGATCGCTGGAGAAGGCCAGCCAGGCCGAACCGTAGGTGTCGGTGTCGATGTTGAGGAAGGACGAGGGGATGTCGTGATCCTCATGTACACAGTGCTCGGGAAGGGACGGTGGCGGTCCTGGATTAGGTTCGTAGGGGTTGAAGCGGCGCAGGTGGCCTTGCGCGGTGACTTCGTAGGCATGCCAGATGCGCTGGTCGAGCAGCACATAGAGGTATCCGCTGCGCAAGGTGCGCAATCCCATCCGGGTTTGCGTAGCGGGGTCGCTGGCGGGGTGGGTATCGGGGACCACGGCGCAGCGCAGGGGGAGGATGGGCAGGCCCTGACGTTGGCAGGCTTTGCAGGGGGTGAGAAGAAAGTCGACTTCAGCGACTGCATTGGCAATGTCTTGAGTGATGCTCATGGAAATTCCTCGTCTAACAGCTTGCGGCGCTCGAGCCGCAATTCTGATTAGTATCTGGAGTTGGCTTTTGGAACTAATCTGAAGCCAAAACACTAGCGAGGAATCAATTCGTTGTGAAACTTTAGGTTTCCTAAAATATTGTAGGAAAAGTTACTGCCGTAGAGACTTTTCATTATCTTGAAATAACAGGCATCGAAGTTCCTTAGTGGTGGAGATGATACGAGACGGTTTTTTATGTGGTGAACTCAGAAATGCCACCTTGATTCGCGATTGCTGGGGCCGCTGCGCAGCCCTTTCGCGACACAAGGCCGCTCCTACTACGGGCGATGATTGAGTTTGTCGATGGCGCCGTGCCACTATCTGGTATGCCTAGCTGCCAGCGTGCTGCCTCCGCCCGGCATGTTTGTCTCGACTGATTACACTATTGAAGTCGCCACATAAGGAATGCTGCGGATGGTCTGCGTATTGCTAGGTCATGCTGCCGGGTCGGCAAGTCGCCTGTGGGCGAGCAGGGTGTGCCTCGGGCGTTCAGGGAGCAGCAAGCCATGAGCAATACCGGACGCGGGGTCCCCCTGCAACTGCTGGTGGCAATGGCCATCATGCTCGGCATGCTGCTGCTCGGCGCCGGCCTGGCCTGGCAGGGCTACCGTGGTATCAGCCAGGCGCTGGTAGCCGCTGCGGGCGATGCTGCGCAACAAGTCGGCAAGACCATCGACGAACGGGCCCGGCGCCTGGTCGATCCCGCACAGAGCAGCATCCGCCTGCTGGCCTTCAACCCGGCCGCCAGCAACCTGCCGCAGCGCCTGGAGCGCTTGCCGCAGCTGGTCGAAAGCCTGAATGCCAACAAGATGCTCAGCGCCGCCTACATCGGTTACCCCAACGGCGAGTTCCTGCTGGTGCGCCGCTTGCGCGACCCGCAGTTGCTGGAGCGCTTTGCTGCCCCAGTGGGCACGCGCTTTCTGGTGCAGAGCGTCAGCCTCGGCGAGGGTGGGGCGATGTCGGGGGAGTGGCGCTTCTATGACCAGGCCCTGAGCCTGCTCAAGACCCAGGCCATGCCGGACTATCACTACGATCCACGCACGCGGCCCTGGTTCGCCGATGCCTCCGTGCAGGCCGGCACCGTCCTGACCCATCCCTACGTGTTTTTCACCACCCGCGAGATCGGCATGACCATGGCCCAGCGCAGCGTCGATGGCGCGGCGGTGCTCGGCATGGATGTTTCGGTCAACGACCTGGCCAGCGAAACCCGCGACCTGCGCATGACCCCGGGCACCGAAATCGCCGTGGTCGACGACCAGGGCAATGTGGTGGCGTACCCGGACCTTCAGCGGGCCATCGTCCACGAAGGTGATTCGGTGCGTCTGTCGCGTGTTGCCGAACTGGGTATCCCGAGCTTGCAGCAGCTCTACAGCCATCTGCCCCAAGGCGCCCGACCAGAGGCTTATGAGGTGGATGGCGCAACCTGGTACGGCATGCGCGTGCAGCTGACCAACCTCGCCGGGCAGGACCTGCAGGTGCTGATCGCGGTACCGGCGCAGGAGCTGCTGGCAAGCGCACGCCAGGTGTTGTTCAGGCAGATGCTGTGGACGGCCATGTTGATGGCCGTGCTGCTTCTGCTCGGCGGGTTGCTCGGCCAGCGCATCGGGCGCCCGCTGCATCAATTGGCCGAGCAGGTACGTGGACTGGCCGACTTCGACTTCAGTCGTGAAGTCGGGGTGGCCTCGCGGGTGTCCGAGGTGAAAGAGCTGAGCCGGGTGCTGAGCCGCATGTCCGGCACCATCCGCAGTTTCCAGGCGATGACCCTGATACTCAGCCGCGAGACTCAACTGGAGCGCATGCTCGATGGCGTGCTGACGCATCTGGTGGAGGCTGCCGGGGTCAGTGCAGGTGCGGTATACCTGTTCGAGGAAGACCGTGCCTGCCTGCGCCTGGCGGCTGCGTGCCGAGGCGATGGCTACCCCGAGGCGCTGGCGGTCGGTGAGGGCGATCATCGCGACCTGGCTGCGGCAGTTACCCAGGGCCTGGCACTGGACGGGCGCAGTCTTGCGGTGGAGCTCAAAGACCGTGGTCACGACCTGCTCGGCATTCTCGTCCTGGCATTGAAGGGCGAGCCGGCTGAAGTCGGCGAGCCGTTCCGCCGCTTCGTCGAAGAATTGTCCGGGGCCGCCGCTGTGGCCATCGAGACGCGCCAGTTGGTCGAGGCCCAGAAGCGCCTGCTGGAGTCGATGATCAAGCTGCTGGCCGATGCCATCGATGCCAAGAGCCCTTACACCGGCGGCCACTGCGAGCGCGTGCCGCAGCTGGCGCAGATGCTGCTGGACAAGGCCGTGCAGGCCGACAGCGGCCCGTATGCCGATTTCAGCATGACCGAGGCCGAGCGTTACGAATTCCACATTGCCGCCTGGCTGCACGATTGCGGCAAGGTCACCAGTCCCGAATACGTGGTAGACAAGGCGACCAAGCTGGAGACCCTGTACAACCGCATCCACGAAATCCGCATGCGTTTCGAAGTGCTCTGGCGCGATGGCGAGCTGGCCTATTGGCAGGGCCTGGCAGCGGGGCAGGACAAATCGGTGCTGCAACGCTGGCTGGAGCAGTACCGTGCCGAGCTGCAGGATGAGTTCGCCTTCGTCGCCAAGGCCAATATCGGCGGCGAGTTCATGCGGGACGAGGATGTCGAGCGCCTGCAGCGCATCGGCCAGCGCCGTTGGCAGCGGTACTTCGACAACCGCCTGGGCATTTCCCACGACGAGGAGCAGCGCTACGCGGGTACCGCGCCGTTGCCCTTGCCGGTGGATGAGCTGCTGCTGGCCGACCGCCCTGACCACCAGGTGCCCTGGGGCCCGCGCAGGCCGCCGGTGGAAAAGCACGACCCGCGCAACGTCTGGGGCTTTGACATGCGCCTGCCGGCCAATGCCAGCAACCACGGCGAGCTGTACAACCTGGCAATCCGTCGTGGCACGTTGAACGATGAAGAACGCTTCAAGATCAACGAACACATCGTGCAGACCATCATCATGCTCACGGCGCTGCCGTTCCCGCGCCAGCTGCGGCGGGTGCCGGACATCGCCGGCAACCACCACGAGAAGATGAATGGCGGCGGCTACCCGCGGCGGCTGGGCAAGGACGACCTGGGCATTGCCGAGCGAGTGATGGCCATTGCCGATATCTTCGAGGCGCTGACGGCTGCCGACCGGCCGTACAAGGCGGCGAAGAGCTTGTCTGAGTCGGTGAAGATTTTGGTGTTCATGGCCCATGACCAGCACATCGATGGGCAGCTGCTACGGCTGTTCCTCAGCAGCGGGGTGTACCTGGAGTACGCCCGGCGCTTCCTGCGCAGCGAGCAGATCGATGAAGTGGATGTGGCGTACTGGCTGGCCCAGCTGGAAGGGCAGCCCGAGCGGACCTAGCGCACTTCCCGGACCTTGCCCGTGCACACGATGCCCTGCACGAACGCCACCATCTGCTCCCGCGCCGCGGCAATGCTGCCCCAGTGCGCTTGCCCGCACAGCAGGCTCAGCACCGCCTGGGCAATCGAGCGGGCGCGCGGCGCGGAGGTTGGCCCGCATAACCCGCATTCGGCGGCGACGATCTCGCTGAGCAGGCTGGCGTAGGCGTTTTTCAGCAGTTCCACTTGCCGCGCCTGGTCCTCGCTCAGGTTCACTGCTTCGCGTGTCAGCAGGATCAGCTTGTCCGGATGGGCCTGGCTGTAGCTGACGAACGCCTGGACGAAACACGGCAAGCGTTCGCTGGTGGAGCGGGCGCCTTTGAGGCATTGTCGGGTTTCATACAGCAGGTCGGTCAGGCTCGATTCGATCAGCTCGAACAACAGGCCCTGCTTGCTCTCGATATGGTGGTAGAGCGAACCGGCGCGCAGGCCCAGATGGCTGGCCAGGTCGCGCAGGCCGATGGCCTGGTAGCCGTGGTTGGCAAACAGGCTGCTGGCCGCTTCCAGCAGACGGTCACGGGCATCGGGCGAAGCAATGTGCGAGTGGCTGGAGGCGGGCATGGCAGGACCTGTCGGCGATTTGATGTTTGACCAAATGTAAGACAACAGGCATCTTACGTAAAGACTCAATCGCGGAGGTGTTGTGTGGACAATCAAACTGTTGTGATCGTAGGTGGTGCCTCGGGTCTGGGCCTGGAAACAGCCCGGCTGATGGTCAAGCGCGGCGCCGGCAAGATCGGCCTGATCGACCGTAACGAGCAATTGCTGGTACAAGCGGCCGAGGAACTGCGCGGCCAGGGCGTGGAGGTGGCCATCGCGGTCGGCGACATCGCTCGCAAGGACACTGCCCATGCCGCCTTTGGCGAAATCGTCAATGCCCTGGGCCGGGTGCACTGCCTGGTCAACAGCGCGGCGATCTACCCGCGCAAGGACATCTTCGAGATCACCGACGAAGAGTGGGACCTGGAAAACGCCGTCAACATCAAGGGCACCTACCACATGATGGTCGCTGCCGTACGCCACATGCAGCAGTACGTCGCCGCGCCGGCGGTGACCGGGCGCATCGTCAACGTGACCTCGGTGGACGCCTTCAAGGCGCACCCGCAGAACGCCCACTACGCCGCCACCAAGGCGGCGGTGGTGAGCCTGACCAAGTCCTTTGCCCAGGCCTGTGCCAAGGACCAGATCCTGGTCAACTCGGTGGCCCCGGCCGGTTTCGCCACCGAGCGTGCCAAGCAGCTGGGCTTCCTCGGCGAACTGGCCGCAGCCAACCCCCTGGGCCGCGCTGCAGAGCCTGCGGAAATCGCCGAATGGATCGTGATGATGGGCAGCAGCCGCAACAGCTATGCCACCGGCGAGAACGTCATCGTCAGCGGAGGTTACATCTATGCCTGAAGTCGCATTCCCCGAGGGCTACCAGCGCGCGCTGGTGACCGGGGCCACCAGTGGTATCGGCAAGGCCATCGTGCTGGCGCTGCGCGATGCCGGATTGCAGGTGATTGCCGTTGGCCGTAGCCAGGAAGCGCTGGCGGAGCTGGCGCGCGAGCCGGGTGTCAGCACTCTGCAGGCCGATGTGCGCGACTATCGGTCGTTGAGCGCTGCGCTCGAAGGGCAGGCAGTGGATGTGCTGGTCAACAATGCCGGGATTCTCTCCACCCGGGCAGCATTCCAGGACATCGACGAGGCCGAGATCGACAACATGCTCGACATCAACCTCAAGGCGCCGTTGCACCTGGCGCGCCAGGTGTTGCCGGGCATGGTCGGGCGGGGCAGGGGGCATCTGTTCTTCATCGGCTCCAGCGCTGGCCGCGCACCGCACCCGGGGGCGGCGGTGTATGGCGCTTCCAAGGCCGGGGTGAGCCTGTTCTGTGACGCCTTGCGCTGCGACTTGCTGGGTAGCGGCGTGCGGGTGACCGAGATTGCGCCGGGGCGGGTGCAGACCCAGCTGTACAAGGCCGCCATGGGCATGCAGGCGGCGGGCAGCGAGCTGTATGACGGCTATGAATCGATCCAGCCGGAGGACATTGCCGCGCTGTTGCTGGCGGCATTGAAGATGCCGCGGCAGGTGGATGTGTCGCGCCTTGAGGTATTCCCCACAGCGCAGGCGGTGGGTGGCGGGCGGATGGTCAAGACCGGCAATTGATCCGGCAGCTACTTTGACTGTGCCGGCCTCTTCGCGGGCAAGCCCGCTCCCACAGGAATCATGCATTCCTCAGGGAGCGTGGGGACCTGTGGGAGCGGGCTTGCCCGTGAGGAGGCCGGCACAGATTTTAAGTAAATAGGTGCTTGACCACCTGTAAGACAACATATAACTTACATGAAGACCGCTTCAGCGGATCGGTACAACTACAAAGCATTGCAGGGGATATGACGATGACTGCGACATCATGCCGGGTCGGCGTGGACATAGGCGGCACCTTCACCGATATCGCGCTGGACGTGGACGGCGTGCTGCATTCGACCAAGATCCTGACCGACTACGAGCTGCCCGAACGGGCCATCCTCACTGGCGTGCGCCAGGTGGTGGAGCAGGCCGGCCTCACGCTCGCGGATATCGACCAGCTGATCCACGGCACCACCCTGGCCACCAACGCCCTGATCGAGCGCCGTGGCGCGCGCACCGCCTTCATCACCACCGAAGGCTTCCGTGACACCCTGGAGATGCGCACCGAAAACCGCTTCGAGCAGTACGACATCAACATCGCCCTGCCGCCGCCGCTGATCGATCGCGAACACCGCTACACCCTGCGCGAACGCCTGGACGTCAAAGGCCAGGTGCTGATCGCCCCGCAGCAGGCCGAAATCGACGCGCTGATCGAGCGCATCGCCGAAGGCAACTACGAGAGTGTCGCCATCGGTTTCCTGCACAGCTATGTCAATGGCGCCCACGAACGCCAGCTGCGCGATGCCCTGCAGGCGCGCCTGCCGCAGCTGTCGATCTCGATCTCCAGCGAAGTCTCGCCGCAGATGCGCGAGTTCGAACGCTTCAACACCGTGTGTGCCAACGCCTACGTCAAGCCGCTGATCAAGTCCTACCTGGACCGCCTGGTGGTCACGCTGAAGAAGGAAGGCGCCGATTGCCCAGTGTTCATGATCCATTCCGGTGGCGGCATCATCTCGGTGCAGAGCGCGGCCGAGTTCCCGGTGCGCCTGGTCGAGTCGGGCCCTGCCGGCGGGGCGATCTTCGCTGCCGACATCGCCCGCCGTTACGCGCTTGAGAATGTGCTGTCGTTCGACATGGGCGGCACCACGGCGAAAATCTGCCTGATCGAAGACCAGGTGCCGAAAACCGCAAAGACCTTCGAGGTGGCGCGTACCTACCGCTTCAAGAAGGGCAGCGGCATGCCGATTTCCATCCCGGTGGTGGAAATGGTCGAGATCGGTGCCGGTGGTGGCTCCATCGCCAGCATCGATAGCATGCGCCAGATCCGCGTCGGCCCGCACAGCGCGGCGTCCGAACCTGGCCCGGCCTGCTATGGCCGTGGCGGCCTGGAGCCGACCATCACCGATGCCAACCTGCTGCTCGGCCGCCTGGACGCCGACAACTTCGCGGGTGGCGCCTTGCGCTTGTCCACCTTGGCTGCCGGCAATGCCATGGCGCGGGTGATTGGCCAGCCCTTGGGGATGAAACCCGAAACCGCAGCCTTCGGCGTCTGTGAAGTGGTCGACGAGAACATGGCCAACGCCGGCCGGGTACATGCGGTGGAAAGCGGCAAGGACATCGCCGACTACACCATGATCACCTTCGGCGGCGGCGGCCCGCTGCATGCCGCAAGGCTGTGCGAAAAAATGGGCGTGGCCCGTTTCATCGTCCCGGCCGGTGCCGGCGTGGGCTCGGCCATTGGCTTCCTGCGCGCACCCTTTGGCTACGAAGCGGTACGCAGCTCGTTCGTGCGTCTGTCCGAGTTCGACGCGGTGGCCATCAATGGCCTGATCGCGGAAATGAAAGCCGAATCGCTGGGCTTCCTGCGCCAGGGCATGCCCGAGGGCGAGCCGGAAATGGAATGCACGGCGTTCATGCGTTATGTCGGCCAGGGCTGGGAAATCCCCGTGGCGCTGCCGTTCAAGGCCTTCAGCGCAGCAGACACCGCACAGTTCAGGGCGCTGTTCGAAGAGGCTTACACGCGCTTCTTCGGTCGCCCCATCGAAGGCCCGGACATCGAGATCGTCAGCTGGTCGGTCAAGGCCAGCTCGCCGCTGCCGCCGGTCGAGCGCATCGAGGAGGTGGGCGCTGCCTACCGTGCCCATGAAGTCGCTCGCCGCCAGGTGTTCGATGTGGCTGCCGGTGGTTTCGTCGAGGCCGCCATCCACCCGCGTGAAGAGCTGCAGGTCGGTGCCCGCGTCGATGGCCCTGCCATCATCGTCGAGCGCGAGACCTCGACCTTCGTCACCTCCAACTTCACCGCCACGGTCCAGCCAGACGGCTGCCTGCTGGTCGTGCGCCGCTAACGCCTGATTCGGAAGCCAGAACCATGAGCGATACTTTGATCGACATTCAAATGCAGGTGATGTGGAACCGCCTGGTCTCGGTGGTCGAAGAACAGGCCCTGACCCTGATCCGCACGGCCTTCTCCACCAGCGTACGCGAGGCGGGCGACCTGTCTGCCGGGGTGTTCGACCGTGCCGGCAACATGCTCGCCCAGGCCGTGACCGGCACCCCGGGCCACGTCAACACCATGGCCGAGGCGGTGGTGCACTTCATCAACGACATCGGCGAAGACAACATCTTCGAAGGCGACGTGTACGTGACCAACGACCCGTGGAAGGGCACCGGGCACCTGCACGACATCACCATCGTTTCGCCGTCGTTCTACAAGGGCAGGCTGATCGGCTACTTCGCCAGTACCGCCCACGTGGTCGACATCGGTGGCCGCGGTTTCGGCCCGGATGCTCGCGAAGTGTACGAGGAAGGCCTGTTCATCCCGATCATGAAGCTGTTCGAGCGCGGCAAGGTCAACCGCGACCTGATCAACATCCTGCGCAACAACGTGCGCGAGAATGACCGGGTGGTGGGCGACTTCTATGCGCTGTCGGCGTGCAACGAGACGGGCCACAAGCGCCTGCTCGACATGCTCGAAGAGTTCAGGCTGGACGACCTGGAGCACATCGGCGGTTTCATTCTCGAGCACAGCCGCCGCGCCACGCTGGAGTGCTTCAAGTCGCTGCCCCATGGCACCTACAGCAATAGCATGACCCTCGACGGCTACGACGTGCCGGTGACCCTGGCCGTGACCATCACCGTTGGCCCGGACGGTATCAAGAGCGACTTCACCGGCACCTCGGGGATGAGCCAGTTCGGCATCAACGTGCCGCTGGGTTACGCCAAGGCCTATGCCTGTTACGGCCTCAAGTGCATCGTCGCGCCGGAGATCCCCAACAACACCGCGTCGCTGGCGCCGTTCGAAGTCACCGCGCCGGAAGGTTGCATCCTCAATGCCAAGCACCCGGCACCGGTGTCGGTGCGCCATGTGCTCGGCCACTTCGTGCCCGACCTGGTGCTCGGCGCGCTGCACAAATGCCTGCCGGGCAAGGTGCCGGCGGAAGGTGCCAGCGCCTTGTGGAACCTGCACCTGAGCGTGCGCCCGCTGGAGACCAACCCCAACGGCCGCAACGCTGAGATGCTGATGTTCAACAGCGGCGGCATGGGCGCTCGCTCGGCAATGGACGGCCTCAGCGCCACCGCCTTCCCCAGCGGCGTGCACACCATGCCGGTAGAGGCCACCGAGCACGCCGGCCCGGTGGTGGTCTGGCGCAAGGAACTGCGTGAGGGCTCCGGTGGGGCGGGTGAGTTGCGCGGCGGCCTGGGCCAGGAAATCGAAGTGTCCGCGGCCGAGGGCTACAGCTTCCGGTTCAGTGCCATGTTCGACCGCATCCAGTACCCGGCACGCGGCCTGGCTGGCGGACAGCAGGGCGCCGAAGGCTTCGTTGGCCTGGACGACGGCACCTTGCTGCGCGGCAAGGGCCAGCAGTTCGTACCGGCCGAACGCCGCCTGGTGCTGCGCCTGCCCGGTGGCGGCGGTTACGGCGACCCGCGCCAGCGCGACCGCCAGCAGGTCGAGCGCGACTTGCGCTTTGGCTACATCAGTGCCGAACAGGCCCGTGACGACTACGGCTTCGATGCCGCCCAGGAGCGCTGAACCATGGAAATCCAGAGCAGCCGCGTACGCGCGGTAAAGAGCTCGCCGAGCATGGCGGTGTCGGTACTGGCCAAGCAGATGCTGGCCAAGGGTGAGCCGGTGATCAACCTCGCGCTGGGCGAGCCGGACTACAACGTCCCGGCCCATGTGATCGAGGCTGCCTACCAGGCCATGCTGGCCGGCAACAACCACTACACCGCGCCCAATGGCATGGAAAGCCTGCGCCAGGCCATCGTCGACAAGTTTGCCCGGGAAAACGACCTGGCCTATGGCCTGGACGAAATCTGTGTGGGCAATGGTGCCAAGCAACTGTTGTTCAACGCCTTCCTCGCCACCCTGGAAACAGGCGATGAAGTGATCACGCCGGCGCCGTACTGGGTCTCCTACACCGACATGGCACTGCTCAACGGCGGCGTGCCGGTGGTCATCCCGTGTGGTGCCGAGCAAGGCTTCAAGGTCACCCCGGCGCAGCTGGAAGCCGCCATCACCCCGCGCACCCGCTGGGTGATGCTCAACTCGCCGAACAACCCGAGCGGGGCGATCTTCACCCGTGATGAGCTGGCGGCCCTGGGCAAGGTGCTGGAGCGCCACCCGAACGTGCTGATCATCTCGGACGAGATCTACGAGCACATCGTGCTGGGCGACCAGCCGTTCGTGTCGTTCGTCACGGCCTGCCCGCAACTGCGCGAGCGCACCCTGCTGATCAACGGCGTGTCCAAGGCCTATGCCATGACCGGCTACCGCCTGGGCTACGCGGCAGGCCCCAAGGACCTGATCGTGGCGATGAACAAGACCCAGTCGCAGACCACCACCTGCCCGTCGAGCATTTCGCAGCTGGCAGCGGTGGCGGCACTGAACGGTCCGCAGGACTTCGTGCGTGACGCCAACCGCGAATACCAGGCGCGTGGCGAGCTGGTGATGCGTGGCCTGGCGCAGATCCCGGGGCTCAAGCTGGCGATGCCGCAGGGCGCGTTCTACGCCTTCCCCGAAGTCAGCGCCTACATCGGCAAGCGCACGCCGGATGGCCAGCAGATCAGCAACGATACCGAGCTGTCGGCCTATTTGCTGCGCGTCGGCAAGGTGGCCACGGTGCCGGGCTCGGCGTTCGGTGTCGAGCCTTACGTACGCCTGTCCTTCGCCACCTCGCGCCAGGAGCTGGAACAGGCGCTGGGCCAGTTGCGCGAAGCGTTCGCGGCGCTGGCCTGAACACACGAATCGAACAGAGGTAAACCATGAGCAAGCCATTCAAACGTCTGCTGATCACCGGTGCCGCCGGGCGCCTGGGCAGCGTGCTGCGCAAGCACCTGGCGCAGTACGCCGACGAATTGCGCCTGACCGACATCGCCGACCTGGGCCAAGCCGCGCCGCACGAAGAGCTGGTCCGTTGCGACCTGGGCAACTTCGATGACGTGCTGCCGCTGACCGAGGGTGTCGACGCCATCGTGCATGCCGGTGGCGTGCCGGTCGAGGACACCTTCCAGAAGATCCTCAACGGCAACATCGTCGGCACCTACAACATCTACGAGGCCGCCCGGCGCAATGGCGTCAGGCGCGTGGTGTACACCAGTTCCAACCACGCCATCGGCTTCTACGACCGCACCGAGACCATCGACGCCGCCGCCGCGCACCGCCCGGACAGCCTGTACGGCGTGAGCAAATGCTTCGCCGAGGACCTGGGCCGCTACTACTGGGACAAGTTCGCCATCGAGTCGGTCAACCTGCGCATCGGGTCGTCGTTCCCCGAGCCACTGGACCGGCGCATGCTCGCCACCTGGCTATCGTTCGACGACTTCGCCCAGCTCACCGAGCGCGCGCTGCTGGCGCCGCGGGTTGGCCACATGATCGTCTACGGCATGTCGAACAACCGCGAAAGCCTGTGGGACAACCGCCTGGCTTCGTCCATCGGTTATGTGCCGAAGGACAGCGCCGACGACTACCGCGAGAAGGTGCTCGCCGAGCATCCGCCGCTCAAGCCCGACGAGCCGGCTGCGCGTTACCACGGCGGTAACTTCGCCGGCGCCGGCCACTTCGAAGACCCGAAGTAACCAAAGGCCCCACAGGGTTTCCTGCTATCTCTTGGAGAGCTTGATTCATGGCTTCCACCGCTAAACAACAGAACTACGATGTGGTGATCGTCGGCGGCGCGGTCAACGGCAGCGCCACCGCCTACTTCCTGGCCAACAACCCGGACTTCAAGGGCTCGGTGCTGGTCATCGAGCGCGACTGGACCTACAACAAGTCGGCCACCGCGTTGTCGAGCAGTTCGATCCGCCAGCAGTTTTCCAACCCGATCAATATCGAAATCTCCAAGTTCGGCGCCGAATTCGTGCGCAATTTCCCGGACGTGATGGAGGTGGACGGCGACCGTCCGGACCTGGCCTTCCACGAAAACGGCTACCTGTTCCTGGGCGATGACAAGGGCTATGAAGTGCTGCGCCGGCTGCACGATACCCAGGTGTCCCACGGTGCCGACGTGCACCTGCTCGACCCCGAGCAACTGCAGCGCAAGTTCCCCTGGGTCAATATCGACAGCCTGGCCGGTGCCAGCTATGGCCAGAGCGGCGAAGGCTGGTTCGACAGTCTGGGCATGCTCAACGGCTTCCGCCGCAAGGCGCGCTCGATGGGGATCGAGTACATCGAGAACGAAGTGGTCGGCGTCCAGCGTGAAGGCGACCGCATCACTGGCGTACAGCTGGCCAGCGGCGAGCGCATCGGCTGCGGCCTGCTGGTCAACTGTGCCGGCACCCGCGGTACCAAGGTCGCGCGCATGGCCGGCCTGGATATCCCGGTCGAGCCGCGCCGCCGCTCGCTGTTCGTGTTCGACTGCCGCACCCCGCTGCAAGGCACGGTGCCGCTGACCATTGACCCGACGGGGGTGTTCTTCCGTCCGGAGGGCAAGTTCTACCTGGGCGGCACCTACCCGAAAAACGACCCGGAAGTGGACTTCGAGGACTTCGAGGTGCTGCACGCCGAGTTCGACGAAGAAGTCTGGCCAATCCTCGCCGAGCGCGTGCCGGCGTTCGAAGGCATCAAAGTGGTCAACTACTGGGCCGGGCATTACGACTTCTGCGTGCTCGACCACAACGCCATCGTCGGCCCACACAACGAAGTGAGCAACTTCCTGTTCTGCAACGGCTTCAGCGGCCATGGCCTGCAGCAGGCGCCGGCCATCGGCCGCGGCCTGTCCGAGCTGATCACCTACGGCGGCTACCGCTCGCTCGACCTGGGCGCGCTGAGCTACCAGCGGGTGATCGACAACAAGCCGTTCCTGGAAGATTCGGTCATCTGAGCGCACTGCCTGAGGGAGAACAACAATGAGCAACTCCGAAGTGAAACGCAGTGGCGGCCAGGTGCTGGTCGACGCGCTGCGGGTGAATGGCGTCGAGCGTGCGTTCTGCGTGCCCGGCGAAAGCTACCTGGCGGTGCTCGACGCGCTGCATGACGTGCAGGACCAGATCGACCTGATCGTCTGCCGCCAGGAAGGCGGGGCGGCCTACATGGCCGAGGCCTATGGCAAGTTGACCGGCAAGCCGGGCATCTGCTTCGTCACTCGCGGCCCAGGCGCTACCAATGCCTCGGTGGGCGTGCACACCGCCTTCCAGGACTCCACGCCGATGCTGCTGTTCATCGGCCAGGTGGCCCGCGACCAGATCGAGCGCGAAGCCTTCCAGGAAGTGGACTACCGGCGCATGTTCGGCCAGATGGCCAAGTGGGTGGTGCAGATCGACGATGCCGCGCGCATCCCCGAACTGGTCAACCAGGCCTTCCAGCGCGCCATCAGTGGCCGCCCCGGCCCGGTGGTGGTGGCATTGCCCGAAGACATGCTGACCGATCTGGTCCAGGTGCCGGATGCCTTGCCGGCCAAGCGGGTGGAGGCGGCGCCGGCACCTGAGGCCCTGGGTGAGCTGCAGCAGTTGCTGGCCAAGGCCGAGCGCCCGCTGGTGATTGCCGGCGGTGGAGGCTGGACTGCCGAAGCGGTAGCCGACCTGAAGGCCTTCGTGCACACCCAGAACCTGCCGCTGGCGGCCTCGTTCCGCTGCCAGGACCTGTTCGACAACACCGACCCGCACTACGCCGGTGACCTGGGCCTGGCGGCCGGCCCGGTACTGGTAGAAGCGGTCAAACAGTCCGACCTGCTGATCGTGATCGGCGCGCGCCTCGGCGAGATGACCACTGGCGGCTACGCGCTGGTCGATATCCCTACGCCGAAACAAGCCCTGGTGCATGTGCACGCCAGTGCCGAAGAGATCGGCCGGGTTTACCAGCCGGCCCTGGGCATCAACGCAGGCCCGGGCAGCTTCCTGCGTCAGGCCAACATCCTCGGGCCGGTGCGCGCGGATGCCTTCGCCGACTGGGTGGCCCGCCTGAACAGTGGCTACCGTGGCAACTTCGAAACGCCGCGCTCGCCGGGCGATGTGCAGATGAGCGAAGTGATCGCCTGGCTGAACAAGGCGCTGCCGGCAGACAGCATCCTCACCTGCGGTGCCGGCAACTACACCGGGTGGGTGCACCGCGGTTACCAGCACCAGGTATTCCGCACGCTGCTCGGGCCTACCAACGGTTCGATGGGCTATGGCGTCCCTGCGGCGGTGGCAGCCAAGCTGACCTACCCGCAACGCACGGTGGTGGCCTTTGCCGGTGACGGTTGCTTCCTGATGAATGGCCAGGAGCTGGCCACGGCGGTGCACTATGACGCCCGGCTGATCACCCTCGTGGTCAACAACGGCATGTACGGCACCATCCGCATGCACCAGGAGCGCAGCTACCCAGGCCGCGTCTCGGGCACCGAGCTGCATAACCCGGACTTCGCCGCGCTGGCCCGTGCCTATGGGTTGTACGGCGAAACCGTGACCCGCACCGAAGACTTCGCGGGTGCCTTCGAGCGCTGCCAGGCGTCGGGCAAGCCGGCGCTGATCGAGATCCAGGTCGACCCCGAAGCCCTGACCCCGCGCATGACCCTCAGCCAGATCCGCGACAAGGCCCTGCAGGCCAAGCGCTGATTCGCCTCAGGTGGGGCGCGGTCCGGCCCCACCTTTTTTCCTTTCCGAACGAGCCAATCGACATGAACCTTGCCGATCACGATCTGCTGCGTGAAGTTTGTTATATCGACGGAAAATGGCTGGCGGCCGACAGCGGCCAGCGCATTGCCGTGACCAGCCCGGCCACCGGTGCCGTGCTCGGCCATGTGCCGCGCATGGGGGTGGATGAAACCCGTCGCGCCATCGCCGCCGCCGAGCGTGCCTTGCCGGCCTGGCGCGCGCTCACGGCCAAGGAGCGCGCGGCGCGGCTGCAAGCCTGGTTCCGCGAAATTCTCGCCCATCAGGAAGACTTGGCGCGGATCATGACCGCCGAGCAGGGCAAACCACTGGCCGAGTCCCGTGGCGAAATTGCCTTTGCTGCGGCCTATGTGGAGTTCTATGCCGAGGAGGGCAAGCGCCTCTACGGCGATGTGATTCCTTCGCCCAGTGCCGACCGACGCTTGATCGTCACCAAGGAACCCATCGGTGTGTGCGCGGCGATCACGCCGTGGAATTTCCCGGCGGCGATGATCACCCGCAAGGCTGCACCAGCGCTGGCCGCCGGTTGCACGCTGGTGCTCAAGCCCGCCTCGCAGACGCCCTTCAGTGCGCTGGCGCTGTGCGTGCTGGCTGAGCGTGCGGGCATTCCTGCGGGTGTGTTGAGCGTGATCACAGGCGATTCGGCCGCTATCGGCGGCGAGCTGACGGCCAGCCCGACCGTGCGCAAGCTGTCGTTCACCGGCTCCACGCCGATCGGTATCCAGTTGCTGCAGCAGTCGGCGGCGACGGTGAAGAAGGTGACCCTGGAACTGGGTGGCAACGCGCCCTTTATCGTGTTCGATGACGCTGACCTCGAGAAGGCGGTGGAAGGCGCGCTGATCGCCAAGTTCCGCAACAGCGGGCAGACCTGCGTGTGCGCCAACCGTTTCTATATCCAGGATGGCATTTACGAGCGCTTCGTTGCGCGCTTTGCCGAGCGGGTGCGCGAGCTGGTAGTGGGGCAAGGCGATGTGCCGGGTACCCAGGTCGGGCCGATGATCGACGGGCGTTCCGCCAGTGGCGTCGAGCGCCTGGTGGGCGAAGCGGTGGAGGCGGGCGCGCGGGTGGTGGCAGGTGGGCGTCGCCATGCGTTGGGCGAGGCGTTTTTCGAGCCGACCTTGCTGGCCGATGTGACACCGGACATGCGTGTGGCGCGTGAGGAGATTTTCGGCCCGGTAGCTCCGATCTTCTGCTTCAGCAGTGAAGAGGAAGTGATTGCCCAGGCGAACGACACCGAGTTCGGCCTGGCTTGCTACCTGTATGCGCGGGATGTCGGGCGAATCTGGCGGGTGTCCGAGGCCTTGGAATACGGGATGGTCGGGGTCAATGTCGGGGTGGTGGCGACCGAAGTGGCGCCGTTTGGCGGGGTCAAGGCTTCGGGGCTGGGGCGGGAAGGGTCACGGTACGGGATCGAGGATTATCTGGAGATCAAGTACGTGTGCCTGGGGCTCTGAGGTGTTCCTGAACCACTGATGTTGTCTGCATCGGCCTCTT
>NZ_JAGIBG010000016.1:34606-157551 GCF_017744435.1 Pseudomonas sp.
GGCCTGAGTGATAGCCTGCAGCGGCCTCTTCGCGGCTAAAGCCGCTCCCACAGGAATTTCACCAGGCTTGAAAGTGGTGCAGTTCCTGTGGGAGCGGCTTTAGCCGCGAAGAGGCCGCTGCAGGCTATCACTCAGGCCTTGCTGTCGAGCAGTCGCTGATAGCGCGACAGGCTCTCTTCGAGGTGCTTGCGCAGCGCCGTGCGCGCACTGCCCACATCGCCCATGCTGATCGCCGACAGGATCGCCCCATGCTCGCGGCCGATCTTCTTGATATGGGCCTGGCGGTTCTTGCCGGTGACCTGGCCATGCTTGAGGTTCAGGTCGAGGATGATGTCCGGCCCCAGCGCTTCAAGCAGTTGGGTGAAGTGCGGGTTGTTGGTGGCGCGGGCGATCGCCAGGTGGAACTCGAAGTCGGCGCGGGCTTCTTCTTCCTGGCTGGCACCGTCGAGCGAGTTGAAGCGGTCGAACGCCTCGGTGATCGCCGCCATGCTGGCCGGGCTGCGGCGCTCGGCGGCGCGGGCCACCGACTCGGTCTCGATCCCCAGGCGCAGTTCAAGGATCTGCGCTGCGGCACGCACGTCGTCGACCACGCTGTCGATGGCGAAGCCGATGCGCTTGACGTCCTGCTCGACCACGAATACGCCGACGCCCTGGCGGGCGATCAGGCGCCCGCCCAGGCGCAGCGACGCCACCGCCTCGCGGATCACCGGCCGGCTGACGTTGAACTCCTTGCACAGCTCCTGCTCGGACGGCAGCTTGTCGCCCGGGCCGTAGGTGCCGTTGTCGATCCGGCCGGACAGCTCCTGGATCACGGTTTCCGCCAGATTGGCGCGGCGCGTGCCTAACGACGCATTCATAGAAGTGTTGCTCCTGAAACTGGTTGGCTCATCACGGTTGTTCTCCGGCAGGTTGCGCGCAGCCCGAAAGCCCATGCGGCGGGATCCGTAGCCAACCAGCGGTGATGTTGTCGGCATATGTTATCAAACATCTTACCGGGTGGCAGGGAGACCCCTTTTCTGTCGACGACCTCGCAGGTCGGCGGAACATTTTTTTACCGACTCCCGTAGCATACACCCATTGACAGTTGCCTGCTGACTGTTATCTTACAAGTGCGATGGCGTTCCTGCCAATTCGCAGGCGGTAAGCACAGTGTTTCGAGGTTCGTCCAACTACGACTGGGAGCTGAGCATGAATAAGAATAACGGCGGGCGTACAGCCCTCGCCACCGCAGTAACCTTGCTGATGGCCATGGGGACGGCAAACGCAGCAGACAGTGAAGTGGTCAGGATCGGCTTCGCCGGCCCCTTGACCGGGCCTTCGGCGCACCAGGGACAGGACGTCGAGCATGGCATCCAGATTGCCGTGGAGGAGGCCAACCAGCAGCAGCTGAAGATTGGCGACAAGGTCGCGCAATTCAAGCTGGTCTCCGAAGACGACGTCGCCGACCCGCGCACCGGCACCGCCGTCGCGCAACGCCTGGTGGACTCGAAAGTGGCCGTGGTGATCGGCCACTACAACTCCGGCACCAGCATCCCCGCCTCGAAGATCTACGCCGCGGCCGGCATTCCGCAGATCTCGCCCTCGGCCACCAACCCCACCTTGACCCAGCAGGGCATCCCCTCGGTGTTCCGCACCGTCAACGACGATGCCACCCTGGGCCGCTACGCCGGCAACTACCTGGTCAACCAGCTCAAGGCCCAGCGCATCGCCATCTTCGATGACCGCACCGCCTATGGCCAGGGCCTGGCCGATGAGGTGACCCGGGCGGTCAAGGCGGCGGGCGGCAACGTGGTGGTGCGCGAGTACACCAACGACAAGTCCACCGACTTCAACGCCATCCTCACCACGGCCAAGGCGCAGAAGGCCGATGCGGTGTTCTTCGCCGCCCTCGACTACCAGGCTGCGCCCATGGCCAAGCAGATGAAGAACCTGGGCCTGAAGGCGCGCTTCATGAATATCGGCAACCTGCCCAACGACTCGTTCCGGCAGATGGCCGGCAGCGCTGCCGAGGGCACCTACGCCTGGAACTACGGCACGCCGCTGCTCGACATGCCCAAGGGCGCAGCCTTCGAGCAGAAGCTCAAGGACAAGTTCGGCGTGGGTGTGGTGCAGTCTTCGCCCGCCGCCTACGACGCGACCTGGGCCGCGATCAATGCCATGGTCAAGGCCGGCTCGGATGACCCCAAGGTCTACCTGCCGGTGCTCAAGAGCCAGAGCTATGAGGGCGTCACCGGCACCATTGCCTTTGACGACAAGGGCAACCTGAAAAACCCAGCCGCCACCGTGTTCCAGTTTGCCGACGGCGGCTGGAAGACCCTGTCGGTCGAGCGCGACTGAGCGTCACCCCCCATAACAAGCAGGCGCAGCCTGCGACATAACAACAAGACTTTTCCCACCTGCCAGGCCTGTCGGCGCATGGCGCTGAGCCGCCGTGCGCCGACGACAACGCAGTTTCGAGGATTCAGCTCGTGGACGGTAACTTCGATATCTTGTTGCAACAGGTCCTCAACGGCCTGGTGCTGGGCAGCATCTACGCCCTGGTAGCCCTGGGCTACACCATGGTCTACGGCATCATCGGCCTGATCAACTTCGCCCACGGCGAGGTGGTGATGGTCGGCGCCATGGTCACCATTTCGGTACTCACCATGCTGGCCGGTGCCGGCTTCGCGCCGGGCATTCTCACCTTGCTGCTGGCGATCATGGCGGCTGCGGTGGTCTGCATGCTGCTGGCCCAGGGCATGGAGAAGTACGCCTACCGGCCGCTGCGCAAGGCACCGCGGCTGACCCCGCTGATCCTTGCCATCGGCATCTCCATCGCCCTGCAGAACCTGGCGATGATGATCTGGGGGCGCGGCTACAAGACCTTCCCCGAAGTGGTCGAGGTGCAGCCGGTCGAGGTGTTCGGCGCGACCCTGACCAATGTGCAGGTGTCGATCATGCTGATCGCCGTGGTGATCATGTTCGGCCTCTGGCTGCTGGTCGACAAGACCCGCCTGGGCAAGGCCATGCGCGCCACCGCGCAGAACCAGGAAGTGGCCGGGCTGATGGGCATCAACATCAACCGGGTGATCTCCGTGACCTTCCTCATCGGCGCCAGCCTGGGTGCAGTCGCCGGGGTGATGCGCGCCATCAACTACGGCCAGGCCGACGCCTACATGGGCCTGCTACTGGGCCTCAAGGCCTTCTCGGCAGCGGTGCTCGGCGGCATCGGCAACCTGTTCGGGGCCATGGCCGGTGGCTTGCTGCTGGGGCTGATCGAGTCGTTGGCGGCCGGCTACACCGGGCAGCTCACCGGGGGCTTTCTCGGTGCCAACTACCAGGACATCTTCGCCTTTGCCGTGCTGATCCTGGTGCTCCTGTTCCGGCCTAACGGCCTGCTTGGCGAACGCCAGGCCGACCGGGCGTGAGGACGTTGCCATGAAAAACCTCAAGAGCCAGTACCTGCTGTTGCTGCTCGGCTTCATCGCCTTGCCGTTCCTGGTCGATGCCATCCCGATGCTCGGCCCGACCTGGGTCCGCATCCTCGGTTTCGCCATGCTCTACGTGCTGTTGGCGCTGGGCCTGAACATCGTCATCGGTTATGCCGGCCTGCTCGACATGGGCTATATCGGCTTCTACGCCATCGGCGCCTACCTGTACGCCTTGCTGGCCTCACCGCACCTGAACCTGGCCGGCTTGGCCGGCGGCGTGATGGACTGGCCATTGTGGCTGATCATCCCGCTGGCCGCGGTGGCCGCAGCGATCTGCGGGGTGCTGATCGGTGCGCCGGTGCTCAAGCTGCGTGGCGACTACCTGGCCATCGTCACCCTCGGCTTCGGCGAGATCATCCGCATCTTCATGAACAACCTCGACCAGCCGGTGAACCTCACCAACGGCCCCCAGGGCATCAGCAACATCGCCCCGCTGCATGTGGATGGCGGGCCCTGGATGCATGCGGTGGGTGAGGGTTTTGCGCCGCTACTGTCGCTGCAGCAGGGCTGGAGCCTGTTCGGCCTGCAGGTGTCGCCGGTAATCAACTACTACCTGTTCTTTCTGGCCATCGTGGTCCTCTGCATCGTTTTGTCCAAGCGCCTTGAAGTGTCGCGCATCGGCCGCGCCTGGATGGCCCTGCGCGAAGACGAAGTGGCCGCCGAAGCCATGGGCCTGAACAAGCGCAACCTGAAACTGCTGGCCTTTGCCATGGGGGCGACCTTTGGCGGTGTCTCGGGCGTGCTGTTTTCCAGCTACCAGGGCTTCGTCAGCCCCGAGTCGTTCACCCTGATGGAGTCGATCATGGTCCTGGCCATGGTGGTACTCGGCGGCATGGGCTCGATCCGTGGCGTGGTGCTGGGGGCGCTGATCCTGTCGGTGATGCCCGAGCTGTTCCGCGACCTGGTCAACTGGGTGCAGCCATGGGTGATGGACAACGTCACCTTCGTCAGCCGCGACATCCTGCGCAACGTGCTGGATGCCTCGACCCTGCGCATGCTGGTGTTCGGCCTGGCGCTGATCCTGGTGATGCGTTTTCGCCCCGAGGGCCTGTGGCCGTCCGACCGCCGCCGCGCCGAGCTGCACGATGCCGACCCGGAGGCCGAGCCCATGGCCGCGGCACTTAGCACCGCCGTGCATGCGCCGGCCAGCGAGGCCTCCATCGAACTCCCGATCAAACAGGCGGACAAGGCATGAGCGAAATCCTTCTTGAGCTGCATCAGGTCAGCAAGTTCTTCGGCGGCCTGCAGGCCCTGCACAACATCGACCTGAGCATTCGCCGTGGTGAGATCCGCGGCCTGCTGGGCCCCAACGGCGCCGGCAAGACCACCTTGTTCAACGTGCTCACCGGCTTGTACCGGGCCGAGCAGGGGCGGGTGATGTTCGATGGCCAGCCGCTGCGCATCAGCAAGCCGCACAAGGTGGTGGAGGCCGGTATTTCCCGCACCTTCCAGAACATCCGCCTGTTCCACAACATGACCGCGCTGGAGAACGTGATGATCGGCCGCCATGTGCGTACCCGCAGCGGCGTGTTCGGCGCCATCCTGCGGACCCCGGCCTGCGTGCGCGAGGAGCGCGAAATCCGCCAGGCGGCGCGGTACTGGCTGAATTATGTCGGGGTTGCCCACCTCGCTGGTGAGCTGGCCAAGAACCTGTCGTACGGTGACCAGCGTCGCCTGGAAATTGCCCGCGCGCTGGCCACCGAACCCAAGCTGATCGCGCTCGACGAGCCGGCCGCAGGCATGAACGCGGCGGAAACCGAAGGCCTGCGCCAGCTCATGTGCAAGATGCAGGCGGACGGCAAGACGGTGCTGCTGATCGAGCACGATGTGAAGCTGGTGATGGGTTTGTGCGATCACATCACCGTGCTGGAATTCGGCCGCAAGATCGCCGACGGCCTGCCGGCCGATGTGCGCAAGGACCCACGGGTGATCGAGGCTTACCTCGGCGCGGAGGCAGTGGCATGAAGACCCTTCTGCAAGTGAATCAACTCAAGGTGTCCTACGGCGCCATCCAGGCGATCAAGGGTATCGACCTGAACGTCGGCGAGGGTGAAATGGTGGCGCTGATCGGTGCCAACGGCGCGGGCAAGACCACCACCCTCAAGACCCTGGCCGGGCTGCTCAAGCCCAGCGCCGGGCAGATCACCTTCGATGGCAAGGCGCACGCGGCGATCAAGGGCCATGACCTGATTCGCGAAGGCCTGGCCCTGGTGCCGGAAGGGCGGGGCATTTTCCCCAAGCTGACGGTGCACGAGAACCTTGAGATGGGCGCGTTTTCCCGGTGCGATGGCAAGGACGCGATCGGCGCCGATATCGAGCGCATGTACGGCATTTTCCCGCGTCTCAAGGAGCGCGCCTTCCAGTTGGCCGGGACGATGTCTGGCGGCGAGCAACAGATGCTGGCGATTTCCCGGGCGCTGATGGGGCGGCCCAAGCTGCTGCTGCTCGACGAGCCGTCGATGGGGCTGGCCCCGATCATCGTGCAGAAGATCTTCGAGACCATCGTCGAGGTGGTCAGGGGCGGGGTGACGCTGCTGTTGGTGGAGCAGAACGCGCGGCTGGCCTTGCAGACCTGCGACCGCGCCTATGTGATCGATGGCGGGCGGATCAGCCTGGAAGGCTGTGCGAAAACCTTGCTGCACGATGACCAGGTGAAGAAGGCCTACCTCGGCGATTGACCCATGCCCCGGTGTCTGGCCGGGGGCTCTGATAAAAGACAAGAAGACTTGCACATGCTGCACCGGCCTCTTCGCGGGCACGCCCGCTCCCACAGGATAACCACAGGCCTCAGTTCAACGGGGTACTTGTGGGAGCGGGCGTGCCCGCGAAGAGGCCGGTGAGTCTGACCCAAGTCTCTCGAAGGCTCAAACGATGTCGCTGCAACCGAACAAGCAAGCTGCACTGCAACACGGCCTGACCTCACGCCAGGTCTCCATGATCTCCATCGCTGGCATCATCGGTGCCGGGCTGTTCATCGGCTCGTCCAAGGCCATCGCCTCGGCCGGCCCGGCGATCCTCATCTCCTACGCAATGACCGGGCTGCTGGTGCTGCTGGTCATGCGCATGCTCGGCGAAATGGCCGTGGCCAACCCCAACAGCGGTTCGTTCTCCACCTACGCCGCCGAAGCCATCGGGCCGTGGGCGGGTTTTACCATCGGCTGGCTGTACTGGTGGTTCTGGGTGCTGATCATTCCGGTCGAAGCCATTGCCGGGGCAGAAATCCTGCATGCCTGGATCCCGGCGGTGCCGTCCTGGGCATTCGCTTTCGTGATCATGGCCGTGCTGGCGGCGAGCAACCTGGTCAGTGTGAAGCACTTCGGTGAATTCGAGTTCTGGTTCGCCCTGGTCAAGGTGATCGCCATCCTGGCCTTTATCGTCATCGGTGGCATGGCGGTGTTCGGCGCCTGGCCACGGGCCGAGGTCTCCGGGGTGGCCCAGCTGTGGGCCAACGGCGGCTTCGTGCCCAATGGCTGGGGCGCAGTGCTGGGCGGCGTGCTGATCACCATCTTCTCGTTCTTTGGCGCCGAGATCGTCACCATCGCCGCCGACGAAACCGCCAACCCCCAGGCGAAGATCCGCCGCGCCACCAACCTGGTGGTGTACCGCATCGCCATCTTCTACCTGGCGTCCATTTTCCTCGTGGTAGCGCTGGTGCCATGGAACGACCCGCAGTTGCTGGCGGTCGGCTCGTTCCAGCGGGTATTGGAGGTGCTTGACGTGCCGGGCGCCAAGCTGGTGGTCGATGGCGTGGTGCTGGTGGCGGTCACCAGCTGCATGAACTCGGGCCTGTATACGGCATCGCGCATGCTGCATTCGCTGGGTGCACGGGGTGAAGCGCTGGCCATTACCGGCAAGGTCAGCGGTAATGGTGTGCCGGTGGTGGCGGTGCTGATGTCGACGTTGGCGGGGTTTGCCGGTTGCCTGGTCAACTATGTGTTCCCGGGCAAGGTCTTCGACTTCCTGCTGTCTACCACGGGCGCGATTGCCTTGATCGTGTACCTGGTGATTGCCATTTCGCAGCTGCGCTTGCGTGCTCGCGCCGAGCGCGAGGGTCAACGCCTGGAGCTGAAGATGTGGTTGTTCCCCTGGCTGACCTGGCTGGTGATCGGCGCCATCGCCCTGGTGCTGGGCTACATGCTGTTCAGCGATGCCTACCGTTACGAAGTGCTGATGACCGCCGGGGTGACGCTGTTCATCCTGCTGGTGTGCGTGAGCCGCCGCTGGCTGGGTTCAGGCCGCATACAGCGCGATGGCCGCCAGTTCGATTACACATAACACGGTGACGCCAAGGGCAAGCAGCAGGTGTTCGGTGACACCGGACACCACGCCCTCGTCGTGCAGGCCGCGCACCAGGTGGTGATAACGCCGCCTCAGGCGCAGCCAGGTGGCGCCGGCCAGTAGCAGGCAGAGCACTGCGGGCAGCGCCGCAAACCAATGGTGGTGGGGCACCCAGCGCAAGTACATGCAACAGCACACGACCAGCGCCAGAATGGTCCGTCGCCATGCCAGCAAGGTGCGCTCCGGCTGCAGGCCGTCATCGGCGTGGGCCAGTTGCGGGTCAGGCATGGAAGAACACCGCATAGGCAAAGAACACCATCACCAGCGACACGCCAATCGACAGCGCCGGGGCGATCAGCGGGAACGGCAGCGGGCGCTTCTGGCGCATGGCCCGTTCCACATTGAGCCAACGGACGAAGGCTGGCAGGCTCAGCAGCAGCGCCAGGCTGATCAACGCCAGCGCCAGCAGGCGGCGGGTGCCGGCGCTGAAGATCTCGGCGGTGAACATGTCCACGGCGATGCCGCTGGCCAGCAGCGCTAGCGCGGTCCTGATCCAGGCCAGGAAGGTGCGCTCGTTGGCCAGGGTGAAGCGTGGGTCCGGCTCCTGGCCGTCGGCGAGGAGTTTGCTGGCCAGCCAGCCGCGTGAGGGCTCGGTGTTCTTGTTCAAGGGCAGTCGTCCTCCTCGGGTAAGGTCGGTGGGCAGTCGGCTGGCTCAGTGTGAGTGGCAAACCCTGCCAATGTCCATGGTTCGCCACTCACTGGCGCTATTCGTACTCCGTTACGCCGCAGATATGCCGCCCGGCGACATAGCCGAAGGTCAGCGCCGGCCCGAGGTTGATGCCGCCGGACGGGTACCAGCCGCCAAACACGCTGGCCATGTCGGTGCCGGCCGCGTACAGGCCGCTGATCGGCTGGCCGGCGTCGTTCAGCACCCGGGCGTGGCCGTCGGTGCGCAGGCCGGCGAAGGTGCCGAAGCAGCCGGGTTGCACCTTCACCGCATAGAACGGCCCCTGCTCGATGGGCGCCACGCAGGGGTTCGGCCCCTTGTGCAGCGGGTCGCCCTGTTTGCGGTTGAACGGTGTCGAGCCACGGCCGAAGGCCGGGTCCTGGCCTTGGCGTGCAGGCTGGTTGAATTCAGCGACCGTGGCGCTCAGCCCGGCGGGGTCGATGCCGCACACCTGGGCCAGTTGTTCCAGGGTGGCCCCGCGTTTCAGGTAGCCGCTGCGCAGGTGCGGCCCCACCGGCAGGGGCGCCGGGCGCGCATGGCCGAGGCCGAAGCGGCGCAGGAAGCGGTGGTCGCAGATCAGCCAGGAACAGACTTCCTCGCCCTCCGGTACGGCGGCGACCATGGCGGACACATAGTCGTAATAGCCGTGCGCCTCGTTGACGAAGCGCTTGCCGCTGGCGAGCACGCCGATGATGCCCGGCTTGCCGCGCTCGATGATGTGCGGGAAGTGGCCGACGCTGCCGTCGCGGTGCGGCACCTTGGACACCGGCGCCCAGGCCACCGGCGACTTCAGGTCAGTGGCCACCACGCCACCGGCCGATTCGCCCAGGCGCAGGCCGTCGCCGGAGCAGGACGGCGGGGGCAGGGCGAGGTTGTCGTGACCGCTGTTATCACGCGGGAACAGTTGCCGACGCCGTTCTGGGTCATTGGGGAAGCCGCCTGCGGCCAGCACTACCGCCCGGGCGCGGATCGCCCGTTCGCCTTGCGCGGTTGCCACCATAGCCCCCAGCACCTTGCCGTCTTCCATCAGCAGGCCTTTGGCTGCGGTCGACTCGAACATCCGCACGCCCAGGTCATCCGCCGACTTCGCCAGCCGTGCCACCAGCGCCACCCCGTTGACCAGGTGCATCGCCCTGCCATGGCGGGCCAGGTGGTAGAGGTGACGGGTAAAGCGTTTGCACACATGCAGCAAGGCGCGTGGCGAGCGGGTCATGTTGAGGAAGGCGGCCAGGTCGGCGCCGGCCATGATCGGCATGCCCATGAACGAGGTTTCGCGCATCGTCTTGCGCAGGCGCGGCAGCAGCGCGCCCAGTTGACGGGCATCGTATGGGGCGGCAATCACCTGGTGGCCGCCGAGGGCGGCGCCGGGTGTGTCGCCGTGCATGTCAGGGATGGCGTTGCCGTCGGCGAACTGCAGGGCCGTGTGTTGCTCGAAAAAGGCAACCATGTGCGGGCAGGCTTCGAGGAAGGCATCGACACGCTCGGCGTTGTAATGGCTGCCCAGTTCGTTGCGCAAGTAGGTGCGCGGCTGGTCGATGTCCTCGACGATGCCGGCGCGCCGGGCCAGCGGATTGCGTGGCACCCAGGCCCAGCCACCGGACCAGGCGGTGGCGCCGCCGAGCACCGGGTCTTTCTCTACCAGGATGACCTGCTGCCCGTGCCAGGCGGCCGTGACCGCCGCTGCCAGGCCGGCCGCGCCGGAGCCGATGACCAGTACGTCGCAGTCGCTTGGGAGGGGTTCGGCGGGCATTGCGGTATCTCCTGCATTATTATTGGAACTTGATTCCACAATAATCATTTCTAGCGGATGGCACTGCAAGGCCGAGGGCCAATTTCTGGTCGATAACCGGACACTTCAACGCGTGCAGGCTGCGGTGGCTATCGACGGCATGGAATCATCTTCTAGAATTCGGCAAATTTTCAGGGATACGTGTCATGGCTGGTAGTCAGATCGAACGCGCCTTCAGTCTTGTTGAAAGCCTCACCGGCGAGCCGCACGGCTTGCCGCTGCAAACCCTGGCCGAGCGCCTGGACATTCCCAAGAGCGCCGCCCACCGCATGCTCACCGAACTGGTACGCCTGGGCTACGTGCGGCAGAACCGCGACAACAGCCGTTACCAGCTGTCGGCCAAACTGGTGGCGATGGGCTTTCGCTACCTGTCCAGCAGCGGTGCCGACATCATTCAGCCGATCCTCGACCGCCTGGCCCAGGACAGTGGCGAACTGGTGCGCCTGGGCGTGATCGAAGGCCACCGCCAGACCTGGATCGCCAAGTCCCAGGGCGCCCGTTCCGGGTTGCGCTACGACCCCGACATGGGGCGTGACGCGCCGCTGTTCTACACCGCCTCCGGGCATGCCTGGCTGGCCAGCCTGAGCGACGACGAAGCGCTGCAGATGGTGTTGCGCCAGGGCATTGCCGACCCGGCCCAGTTCGGCCCCAATGCGCCGCGTTCGACCGATGAGCTACTGGCCTACCTGCACCGCGCCCGCGAGCGCGGCTATGCCTGGGTCGAGCAGACGTCGGCCATCGGCACGTCAGCCCTGGCCGCCGTGGTGCGGCGCCCGCAAAGCGACGAGGTGATCGGCGTGCTCAGCGTTGCCGGGCCCAGCGCCCGCCTGGCGCACACCCGCCTGGCCGAGCTGGCGCCGCTGCTGCTGGCGGCGGCAGAAGAGCTGTCGGCGGCCAGCCGGGCCAGCGAATTGTTTGCCTGATGGGCGTTTCTGGTCGGTAATCGCACAGTCTGTGGGGTGGGGCGTTCTGAAAAGCTGAACTTGGTTCTACATTGTTCAGTGTCGATTCTGGAACTGGATTTCACAATCGGCACCACAATAACGACAAGAGGACAGTGCGTTGAACTCACCCCTACGAATCGCCCTGATCGGCGCCGGCATCATGGGCCGCCAGCATTACCAGCACCTGCGCCGGCTGCCGCAAGCCCAGCTGTGCGCCGTGGCAGACCCTGGCCCACAGGCCGAGGCGTTTGCTGCCGAATGCGGGGTTGCCTGCTTCGCCGATCACCGGCAGATGCTCGAACAGGCCCGGCCCGATGCGGTGATCGTCGCCAATCCCAACAACCTGCACGTGGCCACTGCACTGGATTGCGTCGAGGCCGGTGTGCCGGTGCTGGTGGAAAAGCCGGTGGGCGTGCACCTCGATGAAGTGCGTGCGCTGGTCGAGGCTTCGCGCCGCCGTGGCGTGCCAGTGCTGGTCGGCCATCATCGGCGGCACAACCCGCTGATCGCCAAGGCCCATCAGGTCATCAGCCAGGGCAAGCTGGGCCGGCTGATCAACGTCACCGCGCTTTGGCAGCTGCAAAAGCCCGACAGCTACTTCGAGACGCCCTGGCGCCGCGAGCCGGGGGCGGGCTTTCTGCTCACCAACCTGATCCACGACCTCGACCTGCTGCGCCACCTGTGTGGCGAGGTGGTGCAGGTGCAGGCCTTCACCCGCAACGACGTGCGCGGCTTCGCCAACGAAGACAGCGCGGCGGTGCTGCTGCAGTTCGCCAACGGCGCGCTGGGCAGCCTGACCGGGTCCGACGCGGTCGCCGCACCGTGGAGCTGGGAGCTTGATTCCGGTGAAAGCCCGATCTACCCACGCCAGGACGGTCAGCCCTGCTACCTGCTGGCCGGCACCCAGGGGGCGCTGAGCATTCCGCAGCTCAAGCGCTGGCATTACGCCGAGGCCGGTTCCGGCTGGCACACGCCGTTGCTGCAGAGCGAGGAAGCCATCCCCGCAGGCGAGGCGCTGACCTTGCAGTTGCAGCACTTCATTCGCGTGGTCCAGGGCACTGAGGCGCCGCTGATCGATGCCGCCGACGGTGGCCGCACCCTGGCCCTGATCGAAGCGATCCGCCAGGCCGCCGAAACGGGTCGGGCCTGTGCGCCAGAACTGATCGCCTGATTTCTCATTCTTAGGTAAATGACATGACCGACCGAATCTTTTCCCTCGCCGCCTTGACGGTGCTCGAACTGTCCCCGCCAGACATGGTGGAAGCCGCCGCCCGCGCCGGTTACAGCCATGTGGGCCTGCGCCTGGTGCCAGCCACCGAGCAGGAGCAGCACTTCCCGCTGGTGGCTGACGCTGACTTGCGTCGGCAGACCCAGGCCCGCCTGCGCGATACCGGCATCCGGGTGCTCGACCTGGAGATCCTCCGGCTCAAGGCCGACACTCGCGTGGCCGATTTCGAACCGATCCTGGCAGTCGGCGCCGAGCTGGGCGGCACCGAGCTGCTGGTGGCCGGCAACGACTCGGATGAAGCGCGCCTGACTGTGCACTTTGCCGAGCTGTGCGACCTGGCCGCTGGCTATGGCATCCACCCGCACCTGGAGTTCATGCCCTGGACCGACGTGCGCGACCTGCGCCAGGCCATGCGTGTGGTGGCCAACGCCGACCGGGCCAATGGTTGCGTGCTGGTCGATGCCTTCCACTTCAACCGCTCGCGCTCCTCGCTGGACGATCTGGCGCAATTGCCGGCGCAGTGCATGCGCTACGCCCAGCTGTGCGACGTCGCAGGCCCGGTGCCCGCTGACATGGACGAGATCCTGCGCCAGGCGCGCAACGAACGGCGCTTCCCGGGGGAGGGCGATGCCGACCTGGTGGGGTTATTGCGAGGGTTGCCGGCCACTGTGCCGTTGAGCCTGGAGATTCCCACCCGGCAGCTGATGGAACAGGGCATCAGCGGTGAGCAGCGTGCACGCATGGCACTGGAGAAGGCCAAGGCCGTACTGGCCAGCGTCTGATCTCATGGCACGGGCTACGCCTGTGAGAGCCGGTAAGCCGGCCCTCACAGGACTATCTCGAGCATAAGGCAACGTCGCACCCCGTGCTGACGGTGTCGCCCAGAGCATGATGGCAACCATTCAACCCGGCTACCCTGCCACCCTGTCAAAGGAGTAATCCTCGCAAACCAACCATCTGATCCCATGGAAGTACTGTACATGCCTATCGTCTTCAGACCCGCTCAAGCGTCAGACGCGCACGATATTGCGCGCTTCTTTCAACTGACATCGGAGGGCATGGCCGATTACATCTGGAGCAAGCTAGCCGCACCTGGCGAAACATTGCTGAGTGTCGGTGCGTCTCGCTATGCCAGGGAGCAGGGCGACTTTTCCTACAAGAACTGCCTGATGGCCACTTTCGAAGGGCGCGTCATCGGCATGATGCATAGCTATGCCTTGCGCGAGACCCTTGACAGGCCCATCGAGACAGACCCGGTCCTCGCGCCTTATTCCGACATGGAAATACCCGACACCTTGTACATATCCAGCCTGGCTCTGGATGAGGCCTGGCGCAGCCAAGGGCTGGGCGTCCAGTTTCTTCGCCACGCCCAGCAGCGTGCCGAGGACGCTGGCCTGGATGGGCTATGCCTGATCGATTATGCCGAGAACCACGGTGCGCGCCGGTTCTACGAACGCCATGGTTTTCAGATTGTTAAAACCTGCCAGATCGTTCCGCATCCGATGCTGGGCGTAACCGGTGAAGCCTATTTGATGTATCGCCCTAGCCACAACGTGCTCGAGAAAAGACCATGAACAAGCAACTGACTGTGTTCCGCGAACTGGATATCCAACCGGTGCGCGACCTTCCCTTCTTTGAAGAGGTCGTGGAAGGCGACCCTCATACGCTGACGTCCAAGTACTATCACGATGAACAGCAAGGTCGGATTTCCGGAGAATGGGAAGCCAGCACCGGGGCGTGGCGCATCGACTACAAAGTCTGGGAGTTCTGCCATGTCCTGAGTGGATGCTGCGTCATCGAGCTTGAGGGTTGCGCCCCGGTCACACTGGCCGCTGGCGACACGTTCATCATCGAACCGGGCGCCAAGGGCAAATGGACCGTGCTGGAAGACATGAAAAAGAACTTTGTGATCCTCTTGCCCGCGAACTAGAGGCGGGGTCGCGTTTCATCCAGCGCAACGCAAGGACAGTTTGCATGCTTATCCGCTGGCGGTGCTCGAATGTTCCGTTGCGCCTGACAGCTACCTTGTGGGAGCGGGTTCACCCGCGAACACCGGCACAGCCGGTGCATTTCGCGGGTCGGGATCGAGCATTGCGCAGCCCACCGGAGGGTTCGGCAGGCGCGCCGGCAGGGCACGCCTACCATGGGCTAGCGCTTGGCTCATGAATGCCTTGTCGCTGTCGTCGAACTTGAGTTTCCACCAAGCTAGAAAGCACACAGAGTGGTAGTTCGAGAAGAGTCCACCGGACGATTTCTGACCGCTGATGTGATGCGGCGCTCGACTATGCACGTCGCTTCAAGGTTTACCTTCGGTCGAACGACGTTATGGAGAATTCAGCCCATCTAGAACGGAGCTAATCAGATTGTGTGAAAGCACACTGACAGTTCTAGACGACACGCCCCGACTTGTTCGGGGCGTTTTTTGTGCTGAGAAGGCCCTTCATCAGCTATGAAGCCGCTGAGGTCATACGCTACCTTCGCTTTCGATCACCAAAACTCGCGCCTCTCCTATCGGGTGAGCTACATGCTCTGTGCCCACTGATGCGTAAAATACGTCGCCGGTTTCCAGAATCTCTGCATGCTCAACACCATTTTCCTTGAAGAGCATTCGCACTTGTCCGTCAAGCACTGCGAATACTTCTTGCCCATCGTTCACATGCCAAACATAGGGTTGGTCGGTCCAGTGCAGACGGGTCGTGATGCCGTTCATATTGGCGATATTCAATGCCGCCCAAGGGCGATCACCTTTGAACATTCTGCTGCGGATGACTTTCATCACTCATTTCCTCAAGAGGCATGTCTATTTCGCTGGGTGCCAGTGATACGAGGCGTAACTCAGCTTCCCGATTGTGCTGAGGTAGCCAAACCTCCAGAGGCACTCCGCCAACGGCAAACGTCGAGTAGTAGCCGAAACTGTACTTGGATTTATGGCTGCGATCGATAGCAGCTTACTCATTCCAGCTCTTGAATCCCTGGAATCTGCAGAGGTCATTTTTTACAGGTGCGGATGTCTGTCTTTGGCAGAAAGCGAGCCTGCGCGTGAAGGGCAGCTTTGGGTCGAAAGCTGCCGTTCGCGACAGACCGCTTTCCCAGGAATCGCGCCAGCTTTAAGAAATTGAGCAGGGCAGTTGTTCCCACAAGTACTGCACAGGTCTCGGGGTCGGTGGTTTACCAGTGAAATCCAGGCACGA
Organism: Pseudomonas sp.; assembly: GCF_017744435.1. Classification (GTDB taxonomy): domain Bacteria; phylum Pseudomonadota; class Gammaproteobacteria; order Pseudomonadales; family Pseudomonadaceae; genus Aquipseudomonas. The sequence continues at coordinate 50,234 of NZ_JAGIBG010000016.1, forward strand.
ATAAAAAAGGGCCCGTCAGGGCCTCATCGAGGTAACTGGAGTTCGCGCTTACTGGGCTTCGATCTTGCGCGGCGCCATGAAGTACATCCAGACCAACGCCAGGAAGTACATGGCCGGGATCATGGTGAACAGCACGGCATAGTTGTTGTTCGTCGCCATCAGCACGCTGCCGACGATCTGCGTCATGAACATCCCGCCAATCGCCGCACACATGCTGGCGAAGCCGAAGACCGTGCTGATCAGGTGCTTGGGCGTGTAGTCCATCACCAGGCTCCAGATGTTCGCGGTCCAGGCCTGGTGCGCGCCGACTGCCAGGGCGATGGCCAGCACCGCGATCCATAGGCCGCTGGCATGGGCGGCGAAGGTTACGCTGACCATGGTGCAGGCAAAAATCAGCATCGACACCAGGCGCGCGGTGGTGGCGCGCACGCCGCGGCCGATCAGCCACGAGGACAGGATGCCGCCGCCGATGCTGCCGAAGTCGGCGGTCAGCCAGATCAGCATCAGCGGGATGCCCATCTGGGTCACGCTGATCCCTAAGTTGTACTGCTGGTTGAGGAACGGTGGCAGCCAGTACAGGTAGAACCAGAACACCGGCGCGGTGATCGCGTAGGCCACGGCGAAGGCCCAGGTGCCACGCATGCCGAGGATGCGGCTGAAGGGCAGGCGCGCCACCTCCGGCTCGACGTCCTGCTGGATGTAGTCGAGCTCGCTCTGGCGCACGCTTGGGTGCTCTTCCGGGTTGAAGTACTTCAGGCCCCAGAACACCAGCCAGACCAGGCCCAGGCAGCCCATGGCGATGAACGCGGCCTGCCAGCCCCAGACAGTGAGGATCAGCGGCAGCAGGGCCGGGGTGACCATGGCGCCGACGTTGGTGCCGGCGTTGAACAGGCCGGTGGCGATGGCGCGCTCACCTGCTGGGAACCACAGGCGTACGGTCTTCACGCAGGCCGGGTAGTTGGCCGCTTCGGTCAGGCCGAGGATGAAGCGGCAGACCATGAAACCGGCCGCCGAGGTGGCCAGGCCGTGGGCGCCAGTGGCCAGGCTCCACAGCAGCACGGCGGCGAAGAAGGCGCGCTTGACGCCGACCTTGTCGATCAGCCGGCCCTGCAGCACGAAGCCGACCGCATAGCCGACCTGGAACCAGAAGTTGATGTTGGCGTAGTCCATCGCCGTCCAGCTCATGGCCTTGGCCAGCTCCGGCTGCATGATGCCGAGCGCGGCGCGGTCGATGTAGTTCAGGGTGGTGGCGAAGAACACCAGGGCGAGCATGCCCCAACGGGTCTTGCCGACGGCAAAGGCGCCACGGATCTTGTCGCCGATACCGGCGGATGGCAGCTGTGGGCTGGCGGTAGTGAGCTTGGAGTGGTTCATATCCTGGTCGTTTCTTGAAATTGTAATGAACGGCTTTTTCTCGAACGTGACCTGGCCCCAGGCAGGGGGTACACGCAAGGCCGGTGCATGGTGAGCAGTGAATCGGCGACCGTCAATTCGCTGGAGGGGGCTATTGTTCGATAACCGAACAATAGCGAACCCCGCTCACACGCTGACCAGCGCCTTGCCCGCCAGATAGCCGAAGGTCATGCCCGGCCCCAGGGTGATACCACCGCTAGGATAATGCCCGGCCATCACGCTGTGCATGTCGTTGCCGACCGCGAACAGGCCGGGTATCGGCTGTTGCGCGTGATCGAGCACGCGTGCCGAGGCATCCGTGCTCAGGCCGGCGAAGGTGCCGAGGCTGCCAGGCAGCAGCTTCACTGCATGGAAAGGACCGTGCAGCAAGGGCCGCAACGAGGGGTTCGGCCCCTGCAGCGGTTCTCCCTGGGCCTTGTTGTAGGCCGAGGCGCCGCGTTGGAAGGCCGGGTCTTCACCGAGCGCGGCATGGCGATTGAATTCGGCCACGGTGTGTTGCAGTTGCGCGGCATCGATCCCGCAGCGCTGCGCCAGCTCGGCCAGGGACCGGCCACTGAACAGATAGCCGCGGCGCTGATAGAAGCTGGTCGGGAACGGGAACGGCTTGGCCCAGCCGATGCCGTAGCGCCGTTGTGCGGCGTGGTCGCAGATCAGCCAGGCCTCGTGGGGTACGCCCTGTGGCGTGGCGGCGAACAGCGCATTCATGAAGTCGTGGTAGCAGTCGGCTTCGTTGACGAAACGTCGGCCATCACGGCGCACGGCGATGAAACCGGGCTTGGCGCGGTCGATCAGGTGCGGAAAGTGGCCAACGCTGCCGTCACGGCGCGGCACTTGCGAGACCGGTGCCCAGGCGCCGGCATGGGCGAACGCGGGGCCAAGCCGGGCGCCGACCTGTTCGCCCAGGCGCAGGCCGTCACCGCTGTTCTGCGGCGGCGCGGCCGAGTGATGCTGAGTGCCATCGGGAGCATGGGGCATCAGTTGGGCAATGCGCTGGAGATCGTGGGCAAAGCCACCACACGCCAGCACCACGCCACGGCGTGCGCGGATCACCTGGCCATCGGCGAACTCGGCGCCGTCGATGCGCCCATTACCGAGCAAGCGAGTGGCCGGCTTGTCGGTGAGCACGGTCACGCCAAGGTCCAGGGCGCTGCGCAACAGGCGCGCGACCAGGGCGTTGCCGTTGACCAGGTGCAGACTGCGCCGATGCAGCAGCAGGTCGCGGCCATGGCGCAGCAGGCGCTTGCCAACGTGCAGGGCGGCCTTCGGCGAGCGGCGGGCATTGAAGAAGGCGGCCATGTCGGCGCCACCGGCGATGCCCATGCCCGTCAGGCTGACGATGTCCAGTGGCGGGCGCAGCGTGTGCAGCCATGGGCCAAGCAACCGACCGTCGAACGGCAGTGCGCACAGCGAGCGCCCGCCACGTGCACTGCCGTCGCCTTCACGCATGTCGGGCATCTTGCTGCCGGACTGGAACTGCACGGCAGTGTGTTGCTGGAAGAACGCCACCATCTCCGGGCCATGGCGCAGGAAGGCGCGCTGGCGAGGGTCCAGTTCGGCGACCTGGGTCTGGGCGCGCAGGTAGCGTTCTGGTGCATCGTCGGCTTCGATGATGCCTTCGGCGACGGCCAGCGGGTTGCGCGGAATCCACAGCCAGCCCCCCGACCAGGCACTGGTGCCGCCGAGCTGGCTGGCCTTTTCCGCGACGATCACCTGCAGGCCGTGATGCGCGGCGGTAACGGCGGTCGCCAGGCCAGAGGCACCGGAGCCGATGACAAGTACGTCACATTCAAGGGGGTGCATGAATCGATCCTTATGCAGTCAAGCTTGTGGAAGCCATGTGGGAGCTTGCAGGCGTGCGCTGTATTGGTGGGAGCCGCGCTTGCCGGCGATGGGCCGCGAAGCGGACCCGGCTATTTATGCAGCAACCTTGAAATTGTGGGGCCGCTTCGCGGCCCATCGCCGGCAAGCGCGGCTCCTACAGGGTCGGCGCTAGTCAGAGGTGCGGGTTATTGCAGCGGCGAAAAGCCCGTGGGCCGCAGTAGCCGCGAGTGCAGTTGCAGCACTGCGCCCAGCTCCCGGTTGCGCCGCGAGAACTCCGCCCAGCGTGGGTCGGCCGCCATCGCGGCGCGGCGTGCCATGCGCTCGTCGAGGCTGGCGTAGGCCCACAGGTGCACCACCTGGTTCACCTCGCCGAATTCGCTGGTGAAGAAGCCCACCAGGTTGCCCAGGTGCTCGCTTTGCACTTCCAGTGCATGGCTCTGGTACAGGGCCAGCCAGTCGGCCATTTTCAGCGGGTCGAGGGTGTAGGTTCTCAGTTCGTAGTACATGCAGGTATCTCCTGGTGGGTGGCGGGCGCCTGCAGGCGCTCGGCGATATGGCTGGCTGCGATCCAGCCGAAGGTGAGGGCGGGGCCGAGGGTGATCCCGGGGCCGGGGTAGGTGCCGTTCATCATTGAATTCATGTCGTTGCCCACCGCATACAGCCCGGCAATGGGCGCGCCACTGCGGTTCAGCACATTGGCATTGGCGTCGGTCACCAGGCCGCGTGCCGAGCCGAGGTCGCCGGTGTGGAGGCGGATGGCATGGAACGGCGCCTTGGTCAGCGGGGCCAGGCACGGGTTGGGCTGGTGCTGTGGGTCGCCCATGTAGCGGTTGTAGCTGTTGCCGCCCTTGCCGAATGCACGGTCGATGCCGTTGCGGGCGTCGGCATTGAAGTGCTCCAGCGTCTGCTGCAAGGCCTGTGGATCGACGCCGATGGCCTCGGCCAGCGCCGCCACGCTGGCGGCGCTGTGCAGGTAGCCGGCGGTGACCAGCGCCGTGTTGTCCACCGGTTTGGGCCGCGCCAGACCCAGGCCATAGCGGTTCATCGCTTCGGCGTCGCAGATCAACCAGCAGTGGCCGATGCCGTTGGCGAACATGGTCTGCACGAAGTGGTGGTACGAGTTGGATTCGTTGACGAAGCGCCGCCCGGCCGGGTCGACCGCGATCACCCCGGGCTTGGCGCGGTCAGTGACCAGGTGCGGAAAGCGCTCGCGCTCGCCATTGGCATGGCGCAGCTCGGACACCGGCGCCCAGAAGAAATTGGCTGCCAGGCCGTCGCCCTGGGCCGCTGCCACCGCCTCGCCAAGGCGCAGGGCGGCGCCGTCATTGGTAAGCGGCGACATGCTCAGGTGTGGCGATGCGGCATCCGGACGATAGCGGGCGGCCAGCTGCCCGGCAGCAAAACCGCCCATGGCGCAGACCACGCCACCGCGAGCCTGCACCCGTACCCGTCGGCCTTCGCGCATCACCACCACGCCGGTCACCCTGTCGCGCTCGACGATCAGTTCCTCGGCCTCGCTGCGCAGCCACAGTTCAGTGCCGTGGGCAAAGGCGCTGCTGGCCAGGCGCGCGATCAGCGCGTTGCCGGTGGTCAGTCGAGTGCCTCGTGGGTGACGCAGGCGGTCCCGCGCATACCGCGCCATCAGCTTCAGGCAGTGCCACAGCGAGGCGGGCGAGCGGCGCAGGTTGAGGAAGTGCTGAATGTCCACGCGGTTGACCATCATGCCGCCGAACAGCAGCATGCCCGGCGGCGGCATCTTCAAGTCCTCGAAGCGCGAGCCGAGGTGGCGGCCGTCGTACTCGACCATCTCCAGGGCGCGACCGAACTCGGTGGCACCGGGTTCGTCGGGGTAGTAGTCGGGCGAGTGCGGGCGCAGGCCGTAGCGCAGTTCGGTGTTGTGCTCCAGCCAGCGCAGGGCCTGGTGGCCCTGCTCGATGAAGGCATCCACCAGCGCCGGGTTGTAACCAGCGCCGATGATGGTCTTCAGGTAGGTGCGCATGGCCTCGGGGGAGTCCTTGGCACCGGCAGCCTGGGCCTGATCGCTGCCGTAGATCCACGCTGCGCCGCCGGAAATCGCCGAGGTACCGCCAAAGCGTTCGGCCTTTTCCACCACCAGCACCTTCAGCCCGCGGCGGGCCGCCGTGGCGGCGGTGGCGAACCCTCCGGCACCGCTGCCGAGGACCACCAGGTCGAACACCGCTTGTTCGCTAGCGCTCATGGCTTCAGATCTCCAGCGGGGTGACGCCCATGAAGGCGCCGAGGTGGCCCAGCTGGGCGAAGGCCATCTGCGCACCGGTCTGGACCGGGCAGCCGCGTTCCCGCGCCTTGTGCAGCAGCGGGGTGATTTCCGGCGAGGTGACCACGTCGGCTACCAGCGTGGCGGCGTTCAGGGTCTCCAGCAGTGCCACCGGCAACGGCAGTTCGCCGCTGTTGCCCATGCCGACGGGGGAGGCGTTGACGACCAGGTCGAAGCCATCCAGCGAGCCGTAGTGCGCGGCGATTTCCAGAGCCGGGAAGGCAGTGCCGAGCACTTCACCCAGCGCCCCGACGCGTTCGGCGCTGGGGTCGCCGAGGGTAATACTGGCGACGCCCGCTTCGCCCAGTGCATAGGCAATCGCACTGCCGACCCCGCCGCAGCCCACCACCAGCGCACGCTTGCCGCTGGCCACGAAGCCATGCTGGCGGGCGGCGCCGAGGAAGCCCGCGCCATCGACGTTGTCGCCCAGCAGGCGGCCGTCGCGCTCGCGGCGGATCACGTTGACCGAGCCCAGTGCCTTGGCGCGTTCGCTGAGCCCATCCAGTCGTGTGGCCAGGGCCTGCTTGTAGGGCACGGTGACCACACAGCCGCGCAGGTTGCGCCAACCACGCAGGTTGTCGACGAAGGCGTCCAGCGCCGTTTCCTGCAGGTCGATGGGAAGCATCGCCAGGTCGCGAGCGTTGTTGGCGAACCAGGTGTTGAAGTTCTCCGGCGACTTCACCTGGGCAATAGGCGAACCGACGATGGCGACCAGTTCTGTCGAACCTCGGATCATGCTGACCTCCGTTATGGCTGTTGTTGTGGAGGCCAGCTTGGCGCGGGGCGGTTTCATCAACAATGCGCTTATCGGGCATTCAGTGCGATAATCGCAGTCATCAAGCGGTAATCGCATTGAGTGCCACTTTTCAAGAGCCGAGTTCATGCCCCAGCCCGAGATCCACCCCCGCGACCTGATCGCCGGCCTGCAAAAAGGCCTGGCGCTGATGCAACTGTTCAGTGCCGAGCAACCACGCCTGAGCGTGCCCCAGGCGGCCAGGCTGTCCGGCCTGACCCCCAGTGCCACACGGCGCTTTCTGCTGACGCTGGTGCACGAAGGCTTTGCCGAGACCGACAACCGCCATTACTGGCTGACGCCCAAGGCCCTGCGCCTCGGCCAGGCCTATGTCGATTCGGCGCAGTTGCCGCGCATGCTGCGGCCGATCGTCGAGCAGGTGGCGCGGCAGACCCAGGAGCATGTGTCGGTGGGCAGCCGTGATGGCGACGAAATCATTCACCTGGTGCGCAGCCGCTACAGCCACATTGCTTCGTTGTCGATCCGCCCCGGGTCACGGGTGCCGATGTATTGCACGGCAAGCGGCCGGGTCTGGCTGGCGTGGTTGGAGGAGGGGCAGCGCGAGGAGTACTTTGCGCGCAACCCGCTGAATGCGCTGACGCCATACACCCTGACCGACAAGGCGCAGTTAATGGCAGAGTTGCAGCGGGTGAGGGCGCAGGGCTACAGCATTGTCGATCAGGAATACGAAATCGGCATGCGCGTGTTGGGCGTGCCGCTGCTCGACCGCAGCGGCCAGTTGCAGGCGACCTTGACCATCACCACCCATGCTTCGCGGTTGAGCATCGATGAGATGCGCCTGCGCTACCTGGCGATGCTGTATGAGGCGCAGGCGTTGCTCAAGCCGGTGCTGGCTTGAGGTATCAGGCCCACACCTGATTCGCTTGCAGCGGGCATCCGTTGCTGGGCATGATCCAGCCTCCAGACACAGGAAAAGGAACGCCCACATGCCTGCCTATCTTGCTGCGCAAAACGAATTGTTCGTAGGGGACGGCCTGGTGGTCGAGGCGCCAGCCGGGGAAGGGCCCTACGTCGTGGTGTTCGAGGACGACGAGGAAACCGGCTATTTCTACGCCCTGGATGCCTCAGGCGCCGGCAACCCGATCCAGAATGCGCTGCACATCTACGACGTGGAGAGCGTCGCGGACCGGGACAAGCCCTCGATGGTCAAGATTGCCTGGTCCGAGGACCACCGCAAGGCGCTGCTGCTGATCAACGACTACCCGCATGCGGTCTTCGACTTCGAAGCCAAGCAGGGGCATTGCCGTACCGGGTTCCCGTTGCCGATGGACAATGGCTGGTCGCACGCGGGCCATGAGTGGGATGACAGCGCACTGCGGCATTTTGCCTGAAGGCCCTTGAGGCCCAACAAGCGTCCGGACTGCGGCCGGCCATGGGCGGCCGCGATCGAGGAGGCCATGACAAGTAACCGAAGACCGTCAAAAATCCACAAAGTTTCACTGAAAAAACAGTAAGTTAGAGAATTTTTCCAACGCGTGTTACTCGTCGGATTTCCATTGTAAGCCCCCGTGCAGAGCCTCAGGATCGCCTCGGCATTCCTTTGAGGCTTTCATGAATGAAGTACTCCTCGATTCTGTTGTTGTCACTTGGCCTGCTGAGCGGCGTTGCATCGGCAGGCGGCAATACCGAAGCAGGCATAGGCGGCGCATTGGGTGGGGTACTGGGCTCGGTGGTCGGCCAGTCGATCGGCGGCAACACCGGCTCGGCAATCGGCGCAGGCCTGGGTGGCGCGGCCGGTGGTGCGGTGGGTGCCAACAAGCACAGCCGTGGCGAAGCGGCCATTGGTGGCGCACTGGGTGCCGCCGGCGGCAACGTGGTAGGTCGTCAGATGGGCGGTACCACGGGCAGCCTGATCGGTGCGGCAGCCGGTGGCGGCGTGGGCGGTGCCTTGGGCAACCACATGGGCCGCGAATATGACGATGAAAGTGGTCACCACTCCCGTGGGCGCGACTATGACGATGATGACGACGACGATCAGGGCTGGCGTCGTCACCACCACGACCGTGGCCATCACTATGGTTGGCGCAACCACCACCGGGACTGGCGCGACGACGACTGACCTGTGCCGGTGTGGGCACTCACCTGGGCCTGGTCGGGCTCATGCCCGCAAAGGGCAGGGGGCTTGAGCCCGGCGAGGGTCAGATCAAGCCTTCGGTTTGCAGGGTTTTCTGTACGGCCGGGCGGCTGGCGACGCGTTTCTGGAATTCCGCCACCGTTGGCCAGGGTGAAAGGTCAATGCCCAGCATTGGCGCCCAGTTCACGATGGTAAACAGGTAGGCATCGGCCACGCTGAACTGCTTGCCGGTCAGGAAGTCGTTGCCTTGCAAGGCCTTGTCCACGAAGCCCAGGCGCTTGCCGAAGGTCTCGATGGTCTTGCTCTTGGCCTCCGCGCTGATGCTTGGATTGAAAAGGGCGGCGAGGGTCTTGTGCACCTCGGTGCCAATGAAGTTCAGCCATTCCTGTACCCGCGCGCGTTCCAGCGAGCCTGCTGGGGGCAGCAGGTTGGCCTGGGGATTCTGGTCGGCGAGGTATTGGACGATGGCCGGGCCCTCGGTGAGGACTGCGCCGTTATCCAGTTGCAGGGCGGGAACATAGCCCTTGCTGTTGATCGTGTAGAAATCCTCGCCGCTGGCAGTCGTGTGCTGCTTGAGGTCGACTTTTTCGACGGTGTAGGGCAGGCCCAGTTCGTTGAGGACGATGTGCGGCGAGAGCGAACAGGCACCTGGCGAGTAAAAGAGCTTCATTTTCTTCTCCCATTCGAGCGGGTCAGTTTTGCGAAGGCTGGCGAGGTGAGGCACTGTGCAGCGCTCTGGTTATGACACCAAAGCAGGATTTCACGCAAGCTGCATTGCGCCTCCCTGGCATCGGGTCAAAGCCTGAATTTACCCACCAGCACTTGCAGGTCCGCGCCCAGGCGAGCCAGCTTGACACTCGATGCGGCGGTTTCCTCGCTGGCCGTGGCGGTCTGCTCGGACACGTCGCGCACGTTGAGCACACTGCGATTGATCTCCTCGGCCACAACGCTCTGTTGCTCCGATGCCGTGGCGATCTGCAGGTTCATCGATTCGATGGTGGACACCGAACGGCTGATGTTCAACAGCGAAGCGCCGGCGCGGCGGGTCAGTTCGACACTGTTGCTGGTCAGGGCGCGGCTGCGCTCCAGAATGTCGCCCACCTGCTGCGTGCCGCGGTGCAAGCCGCCAATCAGCTCCTCGATTTCTTCAGTGGAGGTCTGGGTGCGTTGCGCCAGGCTGCGCACTTCATCGGCGACCACGGCAAAACCACGACCGGCCTCACCGGCACGTGCAGCTTCGATGGCCGCGTTCAAGGCGAGCAGGTTGGTCTGTTGGGCGACCGACTTGATCACATCCAGTACCGTGCCGATCTTGTCACTTTCCCGCTTGAGCTGGGCCATGGCCTCGGTCGAATGACCCACCTCGGTGTCCAGGTGGGTAATCTGCTCGATAGCCTGGTTGACCACGGCATCGCTTTCGCGTGCCTCATGGCCGGCATTGACTGCTGCATTTGAGGCTTGTTCGGCGCTGCGTGCCACGTCCTGCACGGTGGAGGCCATCTCGTTCATGGCCGTGGCCACCTGATCGGTCTCGACCTTCTGGCTGCTGACGCCGGCACTGGTTTGCTCGGTTACGGCAGAGAGTTCTTCGGCGGCACCGGCAATCTGCGCCACGCCGTCGCGCAACCCGCTGATCAGGTCGCGCAGGTTCAGGGTCATGCGCTGCATGCTGGCCTGCAACTCACCCAGTTCGTCACGCCGCGATACCAGGATGTCCTGGCTCAGGTTGCCATTGGCTACCTGCTCGGCGCTCTGCAGGGCTTGTTTCAATGGCAGCACGATCAGGCGGGTGATCAACCAGGCCGCCAGGGCACCGAATACCAGGGCCAGCAACGTCGCGAGGATCAAGCGCTGGATCGACGACTGCACCTCATGGTCACGCTTTGTCGACTGGCTGTTCGACAACTGCCCGGACGCTTCCAGCAGCCCCTTGAGGTCGGCCTCCAGCGCGTCGAGGTGCTGGCTGGCCTGGGCGTCGTCGTGCCCTTCGATGGCACGGGCATAATCCTGGAAGTGTGTACGGTAACGTTCGACCGCGTTGCCTGCCTGGCCTATCCAGCGCAGGTCCTCCGGGTCGGTGAACTGCCCGGCGAGCGTTTCGATGCGATGCCCTAGCTCGTCCATTGCCTTGACCATGAGTGCGGTCTGCGCAGAACCGGGGGACACCGTGTAATTCAGGCGCGCGATGCGCACGTCGCGTGCTTCTTCGTTGATCTTGGCGATACTGCTCAGCTTGGCACTGCGCTCGCCCAGGCCACTCAAGCCGCCCCAGCCGATTGCGGCGATCACAACGGTCAACAGTAAAACCAGGGCAAAGCCCAGGGTCAGTTTCGACCTCACGCTGATATCAGCCAACACCTTCCCGATTGCATCGAACATCTACATAGCCCTTCTATTGATCGTTCCTGAAATAGCCATTACCGGGCGATGCCCGTTGGGGTCCTGTTGCACGAGATAGGGAGTGCGGATCGCAGGGGCTGAGACCGCGCGACAGGTGGCGTGGCATTAAGCCATCAATGGCGGGGGAATATACATTCAGGGAGCATCATCGACAACAGATCGCTCATCTAATTGTGTGCACTTTGCACATATAAATGAGAACAATCATGCTTGGGTCTGTTGGTCGCGTGTAAGCTCGCTGCATGGACGCATACTGCAAAGCCGTGCAGCGTGTAGATCCGGTATCCTCACCGCAGCATTTCACAGCCAAGGATTCAGGTATGCCGCTTGCTATGCACCACGGCGAGTTTGACGACAGGCACAAGGTCTTCATGAGCCTGGCACTGGCCCAGGGTAGGCGGGCACTGCCGGGGTGTCTGCCGAACCCACCAGTGGGCTGTGTCATCGTCCGCGACGGACGCGTCGTGGCCTCCGGGTTCACGCAGCCGCCTGGCGCTCATCACGCCGAGGCGATGGCCCTTTCACGGCTGGAACAGAGGCTTGATGACCTGACGGCATACGTGACGCTCGAACCGTGTTCATTCACAGGCCGAACACCGTCATGTGCGTTGGCCTTGGTGAGCGCGGGAGTATCGCGAGTATATGTTGCAATGCTCGATCCCTACCCGCGAAACGCTGGGGCAGGTATCGACATCCTGCGTCAGGCCGGGATCGAGGTGACGGTTGGTCTGCTAGGGGATGAGGCGCGTTGCGACCTGCAGCCCTATCTCTCGGCGAGTCCTTGAATGTCCGCAACGGGTCGATTGCGGTCATTCGAGACTGGCTGCTTTCGACCCATGGCAGCCTTCGGCAGTAATCGGCCAGCAGGCCTGCGAGGGTGCGGGGGGCACGGGCAATCGCCAAGCCGGAAGCTGAAACTATTGCGTTGCGGCATGGCCATGTACAGGAGGGTGAGGAATAGTCTGTCCAAGGGCAATGGCACTGGCTTCAAGCTTCGCACGCTCTGCTTCCAGAAAAACATACGTGGCTTGCAAGGTGCTGATCTTCGTCTGGATTTCGGCCATCTTGCTGGCGACCAAGGCCGCACCTTGCGCGCAATTGATCGTATTACCCCGCTTGGCCGCAAGTATGTCGCCAATCTCGGTTAGTGAAAAACCTACGCCCTGGGCACTCTGAATGAAGGCCAGATCAACAACGGTCTGCTCGCTGTAGCTGCGGTAGTTGTTGGCCTGTCGATGTGCCACGATAAGCCCGAGTTGTTCGTAATAGCGCAATGCATGACGGCCAATTCCACTGCGCCGCTCCAACTCTCCAATGTTCACAGTAAAAATTCCTTGACTGTAGAGTAGGCTCTACACCTTAGCCTGCGCCCATCATCCAAACAAGGATTCAGGCATGAGCGTGGAATGTTTCGTCACAGGCGGCAGTGGGTTTGTAGGTCAACATTTACTAGCCCGTCTTACCGCGACAGGGCACAAGACCTGGGTGCTTATGCGCACCCCTGCAAACATCGAGCGCGTCAGGGAGCAGATAGGCCGACTTGGTGGTAACCCTGCCTGTATCCATGCTGTCGAGGGCGATATCAGCAGAGAGGGGCTTGGGCTCAGCGAGGCAGACAAGCAGCGGGTGTCTTCGGCATCTGTGGCCTTCCACCTTGCGGCGCAATTTTCCTGGGGACTGACAATGGAGCGCGCCCGCGAAGTCAATGTGCAAGGGGCGCTGAGAGTCGCCAGGCTTGCGGCGAGCCAGCGCATCCGCTTGCTGATGGTGGGTGGCTTCATGCTGCAAAACCTTAGCCACCTTGCCAGTATCGGGGTTGACAATGAGTGCCATGAAAACACGAACTGGCCCGCAGTCTACGGCCGCGTGGGTGGCTACGAAGGCAGCAAGCTCGAGTCCCATTTTGCGGTCATCCGTTACATGCAGCAAGCGGGCGCGGATTTCACGATCGTGCATCCTGCCACGGTATGTGGCCACAGCGAGAGTGGGCACATTCTGCAAGGGCAACCCCTGGCAGAACTCATTCGAAATCTGGCACAAGGCCGGTTCAAGGCTGTCCCCGGTACCACTAGGCACTGGTTGCCATTGGTCAGCGTCGATTACCTGGTGACAATGATGACCTGCGCGGCGTTCGACCCTGCGATGGCCAACCAGCAGATCCTGGCGCTCTATGAGCACACACCGAACTTGCAGGAGATGCTTGAACAGATAGCGAAGACGCTGAATATCACGGCACCCCGGCGCCATGTGCCGATAGGGCTACTGAGATGGCTGTTGACAATTCCCGGACTGGCGGCCCGATTCGCGATCAGCGCCGAGTCCTTGAACTTTATCCAGACGCAGCGCTTCGACATGAGTCATAGCAGGCAATTGGAACTGAAGTATCAGTTGACCCACCCCGACATGGCGCGAGCTTTGGAAAAGACAGTGCGCTACATCAAAGGTTACTTGACCCATTGAAGCAACCACCTCAGGCAATAGGCTGGGCCACGCCCATGCCACAACGCTCGCCTTGCAATGCTTGATCTTGTTCGAGGGTGCCGATTGCAGCCGATAGCTGCTCTTCACGAAGGGCAGCAACGGGGCGAATGCAGTCACTGGCAAACGGCTGCTATCGACCCAATATTGGTAGTCAATGGCTCTGTGCAGTCGGCACCTCGGAAAAAACCATGATTGGATCTATCCTGCTCTCGTTGCAGATGTAGACTTGCCCCACCATCCTGGGGTTCGAGTGAGCACAGGCCATGCCGACAACACCACCAAGGACGGCCCCCATGCATTCGCCTACCGATGAGCACCTGATGGAGATCATCCGCCAGAACCGGATAAACCGTGCATTACTGCAGATCTTGCCAACATTGGATATCCCTCATTCCATGCTGGTTGCAGGCGCCTTGTTCCAGACGTTTTGGAACCACCGCGCGGGGCCCCCCCCCCTGAGTGGGGCATCAAGGACTATGACATCGCTTACTTTGATGCTGATTTGTCGTGGGAGGCGGAAAACCGGGTGATAGCCCGGGTTCACCAGGCGTGCTCGCATATGAGCGTCAATGTTGAGGTACGCAATCAGGCCCGCGTGCATTTATGGTACGAGGCGAAATTCGGCAGCATTTATCCACCACTGAAAAAGGTAACGGATGGCATCGACCGCTATCTGATTCGTTCGACCTGTCTGGGCGTTGATGCCTGCACAGGTAAGCTCTACAGCACCCACGGCCTGAGCGACCTCCTGAACAACAGGCTCAGGATGAACGAATTGAATCCACGGCCAGACTTGTTCATGGAGAAAGCTGCAAGCTACCAGGCGCGTTGGCCATGGCTTCAACGGGTTGAATGAACCTGTGCAAGACCCACTGGTCCAGTCAACTTGCAGGGTTATCCTGCATCACTCAAACTCGCCATCCAGCTCACTCTTCGGAAGCCGCAATGCCTGACATGTTGCCGAAGCCGGAACTTCCCGGCGTAGCGCTCAAGCGATGGCGTCTGCTGCACCGCGTCAAACAGTCCCATGCGGCAACCTTGTTCAACGTCACTCAATCAACCATTTCTCGCTGGGAAAGTGGCGTGCTGGCGCTGGACCCGATCTCGCGCAGAACCTTGGAGAAGCTGCTTGCCGCCCGCCTTGAGGCAGACGCCGATCAGGCATTGGCCCGGCTGGTGAGGGAGAGCGCACGGCCAGTTCATCTCATTTGCGACCTGACGCATCGATTGCTGGCGTGCTCCCCCTCACGCGCAGCCCAGTTCACCAGGCCGGCCAGCACCTTGCTGGGGCAGTCACTCTGGCGTTTTGCAACGCCGGAGATCATTGCCAAGGAATTCATGCTCGACGAGCTGGGGTGGAGAGAAGCACTGGCTCCCCCCGCACTGGTGTTTGCAAGCGGCACCAATGACTCCTGCCTCGTTCCCATCAGCCAAAGCCTCTGTCGCTGGACACGTATCCCGCTCTCGGATGGAACGGCCGCCCGCTTGGTGGAAACGCTCTGATCGATGGCACCGCAAATCACCTGCATTTTTTATGCGTGGACGCTGTGCATTGGCAGCTCTAAGCTGCCCAGATCAAGATTCGGCAGCCCACAGTTCGCCGACTGCGTCAGGAGGAACTATGGATATCGAAAAGCTCAAAGGGCGTCTTGCCTTTCTAGCTGAAGCGGAAAAACTCAAGGATGTGCTCAGAAGTGCACATACGTCATCCGGCCGTACCGAAAGCACGGCTGAACATAGCTGGCGCCTCTGCCTGATGGCTATCGTTTTCGAGGATCAGCTGGCCGGCCTCGATAAGCTGAAATTAATCAAGATGTGCGTCATCCATGACTTGGGCGAAGCCATCAATGGCGATATTCCCGCTGTTTGCAAGGATGCGTTTCCCAACAAGAGCCAACAAGAGCGAAACGACCTCCTGCTCTTGACCCGTGCACTGGATGACACGCTGAGGGCAGAAATTCTTGCGCTGTGGGAAGACTATGAAACTGCACAGTCGCCTGAGGCCAAGGCGGTCAAGGCGCTGGACAAGCTGGAAACCATCCTTCAGCACAATCAAGGCAAGAACCCGCCAGACTTCGATTACGCCTTCAACCTGGGTTACGGCAAGCAGTACACCGATGCCGATCCACTGTTCGAGGTGCTGCGCAGCCTTCTTGACGAGAACACCAGGAAAAACGTCGAAAGCTCTCCAGGTCGCCGTGGCGAATGACATGATCATTGATCAGATGGCCGTCTCCCTTGGCACGATCTCCCATGGTCTGAGCGAAAGCTTTGGGTAGTGTTTGCTCTGGGTCGGAAGGCGCCATTCAACGGCTCAGTCGCTTCTCCATTGGTTGATAGATCAGTCCAGCAATCTCGCCCACTGCCCCTACTACCGTAGCGGTTTTCCCGGCTGCATGGTCTGCTCCACCTGTTCTTCGAACCAGTTCAACACGGCCTGGCACGCGGGATGAGCAGCGCCGCTGTCCCGTAGCCAGAGGGCATACACACCGCCGGTCTTCAGGGCTTCACCGAAGGGCACCACCAGATCGCCGCGCACCAGCGCGTCGTGGGCCAGCATGCGGTCGGTCATGGCGATGCCCAAGCCGCGGGCGGCGGCGTCCAGCGCCAGGTCGTCGAGGTTGAACAGCAGGTGCTGGTAGCTGTGCACGGGCAGGTCTTGCTGCGCCTTGAGCCACAGGTTCCATTCGTAGCGCGAGGTGGAACCGTGGATCAGCGAATGCCCGGCCAGTGCCTCGGCCGAACGGGGTAGGGCACGGCCGTCGTTCAGCTGTGCGGCGCACACCGGGATCAGGTATTCGTCGAACAGTGGCGTCAACCGGCGGTCGTCCAGGCCGTCAGGCAGGTACAGCACATAGGCATCGCAATCGCCGCCTTCGTCCACCCGTTCCCCGCTGACGGTCTCGATGGACAGGGTCAGCCCGGGGTTCACCGCGTAGAACGAACTCAGCCGCGGCAACAGCCAGCGCACCGCCAGGGAGACGAAGATGCGGATGCGAAAAGGGCGGTCCAGGGGGGCTGGTGCCAAACGCTGTTCCAAGGTGCGCAGGGACTTGAGCAGGTCCCGCGCCACCTCGTAGACCTCGCGACCGTGCTCGGTCAGGGCGACCTTGCGGCTGGTGCGGTCGAACAGCACGGTCTGGTAGTGCTCCTCCAACTGCTGGATCTGCCGGCTGATCGCGCTCTGGGTCAGGTGCAGCTGGCGGGCGGCTTCGGTGAAGTTGCGCGTGTCCGCGACCCGGACCAGCGCCTGCAGTGCTTGCAGCGAGGGCACACGAAGGTATGTATCCATGCAAATTCCGAATGGATGGATGAATTATTAGCGTTAGAACTCTCGGCGCCATGTCCTTAGATTAAGGGCGTGCAGCGGGCTTCCGGGGATCTTTGGTCGATCACGCCTGCGCATCGATTGTGAAGGAGTGACAGACAATGAACAACCACTGTGGCTGGATCGCCCTGGCTGGAGAGTCGCCGCTGAAGCCGCGCCTTGAGGGCACGCAACAGGCCGACTGGCTGATTATCGGCGGCGGCATCACCGGCCTCTCGGCAGCCCATACCCTGGCGCGGCAATTGCCCTCGCAGCGGGTGGTGTTGCTCGACCGCCAGCGCGTCGCCCAAGGCGCATCGGCGCGCAATTCCGGGTTTGTGGTCAGCCATGAGTTGCCTGGGGCTGACGAACTGATCGGCACGGCAGGGTACGCCGGTTACCAGGTAGCGTCGCGTATTGGCGTGGCGGCGGGGAATGAGGTACGTCGGCGCATCGCCGAGCTGAAGCTGGACTGCGAACTCAGTGACAACGGCTACCACTTCGCGGTGCATGAACCGGCGCATCTGCAGCAGGTCGAGCAGACCCTGGAAACCCTGGCGTCCGTGGGGGCCCAAGCGCAGTTCCTCGAGGGCGCGGCTCTGCAACAGCGCCTGGGCTCGTCGTTCTATGCCCGCGCCATTCACTGCGCGGGTGGCAACGGGCTGATGCAGCCAGCCCGCTACGTCAAAGGCCTGGCTGACAGCCTGCCCCAGCAGGTGGAAGTCTTCGAACACAGCGGCGTCACCGCGCTGCGCCGCCGCCCAGGCAAAGGCTGGACTGCGCTTACCGAAGCAGGTGAGGTGCAGGCCCGGCAGGTCCTGGTATGTGTGGGCGCGTTCCTGCCACGGGTCGGCCTCAAGCGCAGTGGCACGTTCCCGTTGGAGCTGAGCGCCAGCATTACCCGACCGCTCACCGAAGGGCCCTGGCAGCAATTGTTCGACGACCAGGGTTGGGGCGTGCTGTCCACCTTGCCGGGCGGCTGCACCTTGCGCCTGCTGCCGGGGCGCCGGCTGCTGATCCGCAATACCGTGGAGTATCGCCAGCGCGACATCGATGCCGCTGGCCTGGCCGTACGCCAGCGCGAGCACCTGTGGGGCCTGCAAAAGCGTTTCCCGGGTATCACCGCCCAAGACCTCGAATACACCTGGACTGGCCACCTCAGCGGCACACGTTCCGGCGAGCCTTACTTCGCCCGGGTCGAGGACGGCTTGCATGCCGTGGCCGGGTGCAATGGCTCCGGTGTTGCCCGCGGCACCTTGTGGGGCCGCTTGTTGGTGGAGATGGCCATGGGCGCCGATTCGGCCTTGCTGAGCGATGTGCTGGGCCAGGCCCGCCCGGGTTACCTGCCGCCACGACCGTTTTTCGACCTGGGCGCCAGCGTTCGCATGGCCTGGGAAGTGCGCCGAGCCCAGGGCGAGCGCTGACCTACCTTTCAAACAAGAACAAGAGAGCGAATCCATGAGCAAGCACATTTGCGTGGCCCTGTTGTCCTCGGCGTTGCTGGCTACCGCAGCGCATGCCGAAGAACGGGTCAATATCGCCAACTGGAGCGGTTACATCGCCGATGACACGCTGGCCGAGTTCACCCGGCGCACCGGCATCCAGACCACCTACGACCTGATCGACAGCAACGAGACCACGGAAGCCAAGCTGATGACCGGCAACAGTGGTTACGACCTGGCGAGCCCGTCGAACCACTTCCTGCCGCGCCTGATCAAGGCGGGGGCCATCGAGGAGCTGGACCGCAGCCAGCTGCCCAACTGGCATAACCTTGATCCCAAGCTGATGAAGATTCTGGAGGCCAGCGACCCTGGCAACCGCTATGCGATCCCGTACATGTGGGTAACCACAGGCATTGGCTACAACGTGGAGAAGATCAAGGCGATCTTCGGCAGTACCGAGGTGACCCAGTCCTGGGACCTGTTGTTCAAGCCGGAAAACATCCAGAAGCTCAGCCAGTGTGGCGTGGCGTTCCTCGACAACCCGACGCAGATCGTTTCCATCACCCTCAAGACACTGGGCCTGGACCCGCATAGCGAGAACCCCCAGGACCTGAAGAAGGCTGAAGCGGCGTTGCTGGCGGTGCGGCCTTACATCAGTTACTTCCACCAGTCCAAGTATGTGAGCGACTTGGCCAACGGCAATATTTGCGTGGCCATCGGTTTCAGTGGCGACGTGTTGCAGGCCATGAGCAGTGCCAGGCAGGCCGGGAACGGGGTGGATGTGGGCTACAGCATTCCGCGCGAAGGCTCGACGGTGGCGGTAGACATGGTGGTGATGCCCAAGGGGGCTCCGCACCGGCAGAATGGCTACGCGTACCTGAACTATCTGTTGGAGCCGAAGGTGATCGCCAACATCAGCAATGCGGTGAAGTACCCGAATGGCAATGCGGCAGCGCTGGCGTACATCACGCCTGATCTGCGCGACAACCCGGCAATCTACCCGCCGGAATCGGTACTCGACACGCTGTTCCCGATCAAGACCTTGTCGCCGGCGGGGATGCGCCTGAGCACCCGGCTCTGGACCCGAGTGACAAGTGGCAAGTGACGCAGCGGGGTCGCAGCCTAGGCTGCGACCCATCGCCAACGATCACCTCCCGTCAGCCAGCCTGTGCCGCCAGGCTGTTACTGACATTACGCCCCAGCACCAGCACCGTGACAAAGCCGCAGCCCACCAGCGCCGTGGCCAGGCTCAACAGCACCGAGCTGCCCATCTGGTCGACGATTCGCCCACCGAAGAACGAACCCAGGGCGATGATCACCTGGAACATGGCCACGAACAGCGGCATGCCGCGCTCGACATCCTTGGGTGCCACGACGAACATCCAGATGCTGGAGCAGGCCGGGAACGCACCGAAGGCGAAGCCCCACAGTGCGATCAGCATCGCCGCACCGGTCAGGCCCGTGGCGAAGTAGGGGAACAGCGCAGTACTGACGCCGATCATCACCGCCACCAGCATCAGCGTGTGGCGCACGCTCTGGTTGGCGGCGTAGCCGGCGAACAGGTTGCCGATCACCCCGGCCACGCCGTAGAGCAGCAGCAGGGAGCTGATGGTGGGTCCATCGAAGCCGGAGCTTTGCTTGAAGAATGGCGCGACATAGGTGTAGGCGGCAAAGTGCGCCAAGCCGATCAGCAGCACCGCGATCAAGCCGACCCGGGCTTGCGGGTTGATGAACAGCGCCGGCAGGTCACTGACGCGGATGGCCTTGTCCGGGTTGAGCCGCGGCAGCAAGAACAGCTGCGCCAGCAGTACCGGCACGCCGAGCAGTGCGGTGACCAGGAAGGTCATGCGCCAGCCCATCAGGCCGCTCAGCCAGGTGCCCACGGGGACGCCCAGCACGGTGGCCAGGGTCACGCCGGCCATGATGATCGAAGTGGCCCGGGCCACACTTACGCCCTTGGGCGCCAGGCGGCCGCTGAGGGCAATGGCGGTGGCCCAGAAGCCGCCGATGCTGATGCCCAGCAGGACACGACCGAACAGCAGCAGGCTGAAGTCGCTGGCGTAGGCCACCACCGCGTTGGCGATGATCATGATCAGCGTCAGGCCGATCAGCAGGTAGCGCCGGTCCATGGCGCCAATGCCCACCGACAGCAGCGGCGCGGCGAGGGCCGCCATGATGCCGGGCAGGGTCACCATCAACCCGGCGTGGCCGGCGCTGATGCCCAGGTCGCTGGCTACATCGTTGAGCACGCCCACCGGGAGAAACTCGCTGGTGACCAGGGCGAAGGCACCCACGGCGACAGAGAGAATCGCCAGCCACTGCTGTTTGACGCTCTGTTGA
The DNA here is from genome assembly GCF_017744435.1 of Pseudomonas sp. GTDB lineage: Bacteria > Pseudomonadota > Gammaproteobacteria > Pseudomonadales > Pseudomonadaceae > Aquipseudomonas. The sequence continues at coordinate 70,622 of NZ_JAGIBG010000016.1, forward strand.
TCATGTTCGGGACGGCCGTGAGAGGCCTGACTGACGCTTGGCATGTTCCTGATTCCAAGGTGAGGTCGCCTGTTGCAGGCGAAGGGGGAGGGAAAATTGAAGGCGATTATAAAGGCCGGTTTCGCCAACCTGGCAGGCGAGCCGCTCGATAGTATTCATCAACGTGATCGATGGGACGCGCCGGCCAGAGCGCCGCGCCGGTTTGTATCACAGCGTATCCAGGGGTGATACAGATACGCTTTGAGTTGATCCGCCAGGGATCGTGACACAAGCCAGGTACTTTCCAGACTTTAAATGGGCTCCATCGAAGCGATGCAGTAACGCCTCGGTTCAAACATCCCTTTGAAGCCCGGAGAGCCCCACCATGAACCGCAAAGCCGTCTACGCCGCCTGCCTGTTCGCCGCACTCAACGTCTGCACCCTGGCCGCCCGCGCCGAAGCTGCCGACAATGTCCGCACCTATACCTATGGCACCCAGCTGGACATCAAGAAAGTGTTGTCGACCAGCCAGGACGCTACGCCGACCTGCGGGGTGGTCAATGCCAAGCTCACCTACCTCGACTCCCACGACCAGACCCAGGTGCTGAACTACCGTACCCTCGGCGACCACTGCATCGGTGAGAACTGAAGCGGGCACTGCCCTGGCCCCGACAGAGGAGTCCTGCCATGAACTGGTAAGCACGACAGCCCGAATGCATGCCCGGCAGGCGCGAAACGGTCTTTACTGTTGAAGCGGAAACCACCGCGCCTGGCGCTCCCAGCAAAATTTCCCATGAGAGAAGCAAGATGCTCCTACATCGATCGACCTGGGTTGAAACGGAACGATTCCTCCAGCGCAGCCGGACCATCGTCATTCCCATCGGCTCCAACGAGCAGCACGGGCCGACAGGGCTGCTCGGTACCGACTGGATGTGCCCGGAAATCATCGCTTTCGAAGCGCAGAAGGCGGCGGATATCCTGGTCGCGCCAACCTTCAACATCGGCATGGCCCAGCACCACCTCGGGTTCCCCGGCACGATCTCGCTCAGGCCATCGACCTTCATCGCCGCGATCACCGACTGGGTTCGCTCACTGGCGGTGCATGGCTTCGAGAAAATCCTCTTCCTCAATGGTCACGGCGGTAACGTGGCTTCGATAGAGGCAGCCTTTTCCGAGATCTATGCCGAGGCCAGCTTTGCCCGCCGCCCGGCAGGGTTTGCCTTGAAACTGATTAACTGGTGGGACCTGGAAGGTGTCGAGGCCCTGGCCAAGGAGCAGTTCCCGACCGGCCACGGCATCCATGCCACGCCTTCGGAGATTGCCGTGACCCAGTGGGCCTATCCGGACTGCATCAAGACCGCCGACTATGCGCCGCAGATCGCCAACTGGGGCCCCATCCGCGAGGCCTTGGATTTCCGTGCGCGCCACCCGGACGGGCGGATGGGCTCGGACCCGGCCCAGGCTTCGCCGGAGAAGGGCGGGCAACTGGTCATGCTGGCGGCGCAGGGGCTGGTGAAGGCCGTGGAAGGGTTCAGCAGCGAAAGCAAGCCTGCGACTAACTGATGGATTAGCAGGGACCCTGTGGGAGCGGCTTTAGCCACGAAGAAGCCACCGCGGTGGATGGCACCGGCTGTGCCGGTGTTCGCGGCTGAAGCCGCTCCCACAAGGATTGCAGCAGCTTTCAGGTACGGAGCAAGACCGTTCCCTTGAGAGCCATTGGCTACTCCAGCGCCTCGGCCACCCCCTGATCCTCACCCAGGAACCCGCCGCTCTGGTGCTGCCACAGCCGCGCATAGGTACCGTTCTTCGCCAGCAGTTCGCTGTGGGTGCCTTGCTCGATGATGCGCCCCTCATCCATGACGATCAGCCGGTCCATGGCGGCGATGGTGGACAGCCGGTGGGCGATGGCGATCACGGTCTTGCCCTGCATCATCTCGTCGAGGCTTTCCTGGATGGCGACTTCGACTTCCGAGTCCAAGGCACTGGTGGCCTCGTCCAGCAGCAGGATCGGGGCGTTCTTGAGCATCACCCGGGCGATGGCGATGCGTTGCCGCTGGCCGCCGGAGAGCTTGATGCCGCGCTCGCCGACCAGGGTGTCGTAACCACTGTGGCCGTCACGGTCGCTGAGCTGGCGAATGAAACCATCGGCCTGGGCGTTGGCGGCGGCGCGCTGGATCTGTGCCTCGCTCGCCTCGGGGCGGCCGTAGGCGATGTTGTCGCGAATCGAGCGGTGCAAAAGGGAGGTGTCCTGGGTGACCATGCCAATGGCGCTGCGCAGGCTGTCCTGGGTGACGCGGGCGATGTTCTGGCCGTCGATGCGGATCTCGCCGCTGTCCACGTCGTAGAAGCGCAGCAGCAGGTTGATCAAGGTCGACTTGCCCGCGCCGGAGCGGCCCACCAGGCCGACCTTTTCGCCTGCACGGATGTTCAGGCTCAGGCCATCGAGCACCTGGCGTTCGCCGTTGTAGTTGAAGCGCACGTTGTCGAAGGTCACCGCGCCGCCGCGAGTTTCCAGCACGCCGGCATTCGGCACGTCCTGCACCTTGGGGCCGCGGGTGAGGGTGGCCATGCCGTCCTGCACGGTGCCGATGTTCTCGAACAGCGAGGTCATCTGCCACATGATCCAGTGCGACATGCCGTTGATGCGCAGGGCCATGGCCGTGATCGCCGCCACCGCACCGGTGCCGACCTGGCCCTGGTGCCACAGCCACAGGGCATAGCCGCCAGCGCCGAAAATCAGCCCGACCACCAGCGCCTGGTTGACGATCTCGAACTGGCTGACCAGGCGCATCTGGCGGAACCCGGTCTGCTTGAAGTCCTCCATGGCCGCCCGGGCGAAGTGCGCCTCGCGCTTGGAGTGGGAAAACAGCTTCACGGTGGTGATGTTGGTGTAGGCATCGGACACCCGTCCGGTCATCGACGAGCGTGCATGGGCCTGTTCCTGGCCGACCTTGCCCAGGCGCGGCACGAAATACAGCATGGCCAGGCCGAACAGCAGCAGCCAGGCAATGAACGGCAGCATCAGCTTGGCGGCGAAACCACCGGCCAGGGCGATGATGGCGATGAAGTACACACCGATGCCCGGCACGATTTCGAGTACCGTGAACAGCACTTCACGCACGGCCAGCGCGGTCTGCATCACCTTGGTGGTGACCCGGCCGGAAAACTCGTCGGAGAAGAACGACAGGCTCTGGCGCAGCATCAGCCGGTGGAAGTCCCAGCGCAGGCGCAGTGGCAGGTTGATCGCCAGCACCTGGTGCTGCATCAGCGTGCGCAGGGCCACCAGCACGATGCTGGCGATCAGCAGCAGGCCGACGCCCCACAGCACGCGGCTTTCTTCAGGGCTCACGCCACCGCCGGCCTGCCAGTTGGAGAGCAGGTCCACGACCTGGCCGAGGAAGGAAAACAGCCAGGCCTCGTAGATCGACACCCCGGCACTGAACAACGCCAGTGCCAGGATATAGCCGCGGGCGCCGCGGGTGCAGGCCCAGAGGAAACGCAGCAGGCCGACCGGAGGCGGCGGTACCTCGTCGGGCGGGAAGGGGTCGAGCCAGCGTTCAAAGGCACGGAACATGAGGGTCTCCGGGGGTACTCGGTAGTAATAACCATACAGCACTTTGTGTGAAGGCCACCAAGTGCCCGCCTTGGGATCTTCAGCGCCTGTGAGGCGAACACCCCGAACCACATACCCTTGATTTTTACGCTCTTTTTACGACTGAACCGTCGGCTTGCAAGGATACTGACCGCGCGATGCTCAAGGATGGCATGCACTTCTACCCGCCAGTCCAGAGAAGCCCTTTCGTGAGCCAGCCCGCCGTCGCAGCAAACCCTCCCCATTCCAGCAAATCCAGCGCCATTGGCATGCTCGTCGCCGCAGTCGGCGTGGTCTATGGCGACATCGGCACCAGCCCGCTGTACACCCTCAAGGAAGTGTTCGCCGGGCACTACGGCGTGCATGCCAACAGCGCCGGTGTGCTCGGCGTGCTGTCGCTGGTGTTCTGGTCGTTACTGTGGGTGGTGTCGCTCAAGTACGTGCTGTTCATCCTGCGCGCCGACAACCAGGGCGAGGGCGGCATCATGGCCCTGACCGCTTTGGCACACCGCGCCGCGGCGCCCTACAAGCGCTTGAGCAAGGTGCTGGTGCTGCTGGGGTTGTTCGGCGCCGCACTGTTCTACGGCGACAGCATGATCACCCCGGCGGTGTCGGTGTTGTCGGCCGTCGAGGGCCTGCAACTGGCCTTCGACGGCATCGAGCATTGGGTCGTGCCGCTGGCAGTGCTGCTGCTGGTGGCGCTGTTCCTGATCCAGAAGCACGGCACCGCACGCATCGGCATTCTGTTCGGGCCGATAATGGTGCTGTGGTTCGTCGTGCTCGGCGCGTTGGGCATCCACGGCATCGTGCAGCAGCCGGAGGTGCTGCAGGCGCTCAACCCGGCCTGGGCGGTGAAGTTCTTCGTGCTGCACCCGGGCATGGGCGTGGCCATTCTCGGCGCGGTGGTGCTGGCGCTGACCGGCGCCGAGGCGCTGTATGCCGATATGGGGCATTTTGGCCGCAAGCCCATCGCCCGAGCCTGGTTCCTGCTGGTGCTGCCGGGGCTGGTGCTGAACTACTTCGGCCAGGGCGCGTTGATCCTCGGCAACCCGGACGCGGTGCGCAACCCGTTCTACCTGCTGGCGCCCGATTGGGCCCTGCTGCCCATGGTCGGGCTGGCCACCCTGGCTACGATCATTGCCTCCCAGGCGGTGATTTCCGGTGCGTTCTCGTTGACCCGCCAGGCCATCCAGCTGGGCTATGTGCCGCGCATGTTCATCCAGCACACCTCCAGCGAGGAGCAGGGGCAGGTCTACATCGGCATGGTGAACTGGGCGCTGATGGTCGGCGTGGTGCTGCTGGTGGTCGGCTTCGAGTCGTCGGGGGCACTGGCGGCGGCCTATGGTGTGGCCGTGACCGGCACCATGCTGATCACCACGCTGCTGGCGTCGGCAGTGGTGCTGTTGCTGTGGAAGGCGCCACGCTGGCTGGCGGTGCCGATGTTGCTGGCGTTCCTGCTGGTGGACAGCCTGTATTTCGCCGCCAATGCGCCGAAGATCTTCCAGGGCGGTGCATTCCCGGTCATCGCCGGGGTGGCGCTGTTCGTGCTGATGACCACCTGGAAGCGCGGTCGCACGATCATCGTCGAGCGGCTGGACGAGAGTTCGTTACCGCTGGAGCTGTTCATCGCCAGTCTGCAGGCCCAACCGCCGCACCGGGTGAGCGGTACCGCCGTGTTCCTGTCCGCGCGGCCAGAGGCAGTGCCCCATGCGCTGCTGCACAACCTGTTGCACAACCAGGTGCTGCATGAGCAGGTGGTGTTGCTGACCGTGGTGTTCGAGGACGAGCCGCGGGTCAGCGCCGCCAGGCGCTGCGAGGTCGAGGCCTTCGGTGATGGTTTCTTCCGTGTCTGCCTGCACTTTGGCTTCATGGAGGAGCCCGACGTGCCCTTGGCGCTGAGCCGCTGTCAGCAGGCAGGCCTGGACTTCGGTCCCATGCGCACCACCTATTTCCTCAGCCGCGAAACGGTCATCGCCGGCAAGCAGCAGGGCATGGCGCGCTGGCGTGAGCACCTGTTCGCGTTCCTGCTGAAGAATGCCAACAGCACCCTCAAGTACTTCAAGCTGCCGTTGAACCGAGTGATCGAACTCGGGACCCAGGTCGAGATGTGAGGCCCCTGCGCTGCGCCACCCGGGAGCGAAATTCAAGTATGAGTCGCCTTGATGCTTTCACATAATGCGACTAATACTAAAGAGCTGCCAAGAAGAGGGATGGTCATGCAGACGCGCTTCGTTGTGGTTCCCGCTCTACCTCAGGAGAAAGAATGCCTGCCCGGGCTCGCAGGCTTCCCCAAAGCATTGGGCAACGGCTACGACCTCTACGACACGATCGACAAGCTCAGGCTGGTGCTAAACTTTTCTACACGGGCTGAAGCGGATTACGCCTGCGCCTGCCGTAATGGCCTTTTAGGTGAGCGGGAGGACAGCGCTTCAGGGGGGCGTTCTGGCTGGTGCGCCGCAGAAACTTGATGCACCAGGGCGACTGGCGCCGCCCCGGTGCCAAGCGTTGACTCAACGATCCTTGTCTTTGTGCTGGGTGCCGCCCATGCGGCCGGTGTCTGACGGGGTCTGCTTGCCGCCGGCCTGTCCACCTTGGTGTCCGGTATCCCTGGACTTTTCCCAATCCTTGTCCATCTTGTCGTCAGGTTTCTGTCCGGACTGCTGACCGCCTTTTTGCGAACCCGCCATGCCGCCCTGGCCGCCTTTCTGGCCAGCATCGCCGGCATGGGCCTGGTTGCTGCCACCTTGGTTTCTATCTTTGTCTTGATTGTTAGCCATGATCGCTTACCTCAAGTCAGACACAGAACGTTCTGTGTTCACGTGTGACTGGCGAAGGTTGCGCCGCTCTGCAAAATCTTTCGGTTATTCGGACGAGGCGCTTTAACCAACCCCGGCCCAACCATTAGCGGGCGAAAGCCTGTCGATCAGTGCTTCACGAGAGGCAGGCGTACAACACCAACTCCACCAGCATTTCCTCACGGGCCAAGCCCGCCACCACCACCGCGGCGCGGTTGGGGTAGGGGGGCTTGAAATAGTCGCCGTACAGCTGGTTGACCGTGGCCAGGTAGCTGCGATCGGTGACGTAGATCAGCACCTGGGTCACGGCATCCAGCGTACTGCCGGCGGCCTCCAGGGTGTGGCGCAGGTTGTCCAGGGTCTGGCGGGTCTGTGCCTCGATGCCGCCCGCGACCACCTGGCCCTGGGCATCGATGGGGATCTGCGCGGTATAGAGCGTGCCGTTGCCGACGACGGCCCACTCCAGCGGCGCCTTGGAGGCGTAAAGGTCGGTCTTGATTGCCTGTTTCATTGAATTCGGTCCTGAGTGTGCAAGCGTCAGTCGGCATCGCTGCCGCCGCCGGCGCCATGGCGGCGCGAGGCTTCGGTGCTTTCGACGAGGATGTGATCGGCCAGCTGCTTGAGCCGCTGCCAGGTGCTTTCATTGACGATGAAGCCCTGGTTCGCGGTGTGCGGTGTGGCGCCCGCGATCGGGAGTGGGCCAGCAGGCCGGGTGAACAGCACGCTGACGCCTTGCTCGAACGCCTCGACGGCGGCGGGCTGGGCATCACTGCGCAGCACAGGGCGTAGCTCGCCTGCGGTAAAGTCGGCCAGGTGGCGCTGGCGTGCGTCTTCCCAGCGGGCCTGCACGTGCAGCCCGCGCCCGGCCACCTTGCTCAGGTAGCCCAGCAGCAACAGGCGGTTATGGCAATGATGGATCTGCAGCAGCGCCTGGCCACGGCGCATGGCCTTGTCCTGCATCAGCGCCACCGCGGTCGCCGCGCAGCGCAGCACGCTCTGGCCGTGGGCGTCGATCACCAGCAAGGTGGTGTCCTCGTAGCTCAGGGTGAATGGCTGGCTGGCTTCGCCTTGCAGAGGGTCCAGCGCCTGTGCCAGTGCGCCGATGCCGTCCAGCCCTTGCAAGTGCAGCCAGCCCACCAGTTCGGCCGCGTCCTCGCAGTCGCCAGGGGCAAAGCCCATGCCTTCGAAGGCCTTGCGGCACATCACCTGGATTTCGTTGAGTGATACACGCATGGTCACAGCTCTCCTTGCGGCATGACCGCGAAGTTCCAGTCGTCTGCGAACGGCTGGCCGATGTCGCTCAGCCCTATGTCGCTCACCAGCGGCGCGCCCTGGAACAGGGTGATGCGTACCCAGCGGCTCGACTTGGGGTCGAACTTGCCCGCACCGAAGAACGCCAGCTTGCAGCGCAGCAGGTGGATCGGCAGCATGTCGCGGTCCAGCAGGTTGGCGCGGATTTCCCCGTAGGTACTCTGCGCCATGCCTTGCAGGCGGCGCACCGTGCCCTTGAGCGTAGGCGCAGCGATGAGCAAATGCGCGGTCAGGGCCTGAGGTTGAGCCTGCAGGTGCTCAAGCACGGCGGCGTGGCAGCGCTGGATGTTGCGGGCGATGCCCAGTTGCATTTCCTTTTCCGCGCCCGGTTCCTCGGCACGCATGCCCAGGCGGGGTTCCTCCTTCTCGGCCGAGCGGTACCAGAAGAAGTGCTCGGCCTCCACGGCAGTGAAGTCGTAGGCCAGGGCCCACGCATACTGCTGCTCGATGAGTTCGCGCAACTGCCGCAGGGGCATCTGCGCGTCCAGTTGCCAGCCTTCGTCGGCGCCCATCTGCTCGGCCAGCGGCGTGACCTGCTCGGGGTACAACTCCAGCAGCAGGCTCACCAGCAGCTCCTGGCAGCCCAGCCCGGCGTGCGCTTCGCTCCAGGCCAGCAGCCGTGGCCAGAGGTCATCGCTCGCAGGCTGGTCAGCGAGCCAGTCGGCCAGCGCCGCAAGCTCGGCCAGGGTTTGCCGGTTCTGTTGGTCCTGGCGCAGGTCTTCGGTCTGGGTCTGGCCGAGGTGCAGGCGGGCCCGTGTCAGCAAGCCTTGCAGGCGCGCCAGTCGGGTGGGCTCGGCCGGTTGCGCCAAGGCCAGGGCCAGCGCGGTTTCACGGGTGCTGAGCCAACGTTCCACCAGTTGCGGGTGGTTGATCAGGAAGGGCGCCATGCCCAGCCCGGTGGCGTTGCCGACCCCCAGGTAGCGTTGCAGGGCCGGGGCCAGTGGCACGGCCCGTTGCGGGTCGAGGGCTCGGGCCATGTGTTCGATCTGCTCGATGCTGAAATGGCGCAGCAGGTAGACCGTGAACATCTGCGCGCTGAACGGCTGGTTGAAGTCCGGGTTGTCCTGCAGGCAGCCGAAGTCGGCGATGCCGAACTTGCCGTTGCCGTACACCGCGGTGGTGCGGTAGAGGTAGCCGACCTCGGCCAGTTGGCGCGGGTCGGGTTGCTGCCCTTCGGCCAGCGCCGCCAGGAAGCGGTCGAAGTTGCGCAGGCTGCGGTTGGCCCGGGACAGCACCAGCACGCGGGCATCGAAGCGGCCGGCCTCCTGCAGCGGCACGTTGCGCTGCAGGTCGGCCAGTTGCGCCGCGTCGACGTCGCCGGCGACCAGCACGAAGGCAACGTCCCACTGGTCGGCAATCACCCGGTCGCTGCGTTTTTCCGGCGGCAGGTAGGCCGAGAAAATCACGCAGTGGTAATGCCCGTTCGGCGTGTCGATACGGTAGATGGCGGTGCCGAAACCTTGCGCATCAAGGTCGAAGCGGCTGCGCTGGATCTGCCAGCGCTGGTTCATCATCCGCCGCATGCTGCTGCGCACGAAGCTCAGCGGGCTCTGGAAGTGGCTGCCCAGCCGGGCCAGGTCCATGACCTGGGCGGCAGGGCGCAAGGCCAGTGATGCAGGTAGGCTGTTGGACATTGTTGTCATACCTGGATGGATCATGTTCAGACGCCTTGTTCGCGGGCCATGTGCCGGGCGATGCGTACCGCATCCCACAGCGCTGGCAGGATCACCAGCGACACCGGCACCGCGGTGATGACAATGAAGGACTGCAGGGCCGTCACGCCGCCCGCGCCGATGGTGATCAGCACCACCGCCGCCAGGCCCATGCCGATGGCCCAGAAACCACACAGCCATTTCTTCGGTTTATCGTTGCTGGACATCGCCAGCGCCACGGTGAAGGCCATGGCATCGCCATTGGTCGCCACCGAAATGAAGCTCAGGAACAGGAACAGCGCACTGATCAGGCCGCCCAGCGGCAGGTTCTGCGTCACCCCCAGCAGCAGGTCCTCGGGCTGTGCGCCGTGGGCGGTGACGATGCCCGGTGTCTGCAGCTCCAGGCCGATGCCGGTGCCGCCGACCACGGTGAACCAGAACATGGTTACCAGCGGTGCGATGATCGACAGGGTCATGATGATCTCGCGGATGGTGCGGCCCCGCGAGATCCGCGCGACGTACAGCGCCACCATGGGCGCGTAGCCGATGAACCAGCCCCAGTAGAACACCGTCCACCAGTCCAGCCACTTGGGGTCGGCGCGGAACATCGTCATTGGGATGAAATGCTCCACATGCAGGGCGAACGCCGCCGGGAAGCCGCCGAGGATGAACAACGTCGGGCCGAACACCACCATGAACAGCGCCAGGCCGATCATCAGCCAGACGTTGATCTCGCTGACGAAGCGGATGCCCTTGAGCCCCACCAGGCAGGACACGGTATACATCGCCGTGACCAGCACGATGGTCAGCGACTGGGTGACGATATCGTTGGGCAGGCCCCACACCGCGTGCATGGCGCTGCTGATCTGCAGGCCGAGGAAGCCGATCGGGCCGATGGTGCCGGCGACCACGGCGATGATCGAGGTGGCGTCGGCCAGGGTGCCGATCGGGCCCTTCAGCGCTCGCTCGCCAAACAGCGGGTAGAGCAGGGTACGCGGTGCCAGCGGCAGGCCCTTGTCGTAATGCAGGTGCATCAGCACGATGGCCAGCAGGCTGCCGAGCACGGCCCAGGCGAGGAAGCCCCAGTGCACGAAGGATTGCGCCAGTGCCGCGGTGGCCGCGGCCTCGCTGTGTGGCTGCAGCCCCGCGAACAAGGGCGGCGGGCTGGCAAAGTGCATCAGCGGTTCGGCCGCAGCCCAGAAGGCGCCGCCGCCTGCCAGCAGGGCGCACATGATCACCGCGATCCAGTTGAAGGTGCTGATGTCCGGGCGCTGGGTCACGCCGCCCAGGCGCACGCGCCCGCAGCGCGAGAAGCCGATGGCCAGGCTGACCGCGAAGGTCGCCAGCATCAGCACCTGCCAGTACAGGCCAAAGGCCTTGGTCGACCAGGCGAACAGGGTGTTGACCAGCGCCGACACCGTGTCGATGTCGATCAGCGCCGCCAGCAGGAAGGCGCCGAGGAAGCCGCCGCTGATCAGGAACAGCGGCCAGTCGATGTCCCGCGTCAGCGGCAGGCCCATGGCCTGGCCTTCAGCCTGGAGGGTGGTTGGGTTTTTCATGAAGCCTCCGGAACCTGCGATTGTTGTTATTGTTGATGCTGTCCGTGCAAGGGGCTCAGGCCTGCGCCGTGGTGGCGGTCTCCAGCAGGCGCAACCAGTTCAGCCCCATGATGTTGGCCACGTCGGCCTCGGCAAAGCCGCGGGCGCGCAGGCCCTGGGCGATGTTGCCGAAGTCGCGGCTGTCGCGGAACCACTGCAGCGGTGCCGGCCAGTTGGCGTTGTCCTTGGAGCCTTCCCCGTAGTCCTTGTCCTTGCTCCAGCGGCCATTGCGCATCCACTCGAGCACCGCCAGCGGTTGTGCCTGGCACAGGTCGGTGCCGATGCCGATATGCTCCACGCCCATCAGGTCGGCGGTGCGCGCGACCATGTCGCAGAAGCTTTCCAGGCTGCAGTCCGATGCACCCTTGAGGTGGAACGGGTAGGTGCTGAAGCCCAGCAGCCCGCCGGTTTCGGCGATGCCGCGCAGCACCGCATCGGACTTGTTGCGCTTGGCGGCGTGGAAGCTCGATGGGTTGGCATGGGAGATGATCACTGGCCGGCTCGACAGCTCGATGGCTTCCAAGGTGCTGCGTTCGGCGCTGTGGGACATGTCGATGAGCATGCCGACCCGGTTCATTTCGGCGATCACCTGGCGGCCGAAGCGGCTGATGCCGTTGTCCTCGCGCTCGTAGCAACCGCTGGCCAGCAGGCTCTGGTTGTTGTAGGTGAGCTGCATGACGAACACCCCGAGCTGGCGGAACACCTCCACCAGGGCAATGTCGTCCTCGATCGGCGAGCAGTTCTGGAAGCCGAAGAAGATCCCCACCCGGCCTTCCTGGTGGGCCAGGCGAATGTCGCTGGCCGTGCGCACCGGGCGGATCAGCTCGGGCCAGGTTTCGAAGCGGCGGTTCCACTCGCCCAGGCGCGACAGGGTTTCGCGGGCATTCTCGTGGTAGGCGATGGTGGCGTGCACCGCGCTCAGGCCACCGGCCTGCATCTGCTGGAATATTTCCGGGCTCCAGTTGGAGTACTGCAGGCCGTCGATCATCAAGAGGTCGTGCATGGCGCGTATTCCTTCAGGGTCGCAGGTAGGTGGTCTTGACCACGGTGTAGAAGTCGCGGGCGTACTGGCCCTGTTCGCGGGGGCCGAAGCTCGAGGCTTTGCGCCCGCCAAACGGCACGTGGTAGTCGGTGCCGGCAGTGGGCAGGTTGACCATCACGCAGCCGGTCTGGGCACCGCGCTTGAAGGCGCTGGCGTGGCGCAGCGACTGGGTGATGATGCCGGCGGTCAGGCCGTATTCGGTGTCGTTGAGGGTGGCCAGGGCTTCGTCGAAGTCGCGTACGCGGATCACGCAGGCGATCGGGCCGAACACTTCCTCGCGGTTGATGCGCATGTCGTTGCGGCTGTCGATGAACAGCGCCGGGCGCATGTAGTAGCCGTCGCTGTCCAGCTGCAGGCGCTCGCCACCTTCGATCAGGGTGGCGCCTTCATCCTGGGCCAGCTGCAGGTACGCCAGGTTCTGTTCCAGCTGGCGCGCATCGGCCACCGGGCCGATCTGCACGCCGGCCTCCAGGGCATGGCCGACCTTGAGCTGGCGCATGCGCAGGCGCAGGGCCTCGACGAAACGGTCATGGATGCCTTCGCAGACGATCAGCCGTGACGAGGCCGTGCACTTCTGCCCGGTGCCGAAGAAGGCACCGTTGAGGGCGCATTCCACCGCCAGGTCGAGGTCGGCGTCGTCCATTACCACCAGGGCGTTCTTGCTGCCCATTTCCAGCTGGCAGCGCACCAGGTTGCCCGCCGTGGCGACGGCGACGCGGCGCCCGGTCTGCAGCGAGCCGGTAAAGGTCAGGGCGTCGATCTCGGCCGACTGCACCAGGGTTTCGCCGACGCTGGCGCCGCTGCCCATGACCAGGTTGAAGGTGCCGCTGGGCAGGCCCTGGCGGCTGATGATCTCGGTCAGCGCCCAGGCGCTGGCCGGCACCAGGTTGGCCGGCTTGAACACCACTGCGTTGCCGAAGGCCAGCGCGGGGGCGATCTTCCAGGCGGCGGTGGCCATGGGGAAGTTCCACGGGGTGATGATGCCCACCACACCCACCGGTTCGCGATGCACTTCGATGTCGATGCCGGGGCGCACCGACGCGGCAGTCTCGCCCATCTGGCGCAGCACTTCGGCGGCGTAGTAGTGGAAGAACTGGCCGCTGCGGGCGACCTCGCCGATGCCTTCGGCCAGCGGTTTGCCTTCTTCACGGGACAGCAGTTCACCGAGCTCCTGCTTGCGGGCGATCAGTTCGTCACCGATGGCCATCAGCACCTGCTGACGGGCTTCCAGGCCGCTGGCGGCCCACTTCGGCTGCGCGGCGCGGGCCGCCTGGATGGCCTGGCGGGCTTGTTCGGCGCTGGCCTGGTGGTATTCGCCGATCAGGTCGCGGGTGTCCGAGGGGCTGTGGTTGCCCAGGGTGGCGTGGCCTTCGCACCACTGGCCATCGATGTAGTTCTTGTAGGAGTTGAGTGACATGGATGAAAGCCTCTGTTTGCCTGGCGTTCATCTTGCGAGCAATATGCAGCAAATAAAAATTAATAAAAAAAATGCTTTGATAAGGAATGCTAACCATGTTGCCCGAGCTGAAAATCGCCCAGTTGCGCTACTTCCTGCTGGTCGCTGAACTGAAGAGCTTCCACGCTGCGGCGCGCCAGGCGTTTCGCACCCAGCCGGCGATCTCGCTGGCGGTGCGCGAGCTGGAGCAGAAGTTGGGCCAGGCGCTGGTCGAGAAGGGCGGCGGCCGGGTCGAGCTGACCCCTTTCGGCGAGCATTGCCTGCCGTTGTTCCGAGGCCTGATCGAGCACCACGACCGCATCGCCCGCGAGGCCACCTTGCTGGCCCGCCACGAGATCGGCCAGGTCAGCATCGCCACCGTGCCGTCGGTAGCCAGCCGCATGTTGCCCGGGCCACTGGCGCGGTTCGTTGCCGAGCACCCGAACGTGCAGGTCAGCATCCAGGACGGCACGGCCGAGCGTGTCCAGCAGTTGCTGGCCCAGGGGCAGGTGGACTTTGGCATCAGCAGCCTGTGGCAGGAGGACGAGCAGCTCGATTTTTCCCCGATCGCCAATGACCAGGTGGGCGTGGTGTGCCGCGCCGACCATCCACTGGCGCAGGCCGGCGGTGCCCTGCACTGGTCGCAGTTGCAGGGCCTGCCGATGGTCCGCAACGGTACCTCTCAGCTGCTGGCAGGTACCGAGGCCGAGTGCTTGCTGGGGCATAGCCGGTTGTTCGTCTCCAACATGATCTCGTTGATCGCGATGCTGGAGGAGGGCGTGGGCATCAGTACCTTGCCGTACCTGGCGTTCCCCCTGGAGAACGACAAGCTGGTGTTCGTGCCGCTGGTCGAACCCAAGGTCGAGCGGCACATCGGCATGCTGACGCGCAAGGGGCGCAGCTTGTCACCTGCAGCGGGGGCGTTGATGGCATTTCTGCAGGTGCAGCTGGCTGCGCAAGATCAGCGGGCGTAGATCTGCTGGCCGGCAAACCAGGTCTGCAGCACTTGCGTATCGCGCAGCGATTCTGGATCGACACTGAGCACGTCGCGGTCGAGGACGATCATGTCGGCCTGCTTGCCGACCTTGAGTGAGCCGACCTGCTGCTCCAGGCGCATGGCCCGGGCCGCGTTGAGGGTATAGGCCTGGAACATCACTTGGCGGTCGATTGCTTCATCGGGATTGAGCACGCCTTTGGGGCCTTTGCGGCTGATGGCCTGGTAGATTGCCTTCCACGGTTCCGGGGTGGTGATCGGCCAGTCGCTGGCACCGGAAATGGTCGCGCCGTTTTTCACCAGTGAGCGAGCCGGGAAAGTATGCAGGAAGGCCATCGCGTTCACGTAAGGCTTGACCAGGTCCATGTTCGAGGCGTCGGCGCTGGCCCAGTACAGCTGCATGGCGGCGATCACGTCGAGCTGCTTGAAGCGGGCGTATTCCTTGGGGTTGACCATCTGCAGGTGGGTGATGGAGTGGGCGATGCCGCTGTTGCGCTGCCGTCGGGCCTGTTCGATGCCGTTGAGCGCCTCGCGCACGGCGCGGTCGCCGATGGCATGCACATGCACCAGCCAGCCACGGGCATCGGCGGCGCTGACCAGCTCGCCAAAGTGCTGTGGGTCCAGCAGCAGCTCGCCGTGCTGACCGGAGTTGCGGTAGGGCTCGAGCATCGCCGCCGTCTGCGCTGGCGCCTCGGCGACACCGTCGGCGAATACCTTGATGCCTGGCAAGGTGAGGTTGTGCACGCCGAGAAACTGCTGGCGCACCTTGTCCAGCTGGTCCAGGTCCGCAGGACGGGCCTTGGAGTCGGCCATCAGCAGGGCGGCGACATGGGCAGTCAGCTCGCCGTGCTCGGCAAGTCGCTTGTAGATGGGCAGCACGCCCAGCGAGTCGTTCTTCACATCGGCCCCCGGCCGCTCATTGGCCAGCGGGTCCATCCAGCCGGTGATGCCCAGCTGCTTGTAGTAGTCCAGGGCCCTGCGCCCGGCGCTGATCAGGGTCTCGTCGCTGAGCGGCGGCAGCAGGTCGGTGACCGGGTAGTAGCTGGCGTCGGCAAGAAAACCGTTCGGCGTGCCGTCCGCGTGCTGGCCAAGGGTGTTGCGCGTTTCGGCGGGGAGGGCAGCGATGGTGTTTGCATCGATCCCGGCGCGCTTGAGCATGGCCTGGTTGGCCCAGCCAGTGTGCATGTCGTTGGCGGCGAGGAGGATCGGCTGTTCGGCCCACTCACCGTGGTTGAAGCGCTGCTCCAGTGCGGCAATGTCATCCCAATAGGTGCCAGGCACGCCACCGACGCTCAGGAACTCGCCACGCACGGCCTTGCCGTCGCTGCGCCACTGACGCAGGCGCTGTTCCAGCTCATTCAGTGGTACCTGCTCGCCAGCGAGGTTGGCCAGCTCCAGTTGCAGGCCGCCTTTGATGGCGTGGGAGTGGGAATCGAGCATGCCCGGCATCAGCACCTTGCCGCCCAGGTCGACGACCAGGGTGCCTTCGCGCCTGAGGGGTAACACGGCCTGGTCGGAGCCCACCGCGACGATTTTCTCGCCTTCGACCGCCACAGCCTGTTGCAGCGGTTGGCCAGGCTCGGCGGTGTAGACCTTGGCGTTGTGCAGGATCACGTCCACCGCCGCGTAACCCGGCAGGGCGGTGCAGGCCAGGCCCGCGCTGATCGCCATCTTCAGCAGGTGTTTCATTCGATGCCTCGTTGTTGTTGTGGTGGCAGCGCAGGCTAGCCAAGGCGCCAACGCGGTTAAAGGCGCGGGCAGGCACAACTTTTTTCGCGCTGGGGAAATAATCCATGGCCTATGATTGCCCGCAGATGCCCATACCCGCGCATCGCTCTTTTCGTTTGTGCCTGACAGGAAGAAACCATGGACAAGATGATGGCCCTGACCATCTTCGTCGCCGCTGCCGAGCACGGCAGCTTCAGCCGTGCCGCCGAGCAACTGGGCAAGACGCCTTCGGCGATCACCAAGGCAGTCGCACACCTGGAAAGCGAACTGGGCGTGCGCCTGTTCGAGCGCACCACCCGGCGCATGGCGCTGACCGAGGCCGGTAACCTGTACCTGGATGGCGCCCGGCAGGCGCTGATGCACCTGCAGCGGGTGACCGAAGAGGTGGAGCAGCTGCAGCACGCGCTGCGCGGCACCTTGCGCATCACCGCGCCGCCGTCGTTCGGCCCGGCGTTTCTCAACCAGGTGTGCTGCCGCTTCATGCGCGAGCACCCGCAGGTGCGCCTGGAGGTCAACCTCAATGATGCCAACGAAGACCTGATCGATGGCGGTTATGACCTGTCGCTGCGTGACGGCCCCACCGACCAGCCGGAACTGATTGCCCAGCCATTGATCGAGAACCGTGTGGTGCTCTGCGCCAGCCCCGCCTACCTTGCCCGCCACGGCGACGCGATCACCCTGGACAACTATGCCCAGCATGACTGGCTGCTGCTGCGCCACCCGCTGCTCAACCGCAGCTACTGGTGGATCGATCATGAGGGCCAGACCCTGCGCGTGCGCCAGCCGACGCCCAAGTTGGTGAGTGACAGTTTCGATTTCCTCCTGGCCTGCCTGCTCGATGGGCAGGGTCTGCAGTTCGTGCCGACCTGGAGTGTCGCGCCCTACCTGGCCAGCGGGCAGTTGCTGGAGGTGATGCCCGACTACTGGCGGGCCCTGAGCGCGTTCGGGCCGTGGGTCCATGTGCTGTACCTGCCGCACCGGCGCAATACCCGCAAGGTCCAGGCGTTCATCGCCATGCTGCATGAGCACCTGCGCGGGCAGGGCACGCCGGTGGCGGGGCGCGGCTGAGTTTTTCCGCCTGGGCACAAAAGTTGTGCGGGTTGTGGCAATGATCGGTGCGAGAACGCTGGTTAGGCTTGCAGCAGTCACCTGACCACCGCGTATCAGGAGTTTCCCGCAGTGAAGATCCACACCCTCGTCACCGACATCCGCACCCCCTTCGAGCGGGGCCGCCAGATCGGCGAACGCTTTGCCGAACAGATCCGTACCACCACCGCCCTGTACCTGGACTTCTTCCCCCGGGTGGGGGTATCGCTGGCCGAGGCACAGCGCATCGGCGAAAACAGCCTGGCCGCCCTGGAGGCCTGGAGCCCCAACCTGGCCACTGAAGTGGTCGGTATGGCCGACGGCGCCGGGCTGCCACTGTGGCAGCTGGCGAGCCTCAACGCCCGTACCGAAGTGCTGGCCGCCCGTACCCGCCACAGTGAATGCTCCACCACCGTGCACGCTCCCCGTGGGCCGCGAGCGCCGCAGACCCTGCAGACCTGGGACTGGCACGACAGCCTGTGCCCCCATGGCCTGATGCTGGCTCTGCAGAGCGAGCGTGGCATGCAGGTCAAGCTGTTCTGCGAGTTCGGCATGCTGGCCAAGCTGGGTGTGAACAGCGCAGGCGTGGGCCTGCACTTCAACATCCTTCACCACCGCAGCGACAACGACAGCGGCGGTGTGCCTGTGCACGCCATCGCCCGTCGCTTGCTGGAGGACGCCGGCAGTGTCGAAGAGGCCATCGAACTGGCACGTTCGGCGCGGGTCAGCGCCTCGACGGTGCTGACGGTATTCTCCCGCCAGGACTGCAGCCCCCGTGCGGTCAGCATCGAGCTGAGCCCCGAGCGCACGGCGCTGGTGTTGCCGCGTGAAGATGGCTGGCTGCTGCACACCAACCACTTCCTCGACCCTCAGCTGAGCCTGGGCGAGCAGGTCGCCGACCACGCCGACACCCTGTGCCGCCTGGGCCACCTGGAGCAGGTGATCGACCAGATGGGCAGCGCCGACCTGCGCGCCCGTGCCGAGGCCATGTGCGGTGCCGCGGGCGACAGCGCGCCGATCTGCTTCCACCCGGATATGGTCCTGCCCGACACCGAACGTTGGGAAACCCTGCTCAGCGTCGGCATCGACACCGAACGTTGCCTGCTGGAATACGTGGCTGGCACGCCCGTGCAGCTGGCCAGGGCCGGCTTCCAAACCTTCTGAGCCACACCGGCTGCAGCCTGCCCCGGCTGGCTGCGCCCGCTGAACGAGAACAACAACAATGCATGCGCAACAGACTCAGCCTGCGTCATCCCGCTCCGCTTTCCGTACCTTTTGCGTCTCCGGCATGGGCACGGCGCTGGAATTCTACGACTTCATCATCTACGGCACCGCCGCTGCGCTGGTGTTCCCCCAGGTGTTCTTCCCGCAGATGGATCACCTGACCGCCACCCTGGTGGCGTTCAGCGCCTTTGGCGCGGGCTTCTTCGCCCGCCCGCTGGGGGGGCTGGTGTTCGGCCACTTCGGTGACCGCATCGGCCGCCAGAAGGTGCTGGTCACCACCTTGCTGCTCATGGGCCTGAGTACCTTTCTTATCGGCTGCCTGCCTGGCCATGCCAGCGTCGGCGTGGCGGCACCGATCCTGCTGGTGCTACTGCGCCTGATCCAGGGTTTTGCCGCCGGCGGCGAGTGGGGCGGTGCCGCGTTGTTCGGCATCGAGTCGGCGCCGCCTGGGCGGCGTGGCCTGTGGGGCAGCTTCACCAGCATGGGTATCGGTGTCGGCGGCATTCTCGGGGCTGCAGTGTTCGCCATCGTCAGTGCGGCCTTCAACGACAACCTGGTCGATTTTGCCTGGCGCATTCCGTTCTGGCTGGGTGGCACCTTGGTGCTGATCGGCCTGTACGCACGGTTGAAAGCGCCAGCTCCCGCCAGCATGCCTGAGGCCAGACCTGCGCGTGCACCGCTGGCCGAGGCCCTGCGCCAGCGCCCACGGCAGCTGCTGCTGTGCACCGGGGTCGCCTTCGGCTACTGCACCATCGCCTATATCGGCAGCACGTTTTTCCTCACCTACGCCACGCAGGTCGGTTTTGGCAGTACCCAGGCGCTGATGTTCGACCTGGTTCTGTCAGTGGCCATCGTGTTTTCTGCGCCGCTGTTCGGCTACCTGTCGGACCGCCTGGGCCGACGTGTGGTGATGGGTTTCGGTGCGGTGATCATGGCCATGGGGTTGTTCGCTTTCTTCTCGCTGGTGGGCATGAAGAGCTTCGCCATCGCCTTGTTTGCTTATTGCCTGACCGGCCTGCTGATGGGCGCGACCCAGGGCCCGATTCCGGCCTTGCTCGGCGAGCAGTTCCCGCGCAGCATGCGCTATTCGGGGATTTCGGCCAGTTATCAGATCGGCGCGGCGTTGGGCGGCGGTACAGCTTCGAGCATCGCCACGGCGATCCTGATCCTGACTGACCACAACCCGCTGGGCGTGGCGTTGTACGGGGCAGCGGCACTGGCGCTGGTTGCCGTGTGCTCGCTGATGCTACGGGAGACTTCGCGCTTGAGCATGGCGCAGATCGATGAAGAGGATGCCAGCGACGCTGCGGTTGAACGTTGCCAAGGGGCAGGGCTCATACATGCAAAGGGCACCGTGAGGAGTGTCACCCATGAGCATCGAACGCAGCATCCCCGAGCTTGAGGCCTGGTACGCCCAGTACGACGACATCAGCTACCGCCGCGAGTCGCCGGATGCCTACCACCATGAACTGGTGCGCAGCGCCGAGGCCCTGCGCGACGATGGTGCGATCGACTGGGACGACTGGCTGGCGCTGAAGGCGCTGGCAGACGAGGCCCATGTCGGGGCCCTGGAAGACGCCGTGCAGGCCCACGTCAGCGACCCCGACGCATGAAAGCGCTGAAGATCGCCACCTTCAACATCAACGGCATCCGCAGCCGCCTGCCGGCGCTGCTGGCCTGGCTGGAACGGGAGCAGCCGGACATCGCCTGCCTGCAGGAACTCAAGGCGCCCGACCCGCAGTTCCCGCGCCAGGCGCTGGAGGCGGCCGGCTATGGCAGCCTGTACCAGGGGCAGCCGTCGTGGAACGGCGTGGCGATCCTGGCGCGTGGCAGCGAACCGCTGGAGGTACGTCGCGGCTTGCCCGGCATGGAGGACGACAGCCAGAGCCGCTATCTGGAGGCCGCTGCGCATGGGGTGCTGGTGGCGTGCTTGTACCTGCCGAACGGCAACCCGCAGCCCGGGCCGAAGTTCGATTACAAGCTGCGCTGGTTCCGGTGCCTCATCGAGCATGCCAAGGCACTGTATGGCAGCGGTCACCCGACGGTGCTGGCAGGCGATTTCAACGTGGTGCCCACCGACATGGACATCTACAACCCACGCTCATGGCTTAAGGACGCGCTGCTGCAACCCGAGTCGCGGGCGTGTTATCGGCAACTGCTGGAGCAGGGCTGGGTCGATGCCATTCGCCACCTGCACCCTGACGAGCGCGTGTATACCTTCTGGGATTACTTTCGCAATCACTGGGCGCGCAATGCCGGGTTGCGCATCGACCATTTGCTGCTCAACCCGGACCTTGCCCCTTACCTGAAGCGGGCGGGTGTCGACGCCTGGGTGCGCAATGAAGCCAAGGCCAGTGACCATGCGCCGGTGTGGGTCGAACTGGTGGCGCGCCGGCAGGCCTGAGCCCTTTCAAGGTGCACTGGCATAACCGAAAATCAGGCAATTGACTGCGCAAATGTCGCTGTAACCGCTGCAGGTGAAACCTTAGGCTTTTCGCATGGAGCAACAGACCGCTCGATGCCGTGGCTGGACCGTCCAGCCGAAAACAATAAGGAGTTACCGCATGTCTGCATTCGCGTTTTCCGGTGTGAACCTGGCCATTACCACCCCGTTCGATCCACAGGGCAAGATCGACTTCGCGCGTTTCGAAAACTTGATCGAGCGCTACATCGCCGCCGGTGTGCATGGCCTGGTGCTCAGTTCCGGAACCGGCATGCATGTGTACCTGAGCAAGGATGAGTCCAAGGAGCTGGTGGTATTCGGCGCCAAGGTCATCAATGGCCGTGCGCGGGTGATTGCCCAGACCTCCGCGCTGCTGGTCGAAGAGGTGGTCGAGCGCACCCGCCACGCCAAGGACTGCGGTGCCGATGGTGTGATGGTGTTGCCCCCGTTCTTCGAAGGCCCGACCGATGACCAGGGCATCATCGATTTCTACTCGACGGTGGCCCAGGTCGGCTTGCCGATCATTGGCTACAACGTGCCACAGGCCGTGGGTGTCGAAGTCACGCCCGCGCTGTTCAGGCAGTTGAGCGAGATCCCCAACTTCGTGTCGGTCAAGGACAGCAGCGGCGACTTGGCGGCCCAGGCCGCGTTGTCGCGCACCGGTCTGCCGACCATGAACGGCGCCGACCCGCTGGTGCCCTATGCGTTGTTTGCGGGTGCTGCAGGGTTGATCTGGGGCGGTGCGAACCTGGCGCCGAAGACCTGCGTGGCCCTGGCCAATGCCGCCAGCGAGGGCAAGTGGGCTGAAGTGCAGCAGATCTGGAAGCACCTGGCCCCGGTGATGTCGCTGATCTGGCAGGGCGACTACGTGCAGTCGGTGTATGCCGGAGCGCAGATCATGGGCTTTGACGCCGGTAACCCACGCCGTCCGCTGCGGCGCCTGGCCGAGGAAAAGCTGGGAGCGCTGCGTGAAGCACTGGCGCCGCTGATCGACCGCGAAGCTTCGGCTTCCTGACCGGGGGGCTGCGAGCATGTACGTCGCATCGAAGATGCCCAGCAACCATGGCAGCTCAGGCTGGACCGAGATGTTGCCGCCGCGTGTGGCCAACGCCGCACTGGACAGTGCCGTCACCGCCGATGTGGCGATTATCGGTGGCGGCTTTGCCGGCCTGTCGGCAGCTCGCCAGCTGACGCGCCGGGACCCGACTCTGAAGGTGGTGCTGCTCGAAGCCGGCACCGTCGGCGAGGGCGCCTCGGGGCGCAATTCGGGTTTCATCATCGACCTGCCCCACGAGGTCTCTGCCGAAGGCCTGGGCGGCGGCTCGCTTGATCGCGCCAGGCGCGACATCAAGCTGTATCGCACGGCCATCGACATGGGCCGCGAACTGGCCGAAGCGCAGGGTTGGGGCAAGGCGGTGTTCGACCCCTGCGGCCGCTTCAGTGTCGCCCGTGGTGCGCAAGGAGACGAGCACATCCTGTCGTACGCCAGGCAGCTGGACGCGCTGGGCGAACCTTACGAGCTGCTCGACACCCGCCAGATCGGCGCGGTGACCGGCAGCCCGGCCTACACCTCGGGCCTGTTCATGCCCGGCACGGTGATGATCCAGCCGGCGGCGTATGTGCGGCGCTTTGCCGATGCGTTGGCAGGTGCGGTGCGGGTGTACGAGCAGACGCCGGCCTTGTCGTTCAAGCAGGTGGGTGGCGCCTGGGTGATCAAGACGCCGAAGGGTGTGGTCACGGCGGGCAAGATCATCCTGGCCAACAACGGCCACGCCCAGAGCTTCGGTTTCTTCAAGGGCCAGCTGTTGCACGTGTTCACCTATGCCTCGCTGACCGAACCTTTCGACCCCAAGCGCCTGCCGGGCCAGCGTACCTGGGCGGCGACCCCGGCCTTGCCGATGGGCACCACGGTGCGTCGCATCAGCGACGGTGACAGTGACCGCATCCTGGTGCGCTGGCGCTACAGCTACAACCCGAGCCTTACCATTGGCGACAGCCAGGTGGGCAGTGCCGGGCGGGTACACGACGGCAAGTTCCTTACGCGCTTCCCCAGCCTCAAGGGGCTGCGCATGGAGTACCGCTGGGGTGGGCCGATGGCGCTGACCTGGAACAGCGTGCCGGCGTTTGGCGAGGTGGATCGCGGGGTGTTCGCGGCCTGTGGTTGTAATGGGCTGGGGGCGTCCAAGTCCAGTGCCGCTGGCATTGCAGCAGCTGATCAGGCACTGGGCGTGCGCAGCGAACTGGTGGAGATCTTCAGCGGTTTCGACAAACCGAAGCAGTTGCCGCCACAACCGTTCCTGACTATCGGTGCAAAGGCCAACATGAAGCTCAAGGAACTGCGGGCAGGGGATGAGTGAGGTACCTAAAAGGGGGCTGCTTTGCAGCCCATCGCAGGCAAGCCAGCTCCCACAGGGACCGCGCGATGCCTGACCCAGCGCAGTCCCTGTGGGAGCTGGCTTGCCTGCGATGGGCCGCAAAGCGGCCCCCATCCGCTAATTCGACAGGCATTTTCTCGTATCATCAGGCCAACCCCTGCGAAGCGAGATCCACGTGTTCAACTTCCTGATCATCGTGTTCCCCTACTTCAACGCCGCCGCCACCACGGCGTTCGTCGACCCGTTCCGGGCCGCCAACTACCTGAGCGGGGAGAGCCGCTTCCACTGGCAGTTCGCCTCGGTCGAGGGCGGCGGTATCCGCGCGTCCAACGGCATGGACCTGTTCACCCAGTCGCTGGCCAGCGTGCGCGACCAGCCTTGGGACCTGGTCGTGGTTTCGTGCAGCTGGGCACCGGAGCAGCACCACAGCGCCCACCTGCAAGGGGCGCTGCGGGCCTGGGCCAGCAAGGGCTGCATGCTGGCCGGCCTGGACACCGGCACCTTCCTGCTGGCCGAAGCCGGCTTGCTGGCGGGGCGCCGGGCCACGGCGCACTATGAGCATATCGACGCCTTGCTCGAACTGTACCCGGACGTGACCATCGTCGAGGACCTGTATGTCTTCGACCAGAACCGCATCACCTGTTGTGGCGGCGCGGCCTCCACGGATGCGGCGCTGCAGTTGATCCGTAACCTGCAGGGCGAAACCGTGGCCAACGAAGCGGCACGCTACGTGTTCCACCAGCAGTTCCGCCCTGGCAGCAGCCAGCAGAACCCGGAAGCCCGGCAACCGCTTGGGCACACCATTCCGCTGGCGGTCAGGCAAGCGATCAAGCTGATGGAGCGGCACCTGGAAGAGGTGATCAGCATCCCCGACCTGTGCGAGCAGGTGGGTATTTCCCAACGGCAGCTCGATCGCCTGTTCCGCCAGGTGGTGCACAAGAGCCCGGCCTTGTACTACCGCGACATCCGCCTGGACCGGGCGCGTGGCCTGGTGACCCAGACCGACCTGGCGCTGACCAAGGTCGGGGTCGCGTCGGGCTTCCCCAACCAATCGCATTTCTGCCGCATCTACCGCGAACGCTTCGGCCTGACCCCGCGCCAGGATCGTCAGGAAGGGCGGGTGCCGTTCGACTACCGGGCTTGGCCAATGCACCAGCAGGGCAAGCCCGCTGGTCGCCAATAGAGGGCTCATGCCTAAAAACGACAATGGCGAAAACTGAATAAAACACGGCGTAATTTGCACATTTAATCCCCCCGGCCCGGATCACTATCAACGCCACAGAGCAGGCAAAACCCCATTGCCTGTAACAATAAAAGGGCCGTTGACATGTCTGATCTGATCCATCCTCGCCAATTCGAATCGATCAAGCAGGGGTATGACCCGGACCCGCTGCGCTCCCAGTCCCTGCGTGCCGAGGCTTATGTCGACCCGGAGTGGTTCCGCCTCGATCAGCAGGCCATTCTCGCCAAGAGCTGGCAGTGGGTGTGCCACGTGGAAAAGGTCCGTGAGCCCGGTGCCTATACCACGGTGGACATCGCCGGTCACCCGATTGCGGTAGTGCGCGACCAGGAAGGCGTGCTGCGTGCCTTCTACAACGTCTGCAAGCATCGCGCTCACCCGGTGCTGCAAGGTGAAGGCAAGACCCGGCGCATCGTCTGCCCGTACCATTCCTGGTGCTATGGCCTCAACGGCGGGCTGGTCGCCGCGCCCCATGTCGGCGGGCTCAAGGACTTCAACAAGGAAGAGATTCACCTGACCCCGGTGCAGGTCGAGGAGTTCTGCGGCTTCGTCTACGTCAACCTCGACCCGCAGGCCACGCCGCTGCGCGAGCAGTCCGGCGACCTGGCCAAGGAGATCCTGCACTGGGCGCCGGATATCGAGAAACTGACCTTCGCCCACCGCCTGACCTACGAGATCAAGTCCAACTGGAAGAACGTGGTCGACAACTTCCTCGAGTGCTACCACTGCCCGACCGCGCACAAGGACTTCTGCACCCTGGTCGACATGGACACCTACAAGGTGCAGACCCACGGTATCTATTCCAGCCACATGGCTGAAGCCGGCAAGGGCCAGAACTCGGCCTACGACGTGTCCAAGGCCAGCGTGCGCACCCATGCGGTGTGGTGGCTGTGGCCCAATACCTGCCTGATGCGCTACCCCGGGCGCAGCTCGATGATCGTGCTGAACATCGTGCCCATGGGCCCTGACCGTACCTTCGAGACCTACGACTTCTTCCTCGAAACCCCTGAACCGGACGACATGGAAAAAGAGGCCATCCGCTACCTGGATGAAGTGCTGCAGGTCGAAGACATCTCGCTGGTGGAGAACGTCCAGCGCGGCATGCAGACCCCGGCCTTCGACCAGGGCCGGATCGTCACCGACCCGAACGGCTCGGGTAAATCCGAGCATGCCTTGCACCACTTCCATGGCCTGGTACTGGACGCCTATGCGCGCTGCGTGAAGCCATGAGCGGCGGCCTGATCGGCAAGGTGGCGCTGGTCACCGGCGCCACCGGCGGCATCGGCCGCGCGGTGTGCGAGCGCCTGCTCAAGGAAGGGGCGCTGGTCTATGCCGCCGACCTTTCCCAGCAGCATCCGGTGCCGGGGGCGACGGCGCTGCAGCTGAATGTCGCCGACGAGGCCCAGGTGCAGGCGGCGATGCAGCAGGTGGCACGGGAGCAGGGGCGGCTCGATGTGCTGGTGAACGCCGCCGGTATCGAAGTGGAGCACACCATCGAGCACACCAGCCTGGAGGTGTGGAACCGGGTGTTCGCGGTCAACGTCACCGGCACCTTCCTGGTCAGCAAGCACGCCTTGCCGTTGCTGCGCGAAAGCAGCGGGGCCAGCGTGATCAACTTCGGCTCCTACGACGGCTTCATTGCCGACCCGGGGCTCGCGGCGTACTGCGCCAGCAAAGGCGCGGTGCATGCGCTGACCCGGGCCATGGCCTGCGACCACGGCCCCGAGGGTATCCGCGTCAATGCGGTGTGCCCCGGCTACATCGACACGCCGATGCTGCGCAGCTTCTTCCAGGACCACGGTGATATCGCCAGCCTGGAAAGCGCGGTGCGCGATGTGCACCCGACCCGGCGCTACGGCACCCCGGCCGATGTCGCCAACCTCGTGTACTGGCTGGCCAGTGACGAGGCCCGCTATGCCAGCGGCCAGTTGTGGGTCCTCGATGGCGGCCTGACCGCCCAAGTCCAACAAATGAAACTGTGAGCCTCGCCATGCCAAAATCCGTCATCATCACCTGCGCCACCACCGGTGGCGTGCACACCCCGACCATGTCGGAATACCTGCCGATCACCCCGCAGGAAATCGCCGATTCTTCCATCGAGGCCGCCGAGGCCGGGGCTTCGATCATCCACCTGCATGCCCGCAACCCCGAGACCGGCAAGCCGGACCCGCGCCCGGAGCTGTTCCAGGATTTCATGGGGCAGATCCACCGCCAGAGCGATGCGGTACTGAACGTTTCCACCGGCGGCGGCCTGGGCATGACCCGCGAGGAGCGCCTGCGTGCGGCGCTGGCGGTGAGCCCGGAGATGGCCTCGCTGAACGTCGGTTCGATGAACTTCGGCATCTTCCCGATGAAGGCCAAGTATTCGAACTGGAAGCATGACTGGGAACCGGCCTTCCTCGACAGCACCCGCGACTTCATCTTCCGCAACACCTTTGCCGACATCGAATACATCGTCAAGGAGCTGGGCGAAGGCCACGGTACCCGCTTCGAATTCGAATGCTACGACCTGGGCCACCTGTACAACCTGGCGTGGGTGATCGACCAGGGCTGGGTCAAGCCACCGTTCCTGATCCAGATCGTGTTCGGTGTGCTGGGGGGCGTGGGCGCCGACCTGGACAACCTGATGCACATGCACACCGTGGCGCAGAAGCTGTTCGGCAAGGATTACGAATGGTCGGTGCTGGCGGCAGGCAAGAACCAGATGGCCTTTGCCACCCAGGCGGCAATGCTCGGCGGCAACGTGCGGGTCGGCCTGGAAGACAGCCTGTTCATCGGTGCTGGCGAGAAGGCCAGGAGCAATGCCGAACAGGTGCTGAAGATCCGCTCGATCATCGAAAACCTCGGGCTCAAGGTGGCCACGCCTGCAGAAGCCCGGGCGCGCCTGGGCTTGAAAGGGCGCGACAAGATCACCTTGTGATTCGCGATGGGGATACGCCATGCATAACAAAATGTTGATCAACGGCGAGCTCGTCGAGGGCGCCGCTGCGCCCTTGACTGTCATCGACCCGGCCACCGGGGAAGCGATTGTCAGCGTCGGCCAGGCGGATGACGCTCAGCTGGACTGCGCCGTGCGCAGCGCCCATGAAGCCTTCGAGTCGTATTCGCAGACCACCCCGGCGCAGCGCGCCGCGCTGCTGCAGGACATTGCCGGGGTCATCGAGGCCCATGCCGAAGAACTGGCCGCACTGGAAAGCCAGAACGTCGGCAAGCCCTGGCCATCGGCACTCAATGACGAGATGCCGCTGACCCTCGACACCTTCCGTTTCTTTGCCGGTGCAGCCCGCACCCTGGCCGGTGTCGCGGCGGGCGAGTATGTGGCCGGGCACACCAGCCTGATCCGGCGCGACCCGATCGGCCCGGTGGCGGCCATCGCGCCGTGGAACTACCCGCTGATGATGGCCGCCTGGAAGCTGGCAGCACCGCTGGCGGCCGGTTGCAGCGTAGTGCTCAAGCCTTCCGAGGTGACCCCGCTGTCGACCTTGCGGCTGGGGCAGCTGCTGGCGGACGTGGTGCCCAAGGGCGTCATCAATATCGTCCACGGGGTGGGCAGTTCCACCGGGGCCCGGCTGATCAATGCCGAGGGCATCGAAGCCGTGAGCATCACCGGTTCGCCAGCCACCGGCAGCGCAGCCATGCGCGCTGCTGCGCAACAGATGCGCCAGGTGCATGTCGAGCTGGGTGGCAAGGCACCGGTCATCGTCTATGAGGATGCCGACATCGAAAAATTGGTCGCCACCTTGCGTGCCACGGCGTTCTTCAATGCCGGCCAGGATTGCGCCCAGCCTTGCCGGGTGCTGGTGGCCAGCAAGGTCTATGACCGCGTGGTCAGTGCCCTGGCCGAAGCGGCGGCGACGATCAAGGTCGGTGCGCCCAGGGCCGCCGGCACAGAGATGGGGCCGCTGGTGACCGAACTGCACCGGCAACGGGTGGCCGGTTTCTTCGAGCGCGCCCGGGCCTATGCCGAGGTGGTGACGGGGGGCACGGTCGAGCCCGGCGGCGGGTTCTTCTACAGCCCGACCGTGATTGCCGATGTCGACCATCACGCGGAAATCGCCACCCAGGAACTGTTCGGCCCGGTGATTTCGGTGTCGCGCTTCACTGAAGGGCAAGACCCGGTCGCGATCGCCAACGCCACCCGCTATGGCCTGGCCTCGTCGCTGTGGACCCGTGACAGTGGCCGCGCCATGGCGGCCAGCAGCCGCCTGCGCTACGGCTTCACCTGGGTCAACACCCACGGTGTGGCCACGCCGGAAATGCCCTGGGCCGCAATGAAAGGCTCAGGCCACGGTTGTGACATGTCGGTGTTCGCGCTCGACGCCTACACCAGCGTTCGCCACGTCATGCTCGCGCACGGGTGACCCACATGGACAAATCAGCAGTGATCGTGACCGGTGGCAGCCGTGGCATCGGCCTGGCCATCGTCGAGAAATTCTTCGCCCAAGGGCGCCAGGTCGTCACCTGCGGGCGTGGCGCCAGGCCACGGCATCTGGACAGTGCGGTGGAGTGGGTGCAGGCCGATGTGGCCCGCCCGGAGGATGCCCGCTACATCGTAGAACGTGCCGAACAGCGCTTTGGCCGCGTGGGCATCCTGGTCAACAACGCCGGCGTGCAAGTCGAGAAGACCGTGCTGGAAAGCACCGACGCCGATTGGGAGGAGGTGATGGGCATCAACGCCCGCGGCACCTTCAACCTGTGCCGGGCGGTGTTGCCGGGCATGGTCCAGTGCGGCGGCACCATCATCAACCTGGGTTCGATCTCCGGGCAGAGCGCCGACCCGTCCATGGCCCTCTACAACGCGTCCAAGGCCTTCGTGCATGGGCTGACCCGCTCCATTGCCGTCGACCACGGCCCGCGGGTGCGCTGCAACGCGGTCTGCCCCGGCTGGATCATGACGGCGATGGCCGAGGACGCCTTTGCCATGGCCGCCGACCCGGCAAAAGCCAAGGCCGACGCCCTGGCGCGCCACCCGGCAGGCCGCTTTGGCCAGCCTGACGATATTGCCGAGACCGTGGCCTGGCTGGCCTCTGACGCGGCGCGTTTCATTACCGGGCAGTGCTTCGTCGTCGACGGCGGCCTGACCAGTGCATCCCCCCTGCAACCGAGGTTCTTCTGATGAGTGAATTCCAAAATGTCGCGGTGATTGGCGCGGGTGTGATCGGTGCCAGCTGGGCCGCGCTGTTTCTGGCCTCCGGGCGCAATGTGGCCGTGTATGACCCGTCGCCGACCATGGAGGCCGATGTCCGCAGCTACATCGACAACGCCTGGCCGACCCTGCGCGAGCTGGGCCTGGCCGATGCCGAGCCAGGCCAGTTGAGTTTCCATGGCGATGTTGCCAGCGCCGTGGCGGGGGCGGATTTCATCCAGGAAAGCGTGCCGGAGCGCATCGCCATCAAGCATGAGCTGTTCGCCAAGCTGGAAGCGGCCCTCAAACCCGGTGCCATCGTCGCGTCGTCCGCTTCCGGCCTGCGCCTGGGCGAGATGCAGGCGGGTTGGCAGAACCCGTCGCACTTCATCCTCGGCCATCCGTTCAACCCGCCGCACCTGATCCCGCTGGTCGAGGTCATGGGCAACGACAAGACAGCGGCCGGTGTGGTCGAGCAGGCCGAGCGCTTCTATGCGCTGGTCGGCAAGGTGACCATCCGGGTCAACCGTGAAGTGAAGGGGCATGTTGCCAACCGCCTGCAGGCCGCGTTGTGGCGCGAGGCCATTCACCTGGTCAAGAGCGGCGTGGCCAGTGTGGAAGACGTCGACAAGGCGGTCTGGGCAGGGCCTGGCCTGCGCTGGGCGGCCATGGGGCCGACCTTGCTGTTCCACCTTGGCGGCGGGTCGGAAGGCCTGAGTTCGTTCTGCCAGAAGTACACCGAGAGCTTCCACGGCTGGTGGGACGACCTGGGCGACCCTCGCCTCGATGCGCAGACGGCTTCGATGCTGGTCGAGGGCGTGCACGATGAGGCCGGTGAGCACAGCTGGGCGACCCTTGCCACGCAGCGGGACGAACTGATCACCCGCATGTTGAAGGCGACCACGCCGCTTCGGCGCGGTTGAGAGTCGGCCCGAGGCCCTCCAGGCTTCGGGCCAGTTTGCCGCAGTGTGAGGTTTGCCATGCCTGAACAATTGACCCTACAAATAACCGACCTGATTGCCGAGGCCAAAGGCGTCGTGGTCATCGAGCTGCGTTCGCCGGATGGGGCAGCATTGCCGCCGTTCAAGCCCGGTGCCCATATCGAGCTGCATCTGCCGGGCGAACTGGTACGCCAGTATTCGCTGTGCAATGACGCCCGCGATACCCATCGCTACTGCGTGGGCGTTGGCCTGTCGCCCGTCAGCCGCGGCGGCTCCCGGCATGTGCATCAGTCGCTGCGGGTGGGCGACACGCTGACAGTCAGCGCGCCGCGCAACCATTTCCCGCTGGAGGAAGACGCCCCGGGTTTCGTGTTCTTTGCGGGCGGCATCGGTATCACGCCGGTCTGGTCGATGATCCAGTGGTGCGAGGCCAATCAGCGTCCGTGGCATCTGTACTACGTAGTACGCAGTCGCCAGCGGGCAGCGTTTCTGGAGGCGCTGCAGCCTTTTGCCGATCGGGTCACCTTGCATGCCGATGACGAGGTCGGTGGGCTGTTCGATATCACTGCAGCCATCGGCCAGCAGCCTGCCAATGTGCATTTCTACACCTGCGGCCCGACCCCCTTCATGCTCGCGGTCGAAGCCGCCGCGCGCGGTTACCCCGAAGAGCAGGTGCATTTCGAGTGGTTTACCCCGAAGGAGCCGAAGACCACGGCAACCGACAAGCCCTTTACCGTCCAGTTGGCACGCAGCGGCAAGGCCTTCGAAGTGCCCGCGGACCAAAACATTCTCCAGGTGCTGGAAGCCAACGGCCTGCGCGTGGAAAGTTCGTGCCGGGAGGGTACCTGCGCCTCATGCGAAACCTGTGTGCTGGACGGCGCGCCGGACCATCGCGACAGCGTGCTGACGCCGGCCGAGCGCAAGAACAACGACGTGATGATGATCTGCGTGTCCCGCGCACTGTCGCAAACACTGGTGCTCGACCTCTGAGTCGAACGCCATGACTTCTGCAAGGAACTGTTCGTGAACAACCTGCTGCTGATTCACCAGGCCACCATCGGCGAAGACTGGATCGACTACAACGGGCACCTGCGCGATGCCTTCTACTTTCTGCTGTTCAGCCATGCCACCGATGCGCTGATGGATCACATCGGCCTCGACGCCGACGGCCGGGCCCTCTACGGCCATACGCTGTACACGCTGGAGGCCCATATCAACTACCTGAGCGAAACCCGGCTAGGGGAGGAGGTGCAAGTGTTTACCCAGGTGATCGACCATGACAGCAAGCGCCTGCACATCGTCCATCACCTGTATCGCCCCAAGGATGGAGAACTGCTGGCTGCCAGCGAGCAGATGCTCATGAACATCGCTAGCGAAGCCGGTCGTGCGGCGAAGTTCGCCACGTCCGTCGAAGCGAAGATCAGCGCGATCTTCCAGGCCCATCGAACGCTGACGCGCCCCGGCTACTGTGGCCGCGTCATCGGTATTCGCCGTTAGCACGCATCACCCGCTGGGCCAGATAACGACAAGACTGCGTTGCCTCTGAATAACAAAAACTGCCGCTTCCCATAGCTGCCACAGAGAGGATTTGCGTCATGAAAAATGCATTGCGCGTTATGTTCTGCTCCGCCTTGGCCATGAGTGCGCACACCTATGCCGCCGAGCCGCCCCAATGCCGCCTGGTGCGGATGTCCGACCCCGGCTGGACCGACATCCAGACCACCACCGCGATTGCCACCACCTTGCTGAAAAGCCTCGGCTACCAGACCAAGTCGACCCTGGTGGGGGTGCCGCTGACCTTCAAGGCCCTGGCCGATGGCAAGAACATGGATGTGTTCCTGGGCACCTGGCTGCCGACCATGGAGCCTGACCTCAAACCCCACCGCGACGCAGGCGCCATCGATATCGTGCGGGTCAACCTGCAGCACGCCAAGTACACCCTGGCGGTGCCGCAGACCTTGTGGGACCAGGGGCTGAAGGACTTCTCCGATATCCCCCGCTTCAAGAACGAACTGGGCGGCAAGATCTACGGCCTGGAGCCTGGCGACGGCGGCAACAACGCCGTGATCAAGGCCATTGGTGACAATGCCTTCGGCCTGAAGGATGCGGGTTTCTCGGTGGTCGCATCGAGCGAGTCGGGCATGCTGGCGCAGGTCGAGCGCGCGCAGCGGCGCAACCAGGCGATCCTTTACCTGGGTTGGGAGCCGCACCCGATGAACACGCGGTTCAAGATGAAGTTCCTCACTGGCGGCGACGCCTACTTCGGCCCGGACTTCGGCGATGCCACGGTCTACACCAGTACCCGTAAAGGCTATGCCGACGAGTGCCCGAACGTCGGCCAACTGCTGCGCAACCTGAGCTTCACCCTGGACATGGAGAACCACATCATGGGCTCCATCCTGTACGACAAGATGGAGCCGGAGGCCGCTGCCAGGGCCTGGTTGAAGCAGAACCCGCAGGTGCTCGACGGCTGGCTGGCGGGCGTGACCACCTGGGATGGCCAGCCGGGCCTTGCTGAAGTCAAAGCGCAGGTGGCGCCATGATCGAGAAGCGCAGCATCGAGTTCGTGCCCCACAGCGAGCGTTATGGCCGGCCGCGTCGGCTGTTCAGCGTCTGGTTCAGCTCCAACCTGCAGGTGACCGCGCTGATGGTCGGAACCTTGGGTGTGGCCTCCGGGCTGAGCCTGCTGTGGACGCTGGCCGGGCTGGTCATCGGCTGCATGCTGGGCACGGTGTTCATGGCCGCCCATTCGGCGCAAGGCCCGCACCTGGGCGTACCGCAGATGATCCAGAGCCGCGCGCAGTTTGGCGTGTTCGGCGCCGCCATACCGCTGCTGGTGATGGTGACCGCAGCGGTGCTGTTCATGGCGGCCAGCGGCGTGCTGTTGCGCGACCCGTTGAAGGCGCTGCTGCCGGTCACCGACAACCAGGCGATCGTGATCGTCGCAGTCGCGACCTTTCTGATTGGCGTCGTCGGCTATGAACTGATTCACCGCCTGGGCGCCTGGATGAGCGTGCTGTCGTCGGTGGTGTTCGGTGCCGCGTTGATCCTGATCCTGACCCGGGCCAACGTATCAGGGATTCTACCCAGTGAGGCGGGCGGCTTTTCGATGCCGGTGTTCAACCTGGTGATCGCCCAGGCCGCCTCCTGGACCTTGGGTTACGGTCCCTATGTGGCGGATTACTCGCGCTACCTGCCCGCCGATGTCGATACCCGGCACACCTTCTGGACCACCTACTTCGGTTGCGCCCTGGGTTCGCTGGGTATGATGGCGCTCGGGGCCACGCTAGCCGCGGTGGTGCCCTCGGCACTGAGCGTCGACCCGGGCAGCGCGATCGCCAACCTGTTCGGCCCCTGGGCACCCGCCGCCCTGGTCGTGATCGCCCTGGGCGTCATCCAGTACAACGTGCTGTGCCTCTACAGCGCCTATATGTCGACCACTACGATCTTCAGTGGTTTTGCCAGGCTGCAGCAGGTACGGCAGGGGACAAAGAGCCTGCTGATGGCGGTGCTGTCGGTGCTGGCCTGTGCCATTGCCACACAGACCCAGTACCACTTCGACACCTTCTTCGCCGACATCCTGATCGGGCAGCTGTACCTGTTGATTCCCTGGAGTGCGATCAACCTGGTGGATTACTACG
This sequence comes from Pseudomonas sp., assembly GCF_017744435.1. Taxonomy (GTDB): domain Bacteria; phylum Pseudomonadota; class Gammaproteobacteria; order Pseudomonadales; family Pseudomonadaceae; genus Aquipseudomonas. The sequence goes on from NZ_JAGIBG010000016.1 coordinate 104,823, forward strand.
TGGTGCGGCGGGGCAGCTACAGCATTGACGACCTTTACGATGCGCAAGGCCGGTACGGGGGGTGGAACCGTAAAACCATGATGGTGTATGGGGTTTCGATCATCGGCACGGTGCCGTTCATGAAGTTGTCGTTCTTCGAGGGGTACTTCGCCAGGCTGATCGGGGCGGATGTCAGCTGGATTGCCGGGTTGGTGCTGGCTGGGTTGCTTTACCTGATCTTCAATGGGAGCCGGGTTTGTTCGCCTTGGCATTTTCAGCGCCTGTGAAACCGAGCGCCGCCCGCGATGCGCCGCGCGGGCGGCGCTCGATCTCATAGGCGCTGAAGATACCAAGGCGAACACTTCAAGCCGACATCTTCATATCTTCCCCACACACCTGTTTCATGCCTGTCCGCGCCAGCGGCGAATGGCTCAGAACCCAGGGGCGATCTGGCCCTTGTAGCGGGTCAGGATGAAGTTGCGCACTTCGGGTGAATTGAGGGCCTTGGCCAGTTTCTGGATGCCCGGGTCCTGCAGGTTATCGGGGCGGGCGACCAGGTATTCCACGTACAGGTCCTTGCCTTTTTCGACGATCAGCGCGCTGTTGGTATCGATACCGGCCTCCAGCGCGTAGTTGGCGAAGACGAAGGCCAGGTCCACCTGCTTGACCGAACGGGCCAGCATGGCGCCTTCCAGCTCGCGGATCTTCAGGTGGCGTGGGTTGTCGGTGATGTCGCGCTGGGTGGACTGCGGGTTGCTCGGGTCCTTGAGCTTGAGCAACCCGGCCTCGGCCAGCAGCACCAGGGCGCGGCCGGTATTCACCGGGTCGTTGGGGATGGCCACGCTGGCGCCCTCCGGCAGCTCGGCCAGGGTCTTGTACCGGGCCGAATAAGCACCGAACGGCTCGATGTGCACGCCCACCACCGGGACCAGGTCGGTATGGCGGGTCTGGTTGAAATCGTTGAGGAACGGCCGGTACTGGTAGTAGTTGGCATCCAGGTTTTTTTGCGCCAGTTGCAGGTTGGGCTGGATGAAGTCGTTGAACACCTTGATGTCCAGGTCCACGCCTTGCTTGGCCAGGGCCGGTTTGACGAATTCGAGGATCTCGGCGTGGGGTACCGGCGTGGCGCCGACCACCAGGTGTTCGGCGGCCTGGGCGCTGAAGGCGATGAAGGCGGCGAGGGCAGTGAGGGTCTTTTTCATGAGGGGATACCTTGCAGGAGTCAGCGTCGGGTGAAATGTCTTACCAGGCGGTCGCCGCTCATCTGCAGCACCTGCACCAGCAGGATCAGCAGCAGCACGGTGACCACCATCACATCGGTCTGGAAGCGCTGGTAACCGAAGCGGATCGCCAGGTCGCCAAGGCCGCCGCCACCGATCACGCCCGCCATGGCGGTGTAGTCGACCAGCACGATGGCGGTGACCGTGACGGCCGCGATCAGCCCGGTGAGGGCTTCGGGCAGCAGGGTGTAGCGGATGATCTGGGCAAGGCTGGCGCCCATGGCCTGGGTGGCTTCCACCACGCCGTGGTCGACCTCGCGCAGGGCGGTTTCCACCAGGCGCGCGAAGAACGGCGTGCAACCCACCACCAGCGGCGGGATGGTGCCCTTGACCCCGAGGGAGGTGCCGGTCAGCAGCGTGGTCAGCGGGATCAGCACGATCAGCAGGATGATGAACGGCAGCGAACGCAGCACGTTGACCACCACGGAAAGGCCACGGTAGAGCGGCCCGTTGGCCAGCAGCTGACGCTGCCCGGTGAGGTACAGCAACACCCCCAGCGGCAGGCCGAACAGCACGGTGAAGCCCAGTGCCGCGCCCAGCATGCTCAGGGTATCGAGGCACGCCTGGGCGATTTCGGCCCAGTCGAGATGGCTCAGCAGTTCGTTCATGGGCGTGCCTCGCGGCGCAGCACGGCCGCCGGGTGCGTGCCGGCCAGGCGGTCGCCGCGGCCGAACAGCTTGTTGCGCAAGGTGCCGGGTTCATAGGCACGCTTGAACAGCCCCCGCGCCTGCAGCTCCGGTACCAACAGGTCGACCACCGCCTCGAAGGTTTCCGGGGCGACCACGCTGGCCAGGTTGAAACCGTCCACGCCGGTTTCATCTACCCATTCCTGTAATTGATCGGCGACGGTCCGGGCCGAGCCCACCAGCACCGGGCCGTCACCGCCGATGGCGCAGTAGTCGGCAATTTCGGCAGTGGTCCAGGTGCGTGTCGGGTCAGCGCGGGTGAACGCCTCCACGGCTGACTGGATGGCTTCGCTGGGCACTTCGCGTAGCACCTGGTCGGGTGCGTACTCGGCGAAATCGATGCCGGTCCAGCCGGACATCAGCGTCAAGGCGCCACTGGCGCTGGCGTACTGGCGGTATTCGTCGAGCAGGGCCAAGGCCTGCTGATCGGTGGGCGCGACGATGACCGTCAGTTGCTCGAGAATCTTCACATCTTCCGGCGCACGGCCGGCAGCAGCCACGGCGGCGCGCAATTCGGCCACCTGTTTTTTCAGCACCGCCTTGCTGGGTGCGGCGACGAACACGCACTCGGCGTTGGCGGCGGCGAACGCACGCCCGCGGCTGGAGGCGCCGGCCTGGTAGATCACCGGGGAACGCTGCGGCGAAGGTTCGCTCAGGTGAAAACCCGGCACCTTGAACCAGGTGCCCTGGTGGTCGATGCCATGGACCTTGCGCGGATCGGCATACACGCCGGTTGCCCGGTCGGCCTGCACCGCATCGTCTTCCCAGCTGGTTTCCCAGAGCTTGTAGCAGACCTGCAGGTACTCCTCGGCCAGGGCGTAGCGCTGGTCATGGCTGAGCGGGGGCTGGCCGAGGTTGCGCGCGCCGCTGGCCAGGTACGAGGTGACGATGTTCCAGCCTGCGCGCCCCTGGGTCAGGTGATCGAGGGTGCTCATGCGCCGGGCGAACGGGTAGGGGTGTTCGAACGATACCGACGCGGTCACGCCGAACCCCAGGTGGCGGGTGGCAGCGGCCATGGCGGGCACCAGCTGCAACGGGTCGTTGACCGGCACCTGGGCAGCGTTGCGCAAGGCCGCGTCGGCATTGCCGCCATACACATCATAGACGCCCAGCACGTCAGCGATGAACAGGCCGTCGATGCAGCCACGTTCCAGGGTCCTGGCCAGCGCTACCCAGTAGTGAATGTCGGTGTAGCGGGTGGCCTGGTCCCGCGGGTGGCGCCACATCCCGGGCGAAAGATGGCCGACGGTGTTCATGGCAAAGGCATTGAGGCGGATCTGCTTGGTCATGGTCGGGCGGCCTCAGTTCCAGTCATGGCGGGCAGGCTTGATGCCGTTCAACGCCCAGTTGCCGACCAGGTGATACTTCCAGCGCACCGGGTCGTGCAGGGTATGCACGCGGGCGTTGCGCCAATGCCGGTCGAAGTTGTGCCGGGTCAGCGACGAACGCGTGCCGCCCAGTTCGAACAGGCGGTTGCTGGCCTCGATGGCCACCTCGGTGGTGAGCACCTTGGCCTTGGCCACGGCCACCGAGGCCAGTGCCACGTTGTCTTCATCCGGTGCCGGTCTGGCGGAATCCAGCGCCAGGCCTGCACGTTCGAGCAGCGCCTCGGCCGCTTCCTGGCGGATTTCCAGTGAACCGACCTGGATGATGGTCAGCGGGTCTTCGCTGGCCTTGTCGACCTTGGCATCGATCCAGGGGCGGGCGTGCTGGCGCACGAAGGCGATGGTGTCATCCAGCGCGGCGCGGCCGATGCCGGCATCGATGGCGGCGGTGGTCAGCTGGGCGAAGGGGCCGGCAAGGGTCGGGTTTTCGTAGGAGCGGTAGCTGGGGAACAGGTTGAACGCCGGTACCCGCAGGCCATCGAGCAGCACCGTACCGCTGGAGGTGGTGCGCTGGCCCATGCTGCTCCAGTCGTCGACGATCACCAGGCCAGGCGTGCCGCGTTCGACGAATGCCAGCTGTGCACGGTCCTGCTCATCCAGCGCCAGCACCCCGATCCAGTGGGCATACAAGGAGCCGGTGCAATAGCCTTTGCGCCCGTCGATGCGATAGCCGTCGCCCTCGGTAACCAGGCGTGTGCGGATGTCCTGCACGGTCTTGCCACTGGTTTCCGACAAGGCATTGGCAAAGCGATGGCCCTGCAGCACCAGGCTGAAGAAATGGCGCTGCTGCTCGGGCGTGCCTTGCAGGCGGATGTCTTCGAGCAGGCAATAGTGGTTCTGCGGGATCTGCCCCAGCGAGGGGTCGGCGGCGGAGATGATGGCGATCACTCGGGCGAGGGTGGCGAACGAAACCTGCGCACCGCCATGTGCCCGCGGCACGGTGATGCCCCAGAGCCCGCTGTTGGAGAAGGCGTCGACAATGTCTGCAGGCACTTCCCGCTGTCGATCGCGTTCGGCTGCGCCTTCGCGCAACAGGGCGGCGACCTGGTGGGCGATGGTGATCGCTTCGGCGTCGTCGCGGATGATGTGTGCCGCGGGATGGCGGATTTCGTAGGCAGCAGAGCGTAATTCGTTAGGCATGGACAACTCGATGTGTAGTCGGACGACTTCACATTGCAGCTGTTGTGCCAGCCCGTGGGGCCCAGCAAATTCGGGCGTTGCAGCCGAATGGCGCTGATTTGGCCTGTGTAGAAGCATGGCCAGTTGTTGCCGAGGTGTTTGCCTGGCAACAGCGTCTTGCTGCTACTGCGTCGGGTTTACTTGCGCAGTGCTTGCACCAACTCTGCCTTGGTCATGCGCGAGCGGCCCATGATGTTTTTGCTGCGCGCCTCCTTGAGCAGGCTCTCCTTGGTCTGGCTTTCCAGCGAAGTGCTCGATGTCCGGCTATGCCCTTCGCGCGTCTTGGCTGCACGCTTGGCCGAATCCGAACGGGCGGTCTTCTTCTCGCCAGAGGACGTCTTGCTGCCCGAACCGCCCGGCTTCTCGCCACCACCGGACTGCTTGTTGACGGTGGCCCAGGCGCGTGCCTCGGCTTCGTCCTTTGGCACGCCCTTGTGCTCGTAGCTCTCCTCAATGTGCTCGGCCTTGCGCTTCTGTTTGTCGGTGTATTTGTCCTTGTCGCCGCGTGGCATGGCAGTCACTCCTGCGTGGTGTGCATAAACGGTTGAAGGGCAGGGGCAAGCCGAAGTGCCATTGAATGGACAGGCGGTGCGCTCAGGGTTCGCTGATCTGCGACAGCGGCCTGGCCACCTGTTCGAGCGAGCGTCGCTCGGCCGCCACGCCCCACAGCGCCTGGGCCAGGGCAGCGACGATCATCAACGCTGCACCGAGCAGGTAACCGTACAGCACGTTGACGCGCTCGCCGGTTTCGATCAGCGCGCCGAACAGAGTCGGCCCGATCAGGCCGCCCAGTCCGGTGCCAAAGGCATAGAACACGGCAATGGCCAGTGCCCGGGTTTCCAGCGGGAAGGTTTCCGCCACGGTGAGGTAAGCCGAACTGGCCGCCGCCGAGGCGAAGAAGAAGATCACCATCCAGGCCAGGGTCTGCTGGGTCACGTCGATCAGCTGCTGCTGGAACAGGTAGCCGCTGACGGCCAGCAGCACGCCCGAGACCAGGTAGGTCGAGCTGATCATGATGCGCCGGCCGACCACGTCGAACAGCCTGCCCAGCAGCAGCGGGCCGCAGAAGTTGCCCAGCGCGAAGGGCAGGATGTACCAGCCCACCTTGGCCGCTGGCACTCCGTAGAAGTCGGTCAGCACCAGCGCATAGGTGAAAAAGATCGCGTTGTAGAAGAATGCCTGCGCGGTGAGCAAGGTCAGGCCCACCAGTGCGCGGCGCCGATGCTCGACGAACAGGCTGTGGAACACCTCGCGCAACGGCGTGTGGTCGCGTGCACGCAGGCGCAGGGGAGGGGCCTGTAGCGGCGGGATCGCGATCCCGCGCTCATGGTAGCGGCGTTCGATGCCGGCGACGATGCGCTCGGCGTGTTCCGGCTGGTTATGGATCATCAGCCAGCGCGGGCTTTCCGGGATCCACAGGCGCATGAACAGGATCAACAGGCCCAGCAGCGCGCCGATGCCGAAGCACAGGCGCCAGCCCAGATCGCCACCGGCCACTGCCGGGTCGAGCAGGATCACCGCACCGGCCGCCCCGAGCGCTGCACCGATCCAGAAGGTGCCATTGATGGTCAGGTCGACCCAGCCGCGATAGCGCGCCGGAGTGAACTCCTGGATGGTCGAGTTGATCGCCGTGTACTCGCCGCCGATGCCGGCGCCGGTGAGAAAGCGGAACAGCAGGAAGCTCCACAGGCTCCAGGAGAACGCAGTCGCGGCCGTGGCGCCGATGTACAGGAACAAGGTGATGAAGAACAGCCTGCGCCGCCCCAGGCGGTCGGTCAGCCAACCGAAGCACAACGCACCGAGTACCGCGCCGGCGATGTAGCTGGCGCCGGCCAGGCCGATTTCGGTGTTGCTCAGGTGCAGTGCAGGGCTGTCCTTGAGCGCGCCCGCCACCGAGCCCGCCAGGGTGACCTCAAGGCCGTCGAGCAGCCAGGTGATGCCCAGGGCCAGCACCAGCAAGGTGTGAAAACGCGTCCACGGCAGACGGTCTAGGCGGGCGGGGATGTCGGTGCTGTAGAGGGGTTCCCGGGCCGAGGCACCATCGGGCTGTTGCAGGGCTTGGGTCGTCACGGCACTCCTCTACTTGCAGACATGCGCGAGCTTTTGTGGAGCGGCACCGGGCAACCATCGCTGTACGGTGCGCCCTCCAGGTTGACTGAGCAGCGTCAGGCAGCGGGTTACTGTGCCAGGCGCTTTAGCAATGCCTTGGCCACGCCCTCGGACGAGGCCGGGTTCTGGCCGGTGATCAAATGCCCATCCTCGACCACATGGCTTGCCCAGTCCGCGGCCTTGGAGTATTCGCCGCCGTTGGCCTTGAGCATGTCTTCCACCAGGAAGGGCACCACCTCGGTCAACCCGACTGCCTGTTCTTCACTGTTGGCGAAGCCGGTGACCTGCTTGCCCTTGACCACCGGATGGCCGTCTGGCGCCTTGACATGCTTGAGCACCCCCGGCGCGTGGCACACGGCGGCTATCGGCTTGTTGGCGGCATAGAAGGCTTCGAGCAAGGCCCTGGAGTCGCTGTCCTCGGCCAGGTCCCACAGCGGCCCGTGGCCACCGGGGTAGAACACCGCGTCGAAGCCGTACGGGTCGATTTCGCCGAGCGGCACGGTGTCGGCCAGGGCCATTTGCCCTTCGGTGTCTGTGGCGAAGCGCCGGGTGGCGTCGGTCTGGGCGTCCGGCTCGTCGCTTTTCGGGTCCAGGGGTGGCTGGCCGCCTTTGGGCGAGGCGAGGGTGACATCGGCATTGGCGTCGACGAACACGTAGTAGGGCGCGGCGAATTCTTCCAGCCAGAAGCCGGTCTTCTTGCCGGTGTCACCCAACTGGTCGTGCGAGGTGAGCACCATCAGGATCTTTTTCATCAAAGCCACTCCTCCAGAGGTGAATGGGCAGTGCGCTGTTCGCCCTGCATGAAGGTGGGAGGGCAGGGCGCCGCAGGCGTTCCATGATAGCCCTCGAAAAGAATGCGGGGTTTGCCGCTCAGTCAATTACCCTAGCGGCACGATCATTTCATTTATGGATGCCTGCCCATGAGCAACACATCATTCCGCCAACCCGTCATCGCCGACGCCGAGCGCTGCTTCGCGATCGAAATCGGTGCCTACGAAGGTGACGAAGCAGCCACGCTGGAGAAGATCCGCACGCGCATCAGCCAATACCCTGAAGGCTTCCTGCTGCTCGAAGACGCCCATGGCATCGTCGGCTTCATCAACAGCGGCTGCGCCCACGACGTGGTGATGTCCGACGAGGCATTCAAGGAACTGGTCGGCCATGACCCGCAGGCGCCCAACGTGGTGATCATGTCGGTGGTGGTGGACACGGCCCAGCAGGGCAAGGGCTACGCCAAGCGGCTGATGAGCGAGTTCATCAGCCGCATGAGGGCGCAGGGTAAGCAGACCATCCACCTGATGTGCAAGGAACAGCACGTCGAGCTGTACCGCAAGATGGGCTACCAGTACGTGCGGCCTTCACCCTCGGACCACGGTGGCATGGCCTGGCATGAAATGGTCATGGCGCTCTGAGCCAGCCAGCGCGCTGTATCAGTAGACCTGCGGGACGATGATGTCGGTCGGGGTCGGGTTGCGGATGTAGTCTTCTTTCCTGACCCGTTGCGGCAGCTCGATCGTCGGCACCTGCACTTCTTCATAGGGCATCTGCCCGAGCAGGTGGTGGATGCAGTTGAGCCTGGCCTTCTTCTTGTCATCGGCCTGCACCACCCACCAGGGCGCTTCGGCGATGTGGGTGCGCTCCAGCATGACTTCCTTGGCCTTGGTGTAGGCCTCCCAGCGCCGACGTGATTCCAGGTCCATGGGGCTCAGCTTCCATTGCTTGAGCGGGTCGTGCACGCGGCTGAGAAAACGCAGGTGCTGTTCCTGGTCGGAAATGGAGAACCAGTACTTGATCAGCTGGATACCCGAGCGGGCGAGCATGCGCTCGAACTCCGGCACGCTGCGGAAAAACTCTTCGTACTGGTCGTCATTGCAAAAGCCCATGACCTTCTCGACGCCCGCGCGGTTGTACCAGCTGCGGTCGAACAGCACGATCTCGCCGGCCGCCGGCAAATGGGACACGTAACGCTGGAAGTACCACTGCGTGCGTTCCCGGTCATTGGGGGCCGGCAGCGCTGCCACCCGGCATACCCGAGGGTTCAGGCGCTGGGTGATGCGCTTGATCACGCCGCCCTTACCAGCGGCATCACGGCCTTCGAACAGGATCACCACCTTGTGGCCGGTCTTGACCACCCAGCTCTGCAGTTTCACCAGTTCGCCCTGCAGGCGGAACAGTTCGCGGAAGTAGGTCCGGCGTGCGGCTTTTTCGCTGCCTTCTTCTATATGGGTGTCAAACAGCGCATCGAGGTCATGATCGTCCTCGATCAGCTCCAGCTCCAGCTCTTCATCACTGTGGTCCAGCAGCTCGCGATGGATGCGCCTGATCAAGTTGTGTTCTGAAGGGGACATGGCTGGCACTCGCGTCGAGGGATGATGGCAAAGTGTTTAGTCATATTTGGTTACCAAGGAATGACAACCCATTGCCTTTCAGCCCCGATCTAGAGGGGGTGAATACATCGACTGCCATTCAACAGTCACAAAGCTGTAACACAGCTGATGCAAAGTGTGCTGGCCATCACACGGAGCGCTTTTCCATGATACGCCTCATGAAGTCTGCTGCACTCGCCGTTGCGGTTTCTCTGTCTGCCACTTCGGCCTTTGCCGCAGACAACGTTCGCCTGACCGGTTCCGGCGCCAGTTTCCCTGCACCTATCTACCTGACCTGGTTCAAGGACTTCAGCAAGAACACTGCTGGCGTTACCGTTGACTACCAGTCCAAGGGTAGCGGCGCAGGCGTTCAGGACTTCCTGAACAAGACCGTCGACTTCGCCGCCAGCGACTCGGCCATGAGCGAAGCAGACATGGCCAAGGTCGGCGAAGGCGTGCAGTTGCTGCCGATGACCGCCGGCGAAATCGTCCTGGCCTACAACCTGCCGGGCAACCCGAAAGGCCTGAAGCTGCCGCGCGATGTGTACTCCAACATCTTCCTGGGCAAGATCACCAAGTGGAACGACCCACAGATCGTCAAGGCCAACCCGGGCATGAAACTGCCTGACCTGCCGATCACCGTGGTCGTGCGTGCCGACTCCAGCGGTACCAACGCCGTCTTCACCAAGCACCTGTCGGCCATCAACGCCGACTTCAAGAAAGACCTGGGTGAAGGCAACACCGTCAACTGGCCGGCCACCGACAAGTTCATCAAGTCGCCGAAGAACGACGGCGTAACCGCCACCGTTCGCCAGACACCAGGCGCCATCGGCTACATCGAATACGGCTTCGCCAAGCTGGCCAAGGTCGACTTCGCCGAGCTGGAAAACAAGGCTGGCCAATACGTCGTGCCTAACGCCGAAAGCGGTGCCGAAGCACTGGCTGCGGTGAAGATGCCGGAAAACCTGATCGCTCACCTGCCAGACCCGGAAGGTGCCAAGTCCTACCCGATCACTTCCTACACCTGGATGATCTTCCGCAAGGACAACGGCAGCCCGGAAAAGGCCAAGGCCATGCGTGACATGGTCGAGTACGGCCTGACCCACGGTCAGAAGATCGCCGACTCGATGGGCTACATCCCGCTGCCTCCGTCGGTTGTCGACGAAGTGCGCAAAGCGTCGCAGAGCATCCAGTAACACCCTCAGGCGCTCCCGGCGTGGTGTAACAGCCGTGTCGGGAGTGTTTGTCCTTTGTCCCGGAATAAGACAATGAACACACCTTTTGCCATACCGGATAACCCAGACTCTGCGTGCCAGCCACCGTCCGCCAAGGACTTCCTGGTTGACCGCACCTTCCGTGCCCTTGCACGTATCGGTGTGGTGCTGATTCTCGCGCTGGTTTTCGCGTTGGTATACGAAGTAGGACGCAAAGCACTTCCAGGAATGGAAAAGCACGGGTTTGACGTGCTGTTCGGCAGTGTGTGGGACGTCAACCAGGGCAAATACGGCATTCTGCCAGCCATCTGGGGCACGCTTTACAGCGCCCTGATCGCCTTGTTGATCGCAGGTTTCTTCGGCGTCAGCATGGCCATTTTCCTTACCCAGGATTTCTTGCCGGCGAGGCTTGCCGCGGTGTTTCGCACCATCGTCGAGCTGCTCGCCGCCATCCCCAGCGTCGTTTATGGCCTGTGGGGTATCTATGTCGTGATTCCGGCCATCCGGCCGTTGACCGCCTGGCTGAACAGCGAGCTGGGCTGGATCCCGTTCTTCGGCACCTCCCTGAGTGGCCCCGGCCTGCTGCCGGCGGCGTTGGTGCTGGCGATCATGATCCTGCCGACCATTGCCGCGGTTTCCCAGGATGCGCTGACCAGCGTACCGATGAAGACCAAGCAGGCTGCCTACGGCATGGGCACTACCCATTGGGAAGCCATCCTCAAGGTGATGGTGCCGTCGGCCGCCACCGGCATTTTCGGCTCCCTGGTGCTGGGCCTTGGCCGCGCACTGGGCGAAACCATGGCCCTGGCGATGCTGGTGGGTAACGCCAACACCATCACCCTTTCGCTGTTTGCCCCGGCCAATACGCTGGCAGCCTTGCTGGCACTGAACTTCCCCGAAGCCGGGCCGAACGAGATCGAGGTGCTGATGTACGCCGCCCTGGTGCTGATGTTCATCACCTTGCTGGTGAACGTGTTCGGTTCGATGATCATGCTCTACGCCCAGCGGGGTAACAAATAATGACTGACCTCACTGCAGCCACTACCGCATTGCCCAGCCTGCAGCGTCGCTTCGAAGGCCGCGCCCTGCGCAGCCTGGTGCTGACCACCATGGTCTGGTGCGTGGCCCTGCTGGCCAGCGTGCCGCTTATTTCCGTGCTGTACATGCTGATCACCCGCGGCGGTGCGCGCCTGAGCCTGGAAGTGTTTACCGAATTGCCACCCACCGGTTTCGAGATGGGCGGTGGTTTCGGTAACGCCCTGGCCGGTACCTTCGTCATGGTCGGTATCGCTGCGGCCATCGCGGTGCCGGTCGGCATCCTGGCGGCGGTGTTCCTCGCCGAACTCGGCCCGGAGAGCAAGCTGGCCAACGCCTCGCGCTTCGCCGCCAAAATGCTCACCGGCCTGCCGTCGATCCTCGCCGGTGTATTCGCCTACGCCCTGGTGGTGATGACCACCGGTACCTACTCGGCGCCGGCCGGTGGTGTGGCGCTGGCGGTACTGATGCTGCCGATCGTCGTACTGACCGCTGAAGAAGCGATGAAGATGGTCCCCAAGATCATGAAGGACGCCGCCTACGGCATGGGCTGCACCCGCGCCCAGGTGATCTGGAAGATCGTCCTGCCGACCGGCATGCCGGCCATCCTCACCGGCGTCATGCTGGCAGTGGCCCGCGCTGCGGGTGAAACGGCACCGCTGCTGTTCACCGCGCTGTTCAGCAACTACTGGATTTATCACGACGGCAGCCTGGCCGTCATGAACCCCACGGCATCGCTTGCCGTACTGATCTATAACTTCTCCGGCATGCCGTTCGACAACCAGCTGGAGCTCGCCTGGGCGGCCTCGCTGGTGTTGGTGATGATCGTGCTGGTAGTCAACATTCTTAGCCGAATCTTCGGCAAGCCAAAGTATTGAAAGGGAGCATTCGACCGTGAACGTATCAACTGCACAGAGAGCCGCTCCCATGGTCAGCGAAGCGCCAATCGTCATGGACTGCAAGCTGGACAAGATTTTCTACGGCAACTTCATGGCGGTGCGTGACAGCCATGTACCGATCCGCAAGAACGAGATCACCGGCTTCATCGGCCCGTCCGGCTGCGGCAAGAGTACCGTGCTGCGCAGCCTCAACCGCATGAACGACCTGGTCAAGGGCTTCCGCTTCGAAGGTCATGTGCACTTCCTCGGCCAGGATGTCTACGGCAAGGGCGTGGACCCGGTGGTGGTGCGCCGCTACATCGGCATGGTGTTCCAGCAGCCGAACCCGTTCTCCATGAGCATCTTCGACAACGTCGCCTTCGGCCTGCGCCTGAACCGCTACAAGGGCGACATCGGCGACCGCGTCAAGCACGCCCTGCAAGGCGCCGCGCTGTGGGATGAAGTCAAGGACAAGCTCAAGGTCAGCGGCCTGTCGCTGTCCGGCGGCCAGCAGCAGCGCCTTTGCATCGCCCGTGCCATCGCCACCGAGCCGGAAGTGCTGCTGCTCGACGAGCCGTGCTCGGCACTCGACCCGATTGCCACCCGCCGCGTGGAAGAGCTGATGGTCGAGCTGAAAAAGGACTACACCATCGCCCTGGTGACCCACAACATGCAGCAGGCGATTCGTGTGGCCGATACCACCGCGTTCTTCTCGGTGGACATCTCCCAGGGCACCCGCACTGGTTACCTGGTGGAGATGGGCCCGACCACGCAGATCTTCCAGAACCCGCGTGAACAGCTGACCAGTGACTACATCAGCGGCAAGTTCAGCTGAGTAGCCGGCACCCGCCAGGCGACCCGCCCCGCAGGCCAGGAAGGCCGAGCGGGGCAGGTCGCTTTCACGTTTGTACTGTTTCAAGAGATTACCAATGGATGCGACATGTCGTCTTGACCTGCCAGCGGTAGAGCGCGCACTGCGCGAGGTGCAGGGCCGTTTTGCCGAGCTCAGCCAGCATTTCACCGAGCCGCGTGACCCGTTCACCGACGAGGTGCTGCTCAATGTGCTTGAAGGCTATGCCTTGATTGACGACTATGTCGCACGGGGTGTGGACCTGTTCGACCTGCAGCAGCTGAACCTGATGCTGGAGATCAACGCCACCGTGCTGTGCGGCAGCGACCCGGCACGCCGCCGCGAGTTCGCGCCACACCTCGAGGCCACCGAGGCGCGCTTTTTCAACAACGTGGAAGGCGGCATCAAGGATCTCTACAACTGGTATTGCTCGTACCGCAGTGATTCGATCTGGAAGCGTGCGGCGGGTGTCTACGTGCGCATCCTGAGCAAGCCGCAACTGTTCATCGAAGGGAACAACCGTACGGGGTCGCTCATCGTCAGCTATCTGCTGATGCGTGCAGGGTTGCCGCCGTTCGTGCTGACGCTGGACAACGCCGAGGGCTACTTCAACCCGTCCTCGGTCATTCGCAACTCCGCCAAGCATGGTGTGAAAGCTTTGTACGAATTGCCCAAGATCAAGAAAAAGTATGCGGCCTTCCTTGAAGCGAAGGCACCTGAACCCGAAAAGTTCTTCCTGCGCGGCACCTGCGTGCCGGCCCGTCAGGGGAGCCGCTGATGGAAAGGTATTCGATGCTGGAACAAGGCAAGGCCGGTGGCCGACGTGCGTGGAAAGCCATCGGGCGTAAATTCAGGCGCCCGCAGATGCGCATTTCCTTCGATATCGATGACACGCTCGCTTGCCTGCCGCACCACGCCGATGAAGAAGACAGCAAGCTGCCGGCGTTCGTCCACCGCTGGCTGGGCGAACCGCTGCGCAGCGGCACCCGTTCGCTGATCCGCGACCTGCGCCGCCAGGGCTGCAGCATCTGGATCTACACCTCGTCGGGCCGCACACCGGCCTATATCCGGCGCTGGCTGATGCTCTACGGCATTCACGTCGACGGCGTGGTCAACAGTGATCGCCACCAGCATGCCCTGTCGCAGCACGGGCTTGAGAATACCCCGTCGAAGTATCCGCCGGCATTCGACATCGACTTGCACGTCGACGATTCCGAAGGGGTCGGGATCGAGGGCTTTGACCACGGTTTCCGGGTGGTCGTGGTCAACCCGGAAGATGACAGCTGGGCGCAGAAGGTAATGGACGCGGCGCAGCAGGTGCAGGCTCAGCTGGCCTGGCAGCAACCGCACCGCTACGAGGCACCGGTGCGTCGGCCTGAGCAAGCGCTGGCCTCCTGATCGCCTGAACTCACCATTAAAAAAGGCTCATCGCACTGCACAATGCGCGATGAGCCTTTTTCATGTGCGCTGCCAATCAGTGGTGCGCGGCGTCCACGGCAATGCTTTCGCCGGACACTTCCTGATACCGGGCACTGCGGTTGGCGATGGCGTAGTGGATCAGCCCGCCCAGCCCGGCGCCGAAGAACCAGGAGAACTGCGACAGCGTCTCGAACGCCGGCATCAGCGCCAGCAGGATGGCAATCAGCGAGGCCGGGATGAACGCCGCCACGGCGCGCAGGTTGACCCCACCGCGATAGTGATAGGCACCCTCAGGGCTTTCGCTGTACAGCTCGGGCAGGTTCACCCGGCCACGGCGCACCAGGTAGTAGTCGGTGACCATGATGCCGTACAGCGGGCCGAGCAGGGCGCCCAGGCCACCGAGGAAGTACACGATCACCGACGGGCTGTTGTACAGGTGCCAAGGCAGGATCACCACCGCGATGGTGGCGCTGAGCAGGCCTGCACGGCGGAAGTTCAACACCTTCGGTGCCAGGTTGGTGAGCACGAAGGCCGGGGCGACGAAGTTGGCCATGATGTTCACCGCCACGGTGACCAGCAGGAAGGCCAGGCAGGCCAGCACCAGGCCGGCGGTGTTGGGGATGGCGGCGACAATTTCGCTCGGGCTTTGCACCAGCTTGCCGTCGATGCTGAACTGCGCACCGGCCAGCATCACGGCGATCAGCGCGAAGCCGAGCATGTTCACCGGCAGGCCCCAGAAGTTGCCCACGCTGATGGTGCGGCGGTCCGGGCAGTTACGGGTGAAATCGCAGAAGTTGAGGATCATGGTGCCGTACAGCGACACCCACAGCGCTGCGGCACCGAACACTTTCAGCCACATGCCGGAGCCGGTCGGCGCGTTGCCGCTGGACCAGGCAATCGACAGGCCGCTGCGCCAGTACATCCAGCCCGCCAGGCCACTGAAGGCGACCAGGATGATCGGCCCGGCGAGGGACTCGAAGCGGCGCACCATCTCCATGCCGTAGGCGAAGATCGCCACCTGCACGCACCAGATGCCGAGGAAGGTGATCCAGCCCAGGGTCGACAGGCCGAGGATCGCGTTCTGGTCGTAGGCCTTGAGGTCGGGGGCGATGGCGGTGAGCAGCACGCGCAGCACCACCGAAGCGAGGTAGGTCTGGATGCCGAACCAGGCGATGGCGATCACCGCGCGGATCAGTGCCGGGATCTGCGCGCCATGGATGCCGAAGCTGATCCGGCACATGACCGGGTAGGGCAGGCCGGTCTTCTGCCCCATGTAGCCGGACAGGTTCATCAGGCCGTAGATCACCAGCGCACCGAGGGCGAAGGCGGCGAGGATCTGCGCGCCGCTCATGCCCAGGGCGAACAGGCCGATGGCGAAGGAGTAGTTGGCGATGTTGTGCACATCGTTGGTCCACAGCGCAAACAGGCTGTAGCGCCCCCAGGTGCGATTGGCTGCACGGGTCGGTGCAAGGTCGTTGCTGTACAGGCGCGGGCTCAGCTGTGGCTGACTGGCCCCGGCCGTTTCGGCGGGGCGATCGGCAAGCTGGCCAGCATCGGAACGGGAAATCGACGCCATCGGGACTCCGTGATGGTTGTGTACTTTTATTGTTGGTATTTGTATACAAACAAGATTCGTACCAACCCGTGGGCGTGAAGGCGTAGCGAGTTCTGTGGGAGCGGCTTTAGCCGCGAAGCAGGCGACGCAGTGGCTGGCACCGGCTTTGCCGGTGTTCGCGGCTAAAGCCGCTCCCACAGGTACTATGCTTTGAGCTGGGAATTTTGTGCACACTTTGGTGCAGGGTTGTTACCGTCCCCGCACCACGCGAGTGCCCGGGTGGCTTGCGGGGCATGTTCCGCATAAGCTGAGGGCAGGATGCCATGAGGATCAGTTCGATGTTGCATGTACCGCTCGCGCTGGGTCTGTTGCTTGCCACCCCCCTGGTCGAAGCCGCGCCGCTGCAGGTGCCCACCCCGGCCGCACTCAGGAGCCAGCTGGACAGCCTCAAGCCTGGCCAGTTTCTCTGGTACCCGCAGGTTTCGCCGGTGGGGCCGGTGACCGTGGTGGTCAGCCTCACCGAGCAACGTGCCTACGTGTATCACAACGGCATCGCCATTGGCGTCAGCACCGTGAGCAGCGGCAAGGCAGGGCGGGAAACCCCGACCGGGGTGTTCAGCATTCTGCAGAAGAAGGTCGAGCACAAATCCAGCCTCTACAACAGCGCACCGATGCCCTACATGGAGCGCCTGACCTGGGACGGGATCGCCCTGCACGCAGGCCACCTGCCGGGCTACCCGGCCTCCCATGGTTGCGTGCGGCTGCCGCTGGAATTTGCCAAGAAGCTGTATGAGGTCACCGGCTTCAGCTCGACCACCGTCATCGTTTCCGATACCCAAAGTGCGCCGGTGGAGGTCTACCACCCTGGCGTGCTGGCGCCCACGGTCAGCGCGGGCAAGGCCCAGGGCCCGCTGGTATTGAGCAACCAGCAGTTCTGGAACGACCCGGACCCAACGTCAGGGCCACTGTCGATCCTGATCAGTCGCGCCGACCTGCGTGCCTACGTGTATCGCGGTGGCCAACTGATCGGCTCGGCGCCTGCACTCTCGCTTGAAAGCAGCAAGCACCGCAGTGGCATGGCGGTGTATTCGCTGCTGCAAAAACCTTCCGCCCTGGCGCTCGATGGCGCGCTACCCTTACGGTGGTCGGTGGTGGGCCTGAGCAACCCGGAGTACGGGGATACGCCCTATGAACAATTGGGGCAGTTGAACATCAACCCGGAGTTCCGCCACCACCTTCGCGCTGCGATGGACGTTGGCACCATGTTGGTGATCACCGATTGGGCGTCCACCCGGGATACCCGCAGCGACGGGAAATTCACCGTGATCAGCACCGACGACAGTGAAGATCTTAAGCCATTGGTCAAGAAATGATCGGCAATCCCGAAGAATTCAAGCAAAGTGGTGGCTTTTGGCCGCAAGCCAGCTGACTTTTTGCTGACAGGCCTTTACCCGGGGTAGTCCATGTCGATGTTTGAACCCTTGCGGGGAGCTTTGCGGCTCTCGGTGGCCAGTTTTGGCCTGTTTTTCCTCAGCGCCTGGCAAGCCGCCCACGGGCAACCCCTGCCCAGCGCCGCCGAGTTGCAGCAGTTGGCACCCAACGCCAGCCTGTCGGCGCTGGGCATGGCCCTTACGGCCTACGCCTGCGCCAGCCACGGCGAGGCAGGCAGACTGCTGACGGTAATCGATTACTCCAAGGCCTCGCGTGACAAGCGCCTGTGGGTGTTCGACCTGCGCGCGCGCAAGCTGTTGTTCGAGGAGTGGGTCGCCCATGGCAAGAACAGCGGCGCCGATGTGCCGACCACGTTCTCCAACGCCCCGAACAGCTACCAATCGTCCATCGGCCTGTATGAAACCGGCCAGATCTACAGCGGCAAGCACGGGCGCTCGCTGCGCCTGCAGGGGCTGGAGCCGGGGTTCAACGACAACAGCATGTCGCGGGCGATTGTCATGCATGCCGCCGCCTATGCCGACCCCAAAGTGGTGCCCGGCCTCGGGCGCCTGGGGCGCAGCCAGGGCTGCCCGGCCGTGCGGCCGGCCATTGCCGGCAAGCTGATCGACACGCTGCAGCGGGGTAGCTATGTGTTTGCCTATTACCCGCAGCAGGACTGGCTGAAGACATCGCGTTTTCTTAACGCCCAGAGCTGCCCGCTGGCGAACCAGTCGATCGCCAGCAAGTAGCAAAAGCGGCAGGAGCAGGCAGGCCGCCTTCGATCCGAAGCGGCCTCGGTTTGTTGGCTATTCGCTGTTTTTCGACGCAAATCTACTGATTTCCCTTTCCTGACCCCCTCGACTTCGCTTTCACCCTTGCTGCCTGGAGGCAGGCCAAGGATGAAAGGCGCTTGCGAAACAGAAAAATTGTCCGCAAACTGTTAACCAAGGGATTGCAGTTAACCAATGGTTATACGGCTAAGGAGAGCGTCCTCATCCCGAGCCTGCGTTGGATGTGACACAAAAACAAAAACGTCCTGGGAGTCACTTGATGTCTTACCTCAACAAAAAGGTTGATGTGTTCCTCATCAGCATGAGCCTGATCGCGGTCCTGCTGACGGTGGTCGGCCTGGCCGCCTTCCCCGAGCAGGCCGGCATTGCTGCCAATCAACTTTTCGAATGGTCCACCCGGTCCTTTGGCACGGCGGTGCAATTGCTCATCTTCGCCAGCACCATTGCCGTGCTGGGCATCGCCTTCAGCAAGTACGGCAACATCCGCCTCGGCGCCGGCAAGCCGGAATACGCCACCCTGACCTGGGTGTTCATGTTCATCTGCGCCGGCATGGGGTCCTCGACCCTCTACTGGGGCGTGATGGAGTGGGCCTACTACTACCAGACCCCCGGCCTGAACATTGCCGCGCAGTCCCGCGAAGCGCTGGAATACAGCGTCGGCTACTCATTCTTCCACTGGGGCATCAGCGCCTGGTCGATCTACGCCCTGGCGTCGCTGGCCATGGCCTACCACTTCCACGTGCGCAAGAAGAGCGGCCTGAACCTGGCCTCGATCGTCGAGGCGGTGACCGGGCTCAAGGCCACCGGGCCGGTGGGCCGCCTGGTCGACCTGATCTTCCTGCTGACCATGATGGGCGCGCTGACGGTGTCCCTGGCGCTGACTGCTTCGACCCTGACCCGCGGCCTGTCGGGCCTGGTGGGTACGCCTGATACCTTCACCGTGCAGGTCATGCTGATCGGGGTGATTGCGGTGCTGTTCTCGCTGAGTTCCTACATCGGCATCGACGGCGGGCTGCAGAAACTCAGCAAGATCGTCTGCTATGGCGCGCTTGTGTTCGCCGCCGTGGTGCTGCTGGTCGGCCCGACCCAGTTCACCATCAACAACACGGCCAATGGCATTGGCCTGATGATCCAGAACTATGTGCACATGAGCCTGTTCACCGACCCGGCCGGCGAGGGCGAATTCACCCGCAACTGGACCGTGTTCTACTGGCTGTGGTGGGTGTCGTATGCACCCGGCGTCGCGATGTTCGTCACCCGAGTATCGCGTGGCCGGCAGATCAAGGAAGTGGTGCTCGCGCTGATCCTGGGTGGCAGCGTCGGCTGCTGGTTCTTCTTCGGCGCACTGGAAAGCTACAGCATGCACCAGTTCATCACCGGCGCCATCGATGTACCGAAGATCCTCACCGAACAGGGCGGTGAAAGTGCCGTTGAAGCGGTGGTCATGGGCCTGCCATGGGGCAAGGTGTTCATGGCGGTGTACCTGTTCATCATGGCGGTTTTCTGTGCCTCGCACATGGATGCTGCCGCCTACGCCGTCGCCGCGACCAGCACCCGCAACCTGCAGGACGGTGAAGACCCGTCGCCCACTCATCGCCTGTTCTGGTGCGTGACCCTGACCCTGGTGCCGCTGGCCATGCTGTTTGCCAAGGCGTCACTGTCCACCATGAAGACGGCTGTGGTGCTCACCGCCATTCCGTTCACCGTGATCCTGCTGATCAAGGTGTATGGCTTCTTCAAATGGATGCTGGCCGACTACGGCTCCATGCCGGCCCATCGCATCGAGGAAGAAGCCGCCGCCCTGGCGCACGAAGAGCAACCGGTCAGCGAACGCCAAGTGGCCCAACCCATCGCTACAGCCGCCGAACCGGCCTGATGATTTTTCCTGCGCGGTGTCGCCCTGACCCTCGGTTGAGACCGCAGCAGGCTTTTTTTTGCCCCATTTGTTAACTGTCAGGTGCCAGTTAACCGTGAATTACAAGATGCGCAACGCGCAGCCTGGAGACAAGAGATGACCAAGTTCCAACGCCTGCCTGCCGATTTCTGCAGCGACCACGAAAAAGCGTTCACCATTCCGGCCACCTACTACACCAGCAAGGAGGTCTTCGAGCACGAGAAGGAGCAGATCTTCGCCAAGAGCTGGATCTGCGTTGGCCATCGCAGCGAAGTGGCGGAGAACAACGCCTACATCACCCGCGAAGTGATTGGCGAAAGCATCATCGTCATCCGTGGCCGCGACAGCGTGCTGCGTGCCTTCTACAACGTCTGCCCGCACCGCGGCCATCAACTGCTCGAAGGCAGCGGCAAGGCCAAGAACGTGATTGCCTGCCCGTACCACGCCTGGACCTTCAAGCTCGACGGCGACCTGACCCACGTGCGCAACTGCGACCAGGTCGAGGCATTCGACAAAGGTGACTACAGCCTCGTCCAGCTGCGTGTCGAAGAGTATGCAGGCTTCATCTACATCAACATGGACAATGCCGCGGGCTCTGTGGAAGAGCAGCTGCCCGGCCTGCAGCAGCGCATGCGCGAAGCCTGCAGCGTCATCGACGACCTGCAGCTGGCGGCACGCTTCGTCAGCCACACCCCGGCCAACTGGAAGTCGATCGTCGACAACTACCTTGAGTGCTACCACTGCGGCCCGGCGCACCCAAGCTTCGCCGACTCGGTGGACGTCGGCCAGTACGGGCACACCCTGCACGGCAACTGGACGCTGCAGTACGGCGTGGCCAAGTCGTCCGAACAATCGTTCAAGGTCGACGAGTCGGTCACCGACCCGTCCTTCGCAGGTTTCTGGGCCTGGCCGTGCACGATGTTCAACGTGCCGCCGGGGGCCAACTTCATGACCTGCATCTATGAGTTCCCGGTCGATGCCGAGACCACCTTGCAGCACTACGACATCTACTTCCTGAACAAGGACATCACCCCGGAGCAGCAAGTGCTGATCGACTGGTACCGCGAAGTGTTCCGCCCGGAAGACCTGCGCCTGGTCGAGAGCGTGCAGAAGGGCCTGAAGTCGCGGGGCTACCGTGGCCAGGGCCGGATCATGGTCGACAAGGAGCGCTCCGGCATCAGCGAGCACGGCATCGCTCACTTCCACAACCTGATTGCGGTCGCCCACCTGGACTGACCCTGAGCCCCGGCGACAAAGGCCGGGCGCGTTCATACCTATCGTTGATTTCGGATCGAGTAATGGCCAGGGCGGCGGGGCCGCCGCCCTGTGCGGAGTTGAGGTGCAAGATGGCCAGTGTTTACGAGATGTTCAGTGTGCGGGTGCTCGAGGTCGAACAGGCGACGCCACAAATCAAGCGCTTCACCCTTGCGCGCGCCGATGGCCAGCCCATGCCGGCCTTCACCGGTGGCAGCCACGTGATCGTGAAGATGGCGGAAGGCCTCAGCAACGCATATTCCTTGATGAGCGACCCCAGGGACCTGTCGCACTACCAGATCGGCGTGCGCCTGGAAGAGCAATCCAAGGGCGGCTCGGCCTTCATGCATGAGCAGGTCGAAGTCGGTAGCGAGCTGACCATCTCGACGCCGAACAACCTGTTCGGTCTCGACGCCGCGGCCGGCAAGCACGTGATGATCGCCGGTGGCATCGGCATCACCCCGTTCCTGTCGCAACTGCACGAACTGGAAGGAGGGGACACGCCCTACGAGCTCCACTATGCCTTCCGCAGCCCCGATCACGGCGCCTTCCACGGGCAACTGGTGGATGGCCCGCATGCCGCGAGTGTCAATGTGTATGTCGACAGCCTCGGGCGTCGCCTGGACCTGCAGGCACTGTTGGCCGGTATGAGCGAGGACGCGCACGTTTATGTGTGCGGCCCCAAGCCGTTGATCGATGCGGTGGTGGAGGGGGCGAAGGCGGCGGGCATTGCCGATGCCCGCGTGCATTTCGAGCAGTTCGCGGCCACCCCGGCTGCCGGCGGTGCATTCACCCTGGTGCTTGGCAAGTCCGGTCGCGAGCTGCAGGTCGAGGAGGGCATGACCATCATCCAGGCCATCGAGAACGTCAAGGCCGCCCAGGTCGAGTGCCTGTGCCGCGAAGGCGTTTGCGGTACCTGTGAAACGGCCATCCTCGAAGGCGAAGCCGAGCACTTCGACCAGTACCTCTCCGATGAAGAGAAGGCGTCGCAGCAGACCCTGATGATCTGCGTCTCCAGGGCCCGTGGCGCAAGGTTGGTCATCGACCTCTGAGCCCCCGGTCCAGGTCAAGGGCTTGCCAGGTATGTCTGTCATCCATCGGTTGACAGATGTGTATACTGGCACCCAAGCCCTCCCTGGACCGCCCCCTCATGCAGGAAAACAGCTTCGCCTTCCGCCTCAAGGAACTGCTGGAACACAACAAGCTGACGCTGCAGGCAGTCGGTACTGCACTCGGTATCTCCCGCACCGCCGTCCACAAATGGACCAAGGGCGGGGAAATCGACTACGACAACCTGCGCAAGCTCGCCGACTTTCTGCGGGTGAACTGGATCTGGCTGCGCTATGGCCAGGAGGCCCTGAGCAGCGTGCAGCATGCGGAGCCCGTCGAGTTGCCGATGACCGACCTGCGCCGCCGCTACGCCGCCGAGATCATGGAAAACGAAGCCCGCATGAAGCTTGCCCAGGAAGCCGCGCGTATCGTGACCTGGGAGTGGAACCTGATCAGCGACGAGCTGACCTACTCGCCGAACGTCCAGGATGTTTATGGCTGGACCATCAGCTCGAACGAAGACTTCTGGAGCCACCTGCCCGACGAGGACGTCGAGGCGATGCAGGCGATGTACGACCGCATCATCCGCTCGGGTGAAAACTGCGAATACGATTACCGGATGTCCCAGCCCGACGGCAGCGTGCGCTGGATTTCGTCGCGCTCGACGGTGGTACACGACGCGGCAGGCCGGCCGATCAAGATCGTCGGCATCAGCATGGACAACACCGCCCGCAAGCTGACAGAAGAAGCACTGCGCACCAGCGAGGAGCGCTTCCGCTCGATCTTCGAGCTGAGCGAAGGTGCGCTCGCCTTCATTCACCTGGATGGCCGCTTGCAGCGCGTCAATGACAGCCTGTGCGCACTGCTCGGCTATAGCCAGCAGGATTTGTGCGCGCTGAATTTCCAACAGATCACCCACCCCGATGACCTGCAGGCCAACCTGAGCCTGCTGGTGCAGTTGCTGGCAGGCTCGATCAACCGCTATGTGGTCGAAAAACGCGTACGTTGCGGCGATGGCAGCTACAAGTGGGTGAGGGTGCGCACCTCCATCCAGCGCCAGGGGGATGGCGCTGCCGATTACCTCATCAGCGTTTTCGAAGACATCCACGCGGCCAAGGTGGAGCAGCAAGCGTTGCTGATGAAGATCGAAGCCTTGGAGTCGCAGCTGGCGGGTAGCCCGATTTCCTAGGGCACTGACAGCAGAGCTTTGGGCGGTGTTTGCTCAGGGACGGGAGGCGCCATTCAACTGCTCAGTCGCTTCTCCATTGGCTGATGGATCAGTCCAGCAACCTCGCCCACGGCCCCTGCCAATGCAAAACCGTAACGCTCATAAGCTGCCACTGAAGACAGCGACGCCCTGACGGTTACTACGTTGGCCCTGGCCTGCTCCAGCGCCGAACTCATCAGGCGCTTGCCAATACCGCGGCGCTGCCAGGCTGGCGCAACGAACAGCATCGCTACATGGCGCCCCTCCTTGAGTTCAACAAGTCCGGCCAGGGTCCCCTCTACGATACAAACCAGTATCAGGTTGTCACCAGCCATTCGTTCAGCTAATGCCTCCTGTGCAGCAATTTTGGTGAATGTTTCCACGCCCTGGGCCGAGACCGAGGGTGCAACCGCCAGCATGAACGACTCAAGGCACAAGGCATTGGCGCTTGGCAGGTCTTCGTGAGTCATCTTTCGTATCTGCATGGTCGTCCTCCGTGACTTGGGTTGGTTATTTCTACCGCGAAAGATCTGATTCTGCGATGGGCAGCAACGTACCTGCACGCAGGCACTGCCCGGCTTCAAGATAGTGGGTGGAGAAAAGCGACGGGGCTTCGGATGAGTCTCGCGTTGTCATCAAGATGCTGAAGGTTCCTGGGCCAGCTTCGCATGGGTGGTCAGTTCCTCAGCGATGAAGGCCGAAATCATCGCCCGGTAGACCTGTTCCACAACCTCAGCCGAGGCACCGGTTTCGTCAGCCATTTCACGAACCTTCCTGATCACTTGTTCGACCCGGGCAGGTGCACGCACATCATCGGTGTTTTTCTTGAAGGCCGCAGCTTGCGTCACGAGCCGTCCTCGTTTGGCGAGAAGCGAAACGAGGCTGCGGTCGATCTCATCGATTTCTTGGCGGACTTCGTCCAGAGAGGTGCAACGTACATCCATTTGCTTGACTTCCTTTTCATGAGCCTGCGATTGATTGGGGCAGGCAGTTGCTTGTGGTTCGAGGCTGTATTGTAGCCTCTGGTGAATGTCCGCTATGGGTCGATAGCTGCCGGTCGCGACTGACTGTTATCGACCCATAGCGGACATACATCCTAGCTTCTATTCCCGTCAGCAGTACGCTAGGAGCCAGCAGTGCAGTCACGGAGGTTGTTAGCAGTTGGGCGGAAGTGACAAAGGCAACGTGCGATTTTAGCGGGGGCCTGAGGAAGCTCCTTCAAGTCAGCAGTGCCAGTACGTCGTTGGATAGGACTCCCATTGCCCGGCAAGCCAAGTGCTTACATCTGCGGTGGCCAGTTGTGTGTTTCACTCTGGCAGTCACGGCACCATGCAAACAGGGCGTCGTAAAGCGCCAAGCCATGCTTCAGTATTTCTTGGTCATCCGCGTGGCAGCGTGAAAGTCCTAACGAAATGGCGTAGAGGCCCGCCGATTGAGGCGTTAGGTCGAGCCGTGACGTGTCTGCTCCGCGAACGATTTCTGCCAGCCTGGCCAGAGCAGGGTCATCAAGTTGGTACTTCCTGAGGAAGGCATCGAAGCTGCACAGCAGCCCGACATGGCTCAACTCAACCCCTGGAATGTCATAGGGCGTGGCGCCTTCATCGTTTGCCACACGCAGGACCTCGCTGCTGGGGACGTAGAGGAAGATCGGGGCTGGATCGATGAACCGCTGTATGAGCCAAGGACAGGCAATACGATCGATCTTCGGACGTTCACGCGTTACCCATTTCATTGGACACCTCTCGCCGGCAGACAATGAGTCATGAAATGCCGGCCGATAGCACCGGCCGGCTGTGGGTTTCAAAGACGCAACAGATGGACTGCCAGACCGGCCAGGGCGCAGGCAAACAGTACTTGGATTACACCCCGCTTGAAGCGGAACAAGGCAATCGCAGCAGCAACCGCGATCACCGCCGACGGCCAGTCAAAAGCCCCACTGAAACCCTTTGGCCAAAGCACGTGGTAGCCGAAGAACATAGCGAGGTTCAGGATCACCCCCACCACAGCGGCGGTGATGCCTGTAAGCGGGGCGGTGAACTTCATCTCGTTGTGAGTCGACTCCACCACTGGGCCACCGGCAAGGATGAAGATGAAGGAAGGCAGGAAGGTGAACCAAGTGACGAGGCTCGCCGCGATCGCGCCGGCAAGGAATGAGTGTTCCGCACCGAACATCGGATGCACGTAGCCACCGACGAAGCCGACGAAGGCAACCACCATGATCAGTGGCCCAGGCGTGGTTTCCCCCAAGGCGAGGCCATCGATCATCTGGGTTGGCGTCAGCCAGCCGTAATGCCCAACTGCTCCCTGATAGACATAGGGCAGCACAGCGTAGGCACCGCCGAAGGTCATAAGGGCGGCCTTGGTGAAGAACCAGCCCATCTGCGTCAGGGTGCCCTCCCAGCCAAACGAGAGCGTCAGCAGCCCCATAGGCAGGACCCAAAGCCCAGCACCGATCAGCAGCAGGCGTACTAGGTGGCCCCATCTGAAACGTGCATGTTCAGGGGTTGGAGTGTCGTCATCTATCAGGGCTGGGCCATAACTGTTTTTCGCCGCACCATGACCGCCACCGATAACGAATTTGCTTGGGGCGATGCGACCACCTACATAGCCGATGATGGCAGCCACCAGCACGATCAGCGGGAACGGCACGTTGAGGGCGAAGATCGCCACGAACGAGGCGCCGGCCATGGCCCACAGCCAGCCATTCTTCAGGGCTCGCGAGCCAATCCGGTGAGCTGCGTGGACCACAATAGCCGTGACCGCCGGCTTGATGCCATAGAAGATCCCTGCGACTACCGGTACCTCACCAAAGGCGACGTAGACCCACGACAAACCTATCAGGATAAACAGCGAGGGCAGGACAAATAACGCACCGGCAATCACCCCGCCCCAAGTACGGTGCATGAGCCAGCCGATGTAGGTGGCTAGCTGCTGAGCTTCAGGGCCAGGCAGCAACATGCAGTAGTTCAGCGCGTGCAGAAACCGCTTCTCA
This sequence comes from Pseudomonas sp., assembly GCF_017744435.1. Lineage (GTDB taxonomy): Bacteria > Pseudomonadota > Gammaproteobacteria > Pseudomonadales > Pseudomonadaceae > Aquipseudomonas. Next base: position 131,377 of record NZ_JAGIBG010000016.1, read on the forward strand.
CTGATCCACCGCCTACGCTCGACCAACTCCTGGTGCATGATCGAGATTTGTCCGGCAGGCCCGCCAAAGCTGATGAAACCGAGCTTGAGCCAGAACAGGAAGGCTTCATAGAGGCCGATCGGCTGCTGAGTCGCTTGCGATGGCGGCTGTTCACTCACTGCGGAGGTGGTATCAACCATTTTGGCTTTCCTCGCTTGCGAAAGCTGTCAACAGGCCATCGAAGATGCCTCCGGCGACCGTTGTCAGTTGATCGTCATCGCCAATGCTCTCTCTCAAGCCGGCGAGGACACGCTCGATGCCTGGTGCTTCGGAAGGTTGGACGCCCCCCACATCCAGGTAGTGGATGACGCCTGCCAGGCGTGCCAGTCCTGGCTGTTGAACTCGAAAGCTCTCGATAAGGGTTTCGAAGGAAACCCGCTGGCCAACGTGGCTGAACCGAGCCCCATCGAAGTCGAAGCCAAGCGCATCGCTGGGGCAGTCGCTGGGATTGTCCAACCAAATGAATTGGGCGTCGGTATCGATGAAGCGACGGATCAGCCAGGCACATGCCAACCTATCCACCCACGGGCGTTTTCGCGTTGCCCATCGGCGACCTTGGTATTCGCTGCGCTCCAGTTGGTTGATGGCCTCATCGTGCGCACTTGGCTCATCGGAGGACAGTGCACGGCTAATCGCGGTCTCAAGCTCCTGTAGGGCCAAGTCGGCTTGTTTCTTGAGCACACCTGGGAAGAAGTCGATCGCCGCCAACTGGCCGAAGGCCTTCCTGAGCTTGCGCACCTGCCGGGCTGTCTGCAGCGCACTATCCGGCGATAGGTCGGCCCGGCAGCCTGCAATCTCCTCCAGCAGTTTGGCGTACTCATCGCTTCTGTCGAATAGCCCGCTGAAGCGCTCCTCGCGTTCAGGCAGCGACAGCAGAAATGCTGTTCCGTTGATGGCCAGCACATCTCGCTCCACGGCTTCGAGCGTTTCGCGGCCTGCGCACTGTTCTGGCAGCAGGTAAACACCATCACGCAGCACAGCTGCACCAGAGGCCTTCAACGTTCTCCAGGCGCGCATGCGCTCGGTGGCGTTGGCCGTCGGCAGCCCAAGGATCAGTAGCGACCAATAAATCATGTAGAGTATTCATCGTAAAATGTATGCTTCTCTACATTATTCTAGGTCTAATAAAAAGCAAGGGGTATTCATCTAGGGTGGTGAATAGCAGGGAGTTGCGTTGACCATGTTCCTCCGCGGTATGCGCAACCTGCAGTAGCCAATTGCTTTGCCCAAGCGGCTTACATCCTCAGGGTCAAGTCGTTCAGGAATGACCGCTATGGGTCGAAATCAGCCGTTTGAGGGTGATCGCTGTCGAGCAAAGGCAGACGCAAGAATGTTGGTGCCGCTTTGCGGCCCATCGCCGCGGTTCGTCGCCACGACAAGCGCGGCTCCCAAAAGAGCCGCGCAATCTTTCAGTGCTGCATTTATCAGGTCTTGACGGTGCTGGCCGCCGCGACCCCGCGCTTGCTCATCAGGCCGTAATAACAGGCCGCCGGGAACAGCAATCCCACCACCCAAGCCAGGTCGATGCCCTGCAGCGAAGCTGCGACCGGCCCGACGTAGAGGGAGGTATTCATGAACGGAATTTCCAGCGCGATGGTGGCAAGGAACACGCCCACCGCGATCCAGTTGACCCGGCCATAGATGCCCGACGGGTCGAAGATGTCGGCAATCTGATAGACCCCTTTGCGCAGCGCGTAGTAGTCCACCAGGTTGATCGCCGTCCAGGGGATCAGGAAATAGCTCATAAAGAAGATGAAGTTCAGGAAGAACTGGATGAAGTCATCCTGAGCCAGGGTGCACAACGCCGTCGCCAGGGCACAGATCACCAACATGAAGCCCGCGCGTACCCCGGGGGTGACCTTCAGCGCCGCGAACGGCTCGATCACTGTTACCGTCGACATGAAAGCGCCATACAGGTTGAACACATTGATCGCGATCTGCCCGTAGAGCACGAACGCCACCGCCAGCAAGGTGCCGCCACCGAGCACGCCGAGCAGCTGCAGGCCGACGTTGTCGGAAAAGCCGGCGATGGCCTTGGCCAGCACCGCACCCAGCAGCATCATCCAGCTGCCGCCGATGACCGTGCCTGCGTAGCTGTACCAGAACACCTGCCGCGTGGACGTGCGGGTTGGCAGATAGCGCGAGTAGTCGGCCACGTAAGGCGCGTAGGACAACTGCCAGGTCACTGCGATGCTCACCGAGGCGAGGAAGCTGGCCAGGTTGAAGCCTTGCGCTGTCCATTGCCCGCTTTCCATCGGCAACGCCAGGGCCAGCAGGGTGGCGATGCCGAAGACCGCGATCGACAGCAATGACAGCAGCTTCTGCAGACGGTGGATGAGCTGATAGCCGAACAACGCCACCAGGAAGCACAGGCCGCCGAGCAGGGCGATGTTGCCGCCATTGCCGAACGGGCTGGCACTGGCAATGGCCTGGGCGGCCAGCAGCGTGTTGCTGACAAAGAAGCCCAGGTAGATGAGCATCACGAACAGCAATGGCACGATGGCACCGAACACGCCGAACTGCGCGCGGCTCTGGATCATCTGCGGGATGCCCAGGCGCGGGCCCTGGGCGGAATGCGACGCCATGAAGATCGCGCCGATCAACGAGCCGAGCAGAATCGACAGCGCGCTCCAGAACAGGTTGAGCCCCATGCTGATCGGCAGCACACCGGCGGCCACCGTGGTGATGTTGGCGTTGGCGCCAAACCAGACGAAGAACAGTGAACGCGGTTCGCCATGGCGTTCGGCTTCCGGGATGAAGTCGATGCTTCTTTTCTCTACTTTCATGTCGTTCTCCCCTCAGCGTTGGGCAGCCAGTTGCTGTTCGAAGCGCGCAATCGTCTGCACGAACGCGTCTGGCTCATGGGCGAGATGGTCGGGTTCTGCGCTGCGCACAGAGGCTGCCGGCTGGCGGTCCCAGCGGCGCAGCAACTGCTCGGTGGCGAAGATTTCCAGCCCGTAGAGCCAGTTGGAGAGGATGAACAGCGCCGAATAATGGGCAGCGAGCGTGGTCGCCGTGCAGGCGTCGGCGACCAGCACCAGCTGGAAGTCGTGCTGGTAGGCATCGAACAGGCTGCTCATCACGCACACGTCGGTCAACACACCGATCACTACCAGCCGCTTGATGCCACGGCCTTTCAAGGTCTGGGCCAGGCGCGTGCCGTGAAAGGCGCTGTAGCGCTGCTTGTCGATCACCACGTCACCGGCCTGCGGTGCCAGGGCGTCGATGATTTCGATGGCCGGGGTGCCGGCGCGGTAGGTGGTTGGTCGGCCTTGGGCGTCGACCGGTTCGCCGAGTGCCAGGTCGCGGCCTTGCGCATCGTTGACGTGGCGGGTGTAGAACAGTGGCAGGTTGCGGCTGCGGGCGCCGTCAATCAGCGCGGCGGCGTTGTCGATCACAGTGTCCAGGCGCGGCAGGGGGAAGCTGTCTTCCTGCTGCAGGTCGATCACGAGAATAGCGGTGTCTTGAGTCATTGGATTTCTTCCAGGTGCAGAACCTCGGGCGCTGCACCAAGGGCGCGCCAGGCGGTTCTGCGGATGCAGGTGCGCGGGCGCCGCGACAGCGGTGCCTGCAAGGGTCGAGCACAACGCTCGTGGAAGAAATCAGCCGACTATCTGCCAGAAACCGTTCTGCTTGGCGGCGACAGCGGCGGGAAGGCGTTGCAGGGTGACCTGCAACGGTGCCGACGCTCGGCGCAGGAATCCGTTCATGGCCCCACACGGCAAGGCGCGCACCCAGCCAGAACGGCGGGTGCGAAACTTGGCAACGAGCGAGGGGAGGCGGGCCATGAATTGAACACTCGCATGATGGGTTCCGTCATGACAGCAAAACTCGGGCCAATACCGCGAATTCGCTGAGAGTGGCGTCTTTGAAGGGTTGAGCTTGGCAGTGTTACTTATTGGCATGTGGTATGCCGTAATACTGTGCTACCAAGCGTATCAACCTGACGGTTCAGGCACCCTTGCGCGATACCATCGCGGTTAAGGCGGCCCTGGCTTCATCGCTGTTGAGCCGTTCGATGAACAGCAGACCTTCCTTGGCCACCGTTGCGGCCAATGCTTCGCGCTGCCCATCCTTGAGCAGACGCCTACTGATGCGCAGGGCATCGACCGGCAGCTGCTGCAGGCGCCGCGCCAGCTTGACGGCGGCAGCCAGGCATTGCGTGCCATCGTCGAACAATTCGGTCGCCAGGCCCCACTGCACGGCCTGTTCGCCATTCAGCGCCTGGTTGCACAGCAACAGCTGCGCCGCCCGGGCATTCCCGAGCATCTGTGGCAGCAACAGGCTCGCGCCAAACTCCGGGCACACGCCCAGCGCCACGAACGGGGTGCGCAGCTTGGCGTCACGGCTGATCAGTACCTGGTCGCAGTGCAGCAACAGCGTGGTGCCGATGCCGATCGCCGGCCCGGCCACTGCGGCGATCAGCGGTTTGTCCAACGCCAGTACCGCCCACATCATGCGGAACACCGGGCTTTGCAGGTCGGTCGGGGGCTGGTCGAGAAAGTCCGGCAAGTCGTTGCCGGCGGTGAAGCACTCGGTGCTGCCGGTGATCAGGATCACCTCGACCTGCGGGTCATCGTTGGCCGCTTCGAACAGCTCCGCCAGCCGCGTGTACATGGCGTTGGTCAGGGCGTTGAGTTTGTCCGCGCGGTTCAGGCGCAGGGTCAGCAGGCCTTCGTCGAGCTGCTGGTGGATCAGGTCGGTCATGGGCGGTGCCTCTGTTGTTGTTATCGTGCCCGAGTATAAACAGGGTATCGCGACCGAGGCGAGTTGCTATACAGTCGTTCAACTGTGCGATCCACGAGAGCCACCGATGACCCAGGAAGCCCGCTTCAGCCGCATGCTGCCCGAACTGCGCAAGGCCAATCTGGTCGAGGCCACCCTGGCCTGCCTGAAGCGCCATGGCTTCCAGGGCGCGTCGATCCGCAAGATATCCGCCGAAGCCGGCGTCTCGGTGGGCCTGATCAGCCACCACTATTCGGGCAAGGACGAGTTGGTCGCCGAAGCCTACATGGCGGTCACCGGCCGGGTCATGCAGCTGCTGCGCGAGGCCATGGCCCAGGTCGCGCCCAATGCCCGCGAGCGGCTGTCGGCGTTCTTCCGTGGCTCGTTCAGTGCCGAACTGCTCGACCCGCAACTGCTCGATGCCTGGCTGGCGTTCTGGGGCGCGGTGAAGACCGCCGAGGCGATCAACCTGGCGCACGACCATTCCTACGGCGAATACCGCCGCGAGCTACGCACGCTGCTGGCGGAGCTGGCGCGGGAGGAGGGCTGGGAGCGCTTCGATGCCGACCTCGCCGCCATCAGCCTCAGCGCCTTGCTCGACGGCCTGTGGCTGGAGTCCGGGCTGAACCCGGGCACCTTCACCCCGGCCCAGGGCGTGCAGATCTGCGAAGCCTGGGTCGATGGCCTGCAGGCCGGCGGTCGGCAACGCTTCACCGCGGCCACTGAGGGCTGTTGATCGACCGTTCAGCAGTCGCTAGTCTTGGCCCACTCTAATAAAAAAATCGCCTTCGGGCGCTTCAGGACTACCCGCAATGACCTCTCAGGTACTGATCGTCGACGACGATCCGCTGATTCGTGACTTGCTCCAGGCCTACCTGTCCCAGGAAGGCTACACCGTCCACTGCGCCGCCACTGCGGAACAGGCCGAAACGCTGCTGAGCGAGCAGCCGGTGGAACTGGTGATGCTCGACATCCGCCTGCCCGGCAAGGACGGCCTGACCCTGACCCGCGAGCTGCGGGTGCGCTCGGAAGTGGGGATCATCCTGATCACCGGGCGCAACGACGAGATCGACCGCATCGTCGGCCTGGAATGCGGCGCCGACGACTATGTCAGCAAGCCACTCAACCCCCGTGAACTGGTGTCCCGCGCGAAGAACCTGATCCGTCGCGTGCGCCACGCCCAGGGCGCCCGGCCAGCCAGCGTCGCCACCGCCACCCTCAAGCAGTTCGGCGACTGGTCGCTGGACTGCGACCGCCGCCGGCTGATCGATGCGCAAGGCGGCGAAACCCTGTTGACCCATGGCGAGTTCCAGTTACTCAGCGTGTTCCTGCGCAACAGCGGCCATACCCTGAGCCGCGACCAGTTGATGGACCAGATCCGCAACCGTGAGTGGGTGCCCAACGACCGTTCCATCGACGTGCTGGTCGGCCGCTTGCGGCGCAAGCTGCACGACGACCCCGCCGAGCCTGAACTGATCATCACCATCCATGGCGCCGGCTACCTGTTCACTGCCAGTGTGGCCGCGTGAGCCGGTACCTGTTCGGCCTGCTGGTGCTGCTGGCCAGCGGTATGCTGCAGGCTGCCGGCACCGTGCGCTACTGCGACTACCCGGTGTACCCACCGGTGTCCTGGAGCGATGGCAAGCAGCCGCGCGGGCTGGCGCCGACGGTGGTGCGCGAGCTGTTCGGGCGGCTGGGCTACCAGGTCGAGATGGTCGTGCTGGGCAACTGGCAACGCTGCCTGATCGACGCTGCCGAAGGGCGGGTGGATGTGGTGCTGGCCTACACCTCGGAGCAGCGCGCCAAGACGATGCGCTTCTCGCAGGTGCCGGTGCTGCGCGAGGAGGTGGCGGTGTTCGCCAATCGCCAGCACCCGCTGCAGTTCGACAAGCTCGAAGACCTGGCCAGGTACCGGGGCGGGCTGCTGTTCGGCGAAAGCTACGGCCCGGCGTTCGACCGCTTCGTGGCGCAGCACCAGAACATCGAGTGGGTCTCGGACAGCGGGCAGAATTTCGGCAAGCTGATTCGCGGGCGTATCGACTTCGTGGTCCAGGAGCGGCGCACCGGCCAGCTGTTCGTCGAGCACCTGCCCGGCGCCCAGGACATCGTCGCGTTGCCCCCGGCCCTGAGCGTCGACTACCTGCGCGTGGCGGTGTCGCGCCATTCGCCGTTGAGCGCGCGCATGGCCGACATCGACGCGCAACTGCAGCAGATGACCGACGCTGGCGAGCTGGAGCGCTGGCTGCATGAAAGCGAGGTCACCTACCGCGACATGGTCAGCCAGCCATGAACCGCCTGCAACCGGGTGGCCTGTTGCGCCGGCTGCTGCTGTTCATCCTGCTGTTCAGCCTGTGCTTCACGGTGCTGGCCAGCAGCGTGCAGCTGTATTTCGAATACCGCCGCGAGATGCGCGAGATCGATGCGCGCATGGCGCTGATCCGCGCCGGCTACCTGGCCAGCCTGGAACGCAGCCTGTGGGACCTGAACCAGGAGCAGCTGAACGTGCAGCTGCGCGGGCTGGTGGACTTTTCCGATGTGGCGCGGGTGCGCCTGAACAGCGCCGACTTCACCTTGCAGCAAGGTGAACCGAGCCCGCAGGGGCCGCTGCGGGTCGAGCGTTTTGCGCTGGACTACCAGCCGCCTTCCGGGCCGGCGCGGCACCTGGGCGAGCTGGAAGTGAGCACAGACCTGGGCGCGGTGCACCGGCGGCTGTTCGCCACCGGCCTGACCAGCCTGTTGTGGATGAGCGTGTTCCTCTGCGGCCTGGCGCTGGCACTGTCGGGGTTGTTCTATCGCCTGGTGACCCGCCACCTGCAGGTCATGGCCGACTTCGCCCGGCGCATCGGTGCCGGGCAATGGCATGAGCCCCTGCGCCTGAACAAGCGCCGTTCGCCCCATACCGACGAGATCGACAGCGTGGCGTTGGCGCTGGATGACATGCGCCGGGCGATCCTCAGTGACAGCGAACGCCGCGAAACCGACCGCCTGGCCTTGCAGGACAAGCGCGACGAACTGCAGAAGCAGGTCGAGCGGCGCACGGCGAGCCTGATGCGCGCCAAGGACGATGCCGAAGCGGCCAACCTGGCCAAATCACGCTTCCTCGCCACCATGAGCCACGAACTGCGCACGCCGCTCAACGGCATCCTCGGCATGGCCGAACTGCTGCGTGGCGCCGGGCTTGCGGCGCCGGACCGTCAGCGCCTGGAGGCGTTGTACAAGGCTGGCGACGGGTTGCTGAGCATCCTCAACGAGGTGCTGTATTTTGCCCGCCTGGAAGAGGGCGAAAGCCGCCCCGAGGCCGTGGATTTCTCCCTGCGCCAGTTGTGCGCCGAGGTGGTGACCCTGCTCGAACCCCGTGCGCTGGCCAACGACAGCCTGGTGCTGTGCCGCATCGACCCGCAGCTGGCCGCGTACCAGTACGGCGCCGAGCAGTACTTGCGCCAGGTGCTGAGCAACCTGCTGGCCAACGCCATCAAGTTCACCGAGGGCGGCGAGATCCTCGTCGAAGTGCAGGTGCTGCAGGGGCACCCCGGGCGCCAACGCCTGCGCCTGAGCGTCACCGACGACGGCATCGGCATCTGCGAGGCGATGCAGCCGAAGATCTTCGACCGTTTCGTCCAGGCTAGCGAGGCAGTCGCACGGCGCTATGGCGGCACCGGCCTGGGGCTGGCGATCAGCAAGCACCTGGTCGAGCAGATGGGCGGGCAGATCGGCGTGCGCAGCCGCGAGGGGGAGGGTAGCTGTTTCTGGCTGGAACTGGAGCTGGAGACGGCGCAGGCGCCGCAAGCCATGGCCGAGGCTGACCGCGCCGCAGCGCCGCTGCAGATCCTGGTGGTGGAAGACGTGGCCCTGAACCGTGAGGTGGTGCGCGGGCTGCTGGAGCGTGACGGGCATGAAGTCTGGCTGGCCGAAGATGCCGAGCAGGGCTTGCAGCTGTGTGCACGGCAACCCTTCGACCTGCTCCTGCTGGATGTGCACCTGCCGGGCATCAGTGGCGTGGAGCTGTGCCGACAGCTGCGTGCCGGCGCCACGCCCAACCGCGATACGCGCATCCTGGCGCTGACCGCCAGCGTGCAGCCGGGGCTGGTGCGTGCCTATCTGGATGCCGGCATGCAGGGGGTGCTGGGCAAGCCACTGAAGCTTGCCAACCTGCGCCAGGCCTTGGCGGGGCAGATGCAAGAGCAAGCGCTGGCCGGCCCTGCCTGGCTCGACCACGAACTGTTGGCCACGCACCGCACGCTGCTGGGTGAACAGAAGCTGCAAGGCCTGCTGGCTGGCCTGCGAGACGGCCTGGCGCAACAGCGTCAGGCCTTGCTCGAAGCAGTCGAGGCGGGGGACTGCACCGAGGTGACCCACCTGGCCCACCGGCTGGCCGGTAGCAGCGACTCCATGGGCCTGTGCGGCCTGGCGGCGACCTTGCGCCGGCTTGAAGAGCATGCGCTGGCCCGTGACAAGGCGGGCGTGCGCGCCATGGGCCCGTTGCTGGGCGAGCAGTTGCAGCGTGCCGAAAACACCCTGGCCGAACTGCTGGTCGCCTGAGCTACAAAATCCTTACGACTTTTTACATCTTTGATCTTTACGATCAACCGGGCCTTACATCGCTTTCCAATAATCGGACGCAACCGCTGCACACGCGGTCTTCGACGCTTATTGGAGATAATAATAATGAAAGGCCGTAAAGCTGAAGGTATCCACCTCACACGGGCATTGAAGAGCCGGCACATCTTCATGCTCTCGCTCGGTGGCGTGATCGGCACCGGGCTGTTCATGGGCTCGGGGGTGACCATCAACCAGGGCGGGCCGGTGGGCGCGATCCTGGCCTATCTGGTCGCCGGTTTCCTGATGTATCTGGTGATGGTCTGCCTGGGTGAACTGTCGGTGCAGATGCCGGTGTCCGGTTCGTTCCAGGCCCATGCGACGAAATTCATCGGCCCGGCCACCGGCTTCATGATCGGCTGGGTGTACTGGATGAGCTGGGCCACCACCGTGGGCCTTGAGTTCACCGCCGCCGGCATGCTGATGACGCGTTGGTTCCCAGAGGTGCCGATCTGGTACTGGTCGGCGCTGTTCGTGGCCGTGCTGTTCGGCATCAACGCCCTGGCCACCCGTGCCTTCGGCGAGGCGGAATACTGGTTCTCCGGGATCAAGGTGGCGGCGATTCTCGGCTTCATCATCGTCGGTGTGCTGGTGATCTTCGGCGGCATTACGCTGAACAGCGGGGCGCCGGCGCCGATGATGAGCAACCTGATCGGCGATTCGCTGTTCCCCAATGGCCTGTCGGCGGTGTTCGCGGTGATGATGACCGTGGTCTATGCCTTCCAGGGCTGCGAGATCATGGGCGTGGCGGCGGGCGAGACCGACCAGCCGGAAAAGAGCATCCCGCGGGCCGTGCGCAACGTGGTGTTCCGCGTGCTGATCTTCTACGTGCTGGCGATCGTGGTGCTGTCGGCGATCGTGCCGTGGCAGCAGGCCGGGCTGATGGAAAGCCCGTTCGTGCAGGTGTTCGACATGGTCGGCATTCCCTACGCCGCAGACCTGATGAACTTCGTGATCCTCACCGCCATTCTCTCGGTGGGCAACTCCGGCCTGTATGCCTCCACCCGCATCCTCTGGGCGATGTCCAAGACCGGCATGGCACCGCGCAGCCTGTCGCCGCTGAGCAGCCGTGGCGTGCCACTGCGCGCCCTGTTCATCACCCTGTGCTTCGCGCTGGTGTCGCTGATGACCAGCTTTGTCGCCGCCGACACCCTGTTCATGGTGCTGATGGCGGTGAGTGGCATGTCCGGCACGGTGACCTGGATCGTCATCGCCCTGGCGCAGTACCGCTTCCGCAAGCAGTTCCTGCGTGATGGCGGCCAGCTGAGCGACCTCAAGTACCGCGCGCCGCTGTACCCGCTGGTGCCGTTGCTGTGCATCACCCTGTGCAGTTCGCTGTTCGTGTTCCTGGCAATGGATGAGACGCAGCGGCCTTCGCTGTACTGGGGCTTTGGCTTCATTGCGCTGTGCTATGCGGCGTACTTCCTGGTGCAGCGCAAGCGTCAGGGTGTGGTGATGGAAATGCCGGCTGCTTGAGGAGGGTTTGCTAGGGGTATGGCGGGGTATTGGGTGATGGCTACCAAGTGCTCGCCGGTGTTCTTGCAGTGCCTATGAGATCGAGCGCCGCCCGCGCGGCGCTCGATCTCATAGGCGCTGCAACCCTGTCGCCATGCACCTTGTGGCCCAATCGCGATCTGCTTTACCCCCCGATTACGCACCACTTGTTCGAAGTTGTAACACCGCTTCCTCCCCAATTGCCTCCTTACTGAACACTCGTTTAGCATGAGCCTCACCTCTCACAGCAATCACAATAATCCGAGGCCCGTCATGACCGCTCCGTCGTCCCTACTCACCCAGGTTGAAGCCGGCGTTGCCTGGATCACCCTGAACCGCCCCGAGCAGCGCAACGCGCTGGACATCCCCACCCTGAAGCAGCTGCACGCCACCCTCGAGGCGTACAACCTCGACCCGGCTGTGCGTGTGGTAGTGCTGACCGGCACTGGCCGCAGCTTCTGCGCCGGCGCCGACCTCGCCGAATGGGCCGAAGCCGAAGCCCGTGGCGCACTGGAAACCTACGGCTGGACCGAAACCGCCCACGCCCTGATGCACTGCCTACACACCCTGGACAAGCCCACCATCGCTGCCATCAACGGCACCGCCGTCGGCGCCGGCATGGACCTGTCGCTGTGCTGCGACCTGCGCCTGGCGGCCCAGTCGGCCCGTTTCAAGGCCGGCTACACCAGCATGGCCTACTCGCCGGATGCCGGCGCCAGCTGGCACCTGCCACGGCTGATCGGCAGCGAACAGGCCAAGCGCCTGCTGTTCCTCGACGAACTGTGGGGCGCCGAACGCGCCCTGGCGGCCGGCCTGGTGGGTGAAGTGGTCGCCGACGACCAGCTGCCCACCGCCACCGCCGAACTGGCCGCGCGGCTGGCCCAGGGGCCGACCTTCGCCTACGCCCAGACCAAGCGCCTGATGCGCGACGGCGCCTCGCGCAGCCTGGCCGAGCAGCTCACTGCCGAGCTGGCTGCCGGCCTGCTCTGCGGGCGCAGCGCCGACGGCGCGGAAGCCTTGCGCGCAGCCACGGAAAAACGCGCACCCCACTTCAGCGGCAAATAAGCACGCTCTCTTTCCCCCGGTTACCCAGGAACAGGCCATGAATTTCCAGCTGACCCAAGAACAAGAAATGTTGGTGGATGCCGTACGCAGCTTCGTCGCCAAGGAGCTGTTGCCCCATGAAGAAGCCGTGGACCGTGCCGACGAAGTGTCCCCGGAGCTCGCTGCGCAGATCCGTGGCAAGGCCATCGCCGCTGGCTTCTATGCCTTCAACATGCCCGAGGAAGTCGGTGGCGGCGGCCTCGACTACCTGTCCCAGGCCCTGATCGAGCGCGAGCTGTCGAAGGTTTCCTGGGCGCTGCACGTGTTCGTCGCCCGGCCTTCGAAGATCCTCATGGCCTGCACCGGCCAGCAGGTCGAGGACTATCTGCTGCCGTGCATCCGTGGCGAGAAGACCGATTGCTTCGCCCTGACCGAGCCGGGCGCCGGTTCCGATGCCAACTCGATCAAGACCCGCGCCGTGCGTGAAGGCGACGACTTCGTGATCAATGGCGGCAAGCACTTCATCAGCCATGCCGGGCACGCCGACTTCGCCATCGTCTTTGCCGTCACCGACACCTACGAGCACAACGGCCGCAAGCGCAACGCCGTCACCGCCTTCCTGGTCGACCGTGGCACCCCGGGCATGACCATTCGCCGTGGCCCGAAATGCGTGAGCAACCGTGGCTACCACACCTACGAACTGTTCTTCGACGATTGCAAGGTGCCGGCTGCCAAGGTGCTCGGTGAAGTCGGCAAGGGCTGGGACGTGGCCAACGCCTGGCTGACCGCAGGCCGGGTCATGGTCGCCGCCAACTGCGTCGGCCAGGCCCAGCGCGCGCTGGACGTGTCGCTGCAATGGGCCGCCGACCGCAAGCAGTTCGGCCAGCCGATCGGTACCTACCAGGGCGTGTCGTTCAAGCTCGCCGACATGGCCACGCAGATCCGCGCCGCCGAACTGCTGACCCTGCACACCGCCTGGAAGATGGACCAGGGCAGCATGACCGACGGCGAGGCGGGCATGGCCAAGCTGTTTGCCAGCGAAGTGCTCGGCAAGGTCGCCGACGAGGCGGTGCAGATCTACGGTGGCATGGGCCTGATGGACGAAGGGCCGGTCGAACGCATCTGGCGCAACGCACGCATCGAGCGGATCTGGGAAGGCACCTCGGAGATCCAGCGGCACATCATCTCGCGCGAACTGCTGCGCCCACTGCTGCGCTGATCGGAGCATTCCCATGTCGCAAGCCATTCGTGACAACCTCAAACGCCTGCTGGCACCCCGGCACCTGGCTTTCGTCGGCGGGCGCAGCATGGCCCGTGCGCTCAAGCGCTGTGCCGAGGGCGGCTACCCGGGCCAGATGTGGCTGGTCAACCCGCAGCAGGACAGCATCGACGGCGTGCCCTGCGTGCGCAGCGTGGCTGAGCTGCCCTGTGCGCCGGACGCGGTGTTCATCGCCACCAACCGCGAACTGACCCTGACCTGTGTCGCCGAACTCGCCGCCAAGGGCGCGGGCGGGGCGATCTGCTACGCCTCGGGCTTTGCCGAAAGCGGCGCCGAGGGCCAGGCGCTGCAACAGCAGCTGCTCGACGCCGCCGGCAACATGGCCCTGCTCGGGCCCAACTGCTACGGCCTGCTCGACTACCTGCACAGTGCCGCCCTGTGGCCGGTGGCCCACGGTGGCAAGGCGGTAGAGAAGGGCGTGGCGGTGCTGACCCAGAGCGGCAACTTCGCCTACAACCTGTCGATGAGCGACCGCTCGCTGCCGGTGGCCTACATGGCCTCGGTCGGCAACCAGGCGCAACTGGGCATCGCCGAGCTGATGGACGTGCTGCTCGATGAGCCCCGGGTCACCGCCATCGGCCTGCACCTGGAAGGCCTGAAGAACGTGCCGGGCTTTGCCCGGGCCGCGCACAAGGCGCTGGAGAAGGGCATCCCGATCGTCGCGCTGAAGACCGGCGTGTCGCAGATCGGCGCCGAACTGGCGCTGAGCCACACCAGCTCGCTGTCCGGCTCCGATGCCCTGTACGACAGTCTGTTCGAGCGCCTGGGGGTGATTCGCGTCAGCGGCCCGGTAAGTTTTGTCGAAACCCTCAAGGCCGCCGCCTGCGGCAACCTGCCCAAGGGCCCCAGCCTGATCGCGCTGGCCTGTTCAGGTGGCGATGCCGGGCTGATCGCCGACTACAGTGAAAGCAACCAGCTGAGCCTGCCGGCCCTGGACGCCAGCCAGGTCGAGGAACTGGCCCAGGTGCTGCCGGCCTATGCCAACCTGGTCAACCCGCTGGACTTCACCACGGCGATCTGGGGCGATGGCCCGGCCAAGGCGCGCATGCTCGACAGCGCCCTGCGCAGCGATGCCGACGCGGCGATGCTGGTGCTCGATTACCCCGCCGAGTTCACCGGCGAACGCAAGGAATGCGACCTGCTGCTGGAGCTGTACTGCGCGGCGCTCAAGCGCCATGGCAAGACCGGCTTCGTCACCTCGGCCTTCCCCGAACTGCTGCCAGCCAGCGCCCGCGAGCGCCTGCACGCGGCCGGTGTGCCAGCGCTGCAAGGGGTGGAGGATGGCCTGGCGGCCTGGGGCCGGGTTGCCCGTTACGCGCAGCAACGCCCGGCCTTGCTGGCGCTGGGCGAGTCGGCGCTGGTGCCGCTGTGCCCGCAGCCGCTGGCCGGTGACAGTTGCCTGCTCAACGAGTGGGATTCCAAGCAGGCCCTGCGCGGCTTCGGCCTGCCCATTCCGAATGGCGTACTGAGCAGCCCACAGAAGGCGCTGGCCGATGCCGGCCAAGTGGGCTTCCCGCTGGTGCTCAAGGCGGTCAGCGCGCAGTTGCCGCACAAGACCGAGGCCGGCGCAGTGGCGCTGAACCTGGCCGACGAGGCAGCCCTCAGTCGCGCCCTTGAACAGATGCGCACGCGCATCGCCGCTTATGCGCCGGGCGTCGCCTTCGACCAGGTGTTGCTCGAACCCATGGCCGGCGCGCCGCTGGCCGAGCTGATCGTCGGCATCAAGCGCGAGGCGGATTTCGGCCTGGCGCTGGTGATCGGTGCCGGCGGCATCCTCGTCGAGCTGCTCAAGGACAGCAACAGCCTGCTGCTGCCGACCACCGACGGCGCCATCCGCAAGGCCGTGCTCGGCCTGCGTAGTGCGGCCTTGCTGCAGGGCTTCCGCGGCAAGCCGGCGGCCGACCTGGATGCACTGGTCGCCGCCATCCGCGCGGTGGCCGACTACGCCTGCGAAAACGCCAGCCAGCTGCTGGAGCTGGATGTGAACCCATTGATGGTCGGTGCCAATGGCACCACGGCGGTCGATGCCTTGATCCGCCTCGGCCAAGTGTAAGGACATGAACATGACTCACCCCACACTCACGGGCGGCCAGGCGCTGGTGCGCCTGCTGGCCAACTACGGCGTCGACACCGTGTTCGGCATCCCCGGCGTGCACACCCTGGAGCTGTACCGCGGCCTGCCCGGCAGCGGCATTCGCCATGTGCTCACCCGGCACGAGCAGGGCGCCGGCTTCATGGCCGACGGCTATGCCCGGGTCAGCGGCAAGCCGGGCGTCTGCTTTGTCATCACCGGCCCCGGCGTGACCAACGCGGCCACCGCCATCGGCCAGGCCTACGCCGACTCGATTCCGATGTTGGTGATTTCCAGCGTCAACCATACCGCCAGCCTGGGCAAAGGCTGGGGCTGCCTGCACGAGACCCAGGATCAGCGCGCCATGACCGCGCCGATCACTGCCTTCTCGGCTGTGGCGCTGAAGGCCGAAGACCTGCCAGAGCTGATCGCCCGCGCCTATGCCGTGTTCGACAGCGAACGCCCGCGCCCGGTGCACATCTCGGTACCGCTGGACGTGCTGGCCGCGCCGGTGGCGCGGGACTGGAGCAACGAAGTGGTACGCCGCCCCGGGCGTGGCCCGGCCAGCCTCGCCAGCCTGCAACAGGCTGCCGCCAAACTGGCGGCAGCCAAGCGCCCGATGATCATCGCCGGCGGGGGAGCCCTGCAGGCGGGCGCTGAGCTGCAGCAGCTGAGCACACGCCTGGCGGCGCCACTGTTCACCAGCGTCGCCGGCAAGGGGCTGGCGCCGCTGGACTCGCCGCTCAACGCCGGCTCCACCCTGTGCGTGGAGCCGGGCTGGGCGCTGATTGCCGAGGCCGACGTGGTGCTGGCGGTCGGCACCGAAATGGCCGACACCGACTTCTGGCGCGAGCGCCTGCCACTGACCGGCGAGCTGCTGCGGGTGGATATCGACCCGCGCAAGTTCAACGATTTCTACCCTTGCGCGCTGGCATTGCACGGCGATGCCCGGCAGACCCTGGCGGGGCTGCTCGAACAGTTGCCGGACGGCGTGCGCGATGCAGCCCAGGCAAGCGCGGCAGTGGCCCGCCTGCGCGCTGCCGTGCAGGCGAACCACGGCCCTCTGCAGGCCATCCACCAGGCGATACTGCAGCGGGTTGCGGCCGAGCTGCCGGACAACGCCTTCATCAGCACCGACATGACCCAGCTGGCCTACACCGGTAACTATGTGTTCAGCAGCCGGGCCCCGCGCAGCTGGCTGCACCCGACCGGCTACGGCACCCTCGGCTACGGCCTGCCGGCTGGTATCGGCGGCATGTTCGCCACGGACGACCGCCCGGGCCTGGTGCTGGTGGGCGACGGTGGCTTCCTCTACACCGCGCAGGAGCTGGCGACCGCGGTCGAGGAACTGGACCGCCCGCTGGTGGTGCTGCTGTGGAACAACGACGCGCTGGGGCAGATCCGCGACGACATGCTCGACCTGGACATCGAGCCCATCGGCGTATTGCCGCGCAACCCGGACTTCGCCGGCCTGGCCCGCGCCTTCGGTTGCACGGTCGCGCAGCCGCAGAGCCTCGATGAACTGCAACGGGACCTGCGCGGCGGCTTTGCCCGCAACGGCGTGACCCTGATCGAGCTCAAGCACGCCTGCGCGCGCTGAGCCCACCCCGCACAACAGGACGACCAGCCATGCGATTTTCCTCTTTGACCCAACGGATCGCCGGTGACGGCGCCGCCGCCTGGGAGATCCACTACCGCGCCCTGGCCATGCTCGAAGAAGGCCGCGACGTACTGCTGCTGTCGGTCGGCGACCCGGACTTCGACACCCCGGCACCGATCGTCCAGGCGGCCGTGGCCAGCCTCGAAGCCGGCAATACCCATTACGCCGACGTGCGCGGCAAGCGCAGCCTGCGCGAGGCCATTGCCCGTCGCCACCAGCAGCGCAGCGGCCAGGCGGTCACCGCCGACCAGGTGACGGTGCTGGCGGGGGCGCAGTGCGCGCTGTTCTGCGTCGCGCAATGCGTGCTGGAGCCGGGCGATGAAGTAATCGTCGCCGAGCCGATGTATGTCACCTACGAAGCGGTGTTCGGCGCCTGCGGTGCCAAGGTGGTGCCGGTGCCGGTGCGCCCGGAGCATGGCTTCCGCGTGCAACCCGAGGACGTCGCCGCACGGATCACCCCGCGCACCCGTGCCCTGGCGCTGAACAGCCCGCACAACCCCTCCGGCGCCAGCCTGCCGCGCAGCACCTGGGAGGCCCTGGCCGAGCTGTGCATCGCCCATGACCTTTGGCTGATCAGCGACGAGGTGTACAGCGAACTGTTGTTCGAAGGCGAGCACATAAGTCCGGCCAGCCTGCCGGGCATGGCCGAGCGCACGGCGACGCTGAACAGCCTGTCCAAGTCCCATGCCATGACCGGCTGGCGGGTCGGCTGGGTGGTCGGCTCTCCGGCGCTGTCCGGGCACCTGGAAAACCTGGCGTTGTGCATGCTCTACGGCTCGCCGGACTTCATTCAGGATGCCGCAGTGGCCGCGCTGGAGCGGCCATTGCCTGAACTGGACGGCATGCGCGAAGCCTACCGCCAGCGCCGCGACCTGGTGTGCGAGCGCCTGGCACATTGCTCGGGCTTGCGGGCACTCAAGCCCGATGGCGGCATGTTCGTGATGGTCGATATCCGCGAGACCGGGCTCAGCGCGCAAGCCTTCGCCGACCGCCTGCTCGACCAGCACGGGGTGTCGGTGCTCGCCGGTGAAGCGTTCGGCCCGAGTGCGGCCGGGCATATCCGCCTGGGTCTGGTGCTCGGCGCCGAACCCCTCGGTGAAGCCTGTCGGCGCATTGCCCTGTGCGCCAGCGAACTGATGGAGGCGCAACGCAATGCGTGAATACAGCCGTCTGTTCATCGATGGCCGCTGGCAGCCACCAGTGGGGCAGGGCATGGCCGAGGTGATCGACCCGGCCAGCGAGGCGGTGGCCGGCAAGGTGCCGTTGGGTAACGAAGAGGATGTGGAAAGCGCCGTCCACGCGGCGCGCAGGGCCTTCGCCGACTGGTCGCGCACGCCCTCCAGCGTGCGCGCCGGGTACATTCGTGCGCTCGCCGAACAGCTCAAGGCGCGGGCCGACGAGATGGCCGCGGTGATCACCACCGAGCTGGGCATGCCGGTGCAGTGGTGCCGGTCGGTGCAGGTCGACGGGCCCATCGTCGGTCTGGAGCAGTACATCGAACTGGCCGGCAAGATGGACGAGGTGCGCGAAGTCGGCAACTCATTGGTGTACCGCGAGGCCGTGGGCGTGTGTGCGTTCATCAACCCCTGGAACTACCCGCTGCATCAACTGATTGGCAAGCTGGCACCGGCCTTGGCTGCGGGCTGCACGGTGGTGGTCAAGCCGAGCCAGGAGACTCCGCTGCATGCCTTCCTGCTGGCGGAAATGATCGAGGCCATCGGGCTGCCGGCCGGGGTGTTCAACCTGGTCAGCGGGCCGGGGGCGAAGGTCGGTGAGGCCTTGGCGCGGCACCCGCTGGTGGACATGGTCTCGTTCACCGGGTCCACCGGGGCGGGGGTGCGGGTTTCCCAGGCGGCAGCGCCGTCGGTTAAGCGGGTGTGCCTGGAGCTGGGTGGCAAGTCGCCGTTCCTGATCACCGCCGATGCCCCGCTGGAGGCAGCGGTGCGCCATGGCGTGCAGGACGTGATGATCAACTCGGGGCAGACCTGCACGGCACTGACGCGCATGCTGCTGCCGGCCTCGCGCTATGCCGAGGCCGTGGAGATCGCCATGGACGAGGCCCGTAGCCTGGTCATGGGCGATCCGCAGGACCCGCGCAGTTTCCTCGGCCCGATGTGTTCGGCCGGGCAGCGGCGTACGGTACAGGAATACATCCGGGTGGGGCTGGAAGAGGGCGCGCGGCTGGTCTGTGGCGGGGAAACGGCTCGGGGCTTCGAGCGCGGGTTCTATGTGCCGCCGACGATTTTCGCCGACGTCGACAACCGCATGCGCATTGCCCAGGAGGAAATCTTCGGGCCGGTGCTGTGCCTGATTCCCTACGCCGACGAAGCCGAGGGCATTGCCCTGGCCAACGATTCGCCGTTCGGGCTGTCCAGCGCGGTGTGGGCCGGTAGCCGCGACCAGGCGCTGCAACTGGGCCGCCAGTTGCGTGCGGGGCAGTGCTTCGTCAATGGCGGGGCATTCAACTACCAGGCACCGTTTGGCGGCTACAAGCAGTCGGGCAATGGCCGCGAGTGGGGGGAGGAGGGCCTGCACGAGTTCGTCGAGGTGAAGGCCATTCAGCTCTGAATGCCGGGAGCAACTGTCTTGCTCAAATCTTAAAAACTGGCGCGGTACCTGTGGGAGCGGGCATGCCCGCGAACACGGGCGAAGCCCGTGCCATCCTCCGCGGTGTCTGCTTCGCGGGCATGCCCGCTCCCACAGGTACCGCGCCAGTTTTCAGAGACTGGGGTTCACGCTGTGTGTTCCTTGGGGGTATCGAACGCCACGAACAACTGGTCCGCGGTGATCGCCCCCAGGTCCAGGCGCATGTTCTGCTCCAGCATCGCGAACAGCCGGGTGAACACTTCGTACACCTTGCAGTGGTCTTCAAGCCCGGCAAACGGGTTGTCGATCTTCTCGGCGATCAGCGAGCTTTCCTGCACCGCGTCATACACCTCGCGCAAGGTGATCTCTTGCGGCGCGCGGGCCAGGGTCACGCCGCCCTGGGCGCCGCGATACGAGGTCAGGATATTGGCCTTGACCATCTGCGACACCATCGAGCGCACGCGGGTCGGGTGCACCTTGACCCATTTGGCGATGGTCTCGGTGCGCAGCTTCTGCGGGGCATTGGCCGCCACGAACGAAAGGATGTACGAGGCGGTGATGAGTCGGGTCGATTGGCTCATGGGGCAAAGGCTCCCTGCGAAAACGTCAATGTTACACCAGTAAAAAGCCCGGTATCGGGCGCTGGAAATCAGCTTGTCCTGCCGCTAATGTATTTGTTACGGTAACAATTACAAATTGTAAACAGCTTCTACGCAATCCGCTTTGACCGAACAACAATTTCTTGCGGTTCAACAGGGGCAAATGCCATGAGCGATAACAACAAGAACAATCCTCACGCCATCCTCGACGGCAGCCTGCCGCGCCGGGATTTCCTCAAGTACAGCGCGGCCGCCGCAGCCATCGCCGGGGCGTTCTCCCTCGGCCTGCCGCTGCCTGGCCATGCCGACGAGGCCACGCCAAAGCCGGGCGGCACCTTGCGCCTGGGCCTGGCCGGGGGCAGCACCACCGACTCCAAGGACCCAGGCTCGTGGGTCGATACCTTCACCTTCATCGGCTTCTCGGCGGTGTACAACACCCTCACCGAGATTTCCGTGGAAGGCACTGCCATCCCTGAGCTGGCCGAGCGCTGGGAGTCGAGCCCCGACGCCAAGGTCTGGACCTTCACCCTGCGCCAGGGCGTGACCTTCCACAACGGCAAGCACCTCAACGCCGACGACGTGGTGGCCTCGATCCAGCACCACCTGGGCGACAAGTCCACCTCCGCCGCCAAGACCGTACTGGGCGATGTCGCCAAGGTGAGCGCCAGCGCCCCTGACACCGTGGTGTTCGAGCTGCACTCGGGCAACGCCGACTTCGCCTACGTGGTCGCCGACTACCACCTGGTGATCATGCCCGCCAAGGACGGCCTGGCCGACTGGCAGGCCGGCGTCGGCACTGGCGGCTACCGCATCAAAGGCTTCGAGCCGGGCGTGCGCATGGACCTGGAGCGCAGCCCGGACTACTGGAAGCCGGGCAGGGCGCACTTCGCCAGCGCAGAGCTGATCGCCATCGCCGACGGTGCCGCACGGGTCAACGCCCTGGTCACCGGTAAGGTCGATGTGATCAACAAGGTCGACCTCAAGACCGTGTCCTTGCTCAAGCGCAACCCGAAGCTGGTGATCGAGGAAACCAAGGGCGCCCAGCACTACACCTTCCCGATGCTCACCGATAGCGAGCAGTTCCGCGACAACAACGTGCGCATGGCCCTCAAGCACGCGATCAACCGCGAGACCCTGCTGGCCTCGGTGCTCTACGGCTACGGCCAGGTCGGCAACGACCACCCGCTGCAGCCGGCCAACCGCTTCATCAACCCGGCGCTGGAACAGCGCGTCTACGACCCGGACAAGGCGCGCTTCTACCTGCGCCAGGCCGGCATGGACAGCCTCAAGGTGCGCCTGCAGGCCTCCGATGCCGCCTACAGCGGCGCGGTGGATGCCTCGGTGCTGTTCAAGGAGCAGGCGCGCCAGGCCGGCATCGACATCGACGTGGTGCGTGAACCCGCCGATGGGTTCTTCACCAATGTCTGGATGAAACAACCGTTCACCACCTCGTTCTGGTACTCCAGCCTCACCGCCGACCGCATGTTCAGCATCGGCTACGCCAAGGGCGCGGCGTGGAACGAGACCCACTGGGACAACCCGCGCTTCAACCAGTTGCTCAACGCCGCCCGTGGCGAGATGAACGAGCCGCTGCGCCGCGAGATGTACAACGAGATGCAGGCGCTGTGCCGCGACGACGGCGGGGCGATCGTGCCGCTGTTCGCCAGCTCCGTCGCCGCCCGTTCCAGCCGTGTGGCCCATGGCCCGCTCACCGCGCCCTATGGCGAGCTGGACGGCCTGCGGGTGATCGAGCGCTGGTGGCAGGCCTGAGCCGCTGACGTTTCGCAAGCATCCAGACGAGGAGTGGTACGGTGAACAATCTTGGCAAACTGCTTGTGCAGCGGCTGGCCCTGGGCCTGTTGTCGCTGTTTGCGGTCTCGGTGGTGATCTTCCTGGCAGTCAGCCTGCTGCCCGGCGACATCGCCCAGGCCATGCTCGGCCAGTCGGCCACCCCGGAAACCGTGGCGGCCCTGCGTGCCCAGCTGGGGCTGGACCTGTCGCCGCTGCAGCGTTTCGTGCAGTGGGCATGGCGCCTGTTGCACGGTGACCTGGGGGTGTCGCTGGCCAACCAGCGGCCGATCGTCGAACTGGTCGGCGCACGGCTGGGCAACACCTTCAGCCTGGCCCTGCTGGCGGCGCTGTTCTCGGTGCCGACGGCGTTGCTGCTGGGCATGCTCGCGGCGTTGTACCGCAACAGCTGGTTCGACCGCCTGCTCAATACCGGCGCCTTGAGCGCCGTGTCGTTCCCCGAGTTCTTCGTGGCCTACCTGCTGATCCTGGTGTTCGCGGTGAAGCTCGAATGGCTGCCGGGTATCTCCAGCCTGCCTGCGGATGCCTCGCTGGGCGAGGTGCTGGAAGTCTCGGTGCTGCCGGTGGCGACCCTGAGCCTGGTGGTGATCGCGCAGATGATGCGCATGACCCGCGCCTCGCTGATCAACCTGCTGGCCAGCCCCTATATCGAGATGGCCCGGCTCAAGGGTGTGTCGCCGGCGCGGGTGATCTTCAAGCATGCCCTGCCCAATGCCCTGGCGCCGATCGTCAACGTGGTGGCGCTGAACCTGGCGTACCTGGTGGTAGGCGTGGTGGTGGTGGAGGTGGTGTTCGTCTACCCGGGGCTCGGCCAGTTGCTGGTGGACTCGGTGGCCAAGCGCGACATCCCGGTGGTGCAGGCCTGCAGCCTGATCTTCGCCGGCACCTACATCCTGCTCAATACCGGCGCCGACGTGCTGTCGATTGCCAGCAACCCACGCCTGATGCATCCGAAGGGGTAGACCATGAGCCTGTTCACACCTGTGCTGCGCGCGCCCCTGAGCGCCAAGTTCGGCCTGCTGGTGATTGTTGCCTACACCGTGGTGGCGCTGTTCGCGCCGCTGCTGGCGCCTTACGGTGAAACCCAGGTGGTGGGCGAGGGCTTCGCACCGTGGAGCCCGCAGTTCCTGCTGGGCACCGACAACCTTGGCCGCGACACCTTCAGCCGCCTGCTGTTCGGCGCCCGCAACACCCTGGGCATCGCCTTCCTGACCACCAGCCTGGCGTTCCTGCTGGGCGGCCTGTGCGGGCTGGTCGCGGCCATCAAGGGTGGCTGGATCGACCAGGGCCTGTCGCGCCTGGTGGACATCCTGATGGCCATCCCGCAACTGATCTTCGCCTTGCTGATCCTCAGCGTGGTCGGCACCACGGCCACCTCGCTGGTGCTGGTGATCGCCCTGCTCGATGCCACGCGGGTGTTCCGCCTGTCGCGGGCGGTGGCCATGAACGTGGTGGTGCAGGACTTCGTCGAGGCGGCACGGTTGCGCGGCGAAGGGCTGTGGTGGCTGGTGACCCGCGAAGTGCTGCCCAATGCCGCCGCGCCGCTGATTGCCGAATTCGGCCTGCGCTTCTGCTTCGTCTTCCTGTTCATCAGCGCCTTGTCGTTCCTCGGCCTCGGCATTCAGCCGCCGACCGCCGACTGGGGCAGCATGGTGCGCGACAACGCGGTGCTGATCACCTTCGGTGACATCAGCCCGCTGCTGCCGGCCCTGGCGGTGGCGTTGATCACAGTGAGCGTGAACTTTGTCGTCGACTGGGTGCTGCACCTGTCCAGCGGCCTGAAGGAGTGCTGAGCATGAACCCTGATACTTTGCTGGAAATACGTGGCCTGCGCATCGAAGGCCAGCATGACGACGCCTGGCACCCGCTGATCAAGGGCATCGACCTGACCCTCAAGCGCGGCGAGGTGCTGGGCCTGATCGGTGAGTCCGGCGCCGGCAAGTCGACCCTGGGCCTGGCCGCGATGGGCTACGTGCGCGATGGCTGCCGGATCACCGGCGGCAGCGTGTGCTTCGATGGCATTCAGTTGCTCGAATGCAGCGCCGAAACCCTGCGCAAGTTGCGCGGCCTGCGCATCGCCTATGTGGCGCAGAGCGCTGCCGCCTCGTTCAACCCGGCGCACCGGCTGATCGACCAGCACGTGGAAACGGCCGTGACCAATGGCGGAATCGACCGCGCCAAGGCCGAGGCCGAGGCGGTGGAGCTGTACCGCATCCTGCGCCTGCCCGACCCCGAGCACATCGGCCAGCGTTACCCGCACCAGCTGTCCGGCGGCCAGTTGCAGCGGGTGATGACTGCCATGGCCATGGCCTGCCACCCGGACCTGATCATCTTCGACGAACCGACCACGGCGCTGGACGTCACCACCCAGATCGAGGTGCTGGCGGCGATCCGCGACGCGGTGAAGACCTTCGGCAGTGCCGCGCTGTACATCAGCCATGACCTGGCGGTGGTGGCGCAGATGGCCGACCGGATCATGGTGCTGCGCCACGGCAGCCTGGTGGAAGAGGCGCAGACCCGCCACATGCTCAGCGCCCCGCAGCAGGAATACACCCAGTCGCTGTGGGCGGTGCGCAACTTCCACACCACGGCCAAGGCCCGCCCGGGCAATGAAAAACCCTTGCTGGAAGTGCGCAATGCCGATGCCCGCTATGGCCAGCAGCCGGTGCTGCACGACGTTTCGCTGAAGCTCTATCGCGGCCAGACCCTGGCGGTGATCGGCGAGTCGGGCAGTGGCAAGAGCACCACGGCGCGCCTGATCAGCGGCCTGCTGCCGCCGACCTCGGGCCAGGTGCTGTATGACGGCGAAGCCTTGCCGGCCGACTACCGCCAGCGCAGCAAGGAGCAGCTGCGGCGCATCCAGATGATCTACCAGATCCCCGACACCGCGCTCAACCCACGCCAGCGCATCGTCGACATCATCGGCCGGCCGCTGAGCTTCTACCTGGGGCTCAAGGGCAAGGCGCTGCGCGAGCGGGTTGCCGACCTGCTGCGGATGATCGACCTGGAACCGGCCAAGTACATGGACCGCCTGCCACGCGAGTTGTCGGGCGGGCAGAAGCAGCGGATCTGCATCGCCCGTGCCCTGGCCGCCGAACCCCAGCTGATCATCTGCGACGAAGTGACCTCGGCCCTCGACCAGCTGGTGGCCGAGGGTGTGCTGAAACTGCTCGACCGCATCCAGCGTGAGCTGGGCGTGGCCTACCTGTTCATTACCCACGACGTGGCCACCGTGCGCGCCATCGCCGACGAGGTGCTGGTGATGCAGCGCGGGCGGGTGGTCGACCAGGGCAGCCGCGAGGCGATCTTCCAGCCGCCACACCGCGACTACACCGGGTTGCTGTTCTCCTGCGAACCCGAGATGGACCCCGACTGGCTCGACCGTCTGCTGGCGGCGCGCAACTCCAATTCCCCTTTGGCAACTGTTTGAGGATTGCCCATGAAAGTCCTGATCGTTCACGCTCATCCCGAGCCTCAATCCTTCACCGCCGCATTGCGCAACCAGGCGGCACAGACCTTCCGTGCCCAGGGCCATGAGGTGCAGGTCAGCGACCTGTACGCCATGGGCTGGAACCCGGTGGCCAGCGCCGATGACTTCAGCCACCGGGAGAACCCGGAATACCTGGTGTATGCGCTGGAGCAGCGCCTGGGCGTGAAAAGCGGTTCCATCGCACCGGATATCCAGCGAGAGCTGGACAAGCTGCTGTGGGCCGACCTGCTGGTGCTGAACTTCCCGATCTTCTGGTTCTCGGCGCCGGCGATGCTCAAGGGCTGGATCGACCGGGTGCTGGTGTCCGGGGTGTGCTATGGCGGCAAGCGTTTCTACGACCAGGGCGGCCTGGCCGGCAAGCGCGCGCTGGTGACCGTGACCCTGGGCGGGCGCGAGCACATGTTTGGCGAGGGCGCGATCCACGGGCCGCTGGAAGACATGCTGCGGCCGATCTTGCGCGGTACGCTGGCCTACGTTGGTTTCGAGGTGCTGGAACCGTTCGTGGCCTGGCATGTGCCGTACATCAACGACGAGGCGCGCCAGGCGTTCCTGCGCAGTTACGAGCAGCGTCTGCAGCACCTGTCGGATGACCTGCCGCTGAGCTTCCCACGGCTGGAGCAGTTCGATGAGGCGCTGTATCCGTTGCCGCGCTGATCACACACTTTGAAGGACTGCGCAGTACCTGTGGGAGCGGCCTTGTGTCGCGAAAGGGCCGCAAAGCGGCCCCGGCAATGTCGGCGGCGAAGCTGAAATCCTGGGGCCGCTTCGCAGCCCTTTCGCGAC
>NZ_JAGIBG010000017.1:0-99260 GCF_017744435.1 Pseudomonas sp.
TGGCGGTGCTGAAGAAAAAGGCATTGGCCTTGATCTGAGGTTTCCTGTTCCGGCCTCTTCGCGGGCACGCCCGCTCCCACAGATATTGCACAGTTTTCCAGTACTGTATGGTCCCTGTGGGAGCGGGCGTGCCCGCGAAGAGGCCGGAACAGGAAACCTCAGATCAAGGCCAATGCCTTTTTCTTCAGCACCGCCAGATCCATCACCGGCACCCCGACCTCCTTGGCCATCTCGTCCCACTCGCGCATGCGCAAGCTCACCTCGAACAGCGGATCGCGCTCGAAGGCATCTGCCTCGTCAGCGCTCATGACCCCACCTTGATATCCCAGGGTCCTGCGGCTCGCCTCGCTCAACCGTTCGTAATACCCCGGCTGGCGCAAGGTCAGGTAACGCTTGGCCTCCACGTGATACTGCACCAGCCGTGCCATTCGCTCGCCAAAGCCACAACGGCGCAGGTACTCGGCACCGATGCGCTCGTGGCTGACCACGCCATAGCCCCCCATGCTGGCGTCGCCGCCGCACAGGTGGCCAATGTCGTGGAAGAACGCCGCCAGCACCACTTCATCGTCGTAACCTTCAGCCATGGCCAGCTGCGCAGCCTGGGACATGTGTTCGAGCTGGTTGATGGCTTCGCCGATGTAGTCGTCGCTGCCATGCTGCTCATACAAGTTGAACAGCTTGTCGATGGTCTGGGCTGGCGTAAGCATTGGCTTCACTCCTGGGCTTATTGTTGCGCCACTTTCTCCGATTTGCCGTCATAGCGCTTGCGCCATTCAGTGAGGATCTCGTCGCGGTTCTTCGAGGCCCAGGCAAAGTCGTTCTTGATCAGGCGCTGTTCATAGTCGGCCGGCAGTTCGGTCTGCGGCTTGGCAATGCCTGGCGCGGCCAGTACGGCAAAGTTGTCCTTGTACAGTTCCATGGCCGCCGGGCTTGCCGAGAAATCAGCCAGGCGCTTGGCCGCGTCAGCCTTCGGCGAACCCTTGATCACGGCGGTCGCCTCGATCTCCCAGCCCAGGCCTTCCTTCGGCAGCACGATGTCCAGCGGCGCGCCCTGGCGCTTGAGCTGCACAGCCGGGTATTCGAACGAGATACCGATCGGGAACTCGCCCGCCGCCGCCAGCTTGCACGGCTTGGAGCCGGAGTGCACGTACTGGCCGATGTTCTGGTGCAGGGCGTCCATGTAGGCCCAGCCCTGTGGCTCGCCGAAGGTCTGCAGCCAGGCGCTGACGTCGAGGAAGCCGGTGCCGGAGGAAGCCGGGTTAGGCATGACGATCTTGCCTTTGTACTCAGGCTTGGTCAGGTCCTGCCAGCTTACTGGCTTGGTCAGGCCTTGCTTCTCGGCTTCGACGGTGTTGAAGCAGATGGTTGCGGCCCACACGTCCATGCCGACCCAGGCTGGCGGGTTGGCCGCATCGCGGTAGTTCGCGGAGATCTTGCCCAGGTCTTTCGGCGCGTAGGCTTCGAGCATGCCGTTCTGGTCGAGGATGGCCAGGCTGGAGGCGGCCAGGCCCCAGACCGCGTCGGCTTGCGGGCGGTCTTTCTCGGCCAGCAGCTTGGCGGTGATGATGCCGGTGGAGTCACGCACCCATTTGATTTCGATGTCCGGGTTGGCCTTTTCGAAGGCCTGCTTGTAGCTCTTGAGCTGCTCGGCTTCCAGGGCGGTGTAGACGGTCAGCTGGGTGGCTGCGGCCGAAGCCTGCAGGCTGAAGACGGCGGATACGGCAGCGGCAAGTGCAAGGGGCTTGAACATGATGCGTTTCCTATCAGTGTGGGCAGTCGGTCAATGGCCAGGCGCGCGTTGGCGCCAGGCCTGGGAGCGGCGCAGCAGGCCGCGGGAAGCACCGGCCAGCAACAGCGAAGCAGCGGCGCTGGTCAGCAGGATCAGGGTCGACATGGCGGCAGCGCCGCCAACGTTGCCGGCATCGTCCATGTTCAACACAGCGACGGCGGCGAGGATGGTGTCGGGGCTGTAGAGGAAGATTGCCGCCGACACGGTGGTCATCGCCGAGACGAACAGGTAGCGGATGATGTCCAGCAGCGCCGGCAGGCAGATCGGCACGGTGACCCGCACGAAGTGCTTGTACAGCGGCGCCTTGAGCGACAGCGCGGCAGCCTCGAACTCGCCGTCGAGCTGGCGCAGTGCGGTGGCGGCGGTCATCTGTGCGGTGGTCAGGTAGTGGGCGATGGTGCACAGCACCAGCAGCGCCATGCCGCCATAGAACACATGCAGCGGGTTGCCGTTGAGGTTGAAGAAAAAGACGTAGCCCAGGCCCAGTACCAAACCGGGCACCGCCATGGGGATGAAGCTGAGCAGGCGCAGGGCCTGGTTGAGCAGGCGCTGGCCCTGGGTTTTCTCCATCAGGTAGGCGCCGGTGAAGATCACCAGGCTGCCGATCAGTGCGGTGCACAGGGCCATGGTCACGCTGTTGCGGTAGGCCAGCCAGCCGCCACCGGCAGTATCGTCGAACATGTAGTGCTTGAACGACAGGGTCAGGTTGTACGGCCAGAACGTCACCAGCGACGAGTACACCGCCATGCCGATCACCACCAGCAGGGCCGCGCAGACCAGCAGCACGATGGTCAGGAAGCAGGCATCACGGCCGCGCGACGGCTTGGGCTCGAACACCTGGGCACGGCCGCTCATCGCCTCGCCCTGGCGCCGACGCAGCCAGGCATCGACGCCGAAACTGAGCAGCGCCGGCAGCAGCAGGACCATGCCGATCAACGCGCCACGACCGAACTGCTGCTGGCCGACCACCGCCTTGTAGGCTTCCAGCGCCAGCACCTGATAGTCGCCGCCGACCACCACCGGCACACCGAAGTCGGTGATGGTCAGGGTGAACACCAGGCAGAACGCGGCGAACACCGCCTGACGCGTGGCTGGCCAGGTGATGCTGCAGAATGCCCGCCACGGCCCGGCGCCCATGCTCGATGCCGCGTCGAACAGCCGGGCGTCGGCCAGTGACAGGGCCGAGAGCAGGATCATCAGCGCATGGGGGAAGGTGTAGATGGCCTCGCCGAGGACAATGCCCCAGAAGCCGTAGATGTTGTCGCTCAGCAGGCTGCGCAGCAGGCCCTGGTTGCCGAACAGATAGACCAGGGCAATTGCCGGGAGCATCGACGGCGCCAGCAGCGGCAGCAGCGAAATGCCGCGCCACAGGCCCTTGGCCGGGATCAGCGTGCGCTGCAGGGCATAGGCGAACAGGTAGGCCAGCGGCACCACGATCGCCGCCACGGTGAAAGCCACCGACAGACTGTTGCCGAGCAACCAGTGGAAGTTATCGCTGGCGAACAGTTCGCGGGCGGCCAGCAGGCCACCGCCCTGGCCGGCTTCACCGCTGAAGCCTTTCCAGAAAATGGCCAGCAGCGGCATCACCACGGCCAGCAGCAGAAGGACCAGCAGCAGGCTCTTGCCACCGATGACGAACAGGCGATCACCCAGGGCGACGTCGCCGCGTCGCGCATCCTTGGCTTGGGTCAGCGGCAGGGACATTGGCGCGGCCATCTCAGGCAAACACCTGCAGGCTCTGCGGTGGCAAGGCCACCCAGATATCCTGCGAGCCCAGACGCGGCATGGCTTCCGGCGCCAGTTCGGCAAGCAGCGCATGGCCCGGCAGGGCCTTGAGCTCAAAGCTCATGCGGCAGCGGTTGCCGAGGAAGGTGATTTCGCGGACCTTGGCCGGGAACAGGTTTTCCTCATGCACCACCGGGTTCACAGTGATCGCCTCCGGGCGGCAGAACAGTCGGCCACTGCGGGCGGTACCTGCGTTGGTCGCCAGACGCATGCTCATGGCGCCGACCTGGGCGTGGCTGTCGCTGCTGCGCTGGAACGGCAGCCAGTTGCCCTGGCCGACGAACTCGGCGACGAACGGCGTGGCAGGCTGGTCGTAAATTTCCTGCGGAGTCGCGTATTGCTCGACCTGACCGTTGTTCATCACCGCAATGCGGTCGGCCATGAGCATGGCTTCGTCCTGGTTGTGGGTGACCATCAACGTGGTGATGCCCAGCTGGCGCTGCAGTTGGCGCAGCTCGGTGCACAGGTGCTCACGCACCCGGGCATCCAGCGCCGACATCGGCTCGTCGAGCAGCAGCAGCGAGGGTGATGGCGCCAACGCACGGGCCAGGGCCACGCGTTGCTGCTGGCCACCGGACAGCTGACCGGGATATTTCTTTTCACTGCCAGACAGGCCAACCAGTTCCAGCATTTCTGCCACACGCTGGCGGCATTCGTCGCGGCTGCTTTCGGTCAGGCCATAGGCAATGTTGGCTTCAACAGTCAGGTTGGGGAACAGCGCGTAGGACTGGAACAGAATGCCGTAGTCCCGGCCCTGGGGTGGCAGTTCGGAGATGTCGCGCTCACCGATGTACAGCGCGCCGCGGTCCTGGCGTTCGAGGCCGGCAATGCAGCGCAGCAGGGTGGACTTGCCGCAACCGGACGGGCCGAGCAGGCAGACCAGCTCGCCAGCAGCGATGTCCAGGGACACGTCGTTAAGCGCCGTGAAGGCACCGAAACGCTTGTGGATACCGCGCACTTTCATCTGTGCGCCCGGGGTGGCGTGGTTCATGGCAAGGCCTCATCGAACAAGTGAGGCCATGCTAGGAAGGCTGTGCGAAGGTTCTGTGGCTTTTGGGCAAAAGCCGGTGATAGTGGTATAGGCAGATTTTGTAATGGCCCGACATGCCGCTCCTACAAGTGCGAACCCACCACTTCCTGCGCCACACCGAGGAAGGCCGCCGGCAACCGGGCCTGGCGCCGCTCCTTCAGGCAATACAGGTATTCATGCATCACCGGCGCATTCTCCAGCGCCAGCACCCGCAGCTCCGGGTTGTGCGGCACCTCATGCCGGGCAATGACGCTGATGCCGATATTGCGCAGCACCGCCTCGCGGATCGACTCGCGGCTGCCAATCTCCAGCAACGCCCCGGCCTTGACCCCGGCGTCCAGCATCATCTGCTCGGTCAGCTTGCGCGTGGTCGAGCCCTTCTCGCGCATCAGCAGGCAATGCCCCGCCAACCCCTCGATGGATACCGCCTGCCGATGGGCCAACGGATGATTGCGGTGCACCGCCACCACCAGCGGATCGGTGCCCAGCACCCGCCGCACCAGCCGCGCATCCTCCACCAGCTGCGACGACGCGGCGATATCCACCCGGTAGTCCTCGAGCATCTCCAGCACCTGCTGCGAGTTGCCGATCTCCACCGTCACTTCGACCTGGGGCAGCCGTTCGCGGAAGATCTTCACCAGGTCGAGGATGTAGTACGGCGCGGTGGCAGCAATGCGCAAGCTGCCCTGGGCCTGGCCGCTGTTGCGCAGTTCGAACTCGATGTCGGCCTCCTGCTGCAGCAGCGCCTTGACCATCGGCAGCAGGCGCACGCCCTCCTCGCTCAGCACCAGGCGCCGGCCGCCGCGGTAGAACAGCTCCACTGCATATTGGCTTTCCAGGTTGCGGATCTGTGTGGTCACCGTCGGCTGGCTGAGCCCGAGCTTCTTCGCCGCCAGGGTGATGCTGCCCAGGCGGGCCACCATGTAGAAGGCTTTGAGTTCGGCACTCAGCATTGCAGGACCTCATTTGCGCAGCAGGCGCAGACCGTTGAACACCACCAGCAGGCTCACGCCCATGTCGGCGAACACCGCCATCCACATGGTGGCCATGCCGGCAAAGGTGATCGCCAGGAATATTGCCTTGATGCCCAGCGCCAGAACGATGTTCTGCATCAGGATCGCCGCACTTTGGCGCGACAGCCTGACGAACGCCGGGATTTTGCGCAAGTCGTCATCCATCAGCGCCACGTCGGCGGTCTCGATCGCCGTGTCGGTGCCCGCCGCCGCCATGGCGAAGCCGATTTCGGCACGGGCCAGAGCTGGCGCATCGTTGATGCCATCGCCGACCATGCCCACCCGGTGCCCTTCGGCGTACAGCTGCTCGATGCTGTGCAGCTTGTCGGCCGGCAGCAGGTTGCCTTCGGCACGGTCGATACCCACCTGGGCGGCGATAGCCTCGGCGGTGTGCGGATTGTCGCCGGTCAACATGACGGTCTTGATGCCCAGTGCGTGCAGTTCGGCAATCGCCTGGCGGCTGCTGTCCTTGACCGTGTCGGCCACGGCGAACAGTGCCAACGGCCCGGAACGGTCGAGCAGCAGGACTACGCTCTTGCCCTGGCGCTCCAGCGTATCCAGTTGGGCTTCCAGCTGCGGCGAGCACAGACCCAGCTCCTCGACCAAGCGATGGTTGCCCAGATGGTAGGTCTCGCCGTCGATATCACCCCGCACGCCGCGGCCGGCCAGGGCCGCGAATTCGCTGACCTCGCTCAACGGCAGGTTCTGCGCCTTGGCGAACTGGGCGATGGCGCCCGACACCGGGTGATCGGAACGGTCGGCCAGGCTTGCCGCCAACGCCTGGGCACGGCCCTCGAACAGCGGTTCAAGCACCTTGGCATCGGTTTGCACCGGTTTGCCGTGGGTGATGGTGCCGGTCTTGTCCAGGGCCAGGAAGTCCAGCTTGCGCCCGCCTTCCAGGTAGACCCCGCCCTTGATCAGGATGCCCTTGCGCGCCGCAGCGGCCAGGCCACTGACGATGGTCACCGGGGTAGAAATGACCAGCGCACACGGGCAAGCCACCACCAGCAGTACCAGCGCACGGTACACCCAGTCGAACCAGGCGCCGGCCATGAACAGCGGCGGGATCACGGCCACGGCCAGGGCCACGGCGAACACCACCGGGGTGTAGATGCGCGAGAACTGGTCGACGAAACGCTGGGTAGGCGCACGCGCGCCCTGGGCTTCTTCGACGGCCTTGATGATGCGCGCCAGGGTCGACTGCCCTGCGGCCGCCGTCACCCGGTACTCCAAGGCGCCGGCCTGGTTGATGGTGCCGGCGAACAGCTTGTCGCCTGCTGCCTTTTCCACAGGCAGGCTTTCACCGGTGATCGGCGCCTGATCGACACTCGATTGCCCGCTGACCACTTCACCATCCAGGCCGATACGCTCGCCAGGTCGCACCCGCACCAAGGCACCGATAGCCACCTCACGCACCTCCAACTCGCGCCACTGGCCATCGGCCTGCTGCACCGTGGCCATGTCCGGGGCCAGCTGCATCAGCCCGCCGATGGCATTGCGCGCCCGGTCCAGCGAGCGCGCCTCGATCAGCTCGGCGACGGTGAACAGCACCATGACCATGGCCGCTTCCGGCCACTGGCCAATCAGCACGGCGCCGGTCACGGCGATGCTCATCAGCGCATTGATGTTGAGGTTGCGGTTCTTCAGGGCGATCCAGCCCTTCTTGTAGGTGCCCAGGCCGCAGCCGAGGATTGCCGCCAATGCGAGCGCGGCAACCAGCCATTCCGGCGCGAGACTGGCAAAGTGCACGATTTCGGCGGCGATCGCGGCAACACCCGACAGGGCCAGCGGCCACCAGCGGGTCTTGTGCGGCTGCGCTGCAGTGGTGCTGCCGTCGTCCTCGGCGGCCAGCGGTTCGGCCTTCATGCCCAGGCTGTCGATGGCACGCTCGATTTCGCCCGTGCCGCTCAAGGTATGACGTACGCCGAGCACGCGGTTGATCAGGTTGAATTCGAGCTGCTCGATGCCGGCCAGCTTGCCCAGCTTGTCCTGGATCAGGCTCTGCTCGGTGGGGCAGTCCATGGCGTCGATGCGAAAACGGCTGAGCTGCGCATGGCTGCTGGCCTTCTCGCGCAGTTGCACCAGCGCGGGCGCGGCGCTGGAGCCACAGCAGCTGTGGGCGTGAGCGGCATGGCCGTGGTCTTTATCGCCATGGGCATGATCGTGCGAATGCTTGTGTTCGTGGCTGACAGGCTGGTTCATGGGGTCATTCTTAAATTGAGCCTGTTGCCAAGTGAACACCCTGTAGCCACTATAGGGTCAAGCCACTTGCTGGAGATTTCGCCATGAAGATCGGAGAACTGGCCAAAGCCACCGACTGCGCCGTGGAAACCATCCGCTATTACGAGCGTGAACAATTGCTGCCGGAGCCGGCGCGCACCGAGGGCAACTACCGGCAGTACACCCAGGCCCATGTGGAGCGGCTGACCTTCATTCGCAACTGCCGAACGCTGGACATGACCCTGGACGAGATCCGCAGCCTGCTACGCCTGCGCGACAGCCCAGACGACTCGTGCGGCAGCGTCAACGCGCTGATCGACGAGCATATCGAGCATGTGCAGGCGCGGATCGATGGCTTGGTGGCGTTGCAGGAGCAGCTGGTGGAGCTGCGGCGGCGCTGCAATGCGCAGGGGGCGGAATGCGCGATCTTGCAGCAACTGGAGACGAACGGGGCGGTATCCGTGCCGGACACCGAGCATTCGCATGTGGGGCGAAGCCACGGGCATTGAGATTGCTGGGGGCGCTTTGCGCCCCGGCAATCTAGAGAATCACACCGCCATCGGCGCCGTCATCGGCGCATGGTGCTCATACCCTTCCAGGCTGAAATCACTCGGCTCGATCTTCTCCAGCCACTCCGGCTCGTACTTGCCGGTCTTGGCAAATTCCGGCACACGGTCGCTGACCACCAGCTTCGGCGCTTCCAGCGGCTCGCGCTTGAGCTGCTCGTTGAGCATGTCCAGGTGGTTCTCATACACATGGGCATCGCCGATGAAGTAGGTGAACCAGCGCGGGGTGTAGCCGGTCAGGCGGCCGAACAGCGACAGCAGCGCTGCGCCTTCGGTGAGGTTGAACGGCGTGCCCAGGCCCAGGTCGTTGGAGCGAATGTAGAGGGTCAGGGAAATCTCCTTGGTCTCGACATTCGGGTGGAACTGGTACAGCAGGTGGCACGGCGGCAGGGCCATTTCGTCGAGCTGGGCGCAGTTCCAGCCGTGGAACAGGATGCGCCGGCTACCCGGGTCGTTGGCGATGGTGTCCAGGCACTGGCGCACCTGGTCGATGGCCTTGTACAGGATGACGAACGCCACACCGTCCTCTTCGTCCTGGGCGATACGGCGGAAGCCCGCCTGCTCGGCCATTTCGATGGCTGCCGGGTTGCTCAGCGGGATACGCTTGTAGCCCGGCCACTGGCGCCATTGCACACCGTAGATCTCGCCGAGGTCGTCATGGCCCTGACGGAACGGGTTGGCCAGCCACTGAGCGTTCTCGTTGGCATTCTGGTCCCAGACCTTGCAGCCCAACTCGCGGAACTCACCGGCGTTCTTCACGCCACGCAGGAAGCCGACCATCTCGCCGATTGCCGACTTGAACGCCAGCTTGCGCGTGGTGATGGCCGGGAAGCCCTTCTGCAGGTCGAAACGCAGCATGGCGCCCGGCAGGCTGATGGTGCGGATGCCGGTGCGGTTGCCCTGCAGCGTGCCGTTCTCGATGACGTCGCGGACCAGGTCCAGATACTGTTTCATGGCTTACCTGTAACAAGAACGGCAGGGGGATCACCCCTGCCGTGGGAATAATCAGGCGGGTTTCGCCGTGGGTTTGCGATTATAAGCCCACCAGATCAGGCCAAGGCCAGCCAGGATCATCGGCACGCAGAGAATCTGACCCATGGTCAGCCAGCCCCAGGCGATGTAACCGAGCTGCGCGTCAGGCACACGGACGAACTCCACGACGAAACGGAAGATGCCGTAGAACAGCGCAAACATGCCGGAAACCGCCATGGTTGGCCGCGGCTTGCGCGAGAACAGCCAGAGGATGACGAACAGTGCCACGCCTTCCAGGGCGAACTGGTACAGCTGCGACGGGTGGCGCGGCAGCTGGGCCGGGTCGCTGAATGGCGGGAAGATCATCGCCCATGGCACGTCGGTGGGCTTGCCCCACAGTTCGGCGTTGATGAAGTTGCCGATACGCCCGGCGCCCAGACCGATCGGCACCAGCGGCGCGACGAAGTCCATCAGCTCGAAGAACGACTTGTTGTTGCGCTTGCCAAACCACAGCGCGGCCAGCATCACGCCGATGAAGCCACCGTGGAACGACATGCCGCCCTTCCACACCTCGAAGATCAGCGTCGGGTTGGCCAGGTAGGCGTGCAGGTCGTAGAACAGCACATAGCCCAGGCGCCCACCGACGATCACCCCCATCGACAACCAGAACACCAGGTCGGAGAGCTTCTCGCGGGTCCAGGTCGGGTCGAAGCGGTTGAGCCGGCGCGAGGCCAGCAGCCAGGCACCGCCGATGCCGACCAGGTACATCAGGCCGTACCAGTGGATTTTCAGTGGCCCGAGGGCTACGGCCACGGGGTCTATCTGCGGGTAAGGCAGCATGGAACTTCCTCTCGATTCAAATCAGAAAGCTGAGGCCGACGCAGAACAGCAAGGCTGCGAACAGGCGTTTCAACAGGCGTGGCGACAGCTTGTGCGCCAGGCGCGCGCCAAAGCGCGCGAAAAACATGCTTGTCACGGCAATGCCGACCAGCGCCGGCAGGTAGACGAAACCCATGCTGTGGGGCGGCAGGTGTTGCTCGTGCCAGCCCAGCAACATGAAGCTCAGGGCGCTGGCCAGGGCAATCGGCAGACCGCAGGCCGACGAGGTCGCCACGGCCTTTTGCATCGGCAGGCCACGCCAGGTCAGGAACGGCACGGTCAGCGAACCGCCGCCGATGCCGAAGATCGCCGAAGCCCAGCCGATCACCCCGCCGGCGCCGATCAAGGCCGGCTTGCCAGGGATGTCATGGCTGGCCTTGGGCTTGAGGTCCAGGGCCATCTGCGCGGCGATGATCAGGGCGAACACACCGATGATCTTCTGCAACTGCGGGCCCTGGATCAGCGAAGCGGTCTTGGCGCCGATACCGGCGCCGATGAGGATACCAAGGGTCATCCAGGCGAAGATCGGCCATTGCACCGCGCCCTTGCGATGATGCTCGAGCACGGCGTTGATCGAGGTGAAGACGATGGTCGCCAGCGAGGTACCGACTGCCAGGTGGGTCAGCACCGACGCGTCAAAGCCTTGCAAGGTGAAGCTGAACACCAGCACCGGCACGATGATGATGCCGCCGCCCACGCCGAACAGCCCGGCCAGCACGCCGGCGCAGGCGCCCAACAGCAGATAGAGCACGAATTCCATTCGTCTTCCCCGAAAAAACAATCCGGCATGGTAACGGAAGCCGGGCTCGGGGCTCTAGTGAACTCTGTGACAGGATGGATCGACACCCGTGCAGTGGGTACAGTGGGCAAAAACACAGAGGCCCAACCTATGTGCCTGATCGTATTTGCCTGGCGGCCAGGGCACGCCCTGCCGCTGATCGTCGCGGCCAACCGTGACGAGTTCTATGCCCGCCCGACCCAGGCCCTGGCCGCCTGGGAAGATGCGCCTGGGGTAAATGCCGGGCGCGATCTTGAAGCCGGTGGCACCTGGCTGGGTGTCGGCCCACAGGGGCGCTTCGCGGCGCTGACCAATATTCGCGACCCGGGGCAGGTGCTGGGGCCACGCTCGCGGGGTGAGCTGGTGGCGGCGTATCTGCAGGGTGAACTGGGGGTGGAGGCCTACCTCGACCAGGTGGCCAGCCGCAGTGGGCAGTATTCAGGGTTCAACCTGTTGGTAGGTGATGGCCATCAGCTGGGCTACCTGCATGCCCGGGACGTGGCGCCACGCTTGCTGGAGGCCGGCGTGTACGGGCTTTCCAATGCCGGGCTGGATACGCCGTGGCCGAAGCTGGTGAAAGCACGCACAGGGTTGCAGGGGCTGCTGGAGACGGCCGACCCACAGCAATTGCTGGCGTTGCTGGCGGATAACGAGCCGGCAGCGGACGGTGAGCTACCGGAGACCGGCGTGGGGGTGGCGACCGAGAAGTTGCTGTCGAGTGTGTTTATTGCCAGCCAGAACTATGGCACTCGGGCGAGTACTGTGCTGATTGTCGATGATCAGGGCAGAAGGCGGCTGGTTGAGCGTAGTTTCGGACCTTTTGGTGGCCACCTAGGGGAAGTCAGCCTGGAACTATGATGCTGGCTTTACCGGCCTCTTCGCGGGCACGCCCGCTCCCACAGGGATCGCGCTGTGCCTGTGGGAGCGGGCATGCCCGCGAAGAGGCCGGTACAGGCACCCTCAAATTCAGAGGGTTTTATTGGCCCCAGGCCCGATCATCCGCGCCAGGCCAAGGTTCTTCAGGGCCAGCTGCAGCGAACTGTGGATAACTTGCGGGTTGTCGTGGCTCAAGGCTTCAACCAGCAACTCCTTGGCCTTGCTCATGTTCACCTGGCGCAGCATCCACTTCACTTTCGGCAAGTTGGTGGCGTTCATCGACAGGCTGTCGAAACCCATGGCCATCAACAGGATCGCCGCTGCCGGGTCACCGGC
This sequence comes from Pseudomonas sp., assembly GCF_017744435.1. Classification (GTDB taxonomy): domain Bacteria; phylum Pseudomonadota; class Gammaproteobacteria; order Pseudomonadales; family Pseudomonadaceae; genus Aquipseudomonas. The sequence continues at coordinate 12,245 of NZ_JAGIBG010000017.1, forward strand.
CATCTCGCCGCAGATACTGACCGGCTTGCCTTCGCCATGGGCATCACGCACCACGGTATTGAGCGCCTGCAGCACCGCCGGGTGCAGGTAGTCGTAAAGATCGGCGACCCGTGGGTTGTTGCGGTCCACCGCCAAAAGATACTGAGTCAGGTCGTTGGAACCGACCGAGAGGAAGTCCACCTGCCGCGCCAGCTCCTTGGTCTGGTACACCGCCGCAGGGATTTCCACCATCACGCCCACCGGTGGCATCGGCACGTCGGTGCCTTCGTCGCGCACCTCGCCCCAGGCACGGTGGATCAGGTGCAGCGCCTCTTCCAGTTCATGAATGCCGGAAATCATCGGCAGCAGGATGCGCAGGTTGTTCAGGCCCTCGCTGGCCTTGAGCATGGCGCGGGTCTGCACCAGGAAGATTTCCGGGTGATCGAGGGTGACGCGGATGCCGCGCCAGCCGAGGAACGGGTTTTCTTCCTTGATCGGGAAGTACGACAGCGCCTTGTCACCACCGATGTCGAGGGTGCGCATGGTCACCGGCAGCGGGTGGAAGGCCGCCAGCTGCTCGCGGTAGATTGCCAGCTGCTCTTTCTCGCTGGGGAAGCGCTGGTTGATCATGAACGGCACTTCGGTGCGGTACAGGCCAACGCCTTCGGCGCCACGCTGCTGGGCACGGGCCACATCGGCGAGCAGGCCGGTGTTGACCCACAGCGGCATGCGGTGGCCGTCGGGGGTGACGCACGGCAGTTCGCGCAGGGCATCGAGGCCCTGGGCCAGCTGGCGCTCCTCTTCGACCACATCGCTGTACTGCTTGCGCAGCACCTCGCTGGGGTTGGTAAACACCTCGCCCTTGTAGCCGTCGACGATCATTTCGATGCCATCGACCTTGGAATATGGCAGATCGACCAGGCCCATCACCGTCGGGATGCCCATGGCCCGGGCGAGGATGGCGACGTGGGAGTTACCCGACCCCAGCACCGAGACCAGGCCAACCAGCTTGCCTTCCGGCACTTCGCCGAGCATCGCCGGGGTCAGCTCTTCGCTGACCAGAATGGTGTTGTCGGCATACACCAGCGACTGCGAGCGGGCTTCCTGCAGGTAGGCCAGCAGGCGCCGGCCAAGGTCCTTCACATCCGAGGCGCGCTCGCGCAGGTAGTCGTCGTCCATCAGTTCGAAGCGGTTGACGTGCTCGCCCACCACCTGGCGCAAAGCGCCCTGGGCCCATTGGCCGGTCTTGATGACTTCGATCACTTCGCCACCCAGGGCGGCGTCTTCGAGCATCATCAGGTACACGTCGAACAGTGCGCGCTCTTCCGGGCGCAGCTGGGTCGCCAGCTTGGCCGACAGCTTGCGCATGTCTTCGCGCACGCCCTCGAGGGCGTTCTGGAACAGCTTCAGCTCGGCGTCGATGTCATCGACAGTCTTGTCCGGCACCACTTCCAGGTCGGCCGGTGGCAGCATGACCACGGCACGCCCGACAGCGGCGCCTGGCGAGCCCGGCACGCCGACGAAGCGTGCCTCCTGAATACCTTTGCCCTGGCGGCCCAGGCCACGGATCGAGCCGGTGGCTTCGGCGTGGGCGATAACCCCGGCGAGCTGGGCACTCATGGTGACAAGGAAGGCTTCTTCACCTTCATCGAACTGGCGACGCTCCTTCTGCTGGATGACCAGCACGCCGACCACTCGACGGTGGTGGATGATCGGCGCACCAAGGAAGGAGGCAAATTTCTCTTCGCCGGTTTCGGCGAAGTAGCGATAACGCGGGTGATCGGCGGCGTTTTCCAGGTTCAGCGGTTCTTCCCGGGTGCCGACCAGGCCGACCAGGCCCTCGTTGGGGGCCATGCTGACCTTGCCGATGGAACGCTTGTTCAGGCCTTCGGTGGCCATCAGCACGAAGCGGTTGGTTTCCGGGTCAAGCAGGTACACCGAGCAGACCTGGCTGCCCATGGCCTCCTTGACGCGCAAGACAATGATCCCCAACGCCGTCTTGAGATCTTTGGCGGAGTTCACTTCCTGGACGATCTTGCGCAGCGTATTGAGCATGGCTCGGGGTCGAACTCCGTCGTCAGTCGCGCGTCAGCAGACGCGGTGCAAGCTCTTTCAGGGCACGGCGGTAGACTTCACGCTTGAATGTCACCACCTGGCCCAGCGGGTACCAATAGCTGACCCAGCGCCAGCCGTCGAACTCCGGCTTGCCGGTCAGGTCCATCCGCACCCGTTGTTCATTGCTCACCAGGCGCAGCAAAAACCACTTTTGCTTCTGGCCGATGCACAGCGGTTGGCTGTGGGTGCGGACCAGCCGCTGGGGTAAACGATAACGCAACCAGCCGCGGGTGCAGGCAAGAATTTCCACATCATCGCGTTCAAGGCCAACTTCTTCGTTCAGCTCGCGGTACAGGGCATCTTCTGGCGTCTCGTCAGGGTTGATACCACCCTGGGGGAATTGCCAGGCATCCTGGTTGATCCGCCGAGCCCATAGCACCTGCCCGGCATCATTCGTCAGAATGATCCCGACATTGGGGCGAAAACCATCCGGGTCGATCACGGCAGCAACCTCGCAAACGCATGTCACCGCATTGTTCCACAAAGCTTGCGAGCGCAGCAACGCGCCCGCCAAGCTTATGTGCAGTGCGGTGAAAACTCCGTATTCTGCGGGCCTACCCTGTGGCTGACACGAGTGACCGCGATGCGCCTGGCTTTATTCGACCTGGACAATACCCTCCTCGGTGGCGACAGTGACCACGCCTGGGGTGACTACCTGTGCGAGCGGGGCATTCTCGACCCGGTCGCGTACAAGAAACGCAACGACGCCTTCTACCAGGACTACCTGAACGGCACCCTGGACCTGCAGGCCTACCTGGCCTTTTCCATGGAAATCCTCGCCGCCACCGAGCCGGCCCAGCTCGACCAATGGCACCGCGAGTTCATGCGCGACTGTATCGAGCCGATCATCCTGCCCAAGGCCCTGGCCTTGCTGCAGCAACACCGCGAGGCCGGCGACCAGCTGGTGATCATCACGGCCACCAACCGCTTCGTCACCGCACCGATTGCCCGCCGCCTGGGTGTGCGCGTGCTGCTGGCAACCGAATGCGAGACACACGACGGCCGCTATACCGGGCGTAGTACCGATATAGCGTGTTTCCGTGAAGGCAAGGTGACGCGGCTGGAGCGCTGGATGCTGGAGAACGGGTTCGACCTGGCGGACAGCTATTTCTACAGCGACTCGATGAATGACCTGCCGCTGCTGGAGCGGGTGACCCATGCGGTGGCGGTGGATCCGGACCCGAACCTGCGGGCCGAAGCCGAGAAGCGTGGGTGGCCTGTCATTTCGTTGAGAGATTGATTTATTCCTGCACCGGCCTCTTCGCGGGCAAGCCCGCTCCCACATGGACCGCGCAGCCCCTGAAAGCTGTGCAGTACCTGTGGGAGCGGGCTTGCCCGCGAAGAGGCCGGCGCAGGCAGTTCTGGACTATCAGACCGGCTTGGCGCCCATCAGCCCGGCGATGGACAGGAAGCACACCCCGCTGAACACCGCCAAAGCCAAGGTAAACCGCAACCCCACCACTTCAGCCTTGCGCAGCCGGTTCAGCCGCACCAGCAGCCACCACCCGGCAAACGCACCCAGCGTATAGATGACACTGGAAGCCAGCACCCAGGTCTGCCCCAGCGGCCAACCCACCAGATGCACCAGCCACCAGCCGGTGAACGGCATGCTCACCAGACACGCTCCCATCACCAGCCAGACGAACACCAGTGGCCGGCGCAGCAGCTTGGCATAGGCTTCGGCATCGCCTTGGCGGCGGGCCCGCACGGTCCAGGCCGTCAGGCCCAGGGCGCCCAGCAACAACAGCGCGGTGGCGATGATGTGCAGGGCCTTGAGGGTGGTCAGGTATTCCATGTCTTCACATCCTTGAGCGTTAAGCCAAGCTTAGCCGCTCAGCCCAGGAACAGCTTGTACGCCGGGTTGTCGGTCTCGTCCCAGTACGGGTAGCCGATCTTGGCCAGCGCCGCCGGCACCAGGTGGCGCTCGTCTTCAGGCACCTGCAAGCCTGCCACCACGCGCCCGTCAGCCGCGCCGTGGTTGCGGTAGTGGAACATCGAGATATTCCAGCGCCCGCCCAGCTTGGTGAGGAAGTTGAACAACGCCCCCGGCCGCTCGGGGAACTCGAAGCGCAGCACGATCTCGTCGCTGGCACCGGCCGAATGGCCACCGACCATATGGCGGATGTGCAGCTTGGCCAGTTCGTTGTCGGTCAGGTCGGTCACCGGGAAGCCCTGCTCGATCAGGTGCTGCACCAGCGCCGCCCGTGGGTCGTTTTCCGGGTGGGTCTGCACGCCGACGAAGATGTGCGCCTCATCGGAGGTGTGCTTGCGGTAGTTGAATTCGGTGATCTGGCGCTTGCCGATGGCCTCGCAGAAAGCCTTGAAGCTGCCTGGGCGCTCGGGGATGGTCACGGCAATGATGGCTTCGCGCTTCTCTCCCAGTTCGGCACGCTCGGCGACGTGGCGCAGGCGGTCGAAGTTGACGTTGGCACCCGAGTCGATTGCTACCAGGGTCTGCCCGGTCACACCTTTGAGTTCGACATACTTCTTGATGCCGGCCACGCCCAACGCGCCGGCAGGTTCGGTGATCGAGCGGGTATCGTCGTAGATATCCTTGATTGCAGCACAGATTTCGTCGGTACTGACCGTCACCACCTCATCCACATGGAGGCGGCAGATATCGAAGGTGTGCTGGCCGATCTGGGCCACCGCCACACCGTCGGCGAACAGCCCGACCTGCGGCAGCACCACGCGCTCGCCGGCCGCCATCGCGGCCTGCAGGCAGTTGGAGTCGTCCGGTTCGACGCCGATCACCTTGATGTCCGGGCGCAGGTATTTCACATAGGCCGCGATACCGGCAATCAGGCCACCGCCGCCCACCGGGACGAAGATCGCGTCCAGTTGCCCCGGGTGCTGACGGAGAATTTCCATCGCCACGGTGCCCTGGCCGGCAATGGTGTGCGGGTCGTCATAGGGGTGGATATAGACGAAGCCCTTCTCGTCGACCAGCTTCAGCGAGTAGGCCAGCGCTTCGGGGAACGAGTCGCCATGCAGCACCACCTTGCCGCCGCGCGAACGCACGCCTTCGACCTTGATCTCCGGGGTGGTCTTGGGCATCACGATGGTGGCCTTGATGCCCAGCTCGCGGGCCGCCAGGGCCACGCCCTGGGCATGGTTGCCGGCCGAGGCGGTGACCACGCCACGGGCCAGCTCTTCCGGGGTCAGCTGCGCCAGCTTGTTGTACGCCCCGCGGATCTTGAACGAGAACACCGGCTGCAGGTCCTCGCGCTTGAGCAGAATCTGGTTGCCCAGGCGCTTGCTCAGCTGGCCGGCGCTCTGCAACGGGGTTTCGACGGCGACGTCGTAGACGCGCGAGGTGAGGATCTTCTTGACGTACTGTTCGAGCATCGGGAAAGCATCACTGGCCGCGGGACAAGGGCTGCGAGTCTACCCCAGCGCTACGTCGGGCGACCACAGCAAAGCCGCCCGAGCCGTTATACTAGGCTCCTTTCATTACCGCCCTGCCCCTTTCCGGAGCCCGCATGACCCAGGACCAACTCAAACAGGCCGTCGCCCAGGCCGCTGTCGACTTCATTCTGCCGAAGCTGGATGAAAAAAGCGTCGTCGGCGTCGGCACTGGTTCGACCGCCAACTTCTTCATTGACGCCCTGGCCCAGCACAAGACCGCCTTCGATGGCGCGGTCGCCAGCTCCGAGGCCACCGCCCAGCGTCTGAAGGGCCATGGCATCCCGGTCTACGAGCTGAACAGCGTCAGCGAGCTGGAGTTCTATGTCGACGGCGCCGACGAGAGCGATGCGCACCTGAACCTGATCAAGGGCGGCGGCGCGGCCCTGACCCGCGAGAAGATCGTCGCGGCCGTGGCCAAGACCTTCATCTGCATCGCCGACGGCAGCAAGCTGGTGCCGGTGCTGGGCGCCTTCCCGCTGCCGGTCGAGGTCATCCCGATGGCCCGCAGCCACGTGGCGCGTCAGCTGGTCAAGCTGGGCGGCGACCCGGTGTACCGTGAAGGCGTGGTGACCGACAACGGCAACGTGATCCTCGATGTGCACAACCTGCAGATCACCAACCCGGTGGAGCTGGAAGCACAGATCAACGCCATCGTCGGCGTGGTCACCAACGGTCTGTTCGCGGCACGCCCGGCGGACCTGCTGCTGCTGGGTACCGCCGAAGGGGTGAAGACCCTCAAGGCCGAGTAAACCACTCGCGGGCGAATCCGCTCCTACGGCGCCGTGGGAGCGGGTTCGAACACATAGAACAGGTTCGGCTCACTAACCAGATAAATGGTCCCCGCCTCATCCATCGCAATCCCCTCCGCCTGCGGCACCGTCGCCTTCAACCCCTGATAGCCCTTGCGCAACGACAAGCTACTCAGCGGCTTCCCCTCCACATCCAGCTCCAACACCAACCGCGACTCATCCGACAGCGCCAGCAGATGCCCGCTGCGCTCATCGAACTGCAAGCTCGACAGATCCCGCACGAACAACCGTGAATCACGCTTGCGATCCTGCACCACATGCACGGCATAAGGCTGCTCGGGGTGTTCATGCGGGAAGCCCTGCACCTCGTAGATCAACAGGGGATCACGCTCCTTGGCCACGAACAGGCGCTTGCCCGCCGAGTCATAGGCCAGGCCCTCGAACCCCTTGTTGCCGTTCAGGCCGATACCCAGGCTCAACTGCTCGGCAGCGGCGGCATCGAGCACCAGCGTGTCATCATCGAGGCGTACGCGGATCAGCCGCTGCAGGCGCTCATCGGTGATCACATAGGTGTTGGGCCCGACGTATTCCACGGCTTCCGGGTCGCCAAAGCCGGTCAGCGGCACGCGACGCAGGATACGCCCGTCCAGCGACAGCTCGATCAGCTCCGACCGGGCATTGGTGACCGTGAACAGGGTTTTGCGGTCGGGGTCGTAGGTCAGTGCGGAAAGGTCATCGTCCAGCCCTTCGACCGGCTGCGCCTCCATGACCACGCGATAGCGATCGAGGCCAACGCCCAGCTCGACGGGCTGCCACCAGGCCTTGAAGTTGAACCAGCCCCGCTCGAACAGGCGGAACTCCTGACCGACCAGGCCCAGGAGCAGCAGCCCGGTGACAACAAGAGGCAGAAACAGACGAACAAAGCGACGCATGACCACAGACTCGACATGAGGGACGCGAATCTAACCATGGCCGACTGAAGTGAACCTTAATGCCCGAACGGCTTGCTACTGCTACTGGCTTTTCTTGAAGCGATAGAACAGGTTCGGCTCGCTGACCATGTACAGGTTGCCCTGATCGTCCATGGCAACGCCTTCGGCACGCGGGATGGTGTGCTCCAGGCCGTTGAAACCACCCAGCAAGGTCATGAAGCTGACCTGCTGACCTTGCTCGTCAAGCTCCAGCAGCATGTTGGAATCGGCCGACAACACCAGCAGATGCCCGGTGCGCGGGTCGACGCCCAGGGCCGACAGGTTGCGCAGGTCGAGCTGGTCGCTGGCCAGTACCTGCTTGTCACCTTTGAGCGGGCTGCGTCCATCGGTGCTCCAGGTGTACAGCTTCGGCGGTCGCTCCTCGCCAATCACCAGACGCTGGCGCATCGGGTCCCAGGCCACGCCTTCGAAGCCCTTGTTGCGCTTCACCGACTCGCCCAGGTCGTGACTCTGGAAGTCCGCGTGGTTCAGCGAGGCGGTCTGCGCATCTACCTTGACCACGGTCAGGTCGTGCAGGCGCTCGTCGGTGATCACCACGTTGCCATCTTCCATCACGGCGACACCCTCCGGGTTGCTCCAGCCTACCAGCGGGATCTTGCGCAGCACGTCGCCGTCGAGGCTGAGCTCGACCAGGAACGGGTTTTTGCCCATCACTGCGAACAGCGTGCGAGTGTGGGGGTTGTAGGCGACGTCCGAAGCTTCGTCATCTTCCATGCCCGGCAGCACTTTGGCGTCGATGTCGACCTGATAGTCCGGCAGCCACACGCTCTCGCTGCGCTCGGCGCTGGTTTCAAAGCCTTCCTTGACCCACAGCATGCCACGGTCATCCCAGTGCATCGCCACCGCCACGCCGTAACCGATCACCGCCGCAACGGCCAGGCCGAAGGGCCAGCGCAGGTAGAAGCGGCGCTTGGGGGATGCGGATGCGCTGGAGGATGCTGGCATGCGAAAGTCCTGGGGAAATGGGCGAAGATCCGCGCATTATCCGGATAGGGTGTGAAAAAATCGGTAAACCGCGCCAGCCTCTTCGCGGGCACGCCCGCTCCCACAGGGATCGCACAGTGCCTGAGGCTTGTGCATCACCTGTGGGAGCGGGCGAGCCCGCGAAGAAGGCCGCCGCGGTATGGGCTCAGAGCACCCGGCTCTCGAAACGGCAGACGCCCGGCAGCTCCAGCACCAGCTCGTCACCGACAGTGAACGGCCCGACACCGGCCGGGGTGCCGGTCAGGATCACATCCCCCGCCTGCAGCGAGAAATGCGCCGCCATGTACTGGATGATCGGCACGATCGGGTTGAGCATCATCGCGCTGTTGCCGTCCTGGCGCACTTCACCATTGATGGTCAGGCGCACCGGAATATCGGTCACATCTTCAAAGGACGCAGCGGAAACGAACGGTGGCAGCACGCAAGCGCCGTCAAAGCTCTTGCACAGCTCCCATGGCAGGCCTTTTTCCTTGAGCTTGGCCTGCACGTCGCGCAGGGTCAGGTCCAGCGCCGGGGCGTAACCGGAGATGGCGTCCAGCACTTCTTCCTCGGACGCACTGGACGACAGCGGCTTGCCCAGCAGCACGGCGATTTCGGCCTCGTAGTGCACCGAGCCACGGTCGGTCGGGATCTTGAACCCACCTTCCAGCGGCACCACGCAGCTACCCGGCTTGATGAACAGCAGCGGCTCGGAAGGAATGGGGTTGTCCAGTTCCTTGGCATGTTCGGCGTAGTTGCGGCCGATGCACACCACCTTGCCCAGCGGGAAATGAATGCGCGTGCCGTCTACATACTGGTGCTGGTAACTCATGGCCGACTCCTTTGATTACTGCTTTTATTCAGGAGCGAAGATCTTACCCGGATTCATGATGCCGTTAGGGTCGAAGACGGCCTTTATTGCCTTCATGCAGGCAATTTCCTCAGGCGAACGGCTGTAGCCCAGGTAGTCGCGCTTGGTCATGCCCACGCCGTGCTCGGCCGAGATCGAACCGTTGTAACGCTGGACGATCTCGAACACCCATTTGTTGACCTTGGTGCACGAGGCGAAGAAGTCATCCTTGCTCATGTGCTCGGGCTTGAGGATGTTCAGGTGCAGGTTGCCGTCGCCAATGTGGCCGTACCAGACCACTTCATAGTCGGGGTAATGCTCGCTGACGATGGCATCGATATCGCGCAGGAACGCCGGCACCTTGGAAACGGTGACGGAAATGTCGTTCTTGTAGGGCGTCCAGTGGGAGATGGTCTCGGACAGGTACTCGCGCAGCTTCCACAGGTTCTTCAGCTGGGTTTCGCTCTGGCTCATCACCCCATCCAGCACCCAGCCCTGCTCGACGCAGTGCTCGAAGGTGGCCAGCGCTTCGTTGGCCACCTCCTCGGTGCTGGCTTCGAACTCCAGCAAGGCATAGAACGGGCAGTCGGTGTCGAACGGGGCCGGCACATCGCCACGGGCCATGATCTTGGCCAGGCCCTTGTCGGAGAAGAACTCGAAGGCGGTCAGGTCGAGCTTGCCCTGGAAGGCATGCAACACCGGCATGATCGAGTCGAAGTCCGGCGTGCCCAGCACCATGGCGGTGAGGTTGCGCGGGGCGCGGTCCAGGCGCATGGTCGCTTCGACCACGAAACCCAGGGTGCCTTCGGCGCCTATGAACAGTTGGCGCAAGTCATAACCGGTGGCGTTCTTGATCAGGTCCTTGTTCAGTTCCAGCAGTTCGCCCTTGCCGGTGACCACTTTCAGGCCGGCCACCCAGTTGCGGGTCATGCCGTAACGGATGACCTTGATACCGCCAGCATTGGTGCCGATGTTGCCGCCAATCTGGCTGGAGCCGCTGGAGGCGAAGTCCACCGGGTAATACAGGCCATGCTCTTCGGCAAAGGCCTGCAACTGACGAGTAATCACACCCGGCTGGCACACCACAGTGCGGTCGAAGGCATTGAAATCAACAATCTGGTTCATGTAGTCAAAAGAGACGACGACTTCGCCATTGGCCGCCACGGCCCCGGCGGAAAGCCCGGTGCGTCCGCCGGACGGCACCAGCGCGGCCTGGTGCTGGTTGGCCCAGCGCACGATGGCCTGCACCTGTTCTACTGTCTTGGGGAACACGATGGCCGTGGGCGCAGGCGGGTAATGCTTGGTCCAGTCCTTGCCGTAGGCCTCCAGGGAAGCGGGGTCGGTCAGGACCTTGCCAGGGTCGACAAGGGTCATCAGTTCATCAATTACAGCGGGGTGGGTCATCGCTGGAACTCTCGACTTATTCATAGTCACCCTGAGCACTCTTCACCTGTCGGGATAAGCTCAGATTGTGTCGCGTATGCTAGCATAGCCCTCCCGCTGTTCATGCTAAGGCTGCCCTAGCGCCTGGCATCAGTCCTCGCCATTTTTTCTCCGGGATACAGGTTTACGCAGATGAGCAAGACTTCTCTCGACAAGAGCAAGATCCGGTTCCTTCTTCTTGAAGGTGTGCACCAGAACGCAGTCGATACCCTCAAGGCTGCCGGCTACACCAACATCGAATACCTCACCGGTTCATTGCCGGATGCCGAGCTGAAAGAAAAGATCGCCGATGCCCACTTCATCGGTATCCGCTCGCGCACCCAACTGACCGAAGAAATCTTCGACTGCGCCAAGAAACTGGTCGCCGTCGGCTGCTTCTGCATCGGCACCAACCAGGTCGACCTGGCTGCGGCCCGCGAGCGTGGTATCGCCGTCTTCAACGCACCGTACTCCAACACCCGTTCGGTGGCCGAGCTGGTGCTGGCCGAGGCCATCCTGCTGCTGCGCGGCATCCCTGAGAAGAACGCTTCCTGCCACCGTGGCGGCTGGATCAAGAGCGCGGCCAACTCGTTCGAGATCCGCGGCAAGAAGCTGGGCATCGTCGGCTACGGCTCGATCGGTACCCAACTGTCGGTCCTGGCAGAAAACCTGGGCATGCAGGTGTACTTCTACGACCCGCTGACCAAGCTGCCGCTGGGCAACGCCGTACAGGTCACCAGCCTCAACGAACTGCTGGGCCTGGCCGACATCGTTTCGCTGCACGTGCCTGAGCTGCCATCCACCCAGTGGATGATCGGCGAGAAGGAAATCCGTGCGATGAAGAAGGGCTCGATCCTGATCAACGCCGCCCGTGGCACCGTGGTCGAACTGGACCACCTGGCCGCCGCGATCAAGGACAAGCACCTGATCGGCGCCGCCATCGACGTGTTCCCGGTCGAGCCGCGCTCCAACGATGAAGAGTTCGAAAGCCCGCTGCGTGGCCTGGACAACGTGATCCTGACCCCGCACATCGGTGGTTCCACCGCCGAAGCCCAGGCCAACATCGGCCTGGAAGTGGCCGAGAAGCTGGTCAAGTACAGCGACAACGGTACTTCGGTATCGTCGGTCAACTTCCCGGAAGTTGCCCTGCCGGCGCACCCAGGCAAGCACCGCCTGCTGCACATCCACGAAAACATCCCGGGCGTGCTCAGCGAGATCAACAAGGTCTTCGCCGAGAACGCCATCAACATCTCCGGTCAGTTCCTGCAGACCAACGAGAAAGTCGGTTACGTAGTAATCGACGTTGACGCCGAGTACTCCGACCTGGCGCAGGAAAAACTGCAACAGGTCAAAGGCACCATCCGTTCGCGCGTTCTGTTCTAAGGTCGCTGGCGGTATAAAAAAAGGGAGGCCCTGGTGGCCTCCTTTTTTTATTTCACTTCTACAGTGATCTTATTCGATTCGACACTCGGCTTGAACGGCACGTGATACTGGTCACCCAATACCAGTTGCAGGGTGTGTTTGCCCGGTGTCAGGGTGATGGTCGTTTCGGTCTGCGCCTTGCCGAAGTGCAGTACTTGCGGGCCGGCTGGCAACGCGGTACCGGCTGCCGGCATCAGGCTGGTCGGCAAAGGCATGTCGGCCGCAGGTTCCTTGTCCACATCCACCAGCAGGTGGTGGTGGCCAGTATGCGGGGTCTGGTCTCCCGCTGGCTTGAGTTCCATGCCCTCGATGCCGAACTTGACGGTGAAGGTCGCGGCGACCTGCTCGCCATCTTTGGGGGAAAGGATGGAAACCTTGGCACCCGCGGGCGGCTCCTGGCTCTTCAGGGCATCTGCGGCGCTGGCGAGCACCGAGACGCCCATCAGCAGACCGGCAACGGCAGCACGCGAAAATAGGCTGTTCATTCACTTCTCCTGTGATTCACTTATTGACCGCTGCCAGTAAAACGAACGGCGGCGGTAGTTCACGATAGCCCACAAAGAGAAATATTTCAGTTAGGGTTAAACCTCGCCAAGGCTTCAAGGTCATAGGCTGCGCTCGACCGCGACGGGGAAGAAAGTCGCGGCGAAAGTTATTCATCTGCTTAAGAAAAAGGGGCACTACATGCGTTCGACCATAGGCGTACTGCTGGCAGTACTGATCACGCCATTGGCTCAGGCCGAGCTGATAGACGAAATTGCCGACCGGGGCGAATTGCGCATTGCCGTACAGGCCGATAACGCGCCCTATTCGTTCAAGGAAAACGACCGCCTGACTGGCTTTGAAATCGAGTTCGGCCAGGACCTGGCCCGGGAACTGGACCTGCGCGCCGAATTCGTCGAGGCGACGTCAGCGGAAGTGCTGCCGGGCGTGGAAAGTGGCAAGTATGACGTCTCGCTGATCCCGTCGAGCGAGTCGCCCAAGGCCGATGGCCCATTCGACGTGAGCCAGGCATTTGGCGAAAAGAAGCTGGTGATTCCGTTCCAGAAGGACAACCCGGCGTTCGAAAGCGCGGTGAACAATGCACTTGATCGCCTGAAGAGCAGTGGCCGTACGGCGGAGCTGGAACAGAAGTGGTTCAGCAACCTGCAGCCAGCTCAGCCAACGCCTGCTGCGCTTGCTCCAGCTCCAACTCACTGAACACCTGTACCCCAGCACGCCGCAGCAAGGCTGCGGCAACTCCTTCGCCTGGCACCTTCACCCCACTGAAGGTGCCATCGTAGACCAACCGGTTGCCGCACGAAGGGCTACCCGCCTTCAGCACCGCCACCCGAATGCCATGCCGCTGCACCAATGCCAGCGCCTGCTGCGCCCCGGCCAGAAACTCGGTACTGACGTCCTCACCGGTCACTGTCAGCACCTGCGCCCCGCCATCGAGCACCTGCGCGCCCTGGCCACCGGGGATCTCCGCCGGCGGGCGCGGTGTCGGCAAGCCGCCAGCCACCTCGGGGCACAGTGGCACCACACGCCCTTCGGCCTGCCACTGCTGCAATAAATCAGGATGCCCGCTGGCCCGGCCGTCATAGCGCACCGGCTGCCCCAGCAGGCAGGCGCTCACCAGTACCTTGGGCAGATCAGAACGGGTCATTGCCACGGCGCCGGAACCAGCCGGTCAACGACAGGCGCTCGCGCCTGGCTGGCAGTACCTCGTGCGGCACTTCACCGGAAAGGAAAATCGCCAGGCAGCCCGCCACCGGCTGCACATCGTGCTCGACATCATCCGCCAGGAACATACGCAGTTGCCCGCCGTCTTCCGGCTGCCAGTCTTCGTTGAGATAAAGCACCGCCGACACCATGCGCCGGTCATCGTCGCGGAAGCGGTCCAGGTGCCGGCGATAGAACGCCCCCGGTGGGTACAGGGCGAAGTGGCACTCGAAATCTTCCAGGCCAAGGAACAAGCCCTGGTTGATGGCCTGACGCAACTGGTCCATGGCTGCCAGGTACTGGTCGCAGGCCTCGGCCTGGCCAGGGTCGATCCACTGGATCTGGTCGCCGCGAATGCTCTCGCGTACCTCCTGGGCGTCACCGCGCCCCACCCCGGCCGGGTTGAGTTCGCCTTCGGCATCACGGCGCCGGCATTCGGTCGCCAACGCGCGCACCAGGTCGCCAGGCAGAAAGAGCGCCTGCTGCGACCAGCCATGGGTGGCCAGATCGTCGACGACGGCCGCAAGCATCGGGTTTTCGGGGGAGATGTGCATGGCGCGCATCATATCCATTCGCCCTGTCGGCGCACAGCGCCACTTGGCTGAGAAGCGTTCGGATTGCTCGACAAAACGGCGCCGGGCCTAGGACAATAGCCACCTGCCGACAGGAGTCCTGAATGCACCGTCTGTTTTCCCTGCTTCTGCTGATGATCTGCACCATGCCTGTCTGGGCAGACAGCCTCGATCAACTGTACAAGGCCGCCGGCTGGCCCGACCAGCGCGCCCATTTTTCCGATGCCGTGAGCGCCGCCCAACAGCGCTACCGCAGCAGCCTGCCGCCTGCGGTTTACCAGGCGCTGGTCAACAACAGCAACCAGCGCTTCCAGGCCCAGGCAATGGACAACCGTGCCTTGGCCAAACTGCGAAGCACGTTGCCCAACCCGGCGCCGGCCCTGGCCTTCTTCCAGTCGCCGCTGGGGCGCAAGATTGTCGCCGCCGAACTGCTGGCCACGCGCAAGGACCAACTGGCCAAGAACGCCAAGGGCTTGCCGAAGATGCAGGCCAGCGACAACCGCATGCTGGTCATCGGCCACCTGGCCCAGGCCCTGCCAGCCCGCGAAGCTGGTGCCGAAGTCAGCCTGGCGATCGCCGGGGTGGCCGCCGACAGCCTTAGCTCGATGATCCCTGGCCTGTTCGGCGCCAGCCAGGCTCAAAGCCTGCTCGACGGCCAGCGCCAGCGGCTGATGGGACAGATCGGCGAAGACCTGAACAACACCCTGCTCTACGTCTACCGCGACCTGTCCGACGATGAGCTGGAAGAATTCGCCACCTTCGCCGAGTCGCCAGACGGCAAGGCCTATTACCAGGCCGCCGTGGCTGCGGTGCGTGCCGGCCTGGCGGTGGGCCAGAACAGCGCCGACCTCAAGTGATCAGCCCAGGCGCTGCTTGATGAAGTCGAAGTAGCGCCGGCGAATGTCCGGCAGCTCGTTGGCCAGGTGATGGCGAGCTTCGGGCAACATCAGGATCTGCGGCTCGCTGAACTTGGCCTTGAGCACTTCGAGGTTGTGGGGCCAATCCACCGTACCATCCGCTTCCCCTTGCACGATCAACGGCCGCCGCGCGCAATGCGGCGCCGCCTCGAGACGCTTGACCCAGGCGATCAACGCGCCGACCCAGGCCGTAGGCAGCCGCCTCGGTTGCAGCGGGTCGGCTTCGAGGAAGGGCAGGAACGTCGGGTCGTTGGTGTTCTCGCTGAAGCGCCGCTCGATGCCGTTGACGAAGTGGCGCAGTACCCGATAGCTGAACTTCGACCAGCGCCACGAGCGCGGCCGAACCAGCGGCGCCAGCAGGATCACCTCGCCATCGATCGGGCTGCGGTCACCTTGGTGCAGCAGGTGATCCACGGCAATGGCGCCACCGGTGCTCTGCCCGCAGAGGTGCCAGGGGCGTGGCAGCCCAAGGCCACGTGCCTGTTCGAACAAGGCCTCCAGCACCTGCTGGTACACGGCGAAGTCACTGATGCTGGCGCGCTCGCCACTGGACA
This sequence comes from Pseudomonas sp., assembly GCF_017744435.1. Taxonomy (GTDB): domain Bacteria; phylum Pseudomonadota; class Gammaproteobacteria; order Pseudomonadales; family Pseudomonadaceae; genus Aquipseudomonas. The sequence continues at coordinate 27,892 of NZ_JAGIBG010000017.1, forward strand.
AGCCGTGGCCTGGCAAGTCACAGCTGATCACCGCATAACCGAGCTTCAACGCCCACTCGATCACGTGCCGATAGAGGCCCATGTGGTCGTAGTAGCCGTGCAGCAGGAACAGCGTCGCGACGGGCTTTTCCGGCAGCCAGACCTGCCCGACCAGCTCGAACCCCGCCGCCTGGAAACCGCCCAGCCAGCTCTGCGCCGACAGGTTCAGGCCATAGAAGCGCTGATAGTCCTGCGCCTGCGTGGACAACGGCTGGCGTTTGACCAAAGGGGCGAGGCTGGCACGCAGGGTATCGGGGTGAAAGGCAGCGGGCATCGGGTACATCCAAGGCGGAGCGAGTATTGATCTGGGATATTCAGCTCTGGCCGGCGCCGTGGCAAGCTTGCTCACCATCGATCAACACCACCGATCCCTTGTGGGAGCGGCCTTGTGTCGCGAAAGGGCCGCACAGCGGCCCCGGCAATATCTGCTTGATGCATGAAGCCCGGGGGCGCTGCGCACCCCTTTCGCGACACAAGGCCGCTCCTACAGGGGATCGCGGAAACTCCATGAAGACTCGAATCATCAAACAGATCTGCGCAGCAATCGCCCTAATGATCGGCGTTGCCGTGCTCTGGCAGGCCTACACCACCTTCCAGTCCCGCTATCTGCGCCCGTTCGACAACCAGACCACGCTGTTCGACGGCAGCCAGCTGCAACTGCCCCCCGAACTCGCCGGCCCCGGCCCGATTCGCGTGGTGCACTTCTGGGACCCGGCCTGCCCGTGCAACGTTGGCAATCAGCAGCACCTTGGCGACTTGATTACGCAGTTCGCAGGTCAAGGCGTGACCTTCCACGTGGTGCAGAAGGCGGGCAGCCACGGCCAGCTACCCGCCAACCTGAGCAGCCTGCAACCCATTACCCACTTGCCAGGCAGCGAGCACCTGCCCGCCTCCCCCGCCGTGGCCATCTGGGACCGCCAGGGCAACCTCGCCTACTTCGGCCCCTACAGCGAAGGCGCGGTGTGCAACGCCAGCAACAGCTTCATTGAACCGATCCTCAAGGCGCTATTGGCCGGCCGCAACGTCACCGCCTCCAATACGCTGGCCGTGGGCTGCTATTGCCCCTGGGCCGGCTGACGCATCCGCGCCGGATTGCCCATTACAGTCGCCCCCGCCGGCACATCACGGGTCACCACACTGCCGGCACCCACGATGGCGTTGTCACCAATGGTCACCCCCGGCAGAATGATCGCCGCACCGCCGATCCACACGTTGCTGCCGATGGTCACCGGTCGCCCACTCTCCAGACCGCTACGGCGCAACTCAGGGTCGAGCGGGTGGTCGGCCGTATAGATCTGCACGTTGGGACCGATCTGGCAGTCGTCGCCGATGCTTACCGGCACGACGTCGAGTATCACGCAGTTGAAGTTCATGAACGTGTTCCGCCCGACGCTGATGTTGTAGCCGTAGTCGCAGTAAAACGGTGGGCGGATCACCGCGCCCTCGCCCACATGGCCGAAGTGCTCGGCGAGCAGTCCGTTGCGCGCGTCGTTGAGCAGTTCGACGCTGTTGTTGTAACGGTGCATCCAGTGCTTGTTGGCAATCTGCTCGGCCTGCAGCTCGGGGCAGCCGGCGTGATAGAGCTGGCCTGTGAGCATTTTCTGTTTTTCGCTGAGGGACATGGAAACTCCTTCCAGGGGGCTATGCTCTGTTCGCGAATCCGTCGATGATCGGACCACAGTTTCCGCTCGAATGCACAAGGAGTCTCGATGAAGCGCAGCCTGACCCTGTTGGCCGTAGTCGTCGCCGTGGCCGCTGGTGCCGGTTACTGGTACGTGCACGGCAAGTTGCCGCAGCGCGAGGGCGAGGTGGCCATGGCCGGCTTGCAGTCACCGGTCAGCGTGCGCTACGACACCCGTGGCGTGCCCCATCTGCAAGCACAGAGCGAAGCGGACCTGTACCGCGCCCTGGGCTATGTGCATGCCCAGGACCGATTGTTCCAGATGGAGATCATGCGCCGCCTGGCCCGTGGCGAGCTGGCAGAAGTGCTGGGCGACAAGCTGTTGCCCACCGATACGCTGTTCCGCAGCCTGCGCATTCGCGAACAGGCCGCACTCATGGCCCAGCGCCAGGACCACCAGTCACCCGCCTGGCAGGCTTTGCAGGCCTACCTCGAGGGCGTCAACGCCTGGCAGGCCAGCCACCCCAAACCGATGGAGTTCGACCTGATCGGCATCACGCCACGACCGTTCACTGCCGAAGACACCCTGAGCATCGCCGGCTACCTGGCCTACAGCTTCGCCGCAGCTTTTCGCACCGAACCGGCACTGACCTACATCCGCGACCAGCTTGGCCCGCAATACCTGAAGATCTTCGACCTCGACTGGCAGCTGCAGGGCGCACTGGGCACGCCACTGGCGGCGGCCGACTGGCAAAGCCTCGAAGCCGTGGCCCGCGCCAGCCACGCAGCGCTGGTCGAAGCCGGCATTCCGCAGTTCGAAGGCAGCAACGCCTGGGCCGTATCCGGCAGCCGCACCCGCAGCGGCAAACCCTTGCTGGCCGGCGACCCGCACATCAGTTTTGCCGTGCCCGCCGTCTGGTACGAGGCCGAGCTGTCAGCGCCAGGTTTCAACCTGTATGGCTACTTCCAGGCGCTGAACCCGTTCGCAATGCTGGGCCACAACCGTGACTTCGGCTGGAGCCTGACCATGTTCCAGAACGATGATGTCGACCTGATCGCGGAAAAGACCAACCCTGCCAACGCTGAGCAGGTCATGGTCGATGGCCAGTGGCGCACACTGGAGAAGACCGAGCAGCAGATTGCAGTCAAAGGCGAGCAACCGGTCACCATCAACCTGCGCCGCTCACCCCACGGGCCTATCGTCAACGACGTCCTCGGCGCGACGGCCGGGACCACGCCGATTGCCATGTGGTGGGCATTCCTCGAAACCGAGAACCCGATTCTCGAAGGTTTCTACCAGCTCAATCGCGCCGACACCCTGGGCAAGATGCGCGAAGCGGCGGCCAAGGTGCAGGCACCGGGGCTGAACTTCGTCTGGGCCAATGCCCGGGGCGATATCGGCTGGTGGGCAGCGGCGAAGTTGCCGATCCGCCCGGACGGTGTGAACCCGGCGTTCATCCTCGACGGCGCCAGCAGCCAGGCCGACAAACCCGGTTTCTACCCGTTCAGCGTCAACCCGCAGCAGGAGAACCCGGCCAGCGGCTACATCGTCTCAGCCAATTTCCAGCCACAGGCCGTGGTGCCGATACCCGGCTACTACAACCTCCCCGACCGTGGCCGCCAGCTCGATCGCCAGCTGGCCAACCCGGAGGTGAAGTGGGACACGCAGAACAGCCAGGCGTTACAGCTCGATACGGCCAGCGATTACGGCCCCCGTACCTTGGCGCCCTTGTTGGCGACCCTGCGCCAGATCGCCCAGGGTGACGAGGAAAAGGAACTGGTCGAGCAGCTGGCCGCCTGGCGCGGCGACTATCCGCTGGACTCCACCAGCGCCACACTGTTCAACCAGTTTCTCTACGAACTGGCCTATGCCGCGCTGCATGACGAGCTGGGCGACACCTGGTTCCCGGTGCTGATCAGCACCCGCGCCATCGATGCCGCACTGCCGCGCCTGGCCGCCGACGCCGATTCAGCCTGGTGGAACACCCGCGGCGCCAACCAGCGCACTGACCGCACCGCCATCGTGCGCGTGGCCTGGCAGAAGAGCCTTGGCCACTTGCGTGAGACCCTCGGCAAGGACCCGGCCAACTGGCAATGGGGCAAGGCCCATACCCTGACCCACAACCATCCACTGGGCGCGAAAAAGCCACTGAACCTGCTGTTCAATGTCGGCCCGTTTGCCGCCCCCGGCACTCATGAGGTTCCCAACAATCTGTCGGCGAAGATTGGCCCGGCGCCCTGGCCAGTGACCTATGGCCCGTCGACCCGGCGCCTGATCGATTTCGCGGATGCTGGCCAGGCATTGACCAGCAATCCAGTGGGGCAGAGCGGCGTGCCGTTCGACCGGCATTTCGCCGACCAGGCCGAAGGGTATGTAGAAGGGAAGTACCAGCGGGCGCAGATGGCCGTGATCCCGGCACAGAGCACCCTCAGGCTTGTTCCCGGCACCGGTGAGTAACCTTGAACACCCTTGAAACTTGCTGCAGAGACTTATCCATGCAAAAACACTTCATCGAAATCGACGGCGCACGCATGAGCTATGTCGACCAGGGCCAGGGCTTCCCGGTGCTGCTTGGTCACAGCTACCTGTGGTCGGCCGAGATGTGGCAGCCACAGATCGACGCGCTGTCTGAACATTTCCGGGTCATCGTCCCCGAACTCTGGGGCCACGGTGACTCCGATGCTCCACCCGCCACTACCACCGACATGAGCGCCCTGGCCCGTCAGCACCTGGCACTGCTGGATGCGCTGGATATCGCCAAATGCCACCTGGTCGGCCTGTCGGTTGGCGGCATGTGGGGCGCGCAGTTGGCCATCGAACACCCCGAGCGCGTCGACCGTCTGGTGCTGATGGACACCTACCTCGGTGCCGAACCGGAGGCGACCCGGCTGAAGTACTTCGGCTTGCTGGATGCGGCGAGTGCGGCGGGTTTGTTCCCCGAGCCACTGCTGGATATCGTCGTGCCGATCTTCTTCCATGCCGGTGGGCAGACGGTGCCCGAGGTGCGCGACGGCTTCCGGGCGGCGTTGAAGGCAAGCAGTGCCGAGGTGATTCGCAACAGCCTCGACCCGATGGGGCGGGTGATCTTCGGGCGGCCGGACCTGCTGGGGCGGCTGGGTGAGCTGAAGGGTGACAAGACCATCGTGGTCTGTGGTGACCAAGACATTCCGCGTCCGCCTGAAGAGTCCAGCGAGATGGCGCGGATCATTGGCTGCCTGGCAGCGCAGATTCCGTTTGCGGGGCATATCTCCAGCCTGGAGAACCCCAAGGTGGTGAATGAATTCTTGTTGAACTGGCTGCCGCGCAAAGCTTGAAACTGCCGGGGCCGCTTTGCGGCCCTTGTGGGAGCGGGCATGCCCGCGAACACCGGAAGCCGGTGCCATACACCGCGTCGCCAGTTTCGCGGGCGCGCCCGCTCCCACAACGGCCGCAATTACCCGATCAACCCTGCCACTTGCCGCCTTCGACGATCACGCTCTCCGGCTTGGTGTCATCGCTCAGCTCCTTGCGCACATACTGGTCATACAGCTTCAGCAGAAATTTCTCCTCCCCCAGCTTGGCCAGCTCGGCATTCACCCAGTCGCGCAGTTCGGTGTTGCCCTTCTTCACTGCCGGCGCAATCGGCGCCTCCTCACCCAGCAACTGCGGCAACACACGGTAGCCCGGGTTCTGCTTGGCCCAGCTGAACAGGATCAGGTTGTCCTGGGCATAGGCATCGCCACGGCCATTGGCCAGTGCTTGCAACGACTCGCTGTTCTTCTCGAACTTGAGCAGCTTCCAGTCCGGGTGATTCCTGGTCAGCCAGATATCGGCCGTGGTACCGGTGGTGACGATGATGGTCTTGTCCGCCAGGTCATCGAGCTTCTGCACCGGGCTGCCGTCGGCAACGATGGCCTGCACGGCCACGCGCAGGTTGGGATTGGTGAAGTCCACCGCCTCCTTGCGTTCCGGGGTTACGGTCATGTTGGCGAGAATCAGGTCGACCTTGTCACTCTGCAGGAACGGAATACGGCTGGCCGGCTCGACGGCGACGAACTCCACCTTGCTCTCGTCGCCCAGCAGGTCCTTGGCCAGACGCCGGCCGATGTCGGTGTCGAAGCCCACATAGCGGCCACTCGCGTCGACGAAGCCGAACGGCGGCTTGTCGGTGAACACGCCGACGATCAGCCTGTCGCGGGCCTTGATGGTTTCCAGGTAGCTGCTGGCCGGCGATGCAGCGGCCGGCTTGGGTGGCTCTTCGGCCTTGTTGCAGCCGGCCAGCAGGGCCAGGCCGAACAACGGCGCCAGCAGTTTGGTAAGTGGGGCAGTTTTCATGACAGTTCCTTTTGCGTTGTCTTCGGCAGGCTTTCGACAAAGGAGAATTTGTCCAGGAACTGCTGCGCGCGTGCGGTCCGCGGTTGGCTGAAGAAGCTCTCGGGGTCGCTCTGTTCAAGGATCCTGCCGGCCTCCATGAACACGATTCGGTCGGCCACCGCTCGGGCGAAGGCCATTTCGTGGGTCACGATGAGCAAGGTCATGCCGTCGCGGGCCAGGCCCTGGATCACCTGCAGCACTTCCTTGACCATTTCCGGGTCGAGCGCTGCGGTAACCTCGTCGAACAGCATCACCTGCGGGTTCATGCACAGCGAACGGACGATGGCGATGCGCTGCTGCTGGCCACCGGACAACTGCCGCGGGTAGGCGTCGCGCTTGTCCAGCAGGCCGACCCGCGCCAACAGCGCTTCGGCCTGAGCCTGGGCTTCGACGCGTTCACGCTTCTGTACCTTGAGCGGGCCGAGCAGCAGGTTGTCCATCACGCTCATGTGGCCGAACAGGTGATAGCTCTGGAACACCATGCCCACCCGCTGGCGCACCTGGCGCCAGTCGGTATCCGCGCTCAACAGTTCCTGGCCCTCCAGGCGCAGGTGCCCGCTGTGCGCTTCTTCCAGCCCATTCAGGCAACGCAGCAAGGTGCTCTTGCCGCAGCCGCTGGGGCCGAGGATCACCACCACCTCGCCAGTGCGGACCTTGAGGTCGACGTTGTTCAGCACCTGGTGCGCGCCGAAATACTTGTTGAAACCCTGGAATTCGATCAGTGCGGTCATGAGTGAGCCCAGCGGCGCTCCAGCACGCGCGAGGCGGCGGACAGCGGGTAGCAGACGATGAAGAAGAACAGGAACAGCACGGTGTAGATCAGCAGCGACTCGTAGGTGCGCTCGATGATCTGCTGGCCGGCCTTGATCACTTCGACCACGCCGATCAGCACCGCCAGCGAGCTGGTCTTGATGATCCGCGTGTAGATATTGATGGTCGGCGGTGTCATGCGCTTGAGCGCCTGGGGCAGCAGCACGTAGCCGTAGACCTGGCCGGCGGACAGGCCGATCGACAGCCCGGCCTCACGTTGCCCACGCGGCAGCGATTGCAACGCCCCGCGCACCACCTCGCCGACCTCGCTGGCACCCCACAGGCCCAGCACCAGCACTGCGCACCAGAAGCTGGGAATGCTCAGGGCGAAGAAGATCGGCAAACCGAAGAACACCAGGTACAGCCAGACCAGCACCGGGATCGCCCGGAACAACTCCAGGTACACCTGCAAGGTGACGTTCAGCAGCCGGTTGCCCAGCGTCGCCAGCGTGCCGTACAGCACGCCACCGAGCGTTGCGAAGGCAATCCCCAGCGCCGAGATGGCCAGTGTCTGCGCCGCCCCCTTGGCCAGCAGCGGCAATGACGTCAGCAGCAGCTCAGTTGCCGAACTGGCCATGTTGCAGCCTCCTTTCCAGGTAGCGCAGCAGCAGCGACAGCGGCAGGAACAGCAGCACGCAGAGCAGCGTCAGCACCGCGAGCATCTCGTAGGTCTTGTAGTACAGGGCGATGTAGTTCTTCGTGGTGTAGAGGATTTCAGGCACCGCCACGGCCGAGACCACGGTAGTTTCCTTGAGCAGGAAGACGAAGTTGGCGAACAGCGCCGGCAGGCTGAGGATGCCGGCCTGCGGCAGGATCACATGGCGCAGCAACTGGCCTTCCGAAAGCCCGATGGAGCGGCCCGATTCCAGCTGCGCACGCGGCACGGCCTCGACACCGGCACGCAGCACCTCGGTGAGGTAGGCACCGCCCATGAAGGTCATGGTGATGATTGCTGCAGCAAAACCGGAGATCTTCAGGCCCAGGCTGGGCAAGGCGAAATAGACGAAGAACAGCTGGATCAGCAGCGGCGTGTTGCGTGCGAGTTCCACGTAACCTTTGACCAGGTGCCGCAGGCAGGGCGTGCGCAGCACCAGGATCGTGGCATTGAGCAGCGCCACCAGCAGCGAGGTGGCGATGGCGATCAGGCCGACCTGCAAGGTCACGCCGACGGCCTTGAAGAATGCTGGCAATGTGCCGAGAATGAAAGCAGTGTCGAAGGTCATGGATTTGGCCTCGACACCCGGTTTGCAGAGTACGACATAGGGAAGTCTGAACGATGCGCCAGGCGCGATCAGTAGACTCTAAAGGTATAAAAAACTTTTTATAAATACCTTTATTGCATATTGATATCACTGGCCGGGCTATCGAAACTTTTCTGCAACACGCCTCTCAAACAGCTTCAGACCGTGACTTGCAAGGCCATCACCCACAAGGACGATAACGATGACTAGCCCCTGCTCGCCTGATTCAAACGAACAACTGCTGTGGCTGCTGGCACTGCGCCGGGCCTTGGGTGGACCGCGATTGGCATAAGCCTGTCCTGGCCTCTTCGCGGGCTCGCCCGCTCCCACAGGGATCGCACATGCCTCCCAGGCAACGCAGTACCTGTGGGAGCGGGCAAGCCCGCGAAGAGGACGGTGAGTCCAATGCATAACACTGCACTCGCCACACACAAAAACGCCGACGCAAATGCGTCGGCGTTTTCATACAGCCATCAAACAATCAGAACGCAGGCAGCACCGCACCCTGGTACTTCTTGGCGATGAATTCCTTCACCTCAGGGCTGGTCAGCGCCTTGGCCAGCTTCTGGATGGCCTCGCTGTTCTTGTTGTCCGGGCGGGCGACCAGGAAGTTCACGTACGGCGAGTCGCTGCCTTCGATCACCAGCGCATCCTTGGCCGGGTTCAGGCCGGCTTCCAGGGCGTAGTTGGTGTTGATCATGTCCAGGTCGACCTGGTCCAGCACGCGCGGCAGCATGGCCGACTCAAGCTCGCGGAACTTCAGTTTCTTCGGGTTCTCGGCGATGTCTTTCGGGGTCGCCAGGGCGTTCTTCGGATCCTTCAGGGTGATCAGGCCGGCCTTCTGCAGCAGGATCAGTGCACGGCCGCTGTTGCTACCTTCGTTCGGGATGGCAACGGTAGCGCCGTCTTTCAGCTCGCTCAGGCTCTTGACCTTCTTCGAGTAGCCACCGAACGGCTCGACGTGCACGCCGACCACGGTTTCCAGGTGAGTGCCCTTGCCTTCGTTGAAGCTCTGCAGGTAAGGCAGGGTCTGGAAGTAGTTGGCGTCCAGGCGCTTCTGGTCAACCTGCACGTTCGGCTGCACGTAGTCGGTGAAGACCTTGATCTGCAGATCCACACCTTCCTTGGCCAAGGTCGGCTTGATCAGCTCAAGGATCTCGGCGTGCGGTACCGGGGTGGCGGCAACCACCAGTTTCTCGGCGGCAGAGGCCAGGCCAGCGAACGACAGGGCGGCGGCCAGGGCAGTGGTCAGCAGGGTCTTCTTCATGGTGTTCCTTGTTCTGGTTCTGAGCCATCGCGGATGGCGAAGTCGGGTGCCCAACCGTTTCACTGGGGGGCGTGAAACGGACGATACCGAGATTTTTTATTCCGTAACAATATCTTTTAATTAGCTGCTTATTCCAAAAACAAACTGCCACCATCCGGTTTGCTTATTAGCTCGTCTAGCCTGCGGGGTTGGGCAGGTCGAGGTCATCCGGTAGCAGCTCGTCCCCGTCGTTCACCAACAGCGCGAAGTGGATCACGTTCTCCAGTTCGCGGGTGTTGCCCGGCCAGGCATGCGCCTCCAGCACCTGCTGCGCGGCCTCGCTGATCAACGCCAGCGGGCGCTGCAGGCGCACGCTGTAGATACCTGCGAAGTACTCGGCCAGCGGCAGGATATCGCCCGGGCGCTCGCGCAGCGGCGGCAGCTCCAGCGCACCCTCGCGCAGGTACTGGTAAAGGCGCTCGTTGAAGCGCCCGGCCTTCACCACCCGCGCCAGGTCGATGCTGGTCGCGGCCACCAGGCGCACATCCACCGGCTGTGGCTGCTGCGCGCCGACACGGGTGACCTCGCGGTTTTCCAACGCCGCCAGCAGCTTGCCCTGGATCGCCAACGGCAAGTCGGCGATCTCGTCCAGGTACAAGGTGCCGCCATTGGCCGAGCCGAACCAGCCGGCGCGGCTGCTGGCCGTGCCGCCCTGGCTGCCGGCGCTGTAGCCGAACAGCTCGGCGTCGGCATAGGTCGGGCTGATGGCCGCGCAGTTGACCGAGACGAACAGGCCGGAGCGGTCGCTGGCCCGGTGGATCTGCCGGGCCAGCAGTTCCTTGCCGGTACCGGTCTCGCCGCGGATCAACACCGGCACCGGTTGCGGCGCCAGCTGCTCCAGGGCCTGGCGCAGCTGCTGCGAACGCGGGTCGATGAACACCAGCGCCTTGGCACGGATGCTCAGGGGGCTCTTGTCCAGTTCAGGGAAGGTCAGCAGCGGCTGGCCGAAAGGGCTTTGAAAAGTCATGACGAACTCCCGCCCCAGGCCATCGGTGGCCGGGCGTCAGGCAAACGGTGAACGGTCGGGGCCGATCAGGCGCGGCGCAATGCGCGCTGCTCGACCCGGCTTTGCAGGCGATACAGGTAGGCGAAGCCTTGTTCCCAGCGCTCGTGGCCGGACTTGACGTTGATGTGCCCGGCATTGCTCAGCAGGCCCGCCTCGGCGCCCCAGGCCTGGGCCAGGTACAGCGCACGCGGCACGCTCACTGCCGGATCGTTGTCGGAGCTGACCACCTGGCTGGGGAACGGCAGCGCCTGCAGCGGGATCGGCGCGAAGTTGCGCAAGGCCGGCGCGCAGGTGGGCCGCTCGACATCCGCCGGGGCCACCAGCAATGCGCCGCGCACCCGGCGCAGCTGGGCCGGGCTGGCCTGTGCGGCCCAGTGGGCGACGGTGACGCAGCCCAGGCTGTGCGCGATCAGAATCACCGGCGAGCGTTCGGCGGCAATCGCCTGCTCCAGCGCTTGGACCCAGTCGCGGCGCTGTGGGGTGAGCCAGTCATGCTGCTCGACCCGGGCGCTGTTGGGCAGCGTGCGCTGCCAGTGACTCTGCCAATGGTTGTCTGGCGATCCTTGCCAGCCCGGCACAATCAGGTAACGAATCGACTCATTGCGCATGGGGACGCCTCCAGTAAGTTTGCGTGCTTGGGGACCAGTATAGGGAGGCAGTTATATTCGTAAAGGAATAAGAAGCTATTTATTAATAACCAAAATAACTTTCAGACGACAGGCAAAAAAAGGGGCCAACCCCTGCCAAGAGATATGGCCCCTGAGCACTTGCCTGAAGAGGGTGAAGATTACCGTGCAGTTATTACCGCCAGTTTGCTGATCCCGGCGCGCTCGATCGCGGCCATGGCCCGCGCCACTTCGCCATAGTTCACGCCATCGTCGGCCTGCAGTTGCACGCGTACGTCGGCGTCCTTGTCCTTGGCTGCCTTGAGGCGGGTTTCCAGCAGGTCCGGCTGGATCTCGTCCTTGTTGATGAACAGCTTGCCGCCACCGTCGATGCTCACCACCAGCGGGTCTTTCTGTTCCAACGGGGCCACGGCCTCGGTCTTGGGCAGGTTGATCGGGATGGCGTTGGTCAGCAGTGGCGCGGTGACGATGAACACCACCAGCAGCACCAGCATGACGTCCACCAGCGGCGTGACGTTGATTTCACTGAGGACTTCGTCGCTGTCCTGGGTCGAAAAGGCCATGTCAGGACGCCTCCTTCACCGGCTGGGTGAAGCCGCCCTGGGCCTTGTGCACGGCCGGGTGCGCCAGCACGCGGAAGGCACTCTTCTGCGCCAGGCTGTAGAAGTCGTGGGCGAAGTCGTCGAGGTCGGCCGCGGTCAGCTTGAGGCGGCGCAGGAAGTAGTTGTAGACCAGCACCGCCGGCACCGCGACGGCGATACCCACACCCGTGGCGACCAGCGCCGCGCCGATCGGCCCGGCCACGGTTTCCAGGCTGGCGGAACCGGCCGCGCTGATGCCCTTGAGCGCTTCCATGATGCCCCACACGGTGCCGAACAGGCCGATGAAGGGCGAGGTGCTACCGATACTGGCAACCACAGCCAGGCCGGTTTCCAGCGAGCGGCGTTCACGCACGATCTGCTGGCGCAGGGCGCGCTCGAGGCGGTCCTGATGGTTGATGGCGTGGCTCAGGTCACTGGCGTGCGCTTCACCGACCGCAATCGCGGCATAGCCGGACTGGGCAACGCGGGCGGCCGGTCCAGGCAGCTCGTGGCTGATTTCCGCCGCCGAGTCGAGGCTCGATGCTGCCCAGAATTGCTGGTGGAAGCGCCTGTCCTGGTGCTTCAGCCGCACGAACTGCGCAACCTTGACCAGGGCCAGGCCCCAGGTGACGACGGAAAAACCGACCAGCAGCCAGATGACTGCGCTTTCAACGGATTCGAGGGGGGATGCCAGCAGGCTCATGATGGTGTCTTCCTGTGTTCTGCGAAACGTTAGCGAAGCTTGAAATCGATAGGCACGCTGACCCAGCCGGCTTGGGCCACGTCACCCTGCTTGGCGGGGACGAAGCTCCAGCGCTTGACCGCAGCCAGTGCGGCGGCGTCGAGGGCATCACGGCCACTGCTCTGCTGGACCTGGATCTGCCCCGGCTTGCCGCTGGGCAGCACCTCGACGCGCAGCAGCACGGTGCCTTCCCAGCCACGGCGCAGGGCCATCTGCGGGTACTCCGGCGCCGGGTTCTTCAGGTACGCGGCGCTGGCCGAGGGCGGCGTGATCGGCACCGGCGCAGGTGGCGCAGGCGGCGCCGGGGCCGCAACCGGAGCAGGCGGCGGCGCCTCGACCGGTTTGGGCTGGGGCTTGGGCGCTTGCTTGGCCACTGGTTTGGGCACGGGTTTAGGCTTCGGCTTGGGTTTGGCGGCCAGCTCGTCGACCACCGGAGGCGGCTCGGCCACCGGCGGTGCAGGCGCAGGTGGCGGCGGTTGCACAACGGGCGGCGCGGGCGCGGCGAACTCGATGGTCATGGGTGGAATCTGTGGCGGCACCACGGGCAGCGCGGGCGTCGGGACCTGGCTGACCCAGTAGGCGGCAGCGCCGTGCAGGGCCAGCACCAGCAGCCCCAACGCCAGCTTGTCACGGCGCTTGAGGCCGCTGACCGGGGTGCGCTGCAGGCGCAACTGGCCCAGAGGCAGGCGAAGCGTCCGTCCAAGTTCGACCAGGTCGCCTGGGCTCGGGCGCCATGGCAGGTCGTAGGCCCTGACGACCGACTGGACATTACCCATTGATCAAACTCCTGGGGTTCTTGATTCAGGTGTGTGGCTGAATCATCGGGGGCAGGGGCTTATCTCATAAAGTAATGTTTAAAATTAAAGTTAGAGCTTTTGAGAATATGAATTTCTAGAGGATGGCTCTAGGCCGCGGGGTTCGCGGGATGTGGCGGTTGGGTGTCTGGCTGATGCTTTTGGGGCATATGAAATATTCGCTCAAGGCATCAGATTGCCGCGAGGGCTGCGCCCTCGTTTCGCGACGCAAGGCCGCTCCTACAAGGGATCGCGTACTCCTGTAGGAGCGGCCTTGTGTCGCGAAAGGGCTGCAAAGCAGCCCCGGCAATCTTCCAGGCAATAAAAAACCCGGGACCATGCCCGGGTTCTCTTTACCTGAAATGGCTCAGATATCCGCCACCTTCTGCCACACCTTCGGCCGGAAGAACAACGTCTCGCCCCGCGCCAGCCCGGTCAGGCTGTCGTGATCCTTGACCACCTCGGCCTCGATCAGCTCGCTCTGCCCTTCCACCTTCAGGGTCACCCGCGTAGTGGCGCCCAAAGGCCGGATATCACGCACCTCGGCCGCGTGGTGGCCCTCGGTCTCATGCCGCGACAGCGACACCTCGTGCGGACGGAACAGCACATGGTGCCCCTCGCTCAAAGCCAGGCGGTTGGAATCACCAAGGAAGTGGTAGACGAAATCGTTGGCCGGCTTCTCGTACACCTCGCCCGGCGAGCCGATCTGCTCGATCACGCCCTTGTTCATCACCACGATGCGGTCGGCCACTTCCATGGCTTCTTCCTGATCGTGGGTGACGAACACCGAAGTCAGGTTGATGTCCTCGTGCAGCCGTGCCAGCCAGCGGCGCAGCTCCTTGCGCACCTTGGCGTCGAGCGCACCGAACGGCTCGTCCAGCAGCAGCACCTTGGGCTCCACAGCCAGCGCGCGGGCCAGGGCGATACGCTGGCGTTGGCCACCGGACAGCTGCTCGGGATAGCGGTCGGACAGCCAGTCCAGCTGCACCATGTTCAGCAGCTCATGCACCTTCTCGGCAATCTTGCTTTCGCTCGGGCGCTCGCCCTTGGGCTTCATGCGCAGGCCGAAGGCGACGTTGTCGAACACGCTCATGTGGCGGAACAGCGCGTAGTGCTGGAACACGAAACCGACGTTGCGATCACGCACGTCATGGCCGGACACGTCCTCGCCATGGAACACGATGTTGCCCTGGTCCGGGGTTTCCAGGCCGGCGATGATACGCAGCAGGGTGGTCTTGCCGCAGCCGGACGGGCCAAGCAGGGCCACCAGTTCGCCGCTGTTGATGTCCAGGTTGATGGTATTCAGGGCCTGGAAGCTGTTGAAGCGCTTGCTGACGTTACGAACTTCGATCGACATGAATCATTCCTCCGCGGCGCTGTGGCGCAGGCGGTTAATACGGTTCTCGCTCCACTGCTTGAGCAGCAGGATGAAGAGCGCCAGGATCAGCAACAGGCTGGCCACGCTGAAGGCCGCGACGTGGTTGTACTCGTTGTAGAGGATCTCCACGTGCAGCGGCAAGGTGTTGGTCACGCCACGGATATGGCCGGACACCACCGACACCGCGCCAAACTCGCCCATGGCCCGCGCGGTGCACAGCACCACGCCGTAAATCAGGCCCCATTTGATGTTCGGCAGGGTCACGTGCCAGAACATCTGCCAGCCGTTGGCGCCGAGCAGGCGCGCGGCTTCTTCCTCCTGCGTGCCCTGCTCCTGCATCAGCGGGATCAGCTCACGGGCCACGAACGGCACGGTGACGAAGATGGTCGCCAGGACGATGCCCGGCAGGGCGAACACGATCTGGATGTCGTGGTCCTGCAGCCAGGGGCCGAACAGGCCTTGTGCGCCGAACATCAGCACGTAGACCAGGCCGGCGATCACCGGCGACACCGAGAACGGCAGGTCGATCAGGGTCACCAGGATGCTCTTGCCACGGAAGCTGTACTTGCTCACGCACCAGGCGGCGCTGACACCGAACACCAGGTTCAGCGGCACCGAAATGACCACGGCGAGCAAGGTGAGCTTGAGCGCCGACAAGGCATCAGGCTCGAAGATCGCCTCGAAGAAGGTGCCGAAGCCGTTCTTCAGCGCCTGCGACACCACGATCACCAGCGGCAGCAGCAGGAACAGCGCGAACACCAGCCAGCCAAGGCCGATCAGGACGCGCCGCGAGGTGGCGCTGCCACGCCGGGCGGCGTTGGCGGCGGCGCTTGCACTCAGGGTTGAACTGGACATGCGGCCTCCTTCAAGGGGTTTCGATGCGGCGCTGCAGCAGGTTGATCAGCAGCAGCAGGATGAAGGAAACCACCAGCATCAACACGCCGATGGCCGTGGCGCCGGTGTAGTCGTACTGGTCGAGCTTGACCATGATCAGCAACGGCAGGATCTCGGTCTTCATCGGCATGTTGCCGGCGATGAAGATCACCGAACCGTACTCGCCAACGCCACGGGCGAAGGCCAGGGCGAAACCGGTGAGCCAGGCTGGCAGCAGCGCTGGCGCGAGGATATGGCGAAACACCTGTAACGGTTTCGCGCCCAGGCATGCCGCGGCCTCTTCGACTTCACGCGGGATATCCGCCAGCACCGGTTGCACCGTGCGTACCACGAACGGCAGGGTGACGAAGGTCAGCGCCAGGGTGATGCCCAACGGCGTGTAGGCGATCTTGAAACCGAGGTCGGTGGCGAACTGGCCAACCCAGCCCGCAGGCGCGTACAGGGCAGTCAGGGCAATACCGGCAACGGCGGTGGGCAGGGCGAACGGCAGGTCGATCATCGCGTCGATGACCTTACGCCCGGGGAAGGTGTAGCGCACCAGCACCCAAGCCAGCAGGGTGCCGATCACACCATTGATGATGGCGGCGAACAGGGCGGTGCCGAAACTCAGCTTGAGCGCGGCGATCACCCGCGGCGCACTGACGACATTCCAGAACTGCTCGAAGGTCAGCTGCGAGGCATGGATGAACATGGCCGCCAGCGGTATCAGCACGATCAGGCTGAGGTACACCAAGGTGTAGCCCAGCGTCAGCCCGAAGCCGGGTATGACGGGGGAAATGCGACGTGACATAAATATCCCTGGTTGAACGCACCTGGCCCGGAGCAATGCCGGGCCGGTGCAGGCTTTTGAATCCTGGGGCCGCTCTGCGCCCCTTTCGCGACGCAAGGCCGCTCCTACATGGATCGCGTTTCCCTGTAGGAGCGGCCTTGCGTCGCGAAAGGGCTGCGCAGCGGCCCCCGCTTTTCCTTGGCCCTTACTGTGCCTGATAGATCTGGTCGAACACACCGCCATCATTGAAGAACTTCGGTTGTGCAGTCTTCCAGCCACCGAAGTCCTTGTCGATGGTCACCAGGTCCAGTTTCGGGAACTGCTTGCCAAATTCGGCAGCGACTTTCTCGTCACGCGGGCGGTAGAAGTTCTCGGCTGCAATCTTCTGCCCGGCCGGGCTGTACAGGTGCTTGAGGTATTCGGTGGCGATCTCGGTATTGCCCTTCTTCTCGGCGTTCTTGTCGACCACTGCCACTGGCGGTTCGGCAAGGATCGACAGCGACGGCACGACGATGTCGAACTTGTCGGCGCCACCGTCTTCCTTCAGCGCCAGGAAGGCTTCGTTTTCCCACGCCAGCAACACGTCGCCCTGACCGTTGTTGACGAAGGTGATGGTCGAGCCGCGAGCACCGGTATCCAGCACGGGTACGTGCTTGAACAGCTCCTGCACATAGGCCTTGGCCTTCTCTTCACTGCCGCCGGTCTTCAGGCCATAGGCCCAGGCGGCGAGGAAGTTCCAGCGGGCACCACCGGAGGTTTTCGGGTTGGGGGTGATGACCGAGACGTCCTTCTTGATCAGGTCGCCCCAGTCCTTGATGCCTTTCGGGTTGCCCTTGCGCACCAGGAACACGATGGTCGAGGTGTACGGGGTGCTGGCGTTCGGCAGGCGGGTCTGCCAGTCGTCCGGCAGGGTCTTGCCGAGCTTGGCGATCTCGTCGATATCACCGGCCAGGGCCAGGGTCACCACGTCGGCGCGCAGGCCGTCGATCACTGCACGGCCCTGCTTGCCCGAGCCGCCGTGGGATTGCTGGATCTTCACCTTGTCGCCCGGGTGGGCCTGTTGCCAGTGCTTGATGAACTCGGCGTTGTACTGCTGGTACAGCTCACGGGTCGGGTCGTAGGACACGTTCAGCAGTTCGTAGTCCTTGGCGATGGCGGAACCGGCAAAAACAGCACTGGCCAGGGCGGCAAGCGCATAACGGCGGATGGACATGGTGAAGCTCCCGATTGGCATTTTTCTAGTTCTGGATGTTGTGGCGCGAATCAGCCGGCCTTGTTGCCGGGCTGTTGCAGGCGGAACTTCTCCTTGCGTTCGATCTGCACCACCTGGGCGTTGTGCACGGTGATTTCCACCGCACCGAAACGCAGGTCGCGCAAGGCGCTCTGGATCTCACGCAGAATGGTGGCTTCGTCCTGACCGTCGATGCTACGCAGCGATGCACTCATGCTCGTTCTCCTTGGAGTGAGGGTGCCGGGCAGGGATTTGAAGGGGGTTTATTGCCTGGCTTGAGGGCAATAGTAGTGAGGCGGGGTTATTCTTAAAAATACTGTTTAAGAATGTTTATATAACCAGAATGAAGTGATGATCTTGCGGGCGACAAAATGCCTCTGTGGGAGCGGGCTTGCCCGCGAATACGGTAGTGAATCCACCATCGCATTCGCGGGCAAGCCCGCTCCCACAGGGTTCAGTGTTGGATTTTGGTACTGTTTTCAGGCTCGCGGATCTTGTACCAGGCCACGTACAGCGCCGGCAGGAACAACAGCGTCAGCAGGGTCGCGACGATGATCCCGCCGATCATGGCGTAGGCCATCGGGCCCCAGAACACCTCGCGGGCAATCGGAATCATGCCCAGGCTCGCGGCCGCCGCCGTCAGCAGGATCGGCCGGCGCCGGTGGTTGGTCGCCTCCACCACCGCATCCCACGGCGAGAAGCCCTGGGCCTCGAACTCGTCGATCTGGGTCACCAGGATCACCGAGTTGCGAATGATGATGCCCGCCAGCGCAAGGATGCCGAGGATCGCCACAAAGCCCATCGGCGTGCCCGTCGGCACCAGCGCCAGCACCACCCCGATCAGCCCCAGCGGCGCCACGCTGACCACCAGGAACAGCTTCTGCACGCTGTGCAGCTGGATCATCAGGAAGGTCGCCATGAGGAACAGCATCAACGGGATAACCTTGCGGATCGGCCCTTGGGCCTTGGCGCTCTCCTCCACGGTACCGCCGGTGGCCACTTCGAAGCCCACTGGCAGCTTGCTGGCGAACTCGTCGATCTGCGGCTTGAGCTGGGCGACCAGGTCGGTAGGCTGGATATCGCCGGTGACCGAGGCCTTGATGGTGATGGTCGGCTTGCGGTCACGGCGCCATACCAGCGGCTGCTCCAGTTCGTAGCGCACGGTGGCGAACGACAGCAGCGGGATCGAGGTGCCGTTGGGGGTCAGGATCTGCAGGTTCTGCAGGGTATCGGGTGAACCCCGCTCTTTATCCTCGGCGCGGGCGACCACGTTGACCAGGTAGATGTTGTCGTTGACCTGGGTGATGTTCACCCCGCTGACGATACTGTTCATCACATTGGCCACGTCCTCCGACGACAGCCCCAGCTGACGCGCCTTGTCCTGGGCGATTTCCACGCGCAGCACCTTACCGGGCTCGTTCCAGTCGTAGATCATCTCGCCGATGTGCTCGTTCTGGTCGAGCAAGGTGGCCAGGTCGATGGCGTGCTTGCGCACCTCGTCGATGTTGGCGCCGCTGACCCGGTACTGGATCGGCCGGCCTACTGGCGGGCCCATCTCCAGCGACTGCACGTTCACGCCAATGCCGACGAAGTCCTCATGCAGGAGCTTCTGCAGCCGCTGCATCATGCCCTTGCGCTCTTCGAAGCCTTTGCTGACGATCACCAACTGCGCGTAATACGGGTTCTGCAACTGCTGGTCGAGGGGCAGGTAGAAGCGAATGGCGCCCTGGCCGATGTAGGTGCTCCAGCTCACCAGGTCCGGGTCATCCTTGATGCGCGCCTCGAAGCGGTCGACCACCTTGCGGGTTTCCTCGATCGAGGCGTTCTGCGGCAGGTTGAGGTCGACGAGGATTTCCGGGCGGTCCGATGACGGGAAGAACTGGTTCTGCACGAAGCGCTCGCAGAAGATCGCCAGGGCAAACAGCAATATGGTGCCGATGATGGTCAGCCAACGGTTGCGCATGCACCACAGCAGGCCATGCTCGAAAGCGCGGCCGACCCGCCCTGGCTCGGCTTCATGGGCCTTGAGCTTGGAGCTGCTGAGAATGTGCACGCCCAGCACCGGGGCAAAGAACACCGCCACCACCCACGACACCATCAGCGCCACCGCGATCACCGCGAACAGCGTGTAGGTGTACTCACCCGCCGAACTGGCATTGAGGCCGATGGGCACGAAGCCGGCCACCGTCACCAGGGTACCGGTCAGCATGGGGAACGCCGTCGAGGTGTAGGCGAACGTGGCCGCCTGCTCCTTGCTCTCGCCCATTTCCAGGCGCGTGACCATCACCTCGACGGTGATCATCGCGTCATCCACCAGCAAGCCGAGGGCGATGATCAGCGCACCCAGCGAAATCCGCTGCATGGTGATGCCGCTGTATTCCATGAACACGAACACCATCGCCAGCACCAGCGGAATCGAGCAGGCCACCACCAGGCCGGCACGCATGCCGAGGCTGACGAAGCTCACCGCCAGCACGATCACCACCGCTTCGAACAGCGCGCTGGTGAAGCCGCCGACTGCCTGCTTGACCACCACGGCCTGGTCCGACACGGTGTGGACGCCAACGCCGACCGGCAGGTCCTGGACCACCCGATCCATGCGTTTTTTCAGCGCCGCGCCAAATACCTGCATGTTGCCGCCGGCCTTCATGCCGATGGCCAGGCCGATGGCGGTCTGGCCGTTGTAGCGGAACATCGGCGACGGCGGGTCGACATAGCCACGCTGGATGTCGGCGATGTCAGCCAGGCGGAAGAAGCGGTCGTTGATCTTCAGGTTGACGGTCTGCAGGTCCTTTTCCGAGGCGAACTGCCCGGTGGTGCGTACCGAGATGCGCTCGGGGCCTGCTTCGATCACCCCGGCCGGGGTCACTGCGTTCTGCTGTTGCAAGGCCTGCATGACCTGGCGCTGGTCGATGCCCAGGGCTGCCAGCTTGCGGGTCGAGAAGTTCAGGTACAGCACTTCGTCCTGGGTGCCGACCAGCTCGATCTTGCCGATGTTGGGCACATCGCGGACTTCGGCGCGCGCCTGCTCCACGTAGTCACGCAGCTGACGCAGGGTCAGGCCGTCGGCGGTGAAGGCGTAGATCGAACCGAACACGTCGCCGAATTCGTCGTTGAACCCGGGCCCCTGGATACCGGCGGGGAACTGGCCACGGATATCGGAGATCTTCTTGCGCACCTGGTACCAGATTTGCGGGATGTCCTTGGCCTTGGTGGTGTCGCGCAGGTACACGTACACCGTCGACTCGCCCGGGCGGGTGTAGCTCTTGGTGTAGTCGAGGGAGTCCAGTTCTTCGAGCTTCTTCTCGATGCGGTCGGTGACCTGGTACAGGGTTTCGTCCTGGGTCGCACCTGGCCAGCGGGTCTGGATCACCATGGTCTTGATGGTGAACGAAGGGTCTTCCTCACGGCCAAGGTTGAAGTACGAGAAAATGCCCATCAGCAGGCCGACGAACATCAGGTACCAGACGAACGATTGATGCTTGAGCGCCCATTCGGACAGGTTGAAGCTTCCTTTCATTGCGCATCCTCGTCGAAGGTGACCTTCTGGCCAGGCTTGAGGCTGTTCACGCCCGCTGTCACCACGCGCTCGCCGGGCTGCACGCCCGCGGCCAGGACGATGCTGTCGGCAGTACGGTCGATCAGGGTGACGTCGCGGGTACCCACGGTTTTCTGCTGAGTGTCGATCACCCAGACTTGAGTCTTGCCATCGCGCTCGAACAAGGCACTCAGCGGCAGCTCGCTGCGTGGGGACACTTGCGAGCTCAGGGTCACACTGATCGCCGTGCCCAGGTGGAAGGCAGCCGGTGTGCTCGCCAGGGTCAGCCGGGCGCGGCGGGTACGGGTGGCGGCATCGGCCTGGGGCTCCAGTTCACGCAGGGTGGCCGTGGTGTTGATGGTCGGGTCGAGTTGCAAGGCGACGGTGAAGGTCAGGTCTTTGTTCAACTGCTCGGCCAGGCCGATGGGCAAGTCGATCACGGCCTCTTTCACGTCCGGCCGGGCCAGGGTGACCACAGACTGGCCTGCGGTAACGGTTTGCCCGGCCTCGGCCTGCCAAGCCGTGATCACCGCTGCGTGGTCGGTGCGCAAGGTGCTGTAGTCGAGCTGGTCGCGGGCCTGGCTAAGCGCAGAGCGCGCCTGCTCCAGCGCTGCGCTGGTGGTTTTCAGGTTGGTCTGGGCAATATCCAGCTGGGCCTGGGCGCCGACGCCGCGATCGAACAGCTGTTGCTGGCGGCGGGCATCGGCCTGGGCATTGATCCACTGCGCCTGCACCTTGGCCAGGTCGCCTTCGGCGGCACGCAGCTGGTTCTGCTGGTCGGTGGGGTCGAGCGTGGCCAGGGTGTCGCCCGGTTTCACCTGGGCGCCCACATCCAGCCAACGCCGGGCAATGCGCCCGCCCACCCGGAAGCCCAAGGTGCTTTCGAAGCGCGCCTCGACCAGGCCGGCGAAGCGGCCCAGCTGCGACTGCATCTGAGGCTCTACCTTTACCGACAGCACCGGCCGGATCGGCTCGGGCGCTTCTTCCTCGCTTCCGCAGGCAGCCAGCAGCAGGCCGGCCGACAGTATCAGCAGGCGCTTCATAGCTCACCTCCCGCAGTCTTGGCATCGACCTTCTGCACCTGCATGCCGGGGTGCAGCAGCTGGCTACCGACCACCACCACGGTCTCGCCGGCCTTCAGGCCGCTGGCGACCACGATCTTGCCGGTCAGGTAGCGGCTGACTTCAACCTTGCGCAATTCGACCTTGTCGCCCTCGCCCACCACCCAGACTGCCGGTTCATGCAGCGCCTTGGTCAGCGCCGACCACGGCAGCTCGATGCTTGGCCGCCCCACCGCATTGGTGCTGGCAGTGACTGGCGCGCCCAGCTGCATGCCCGGCGGCACGTCCTTGAGTGCCACCTTGACCTGCACGGTGCCGCTTTGCGCCGACACGGTGGGGGTGATTTCACGGACAAAGCCGTGAGCCTGGACCTTGGGATCGTCCAGCAAGCTGACGATGACACCGACGTCGCTCGGCGGCGCCACCAGCAGTGATTCGTAGACGTTGAACACCGCATCGCGGTCGCCGTCGCGGGCCAGGCTGAAGATCGGCATGGTTGCCTGCACCACCTGGCCGACCTCGGCCTGGCGCGCGGTGATCACGCCATCGGCTTCGGACACCAGCGCGGTGTAGCCCAGTTGCTCATTGGCATCGGCCAGTTCCGCCTGGGCAGCCTTCAGCGCGCTCTGGTCGCTGCGCAGCGCGGCCTCGGCGGAATCGTATTCGCTCTGGCTGGTATAGCCCTTGGGCAGCAGTTTCTGCTGGCGCACGAAGGCGGCGCTGGTCTGGGTGACCCGTGCCTGGGCAGCGAACACCTCGGCCTTGGCCGAGTCGACATTGTTCTGCAGGTCTTTCGGGTCGAGCCGCGCCAATACCTGATTGGCCTTGACGTGGTCACCGACATCGACGCTACGGGAAATGATCTTGCCACCCACACGGAACGACAGGTCGGTCTGCACCCGTGCCTGCACGTCGCCGGTCAGGGTGACCCTGGCAGCGAAATCGGTGGGGGAAACCTGTTGTACGCCAACCCTAGGCAGTGTTTCAGTGGTTTCTTCCTTGCTACAGCCTGACAACAGGGGCAACAGCCCCAGGCAAACGACCAACAGCGGACGCATCAACGTCATGCAGGCTCCTTGCTTGCGCGCAAATGATTCGTGGAATGCGAGTGTCAGCGTAGTTCAGGGTTGGATAAACGGCACTGACCGGGATCAGTTCGGCATTTTCAGCGGCTGTGGCGGCCTCTTCGCGGGCACGCCCGCTCCCACAGGGAGGGCGCAGGCCTTGAAACCTGTGCTGTACCTGTGGGAGCTGACTTCTGCCATATCCAGAAACCATCGGCCGCACGGCAACCCGCTTCAGTCGCTAACTTACAAAGGGAAGTTTAATTTCAAGGAAGATCACAATGCCGTTGGCCGAATCCCACCGACTGCGCCGTGGGCGCTTTTCCGAGCCTGGTAGGCTCTACATGCTGACCACCATCACATACCAGCGTCAGCCACTGTTCCATGACTTCCACCATGCTCGCCTGGTGGTCAAACACCTGCGGGTCTCGAATGACATTCAGGACTGCCATTCACTGGCCTGGGTAGTGATGCCGGACCATCTGCATTGGCTGGTCGAGCTGAAAGAAGTGACATTGGGCACGCTGATGCGCAAGTTCAAATCACGCACAGCCATTGCGTTGCACAAGGCAGGTGTCAGGCACAAGCCGATATGGCAACCGGGCTACCATGATCATGCGTTGCGGCGGGAAGAAAATGTGGTGCATGCAGCCCGGTACATTGTGGCCAATCCTTTGAGGGCTGGATTGGTCAGGAGTATCAGGGACTATCCACACTGGGATGCGGTATGGCTTTGAATCGGTGTTGGGGCCTTCGCGGGCTTGCCCGCTCCCACAGGTACGGCGCAGGCCTTGAAACCTGTGCTGTACCTGTGGGAGCGGGCGTGCCCGCGAAAGGGCCGGGTCAGGCCGACGCTGCAACCTGAGTCGGGCGCTTGACCTGTGGCTGCGAGGCGTTGGCCGCCGCACCCTCTTCGATCGCCTGCTGGATCGCCTTGCGACGACGCTCTTCGGCGCGGCGGCTGAAGAACCAGACGAAGAAGGTCACCAGCGATACCGACAGCAGGATCAGGCTGGCCACGGCGTTGATCTCAGGCTTCACGCCCAGACGCACCGCCGAGAACACTTCCATCGGCAGGGTGGTCGAGCCTGGGCCGGACACGAAGCTGGCCAGTACCAGGTCATCCAGCGACAGTGCGAACGACATCATGCCGCCCGCCGCCAGGGACGGCGCGATCATCGGGATGGTGATCAGGAAGAACACCTTCCACGGCTTGGCACCCAGGTCCATCGCCGCTTCCTCGATCGACAGGTCCAGCTCACGCAGGCGTGCCGACACCACCACCGCCACATACGCCGCGCAGAACGTGGTGTGGGCGATCCAGATGGTGACGATGCCACGCTCCTGCGGCCAGCCGATCATCTGTGCCATAGCCACGAACAGCAGCAACAGCGACAGACCGGTGATCACCTCAGGCATGACCAGCGGTGCGGTGACCAGGCCGCCGAACAGCGTGCGGCCCTTGAAGCGGGTGACCCGGGTCAGCACGAAGGCCGCCAGGGTACCCAGTGCCACTGCAGCCACCGCCGTGTAGCAGGCGATTTCCAGCGAGCGCATCACCGAACCCATCAGCTGGGTGTTGTCGAGCAGGCCGACGTACCACTTCACCGACCAGCCGCCCCAGACCGTCACCAGCTTGGAGGCGTTGAACGAGTAGATCACCAGGATCAGCATCGGCAGGTAGATGAACAGCAAGCCGAGCACCAGCATCAGCTTGGAAAAACTGAAGCGCTTCATGCTCTGCCCTCCATTTCTTTAGCCTGGCTGCGGTTGAACAGCAGGATCGGCACGATCAGGATCGCCAGCATCACCACCGCCAGGGCGGATGCCACCGGCCAGTCACGGTTGTTGAAGAATTCCTGCCACAGCACTTTACCGATCATCAGGGTTTCCGGGCCGCCGAGCAGTTCAGGAATCACGAACTCGCCCACCACCGGGATGAACACCAGCATGCAGCCGGCGATGATGCCGTTCTTCGACAGCGGCACGGTGATCTTCCAGAAGCTGTTGAAAGTGCTCGAACCCAGGTCCGAAGCAGCCTCCAGCAGCGAAGGGTCGTGCTTCACCAGGTTGGCGAACAGCGGCAGGATCATGAACGGCAGGTACGAATAGACCACACCGATGTACACCGCCAGGTTGGTGTTGAGGATCTGCAACGGCTGATCGATCAATCCGGTCCACAGCAGGAAGCCGTTGAGCAGCCCGTTGTTGCTGAGGATGCCCATCCAGGCATAGACGCGGATCAGGATCGCGGTCCAGGTCGGCATCATGATCAGCAGCAGCAGGACTGTCTGGGTCTCCTTCTTGGCGTTGGCGATGGCGTAGGCCATCGGGTAGCCGATCAACAGGCACAGCAGGGTGCTGAAGAAGGCCATCTTCAACGAGCCCAGGTAGGCCGAGATGTACAGCTCATCCTCGGTCAGCAGGCCGTAGTTGGCCAGGTTTAGCACCAACTGGATCTTGTCTTCGACGTAGGTGTAGATCTCGGTATACGGCGGGATCGCCACGTCGGCTTCGGCGAAGCTGATCTTCAGCACGATGAAGAACGGCAGCATGAAGAACAGGAACAGCCAGATGAACGGCACGCCGATCACCAGGTGCCGTCCCTCCGGGATAAGGCGCTGGAAGGCTCGCTTGAGCTTGCGAGGTTTCATGACCGCAGTACCACGCCGCTGTCGTCTTCCCACCACACGTACACTTCATCGCCCCAGGTCGGGCGTGCGCCCTGGCGCTCGGTGTTGGCGACGAACGACTGGACGATCTTGCCGCTTGGCAGCTCGACGTAGAACACCGAGTGGCCGCCCAGGTAAGCGATGTCGTGGACCTTGCCGCGCGACCAGTTGTGCTCGCAGGTCGGTTGCTGGGAGGTGACCAGCATTTTCTCCGGGCGCAGGGCGTAGGTGATGTGCTTGTCTTCCACCGAGGTGGTGATGCCGTGGCCGACGTAGATCTTGCGCTCCAGTTCCGGGCTGGCAATGATCGCGTGGCCTTCGGCGTCGTCGACCACTTCACCGTCGAACAGGTTGACGTTACCGATGAATTCGCACACCAGGCGGCTGGTCGGGGTCTCGTAGATATCCACCGGCGAGCCGATCTGGGCGATCCAGCCCAGGTGCATGATGGCGATGCGCTGGGCCATGGTCATGGCCTCTTCCTGGTCGTGGGTCACCATCACGCAGGTCACGCCTACGCGCTCGATGATTTCCACCAGTTCCAGCTGCATCTGCGAACGCAGTTTCTTGTCCAGCGCGCCCATCGGCTCGTCGAGCAACAGCAGCTTGGGGCGCTTGGCCAGGGAACGGGCCAGGGCCACCCGCTGGCGCTGGCCACCGGAGAGCTGGTGTGGCTTGCGCTTGGCGTACTGGGTCATGTGTACCAGCTTGAGCATCTCGGCCACGCGGGCGTCGATCTCGGCCTTGGGCATCTTGTCCTGCTGCAGGCCGAAGGCGATGTTCTGCGCCACGGTCATGTGCGGGAACAGCGCGTAGGACTGGAACATCATGTTGATCGGCCGCTCGTACGGCGGCATATCGGTGATGTCGACGCCATCGAGGAAGATCCGTCCTTCAGTCGGGCGCTCGAAACCTGCCAGCATACGCAGCAAGGTCGATTTGCCGGAACCGGAGCCACCCAGCAGGGCGAAGATCTCGCCTTTGCGGATTTCCAGGGACACATCGTCCACGGCGATCGTTTCGTCGAACTTTTTTGTAACCCGGTCGATCTTGACCAGCACCTGCTTGGGTTGCTGGCCACCCTCGAGGGCTTTTTTATAGGCACCGGAGGCAACTGCCATGAGTGAAACTCCCAACAAGATTTTTGTGCCCGCGCGGCCTGTGTTCCAGGTACCGCAGCGGGTCTGGATAATTACTTGCCCGACTTGACCTTGGTCCAGCTACGGGTCATCAGACGCTGCACCTTGGGCGGCAACTCTGAGTTCACGAACATCTTGTCCAGCACTTCCTGCGGTGGATAAACCGCAGCGTCAGTCCTCACGGCCTGGTCCATCAGGTCGCCAGCCTTGGGGTTCGGGTTGGCGTAACCGACGTAATCACTGACCTGGGCGATAACCTCAGGTTTCAGCAAATAGTTGATGAAGGCGTGGGCCTCCTTGACGTTCTTGGCGTCCTTGGGAATCGCCAGTACGTCGAACCAGAGGTTGCCGCCTTCCTTGGGAATGGCGTAGGCCAGGTTCACGCCCTTCTTCGCTTCTTCAGCGCGGGCCTTGGCCTGGAACACATCACCCGAGAAACCTGCCGCGACGCAGATGTCGCCGTTGGCCAGGTCGGTGATGTACTTGGACGAGTGGAAGTAGGTCACGTACGGGCGTACGGCCAGCAGCTTCTGCTCGGCCTTGGCGTAATCCTTGGGGTCGGTGCTGTTGGGGTTGAGCCCCATGTAGTTGAGCACCGCCGGGAGCATTTCGTCCGCCGAGTCGAGGAAGGCCACGCCGCACTTGGAGAGCTTCTTCATGTTCTCGGGTTCGAACAGCACGGCCCAGGAGTCGATCTTGTCCACGCCCAGCGTGGCCTTGACCTTGTCGACGTTGTAACCGATGCCGTTGGTGCCCCACAGGTAAGGCACGGCGTACTGGTTGCCCGGGTCGTTCTTTTCCAGGCGCTTCATCAGTGCCGGGTCGAGATTGGAATAATTGGGCAGCAGGTTCTTGTCGAGCTTCTGGAACGCGCCCGCCTTGATCTGCTTGCCGAGGAAATGGTTGGACGGCACCACCACGTCATAGCCGGTATTGCCGGCCAGCAGTTTGCCTTCCAGGGTTTCGTTGGAATCGAAAACGTCCTGCACGGGTTTGATGCCCGTTTCTTTCTCGAAGTCCGCGAGGGTATTCGGGCCGATATAGTCCGACCAGTTGTAGAAGTGCACCGTAGGCGCCGCTTGGACGCTGCATGCCAGCGTCAGGCCCGCTCCAGCCATCAAGGCCTTGCGTAAAACAGAAATAGACAAGTGGGTGGTCCTCACAATCAGTGCCTGGGTGACGGCGTACTTATTGGGTACAAGCGTTGCCGCGCACACAAAACCGGCGCGCAACTTACCTGCGCAGCTTCGATGCCGCAATCAACAATTGCCATTCACTGGCTCTGGGCCGGAAAACCCCGGCCCAGAGGTCACGCATCGGGTTATTTGCCCGATTTGATCTTGGTCCAGCTACGGGTGATGTCACGCTGAACCTTGGCATCCGGTGCAGCAATGGCATACAGCTGTTTCTTCACGTCAGCGGGTGGATAGATGCTCGGGTCGCTGGTGATGGCCTTGTCGACCAGCGGCGTAGCGGCCTCGTTGCCGTTCGGGAAACGCACGGCGTTGGTGATTTCAGCCATGACTTCCGGCTGCATCAGGAAGTCCATGAACTTGTAGGCAGCTTCCTTGTGCTCGGCATCTTTAGGGATGGCGACCATGTCGTAGAAGGTACCGGCGCCTTCTTTCGGAATGATGTAGTCCACTTTGACCTTGTCGCCGGCTTCGTGGGCGCGAGCCTTGGCCTGCTCGACGTCACCCGAATAACCGACGGCCACGCAGATGTTGCCGTTGGCCAGGTCGCCAATGTACTTGGACGAGTGGAAGTAGGTGATCGAAGGACGGACCTTGAGGAACAGGTCCTCGGCGGCCTTCAGGTCTTCCTTGCTGGTGCTGTTGCTCGGCTTGCCCAGGTAGTGCAGCGCGGCCGGGAGCATTTCGGTCGGGGCATCCAGGAAGCTCACGCCGCAGCTCTTGAGCTTGGCGATGTTCTCAGGCTTGAACACCACGTCCCACGAGTCGATCTTGTCCACGCCCAGCGCGGCCTTGACCTTCTCCGGGTTGTAGCCGATGCCGATCGAACCCCACATGTACGGGAAGGCGTGCTTGTTGTCCTTGTCGCTGGCGTCGCCTACGGCCTTGAGCAGGTCCTTGTCGAGGTTCTTCCAGTTAGGCAGCTTGGAGCGGTCCAGCTCCTCGTAGACACCAGCCTTGATCTGCTTGGCCAGGAAGTTGTTCGACGGCACGACGATGTCGTAGCCCGACTTGCCGGCCAGCAGTTTGGCTTCCAGGGTTTCGTTGCTGTCGAATACGTCGTACTTGACCTTGATACCGGTCTGCTTCTCGAACTTGGCGATGGTGTCCGGCGCGATGTAGTCAGACCAGTTGTAGACGTTCAACACAGTGTCGTCAGCCTGAACAGCGGTAGCCATGGCACCCATCAGGGAGGCGGCCAGCAACGTTTTGCCCATTTTATTCATGCGTAATGCTCCAGAATTTTTATGTTAGCAACTGTCCAGCAGCCAGAACCCACGGTGCAGAGCGCGCGGCGACTGAAACAACCGCTAGTCTGGCAAGTTACAAGGCTCTGTTTCAAGGAAAGCAGGGCCTTGTAACGACTTAATGTCACATCGCTAGCCTAGCAAATGATTATCGAATCGCTTCCAGCGTCAAATCGAGGCATTTGCGCGCCTTTTCCACCAACTCGTCGATCTCCTGATGGCTGATCACCAGCGGTGGCGCGATGATCATCGTGTCGCCGACCGCACGCATGATCAGGCCGTTCTCGAAGCAGAAGTTGCGGCAGACCATGCCGACACCTTTGCCCTCGTAACGGCTGCGGGTCGCCTTGTCCTTGACCAGCTCGATTGCACCGAGCATGCCCAGGCCACGTACCTCGCCAACCAGTGGGTGGTCCTGCAGCTCACGCAAACGCTTTTGCAAATACGGTGCCGCTTCCGTACGCGCCTTCTCGACGATCTTCTCGTCGCGCAGGATGCGCAGGTTTTCCAGGCCCACCGCTGCCGCCACCGGGTGGCCGGAATAGGTGAAGCCGTGGTTGAAATCACCGCCTTCGCTGAGCACCTTGGCCACCTTGTCACGCACGATTACACCGCCCATGGGGATGTAGCCGGAAGTGAGGCCCTTGGCGATGGTCATCAGGTCGGGCTTGAGGTCGTAGTAATCGGAGCCGAACCACTCGCCGGTGCGGCCGAAACCGCAGATCACTTCGTCGGCGACGAACAGGATGTCGTACTTGGCCAGGATTTCCTTGACCTTCGGCCAGTAGGTTTCCGGCGGAATGATCACCCCACCGGCGCCCTGGATCGGCTCGGCGATGAACGCGGCGACGTTGTCTTCGCCGACTTCGAGAATCTTCTTCTCCAGTTGCTCGGCAGCCCAGACGCCGAACTCGTCCGAGCTCATGTCACCGCCTTCGCCGAACCAGTACGGCTGCGGAATATGCACGATGCCCGGGATCGGCAGGCCGCCCTGCTCGTGCATGCCGCTCATGCCACCCAGGCACGCACCGGCGAAGGTGGAGCCGTGGTAGCCGTTGATGCGGCCGATCATGGTCTGCTTGTGCGGCTTGCCCTTCAGCGCCCAGTAGTGGCGGACCATGCGCAGCACGGTGTCGTTGCCTTCGGAGCCGGAGCCGGTGAAGAACACATGGGTCATGCCTTCCGGCGCCACGTCGGTGATCGCCTTGGCCAACTCCAGGGCTGGCGGGTGAGCGGTCTGGAAGAACAGGTTGTAGTACGGCAGCTCGCGCATCTGCTTTTCTGCCGCCTGCACCAGTTCTTCACGGCCATAGCCGACCGCCACGCACCACAGGCCGGCCATGCCGTCGAGGATCTTGTTCCCCTCGCTGTCCCACAAATGCACACCCTGCGCCTTGGTGATGATGCGCGGCCCCTTCTCCTTCAACTGCTTGTAGTCAGAGAAGGGTGCAAGGTGGTGCTCGCCGCTCAGGTTCTGCCATTCACGGGTTTGCGGGTTGTTGACGCTCATGTGCCTCTCCATTTTCCGGCGGCCGCACCGGCGGCCTCAGGGTTGATCAGACAGCGAATAGCAGGAATTCACGCTCCCACGAGCTGATGACGCGCTTGAAGTTCTCGTGCTCTGCGCGTTTGGTCGCGACATAGCCGGTGATGAACTTCTTGCCCAGGTATTGCACCAGTGCACGGCTGTTTTCCATGCGCTCGAGGGCGTCCTCGATGGTCAGCGGCAGGCGCAGGTTGCGGCGTTCGTAGCCACGGCCCTGGACCGGCGCGCTGGCGTCAATGCCCTCGACCATGCCGATATAGCCGCACAGCAGGCTGGCGGCGATGGCCAGGTAAGGGTTGGCATCGGCACCCGGCAGGCGGTTCTCGACGCGACGGTTCTGCGGGCCGGCATCCGGTACACGCAGGCCAACGGTGCGGTTCTCCTCGCCCCACTCGACGTTCACTGGCGCCGAGGTGTCGGGCAGGAAGCGGCGGAACGAGTTGACGTTGGGGGCGAACAGCGGCAGCGCTTCGGGGATGAACTTCTGCAGGCCACCGATGTGGTGCAGGAACAGCTCGCTCATGCTGCCGTCTTCATTACTGAAGATGTTCTTGCCGGTGGCCACGTCGACCACGCTCTGGTGCAGGTGCATGGCGCTGCCCGGCTCGCCGGTCATCGGCTTGGCCATGAAGGTGGCAGCCACGTTGTGCTTGAGCGCGGCCTCGCGCATGGTGCGCTTGAACACCAGGATCTGGTCGGCCAGGTGCAGGGCGTCGCCATGACGGAAGTTGATTTCCATCTGCGCCGTGCCGTCTTCGTGGATCAGCGTGTCGAGGTCCAGGCGCTGCAGTTCGCACCAGTCGTAGACGTCTTCGAACAACGGGTCGAATTCGTTGGCGGCTTCGATCGAGAACGACTGGCGGCCGGTTTCCGGGCGGCCAGAGCGACCCACCGGCGGCTGCAGCGGGAAGTCCGGGTCTTCGCTGCGCTTGGTCAGGTAGAACTCCATCTCTGGCGCGACGATCGGCTGCCAGCCCTTGTCGGCGTAGAGCTTGAGGACTTTCTTCAGCACGTTGCGCGGCGACAGTTCGACCGGGTTGCCCTTCTTGTCGTAGGTGTCGTGGATCACCTGAGCGGTCGGCTCGATGGCCCACGGCACCAGGAATACGGCGTCCTGGTCGGGGCGGCAGATCATGTCGATGTCGGCCGGGTCGAGCAGGTCGTAATAGATGTCATCGTCGACATAGTCGCCGGTCACGGTCTGCAGCAGCACGCTCTCGGGCAGGCGCATGCCTTTTTCGGCGATGAATTTGTTGGTCGGCGAGATCTTGCCGCGGGTGATGCCGGTCAGGTCGCTGATCAGGCATTCGACTTCGGTGATCTTGTGCTCTTTCAACCAATCGGTGAGCTGGTCGAGGTTGTTACTCATAAATACCTCAGGAGGTAAGGTGGTCCGCGCCCTGATTCTGGATGGAGTAGATTGCTAAAGCAAAAACCCACGCGCAGGCGCACTGTGGATACACTGAAAACAAGCGTGTCCGTAGTGGAATCAAAGGGCAGGAATACGAGAAGAGCAACGAAAAAGCGTTACGAGGTGTGGTCCAGAGGCGCAAAGCGTCAATTATTGCGGCCATGCAGGCCACAGCTCGACCGATGCGTGCGGGAACGGCAGGGATACCCGACTGCACTGCGCAGGCAGCGCGTTCAGGTCGCGACAAGCGGACCATGTGACCCTCGTATTATTGTGTTCTGGGTTGAGTCCGAGCTTAGCCTTGTTAAATTTTTTACACAACACCTCCGTAAAAAATAAAACACGGCGTGTCGGAGATAGCCCTTTGCGGGGGAAATAGCGGATAATGGCACGCCCCGATATGCAGCAAATCTGCCGTCGATGTGCCATTTCGAGGCATCATGGGGTTGGCTTGACATCAGTTTGTCTTTTCGATTGACTGGTCCTGCAAGCCCCCCTTGATTGATATTTTTAACAACAAAGGTGTTGCATCATGTCGGTACCCCCGCGTGCCGTTCAGCTTAACGAAGCGAACGCGTTCCTTAAGGAACATCCTGAGGTTCTCTACGTTGACCTTCTGATTGCAGATATGAATGGTGTGGTGCGTGGCAAGCGCATTGAGCGCACCAGCCTCCACAAGGTTTACGAGAAAGGCATCAACCTGCCTGCCTCCCTCTTCGCCCTGGACATCAACGGTTCCACCGTCGAAAGCACCGGGCTGGGCCTGGACATCGGCGATGCTGACCGCATCTGCTACCCGATCCCCGGCACCCTCTCCAACGAACCCTGGCAGAAGCGCCCGACCGCACAGCTGCTGATGACCATGCACGAACTCGAAGGCGAGCCGTTCTTCGCCGACCCGCGCGAAGTGCTGCGTCAGGTGGTGAGCAAGTTCACCGAAATGGGCCTGACCATCTGCGCCGCGTTCGAGCTGGAGTTCTACCTGATCGACCAGGAGAACGTGAACGGCCGCCCGCAGCCGCCACGCTCGCCAATCTCGGGCAAGCGCCCACAGTCGACCCAGGTGTACCTGATCGACGACCTCGACGAATATGCCGACTGCCTGCAGGACATCCTCGAAGGCGCGAAAGAGCAAGGCATCCCGGCCGACGCCATCGTCAAGGAAAGCGCCCCGGCGCAGTTCGAAGTCAACCTGCACCACGTCGCCGACCCGCTCAAGGCCTGTGACTACGCGGTACTGCTCAAGCGGTTGATCAAGAACATTGCCTACGACCATGAAATGGACACCACTTTCATGGCCAAGCCCTACCCGGGCCAGGCTGGCAACGGCCTGCATGTACACATTTCCGTGCTGGACAAAGATGGCAACAACATCTTCACCAGCGAGGATCCCGAGCAGAACGCCGCGCTGCGTCACGCGATCGGCGGTGTGCTCGAGACCCTGCCCGCGTCCATGGCTTTCCTCTGCCCGAACGTCAACTCGTACCGCCGCTTCGGTGCACAGTTCTACGTGCCGAACGCACCGAGCTGGGGCCTGGACAACCGCACCGTGGCCCTTCGCGTGCCGACCGGCTCGCCGGACGCCGTGCGCATCGAACACCGCGTGGCCGGTGCCGACGCCAACCCGTACCTGATGATGGCTGCCGTACTGGCAGGCGTGCACCATGGCCTGACCAACAAGGTCGAGCCAGGTGAGCCGATCGAAGGCAACTCGTACGAGCAGCTGGAGCAGAGCCTGCCGAACAACCTGCGCGATGCCCTGCGCGAGCTGGACGACAGCGAGATCCTGAACAAGTACATCGATCCGAAGTACATCGACATCTTCGTCGCGTGCAAGGAGAGCGAGCTGGAGGAGTTCGAGCACTCGATCTCCGACCTCGAGTACAACTGGTATCTGCATACCGTGTAAGCAAAAACGCCGCCCACAAGGGCGGCGTTTTTCATTCCGGACCGCGTCGCCTGTTTCGCGGGCTTGCCCGCTCCCACAGGTACATCACAGGCTCAAGCATTGTGAGTATCCTGTGGGAGCGGGCGCGCCCGCGAAGAGGCCGGTACAGGCTTACAACGATTTCTCGAAAATCTTCGAATTGCGCTGGTAGTTGTACAGCGAAGCCCTCGCAGCCGGCAGGCGCTCCACGCCGCTAGGCGCAAACCCGCGTTCACGGAACCAGTGCGCCGTACGCGTGGTCAGCACGAACAAGGTATTCAACCCCATCTGCCGCGCCCGCCCCTCGATGCGCTCAAGCAACTCATCCCCGCGCCCGCCATGGCGGTACTCCGGGTTCACCGCCAGGCACGCCAGTTCACCCGCCTGCGAATCGGCGATCGGATACAGCGCCGCACAGGCGATGATCATGCCCTCACGCTCGACCACGCTGAACTGCTCGATCTCACGCTCCAGCACCTCGCGCGAACGACGCACCAGAATGCCCTGTTCTTCCAGCGGGCTGATCAACTCCAGCAAGCCACCGACATCGTCGATGGTCGCCTCGCGCACCACCTCGAACTGCTCCTGCGACACCAGCGTGCCGCCACCTTCGCGAGTGAACAGCTCGGTCAGCAGCGCACCGTCCTCGGCATAACTGACGATATGGCTACGTGCCACGCCGCCTTTGCAGGCCTCGGCGGCGGCATCCAGCAGCTCGCCCTGATAATCGCTGCCCAGGCGCGCCAGGTGCGGGGCAATCTGCTGCGGGCGCAGCTCACGCACCAGCTTGCCGTTTTCATCCAGCAGGCCCGGCTCGGCTCCGAACAGCAGCAGCTTGTCGGCGCCCAGCTCGATGGCCGCACGCGTGGCGACGTCTTCGCAGGCCAGGTTGAAGATTTCGCCAGTGGGCGAGTAGCCCAGCGGCGACAGCAGCACGATGGAGCGCTCGTCGAGCAGGCGGCTGATGCCCTTGCGGTCGACCCGACGCACTTCGCCGGTGTGGTGGTAGTCCACCCCTTCAAGCACGCCGATCGGCCGTGCGGTGACCAGGTTGCCGGAGGCCACGCGCAGGCGCGAGCCCTGCATCGGTGAAGCGGCGATGTCCATCGACAGGCGCGCCTCAATGGCCAGGCGCAGGGCGCCGACGGCGTCGATCACGCAGTCCAGGGTGGCGGCATCGGTAATGCGCATGCCCCGGTGGTAGTGCGGGGTCAGGCCGCGGTCAGCCAGGCGGCTCTCGATCTGCGGGCGCGAGCCATGCACCAGCACCAGGCGCACACCCAGGCTGTGCAGCAGCACCAGGTCGTGAACGATGTTGCCGAAATTCGGGTGTTCAACGCCGTCACCGGGGAGCATCACCACGAAGGTGCAGTCGCGATGGGCATTGATGTACGGGGAGGCATGACGTAGCCAGTTGACGTATTCGGGCATGACAGGGCCTGTGGATAAAGTGGACGGAGAACGGTGAATCACACGGCGTTCAGGATCATCGTCGGAACAGGCTTGCGGTCACGCGCGGTCTCCTCTAGGCAAGAACGAATCAGCAGGGTGGACGTTTAATTCAGGCAATAGTGCCGGATCAGGTCACGCAATAGACGCACGGTAGGCTCGATTCGTGACATTTCAAGGTATTCGCCAGGCTGGTGGGCGCAGGCGATGTCGCCGGGGCCCAGCACGATGGTCTGGCAACCGAGCTGCTGAAGATAAGGCGCTTCGGTACCGAACGCCACCGCTTCGGCCCGATGGCCGGTGAGGCGCTCGGCCACTTGCACCAGCTCGGCATCGGCGGCCTGCTCGAACGGTGGCACCTCAGGGAACAGAGGCGCGTAGTCGATGCGTACCTCATGGCGCTCGGCCACCGGCTGCAGCTTGCCGCGAATGGTGGCGCGCAGCTGTTCGACATCCATGCCTGGCAGCGGGCGCAGGTCGAACTCCAGGGCGCACTGGCCGCAGATGCGGTTGGGGTTGTCACCGCCATGGATGCAGCCGAAGTTCATGGTGGGCGTAGGCACGGTGAACTGCGGGTTGCTGAAGTGTGCCTGCCACTGCCGGCGCAGGCCCATCAGCTCGCCCATCACCTCGTGCATGGCCTCCATCGCGCTGCGGCCCAGGCTCGGGTCGGACGAATGGCCGCTGCGCCCGAGGATATCGATGCGGTCCATGAGGATGCCCTTGTGCATGCGGATCGGTCGCAAGCCCGTAGGCTCGCCGATCACCGCCGCGCGGCCGAGCGGCTGGCCGGCAGCGGCCAGGGCGCGGGCGCCGGACATGGAGCTTTCTTCATCGCAGGTGGCGAGGATCAGCAGCGGTTGCTTGAAATCGTGCTCCAGCAGCGGGATCACCGCTTCGATGATCAAGGCGAAAAAGCCTTTCATGTCGCAGCTGCCCAGGCCGACCCAGCGGCCATCGGCCTCGGTCAGCTTGAGCGGGTCGCTGGACCACAGCTGTTCGTCGTACGGCACGGTGTCGCTATGACCCGCCAGCACCAGGCCGCCAGGGCCGCTACCACGGCTGGCCAGCAGGTTGAACTTGCCGAGGCTGACCTGCTGGATGTCACAGCTGAAGCCCAGATCGCCCAGCCAGCCGGCCAGCAGGTCGATGACCTGGCGGTTGGACTGGTCCAGTGCAGGCTGGGTGCAGCTGACCGAGGGCGCGGCGATCAAGGCGGCAAACTGGTCTTTCAGCGTCGGCAACGGCATGCGCGTACTCCTCGGAAGCGTTGCCCATCATAGGACTATCCGCCGTCTGGAATAAACCGTTGCCGGCCGACTCCTGTAGACTGCCCTGCAACGACGCCCCTCCTTCGAGCCTGTGATGCACAAAGAAACCGAACTCAAGCTCCGCGCCAGCCGCGAGACCCTGGCCGCCCTGCGCGAGCACCCCCTGCTGAAAAAGCGCAACAAGTCCG
Source organism: Pseudomonas sp. (assembly GCF_017744435.1). Lineage (GTDB taxonomy): Bacteria > Pseudomonadota > Gammaproteobacteria > Pseudomonadales > Pseudomonadaceae > Aquipseudomonas. The sequence goes on from NZ_JAGIBG010000017.1 coordinate 64,990, forward strand.
GCTGGCAGACTCGCGAGCTGCTCAACCAGTATTTCGACACCCCCGAGCGCGACCTCTCCACCGCCCGTGTCGCCCTGCGCCTGCGCCGTGATGGCGAAGAAATCATCCAGACCCTGAAGTGCCGCGGCCAGAGCGTCGCCGGGCTGTCCGAGCGCAACGAGTACGAATGGCACCTGGACAAGGTCAAGCTCGACCTGAAAAAGCTCGACGCCACTTGCTGGCCCGAGCAGCTGGCCGAACTGGACAAGAAAACCATCAAGCCGCTGTTCACCACCGATTTCACCCGCGAATATGCCGAGATCAGCTGGGGCCGCGGCAAGAGCAAGGTGGTGATCGAGGCCGCGCTGGACCAGGGCTTCGTGATCGCTGGCAAGCGCAAGGAAGAGATCAGCGAGCTGGAACTGGAACTGCGCGAAGGCGCACCTGAAGCGCTGCTGGAACTGGCCGCCGAGCTGGCCGCGAGCCTGCCACTGATGCCGTGCGATATCAGCAAGGCCGAGCGTGGCTACCGCCTGCTGGAGCCGGACAGCTACGAGCTGGGCCTGCCTTCCACCGAACTGGACGCCGAAATGGCCGTGGACGACGCGTTCACCGCGCTCGCCTGGCAGCTGCTGGGCAGCAGCCAGCGCCTGGCCGAGCAGTACCGCCACAATGGCCACTGGCGCCTGCTGCAAGACTGGGTACAGTGCCTGGCCGAACTGCGTGCACTGGTTGCCAGCCTGGGCCAGGCCGCACCACGCGCGACCACTCGCGAGCTGCGCGCCAGCCTCGACGCGCTGCTGGAAGACTGGCGCCCGCTGGTGCAGGCCGGCAACGACGACGAAGACATCCGCCGTGCCGCGCCCGAGCAGTTCATCGAAGAGCTTGAAGACGTACGCTGGGGCCAGTTCTCCCTGGAAACCTCGCGCTGGCTGCTGGCCCGTGCCTGGACCGTGGAGCGCAAGGGCCGTGGCGAGCGCCAGGGCAAGGCGCAGCTGGCCAGCTGGCTGGCGCACCTGCTGGGCGAAGAAGGCCGCTCGCTGAAGCTGCCGCTGTACACCCAGCGTCCGGAAGACCTGGCCGAACAGCTGCCGCGTATCGAACAGCTGCTGGCCTGGCTGCACCACGCCCGCCAGGTGCTCGAAGCACCGCAGATGGACCGCCTGTACGGCGACCTGAAGAAGCTGCATGAGCTGGCGGAACTGCCGATCAGCGATGAAGTGCTGGAAGCGCGGATCGAGCAGGCCCGGGCGGTTGACCAGAGCCGCGGCTGGAAGCACCTGCTCAAGGCCTGATACCGAGTCGCTTTCTTCGCGGGTAAATCGGATCGCCGCACCGCCGCTCCCACAGGGATCGCGCAAAGCCTGAGGCCTGCGCAGTCCCTGTGGGAGCGGGCTTGCCCGCGAATAGCCTCACCTCGCCAGCGGCAGGCTGGTGGTGGACTTGATCTCCGAAAGCGCCACGATCGAGTTCACTTCCTGGATCCCGGGCACGTTCGATAGCTTTTCGAAGAAGAAGCGCTCATAAGCCTCGATATCCGAGGTGACGATGCGCAGCAAAAAGTCCACAGCCCCCATCAGCACATAGCACTCCAGCACTTCCGGAAAGCCGCGGATCGCCTCGGTGAATTCGGTGAAGTTGGAGCGGCCATGGGCATTGAGCTTCACCTCGGCGAAGATCTGCGTATTCAAGCCGACCTTCTTGCGATCCAGCAGGGTCACCTGCCCACGGATCACCCCCTCCTCTTTCAACCGCTGAATCCTGCGCCAGCAGGGTGATTGCGACAGCCCCACACGCTCGGCGATCTGCGCACTGGACAGCGATGCGTCCTCTTGCAGAAGCTCGAGAATGCGCCGGTCGTAGGCATCCAGTTCGCCTTGCATGAATAATTCTCCTAAATATGCTTATGCGAATTATTTAATCTTTAACACCCGCAATTCGATGGAATCATAGCGAAAAAATACCGGCTTCGACGTGCAAGAATTTCTCCCACATTCGGAGATCCAGCATGAACGCACTCGAACGCCCCCTGCCCCGCAGCGATGCCTGGGCCGCCAACGCCAGCCACAGCACCGTACGCTATCGCCTGCAGGCCGAAGCCGAGCCGGATACCCTGTGCCGGGTGCTCAACCTGTTTGCCTTGCAGTTCCTCACGCCGCACAGCGTGCAGGTCAGCCAGCAGGACGACTGGCTCGACATCGAGGTCGGCATCGGCGGGTTGAGCTGGCACCGGGCTGAAGTGATTGCGCAAAAACTGCGCAACCTGGTGTGTGTCGGGGAGGTGAGCCTGGAAAACCTGGCGCGCCTGGAGCTCGCGGCAGTCTGAAACCCGGCGGCGCAAAATCCCGAAACCCTTTCCCGAACCTCGCGCCTCCTTGCCCGGCTAGCCTTGACCCAGGACTCCCCCAAGGCACGGACGCCGCCGATGTTCACTCCCAACGAGCAATCCCTCGATCTCAAAAGCCTGCTGGACGCCTTGCAGGCCGACCAGCACCTGACCGCCACCGACTCATGCCAAGTCCGCGAGCAAGCGTCCCGGTACAGTGCTCACCACCCGCTTGAAGCCATCGCGGCGCTGGACCTGGAGGATCGCTGCCAGCCCGGTCAGCGGCTGAATCTGGACACCCTCTGCCAATGGCTGGCGCAAAAGGTCGGCCAGCCTTACTTGCGCATTGACCCCATGCAACTCGACCTGGCCCAGGTCAATGGCCTGATCTCCCCCGCCTTCGCGCAACGCCACGGCATCCTGATCATTGCCAACGACGCCAACGCCATCACCGTGGCCAGTGCCGAACCCTATCAACAGCTTTGGCAGGCTGACCTGGCGCGCAGCCTGGGCAAACCGATTCGCCGCGTGCTGGCCAGCCCGCTGCAGATTCGCCAACTGGGCCAGTCGCTGTTTCGCCTGGCCCACTCGGTACAAGGTGCGCAGCACCAACAAGCGACCAGCCTGGGCGAGCTCGAGCACTTGCTTGAGCTCGGCAAGCGGCAGGCAGAGGCCACGGCCGACGACGCGCACATCGTGCATATCGTCGACTGGCTGCTGCAGTACGCCATCGAGCAACGTGCCAGCGACATCCATCTGGAGCCACGCCGCGATCAAGGCCACCTGCGCTACCGCATCGATGGCCTGCTGCACACGGTCTACGCCTTCCCGGCCAGCGTCACCCTGGCCGTGGTCAGCCGCCTGAAACACCTGGGCCGCATGGATGTAGCGGAAAAGCGCCGCCCGCAGGACGGCCGGGTGAAGAGCAGCCTGCCAGGCGGTAGCGAGGTCGAGCTGCGCCTTTCGACGCTGCCGACGCCCTTTGGTGAAAAACTGGTGTTGCGCTTGTTCGACCCGCGCCAGCTGCAGGAGGACTTCGACCAATTGGGCCTGGAGGGCGAGCCACTGGCCCAGTGGCAAACGCTGCTGCAGCGCCGCCAGGGTATCCTGCTGGTCACCGGGCCTACCGGGTCCGGCAAGACCAGCACGCTCTACGCCAGCCTCAAGCAGCTGGCCACGCCGCAGGTCAACCTGTGCACCATCGAAGACCCGATCGAGCGGCTGGAACCGGCGTTCAACCAGATGCAGGTGCAGCCAGCCCTGGGCCTGGGTTTTGCCGATGGCGTGCGCACCCTGCTGCGCCAGGACCCGGACATCATCATGATCGGTGAAATCCGCGACCGCGAGACCGCACTGGTGGCGGTTCAGGCTGCGCTCACCGGGCACCTGGTACTCTCGACCCTGCACACCAATGACACCTGTAGCGCCATTACCCGCCTGCTTGAGCTGGGGGTGGCCGATTACCTGATCCGGGCGACCCTGGGCGGGGTCATGGCCCAGCGCCTGGTGCGCTTGCTCTGCCAGGCATGCCGGGGTCGCCCATCGAGCAATCCTTGCCAGGTTTGTCGGGGCACCGGCTACCGTGGCCGTACGGGCTTGTTCGAACTGCTGATCCCGAGCGACAGCCTGCGTGCACGGATAGGCGCCAGCACCGATCTGGCCGCACTGCAACGGCAGGCTCTAGCTGAAGGGTTACAGGATCTGCGCCGCTGTGGGGAGGCGAAAGTGGCCCGTGGGCTGACCCGTTCCGAGGAGGTGCTGCGGGTCTGTTCCTGAGCAAAAAACCCTTGTATTCAAGGAACTTGCGCCCATTTTGCTGGATCAAACCGACCATCCCCAACCCTCACCCTTCGAGGTGTTTCATCATGCGTCTCAAAACCGCCATCGCAGCTGCTGCCCTGCTTTCGCTGCCTGTTGGCTCTGCCATGGCCGATACCTTCTGGCGTAACGTAATGACTTCCGGCGCGACCACGGCGTCGAGCTACATCACTTCGCACGACCACAAGCTGGTACTCGCGGCACAGGATGACGCCGGCAGCTTCGTCGCCAGTGAAGGTGCGATTCGCGGGCCGTTCCTGGAGCAGGCGCTGCAACAGGTGCGCGCCGAGAACCCAGGTTTGCAAGCCTCGGACATGGATCTGGCCAACGCCATTCTGGCCAAGAACGCGGTAGCCGAATAACCGCGTCGCCTGCTTCGCGGGCAAGCCCGCTCCTACAGGAAAACACTGCCTGAGGGCTTGTGAATAACCTGTAGGAGCGGGCTTGTCCCGCGAAGAACCCAGCACTTATCTTCAGCCTTACCGGTAAGCCTCCACCGGCACGCAAGCACAGAACAGATTCCTGTCCCCATACACGTTGTCGACCCGATTCACCGCTGGCCAGTACTTGTGCTGGCGCACGTGAGCACTGGGCGCAACCGCCTGCTCCAGGCTGTAAGGCCGGCTCCACGGCGCCAGCACATCGGCCAGGGTATGCGGTGCATGCTTGAGCGGGTTGTCTTCCGCCGGCCAGTTACCCTCCTGCACCTCGGCAATCTCTGCCCGAATCGCCAGCATCGCTTCGACGAAGCGGTCCAGCTCGGCCTTCGACTCGCTTTCGGTGGGCTCGACCATCAAGGTCCCCGGCACCGGGAATGACATGGTCGGGGCGTGGAAGCCATAGTCCATCAGGCGCTTGGCGACGTCCTCCTCGGTGATGCCGGTCTGTGCCTTGAGTGGCCGCAGGTCGAGGATGCACTCATGGGCCACGCGCTGGTTGCGCCCGCGGTACAGCACCGGGAACGCGCCGCCGAGCTGGCTGGCCAGGTAGTTGGCCGAGAGGATCGCCACTTCGCTGGCATCAGCAAGCTGTGGGCCCATCATGGCGATGTACATCCAGCTGATCGGCAGGATGCTCGCACTGCCCCAGGGCGCGGCGCTGACCGCGCTGTTGTTCGGGTCCAGCCCCGGCACCGGCACCACCGGATGGCTGGCGACAAACGGCTTCAGATGCGCACGGATGCCAATCGGCCCCATGCCTGGGCCGCCACCACCGTGGGGAATGCAGAACGTCTTGTGCAGGTTCATGTGCGAAACGTCGGCACCGATATCAGCCGGTCGCGCCAGGCCGACCTGGGCGTTGAGGTTGGCGCCGTCCATGTACACCTGGCCACCGTGCTGGTGGACCACCTCGCAAATCTCGCGGATGCCCTCTTCGTACACACCATGGGTCGAGGGATAGGTGACCATCAGGCACGACAGCCTGGCCCCGGCGGCATGGGCCTTGGCCTTGAGGTCTTCGAGGTCGACGTTGCCAGCCTCGTCGCAATCGACGATCACCACCTCCATGCCCGCCATCTGCGCCGAAGCCGGGTTGGTGCCATGGGCCGATGACGGGATCAGGCACAGCGTGCGCTGAGGCTCATGACGGCTGCGGTGATAACGGGTAATGGCCATGAGCCCGGCGTATTCACCCTGGGCGCCGGAGTTGGGTTGCATGCAGATGGCGTCGAAGCCGGTAATGGCGCACAACCAGCTTTCCAGCTCGTCGATCATCGCCCTGTAGCCCGTGGCCTGTGCGGCGGGCGCAAAGGGGTGAAGCTGGGCGAAAGCAGGCCAGGTGATGGGGATCATCTCGCTGGTGGCATTGAGCTTCATGGTGCAGGAGCCGAGCGGGATCATCGACTGGTTCAGCGCCAGGTCCTTGTTTTCCAGCTGCTTGAGGTAGCGCAGCATCTCGGTTTCGCTGTGGTGCAGGTTGAACACCGGGTGGCTGAGGAACGGCGTGCGGCGCACCAGCGCAGCGGGGATGCCTTCGGGCAGCGCGTGCTGGTCGAGCGTGGCGATATCCAGGCCGTGATCGACGCCCAGGAAAATGTCGAACAGCCGCAGCACGGTGGCTTCGTTACAGGTTTCGTCCAGGCTCACGCCCAGATGGCCGCGCCCCAGAATGCGCAGGTTGATGCGGGCGGCCTCGGCACTTTCGATGATCGCCGCCTGAGCGCCGCCGACGTCCAGGGTCAAGGTGTCGAAAAAGTGCTGGTTGAGGCGCTTGATGCCTTTGGCCTCAAGGCCTGCCGCCAGCACGAAGGTCAGCCGATGCACCCGCTGGGCGATGCGCTGCAGGCCTTCCGGGCCGTGATACACCGCATAGAAACTGGCGATGTTGGCCAGCAGCACCTGGGCGGTGCAGATGTTGGAGTTGGCCTTTTCGCGGCGGATATGCTGCTCACGCGTCTGCAGGGCCATGCGCAGCGCCGTGTTGCCACGGGCATCGCGGGACACGCCAATGATGCGCCCGGGCATCGCCCGCTTGTAGTCGTCACGGCAAGCGAAGTAGGCCGCGTGCGGGCCACCGTAGCCCATCGGTACACCAAAGCGCTGGGTCGAACCCAGCACTACATCGGCTCCGAGCTCACCGGGTGGTGTCAGCATCACCAGGCTGAGCAGGTCGGCGGCCACACAGGCCACGGCCTGCTGGCTGTGCAGCTGGTCAATCAATGGCCGCAGGTCACGCACTTCGCCGTGGGTGTCCGGGTATTGCAGCAGGGCACCGAATACCTGGTGTTTGGCAAGGTTATCCACAGTGTCGATGATCAGCTGGAAACCGAAGCCCTCCGCGCGGGTTTTCAGTACCGACAAGGTCTGTGGGTGGCAATGCTCGTCGGCAAAGAAGGCGTTGCTCTTGTTGCGCGCCATTCGCTTGGCCAGGGCCATGGCTTCGGCAGCGGCCGTGGCTTCATCGAGCAACGACGCATTGGCCAGGGCCAGCCCGGTGAGGTCGATGACCATCTGCTGGAAGTTGAGCAGCGCCTCCAGACGGCCTTGGGCGATTTCCGGCTGATAGGGCGTGTAGGCGGTGTACCAGCCGGGGTTTTCCAGCACGTTGCGCAGGATGACGGTGGGCGTGACGGTGCCGTGGTAGCCCATGCCGATGAGGCTGGTCCACACCTGGTTCTGCTCGGCGTAGCCGGCGAGCTTGGCCAACGCAGCCTGTTCATCCAAGGCCGGCGGCAAGTCGAGGGCGCGGTTGAAGCGGATGCCTGGCGGCACGGTCTGCTCGATCAGCTCGCTGCGGCTGTTGAGGCCGAGGGTGCTGAGCATCGCCTGCTGCTCCGAGGCATCGGGCCCCAGGTGGCGGCGCAGGAAAGGGTTGAGCTCTTGCAGTTGATGCAGGGATGGCGACTGGGACATGTCGACGCTCTCTTCCTAGACCAGGTCTCATGGAGACTTATAAGTCTAGGAAGGGATCGGCGATGGTGCGGGAAAACTTGTTTCGGCAGGCTCGGCCTCTTCGCGGCTAAAGCCGCTCCTACAGGGCAACACACAGGCCTCGAAGGCGGCGCTATTCCTGTAGGAGCGGCTTTAGCCGCGAAGCAGGCGACGCAGACTTACTCGCCGATCAGTGCCTGATAGCCAGCGGCATCCAGCAGCTTGTCCAGTTGCGACTTGTCGCTTGGCTTCAGCTTGAAGATCCACGACGCGTAAGGCTCTTCGTTGAGCAGCTCCGGGCTGTCGGCCAGTTCTTCGTTGACCGCGATCACTTCACCGGCAACCGGGGCGTAGATGTCGGAAGCGGCCTTGACCGACTCGACCACGCCAGCAGCGTCGCCCGCAGCGAACACCTTGCCGACTTCGGCCAGCTCGACGAACACCACGTCACCCAGCGCTTGCTGGGCGTGGTCGCTGATACCCACGGTCACAGTGCCATCAGCTTCCAGGCGTGCCCACTCGTGGCTTTCGGCGAAACGCAGATCGGCGGGGATATTGCTCATGTCTTGAATTCCTCGTTTGGGTCAGCGGTTCGGCCCGCCGTTGAATGATCAGATCAGAATCTTGCCGTGGCGCACGAAGGTCGGTTTGACCACCCGCACCGGGTACCATTTGCCGCGGATCTCGACCTCGGCACGGTCACCAGTAGCCATGGGCACGCGCGCCAAGGCAATGGACTTGCTCAGCGTAGGCGAGAAACTACCACTGGTGATCTCCCCTTCGCCAATCCCGGCTACACGCACCACCTGGTGGGCACGCAGAACGCCGCGCTCTTCGAGCACCAGGCCAACCAGTTTTTCCTGCACACCGCGCTCGATTTCCGCCAACAGGCCGGTACGGCCGACGAAGTTGCGTTCGGCAGGTTCCCAGGCAATGCACCAGCCCAGGTTGGAGGTCAGCGGGGTATGGCTTTCATCGATGTCCTGGCCGTACAGATTCATGCCGGCTTCCAGGCGCAGGGTGTCGCGCGCGCCCAAGCCGCTCGGCGCGATGCCGGCGCCGACCAGGTCGTTGAAAAACGCTACGGCCTGATCACCCGGCAGGATGATTTCCAGGCCGTCTTCACCGGTGTAGCCGGTGCGGGCGATGAACCAGTCACCTTCGGCAATACCTTCGAACGGGCGCAGTTCACGGATCAGCGCGGCGCGGGCCGGGCTGAGCAGCGCGGCGACTTTCTCACGGGCATGGGGCCCCTGGATGGCGAGGATGGCGAGGTCGGGACGCACATCGAACGATACGCTGAAGCCGGCGCTCTGGCGCTGTAGCCAATCGGCGACCTTCGCCCGTGTGGCCGCGTTGGTGACCAGGCGGTAGCCGCTCTGGGTGCGGTAGACGATCAGGTCGTCGATGACCCCGCCGTCTTCGTTGAGCAACGGGCTGTACAGCGCCTTGCCGGTGCCGTCGAGACGGGCCACGTCGTTGGCCAGCAGACGTTGCAGCCAGGGCGTGGCGTCGTCGCCGGTGATGTCGATGACCGTCATGTGGGACACATCGAAGACACCGCAGTCGCTGCGCACCTGATGGTGCTCCTCGACCTGCGAGCCATAGTGCAGCGGCATGTCCCAGCCGCCGAAATCGACCGTCTTGGCGCCGAGCGCCAGGTGCAAGTCGTACAAAAGCGTGCGCTGTCCCATGGGTTTCTCCTTCCGGGCGTGGCGAAGCGGCGGCGGTCGATGACGTTTAATCGTCAGCTCTTCTTGTAGGACCCGCCGCGCGAATGCCGCGCATTGTAGCCGCAAGGGCGCAAGCTGGCATCCTCAGTGACTGTGACCGGGACGCCGAGCGGAACGGCGAATCAGCCCGATGACCGGCAACAGCCCGACCAGCACCAAGGTCAGCGCCGGTAGCGAGGCGCGCGCCCATTCGCCTTCGCTGGTCATCTCGAACACCCTGACCGCCAGGGTGTCCCAGCCGAACGGGCGCATCAGCAGGGTGGCGGGCATTTCCTTGAGCACGTCGACGAACACCAGCAACGCAGCGCTCAAAGCCCCGGGCACCAGCAGCGGCAGATACACCTTGAAAAACAAACCCACGCCACCGACGCCGAGACTGCGCGAAGCCTCCGGCAATGAGGGGCGGATACGTTCCAGGCTGCTCTCCAATGGGCCATAGGCCACGGCGATGAAACGCACCAGGTAAGCCAGCAGCAACGCGGCCAGGCTGCCCAGCAACAGCGGCTTGCCCGCACCGCCCAACCAGGTCGACAGCGGAATGACCAGCTGATTATCCAGATAGCTGAAAGCCAGCATGATCGAGACCGCCAGCACCGAGCCGGGCAAGGCGTAGCCCAGATTGGCCAGCCCGACGCCGGCACGGATGCCGCCCGTCGGCGCCTGACGGCGGGCGAAGGCCAGCAGCAGGGCCACGCAAACGGTGATCAGAGCGGCCATACCGCCCAGGTACAACGTATGCAGCACCAGGCCGACATACCGCTCGTCCAGATCATGCCGGCCGCGCTGCCAGAACCACGCCAGCAACTGCAGCAGCGGAATGACGAATGCGCAGGCGAACACCAGCAGGCACCAGCCGCTGGCCAGCAGCGCCTTGAACCCGCGCAAGTGGTATAGCGCCTGCCCGCGCGGGCGCTCGTTGCCGCTGCGGGTCGCGCCACGGGCGCGGCGCTCGCCATACAGCACCAGCATCACCGCCAACAGCAGCAGACTGGCCAACTGGGCCGCGCTGGACAGGCTGAAGAACCCGTACCAGGTCTTGTAGATGGCCGTGGTGAACGTGTCGAAGTTGAACACGGCCACTGCGCCAAAATCAGCCAGGGTCTCCATCAGCGCCAGGGCAATACCCGCACCAATCGCAGGCCGCGCCATCGGCATCGCCACTCGCCAGAAGGCCTGCAGGGGTGACAGGCCCAGTACCCGCGCAGCCTCCATCAAGCCCTTGCCCTGGGCCAGGAACGCCGTGCGCGCCAGCAGGTAGACATAGGGGTAGAACACCAGCACCAGCACGATGATCACCCCACCCGTAGAGCGTACCCGTGGCAGGCGCATGGGCCCGAACACTTCGCGCAGGGCGCTTTGTACCGGGCCGGAAAAATCGAGCAGGCCGACAAAGACGAAGGCCAGTACGTAGGCCGGAATGGCGAACGGCAGCATCAGCGCCCAGTCGAGCCAGCGTCGGCCGGGGAACTCGCAGAGGCTGGTGAGCCAGGCCAGGCTGACCCCGAGCAGGGTGACGCCGATACCGACGCCGACCACCAAGGTCGCGGTATTGCCCAGCAGGCGGCCCATCTGGGTGTCGAGCAGGTGCGACCAGATCTGCAGGTCGACCGACTGCCAGGACAGCAGCAGCACACTCAGGGGCAGGAGGACCAGGGCGGCGGTCAGGGTGACCGGGAGGTACCAGCGGCGTTGGGCGGTATGGGGCAAGTGAATGTCTCTGTGACTGATTGCGACCGCTTTGCGGTCGTTCGCGGGCGTGCCCGCTCCCACAGGGATCGAGTTTTCCTGTGGGAGCGGGCGTGCCCGCGAACAGGCCCTTGAAGAACCCGGAAGCTTAAGGCCGGGTGCTTAATTCCAGCCAGCGCGATCCATCAGGCGAATGGCCTCGGCCTGGCGCTTGCCGGCCACTTCCACCGGCAGGCTGTCGGCCTTGAAGCTACCCCAGGCTGCCACTTCCTCCGACGGCTTGACCTTCGGGTTGGCCGGGAACTCCTGGTTGATGTCGGCGAACAGCTTCTGCGCCTCTTCGCCAGTCATCCACTCGACCAGCTTCTTGGCGGCTTCCGGGTGCGGCGCATGCTTGGTCAGGCCGATGCCCGACAGGTTGACGTGCACGCCACGGTCACCCTGGTTGGGCCAGAAGATCTTCACCGGCAGTTTCGGGTTCTGGGCATGCAGGCGGCCGTAGTAGTAGGTGTTGACCACGCCCACATCGCATTGGCCGGCCTCGATGGCCTGGATCACCGAGTTATCGTCGGAGAACACATCGGTGGCCAGGTTGCCGACCCAGCCTTTGACGATCTGCTCGGTCTTGGCCTCGCCATGGTTCTCGATCAGCGTGGCGGTCAGCGACTGGTTGTACACCTTCTTCGCGGTGCGCAGGCACAGGCGTCCTTCCCAGTGCTTGTCGGCGAGGGCTTCATAGGTGGTCAGCTCGGCCGGCTTGACCCGCTCGGTGGAGTAGACAATGGTCCGTGCACGCAGGCTCAGGCCAGTCCAGTCATGGGACGAGGCGCGGTACTGCGGGGGAATGTTCTGGTCGATGATGTCCGACTTGATCGGCTGCAGGATGCCCATCTGCTCGGCCTGCCAGAGGTTGCCGGCATCGACGGTGAGCAGCAGGTCGGCCACGCCGTTCTCGCCCTCGGCCTTGATGCGCTGCATCAACGGGGCTTCCTTGTCGGTGATGAACTTGACCTTGACCCCGGTCTTGGCGGTGTAGGCATCGAACACCGGCTTGATCAGCTCGTCGATGCGCGAGGAGTACACCACCACTTCGTCCGCCGCCTGGGCTGTGCCGCCGAACAGGGTCAGGGCCAGGGCGGCCAGTAGGGGCTTGCGTGGCAACATGGAAAGCACTCCTCGGATCGTATGAGAGGTGCAAATGGTAGTGAATCCCATTTTCCGACTCATCATCCGAGCAGTTACCGAATGTTGCAGAGGGCCGCTGTGCGGCCCCGCCTATCTCAAGCCTTGGCCAGTTCCGGCAGGTCCCCGGTCAGCCCCAGCGCCTGGCGCACGAACAGCGCCTTGGCCTCCGGCAGCTGTTCCACCAGCTTCAACCCGCTGTTACGCAACCAGCGCAGCGGCAACGGATTGGCCTGGAACAACCGCTCGAAACCTTCCATCGCCGCCATCAACGCCAGGTTGTGCGGCATGCGCCGACGCTCATAACGGCTGAGCACCTTCACATCCGCCAACCGCTCACCGCGCTCGCAGGCATTCTCCAGCACCTCGGCCAGCACCGCGGCGTCGAGGAAGCCCAGGTTGACGCCCTGCCCGGCCAGCGGGTGAATGGTGTGCGCGGCATCGCCGATCAACACCAGCCCTTCGTCCACGTAGCGCTTGGCGTGGCGCTGGCGCAACGGCACGCAGACGCGCGGGTCGGCCTCCAGCACATCCCCCAGACGCCCCTCGAAGGCGCGTTCCAGGGCCTTGAGGAAGGCCTGCTCATCCAATGCCATGATCTGCTCGGCCTGCTCCGGTGTTGTCGACCAGACGATCGAGCACCAGTCCTGCTTGCCGTCACGGGACAACGGCAGGAACGCCAGCGGCCCCTCATCGGTGAACCGCTGCCAGGCGGTGGCCTGGTGCGCAGCACTGCAGCGCACGCTGGTGACGATTGCGTGGTGCAGGTAATCCCATTCGCGGGTCTCGCAGCCGGCCAGCCGGCGCACCGCCGAGTTGGCGCCATCGGCGGCCACCACCAACGGTGTCCGCAGCTGGCGGCCGTCGGCCAGGGTCAGCAGCCACTCGTCACCAGAACGGCGCAGCTGCTCCAGGCGGGCATTGGGCAGCAGGCCGATGTCGCTGTCGTGCAGGCGCTCCAGCAGACCGTCCTGTACCACCCGGTTCTCGACGATATGGCCGAGTACCTGGGCATGCACGCTGGCTGCCGAGAAATGAATCTGACCGGTACCGCTGCCATCCCATACATGCATGTCGGAATACGGCGACACGCGCCGCCCGGCGATACCTTCCCAGGCACCCAGGCGTTCGAGGATGCGCTGGCTGGCCGCCGACAGGGCACTGACCCGAGGCTCGAACGGAGCGGCGCCATCGAACGGTTTGACCGACAGCGGGCCGCCATCGAGCAGGAGAATTTCCAGGCCGCTGTGGCGAAGCGCCAGGGCCAGGGCGCTGCCGACCATACCGGCACCGACAATCAACAGATCTGCGCGCATTTCCATGCCTTACGCCTGCCTCGCTTGCGGCTTGAGCCGCACGTATAGGGTTTTATCGACCCGCGCCACCAGCTCGCCGGCTTCGTCACGGATATCGACCTGCACACGCGGCAGGTACTTCTTGCCGGTGGCGGTCTGCTGGCGGATCTCGTCCAGCAGCGCGTCATCGACGTGGAATTCGGCGTACACCGTGCCCTTGCCCGGAGCGATGAAATCGATGGTGGCAGCCTTGTCCCAGACGATGTACTCGCGGCCCAGCTGCTCGATCAGCAGCAGCATGTAGAACGGGTCGACCATCGAGTACAGGCTGCCGCCAAACTGGGTGCCGACATAGTTGCGGTTCCAGCGGGTCAGCTTCATGCGAACCTTGACGCTGCGCATGTCAGGGCTGATGTGCTGGATGCGGATACCGGCACCCATGTAGGGCGGGTAGAGGTTCAGTAGCCAGCGCAACATGCGCGCCCGGCGCGCCAGCCTGCGCGGGTTGCTCATGCCTGGCCCCGCGGATCGGGGCGGGTGCCGAGACCCATGGCCTGGCGGGCGAACCAGCTTTTTGCCGGTGGAAGCAGGTCGAGCCCGAGCAGGCCGATATTGCGCCCCGCCGCCAGCAGCGGCTGGTTGCTGCCGAACAGGCGGGTGACCTGGTCGGAGAAACCAATGGTCAGGGCCTGGTCGAGCCGCTGGCGCTGGTGATAGGCCAACAGGCTGGCAAGATCACCCGGATGCTGCGGGCCGGCCAGCAGCGCATCGGCCAGCGACTGTACGTCACGCAGCGACAGGTTGAAGCCCTGCCCGGCAATCGGGTGCAAGCTGTGCGCGGCGTTGCCCAGCACCACCAGGTGTGGGCGTACCTGCTCCTGGGCTTCGATCAGCGCCAGCGGGTAGAGATGCCGGGCACCGACCTGGCGCAGGGCGCCGAGGCGATAGCCAAAGGCATCCTGCAGCTCACGCAGGAAGCTGCGCTCATCAATTTCAGCCAGGCGCCGGGCATCCATCCCCTGCCGCGTCCAGACCAGCGCGCAGCGGTTTTCCGGTAATGGCAGCAAGGCCATCGGGCCTTGCTCGGTGAAGCGCTCGAAGGCTTGACCACAGTGGGCCTCGCCTGGGGTGATGTTGGCGATCAGCGCGCTTTGCTCGTAGGGCGTACGGCGCACATGGATACCCAGTTGCTCGCGCAGGCCGGAGCGGCCACCGTCAGCCAGCACCGCCAGGTCGCATTCCAGGCTGGTGTCGTCGTCCAGCAGCAGGCGGTAGCCACCTTCAATGGCCTGCATGGCCTTCACCTCGGCCGGGCAGCGCCAGCTCACCACCTCGCTGTCCAGCCCTTGCCACAGGCATTGGCCGAGCCAGGCGTTCTCCACCACGTAGCCCAGGGCCGGCACGCCCTCTTCCATGGCATCCAGGCGGGTAGCACCGAAACGGCCCCGGTCAGAGACCTGGATCTGCCGGATCGGCTCGGCGCGCAGACTGATGGTTTGCCACAGGCCAAGGTGCTGATAGATCTGCCGGGTGCCGAAAGACAATGCCGAGGAACGTGCGTCGTAGCTGGGCTGGAAGCTGTCGCCGGGGGCGAACGGCTCGATCAGCAGGATCTTCCAGCCACGTGCCTTGGCGCCGGCCTGCAGAGCCAGGGCCAGGCTTGCGCCGACCAGACCACCGCCGATAATTGCCAGGTTGACCCGACTCATGCCGCGTCCTTACGTGCAGCCTGCATCAGCGCCTCGATCTCAGCGACCGTACGGGGCACGCCCGAGGTCAGAATGTCACAGCCTTGCCTGGTCACTACCACGTCGTCCTCGATCCTGATGCCGATGCCGCGCCATTTCTTCGCGACCGACTCGTTGTCGGCGGCAATGTAGATGCCGGGCTCGACCGTCAACGCCATGCCAGGCTCCAGCACCCGCCACTCGCCACCCACCTTGTATTCGCCAACATCGTGCACATCCATGCCCAGCCAGTGCCCGGCACGGTGCATGTAGAAGGCCCGGTAGGCCTCGCTGTCGATCAGCGCCTGCACCTCACCCTTGAGCAAGCCGAGTTCCACCAGGCCTTCGGTGATGACACGCACGGTCGCCTCGTGGGCGTGGTTCCAGTGCTTGCCCGGGGCGATCTCGGCAAAGGCGGCGGCCTGGGCCTTGAGCACCAGCTCGTAGATGGCCTTCTGCTCGGGCGAAAAACGCCCGCTGACCGGGAAGGTACGGGTGATATCGCTGGCGTAGCAGTCGATCTCGCAACCGGCATCGATCAGCACCAGGTCACCGTCCTTGAGCGGAGCATCGTTCTGCTGGTAGTGCAGGATGCAGCCATTGCGCCCGGCGGCGACGATCGAGCCGTAGGCCGGCATCTTCGCCCCGCCCTTGCGGAACTCGTAGTCCAGCTCGGCTTCCAGGCTGTATTCGTGCAGCCCGGCGCGGCAAGCCTGCATGGCCCGTACATGGGCGCGTGCGGAGATATCCGCAGCGGCACGCATCACCTTCACTTCCGCTGCCGATTTATACAGGCGCATGTCGTGCAGCAGGTGATCCAGCGCAACGAACTCGTTCGGCGGCTGGGCGCCGAGGCGCGCCTTGGAGCGGATCACGTTGATCCAGTCCATCAGGCGCCGGTCGAACTCAGCGTTGCTGCCCATGGCGCTGTAGACCCGTTCGCGGCCTTCGATCAGGCCCGGCAGGATCTCGTCGATATCGGTGATCGGGAAGGCATCGTCCGCACCAAAGTCACGGACTGCGCCTTCCTGGCCGGCACGCAGCCCGTCCCATTGCTCACGCTCCGGGTTGCGCTCACGGCAGAACAGCACGTACTCGCCATGCTCACGGCCAGGGATCAGTGCGATCACCGCCTCTGGCTCGGGGAAGCCGCTGAGGTACTGGAAATCGCTGTCCTGGCGGTACACGTGCTCGACATCGCGGTTACGGATGGCAACCGCGGCAGCCGGCAGGATGGCAATGCTGTTGGGGACCATCTGCGCCATCAGCGCCTTGCGCCGACGGGCATACTCGGCCTTGGGTATGTGGCTCATGGGCAGGACTACCCTCGGTTGATCAGTGCAGCGAAGGTTTTGATGCAGGTGCGGCAGGCGCCGCCAGCTCCGTGTACAGCAGCAGCGGTGCGACGCGCAGGTACTCCATGACTTCCATGTAGTCGCTCTCGCCGTCTTCGGATTCTTCAAGGGCCTCCTGGACCTGGGAAATGGCCACCAGGTCCTGCAGCACTTCCTTGGCTTCGGTAGACAGGTCCTTGCCACCGGCGTTCAGGCCGAAGCCAGTGATGAAGCCCTGGCACCACTGGCCCAGCGCCTCGGCGCGGTCGGCCAGTGCGGCATCGTCGCTCGGCAGCAGCAGGACGATGGCCATGTCTTCGCTGTTCAGCTCACCCTTGACCATCTCTTGCAGGCCGATCAGGGCATTGCGCACGGTGTCGCCGGGTTCGGTTTCCAGCAGTTGGGCGGCGTCGGCCAACCAGGCCTCGGCATCGAAGCCCGCACCGGCACAGCTGCGCCCGATCAGCAGGCCGTGCAGCTCGGCAGGGGTGACAGGATGGCCATTGCTCGAGAGGAGCATGGCAAAAGCAACATAAGGCGATTGAGTATTAGGCATGGTCGGCTAGGCGCCAGACGGCGCATTTGACTAGAATGAAGACCTTGTATCCTAGCACCGGCAGGCGCGCCAAGACCATCGGCACTGGCCGCAGCCGCGCAGGGAGAGGCATCATCGCAGGGTGATTCAACGACGGAGCGAATCGAGTGCAACCCACGCAAGAGAATGACCTGCAAGCGCTGATGAGCCGATTCGAGTTGCTGATTGAACGCGTCGAGCAACTAAAACGGCAAAATGCACTCCTAGTAGCTCAGGAAAAATCCTGGCGCGAGGAGCGCGCCCACCTCATCGAAAAGAACGAGATCGCCAAGCGCAAGGTCGAGTCGATGATTTTACGCCTGAAGGCCCTGGAGCAAGACTCATGAGTTCAAGCAATAGCGTCACCGTGCAGATCCTCGACAAGGAGTATTCGATCATCTGCCCGCCGGAAGAGCGCAACAACCTGGTCAGCGCTGCGCGCTACCTGGACGGCAAGATGCGCGAGATCCGCAGCAGCGGCAAGGTGATCGGAGCCGACCGCATTGCGGTCATGGCGGCGTTGAACATCACTCACGAGATGCTGCACCGCCAGGAGGATCGCAGCGATGCGCCGGTGAGCGGCACCAACCGTGAACAGGTGCGTGACCTGCTGGAGCGGGTCGATCAGGCTTTGTCCGACGATGCGGGTACCAAAAACGGCTGAGATTGGTATACTGGCGCCACTCCCTGGGGGATGCGCCAGTCGGTTATGTCCCTGAGCCGATACGCACAACCACGGGGGTTGCACGCTGGGGCCGGTGTGCATGTCCGCCCGACGGAAAGCCTTAACGCCCCCTGCAATCTCCACCTTGAACTTTCGGGTTCAAGGGCTACACCGATAGCGGTCTTATCGGGGAGCCTGATTCTTCCTGCCCAGCGCCCAGCTGGGCAATCCGACACCTGGGATCGCCAGTGCCATGACCGAAACTGCGCCGCTCACCCGCCCCCAGCTTCGTCGCCTGCTTCGCAATGCCCGCCGCGCCCTTACCCCCGCCCAGCAACACCAGGCTTCACGTGGCCTGTACCGGCAATTGGCGCAGCACCCACTGTTCCGCCGTGCCCGGCATATCGCCCTGTACCTGCCCAATGACGGTGAAATCGACCCGCGCCTGCTGCTGCGCGAGGCCCAGCGCCGGGGTAAGCGCACCTACCTGCCGGTACTGCATGCCTGGCCGCGCACGCGCATGGTGTTCCAGCGTTTCGAACAGGGCGAAAAGCTCAAGCGTAACCGCTTCCGTATTCCCGAGCCGTTGACCGATCGTCGGCGCCAGCGCCCGATCTGGTCGCTGGACCTGATCCTGCTGCCGCTGGTCGGCTTCGATGAAGTCGGCGGGCGATTGGGGATGGGTGGGGGATTCTACGACCGTAGCCTGGCCTACCAGGCACGCCGCAAGACCTGGAAAAAACCGCTGCTGCTGGGGCTGGCGCATGAATGCCAGAAGGTCGAGCGACTGGCGCAGGCCAGTTGGGATGTACCACTGCAGGGCACGGTCAGTGACCGTGGCTGGTACCTGGCGCCGAAGTAGGCGGCGTCAGCGAGGGGATATCAGCGTTGCTGTGGGTTGGCGTCGACCGGCGTCTGATAGGCGGTATCCAGCTTGCGCTCCCAGATACCCTG
The DNA here is from genome assembly GCF_017744435.1 of Pseudomonas sp. Classification (GTDB taxonomy): domain Bacteria; phylum Pseudomonadota; class Gammaproteobacteria; order Pseudomonadales; family Pseudomonadaceae; genus Aquipseudomonas. Next base: position 83,633 of record NZ_JAGIBG010000017.1, read on the forward strand.
GGCATAACCGGTGGTGACCACACCAAGGCCAAAGATGAAGACCAGGATCCACAGCAGATCCGGTTTGCGTTGATTCATCGAAGAATGCCCCCCTAGGCATACGTTCAGGCTCGGCGACCTTCTTGGTGCCGCCGGAGCGTCTAGCTTTAAAATCGGCGCATTTTCCGACAACCTGAGTCGTCACGCAAACGTTGACGCCAACCGGCTGTCGGTTTCGTGCAACAGGTTATTTCAAACCTTTTCAGGAGCAGTATCCATGGCCTATTGGCTGATGAAGTCCGAGCCCGATGAGCTCTCGATCGAAGGCCTGGGCCGCTTGGGCGAGGCACGCTGGGATGGCGTACGCAACTACCAGGCGCGCAACTTCATGCGGGCCATGAGCGTAGGCGACGAGTTCTTTTTCTACCACTCCAGCTGCCCGCAGCCGGGCATTGCCGGCATCGCCCGCATCATTGCGGCGGCCTACCCGGACCCGACGGCACTGGACCCGGAAAGCCACTACTTCGACGCCAAGGCCAATGCCGAAAAGAACCCTTGGAGCGCGGTGGACGTGGCCCACGTGAAGACCTTCCGCCAGGTGCTGGGGTTGGGCCTGCTGAAACAGCAGAGTGCGCTGGCAGATTTGCCGCTGGTGCAGAAAGGCACGCGGTTGTCGGTGATGCCAGTGACCGAAGAGCAGTGGGCGGCGATCATCGCGCTGGCGCGCTAACCGCTTTTCCATAGCCCACAAAGACAAAGGGCGCCTCGCGGCGCCCTACTCACAGACAGGTAGGCTTGTTATCGCCTTATACCTGCCCGGCTCTGTAATTGCTGGATAATCCAGGATCCGCAGAGTCTCACAAGCCCCTCTCGGGAACGAGCGTCAGTATGGTCCATCCTGTGCCCTACTGACAACTGTCCGCACTGTTGCTGGATGTTTGAAGCCAAGCGCACAACTGACAGCTTCCCGCACAGCGGCGAAGTGCTCTGGCTGCATCGTCAACACCACGTACTCTCGGCCACCACCTCGGCGCGACTTGATACGACACCTGTCCAATCTGGTTATGGAGACGGTGTATACCATGTCGCACTTGGCCCAGCATGCCAAAGCAGAGCCTGGCAGATAGCTGGGCAGTACTACATGATGCCTGGCCAACCGCTCAGGCTCAGTCGTGCTCAGCGGCACAATGGTAACCAGTTGTTGATTGTGGCTATGCTTGCGAAGGACAACGACCGGTCGAACCTTGACCATCTCAGGTACCTGAAAACCCGAGAAATCGCACATCAGAACAGTCGCTTCCTTCGGCTGAAACTTCAATGGCATTGCCAACTTCTCTCGAACATCTGAAAACCATGCGCAATCTAGCGTGGCAGAGACATCACGAGTCGAAAATTGGCAGACCTACAGGAAAGATAGATCTCTCCTACGCCATAGGCGCCACTGGCAAAATCAAATCACTGCACAATCAGGTTATTGAACAGCAGATCCTCGACAATCGGCTTGCCCTCTTCCGATTCCATCACCTGCTGCACCTGCTTCAACGCTTCCTGGCGCAGCTTCTCCTTGGCGTCGACGTTGCTCATGCTATCCACCGTTTGCTGGGTGAACAGGGCTACCAGCTGGTTGCGGATCAGCGGCTCCTGGTGCTTGACCGCAGCCGCCGCGGCGTCACCGGTCACGCGCAGGGCGACATCGGCCTTGTACACGCGCAGCTTGGGGCTGCCATCAAGGGCATAGTTGCCGACGAAGGGTGGGCTCAGGGTGATGTAGGAAACTTTCGGTTCCCCTTCCTTGGCTTCCTCGGCCATGGCCGCCGCTGGCAGCATCAGCGCCAGTACCATCAAGATCCACGCTTTCACGAATTCGCTCCTCAAAACAGTTGGCGCCAGCTTACCCAGCATGCAGCACAAACCCAAGCACGGGCTTGTGCAACCACTTATGTCTGCACATCAGGGCGGGGCATGCTCGTTGACCCGGCAGGCGACCCTCCTACACTTATCGGCCACTACACGCAAAGGAATAGCCCCGATGAAAGCTGTGTTGTGCAAAACCCTGGGCCCGGCTCGTGACCTGGTGCTGGAAGACGTGGCCAGCCCGGTGCCGAAGAAGAACGAGATCCTGCTCGATGTGCAGGCTGCCGGGGTCAACTTCCCCGACACGCTGATCATCGAAGGCAAATACCAGTTCCAGCCACCGCTGCCGTTCTCGCCAGGTGGCGAGGCCGCCGGTGTGGTTGCTGCGGTCGGCGAACGGGCCGGCAACTTCAAGGTGGGCGACCGAGTGATGGCCCTGACCGGCTGGGGGGCGTTCGCCGAGCAAGTGGCGGTGCCGTTCTACAACGTGATGCCGATCCCCGAGCACATGGATTTTGCCACCGCCGCGGCGTTCGGCATGACCTACGGCACCTCGATGCATGCCCTCAAGCAGCGCGGCCAGTTGCAGCCCGGCGAAACCCTGCTGGTGCTCGGTGCATCCGGTGGTGTTGGCCTGGCAGCGGTGGAAATCGGCAAGGCCATGGGCGCAAGAGTGATCGCCGCAGCCAGCAGCGCCGAGAAGCTCGCCGTTGCCAAGGCTGCCGGGGCTGACGAACTGATCGACTACAGCCAGGCCAGCCTCAAGGAAGAAATCAAGCGCCTGACCGGCGGCCAGGGCGTGGATGTGATCTACGACCCGGTGGGTGGCGAGCTGTTCGACCAGGCCGTGCGCGGGCTGGCGTGGCAGGGACGGCTGCTGGTGGTGGGGTTTGCCAGCGGGACGATTCCGCAGATGGCGGCGAACCTGGTGCTACTCAAGGGGGCGGCGGTACTTGGGGTGTTCTGGGGGGCGTTTGCCCAGCGTCAACCTGAGGACAATGCGGCGAACTTCCGGCAATTGTTTGCCTGGCATGCCGAGGGCAAGTTGAAGCCGTTGGTGTCGAAGACTTATCCACTGGCTGAAGCCGGGGCTGCCATTGAAGAACTTGGGCAGCGGCGGGCTGTGGGTAAGTTGGTGGTATTGGCCAAGTAAGGCAGGTCTGGCCTCTTCGCGGGTTTATCGAGGCGTCGAACCGCCGCGAAGAGGCCCGTGCAGGTTATGGCAGCGCCTGAACCGCGCCTCGAGGTTGCGATCCGGCATCTGATGGCTGCGCAGCGCATTCAATGTCTGCTCGACATAGTCCCGCGTGGTGCCATAGCGCCCCTTGGCACTGGCCAGAATCTGGCTGAGCAGCGTATCCGGCAAATTGCCCGCATAGCACGGCAGATGCCGTTCCAGCACGAACCCCAAGGCCTGCACCTTGCTGCCATCACCCAGTCGGCAGCTGAGCCAGTGCGGCCGATACGCCGGATAAGGCATTTCCCGCTGCCACAGGGCCATCAGCGAATCATCGAGGTTGCTGTCTTCAAGTCGGTAGGCAAAACCGCTGCAGGAGCCGCCGCGATCAAGGCCGAACACCAGGCCTGGCGTTTCCGGCGTCCCCCGGTGCTCATGCGACCACAGGTACAACCCACGGTGATAACCATGCACTCGCGCCCGTTGGCGCTCCACCGAATTACATTCCGGCCGCCAGATCAGCGAGCCATAGGCAAACAGCCAGACAGGGCCACCTTCATGGCGAGACATGGTCATTTGCATGGAGTTGAGCAATTGCTCACGGGTCAGTTGCTGACCGAAGTCGAGCGTCGGAGGATATGCAACTTCCCAGGACAAACTTTCAAGTGCCGACATAAGCTGCCGCCATTATTCCCTGTTTACTACGCATAAAGCGGGAGGCGCTGATGACGTGGCCTGCGCGGCCGCGCCAGCGGCGCTTGCTGTAACCATAGGATAGAAATGCGCCAATACTCAAGTCCCATGAACAGAGTTTCATGCACAGTTCCGACGACTGGGAAGTATTGTTTCGATGGCCGCGAAAGTTAATGGCCAAGGCGGTAACAATTACCGCCTTATACCCGCTAGTTGGAACTTCGGTTATTAACCGCGTGGTGCGTAGGCAAACACATCGGCGCGCATGCGGTGCGCATCCATGCCGGCCTCGACCAGGGCATCGAGGGTGGCGTAGACCATGTTCGGCGAACCGCTGGCATACACATGCACGGTATTTAGGTCTTTCACGTCCTCGCACACCGCTTCATGCAGCATGCCGCAACGCCCTTCCCAGCCACACAGGTCGCTGACCACCTTATGCAGGAACAGGTTCGGCAAGCGCTCCCATTCAGCCCAGTGCTCGATGCTGTAGAAGTCCTCCGGGCGACGGACACCCCAGTACAGGTGCACCGGGTGCTTGAAGCCCTGGGCGCGGCAATGTTCGACCAGGCTGTGCATCTGGCCCATGCCGGTGCCAGCGGCAATCAGCACCAGCGGCCCGTCAGGCAACTCGGCCAGGTGGGTATCGCCGAACGGCATTTCGATACGCGCCACGCGGTCACGCTGCAGCTGCGCCAACAGCTGCAGCGCACTGGCTTCGCGGGCCAGCACATGCAGTTCGAGCTCTCGCCCGGAATGCGGCGCAGAGGCCAGCGAGAAGGCCGCCGGCTTGCCGCCCTCGCGCTCGATCATCAGGTACTGCCCGGCATGGTAACGCGGCGGCTTGCCGGCCGGCGCGCGCAGGCGCACGCGCCAGACGTCGCCACCGACCTCGACGCATTCGCTCACGCTGCACGCCAGCTTGCGCACTGGCAGCTCGCCCAGGGCAAGCACACCATCCCAGAGCAACACACAGTCCTCCAGCGGTTCGGCAATGCAGGTAAACAACTCGCCATGGTCACGGACTACACCGTCCTGACGCACGCTTCCTTCGACCAACAACGCGGCGCAGACATGGCAATTGCCATTGCGGCAGCTGTTCGGGCAGTCATAGCCCAGCCGCCGCGCTCCATCCAGGATCCGTTCCCCGGGTTCGAGCGCCAGCACCGCCCCGGACGGCTGCAACGTTACCTGCATCAATCTATTCCCAACTGATCCCACAGCTCATCGATACGGCGGGTGACGGCCTCGTCCTTGACGATGACCCGGCCCCATTCGCGTGTAGTCTCGCCCGGCCACTTGTGCGTGGCGTCCAGGCCCATCTTCGACCCCAGCCCCGATACCGGTGACGCGAAGTCCAGGTAGTCGATCGGCGTGTTGTCGATCATCACCGTATCACGCTTGGGGTCCATGCGCGTGGTGATGGCCCAGATCACATCGTTCCAGTCGCGGGCGTTGATATCGTCGTCGGTGACAATAACGAACTTGGTGTACATGAACTGTCGCAGGAACGACCACACACCCAGCATCACGCGCTTCGCGTGGCCTGGGTACTGCTTCTTCATGGTCACTACCGCCATGCGGTACGAGCAGCCTTCCGGCGGCAGGTAGAAGTCGACGATTTCCGGGAACTGCTTCTGCAGGATCGGCACGAACACTTCGTTCAGCGCCACACCCAGGATCGCCGGCTCATCCGGCGGCCGGCCAGTGTAGGTGCTGTGGTAGATCGGCTTCTGTCGGTGGGTGATGCGCTCGACGGTGAACACCGGGAAGCTGTCCACTTCGTTGTAGTAGCCGGTGTGATCGCCATACGGGCCTTCCGGGGCCATTTCGCCCGGATGAATCACGCCTTCGAGGATGATCTCGGCAGTGGCCGGCACCTGCAGGTTGCTGCCACGGCACTTGACCAGCTCGGTGCGGTTGCCGCGCAGCAAGCCGGCGAAGGCGTATTCGGAAAGGGTGTCCGGCACTGGCGTCACGGCGCCAAGGATGGTGGCCGGGTCAGCGCCCAGGGCCACGGCGACCGGGAACGGCTGGCCCGGATTCTTTTCGCACCACTCGCGATAATCCAGGGCGCCGCCACGGTGGCTCAGCCAGCGCATGATCACCTTGTTGCGGCCGATCACCTGCTGACGGTAGATGCCCAGGTTCTGGCGATCCTTGTTCGGGCCACGGGTCACGGTCAGGCCCCAGGTGATCAGCGGCGCCACGTCGCCTGGCCAGCAGTGCTGGATCGGCAGCTGGCCGAGGTCGACATCGTCACCCTCGATGACCACTTCCTGGCACACCGCGTCCTTGACCACCTTCGGCGCCATCGACACGACCTTCTTGAAGATCGGCAGCTTGGACCAGGCGTCCTTCAGGCCTTTCGGCGGCTCGGGCTCCTTGAGGAAGGCCAGCAGCTTGCCGATCTCACGCAGTTCGTCGACCGACTCGGCGCCCATGCCCATGGCCACGCGTTCTGGCGTGCCGAACAGGTTGCCCAGTACCGGGATGTCGAAGCCGGTGGGCTTTTCGAACAGCAACGCCGGACCCTTGGCGCGCAGGGTGCGGTCGCAGACCTCGGTCATTTCCAGGACAGGGGAAATCGGAACCTGGATGCGCTTGAGTTCACCGCGCTGCTCCAGGCCACGGATGAAGTCGCGCAAATCGCGATACTGCATGCATGAGCCTCGTGTTGGCCGTATCGGTCGGGGTGCAGAGTGTAGCGCCGATAGGGCCGCAATAGCCAAAGTACAGATAGCAAAAAGCCGGGTTTCCCCGGCTTTTCGCGTGGTACGACGATCTTACTTGCGCTTCATCGACAGGAAGAACTCGTCGTTGGTCTTGGTCTGCTTGAGCTTGTCGACCAGGAACTCGATGGCGGCGATCTCGTCCATCGGGTGCAGCAGCTTGCGCAGGATCCACATGCGCTGCAGTTCGTCGTCGGCGGTCAGCAGCTCTTCGCGGCGGGTACCGGAACGGTTGATGTTGATGGCCGGGAACACGCGCTTTTCAGCGATGCGACGGTCCAGGGGCAGTTCCATGTTGCCGGTACCCTTGAACTCTTCGTAGATCACTTCGTCCATCTTCGAGCCGGTTTCGACCAGCGCGGTGGCGATGATGGTCAGCGAACCGCCTTCCTCGATGTTACGCGCGGCACCGAAGAAGCGCTTCGGCTTCTCCAGGGCGTGGGCGTCGACACCACCGGTCAGCACCTTGCCGGAGCTCGGGATCACGGTGTTGTAGGCACGCGCCAGGCGGGTGATGGAGTCCAGCAGGATGACCACGTCCTTCTTGTGCTCGACCAGGCGCTTGGCCTTCTCGATGACCATTTCGGCAACCTGCACGTGGCGGGTTGGTGGCTCGTCGAAGGTCGAGGCGACCACTTCGCCGCGCACGGTGCGCTGCATTTCGGTCACTTCTTCCGGGCGCTCGTCGATCAGCAGGACGATCAGGTGGCACTCGGGGTTGTTACGGGTGATGTTCGCCGCGATGTTCTGCAGCATGATGGTCTTACCGGCTTTCGGCGGAGCGACAATCAGGCCACGCTGGCCTTTGCCGATCGGGGCGCACAGGTCGATGACGCGACCGGTGAGGTCTTCGGTGGAGCCGTTACCGGCTTCCATCTTCAGGCGCTTGTTCGGGAACAGCGGCGTCAGGTTTTCGAACAGGATCTTGTTCTTCGCGTTTTCCGGACGGTCGAAGTTGATGGTGTCGACCTTCAGCAGGGCGAAGTAACGCTCCCCTTCCTTCGGTGGGCGGATCTTGCCGACGATGGTGTCGCCGGTACGCAGGTTGAAACGGCGGATCTGGCTTGGCGAGACGTAGATGTCGTCGGGGCCGGCCAGGTAGGACGCATCAGCCGAACGCAGGAAACCGAAACCATCCTGGAGAATCTCCAGCACGCCGTCACCCGAGATCTCTTCGCCGCTTTTCGCGTGCTTCTTCAGCAGGGCGAAAATCACGTCCTGTTTGCGCGAACGGGCCATGTTTTCGATGCCCATCTGTTCGGCCATTTCCAAAAGATCGGTAATCGGCTTTTGCTTGAGTTCAGTCAGGTTCATAAGGGGAGTGACGTAATCATGTAAGAAGGGAGAATTAAGCTGTGGCTTAATGAGGCCGCGCCGCTAGATGGCGACAGGATCGCGTACTGATTCGAATTAGGGATGCTTCGGCGACGGCGTGCAGAGGGCACTGGAGAAGCAGTGCGAGGCCGAATGTAACACTTGCTTTTTTCTGCGTCTAGTGCTCTGAAAAAGAAAAAACCCCGCATTTGCGGGGCTTTTTCACATCACATCACAGGCTGGCGTCGAGGAACGCCTTCAGCTGCGACTTCGACAGGGCGCCGACCTTGGTGGCTTCGACGTTGCCGTTCTTGAACAGCATCAGGGTCGGAATGCCACGTACGCCGTGCTTGGCCGGGGTTTCCTGGTTGTTGTCGATGTTCAGCTTGGCGATGGTCACCTTGCCTTCGTATTCAGCGGCGATGTCGTCCAGAACCGGAGCGATCATCTTGCATGGACCGCACCATTCAGCCCAGTAGTCGACCAGTACCGCGCCTTCGGCCTTCAGGACTTCGGCTTCGAAGGTAGCGTCGGTGACGTGTTTGATCAGATCGCTGCTCATGGATATCTCCAGGGTCGTAAGCAAAAAAACGTGGCCCATGATAGCGGCACCCAGGCCCTACAGGAAGTCACGGACGATTGAGTGTAACTATAGTTGTGCAAGACGCCGCGAATCGAAACTGTCACACAAGTGTCATAGCATGGAATGGCACATTGCCTTGCATCAAGGCCCGGTGTGGTGCGCGTTGGCGTCAGCCAAGGATCGTGGCACGATTGCCGGGTTACCGACCGAGAACACACAGAATGCCGCATACCTCCGCGAAGAACCTGTCCCTGATCGCCGCCATCGACCTGGGCTCCAACAGCTTCCACATGGTCGTGGCCAAGGCGCACCACACCGAAATCCGCATTCTCGAGCGGCTCGGCGAGAAGGTTCAGCTGGCCGCCGGCATCGACGATGAGCGCATGCTCAGCGAAGAAGCCATGGAGCGAGGCCTGGAATGCCTCAAGCGTTTTGCCCAACTGATCAACGGCATGCCGGCAGGCGCCGTGCGCATCGTCGGCACTAACGCCCTGCGCGAAGCGCGCAACCGCAACGACTTCATCCTGCGTGCCGAAGCCATCCTCGGCCACCCGGTCGAGGTCATCTCCGGCCGTGAAGAGGCGCGCCTGATCTACCTCGGCGTGTCGCACACCCTGGCCGACACTCCCGGCAAGCGCCTGGTCGCCGACATCGGCGGCGGCAGCACCGAGTTCATCATCGGCCAGCGCTTCGAGCCGCTGCTGCGCGAAAGCCTGCAGATGGGCTGCGTCAGCTTCACCCAGCGCTACTTCCGCGACGGCAAGATCACCCCGGCACGCTACGCCCAGGCCTATACCGCCGCACGTCTGGAACTGATGAGCATCGAAAACGCCCTGCATCGCCTGACCTGGGACGAGGCCATCGGTTCGTCCGGCACCATCCGCGCCATCGGCGCCGCGATCAAGGCCGGTGGCCTGGGCAACGGCGAGGTCAATGCCGAGGGCCTGGCCTGGGTCAAGCGCAAGCTGTTCAAGCTCGGCGAGGTCGACAAGATCGACTTCGAAGGCATCAAACCCGACCGTCGCACCATCTTCCCGGCCGGCCTGGCGATTCTCGAGGCCATCTTCGATGCCCTTGAGCTGCAGCGCATGGACCACTGCGACGGCGCCCTGCGTGAAGGCGTGTTGTTCGACCTGCTCGGTCGCCACCACCACGAGGATGTGCGCGAGCGCACCCTGAACTCGCTGATGGAACGCTATCACGCCGACCAGGGCCAGGCAGCACGGGTCGAGCGCAAGGCCCTGAGCGCCTTCGACCAGGTGGCCAAGGCATGGAAGCTTGAAGAAGGAAACTGGCGCGATCTGCTGGGTTGGGCGGCGAAAATCCACGAAATCGGCCTGGATATCGCCCACTACCATTACCACAAGCACGGCGCCTACCTGATCGAGCACTCCGACCTGGCGGGCTTCTCGCGCGACGAGCAGCAGATGATGGCCTTGCTGGTGCGCGGCCATCGCCGCAACATTCCCAAGGACAAGTTCACGGAATTCGGTGACGACGCCGTGCAGCTGATTCGCCTGTGCGTGCTGCTGCGCTTCGCCATCCTGTTCCACCACATCCGTGGCAACCAGCAGATGCCCAAGGTGGACCTGCAGGCCGGCGAAGACAGCCTTGAAGTGGTGTTCCCAGAAGGCTGGCTGGAACAGAACCAGCTGACCCAGGCCGACTTCGCCAACGAGGCGGAGTGGCTGGCCCGGGTCGGCTTCGTCCTCAGCGTACGTTGAGGAGCGGGTTGCTCAGGCGCTCCAGCAGGGTCGCCTGGGCACTGCGCGGGTTCTGGTTGCCGGTCGGGGTGCTGCGCACGTAGCGCCCGTCAGGCTGCAAGGTCCAGGCGTGGGTGTTGTCGGTCAGGTAGCCTTCCAGCTCCTTCTTCACCCGCAGCAATAGCTTCTTGCCCTCTACCGGGAAGCAGGTCTCGACGCGCTTGTCGAGGTTACGCTCCATCCAGTCGGCGCTGGACAGGTAGATCTGCTCTTCGCCGCCATTGAGGAAGTAGAACACCCGCGTGTGCTCGAGGAAGCGGCCGATGATCGAGCGCACCTGGATGTTGTGCGAAACCCCCGGAATACCTGGGCGCAGGCAGCACATGCCGCGCACCACCAGGTCGATCCTCACGCCCGACTGGCTGGCCTTGTACAGCGCCTTGATGACCTTGGCGTCGGTCAGCGAGTTGAACTTGGCGATGATGTGCGCGGGCTTGCCATCCAGGGCGAACTGGGTCTCCCGGGCGATCATGTCGAGCATGCCCTTCTTCAGGGTGAACGGCGCGTGCAGCAGCTTCTTCATGCGCAGGGTCTTGCCCATGCCGATCAGCTGGCTGAACAGCTTGCCGACGTCCTCGGTGAGGGCGTCGTCAGAGGTCAGCAGGCTGTAGTCGGTGTACAGGCGGGCGTTGCCGGCGTGATAGTTGCCCGTACCCAGGTGCGCGTAACGCACGATCTCGCCCTGCTCGCGGCGCAGGATCAGCATCATCTTGGCGTGGGTCTTGAAGCCGACCACGCCGTAGATCACCACCGCACCGGCTGCCTGCAGGCGGCTGGCCATCTGCAGGTTGGACTCTTCGTCGAAGCGCGCGCGCAGCTCGATCACCGCGGTGACCTCCTTGCCGTTACGCGCCGCATCCACCAAGGCGTCGACGATCTCCGAGTTGGCCCCGGAACGGTACAGGGTCTGGCGCACGGCGAGCACGTGCGGGTCCTTGGCGGCCTGGCGCAGCAGGTCGATCACCGGGGTGAAGGACTCGAATGGGTGCATCAGCAGGATGTCCTGCTTGCCGATCACGCTGAAGATGTTGTCGGCGTTCTGCAGCAGCTTGGGGATGGCCGGGGTGAACGGCGTGTACTGCAGCTCCGGATGGCTGTCGAGGCCGGTGATGCTGAACAGACGGGTCAGGTTGACCGGGCCGTTGACCTGGTAGAGCTCGCTCTCGCTCAGGCTGAACTGCTTGAGCAGGTAGTCCGACAGGTGTTTCGGGCAGGTGTCGGCGACTTCCAGGCGCACGGCATCGCCGTAGCGGCGCGAGAACAGCTCGCCGCGCAGGGCGCGCGCCAGGTCGTCGACTTCTTCGGAGTCCAGCGCCAGGTCGGCGTTACGGGTCAGGCGGAACTGGTAGCAACCCTTGACCTTCATGCCCTGGAACAGGTCATCGGCGTGGGCATGGATCATCGACGACAGGAAGACATAGTTGTCGCCTGGGCCACCGACTTCTTCCGGCACACGAATGACCCGTGGCAACAGGCGTGGTGCCGGGATGATCGCCAGACCGGAATCGCGGCCAAAGGCGTCGACACCTTCGAGCTCGACGATGAAGTTCAGGCTCTTGTTCACCAGCAGCGGGAACGGGTGAGTCGGGTCGAGGCCGATCGGGGTGATGATCGGCGCAATCTCGTCGCGGAAGAAGCGGCGTACCCAGGTCTTGAGCTTGGGCGTCCAGTAGCGGCGACGAATGAAGCGGATGGCGTGCTTTTCCAGCTCCGGCAGCAGTACGTCGTTGAGGATCGCGTACTGGCGCTCCACCTCGAAGTGCACCAGCTCACTGATGCGCGCCAGTGCCTGGTGCGGCTGCAGGCCGTCGGCGCCGGCCAGTTCGCGGGCGAAGTTGATCTGCTTCTTCAGGCCGGCGACGCGGATCTCGAAGAACTCGTCGAGGTTGCTGGAGAAGATCAGCAGGAATTTGAGGCGTTCGAGCAGCGGGTACGATTCGTCCAGCGCCTGTTCCAGCACGCGGATGTTGAATTGCAGCTGCGAAAGTTCGCGATGAATGTACAGGCTGCTGTCGTCCAGGCCCGGGACGGCGATGGCCGGCGCAGGCGCGGGGGCCGGGGCGGCGGCTTCGACCACCGGCTCCACGACCTCGGGCAGGTCTGGCGGGGTCTGTACCATCTCTTCGGGGACTGCCTGGGCATCCTTGATCGCGACAGGGGTTAGCACTTCATTATTCATCTGACGTTCCTGAGGACGTTAACGCCCTATGATCAATTGAGCGGCAAGATAAGCGCCCATTATGACGGCTGTGTTACAGCTTCGCGCAAGCCGCGACTTAAGGCTGCCGGTATTGTCCGTGCAGGAATTGTTCACGTCGAGACACATTTGGACACTTTCACGAATGCGCGCGAAGGGGTAGGCTGCGCGTTCATTTCGCCAGCACCTCAGAAAATGCTCCAACAATTCCTGCAGGATTTCGGCTACTTTGCCCTTTTTCTAGGCACCTTCTTCGAAGGCGAGACCATTCTGGTACTTGCGGGATTCCTTGCGTTCCGCGAATACATGGACATCAAGCTGGTGGTCCTGGTGGCCTTCTGCGGCAGCTACGCCGGCGACCAACTGTGGTACTTCATGGGCCGGCGGCACGGGCGCAAGATCCTCGCGCGCAAGCCGCGCTGGCAGGCCATGGGTGACCGGGCGCTGGAGCACATTCGCCGCCACCCGGACATCTGGGTGCTGAGCTTCCGCTTCGTCTACGGCCTGCGTACGGTGATGCCGATCGCCATCGGCCTGTCCGGCTACTCGCCGCGCCGCTACCTGCTGCTCAACGGCATCGGCGCTGCCGTATGGGCCCTGGCACTGGGCCTGGCGGCCTACCACTTCGGCGCCATCCTCGAAGGCATGCTGGGCAGCATCAAGAAATACGAGCTATGGGTGCTCGGCGGCCTGTTGCTGCTGGGTGGCCTGCTCTGGCTGCGCCGGCGCTTCCGCACCATCCGCGCCGAGCGCCGCGCGGCGGCAGACGAGCAGCCCGCCAGCGCTGAGCAGCAGGTAGCCGCCGAGAAGCAGCCAGAACACGGGCACGACCACCGCTAAGCCCAGCGTGCCGGCCAGGTACAGCGCCGGCACCAGCGTCAGCAGGCGCGCCAGCTCCAGGCGCACCGCCCACGGCCGCTTTTCCAGGGCCGCTCCCAGCACGAACAAGCCGAACGCCATCAGCGACCAGCCCAGCACCAGTGCCGCGGTTGGCACGCGCTCGGCCACGTCCATCAGATAACTGCCCAGTGCGATGTAGGCGGCGAACTGTGCCGCCACGTACACCTGCCACGCCCGGCCCAGGGCAATCTCGAACTTGCGGAACAACGCCAGGTTCTGCTTCGCCTGTGGATAAGCCGCCGCGACATCGGCCGGGCGCCAGCCGGTGGGCATGAACCAGATGCGCAGCTTGTCCTTCCAGCTGCGGGTACGGCGGGCATCGCTGCACAGCTGGGCGTAGAACTGCAGGTTGGCCCACAGCGGGTTCCAGCTGGCCAAGGGCGTGGTCACGCCGAACACCACCGGCTCGGCCGGGTCCTCCTCCTTGAACGTGCCGAACAGACGGTCCCAGATAATGAACACGCCGCCGTAGTTGCGATCCAAGTAGGCAGGATTCTGCGCATGGTGGACGCGATGGTTGGATGGTGTGATCAGCACCCACTCAAGCCAGCCGAGCTTGGGGATGTGCCGGGTGTGCACCCAGAACTGGTACAGCAGGTTCAGCGACGCCACGGTGATGAACACCACCGGAGGCACGCCAATCAGCGCCAGCGGCAGGTAGAAGATCCACGAGAAGATGAAACCGCTGCTGGTCTGGCGCAGCGCCGTGGTGAGGTTGTACTCCTCGCTCTGGTGATGCACCGAATGCGCCGCCCACAACACGTTGCGTTCATGACCCAGGCGGTGCAGCCAGTAGTAGCACAGGTCGTACAGCACGAAGGCCAGCAGCCAGACCCACACGGCGTTCTGCGGCAGACGCAGCAGCGCCAGGTGCTCCCAGGCCAGCGCATAGGTCAGCAGCCCTACCCCCTTGGTCAGCAGGCCGGTGCTGGTGGACAGCGCGCCGGTGCTGAGGCTGTTGATCGAATCGGCCAGGGTGAAGTTGCGCTGGCCGCGCACGCGGTCGGCAATCAGCTCCACGGCGATCAGCACGAAGAAAAACGGCACGGCCAGCAGAATCAGGTCCATGGGCAACGCTCGGTAAGGTTATCCACAGAGATTAGGATGCGCCTGCCGTAATCCCTATGGCCACATCTGCCAAACTAGAGGACATTTAGCGCCTCGAAAATGGAGTAATGAGCATGACCAAGAAAGTAGCGGTGATTCTTTCCGGCTGCGGCGTCTACGACGGCGCCGAAATCCACGAAAGCGTGATCACCCTGCTGCGCCTCGACCAGCGCGGCGCACAGGTGCAGTGCTTTGCGCCGAACATCGCGCAGATGCACGTGATCGACCACCTGACTGGTCAGGAAATGCCGGAATCACGCAATGTGCTGACCGAATCGGCGCGCATCGCCCGTGGCGAACTGAAGGACATCCGCGAGGCCAAGGCCGAAGACTTCGATGCGTTGATCGTGCCAGGCGGTTTCGGCGCGGCGAAGAACCTGTCCAACTTTGCCGTGGAAGGCAGCGGGTGCACAGTGAACCCAGATGTACTGGCGCTGGCCGAAGCGTTTGCCGATGCCTGCAAGCCGGTTGGCCTGATCTGCATCTCGCCGGCGCTGGCGGCGAAGATCTATGGCCCGGGCGTGATCTGCACCATCGGCAATGACGCGGGCACCGCGGCAGCTGTGGAAAAGATGGGCGGCAAGCACGAAGAGTGCGATGTACATGACATCGTCGAAGACACCCAACGCAAGCTGGTGACCACCCCGGCCTACATGGTGGCCAAGTCGATCAGTGAAGCGGCCAGTGGCATCTACAAGCTGGTGGACCGGGTGCTGGAGCTGACCCACGAAGGGGCGTGATCAGCCCTTGCTCAGGCGGGTCAGGATTCGATCCAGGGCATTGGCGAAAGCCTGCTTCTCGCGTTCGCCATAGGGCGCCTGCCCGCCTCCGACCTGGCCCTGCTCACGCAGCTCGGTGAACAGGTTGCGCACCGCCAGGCGCTCGCCCATGTTGCGTTCGTCGAACTCGCGGCCACGTGGGTCCAGGGCCGCCACGCCCTTCTTGATCAGGCGGTCGGCCAGCGGCACGTCGCTGCAGATCACCAGCTCGCCGGGCACAGCGTGCTCGACCAGGTAATCGTCGGCCGCGTCCATGCCGCTGGGCACCACGATCAGGCGAACGATCGCGAAGGCCGGCTTGGCCACGGCCTGGCCGGCCACCATCACCACTTCGAGCTGGCGCTTGAGGGCGAATTTGACGATCAGGTCCTTGGCTGCCTTGGGGCAGGCGTCGGCGTCGATCCAGATGCGCATTCAGTTAAATCTCTTCTTTCCTGCACCGGCCTCTTCGCGGGCACGCCCGCTCCCACAGGGATCGCACAATATCTGAAACCTGTGCAGTACCTGTGGGAGCGGGCGTGCCCGCGAAGAGGCCGGTGCAGGAAAGAAG
>NZ_JAGIBG010000017.1:99352-136511 GCF_017744435.1 Pseudomonas sp.
CTTAAACGGCAGCCCGACGCTTCTCAGCCAGGCGACTACGCCCATACAACACCAGAATCGCCAGCAACGCCACCGCCTGCGCACTCAGCGAGTACACATCGGGGTGAATCCCCAGCCAGTCGAACTCGAAGAACGCCACCGGCCGCGTGCCCAGCACGCCCGCCTCCTGCAGCGCCTTCACGCCATGCCCGGCGAACACCACCGACAAGGCGCACAGCAGCCCGGCGTTGATGCTGAAGAACAGCGACAGCGGCAGCTTCGCCGAACCGCGCAGGATCACCCACGCCAGGCCCACCAGCAGCACCAGCGCCGTGGCGCCGCCGGCCAGCACCGCCTGGTGGCCAGCTGGGCCAGCCTGCAGCCACAGGGTTTCGTAGAACAGGATCACTTCGAACAGCTCGCGGTACACCGAGAAGAACGCCAGCACGGCAAAGCCGAAACGCCCGCCGCCACTGACCAGGCTGCTCTTGATGTAGTCCTGCCAGGCGGCAGCATGGCGGCGGTCGTGCATCCACACGCCCAGCCACAGCACCATGACGCTGGCGAACAAGGCCGTACTACCTTCCAGCAGCTCACGCTGGGCACCGCCGACGTCGATCACATAGGCCGCCACGGCCCAGGTGGCAAAGCCTGCAACCAGCGCCAGGCCCCAGCCGATGTTGACGCTGCGGATGGCCGACTGCTGGCCGGTGTTGCGCAGGAAGGCCAGTACAGCGGCCAGTACCAGGATCGCTTCCAGGCCTTCGCGCAGCAAAATCAGCAGGCCGGAAATGAAGCTCAGCGACCAGCTCAGGCCATCGCTGCCCAACAGCTTGGCGGCCTGGCCGAGCTTGGTTTTTGCTTCGTCCAGACGTTGTTCAGCCTGGGCAACCGGCAGGCCGTCCTGCAGCGACTGACGGTAGGCCATCAGGGCCTTTTCGGTGCTCTTGCGCACTTCGGTGTCGATGTTGTCCAGCGAGCTTTCGACCAGTTCGAAGCCTTCCAGATAAGCCGCCACCGACAGGTCATAGGCCTGGTCGTGGTCGCCTGCACGGTAGGCCGCCAGGCTCTTGTCCAGGGTGCTGGCGGTGTAGTCGAGCAACTGCGACGGGCCGCGCTTGACCTGCGGTGGCTGGGCGCGCTGGGCGCGGAACGCCTCGACCACAGCAGCGCCTTCGTTGGCGGCGACTTCGGCCGGGGTCTGGCGGGCCAGGTCGGCAATGTTCCAGGTCTTGTCGCCCTTGGCCGCTTCAGGCTTGGCGGTGAAGCTGGCGATGTACGCGGCCACGTCCCAGCGCTGGCGCTCGTCGAGCTGGTCGGCGAAGGACGGCATTTCGGTGCCGTCGATGCCCAGGGCCAGGGTGTTGTAGAGGTCGAACAGGCTCAGTTGATCGAGACGTGCGGTGTCGCGCAGGTTGGCCGGTGCTGGCTCCAGGCCCACACCTGCCGGGCCATCACCCGCGCCGGTATCACCGTGGCAGATCGAGCAGTTCTGCGCATACAGCGAGGCGCCTCGGGCCGGGTCCGGGGTAATGACCGGGGCCTGGCTGACCTCGTAGGCCACCGCCAGGCGGGCACCCAGTTGACGCGCCTGCTTGGCCACCACGGCACCGTCCTGGCGCTGGTCGATGGCTTGTCGCAACGTCTGTACCCCCTGCGCCAGGCCAGCTTGCTCGGCATTCGCCGGCAGGCCTTTGACCAGGTCAGCCAGCACTGCCCCGAACTCCTGCTGCTCGCGGTACTCGCCGTCTTCGATGACCTTGCCGTCCTGCACGGTCGGTGGGTAATCGGCGCCGATGTAGTCAAGCAGGTGCAAGGCCTTGGCGGCCTCAGCAGGCGCTTCGGCCTGCGCCAGGGTGCTGCACAGCGCCAGCATCGGGCCGAGCAGTACAGCCGGCAACCAGGCGAGCAGACGGGAACGGGTTTTCATGGCCAGTCTCGGAGGGAATGCGAAAGAGAACATTGTTCACTTCCACTCCCGCTTGCTCAAGGTTTGCCGACGGATTTCATGAAAAATTCGGCAACAAATTGGCTGCTCAGACTGTGAATCACATCCCTTCCGAGAAATAAGGGCACTTTGCCACCGGTTGTCGGGCACTTTGAATATAATCCGCGGTCAGAATGATGGCCAAACGCAATCAATGGCCAGGTGCCTGTATCCGCTCAGGGAATGACGCTCAACGATGGGATCCCGTGTCCTCCTCTTCGCCCTGCTGGTCGCCATCCTGCAAGTGACTGGCTGCGCCATGCTCCGCGACTATGACAGTGAGTTGCAGCAGACCCGTGATCAATGGGTGACTGGCAACGTCGATGCGGCCCTCGCGCTGCTCGAAAGCCATAACCAGGACGAGAAAAAGGACTTGCTCTACTACTTCGAAAAGGGCGAGTTGCTGCGTTCCAAGGGCGACCTCAAAGGCAGCCAGGAAGCCTGGCGCGTCGCCGACAGCGTGGTGTTGCAGTGGGAGGAGGCGGTCAAGCTAGACACCGACAAGTACCTGAGCCAGTTCGGCACCCTCCTGATTAACGACAAGCTGCGTCGGTACGAGGGTTACGACTACGAAAAGGTCATGCTGACCACGCAGATGGCCCTCAACCTGCTGGCCGAGAATGATTTCGCCGGCGCCCGCACCGAGATCAGGAAGACCCACGAACGCGAAGCAGTGATCGCCGAAGTGCGAGACAAGGAATACCTCAAGTATGAGGAACAGGCCGAGCAGGAAGGGCTCAAGACCGAGTACAAGGACCTGCAGGGCTATCCCGTCGCCAGCCTCGACGACCCGGAAGTGGTCAAGCTGAAAAACAGCTACCAGAGCGCCTTCAGCCATTACCTGGCAGGCTTCGTCTACGAAGCGCTCGGGGAGAAGGGCCTGGCCGCCCCCGGCTACCGCAAGGCCGCCGAGCTGCGCCCGAACACGCCGCTGCTCGAGCAGGCCCTGCTGAAACTGGACAAGCGCAGCGTCAAGGCCGGCCAGAGCGAGGTGCTGATCGTGGTGCAAAGCGGCCTGGCGCCGGCCCGTGCGTCGATGAACATCCCCCTGCCACTGACCATCGACGGCAACCTGGTGCTCACGCCGTTGTCGTTCCCGGTCATCCGCGAAGACACGTCTACCACCGGCATCAGCAAGCTGTGGCTGGATGACAAGCCGCTGGACCTGACGGCGCTCAACAGTACCAGCGCCATGTCGCGCCGCGCACTGCGTGACGAAATGCCGGGCATCATCCTGCGCACCAGCGTACGTGCCATCCTCCGCAGCGCGGGGCAGAAGAAACTGAACGAAAAAAACCCGTCGGCTGCCCTGGCTCTAGGCATCGCTTCGCTGGTAGCCGAGGATGCCGACACCCGTACCTGGCGCACCCTGCCCAACGACACGCTGGTGGCCCGCGTGCGCCTGGCCCAGGGCAAGCACCAGCTGACCCTGCCGTCGGGCCAGGGCGGCGGCCACGTCAAGGTCACCATCGACCGACCGTACCAAGTAGTCAGCCTGCGGGTGATCGGCAACCAGGTATTTGCCAGCGGTGCCGCCGTCGAAGTGGCACCACACGCCCCGGCCATCGTCAGCCTCAAGTGACCTCAAGGATCGAACATGCGCAGAACCTGCCTCGCCCTCATCGCCGCTGCCTTGCTGGCCGGTTGCACTTCTCAGCCTGAGCCGGGCAGCGCCGCCAGCAAGGTCGTGACCATGGGCCAACTGGATGACATCGACGTCGGCCCCATGCGCGTCGCCCGGGAAAACGGTTTTCTGACCGTCAAAGTGGCGCTGAACAACACCAGCGGCAGCAACCAGACCCTGTTCTACCGCTTCGCCTGGCTCGACAACGACGGATTCCCGGTGGCCGATGAAGAGGGCTGGAAGGCCCTGCCACTGTACGGCGGACAAGCCAGCTTCCTGCCCGCCATCGCACCCACCCCCAAGGCGACCGACTTCCGTCTCGAAGTCCACACCCGGTAACCCTTTCCAGGAGCAGCCCCATGCTTGTACGCCTTTCCCTCACCGCCCTCGCCATCGCCCTGGTCAGCGGCTGCAGCACCCCGTCACCCGTGTTGGGCAGCGGCAACATCAGCTATGGCGACGCCAGGGCAGTGGAGCTTGTGACCAACGAATTCGGCTCCACCGACCTGCAGATGATTGCCGAGAGCATGACCCGTTCGCTGGCCCAGTCCGGCGTGCTGCATGGCCGCCCGGTGGTGCAGGTGTACGACGTGAAGAACAAGACCAGCGAGTACATCGATACCCGCGAGATCACCACTTCGATCAAGACCCAGCTGATGAAGTCGGGCACGGCCCGGTTCGCCAGCGACAACACCGACATGCAGAGCCAGGTCGACCAGCTGCAACTGCAGAACCAGAGCGGCCTGTACAAGAAGAGCACCGTTGCCAGAACCGGCAACATGATCGCCGCACGCTACCGCCTGGAGGGTTCGATCAGCTCCATCGTCAAGCGCAGCAGCGATTACAAGGACGTGTTCTACAAGTTCAGCCTGCAGCTGGTCGACGTTGAAAGCGGCCTGGCCGAATGGATGGACGAAAAAGAAATCCGCAAGACCACGGAGCGCTGAGCGATGAAGGCATGGATGGCAGTGATCGGCCTGGCCTGGGCCTTCTCGGCACAGGCGGCGCCCATGCTCGCGGTCACCGACCTGGCCTACGAAGCGCGCGTGGAAGAATACATCCACACCGTCAACGCCCAGAGCGATGGCCAGTCGAGCCCGTACAACAGCAGCCACTCGTCGAGCTACAGCGAGTACGAAAGCAGCAAGGGGTACATCGAGCAGACCGAGCTGCGCAACTTCGGTGGCGACATCAAGGGCGAGATCCTCAAGACCGGGCTGTTCCAGCTGGTGCAGGGCAAACCGTACACCGCCTCGTCCGGCGACGACGTGCATGACGTGATCGCGCGGATCAAGGCCGGCGCCTTCCCCGGCGCCGACTACGTACTGTTCGGCACCCTCTCGGACATCGACTTCCAGCGCGACGTTGGCGCGCTGGCCAATACCGACAGTTACTCGTCGGTGCTGGCCCTGAGCGTGGTGGCCGACTTCAGCCTGATCGACACCCGCACCTTCGAGATCACCTCGGCGTTCACGGCCATGGGTGAGGGGCAGGACACCAAGCTGGTCAGCAGCCGTGACCGCCAGGTGACGCCGAACCGCCCGCGGGTGGTGCGTGAGGTGTCCAAGGAGCTGGGCATGGACGTGGCGCGGCAGATGGTGGAACAGTTGCGTGGGACGCCGAATGACCGGGAGGCGCGCACGAGCGGGCAGAATGATCTGCCACCGGATGAGCCGGCGCAGATTTTGCGCTGAGGCTGAGCCCTGGCGAGGGCGTCGCCCTCGACCACCGGCAAACCAAAGCCCACAGGTATTGCTCAAGGCTTGAGGTCTATACGGTCGGTGTGGGAGCTGGCTTGCCTGCGATGGGCCGCAAAGCGGCCCCGGCTATCTATGCAACAACCTTGAAATCGTGGGGCTGCTTCGCGGTCCATCGCCGGCAGGCGCGGCTCCCACAAAGGATCGCGCCTGCATTAAGAAATGGAGCAAGACAGATGCTCCTACAACGACCGCAATCTCAGTGCTTGGCAGTGTCCTTCCACCCGCCACCCAACGCCAGGAACACGCCAATCTGCCCCAACGCCACCTGGCTATTGGCCGCCGCCAGCTGCGAGCGCATGTCGGTATAGGTCCGCGTCGCCTGCAAATCCGCGAGGAACGACTCACGCCCTGCCTGGTAATACCGATGCGTCTGGTCCGCCGCTTCCTTCGCCGACTTCTCTGCTTCGGCCAGCGCATCACGCCGATCCAGCAGCGCGCTGTACTGGGCCAGACGGGTCTGGGTCTCGCGGATGGCGTTCAGCACCACGCCGTCGAAATGCGCCAGGGCAGCCTGGGTCGAGGCTTCGGCCATGCGAATGCGGGCGCGGGTGCCGTTGGTCGGGATGCTCCAGCTGATCTGCGGACCAAAGCCCCAGCGGTTGGTGGACGGGTCGCCAAGGTCTTCGAGGATACCGATGGTGCCGACCTGGGCACCGATGCTGATGTCCGGGTACAGCGCACCTGTAGCCACGCCGATTTCGGCGGTGGCCGCCGCCAGCTGGCGTTCGGCCTGGCGCACGTCTGGGCGGCGCTTGAGCAGGGCCGCGCCGTCACCCACCGGCACCAACTGGTTGAGGTGCGGCAGCTCGGCGCAATCGGCGGTACCGGCGGGCAACTTATCCACAGGCACGGCCAGCAGCGCCGCCAGGGTGTACATGCCCGTTTCGCGCTCGGCCTTGAAGCGCGGCAGTTCGGCGCGCAACGACTTGAACTGGGTCTGCGAGCGGGTGACCTGGGTTTCGTCGCCACGGCCGGCGTCGCGCAGGCGCTGGTTGAGCTTCACGCTCTGTTCCTGCAGGTCGAGCGACTCGCGGGCGATGTGGAATTCTTCGTTGGCCGAGCACACCTGGGTGTAGGCCTTGACCACATCGGCCACCAGGGTGATTCGGGCAGTGTCGGCAGCAGCCTGCACCGCGTCCGCATTAGCCTTCGCGGCCTCGGTGCCGCGCTTGAAGGTGCCCCACAGGTCGAACTGGTACGAGGCACTGATGATCGCCTCGCCGATGTTGGCCACCGGCACCTTCTCCGGCAGCAGGAAGGCCTGGCCAGACTCCTGCAGGCGTTGGGCGCCGGCCTTGATGCCGCCATTGAAGCCACCCTGGGACTCGGCCACTTCGACCTGGGCACGGGCCTTGGCGATGTTCGCCGCCGCCACGCGCAGTTCGGTATTGGCGCTCAGCGCCTGGCGCACCAGTTCGTTGAGGCGTTGATCCTGATACAGCTGCCACCAGTCCTCGGGCACCGGCGCCGACACCACGCTGTCGGCATCCTGGCGCAGCGGGCCGTTGAGGTCGCTGCGTTGCACCGCCGCGTCCTTCGGCACTTGGTAATCGGGGCCGACCATCATGCAGGCCCCCAGGGACAGGCAGAACCCCGCCAGGATCAGCTGTTTCATGGGCGCTGGCCCTCGAGGATCGACACAGTGGCCGTACGCCCGGCGATCATGCGGAAGTCTTCCGGCACTTCGTCGAAGGCGATACGCACCGGAATGCGCTGGGCCAGGCGCACCCAGCTGAACGCCGGGTTGACGTTGGGCAGCAGGTTGGCGCCGCTGACGCGGTCACGGTCTTCGATGCCGGCGGCGAAGCTCTGCACGTGGCCGCGCAGGCGGGTGTTGTCGCCCATCACGCGGATGTCCACGGCGTCGCCGATGTGGATGCCGCCGAGCTTGGTCTCCTCGAAGTAGCCATCGACGTGGTACGAGGCGCTGTCGACCACCGACAGCACCGGGCGCCCAGCGCTGACGAATTCGTGGTCGCGCGGGGCGCGGTCGTTGAGGTAGCCATCGACCGGGCTGCGTACCACCGAGCGGTCGAGGTTGAGCTGGGCGGTGTCGACCGCCACCTGGGCCTCGCTGACCGCCGAACGGGCGCGGGCCTCGCGGGACTGGCTCTCTTCCAGCTGCTCGGCCGCCACCAGGTTGCCGAGCTTGCGGTTGCGCTGCGCTTCGCGGGACGCCTGGGCCAGGGTTTCCTGGCGCTCGCCGAGGGTCGCCTTGGCCTGGCGCAAGGCCAGGGTGAAGCGGTCCTGGTCGATGGTGAACAACACATCGCCGCGTTTGACGGTCTGGTTGTCGCGCACCTCGACCTTCTGGATCAGGCCGGACACGTCCGGGGCAATCTGGATCACGTCGGCACGGATGTGCCCGTCGCGGGTCCAGGGGGCGAACATGTAGTACACCACCATCTGCCACACGAGCACGGCGGCGAAGGTCACTACCAGCAAGGTCAGGACCACACGGCCCAGGGTCAGCAAAGGTTTTTTCATGGCAGCATCAGGCTTCGGCAAAAGTGGTCGACCGCACCCAGCAGCACGGCATACAGGGCAACGTTGAACAGCGCCCGGTGCCAGACCAGGCGGTAGAAATGCAGGCGCACCAGCACCGCGTGCACCCCCAGGAACAGCAGGTAGGTGCCAAACATCATCACCAGCAGCGTGGGCAGGAACACCCCGCTGATATCCAGTTCACCGATCACAGGGGCGCTCCATCGAGGCCGGGGGGCAGTTGCGGTTGTTCGGCAGGCTCGAGCATCACCTCGACACCCGGCAGCAAGGCCAGGCGCAGGCCCGCCAGGGCATGCAGCAGATGAGTGCGGGCATCGCCGCGTTCGTACAGTTCATCGAGGTTCAGCGCCAGGCGCGCACGCTCCATGTTGCGCAGCAGCGCGGCCGGGGCATGCAGGCGCTCGCCAGCACGCAGGCAGGCGGCGTAATGCGCGCCGACTTCCTCGATCACCGTGCCCAGGCGTTCGCGAGCTTGCTGGCCGGCACGCGGCATATAGGCCAGCAGGTCGAGCAGGTTCAAGCCCACGCGCAGGTCGCGCAGCGCCACGCCACTGTCCTGGCCTGTCTGCGACAGGCGCGGCAGGTGCTGCATGAGGCGGTCGAGCATCTGTACACCGACCTGGCGGTGCTCGGCCAGGGTCGCCGGCTCGGTCATTTCGACGATGTCGCGCCAGACGAAGCGGGTCATGCGCTTGGCCGCCAGTTCCACGCCGAACGGGCGCATCACCAAGGTCCAGATGAAGGCGAACAGCAGGCCCACGGGGCCGGCCAGGTTGGAGTTGAGGAAGGTGAAGAAGTCAGCGTCGTAGGCGCCCTGGATGCTGATGAACGTCGAGGTGTTGACGATGGTCAGCAAGGTGCCGAGGTAGAAGCGCGGCTGCACGGTCAGGGTGCCGACACAGATGAACGGGATCGCGAAGGCCAGCACCAGCATCGGGAAGTCGTGCAGGTTGGGCAGCACCAGGAACAGGTACAGGCTGGAGAAGATCACCGACATCAGGGTCCAGAAGAAGAACCGGTAGATCTGCGGCGCCGGGTCGTCCATGGCGGCAAAGAAGCTGCACGACACGGCGGCGAGGATCACCGCACTGGCGCCGTCATTCCAGCCCAGGCCGATCCACAGGCCGCAGGCGACGACGATTGCCAGCACCGTTGAGACCACCGAGTAGAGCATCAGGCCGCGGTCGAAGAACGCCGTCAGCCGGCCCAGGCGCCAGTGGCGGTAGACCGCGCGCCAGGGCTTGGGGTCGTCGGTGCGCAGGGCGTGCTGCAAGGAGCAGCAGTCCTGCCACAGGTCGGCCCATTCGGTCAGGCGGTAAAGGGCGTTGGACAGCAGCAGCTCGGCGCGCTGGTCGAGGGCAGCGGCGCCGGGCTGCAGGCGGTCGATCTGCTCGTGCAGGGCGGTCCAGCGAGCTATGGAGGCGCTGTCGGCGGTGCCTTTGAGCCATTCGCGGGCGGCATCCAGCACCGGCTGGATCTGCGCGTAATGGGCCGGGGCACGGCCTTCGAGGGCGACCAGGGCGTCGTCGAGGGCATCGATCACCGGTAGCAGGTGAATCATCCGCCCGCGCAGCTCGCGGGCGTTCTTCAAGGTATGCGGGCCGGCACCTTCGTGGCCGAGCTGGCCGATCATCAGCTCCAGCGAGTTGAAGGTGGTGACCATTGCGCCGCGCATGCCACCGACCTTGTCGGCGCTGGCTTCACGGGCGAGGTAGGTGTCGCTGTAGCGGATCGCCTCGGTGAACCAGCTGCCGGTGGCACCCACTACCACCGGTGCCAGCCGGCGCGGCCAGAAGATCGCACCGACCACTGCCGCGCAGACGATCCCCAGGCAGATTTCCTGGGCCCGGGAGGACGCCACGTCGAACACCGCCAGCGGGTTGTCGACCACCGCCAGGGCAATCATCGGCAAGGTGTAGCCCGCCAGCATCAGCACATAGTTGTTGGCCGTGCGCAGGTTCAGCGAGAGGAACAGCAAGGTGCCGGTCCACAGGGCGATGGCGATGCTCAGCAGCAATGGTGACTGCACCAGCGGCGGCACGAAGAAGATCGCCCCGGCAGCACCGAGCAGCGTACCCACGGCGCGATACACCGCCTTGGAGCTGGTCGGGCCGACGAACGGGCTGGAGACGATGTAAACCGTGGCCATCGCCCAATACGGTCGCGGCAACTGCAGCAGCAGGGCGATGTACAGGGCAATCATCGACGCGGCGAAGGTGCGCACGCCGTAGAACCAGTCGCGGGCCGGCGGCACCGAGCTGAAGAAACCGTTCATGCCACCCCGCCTGCAGTACCCAGGCCAGCAGCTTCGAAGGCACGCAACACGCGCAGTGCGGCCTGCAGGTCGGCCTCGTCGATGCCTTGCAGTACGTCATGGCGTACGCGCACCAGCTCGGCTTCGATGGCTTCGGCCAGGCGACGGCCTTCGGCGGTCAGGCTCAGGGCCTTGGCACGGCGGTCCAGTGGGTCCTCGCTGCGGCAGACCAGGCCAGCCTTGCACAGCTGGTCGAGCAGGCGCACCAGCGACGGGCTTTCCAGGCCGGCAGCCTGGGCCACGGCCACCTGGTGCACGCCATCGCCCAGGCGCACGATCATCAGCAACGGTGCGGCGCAGGCCTCGGAGATACCGTAGCCGATCAGGGCGTTGTGGCAGATGCGCCGCCAGTGGCGAGCGGCAACCACCATGCCGCTGCTGACTTGCAGGCGCAGGGAGTCAATGGACATGTGGGGAACCAAGGATATTCATAGTTTGCTAACTATCAATATTACGCCTGTGCCTCCCCCTGTCGTCAACCGTGGGCGACGGGGGGCCTTGATGAATTCTTGTTCATTCAGGGCTGAACCTGGTCTTCCAGTTTCATGGTCAGGGCCAAGGTGCTGCCCATCTGCACCGCCCGGTCACGCCAGTCCTGGTAACGTGCGTCATCCCGGCTGCTGAAATGCACCGCCAACTCCTCGGCCGCCTGCATCACCCCGGTTGCCGCCGCCAGCTCCAGCCAGTACAGCGCGGCCTTGATGTCCGCGTCCACGTACAGGCCATGCAACAGACGGTAGCCCACTTCGAACCGGCAACGCGCTTCGCCCCGCTCGGCCCCGCGCAAGAACCACTGGTAGGCCTGGCCCGGATCCACCTGCCAGCCCAGCGTGGCATCGCAGACTTCTTCTTCGTACAGGTCACCCAGCGCGGCAGCAGCATGCAGCATGCCCCGCTCGAAGGCCTGGCGATAACATTCCTCGGCCTGGGCATAGGAAGTTTCGACACCCTTGCCGAAGTAGTGCTGCTGCCCCAGGTTGAACCACGCCGCCGCATTGCCTTGCAGCGCCGCCATGCGCAGCAGGTGCCCAGCCAGGGCGGTGTCGGCGCGCCAGTACTTGCCATTGAGCCAGATCCAGCCGAGGTCGTTGAGTACCGCCACGTTGCCGGCCAGTGCCTGCTGGCGCAGGTCGGTGTACACCGCCTGCAAGTCGTGGGCCTCGTCCAGCCGGTTGACCAGCAGTGCGCGCTGGCTGGGCTGCCCTACCCCGGCAAACAGCCGCTGTCGCCTGCCGGCGTGTGTCGGTGGGCAAATGACCTGCTCAGGCAGAAGACGGGCGAGCAGCGAATGGATATTGCTGACAGCAGACATGTTCATCCTCATTGAACGACCCACAGGCCCGACCGCGGCTGTGATGAGGCGTGATTCTGCGCGACGTCACGTCAAAACCTGTCGCGAACGATTCGGGGCAAGGCAACCAATTGCGCATTCCTGGATCTGAGCGAGTTATGGCTAATTGCCATGACCCGCTCGAGCCGCCATCCTGTTGCGGCAAGCCTAGACAAGGACGTTACCTTTTGCCGTTCGCCACCACCCGCGCCACCCTCAGCCGTCAATGGGCGCTGCTGCGCCAGCTACCCAGCCGTTCCCCGGGCATTACCAGTGCCGAACTGGTGTGGCGATTGCGCGATGTGGGCTTCAACGTCAGCAAACGCACGGTGGAGCGGGACCTCAATGAGTTGTCGCTGATTTTTCCGCTGGATCGTAATGACAAGAGCATTCCGTTTGGCTGGCATTGGTCGGCGAACGTTGCTGGCGAGTTGCGGGGGAATTTCGACCTGCAGGGCTATTTGCGCGGTGATTTGC
The DNA here is from genome assembly GCF_017744435.1 of Pseudomonas sp. Lineage (GTDB taxonomy): Bacteria > Pseudomonadota > Gammaproteobacteria > Pseudomonadales > Pseudomonadaceae > Aquipseudomonas. The sequence continues at coordinate 111,329 of NZ_JAGIBG010000017.1, forward strand.
TTCAGCCGGTTCAGGGTGAAGGGATCGAGATGCAGGCGTGGGTCAGCGATCCACTGGCCAGGCAGTTGCGTGAAGCGCCGTTGAGCGTGGACATGCAGTTGACGGCTTTGGATCAGGGGCATCGGCTGCGGGCCACGGTGGAAGATGGCGGGCCATTGCGCTGGTGGGTGCTGAGCCAGGGGGAAGGCTTGGTGGTCGAAGAGCCGCAGGCACTGCGCGAAGAGATCGCCAGGACCTTGAGCAATGCGGCAGCACAGTACATGAATTAGTCGCTTGTGCCGGCCTCTTCGCGGGTGAACCCGCTCCCACAGAGATCCCGCAGGCCCTGAATGCTGCGCAGTACCTGTGGGAGCGGGTTTACCGAGGCGTCGAACCGCCGCGAAGAGGCCGGCTCAGGTGTATTACCTCTGCATCCCTCACCGCCGAACGGTCAACCGCTCCAGGGTATTGAACACCAACCCCTCGACGAGCAGACCGATCAGGATCACCACCACTCTAAAAAGATCCGAGCATCAGGAAGATCATTGAAGAAATACACATCGTGCACCAAGCTCCGACCAAAATCCGTTTCATCGAATTTGGAAAATCTCGCAGTTGAGTCACATCAACCAATCCTCTGCGTGCAAATAAGCTCGGCATAGTCAACAGTGCTGACATTGTACAGATACGCATAATTTTACCGAGAAGGCCTGCGTGCAAATAAAGCTTCCTATTCCCCAATACAAAATTGCTTTTCGACAGCAGCTCTTCAATCTCATCAAGATGTCTTATGGCGACATACATCTGCACTAAAAATGCGACCGTCGCCACGAAGAAGAAACAAATCGCAACCAAATCAATCTCGAATTTACTCACTGTCTACCATTCACGTAAATGCTCACAAATCGCCGCTGCAGTACTTACTTAGCAATCAACCTCGCAAAATACCTACCCATATGCAAAAGGATGCCAACGATGTAAATAAAAACAAGTGCACGAGCCACAACATAACCAGCAGCCTCTTGATGCGATCAGGTACTGCTTGTAGATCTCCAGCGTCAGCCAAACCCTTTCGAACGCAAAACTGGCTCACGGATAGCATCGCGGAAATCCCCCCCACACGCAAAACCTTCCCCAATAGCCCGGCACCGGAAAAATTATCCCTATTACCGACAACAATCTTGCTATTCTTTAATAAAGATTCAACATGCTCAAGATAACGACAAGCGACAAAAACCCATGCCGCAAACATCAGCACAGGCGAAGCAAACAAAAGAACACCGAGCACGGCTATCTGCATATTTGTCATTTTGCGGCCTCATACAAAATCTCACCCAATCCCTCTCCACCCATAGATCCTAACTTTCCACCTGCCATGCCACCAAGGCTCCCCAAGATCACAACGCAAGCAAGCGCTCCCGTTCCCACCGTGGGAACTCCAATGGCACCGCAAATAGTGGGCGCTGCGAACCCTGCAACTGCTCCTCCGAAAGTACCTAGACTCACATTACCTATCAAGCCACCCCCGTCTACATATTTAGCTTTTTCACATGCTTCCTCGCGACCTAGAGTACAAGCCCTGTGAATTGATAAACCCGTTGCCGCCACATTCAATGCAACTCCGATATAAGTTCCTTTCTTGATCAGACTCGCAGCCCTCGCCACTCCCGTTACCTTCTCGGCATACCCGGTAATTTCCCCGGTACTCAAGTAGCGCTTAGTGGAAAGCTGCAGCATCCGCTTGATCGATCCCTGATTTCGTAGACCAGAGCCGTAAGCGGCAGTCTTCCCCAGCTGCTCATCCAGCACCCTGAACAGCGCCGCACGCTTGGCATAAAACTCCTCCCGCGCCCTGAACGTACCGCCACTCATATGCTCGCGGTGCAATTGCTCAATCTGTTCCAGCGTCTTCTTGATGGCGCCCAAATGCCTGGCCCAGCCATCGCTTGCGGCCCCTGCCCCCGTTGCAGCATGTGCCAGCAGACTCTGCAGCATTTCGAAGTTATCCAGCATGAACCCATCAACACCGCCACCGTTGAAGACGATATCGCGGTGAATACCTGCCGCCTTGCCCATGAGAAAGGCTTCATGGCTGGTACAGGAGGGCGTGCTGGGATCACCGACGATCACCAGTTCGCCAGCAAAGACGACCGTGTTGACGATATGCGCATTGAGCACATCGAACTTGGCCTGCTGGTTGGCGTTCATCGGCGTGCCGTTCTTCAGGGTCGCGTAGTTCTGTGCCTTGGGATTTATAAAGCTGCGTGCCTCGGACATGGTCGTTCCTCACGCAAATTTCTTGTTGGCGATACGGTCCCAGCCACCGGTGACACTGCCGCCAGCACCGCCATCGGCGCGCTGCTGCCGGGTGTAGGTGGTCTTGATACGGCCGTAGTTGAGTTGGACGATTTCAGTCGGCACGCCGGCGTGCACGCCTTGTATAAAATCGGCAACGATCACTTCCTCGAGCACCACTTCGTAATACTTGAGCTTGTCGCCACCGGCGCGGCAGACGACCAGCCTGACTTCTTTCAGGTGCTGCCCGGCGCAACTGGCTTCGAGCAGTTTGCAGCTGGCATGGTCCAGGTACTTGGTGAAGGTCAGGTTGCTCAGGGTGGTGCGCCCGGAGGTGGCGCCCCCTGCGGAACTCGCGGTAGCAGAGGTGCTTTGGCTGGTGCCGAACGTGTAGCCGAGGATCTCGATCCAGTGCTTGTATTGCTCGTCTTGTGATTCGCCAGCGATTTCCGCGATTTGAATGAATGCGTCGAAAGCCATGATTACTGTTCCTTGTAAACGAATGAGCGGAACAGGCTAGGCGCGAGGAAAGTTAACCGCAACGGTTCCCAGGAGATCGAGACTAAATTCAGAATTTTCCTACAAATTCTCCGAAAAATTAGCTAGCAAATGTATGAAATTTTTTAAGGGCAAAGGCCGCGGCCCACAGCTCATGAATTGGTCGCCTGTGCCGGCCTCTTCGCGGGCAAGCCCGCTCCCACAGGGATCGCGCAGATCCCGGACACTGCGCAGTACCTGTGGGAGCGGGCGTGCCCGCGAAGAGGCCGGCACAGGTGTATTACCGCTGCATGCCCCACCGCCGAACGGTCAACCGCTCCAGGGTATTGAACACCAGCCCCTCGACCAGCAAGCCAATCAGGATCACCACCGCCAACCCGGCAAACACCTTGTCGGTATACAGCTCGTTGCGGTTCTGGAAGATGTACCAGCCCAGCCCGCCCTTGCCGCTGCTGGCGCCGAACACCAGTTCGGCAGCGATCAACGTGCGCCAGGCGAACGCCCAGCCGATCTTCAGCCCCGAGAGGATCGACGGCAACGCCGCCGGCACCAGGATGTGCAGGACCAGGCGCAGCCCTTTCAGGCCGTAATTGCGCCCGGCCATGCGCAGGGTTTCCGACACCCCGAGAAAGCCCGCATAGGTATTCAGCGCCAGCGCCCACAGCACCGAATGCACCAGCACGAAGATCAGGCTGTTGTCACCCAGCCCGAACCACAACAACGCCAGCGGCAGCAGGGCAATCGCCGGCAACGGGTTGAACATCGAAGTCAGGGTACCCAGCAGATCACGCCCGAGCTGGGTCGACACCGCCAGGCTGGTCAGGCCGAAGGCCAGCACGATGCCCAGCAGGTAACCCTTGAGCAGAATCACCAGCGACACGCCGACCTTGGCCGGCAGTTCACCACTGAGCAGGCCGTCCCAGAGCGCGGCGGCGGTCTGCAGAAAGGTTGGCAGCAGCAGGTCGTTGCCCTGGTAGCGGGCGATCGCTTCCCACAAGGCGGCGACTACCACCAGGATCACGGCCTTGCGCAGCCAGCCGTGCTGCCACAGGCGCTGGGCCAACGGTAGATTGCGTTCCACAGGCACACTGAGCAAAGGCTCCAGCTGCACCTCGTATTCCTGGCGCACAGGTGTAGGGGTCATGGCTGAAGCTCCTGTCAGTAGGCGATGCGAATGTCGTTGAAGCCCAGGTCATCGGCCGGCTCGGGGGCTTCGGCCTGTTCGAACAGCAAGCGATGGATACGCCGCGCACTGGCCTGGAAGTCTGCAGCGCCGAGGCTGCCGAGGTCGTACTGGTGGCTGTGCACCTCGGCCCGGACCCGGCCCGGATGGGGCGACAACAGCAGGATGCGGTTGCCGACCACCAGCGCCTCCTCGATGGAGTGGGTGACGAACAACAAGGTGAAGCGCACTTCCTCCCACAGCAGCAGCAGTTCTTCCTGCATCTTGCGCCGGGTCAGCGCATCGAGCGCGGCGAACGGCTCGTCCATCAGCAAGATCTTCGGCTGAGTCGCCAGCGCCCGGGCGATTGCCACGCGGGCCTTCATCCCACCCGACAACATGTGCGGATAGACATCGGCAAAGGCGGCCAGGCCGACCTTGTCCAGGTAATGCAGGGCTCGTTCCTCGGCCTCGGCGCGCTTGAGCTGGCCAGACACCAGCAGCGGGAACATGACGTTCTCTTTCACCGTTTTCCACGGCGGCAGCTGGTCGAATTCCTGGAACACCACGATGCGGTCAGGGCCAGGGCCATTGACCGGCTGGCCCTGCAACAGGATCTGCCCTTCCCGGGGGGCGATGAAACCGGCCACGGCCTTGAGCAAGGTGGACTTGCCGCAACCCGAGGGACCAAGCAAAACGAAACGGTCGGCACGGTCGACTTCGAAGCTGACCTGGTGAGTGGCCCGCACCACGCGCTGCGCGGTGCGGTATTCGAGGCTCAGGTTGTCCACCTGGAGCAGCGGCGGTGTAGCGACACGGCTCAGGTTGCTGGCCGTGTGGCCTGGCAAAGGGGCGGTCATGGTCGGTCAGCTCCCCTGCAGCGGGCGTTCATCCTGGAAGAAGTAGTCCTTCCACGATTCCGGCTTGTGCTTGATGGCGCCTACCCGATACAGGAACTCGGCCAGCTTGTAGGTGTTCTTCGGCGTGACGGTGAACTCGTACTCCGGGTTGTCGATCAGCTTGATCAGCGTGTCGCGGTCGATCTTGGCCTTGGTCACGCGGATGTAGGTATCTGCTGCAGCGGCCTTGTCCTTCTGGGCAAAGTCCGCCGCCTCGGCCAGGGCGTCGACGAAGGCCTTGTAGGTCTTGGGGTTGTCGTTGCGGAATTTCTCGGTGGCGAACAACAGGGTCGGCGAGTTGGGGCCGAGCAGGTCATAGCTGTCGAGCACCACGTGCACGTCCTTGTTGGCCAGCACCTGGTCCTGGAACGGTGGGTTGGAGAAGTGCCCGTTCAGCTCGGTGCCGCCGGCCAGCAGCGCGGCGGTGGCATCCGGGTGCGGCACGGCCAGGGTGTACTTGTCGAGGCGGTTGTACTCCTTGTCGCCCCACTGCTGGGCGGCGGCGTACTGCAGGAAGCGCGACTGCACCGACACACCCACCGCAGGTACGGCGATGCGGTCCTTGTCGGAAATGTCGGCGATGGTCTTCACGTTCGGGTTGCTGCTGACCAGGTAGTACGGGAAGTTGCCCAGTGAAGCCACGGCCTTGACGTTCTGCCGGTCCTTGGTGCGGTCCCACACGGTCAGCAGCGGGCCGACCCCGGCACCGGCGATGTCCACCGAACCGGACAGCAGCGCGTCGTTGATCGCCGAGCCGCCGGACAGCTGGGCCCAGTCAACCTCGATGTCGATGCCCTGCTGCTTGCCATGCTTCTCGATCAGGTGCTGGTCACGCACCACGTTGAGCAGCAGGTAGACGATACCGAACTGCTCGGCGATGCGGATCTTGCCTTCGGCGTGCGCCACGGCGGGGGCCGCCAGGCTGCCGACAACCAGGCTGGCGCCCAGGCCGATGCTTGCCGCCAGGCGGCTGATGGATTTGCGCATGATGAATTCCTCAGTCGTCAGAACGGGGCATCGCCCTGGATGGTGGTGCGGAACAGCTTGCGGCGCAGGTGCGCGGGGCAACCAGTGGCCAGGTGGATCAGCGAACGGTTGTCCCAGAACACCAGGTCGTGGGGCTGCCACTGGTGGCGATAGATGTTCTGCTCGAGCACGCTCAGCGCATACAACTGCTGCAGCACGTCGCGGCTTTCATCAGTCGGCAGGCCGACGATGCGGGTGGTGAAGCCTTCGCTGACGAACAGCGCCTTGCGGCCGTTTTCCGGGTGGGTACGCACCACCGGGTGGATGACTTCCTTGACCTGCGCCAGCTGCTCGGCGGTGAGGGTCGGGCGCCAGTTGCCCTCGAACTTGGTTTCAGCGTAACGGGCGGTGTAGGAGTGCGCGGCACTGCGGCCCTCGACCAGCTTGCGCAGGGCCTCGGGCACGGCGTCCCAGGCTTTGTGCATGTCGGCGAACAGGGTGTCGCCACCTTCGCTGGGCAGCTCCTGGGCGTGCAACATGGAGCCGAGGCTTGGCAGCTCCTTGTACGACAGGTCCGAGTGCCAGAACTTGCCGGCATCGCCCAGGCCGATGTTCTGCCCGTGTTCGACGATGTTGGAAACGATCAGGATTTCCGGGTGGCCGGTGAGCAGGAATTGCTTGAGCACATGGATCTGCAGCTCGCCGAAGCTGCGGCTGAAGGCGATCTGTTGTTCCGGGCTGATGCGCTGGTCGCGGAACACCAATACATGGTGGTCGAGGTGGGCGCGATGAATTCGGGTGTAATCCTCGGCGGTGACCGGCTTGGCCAGGTCCAGGCCAATGATCTCGGCGCCGACGGCACCGGAGAACGGGCGGATTTCGAAGGTTTGCGGCTGGGCGCTGTCGTTGGACGACAAGGCGTTCGAGGCGGCTGGCATGTTTCACTCCCACGCAGTGCGCGACGTCAATGCCGCGCAACGATCAGAAACGCACGGGGATTACCCGTGTGGGTTCAAGTCGTGCGGCGCATCGATTGGTCGACGGGTACGCAGTGAGAGCGACTATAAAGGCATAAGAAAAATAATTTAAATACCGTTAGAGCATAACCATATGAACCGGTTCATACGTTGCAAAGGGGCGCCGGGCGCCCCTCAACGCCACTCGCTGTAAGGCTCCAGCGAAGTGACCGGCAGGGCCAGGTTGCCGCGCCACGGTTCGAACAGGTAACGCACGTAGAACAGGGCATGGCTGGGCGCATAGTCTTTGCTGTGCTGCCAGTCGAAGCCACCGCCCAGCGCCCAGCGATCGTTCAGGCGCCGCTCAAAGGCACCATGCAGGCGGTAGCCCACGCCGGTACTGCTGCTGGCGTCGGTGGTCGCATCGATGTTGGTCCCACTGATGCCCGAGGAAGCGATAGCAAAGTGATCAAGTATCTTGCGATTGACGCTTGAGTCCGGGTACAGACTAGTGCTGCCACTGTGGGAACGGGACCAACTGACCGAGCCCTCCAACAGGAATGACCAATCATAATTACGCCAGGCATAACTGACCGGCACCCCGATCGAGTCGTAGCGCTCAGGGCTGTAGTACCCACCTTGCCCCAGGCTGTAACCCCCAAGGTCCTTGTCATAATTCCAGTGCATCACGGTGAGGCCAACGCGCATGCGCTCGTCCGCCCGTTCAATTGCCCTGAAGTAATACCCCGCCATGGCGCGGGTACGCTGGTTGTCGGCGACGTTCTCACCGTATAGCCAGTGATGCCCCAGGCTGGCCCAGACACCGTAATCACCACCTTGATCCCAACTCAGGCCTAGCGTGGCCCCGTTAGCTGTCACACCGCCCCAGCGGATACCCGTGTTGGGGTCGCGGGTGCCTGCAAACGAAAGTAGCGAGTTGCTCATTGGTCGGCGCGAGGCAGCCAGGGACCAGCCGACTTGCCCAAGGTCACCGTTGAGGATTGCACCGCCGAGCCAGTTGTTGACCTCAAAGCCTTGGGTAGTGCCCAGGTCGAAGCCCCAACGTTCATTTTGCCATCCTGTTGCCAGCACACTGCCGTTGGCGGTTTGCGAACCGCCTGAGCATCCGTGTGTCACTGAACCACCTGCACCGTCGGTGGAGGTGAATTGGCAAGAACCAAAATCTTCCCTGTTTTCGCCGTCCGTCAGATCAAACGAACCCGCATCCATACCAATGCGCTCGACCCGCGCAAACGCCCTGCCGTCTTCCCAAGGGGTATCGACATGCAGCAAGGTCGATTGGGTGCTCAGGCGAGAGATGCCGGGCGTGCCGTCGTTCTTGCGCCAGCCGTAGTCATGCATGAGGGTGACGCTGGTATTGCGCTGCTGGTACAGCTCATCGACGTCGCTGCGCAGGCTGCGCGCCAGCCAGTCATCGGTGTCTTTTGCACGGCTGGCGAAGGTCATGACGCGATCGTCACGCGGCGACGCCTGCGAGCGGCTGATCATCTGCGCATCGGCCATCGCCGCTGCGTACAGATCCAGCGCCCGCTGTGGGTCGTTGGCAGCCACCAGACGGGCTGCGTCGCGGCGCAGCAACGGGTCGGGCAGCGCCTGCCTGGCAGCAACATGCTCCAGCAGCCGGGCCGCTTTTTCCTTCTCGCCCAGGGCAACCAACACTTCAGCATAACGGCGCTGGGCATCGCTCTGCTCATCGGTCAGCTGCAGCGGTTGCGCATCCAGCGCCTGGCGCACACGGGCCAGGTCGCCTTCGGCAATCCAGCTCTCCATCACGCCCAGGCGGGCCTCCGCACGCTGCGGCTGAACCTGCAGCACGCGCTGGTAGTAACCCAGCGCCTTTTGATGATCGCCCCGCTGTGCCGCCCAGTCCGCCATCAGCAGCAGGTCGTCCGGGTCACCCTCGCCCTGGGCCAGGCCGGCTTCCAGCACGGCGCTGGCCTCGTCGGTACGGCCCTGGTCCTGCAGGCGCTGGGCCTGGGCCAGGGTCATGCGCCGACGCACGCGTTTGTCGAGGGTACGCATGTCGTCGGTCCAGGCGCCTTGCGGCACGGCGCGCAGGGTGTCCTGGACCTGTGCATCACGGTCGCTGGACTCCAGGTACAGGCCATGGGCGTAACGCGTGGCAGGGTCGGCGGGTTGGCGCTGCAATACGCGGGTGAATGCGGCGTCGGCCTCAGCGTTACGGCCCTGTTGGCGCAGGCTGTTGGCCAGCTGGTAGGCCAGCCAGGGCTCATCGGGTGACAACTCGGCAGCCTGCCCCAGCAACCGGCTGGCGGTCGCCCAATCCTGCCGTTGCACGGCGGCATCAGCCTGCTCGCGCAGGCGGCCAAGCGCCAGACTGCGGCGCAGGCTGGCGAACTGGGCCTGTTGGGCCGCAGGCAGGCTGCTCAGATACGCTTCGGCCTTGTCTGTCGACTGCGCCTGATAGATCCGCATCAGGCCGCGCACCGCGCTTTCATTGCCCGGTACCTTGCGCTGCACCTGCAGGTATTGCCGCTCGGCACTGGCCAGGTCGCCTTCGGCGAACGCCACATCGGCCAGCCCCAGCATGGCGAACTCGTCGTCAGGGCGCTGCTGGCGCGCCTGCTGGTAGAGCGAACGGGCAGTGCGCAGGTCTTGTTTTTCCAGCGCGCTGTCGGCCCGCTGCAGCATCCCCCAGTACTGGCTGGAGGCTTCAAGGTCTTTCCATTTACTCATCAGGCGGGTGTTCTGCTCGATGGTAACGGCCTGGTGGAATGCCGCGTTGGCTTCCCCATAACGGCGCTGACGCATCAGCGCAACGCCGAGCGCGCCGTGCAGGCTGGCATCATCGGCATAGCGACGCAGGGCCAGGCGCAGCTGCGCTTCGGCCTGGACGTTGCGGTCCTGGTCGAGCAAGGCCTTGCCACGCTGCCCGGCCTGCCAGGCCGGGTCGGCCACCAGGGTGCGTTGCTGCTTGAGGTTGTCACTGGCCAGCGGCAACAGCGGCGACGCCGGATAACGCTGGACGAATGCCTGCCAGGCAGCGACGCTGCTGGCACTCACCGGTTGCTCGGACAGGTAGTCGAACTCGCGCTGCGCGGCGGCATCGCGTGCCGTCGGGTCGCGCGACAACTGGTCGAGGATGGCCAGGGCTTCACTGTCGCGGTCCTCGCTGAACAGCCAGGCAGCCAAGGTCTGGCGCAGGCCGACATTGCCCGGGTACTGGCGATCCAGCTGCTGCAACTGGCGGATCGCTTCCGGCCGCTGGCCGGCCAGGTTGCCGCGCACACGCCAGTAGTCCAGGGCCAGGTCCAGGCTGGGCGGTTCGCCGCCAAACAACTGGTCATAGGCGACCAAGGCCTCGTCGTAGCGCCCGGTCACCGCCATCAAGCGCGCCTGCTGCAGGCGCTGCGCCTGCTCCGGCTGCTGCAGCGCCATCAGCCGTCGGGCTTGCCGATCCTGAAGGCTGCCGGGCGCCAGTTCGCTGATGCTTGCACGCAGTTGTTCAGCTTCTGCAGGTTTCTGCTCGCGCAGCGCCAGGCTCAAGGCAGCCAGCAAGGCATCAGGGTTGCGCGGTTCCAACAGGCGCAACCTGGCCAGTGCGTCGTGAATCAGGTCGTCGCGGTGCAACGCCTCGCCAATACGCACCTGCTCCAGCAGCCATTGGCGCTGTTCATCGCGGTCTTTCGGTTGCGCGGCCACGGCACAGGACAAAGCGGTCAGCGTCAGCACGCCGATCATTCGGAACATGGAACACTCCAGGCGGGCAGCAGGCGACCTTGGTTGTCGAAGCGATAACGGGCTTGGTCCCAGCCTTGACCGAACAGGGCAAGGACCTGGTTGTAATACGCCTGTGGCTCGGCAGGCTGCTCGCGCAACCTTTTGCGCTGCGCTTCAAGTGCAGCGTGGCCATCTGCGGCGCTGGCCAGCAGCGGCAACAGCGCTGCAGAAAAGCCCACTGGGCCATGGCCGTTCTGTTTGGCAGTGCGGGCATCGACGCTCTCCGGCGGCAGGCCGCCCTGGGCCGTGGCAGCGACCATCGGTGCAAAGTGACGCAGCAGCTCGTCGCGCTGCGCTGCACCGTTGGCCAGCATGCCCAGCCACAGGTACACGCGGATGGCGTCATAGTCCCCGGCACTGCCGTGCTCAGGGTCGGGCTCGATGCCTGCCGCAGGTGTCCACAGCAGCCAGTCCGGGGCAAAGCCCTTGGGCGATGACTGCAACCAGAGGCGGCGGACGTTGCCGGCCATCTCGCCCCATAGCGGGTCCACCAGGGCAAAGCGGTCGAACAGTTGCGGCGGCAGGTAGCTGGGGTTCAGGCGCCAGCCATGGTTGTCGTCGAAGCCGTAGTCCGCCGGCAGCAGCATCACACCCAGGCCCGGCAACTTGCGCACGGTCTGCGCGGCAATGCGCCAGAGCATCTGCGTGCCCAGCCGGGCATACGCCGGCTCATTCCACAGCCGCCCCGCTTCGAGCAGGCTGTAGGCGATCCACAGGTCGGCATCGCTGGCATTGTTGCTGTCCAGCACCTGCCATTGCTGTTGCTTGCCGCGGCCCCAGAGCCAGGCCGGCAAGTGCCGGGCAAGGTCGCCTTCGGCGAGGTTGTTGCCGGTCCAGCGCAGCAGGTTGTCGAACGCCTGGCGGTCGTTGCCGACCAGGGCAAAGAACAGCCCATAGCTCTGCCCTTCGGAGGTGGTGACCAGGCGCTCGTCACTGCGGTCGAGCACCCGGCCATCCGCACTCATCAGGTCGGTCTTGAAACGCTCCCAGGCCGGCCACGGGCAAGCCGTCGACGCGCTGGCGACAACGGGCATGCACAGCACCAGCAGCGCGGCCAACAGCTGACGCATGGTCAATCGGCCCCGCTCAGGCGACGGCGCCCGGCCCAACGCAGCGCACGCCACAGCAGGAAGGCGAACAGCAGCACGCTGATGACGGCGATTACCGCGATCAGGGTCGGGTAATCGGAAAGGTGGAACCACATCAGCAGCCACCATGGCAGCTGGCCAACGTAATAGTGCTCGCCCACGAACTGGCTGCTGACACCGCTGGTGCGTACCAGGGCGACGGAGCCTGCCACGGCGTCGAGCTTGCCGGAGTCGGCCAGCACTTCACGCAGCAAGGCGTACGCGTCATCGGAGCTACCCAGCAAGGCAACGACGCTGCGCTGCTCGTGGAACGGCGACTTCAGCCCGGTGATCGCGGCAATCGGCGCCTGCGCACTGACTTCGATGCGGTTGTTGGACACCACGGGCGCCGTGTCGAAGCGGCGGCTGCCAGGTTGCTCCACCGCCCGCCCCTGCACCATCCAGTCGCGCTGTGCGTTCAGCAACAAGCCCAGGTTCGGCTGATCGTGCAGGTCTTCGGGCAGGCTGCCAATCAGCAGCAGGTCGGCATCGGCGTCGGCAGCCTGCTTCCAGTTGTCGCTCAAGCGCACATTCAGGGCCGGGTAGCCCACCTGCCCGCCGATGCTGCTGATCACGTCAAGCAAGACGCCGACCTGCATTGCCGTGGGCTTGGCCGGTACCACGACCAGGGTCTCGGAGAGGTCGGCCATGCGGCTGTAAGGGAAGCCGCTGCGGACGAAAGCTCGCAGGTCAGGCATGGCCATGTAGTGGTAGTAGCCGGACAGGTCGATGGTCGAGTTTTCGTCGATCGCCGCACGCACGTCTACCGGCAGTGATGTCTGGCAGTGGTCGCGCTGGGCGCTGCCCACGGTGCTGGCAAAGCTGAAATCGAACCGCAGGCGGTTGCGCGCGCCGATCTTCAGGGCCGGGACCAGCGATTGCTCGGTCAGGGCGGTGCTGTCGGTAGACAGCACGTTCAGGCGCATTTCTTCCAGGGTGCTGCTGCGGCGGTCATTGCCCACCAGCGGCATGCTGGTGATGTACTGGTCGTTGACGCTGATGCTCAGGCGCGACTCATCGGTGACCGCTGGCGGCGTGTAGCGGTACAGGGTCTGCAGCGGAATGCCCTGGTTGCGCCAGACGAACAGGTCTGGCGGCAGGTTCACGTCGAGGGTGATCGGCCGTGGCTGTAAGCCGCTGACCTGCAATTGCTCCGGGTAGTCGAGCAGCTCGGAGAACCGCACCGGGCGGTCGGTACGCGTCCAGTTCGGCGCGTCGTAAGGCTTGCGTGGCTGCAGCGCGGTCAGCTGCTCGACCTTGACCCGCGAGCCGCGGAACAGGTCGCTGCCGACGGCCAGCGCCGAGGCGGCCTTGACCAGGTCTTCGTCATTGCGGCCCAGGACCAGCAGCAGCTTGCTCCAGCGGTCGCTCGGGTGATCGATCAGCTGCACCACCGGGCCGTCGACCGCCGGGAATTTTTCCAGGTCGGCGAGGAACGCCGGGCGCCGGTCGTTGGTGGCGAAGACAATGGCTGGCTGCGGTTTGTCGCCGCTGGCCGGCAGGCTGTTGAACGACACCGGGAAAGTCGCCTTGCGCCAGCCGGCCTTGCTGCCGAAGTACGACGCCAGGATGGCAGCGGCACGCTGCTCGCCCAGGGTCGGGGTGTCGGCAAACACCACCGGCAACTCGACCTTGTTGGTATCGCGTGCATCGAAGAACGGCAGCGGGAAGTAGGCCAGGTCATTTTCCAGCGCCAGCGCCTGCTCGCGCAGTTGCACCTGGCTCTTGCGGTTGACGTTCAGCCACAGGCCGCTGTGCGCCGGGTCTTCACAGATATCGGTGTAATGCCCGACGAACTCCAGGCGCACCCGGTTGAAGTCGCTGAGCAGTTTCGGGTCCAGCTGCAGCTGACGACGCACGCGCTGGCCGAGCTGGTCCTTCTCGATCGGCACCACCCCCATCAGCTCGTCGTTGAGGTACACGCGCAGATGCGACAGGTTCGGCAGCAGCGCTGGCGACGGGGTGTAGTCCAGTTGCAGCACCGCGTCGGTGGCCAGGCGATCCCGGCGCAGGCCGAACTCGATGTTTTCGCTGTTGCGAACGCCCAGCATCAGGCTGTCGGCCGATCGGCCAAGCTGCTCGAAGGTCTGGGTGACGGGCCAGTTGGGCACCGATGGCTCGGCCGGCATGGCAAGGGGGGCTACAGCGGCGACAGCAGCGTTCTGGAACAGCGAGGCAAGCAGCGCCATCGCCAGGCCCCAGGTGCGTGCGGGATAACGAGTCATCATGCGTCTCGGTCAGCAAGGTTCGTGGAAGGAAGAGGTCGGGGTGTATGCGGCAGGTAGCTGGCCAGCCAGCGCAGCAACGCGTACAGGGGCAGCAGCCACCCGCGCAGCCAGATGGGGGTGTGTTCGATCATGCGCAGGTAACCCACGCCGCCCAGCTTGAGCACATCCATCAGGCTGCGCAGCGGGCGGTCGACTTCGTGCTTGTCCTGCCAGCCCAGCCAGGCATCGGCACGGGCGAAGGTGCAATGCACCAGGTCGATGCGCTGCTGCTGGTTGAGGCCCTCGAACGTCAGGCCCACATGCCGGCCGACAATGCGGGTGACCCGTGCATTGAAGGCAAACTCACGCTGCCCGCGGCTCAGCAGCAGGCGCACGCGTTCCCCTGAGGCAGGCTTCACACCGTCACCCAATTGCAGGCCGATGCCGCCATCGGAATAGTCGACCAAGGTGCACGGGAAACCGTGGCCACTGTCCAGCAGCAATGCGGCCGGCAGGTGCATCTGCACGCGGTGTGCACGGCGCACCTGGCGCACTTCAGCGGCCACTGCGCAGGCGGCGCCGAGGATCAGCAGGTTGTAGGTCACCCACAACGAACTGACGATGACCGTGCCGATTTCCGCGGCCGGGCCGGTGAACAGGCGCCAGACGGCAAAGCCCAGGCCGGCCACGTTGAGGCCCGCGAGGAACAGGTAAGGCTGGGCGATGCGCCAGTCGAACTGCCCCTCTTCCATCAGGCCGCCCTTGGCCGTGACGTTGAACTTGCCCTTTTTCGGCGCGAACAGCGCGACCGTGGTCGGGCGGGCGATGTACCAGGCCAGCACGGTCTCGTACACCTCGCCCCAGAAGGTCTGCCGGTACTTGCCCTGCATGCGCGAGTTGGTGAGGCTGGCGTGAATCATGTGCGGCAGCACGTACAGCAGGATCATCACGGCAGGTGCGTAGATGATGTAGGCGTGCAGCAGCAGGAATGCCAGTGGCGCGGTGAGGAACACCAACCGCGGCAGGCCGGCCAGGAAGTGCAGCATGGCGTTGGCGTAGCAGACCCGCTGGAACAGGCTCAGGCCGCGGCCGAACAGGGGGTTGTCGGTACGGAAGATCTGCACCATGCCACGCGCCCAACGAATGCGCTGGCCAATGTGCGCCGACAGGCTCTCGGTAGCCAGGCCTGCGGCCTGGGGAATGCCCAGGTAGGCCGAGGTCCAGCCCTTGCGGTGCAGGCGCAACGCGGTATGGGCATCTTCGGTGACCGTTTCGACGGCAAAGCCTCCGATGTCTTCCAGCGCGGTGCGCCGCAGCACGGCACAGGAGCCGCAGAAGAAGGCGGCGTTCCACATGTCGTTGCCGTCCTGGATCAGCCCGTAGAACAGCTCGCCCTCGTTGGGGCGGCGGCGGAACGAACCCAGGTTGCGCTCGAACGGGTCGGGCGAGAAGAAGTGGTGAGGCGTCTGCACCAGCGCCAGCTTCGGGTCCTTGAGGAACCAGCCGACGGTCATCTGCAGGAAGGAACGGACCGGCACGTGGTCGCAGTCGAAGATGGCGATCAGCTCGCCATCTGTGATCCCCAACGCATGGTTGAGGTTACCCGCCTTGGCGTGATGGTTGTTCGGCCGCACGATGTAGCCCACACCGACCTCGTCGGCGAAGGCGCGAAACTCCTCACGCTTGCCATCGTCGAGGATGTAGATGCGCAGGCACTCGCGTGGCCAGTCCAGGCCCAGGGCAGCGAGCACGGTGGTACGCACCACCGAAAGATCCTCGTTGTAGGTGGGGATCATCAGGTCGACCTTGGGCCAGCGCGCCGGGTCTTCCGGGAGGTTCGCCGGTTTGCGCTGCAGCGGCCAGCAGGTCTGGATGTAGCCGAGGATCAGCACGAACCAGGAGTAGGTTTCCGCCGCGAGCAGAATCACGCCGCAGATCAGGTCGAGCGTGTCGTTCCAGTTCAGGGTCGAGGTGTAGCGCCACCACAGGTAGCGGCAGGAAATGATCGTCGACAGCACGATCAGCATCAGGGTCGGGAAGCGGCCTGGCATGTAGCGCACCAACATGGCGATGCCCCACAGCAGGAAGATGAACACCAGCTGCGCCAGGTAGCCGAACGGCTCGGTCACGCAGAGCACGGCCAGCAGCACGGCGAACGCGGTGAGCACGGTATAGAACAGGCGCCGGCCGAACACACTCAGCTGGCGCAGGCGCCGGGCGGCACCTTGCTGCAGGTCGCTGTCGCGAAAACGTGCCGGCACCTGGCCCATGGTTTCGGCTACCCGGGCCCGGCAGTTGCGCAGCACCCTCAAGGCGCCGTGCAAGTAGCCGGCCGCGAACGACAAGACCCGCAACGGCCGCCCAGGCTTGCGCGGCTGAGGCACTCGCCGCAGCAGCAGCCAGACGCACTGGATCAGCAGCCGCAGTGGGTCGCCCAGCGATGGCCGCTTGCCAACGAACTGCGGGAACAGGCGCTGACGCTCGGCCAGCAATGCCTGCCAGGCAGGCGACTCGAGGCGCAGGAACAGGTAGGCCAGCCACACACCCAGGGTGAACAGCAGGGCAACCGCCTGCTGTGCGCCGCGCGCGGTGAAGTGGGCGTAGGCCGAGCGTGGGGTCACGTTCACGCTTCACGCCTCGCCATGCACCGTACTGCCAGGCTTTGCACATCGCGGGATGCCAGGCACTGCGGGGCGTAGTGGCCGACCGGCGCCTTGCAGGCGAAAGCCTCGACGAACGCTTCGTCACGGTGCACCAGTTGCATCGGCAGGCGCTTGCGGAACAGGTCACGCCAGACCATCAGCACATCGCTCTGCAGGCTGCTGGCCGGGTCGAAACGGTTGACCAGCAGCAGGTCGTAACGCTCGACCTGCTGACGGCCCAGCAGGATGTGGCTGGTCATCTCGGCCTCGGCCACCAGGATCCGCATGTCGGTGACAAAAGCAGACGTTGCCTTGGCCGCTACAGGGTGAGGCAGGTCGAACAGCAGCCAGTCGAAATGCCCGGCCAGGGCTGTTTGCCGGCTACGCCAGACCTCGGGCTGCTGATAACCGTTCAGCTCTTTGAGCCGGTGCGGGTCCACTTCACCAAAGGGCATCACGCACAGGCCGTCGAGTACCTCATACAGGGGCTCGTCGTAGGGCCGCCCCTGCAACTCGGCACACGCCCAGCCATCGCGCTGCTCGTACGGCAAGTTGAAGTGCAGGCCCAGCAGGTTGTCCGGGCTCATGTCGACCAGCAGCACGCGCTCGCCCAGCTCACGCAGGGCATAACCCAGCGCCGCCAGCAGCGCGGTACGGCCCAAGCCACCACGCAGTCCATGCAAGGCCAGGCTGATCATGGCTGCACGGCCTCCGACTGCTCGGCCCGCGCCAAGGCAGCTTCTTCCAGGCGGGCCATGCAGCTTTCGCCCAGCAGCGGCCAACGCTGCAATGCCTGCTGCACACCGACCATCATGGAAATGTCCTGATAGCTCAAGGCAGGCATGGCCAGGTACTTACGCAACTGGGCGATATCGTCACTGCGGTCGGATGGGTCAGCTTTGCCAGCCTTCATGGGCTCTCCTTGGGAACAGGCTGCCAATCCGGCTGGCCTTGCAGGCGCATATAGGTTTGGCCCTGGTAGTCCAGCACCTGGGCGCCGGAGGTTTCCGACACACGCTCGGTGGTCGGCAGGTCGGTCAGCAGGCTCGGCAGATCGAGGGTCTGCCCTGCCCCGAGGCCGGCATACACGCGGGAAACCAGCTCGGACAGCGCCAGGAAGCTGGTCGGCGCGGTGACCCGCAACGGTTCGCCACGCGCTGGCTGGCCCATGCCAATGAACTTGAGGCCGACCGGCACATGGGTGATCGACGGGGTCGGGATCTCACGCATGCCGGACAGCTGCATGCGGTCACCGTGCAAGGCCGCGCCGTGCTCGGGCACGATGGCGACCACCACGCGACGGCCGCTGGCTTCGAGCTCGTCGAGGAACTTGCCGAGGTCGCCGAACAGGCGATTGGCCCGCGTGGCGTAATCGGCCGGCCGCGTGCCACCGTCGGCGGTCACCATACGGTTGCCGTCATGCAGGCTGATGGTGTTGTAGAACAGCGAGACATGGTCGGCGCCGGAGCTCTTGCGCTTGCCCCACCAGCCGTGCAGCACGTCCAGGTCGCCGGCGATCGGCGAGCCGTCGAAGCTGACCAGCGCCCGCGGGAAGTCGCTGACGCTGAAGCCCGGCTGAGGCATGTGCTGGGTGGTGATGTCGCCGATGAAGTTGTCGAAGCGTCCACTGTGGTTGAGCAGTGTCTGGCTCTGGAACCCGAGCTTGGCCAGGTTCTGGAACAGCAGGCACTGTTCGGGTGCCTGCTGGTACAGGCCCGCGTGGGACGACTGGCCGCAGCTGGCGCGGAGCATGCGAATCGCCGCCGGCCCGCTGTAGGAGGTGGCCGAGTTGAACTGATCGAAGACCACGTCCAGGCGCGAGAACAAGGCGTTGTCGTGCATGCCAACGGCCGAGAGGTCGTCCCAAGCCAGGGAACACACGTTGATCACCAGCAGGTCGAACGTCTGCTCGTCAGGCTTCACGGCGGGGAACGTGGTTACTCGTTGCCGCTCACTGGCGAAGAAGCGCTCCAGCCAGGCATTCAGGGTCGCCGTGTCGGCAATGGCCGCAGCCGGTGCAGCAGCGCCCGTGGTAACCGACGTGGCTGCACCGGCAACGGCTGGCTGGCCGCCACCGATGCTCAACGCCGGCAGCCCGCCGACCGCCAGCCACGCCAGGCCGGCCAGGCTCAATGTGCTCAGGCGCAACCAGTGACGCAGGAACAGGTAGCCCACCAGCAGCAGTACCAGAGCGCCCACAAGGTTCCAGTTGATGAACCTGGCCAGCAGTTCCAGCAGGTAATCCCACGAGAAGTCGAGCACCCCCGGCTGCTCCAGCAAACGCCGGAACGGTGGCAACCAGGTGTCGTGATAGAACAGCGCGATGCCCGCAGGTACGGCCACGACCTGGCGCCCGACGCGCAGCCAGCGCCCCGGCAACGGGATCAGCAGAAATGCCGCGAACAGCAGGTTGGGCAGGGCCTGGAAGTCCAGCATGCCCACCGCGACCAACAGGAACTTGGCCAGGAAATAGAGGTTCCAGGCACCCAGACCGCGCCAGCGGGCCGGCACCTGGGCGGAGAATGTCGAACTGGTCATTTTTCAGAGTCCTGACGCACAACACGGCGGCGTACACCCACCGGCTTCAGGTAACGGGGTCGCAAAAGGCGGTTCAGCCAGCCCTGCACGGTGGCACGCACGCTCACCACGAACAGGACCAGGATCAAGGTAACCAGCGCACTGATGCCGACTACCTGAAGCAATTGCACGAAGTTCATGCTGCCCCTCCATGGCCCAGGGCGATCTGCCGAGGCACCAGGGTGGGCCGCTTGTGCGCCGCTGGCAGTGCCATCGACTCGGCCAGCGGCGGCTGCGGTATGGTTTCATCGAGAAACGCCGGAGCCGACAGGCTGTCGAGGCTGACCAGAAGATCCTGGCTGATGAACAGCTCCTTCCAGGACAACTGGAAGATATGGTCCAACGCCTGTTCGACACCCTCCGAACGGCAGGCGAACAGGAACAGGAACAACACCTCACCGACCACGCAGGCAATGTCGCCATCGCGGCGGAACACCGTACGCGAGCAGGCCTGCAGCGGGCTCAGGCCTGGAGCCGGGCGCAGCACCAGCAACTGGTGGACGATTTCACCATTGCGATGGCCGTGCCACATCTGCTGCACCGCTTCGGCAAACACCCGCGGTGCCACCAGGCCGCAGACCGGCAGTGGCCGCAGGCGAGCGAGCAAGGCATCGAAATCGGCCGGCAGGTGGCGGCGCCAGACGTAACCCTGGATGCTGTCGACCATGGTCAGGAAGCGCGAAAGGCTGGCGCCGAACGGCACGATCTGGCTGGCACCACAGGCCAGTAACAGCTGCTCGTCCTGGTAGCGCAAGGTCGGCGCCATTTCCCGCACCACCAGCTTCAGGGCATTGCCACGCAGTTGCCGCAAGGTGTGCAACTGACGGGCGAGGATATCGAGGCGCTGGCCACCATCCATGGCAAAGATCACGGTTGCCGACACGGCGCGACTGGCCTTGGCGCCAACCTCGCTGATGCTGTCGAACACCTGCCAATGCTCCGACAATGCTGGCGCACCTTCGAGGACCTGGCTCTGGGCCAGGCAGAGCAGCTCGTCGCCACCGGCATCGGTCAACGGCAGAGGCCGATTGGCAACGGCAAAACCACCGGCTTGGCGTGCAAGCTCCAGGTCTTGGGTGCCAGCAACACCCAGCCTGTTGCTCCAGAAGTGCTGCAGGTAACGCGTGCCGCCCTGGCCGCGATACAGCTGGGCTAGCCCGTCGAGCGACTGGTTGAATGCGCGCAGGCGCTCGACCAGCGAGGCGCTCTGCCCTTCACTGATCACCAGAATCAACGCACCGGCCGCAATCGCCGCCTGGCGCAGCGCCAGGCACCAGTGCTCGGCCTTGCCGTCTTCCCAGGCAGCCGATGGCACGATGGCCAGCAGCATTCGGCCAGGCAAGTCGATACGCGGCAGGTCGTTTGTCAGGTGCAGGATGGCCCGCGTGTCGGCCTCGAACAGCGTCAGTTCGGCAGGACCACAAGCGGGGTCCAGGCCTTCGAGGGCCTCATGTATCACACGCGCACTACCCAGCAACGCCGCCCGGCCTTGTTCAGGCATGGCTTCGATCACTTGGCGGCAGAGCGTAGCGGCGTTTTCTGTGGTGTCACAGGCCAACCAATACAAGCCTTGCTCATGGAACTGACTATGCTCGGCACCTAGTCCGGGAATAGCCAACAATGGAATACTTTTCGTCAAAACGATGACTCTGAATTCGAAATCGGAGCTGATTCAAAGACGTAGGCCGCACGTAAGCTTCAGCGGCTTTTTTGACGAGCAAAAGTGTCAAAAATACGGCGCCTGCAGATGGGGCTTTAGTTTAAGCCGTCAATTCTACAGCACTAGGTGAAAATAGTGTCAAGATGATGTTTGTGAATTGCCGCACACGTTTGCCAGTGGCGATCTGACGCGACCCGATCATCACGATCGACAACAACGTCAGCTGGCCGGCCGGCGCAGCGGGGCAAAGTTGCCTATGCTGCGCCAGAACCTACCCTGAGGATTCAACGTGACGAGGATGGATGCCATGTTCTATGTGCAACGCGACGGCGAGGGGCAGTTGGCGCGGGTGGAAGCCGCGCCCTACGCCGAGTACACGGAAATCCTGCCCGCCGACCATGCGGAAATCCAGGAATGGTTCGCCGACGATGTCGTCGAGAACAGCCTCAAGCAACTCAAGCAGAGCGACCTGGACATGATCCGCGTGCTCGAAGACCTGATCGAGGTGCTGACCACCAAGGGCGTGATCAGCATCACCGACCTGCCAGCCGGGGCTCAGGCCAAGCTGCTCAACCGCTCGACGGCGCGCAAAGCGTTGGGCAGCCTGAACAACCTGATCGAAGAAGAGCAGGAAGGCGGGCTGATCTGAGATCAGCGCCAGGGCGCGGGCTCCCCGGACAGCTGGCCCTGGATGCCTTCGATGCCCATTTCCTGCAGCACCTGCCGCTCGCCTTCGGTCTCGACCCGTTCGGCGATCAATGGCAGGTCGATGCTGTGCGCGGCACGCTGGATGGCCTCGATGAACAGCCGCTTGTGTTGCTCCTGGTCGATGTTGCGGATGTAGCTGCCATCGATCTTCAGATACGCCAGGCCCAGATGCGCCAGGTTGCCCATCATGCTGAAGCGGCCACCAAAGCGCTGCAGGGCCAGGCCGAAACCGAGCACGCGCAAGCGCCGGGTCAACTGTTCCAGCGCGGCCTGCTCCGGCAACTGCTCCTCGCCGATCTCGAAGATCAACCGTGCGCCCGGCGCCGTGTGCTGGCTTAGCAACTCAAAGACCCGTTGCAGGGCCTTGGGGTCGGCCAGGGTTGCGGCAGACAGGTTCAGGGCCAGCACCTGGTCGTGCCTGCGCGGGTGCGCCAGCGCTTGTTCCAGTACCAGCAGGTCCAGCCGCGCCATCCAGCCAAAGCGCTCCAGCCAGGGCAGGAAGCGGCCGGCGGGCAAGGCCTCGCCCTGCTCGTCGAGCAGCCGCGAGATCACCTTGTAGTGGAGTACCCGCTGAGGGGCCTGGGTCTGCACCACCGGCTGGAAGAACAGTTCGAAGCGGCCTTTGACGAAGGCCTCGTCAAGGCGCGTATGCCACTCGTGCTGGCTATCGCCAGCAACAGCTGCAGCGCCCTGCTCCAGGCATACCCAACCTGGCGTCGGTTGATTCTCGGCACGTGCCAAAGCCTCATCAGCCAGCTTGAGCAGCGCCTGCGGCGCATTACCCGGGCTGAACGGTGCCAGGCCAATGCAGGCGACCGGAGAGATATCGCTGGCACCGGTTTGGTGAAGGCTCTGTAGCGCCGCCTCAAGGGCCTGGGCAAGCCGCACAGCGTCTTCGTGGACCATACCTGGCGCCAGGATGGCGAACTCGCCGCCTCGGCTGCGGGAAATCAGGTCGTTGGTCTCCGGAAAGGTGGCGCAGGTGCTCCTCAGCTGCTCTCCCACCGCTTGCAGCAGCTGGTCAGTACGTTGGCCGCCGAGGCGCGCATTGAGCCCTACCAGCCCCTGCACACGCAGCAACAGCAGGTAGCCGGCACGGGCCTCCTCCATGTTGCTGACGCGGGCGTTGAGCTGCATCTCGAAGTAGCGCCGGTTCGACAGCCCGGTCAGGCTGTCTTGATAAGATTCGGCACGCAGCCGCTCACTGCGCTCAGCCTGCTCGCTGAACAGCGCCTTGAGCTTATCGACCATCTGGTTCATTGCCTGCACTACCCGGCGTAGTTCTGGCGTGCGCGGCTCCGGCAAGCTGTGAAACTCACGCCGGGCAATGGCATGGGACTGTTCAACCATCGCGTCCAGCGGGCGCAGCTGGCGGCGCAGCAGCAAGGCGCCCAGCGCCGCGCTCGCGGCGCCGCACAGCAACAGCCAGCCGAGGCTGCCCAGGGCACTCTGCCAGAGCTTGCCGATGGCAAACATGGGATGGCTGATCACTTCGACTCGCGCGGCCTGCTGCCAGCCGCGACTGACGATGGCATCGCCGCCAGCCGCTTCCAGGCCGATCAAGTGAATGAACCAGGCAGGCACGCCACCTGGGTCCGGCTCGGCGTGGCGCTCCACCAGTACGGCGTTGGAACCCAGGTCGATGACTTTGATGCTGGCATAGTAGCCACTGTCGAAGATCGAGCTGACCATCAGCTCTACCATGGCCGGGTCATCGATATTGGGTGTCAGTGATAACGCCAACGCGGTGGCAGCATCCTGGGCATGCGAGCGCAGCTGGTTGACGTACTGACTACGCGAACTCTCCAGGCTGACCATGAAGCTGCCAGTGAAGGCCACTACCAGGAACAGACAAATGGCCAACAGCAGCTGTTTGAACAGTGACATCTGCGCTCCTTCAGTAGACCGGTTCGGCCGGGAACCCTTCGGCCTGCATTTTCTTCAACACGTCCTGCCAGCGTGACAGGCGCTTGGTGTCGCCGACCTTCTTGTTGCCTGCGGCGCCGGTCAGCCACAAGCCTTCGCCATTGAAGGCATAGACCGGCAGCAGGTCGGTGCGTTGGCTGGCCGGTTTGATCGCGTCCATCAGGCTGTCGAGCACCAACGGCTGAGCCTGTGGGGATGAATAATAGGTCAGGACCATGTGCGCACGGTTCTGGCGCAGGGCTTTGACATAGGTAATGCGCAGTTTCTCGGCGGGAATACCCATGCGGCGCAGGCTGAAGTACTTGGCGATAGCGTAGTCTTCGCAGTCGCCGGCGCCCTTGATCAGGGCCTGGATCGGCGTGGCCCAGTAGTCGACTTCGTGCCAGAGGTCGATGTCTTCGACATAACGCAGTTGCTGGTTGAAGAACAGGTTGACCACCTCCAGGCGCTGCAGCTCGGTGCCTTGGCCGTGCGTCGCCATCAGGTTCTGCCAGGCATCGATGCGGGCCTTGCCCGCCCCCAGCGGACCATACAGGGCCTGGGACTTGCGGCTGATCTCAGCGAAATCCCAATCCGCATGCAGGCTGCCCAACAACAGGCCGCCAAGCATCAGCGCAAGGCAGGCACGGCGCACGGTGGTTTTGAGCAACCAGGTTATCGCCACTGCGAAGCCCTGTTCAGATCAGTCCAGAGCAGCGATGGTGCGGCCTGCCCACTTAAAAGACAATGGCAGTGCGCAAGCCTGTAGCCGATGGTCGGCTGGCTATAACTTTATTGTTAGCGCTTAGTGTGTGTCGCTTCCTTTGCCGGGAAAACTCATCCACCATTATTGCGAGCCTGGTCTGCTCGCTCTGTCGCGGGCGCAGGTTTGACAAGTCCCCTTGCCTGTCACTAGTGTCATTGGATCCAACTTTTTTGTCGTCGAGGCACACTTCGCTTGGCCGAGAAAATCAAACTCAGTAACGTGCTGGCCAGCGAACAGCTGCCGGCACACCTGGCCCGTGGCGTCATTGAAGAACGTCTGCGCAGCGCCATTCTCGATGGCCGCCTGCCACCTGGCACCGCCGTGCGCCAACAGGAAATCGCCGACTTGTACGGCGTCAGCCGTATGCCGGTGCGCGAGGCGCTGCGCCAACTGGAGGCGCAATCGCTGCTGAAAGTGGAAATGCACAAAGGCGCGGTAGTCGCACCGTTGATTGGCGAAGACGCCGTCGACACCTATGCATTGCGCGTGCTCCTCGAGAGCGAAGCGCTGCGCCAGTCGATCCCGCTGCTCGAAGCCGATGACATCGCCAGCGCCCGCAGTTACATCGAGCAACTGGAGAACGAAACCAGCCATGCGGAAATCGGCCGTCTCAATCGGCTGTTCCACATGTCGCTCTATGGCAAGGCATCCAACCAGAAACTGTTGCGCCTGATCGAGAACGAGTTGAATGAGGAAGAACGCTTCCTGCGCTTCCACTTGTCGTCCATGGGGCTGGGCAAGCTCACCCAGGACGACCATAACGCCTTGGTCGATGCTGCCGCTGAAAAACGGGTCGACGAGGCGGTAAGGGTGCTGGAGCAGCATCTGAACAATGGATCGCGGGTAATCAGAAACTACCTGGACAAACAACTCGCCCGCTAGCGCTCAACACCAGGGTGTTATGGCCCGGAAAAGAAAAAGCCCCTGTCTGCAATGCAGACAGGGGCTTTTTGTTTGAATCTTGACGATGACCTACTCTCACATGGGGAAACCCCACACTACCATCGGCGATGCATCGTTTCACTGCTGAGTTCGGGATGGGATCAGGTGGTTCCAATGCTCTATGGTCGTCAA